>CP070802.1:1141027-1169035 GCA_020343595.1 Caldifarciminota bacterium | reverse complement strand
AGCAGGATACTCAACCTCGCCGCGTTGAAGAATCCTGCGCCACAGCCCGGTGAAAAATGTTGAGCAAGCATGCCGGTTATCTTCGAGAGTTTTGCATAGGCTGACCTCAAATTACCCATCTTCCACTCGGTCATCGCCCAGTTATTAAGAATGCTCGCTTCAATATCTGCATATCCCCTGTTCTTTGCGATCTCATACGCCTTTTCGTAGAAACCTACGGCTCTGGGTAGATATGTACCACCGAGCGCGGTATGAATAGAGCCGAGAGAATTGAGGATCGAAGCTCTTGTCAGGCTGGAATCCTTTGGGCACACTCTGAGTGCTTCACGGTAGTACCGCATGGCAGATTTGAATTTGCCGGCCGTGTAACTGATGCCGCCCATGGCATACAAGACATCCGCATACTTTCTTTTTGCGCCAGGTAATTTTCTCAGATTTGCCCGAGCTTTCAGTATACTCTGCCAGGATTCGGCAAACCGTCCTACGATGGTCAATGCTCGGGAATACGTAATAAGAAGATCGTGATCACGATTACGGAGTTTAGCCGGTATCTGTTTAATGTAGTTACAAAGCATTCCACTCCTGCCCTGCCCGGTATAGAGCGGGCCGATCTTCTTTATTATTGCAGCCATCTTCTTGTGTGTTCCTGCTTTTGCATAGAACGCAAGTGCCTCGTCATATTTCTCCTTCCTGGAGAGAAACTCAGCTGCTCGCAAGTATATTTTCCTCCTCTGCGCTGCATCGGTGAACTTGCTGTACAGGAAATCCCTGAATAGATTATGCAGGCGGTAACCATGTTCGGGTATTCTGATCACGAACGCATTGCGCCTTGCCAGGTCTGACAGTACCTGTCCCGAGTTTCTGCGCCTGGTAGCAACATCAAACAACGCCGGGTCCAGCCAGTCAAATAAGGAACAATCGAGTAGGAATCTGCGCATGCGGGTCGTTTCCTGGAAATATATTTCCTGCGCGAAATAGTTGAATAACCCTGCCTGGGACTGCAAATATCCCCCGAGCACCGTTTTCGTATGTTCAGAAGATGCTATGCCTTCGATATAACTGGCAGACTGGATCATCAACCGGAGACTCACAGGCCAACCTTCAGAATACTTCTCTACCCATTCGAGATCCCTGGTTTTGAGCGGTAGTGCATAGGTCTCCTTGAACAACCTCCTGATCTCCCCTTTGGTAAACCGGAGTTGCTGACCGGTCAATTCGAGGAATTCATCTCTGGCTGTCATCAGGGCAAAATACAGATCAGGTCTTGAACGTGAAGCAATTATGAAATGCAGATTAGCCGGCATATGCTTGAACAAAAAATCCAACGCTTTGTCGATCGCGGTAGATGGCTGTAATGCATGATAATCCTCAAGTATTATGTACGTATCTTCCTTCAGGATCTCTACAACTTCGTTGATGAAAGTACCAATGATGATATCAGAATAGCGGTGCGGTTGGTTGAACAGATGGCGCAGATGCGCGACCTTGCGGCCAAAAGACGGCTTTATTTTCTTTATCCCTGCGATCAGATAAGAGAAGAAAACCGCAGGCTCGGCATCTGTTTTTTCGAGATGGTAATAGACAACACGCCGCTTCGCTTGCGCAATGAAATGTGACAACAAGGTCGTTTTACCGTAACCAGGGCCGGCCGACAAGAGAATAACCTTCTTATCCAGATTCTTCGACACGACATTTAGCAGACGCTGGCGCTTCAGGGTTTTTGTCTTGATCTCCGGAGGCTGCAGTTTACTGAGCAAAATTATACCAGGTTCCTTTCCTTCCACAAACAGACTATAACCGGGCTGTTCTGCGCTGTCAAGAATGTCCATGGTTATTGGATTTGGCTGCCTGTATGGTCGTTTGTCTTGGTTTGTGGTTTGTAACCGAGTACAAAACCTAGTGACAATACTGGCAGCTACGACATATAACCATGACAAAGATCGTGTGTCGT
The DNA here is from genome assembly GCA_020343595.1 of Caldifarciminota bacterium. GTDB lineage: Bacteria > Hydrothermota > Tepidihabitantia > SM23-42 > SM23-42 > SM23-42. Next base: position 1,167,084 of record CP070802.1, on the reverse strand, counting down.
CCGACGGTTACGAAACCCGTTGCTTGGAACATGCACGAAACCGAACAACAGTTCCTGCAAATTCCAAATCACAAACAACAAATACCAAATAAATCCAAATACTCAAATCTCAATTATCAAAACAGTCAAAACGGAATTAACGATAATAACGATAATAACGGGACTAACGAGATTAACGAAAATAATAAAATAAACGAATACGAATTACGAACTACGATTACGATACCTGTTTGCTTGTCATAACATAGCACCTCCCGCGTCATATTGACAGTAATTGCGCCCGCCATTATAATGAACCGTGAAGGTCGACATTGCCATTCCTAAAACGCGAGTGGATTACCTCACGTATAATACATCCGATGACCTGAATCCTGGCGACCTTGTTGTTGTCCCGGTCAGAAAGAAGACGAAATTTGGCATTGTCATCAATAAGAATTCGAAGCGGGAAGTTTCGGGCATGAGGGACGTCGAAAAGGTTGTCCATCGAGGATTCATCCCGAAGAACATGCTCACCCTATACAAATGGCTGGCAGATTACTATCTAACACCTCTCGGAGAAGTCCTGAAGGTCGCACTACCATCAAAGATTTTGAAGAAATATGAGTTCGTGCAAAAACGTGAGGCAGTACACGCAAGAGTACGGGCACCAACGCCCAATTATCATCAAAACGTCGCGATCAAGCGAATTTCCGAGGCAATGGACAGCGGTGAGTATGCAACCTTTCTTCTACACGGAATCACCGGAAGCGGCAAGACCGAGGTCTATATAAGATGTGTCGAAAAAGCGATCGCAAAAGGGGGGCGGGCACTTGTGCTCGTTCCTGAAATATCGATGACTCCGCTGCTGTTCGAGAGATTCGAAGAAAGATTCCATGATCAGGTAGTAACCATCCATTCTACCCTGTCCGACAAAGAACGCCGTCAGATATGGCACGCCGTCAGAGATGGCAGGTATCACATTGTCATTGGGCCGCGCTCAACCATTTTCGTCCCCGTGCCAGATCTCAAGATCATCATCGTCGACGAGGAACATGATCAATCCTATAAAGAACACACACGCATGCCACACTACAATGCGCGTGATATTGCAGTGGCCCGCTGTCAGTTCGAGAAGATCGTCGCGGTTCTGGGAAGCGCCACCCCTCAAGTCGAATCATACTATAATACAGAGATCGGCAAATACCAATTGCTCGACCTTAAGGAACGTATCGACTCGCGGCCTCTCCCTGCGATCGAGATCATCGATATCAGGAAAGAAATGAGACCATACATATCACCGGAATTGCAGTCGAGGATCGAGCAGACGATCAGAACCGGCGAGCAGGTCATCATCTTCCTGAATCGCAGGGGTTTCGCGGCCAGCCTTATGTGTCCAAACTGCGGTTTCACTGCCAGGTGTCCCTACTGCAACCTCCCGCTCGTCTACCACAAGCCCGAGAAAGATGATAAGGCATCACTCTCGTGTCACATTTGTGACTACAAATCCCCTTTACGCAGCAGGTGCCCGAAATGCAGCCGTGGCACGCTTCTGTACCGTGGCGCAGGAACCCAGCGAATTGAGGAACTACTGAGAAAGACGCTGAAGGATGTAGATATTACCCTGCCCGAAGAGCATATGATGGTGGTGCGGCTGGACCGAGATTCGGCGCGCCCCAAGGGTAATATGCACAATATTCTAAAAGCATTTGAGAGAGGTGACGCAAAAATCCTCCTCGGAACACAGTTGGTGACGAAAGGATTCGATTTCCACGATGTCACGCTTGTCGGCATCGTCAACGCGGATATCATCCTGCACCTCCCCGATTTCCGAAGCGGAGAGAAAACTTTTCAGGTCCTCACGCAAGTCGCCGGACGCTCTGGACGGGGAGAGAAACCGGGGACGGTTCTTATTCAAACCTACCATCCCGAGCAGTATGCTACAATTTTTGGGCAGCTACAGAATTACGCAAAGTTCTACGGTACCGAACTGATGTCGCGTAAGGATCTGGGATTCCCGCCGTTCTCAAAATTGATCCTCATACGGATCAAAGGTACGGAAGAGCAGAACGTGTGGAACGAAGCGGAAAGAATCTACGCACTGCTGCAGAAGACCGGCGGCTTCGAAATATTCGGACCGAACCGCTCTTTCTACTACAGAATTCGAAAGCAATTCCGTGTATTCATTGTCCTCAAGCTGAACAAGAACTATCCCCATCGTAGGCTGAAATTCCTGAAGGAATACAGAACAGTCAAATGTCAGATCGAAATCGACGTTGATCCGATCGATGTTTTCTAAAGTATCAGAATATTGACTTGATGATTATTTGCAGGTCAGTAACGATCGATTGGTTTTTTATATAGTACAGGTTGTAGTAGTCTTTCTCTTTGCTTGTCAATTCATGTTTTTTCTCTCTTGATTTCAATTGAACCAAGCCTGTCAAACCTGGTTTATAGATGGGATGCAGATCATCAGTATCGTACTCCATTATCTCTGAACCGACAATGCTCAGCCGTCCGATCAATATTGAAAAATACAGGGGAATGCCTTTCATAAAACCAAAACCTTTTTCAAAATAACTCACACTCACGCCCTTACCGTTAGCGTCCGCTATCTTCTTTGTTCTGAATCGTGCACCAACAGCCAGATTCAACAGCAGGAATGGCATGCTGAGGATGATAATAACGACAGACGCGGCAATATCGAACAACCTCTTCACCATCAGATCGAGCGGTCCGGCAAACGCAGTAATGTCAAGCATCGGAACAGCATCAATCTCATCCACCGTGGATTTTGCGACGATGTACTCTACCTCGTGTGGTACGATTCGGAAATTCACGCCGGTCCCCCTTGCCCGGATAATGGTCTGCAGAATCTGAGCGTTTGTCAGACGATCTGAAGAAAAGATGACATCGTCTATCCTTTCCACCCGTATCACATCTCTAACATTTTCTATTGTCGCCAGCACCTCGAGTCCGTCAATGGCGCGTCCGACTGCCTTTGGGTCGAAATCAACGAAACCACATATTTCGTAGTGCATGTCGGGTCTCGCACTTATCTGTTTCAGAATCCTTTTACCCTCATGTCCAGCTCCGACTATTATCGCGCGCCTCAATCTCGAAAGCGGCGCGCGTCTGGCCCCGGGACCAGCTATTCGATACACCACGCGCTACAATGATGTAAGCATGAGAATCAATAAAAAAGATATCAAAACGACAATGCGCGAATAGGCGAATTGCTTGAAGAAGTACGTGAATGTTGAATTAGTCAGCAAACCGAACATCGTGCCCCAGACAACTGGTTTCAGATGATAGTTGCCCCTACGCTGATAGGCACCAAAAAGATACATGCTGGTCATCCAGACAACAGTATATATCGGCAAGACAATACTGAACCTCGCCAATGGATAGTGGGGAAATCTTATCCTCATCGACAGGATCAGACTCGCCAGGACGATAGCAAGATCCAGGAGCGGTGGTGCAATACTTTTAATAGTTTGCCACAAAAAGGCCATCGTAGCGCGTGCGTAGATCCCGGCCTTGAGTAATACTCTCAACAGGAAGGAATAGCGTCCTTCAAAGTGTTTGCCAACGAATATCAGCATCGTTGAATAGAATCTGGCGATGATCGAAAACTCGCTCTTCTTGCTGCTCTCCCCTTTGTAGTGTATGACATTGGTCAACGGCGTATATATTATCTTCCAACCTGCCTTCTTTATCCTGTACGAAAGATCAATGTCTTCGCCATACATGAAATAATCCTCATCAAAATAACCTACCCGATCGAGCACACTATTCCTCAGCATCATAAGGGAGCCGGAGAGAACATCTACCTCTGCTTCGGTATCGGGATCAAGATATGTAACATTGTACTGTCCGAAAAGCCGACTCCTTGGAAAGGCGCGGCTCAACCCCACGATCCTGCAAAAAGCGACCCAGGGAGTCGGAAAACTCCTGCGGCTTGCTATCTGAAACGATCCGTCCGGATTGAGCAATTTACATCCCACCGCGCCGACATCCTGATGTTCATCAAGATACTTTTTTAACACCACCAGCGTATCTTCCTGGATCAAGGTATCCGGGTTGAGAATAAGAATGTACTCGCCCTTTGCCGCCTTGATCGCTTGATTGTTCGCCGTAGAAAAACCAATATTCGCAGTGTTTTCTATTAGATTAACATCCGGGAATCTCTTTCTGACCATTGCCTGACTCCCGTCCACCGAAGCATTGTCAACCACAAATATCTCGATATCCAAATCACCTCGCGCCCGGTCAACGGCAATGAGGCACTGTTCGAGAAACGCCTTGACGTTGTAGTTGACAATGACAATGGAAAGGTCTTTTTTCATCCCCGAATTATAGGTCAGCGAAATGCAAAGTCAATAATGTGGCGCACAATCATATCACGTACATGTATATCGTATCTTCGGGCAGGCTATCAGCCATCTGCCAACCTTCAAATTCCCACACGTATGATACAATACGCGTACCTGGTCTTAGCTCGCGCCGCAACTTTTCTTTGAGTCGGTTGTTAGTGGGCCCGTACAAGAAAAGTACAATGACCGTCGCGCCACCGATTTCCTTGGTGAAGAAATTACCGAACATTATCTTGACTCTCCTGGATTGTCCCGAAGCGAGCACCATTAACCATGCGAAAAGAAATCTAAGAGGGTCGATCTCGATTCCCACTGCGTGTGCGCCATAGATCTTTGCAGCCGTTATCAAAACACGTCCGTCGCCGCAGCCAAGATCGAAGACTGTATCATCGCTCGTGACTCTGGCCAACTCAAGCATTTTGTGAACCTTATCCATTGGAGCGGGATCATAGCCGGCACCTACGGAAAGTGCCCAGTATTTCCACAACACGTAGATGACAAACACAACTACCAGTATTATCAGAAACTGTATCATTCCCCCACCGATACAGGATCACCTTTTCTTGAGATATGGTTTGATGAATCTCAGAATAAATTCCAGTCTTTTCTCACGCCTGCGAGGCGAGCCATGCCTGGAAAGTCCGTGCGGCTCTCCCGGAAAGTGTACCATTTCAACATCCCTTCCCAACATTTTGAGTGCAACATAGAGTTCTTCAGCCTGGGTGATCGGACATCGATGGTCCGCCTCGCTATGTATTATGAGCAACGGTGTTTTCATCCTCTTCACATATTTGATCGGAGACATGTTCCAATAGAACTGGAAGTTTCTTCTTTCCCACCAAGGTCCCTTGAATTCCCTTGCCATCGCAAAGCCGAAATCCGATGACCAGAATGAAAGCATGTTCACAACGCTGCGCATGGTTACGGCCACTTTGAAAAGATCTGTGTGACCGATGATCCAGTTGGTCATGAATCCCCCATAACTGCCGCCCATGACACCCATTCTCTTGCGATCTACGTATTTCCTTCGCGTTATCAGCTTCAGTGCATTAAGGATATCCCGTGTGTCCGGTATGCCCCACCGGTTGTGCAGTTCCTTTGCGAATCTCTCGCCGTACCCGATACTGCCGTGCGGATTCGAGTAGAATACTATGTACCCGTTCGCCGCCAGCACCTGGAATTCATGGAAAAGGGAATTTCCGTACGCCGCGTGCGGACCACCGTGGATCTGCACGATCAATGGATATTTCTTGCTTGGCCTGAAATCAGGGGGTCTGAGCAGCCAACCCTGGATCTCATCACCACCATAACCCTTCCACCTGATCTCTTCAGGCATTGCGAGTTTGTGCGATCTCAGATAATTCTGATTGAGATTCGTGAACCTTCGACGAACTCCATCCTGATAAAGATACAGGTTCCCGGGATCAGTTGGATTGCTGATCGCCAGTGCCCAGGTGCCGTCCCCGTCGTAATCAAAGGCGTAGACGCATTCGTTCGTTCCGGTCAATTTAGTGACTTTTCTCTTCTTTGCATCGATTCGATAAACGCAATAATCACCGTGTTCTGCCGATATGTCATAAAGAAATCTGCCATCATTTGAAAAAACCGGACGGTTTGCTGCGTAATTACCCAGGTCGTCGACCATAAGCGCGTCAAAAGTGTTGTCAAAGGACTTTGTTAGATTGACCGCCTTGCCGCCTCTCACCGGAACCAACCACAGACCGATATTGCGCCAACCCACCCAATCATCCGGGAATAGTCTACCCCGGTACGCGAGGTATTTACCATCTGGTGAGAAAACGGGTGAATACTTTGGTCCAGCCGGTGTCTTGATCTTTCTTTCTCTCCCGGTCTCAATATCTGCAACATAGATATCGTAGTGCTGGAATTTCTCCTCGAAACGCTCGTTACGATTCGTACTGAATGCCACATACCTACCATCGGGCGAAATATCTGAGAAATCGTCACCATTGAGTCCCTTGGTAAGTTGTTTCATCCTGCCCGAACGCACACTGACCTTCCATATATGTTGCTTTTCCTCAGGCAGCATTCCCGTGCTGTCCAGTTTATACCATGCCTTCTTTATGTAATGATACAGCGGCGGCTTATCCTTATCCGGGATCCTATCTTTGTCCTCCTTCTTGACCGTGAATTCGCATATGATATTCCTGCTGTCCGGAGTCCATCCGTAATTTCCAAAGTATCCCTTTGCATCGGTTATCGCCTTGGCTTCGCCACCATCCGACGGAATGAACCAAAGATTCTGCTTCTCCTTTTTGCTATGTATAAATGATATCATCTTTCCGTTAGGTGACCATCGGATCTTCTTGATATCCTTTTTCCCGCGGATGAAATGCCTGATCTTGCCCTTATCATCGACCACATATAGATTTGTGTAGTATTTATTATCCTTCCTTTCCATCCACTCCACCGTGTAGGCAACTTTCTTACCGTCAGGCGAAAGGGCAATTTCCCTCAGGAACTCGATCTTGTACAGATCATTGATCTCCACATGTTTTTTTCTCATCTTCTCCTCTTCTTTTTGCTAATACCGAGAAATAATTCTCCGATATTGCTCAAGCGTGGCTTATGAAGCCATTGTAGCAGTTCGATTGCACAATCCAAATTTGGATTACCAGCAATTGCCCGCTTGACATAAGCTACTGCATGCTCACGGTCATGGCTAATCCTGTAGCACTGAGCAAGTCCATACAAAGTCAACGGGTTATCGGGTACCATGTTCAATGAAAACCTCAGATGCTCAGACGCCCGTCCTGCATCACCGGCCAGCAGGTAAGCCAATCCTATTCGCTGATTGATAAAGGGATCACGCGGAACCGGATTCAATGCCCTGAGAAAGCAAAAAAAAGCACCCATTCTGCCGATTCCCTTGTATGGCGCGAACAATCTCTGAAAAGGATTTGCCCTTATCCTCAGGAAAACCTCACCGCGTAGAAGCCAGATCATGGGTGTCTCAGCGGTCCCGACCGGAACGTTGATGATCTCCTTCGCCTCTTTGATCAATCCACCATGGGCAAGAGCGAATGCCTTGGCATTACGCAGAACAGGAATCTGGCTGAGCCGCCTCGCTGCTACGTCCGACCAATATGCTGCTGCCTCACACCTACCCACATCGACCAGAATCCTCACCTGGTCAGTCCAAGCGTTCTGGTTTTCTTCGTCATGCGAAAGCACCTGCGCGTAAAGTGTAAGCCCTTCCTGGTAGAAACCACGAAAATAGCGGTCGCGGGCCCGGAGCAGCATATCCTTCATCGTAGATTGCGATATATCCACTCCAGGATCACCACCTTCTCCTTTTCGGTATGGATCAATGCCGAGCAGTGCGTTGCTGAAAGACGCTTCATGATGATACGGCAGGTCAATTGTGGAGAATGGGCTGACTTTCATCTACCAGTTGGTCAGAATGCTAGTGACCAGCCTTTCCGCGACCTTCTTTGCAGCCTCCCTGATGCCCTGGTCTTCGTCGGTGTCATAGAGAGCCCAGTCTGACACATCACCCTCCCAGAACACTTCATTTCTGACCTTGTCGATACAACGCATCGAGTACTTAATTGTTATCTTGTATTGTAGAATTGTCTGGTCAGATGTATAAGTGTGAGGAGCTTTTGAGAAACCGGACACACTCCCTTCTAGTGCAAGATCGGCGCTGCTCTCATCGACGATACGCAGATTCGAACCGCTGCGAAAGGCCTCGATAATGGCATTCGTCGCCAATTCGTCGAGCCCGGGCTTGAGTGTGCGGTTTTCCAAAATGGCAATATATATTTTCTGCATATATTCTGGCATCAACGAACGGGTCGAATAGCCGCAGCAGGAAATCAGCAGGATGACGATCGCGAGGCACAGTGATATTACCGGTCGTTTGACTGCCGAAGTGATCATACTGCACATAGTTCTACGGTACATAATCATTCTCCACGTTTATTGGGCGAGCCGCTCGAGTCGGAGATTCGCCTCCGCGGCGATCGGATCTCGGATTCCCCGTTCCCGTATCAATCTTTCGTATACCTTCCTCGCCGCATCAAGCTCGTCCAGAAGTTCCAGTGCAATACCGCTCTTGTACCGAGCCGTTGGCGCCCACATCTCATCATCAGAAAAGATATCAACAATCTTTTGATAACTGTGAAAAGCACGCGAGAAATCACCCTTTCCAAGATATGCCTCACCCAGCCAGTAATAATATGATGGTTCTTTCTTAGCTCTTGCCGCAAAGCGGAGATTCTCAACCGCCTCGTGAACCCTCCCCGCCCGTAGGTAAGCGTAGCCAATCTCAAAATGTGCGTCAGCCTTTTCTTCGTCAGATGCCAAAGAAAGGATCTTCTCACCGGTACTGATCACCAGAGCCCAGTTGCCGGCCTTCTTATAGCTGATCAATTGATTCTGTATCGCATCTCGCATCAATGCATCATCTTCACACGCCAGACCATAATAGTATCCAGCCGAGTCATATTCTTCCATCAGATAGTGCAGGGTTGCGATCTTAAAGAGTGATTCATGATAATTACCACCTTGTGGAAAATTGGCAACGTAATATCTGAACCTGTGAAGCGCACTATCCACTTCGTTGCTCATAAACGACGTCATCGCCCAATTGTAGTATACTCCTCCATTGGAAATCGTGGTAGAGTGATGAATTAGTGAATCGTAATACGCTTTAGCCTGGTTATACTTTTTGATACCGATAAGGTATTCACCATAAAGGTTCAACAGCTCTTCATCCGCTTCCTGAAAGTATAAATTGTATAATGAATCGGCCCGATCTACTTTACCACTACTCGCCAAACTCCTTGCATAGAGTCGGATGAGAGCCGTATCACCTGCCAGGTCGCCAATATCGACCATAAGAACGCCGTCATAATCCCCGGTACTATAACTCTCCAGTACATAACCCCTGATAGCTTTCTTTCGGAGCAAGGAATCCGATGTCTGATCCGCCACTTCATCGTATAGCTCAGCAACACCCTGACCAATCATCCTCAAACATTCAGCAAGAACGTAGGTCACAGCCGGACTCCTGTATCTCGACAGAATAGCGTGCCTGGCCGCTGTCTCGTAATCCCCCTTTGCGAAACGATCAAAACCAATCAACTTTCGCGCGTAGGGCTCGGTGTTCGCGTATTCCAAATAGCCGCTGATCACCTTTCCCGCCCCTCCATAATCACCGCGCGCAATAAGATACTGGCAATATAAAGAATCCAGAAAATAATTGGCTTTAAATCTTCCCCTGAGTTGTCTAATTCGTAACAACGTATCCTCCGCATATTGCAGAATTGAATCAGCAGGAATATCCTGAGGTGGCGCGCGCGATACCGTATCAATGCCGACTATCTCTACAAAGAGCGATTTTTCTTCATCATCTTGAGGCAGTAACTGCGGCGGTGCCTGCATGGCGGCCAACGCGTATACAAGGTCTGCCTTACGTTCAAATCCTTTCATCGCACCGAGTCTCTTGATCTGGCGCGGAAGGTTACTGCGGTCAAAGAGTAGTGCGATCTTCATATAGCGGTAGAAAGCACTGCCTTCCAGCCTTTCCCCGGTCATATTGCGGAAGTTCACATATGCACTCACCGTATCGCCGACGAGCAGAAGGTTATCTATCAGATACAAATCACGAGTCGGTCCTTTCAAAGATTCCAGTGTCCTGACGCGCTCATCGAGGTCACTCTTCGACATTGCACGAAGGACCTTGACCGTATCACTCTGGTCACAGAAAGAGAGGATGTAGTCAGCCTTTACCGACTCACCCTGACCCAGGAGACACCGGCCCATCTCCTCTAGAGTGAGAAGATCGCTCACAAGGAAATCATATTTCCTGACATATTCATATGCAACGAGGCAGGCGTTCCTTCCGACGAGTTCACGTAGGGTGATCGCAAATACTTCTTCTGAGCGCGAATCGTAATTGTATTTTTCCAGAAAACGACTGGCAGAGAAAAGAAAACTGATAAAATCGCCTTCCTGGATATGAATCTTCAGCAGATAGTACACCGCATCGCCAAAGAATTCGCGATTTTCGTCATCATCAAGGAGATTCTCAAAGTATATGCGGGCTATGGCGTAATCGCCTCCTCGGTACGCATCGAGCGCATGGCTGAATTCCCTGTTCTCGGCAGCGTGGGCGTGTGTCAGAAGGGCTACAGTAAGAAGTACAACGCTGGCAATGCGATCAAGTTTCATCGCCCTCGCCTTCCCTTTTCAATACGTGCTCAAACATCCTTGCTGACCTATCCCAGGAAAATTGCCGTGCCCATTTCTCGGCCGCACGCGAAAAACTGACCCACTTCCTTCGATCGTCAAGCAATTCTATTATGCGCTCGGCCATTTCTTCGACATTACCGTACTCGTAGAGGAAACCGGTCTTGCCGTGAACAACGACTTCGCGCAAACCCGGCGAGTTTGCGCTCACGACCGGCGTGGAACATGATTGAGCTTCAATGGCCGTCAGCCCCCATCCTTCCTTTATCGAAGGCTGAACAACTACGCGTGCCGAACGATAGACACGGTATTTCTCATCCCCAGAAACGAAACCGGTAAAATCGATATCGACACCTCGTTCCCTTGCCAGAGACTTGAGATCATCCAGCGCATCTCCGTCCCCCACGATCTTTGCCCTGATGTTCCTGCGCTTCTTCACCATCGCCACGGCTCGGACAAAGTGATCGATCGACTTGTACGTCTTGACACGGCCAACATATGCTACAAGATCATCCTCCCGCTTCTCAACACCGTGACCTCTGTTCCGTGGAATACCGCAATACACGATGCTAATACGGCGCTTAACCCCGATATCCCTCAAATCTTGCGCCGTGCTCTCCGATATTGCCACAAAGTTGGAGCGGCGGTAGAATATGCTGATCAACCTTTCGGCAATGTAAACGTAACTTGCAAAAATGGGATTGGTCTCCCTGAAGATCGTTCCGCGAAACAGATGCATCAGGGTCGGTACGACCCTCTTACGTGTCACGAACGTCGAGAAGAACGGTATCTTGTTGAGATCATCCACCACCACATCTACCAGACGGTGCCGCAGAATGGACCGCAACGCAAGGGGAGCAACGAAATTGAAGTTCGCGCGACCGCCAACCCTGAAGATCTCGAAGCCGTCGATAAATTCATGACGGCTTTGTCCCCTGGCGCGGCTACAAAGCAATATGATATTATGCCCGTTCTTTGCCAGACGGGAGAAGATCTCGTACAGGTAAACCTCGGCGCCACCTGCAAAAGGATTTGCCCAGTCCTGCCAGTTGACGACGAGGATGTTCATATGGTGATACTCTAAACCTTGGCCCGCCAGTAATTGAGGATATCCTCGACCGTCTTTTCGATCTTGACTTTAGGAGACCAACCGGTGAGTCTGGAGAATTTGGATCCATCACCGAACAATACGGGAATATCGTTCTTCCTCATCTTTGTGGGATTGACTTTGAGTTCAAATTCTTTCTTCGACAGTGCTGAAAAGATCCCAACGAGTTCAGATATTGCATAACCACTGCCACCTGCAACGTTGTAAGTCTCCTTGCCGGTACACTTCTCAAGAGCCAGGACATATGCGCTTATAATATCATTGACGTTCAAGAACTCGCGCCTGGCTTCAATATTACCCAGCTCGATCAATGGTGCCCTCTTGCCTTTTTCAATCTCACTTATCTGTTTCGCGATCGTCGGTATCACAAAACTCTCGGCCTGCCCGGGCCCTGTATGAGTGAAAGGTCTGAGAATGATAATATCCATGCCATCTCGTTGATAATCAGCACAGATCAATTCTGCCGCATATTTGCTGATGGCGTAGGGATTCTTCAGAACGATCGGTGCATCCTCGGACAACCATTCGCCGCCTCCATACACCTCGCAGGTTGAGACAAAGTAGAATTGGATATCCTTATTCAATGACTTTGCCGCCTCGAGTGCATTTGCCGTACCAGCAATATTGGTGCTGTAGGCGATCGGCCGATCACGGAACGACTTTGCGACCGAACTTACCGCCGCAAGATGGAACACGACATCCGGGTTGTGTTGTTTGAAGATCTCGACCGTCAGGTCAAGATTCAGGATATCCAGTGCTACATATTCCCCCTTCTTCGGGAGCAGCTGCGGCAAACATGTGGCAACGATCTCATACTTGGATTCATCCAGAGCCTTGATCAAGTGAGAGCCAACAAAACCCTCACTGCCCGTCACAAGAACTGTCTTCATTTGATTACACTGCGCCAGAAATCCATAAGATCGGTGAGGGTCTTATCGAAAGGTATCTCAGGTTTCCACCCGGTAACCTTTTTGAATTTGTCGGCAGACCCTACGAGCAGTTCGACATCTGAGGGACGCATACGATCAGGGTCTTGTTCGATCTTGATATTGACCTTTGACAGAGCCACCAAACGGTCAAGCAGACCTCCAATCTTCACACCTTCACCCGAAGCGATGTTATAGACCTCGCCTGGCGTACCCTTCTCGAGCGCGAACGCGTAGGCGCGCACGACATCCCTGACATCTGAAAAATCTCGCACCGCATTTAGATTACCCACGTGCAACACCGGCTTTCTGTGCCCGCGTTCGATCTCAATGAGCTGACGTGCAAAATTCGATGTCACGAATACCTCACCGCGTCTTGGACCAGTGTGATTGAATGCACGCGTGCGGACGACCTTCAAACCGTAGCTCTTGAAATATTGGTATCCCAAGAAATCCTGAGCGACCTTGCTGACCGCATAGGGGCTCAAGGGACGGAGCGGATTATCCTCCTTTATTGGTACCTCATCAGGATGTACCAGGCCGTATTCTTCACTCGACCCTGCGATGTGTATCAACGGATCCAGCTTGAGCTCACGGACACATTCGAAGACATTCAACTCTCCCATAATATTAGTCTCGAGTGTGGCTTTAGGAACGTGCCAGGAAAAAGGTACATAACTCTGAGCGGCGAGGTGAAAGATAAAATCGGGTTTGCTCTTCTCGAGAACAGACTTCACTGCGAACGCATCCGTGATATCGCACTCGACAAGATTCACCTTGTCTTCTAGATGTAGAATATTATCACGCTTCGAGCGCCACTTGATCGTACCGAAGATCTCATGTTTACCCTCTGCAAGGAAATAGTCGGCGAGATGACTACCGGCGAAACCCGAAATACCCGTTATTAGTATTCTCATATGATCTCCTTAGAGTTTAACAAAAAAAGGAAGATAACCAATCGGATCAACTGGCTCACCCCGAAACCTCACTTCATAGTGAAGATGCGAAGATGTTGACTTACCAGTAGAACCGACCGTTCCGATGACCTGGCCGCCGCTAACGCGGCTACCGTTGAGAACATCGATGGAATTGAGATGTCCGTAAAAAGTAGAATAGTTCTTGTTGTGCTCAATGACGACATAATTGCCGTAGAGCGAATCCCACCCTGCGGCTTCCACCATACCAGACGCCGAGGCGATGATTGGCGAGAACTGAGGCGCGGCAATATCAAGACCATTATGCCCGGGATGGAATTCCCTGGATATTTGCCCCATTGTCGGCAGGAGCGAGGGGATGTTCTCGGGCATATCCTTGAGAACCTCGATATCGGTGTAGTGCGGGCTTATTTCAACGATACTGGGTTCTACTGGTTCCGGTGTTTTTTCTATGCCTAGCATGACTTTTATCTTCCGGTTATTAGCCTCAGCAACCTGCAAATTTTCTCTTATCTCCTCGATCTTTGCGAATTCCTTTTCAAGCTGGGCATTGCGTCGCCTGAGCATATCCACTTCCATGGCACGCACCGAGACGGCAGCGTAATTCAACCCGGCAATGATCACAACCAAAATGGCTGCGGCCACGATCACTCCGGTTATGATTATGAAATTACGGGACAAGAAATAGCTTCTTGAGCGTCTCGAATCATCCGAGACAATAAGGATTGAAAATCCCTTCTTCATCCCTTTCCCAGTCCTCTTTCACAGACATGAGCAAGGAGTCTCACCGCAGCATTCACGTCACCCAGATCACAAAGCTCGCTCGTGCTGTGTATGTACCTGGTCGGTATCGACAGAACACCACTCAGCACACCACCCCTCACTAGCTGTATGAATGCCGCATCAGTACTGCCATGTTCCAAGATCTCAAACTGGTGAGGGATCGACAGGGCTTGCGCGTAGTCCGCAAGTTTGTCCTTGATAACAGGGTTCGCTATGAACAAGCTGTCCTTGACCTTAATCGCCACGCCATTGCCGACACTCACCTGCATCTTATGCGCTTCAGGCGTGTCACCGGTATCAGTGACATCGACTGCAATCGCGTAGGTCGGGTCAATAGCATACGCGCCGGTCCTTGCTCCGCGCGCGCCGACTTCTTCCTGCACCGAGAAAACAAAGTAGATATCATGAATTGATTTCTTCAGGCGTTTCGCCACCTCAATCAGACAGTAGCATCCAATACGGTCGTCAATGGCCTTGCCGGCCACTCGCTTCTTGTCGATGTATACGACCTCCTGGTCAAAACAAGCGATATCACCTATCCGTACCCTCTTCTCAGCGCTCTTTCGATCGCGGGCGCCGATATCAATGTACATCGAGTCAAATTTCGGTCTTCCGGCAGATTTCGACCCATCTTTGGATGGTTCGATCCCCACAATACCGGTTATCCCGTTCTCGAAGACGACTCGCTGATAAGGAACCCGCTCCGCGAAAACTCCCCCAACATTCGTAAATCTCAGAAAACCTGCCTTATCTATATAAGTAACGATCAAACCTATCTCATCCATGTGCGCGCAGAGCATAATCTTCTGCCCGCGCTTGGAAGTCGCTGGCCGGTGTGCGATCAAATTACCCAACCGGTCAGTATAAACCTCAGGACAGAAACCACTAAGCTCTTTCGCGATTATCTCCCGCACGCGATGCTCGCGACCGGTAGGACCGTATGTATTGCATAAAACCTCGATTAAACCCATTCCTTTTCCTTTCCCATGATATTCTTTATCGTGCAACTGAGCAGCTTCCCGACTGCCGAAATATCTGTTCTTGAGGCAAACGAGAGCGGCGAATGTATATAGCGTGCTGGTACGCTGACGACTGCGCTTCGAACCCCGATTCCTACAACATGTATGGCTCCGGCATCGGTGCCGCCGATCATCGGCCGCTTGTCTTGAAGGGGAATCCCCTCTCTGTCCGCGGTCTCACGTATTACCTTGACCAACTTCGAATCACATATTACCGAACGGTCTGCTGTGGTCACAACCGCTCCGGCGCCAATGACCGGATACTGCGGTTTGTCGCCGTCGTCGGGCCACTCGCCTGACGATGTTGTATCCACCGCGATCGCGACGTCCGGCTTTACTCGATTAGCAGCAATACGGGCACCGCGCAGACCAACCTCTTCTTGCACCGTGAACGCATAGTACGCAGGAAGATCAGATTTGGCTATCATTTGCAGTAAAATAAAGCAACCAACCCGGTTGTCAAGCGCCTTCCCCTGAACAGAATCACCGTTCTCCCTATAGTCGGTGCCAAAACTTGCATAATCGCCGATGCTTACGACCTTGGCGGCATCCTTGTTGGAAGACACGCCAATGTCGATGAAGAGATCCTTCGTTTTCGGCGTTTTCTTCAATTCCTCATCCTTCGCCAGATGGATCGGCTTATGGCCAATAACACCCAGGACCTTTTTCTTACCAATGAAGACACGCTTTGCCATGAGGACGTTGGGCATCATCCCGATCGCGCGGAACCTGAGCAAGCCATTCTTTTCGATACCGGCTATCATCAGGCCTACCTCATCCATGTGTGCCGCAAGCATTATTCGCGGCCGCATTTCTCGACCTTTTCTGGCTATGAGGTTACCGTAAGCGTCCTCTGAAATCTGAGTGGCATGCTTTTTGATTTTCCTTTTTATGTACTCTCTAACCCTGATTTCATCCCCGCTGACGCCAATCAACTCACTCAGTTCTTTCAATTCCTTCAACACGGACAAATTATATTTATTAAGCTATTATTGTCAACCTAATCAATTATTGACTACATGCGGTGCGCGGTTATACTGACAACGGAGGAAACAATGAAGGTTATATTGTACCTTTCGTTACTCTTCGGATATATCTACGAAGACAGTGACAGTCTGATCGTATATAATGATACACTCAATATCTGCGGTAACCATGGGTATGCAATCAAAGTCCATATCAGCGATAATGCACAGCTTGTCATACGTCAAGCAACCGGCGCCCCGGATTCGACCGGTTGGCTTCATCTATTCGCACCGCTGATAACGATCGATGATTCTTCTTCTATCGAAGGCTCAGGCAAAGGATACAGAGGCGGGTATATGAATAGTCACCCCTGGGGCTATGGCCCTGGCGGCGGCAGTGCCGGCGGCGTGAGCGGCGGTGCCGGTGGCGGCGGAGCATACGGCGGGAACGGCGGTACTGGCGGCGATTATTATGGCGGTGCCGGCGGCACGCCATACGGTGACCCGACCGATACGATTGTTCAAATGGGTTCTGGCGGAGGAGCTGGCCGCCTCAGCGTCGTAATCAGCAACGGTGGACACGGCGGCGCAGCGCTTTCCCTGCGCGGCAGTCTCGTGCAACTCATTTCCTCTCTCGTAAAAAACAGTGGGCAGAATGGTGAAACGGGTGCCGGCTTAGAAGCGAGCGGCGGCGGCGCAGGTGGAGGTGTCATTATCTGGGCCGATACCGTTATGATGCACACTGCCACGATCGAAGCAGCTGGAGGAAACGGCGGTGATGCAGCATTCGGCGGCGGCGGCGGCGGAAGCGGTGGCCGCATCAAGATACTGTTCTCATCATCACTTGATACTTCGGGCGTCACCTATCAGGTCCAGGGCGGTACGGGCGGTATTGGCGACCCAGGACTACCGGGCAGTACAGACGGCGACACCGGCACAATACACATTGATATATTCACCGGGATCAATGAGATGGTGAGTGTAGGGGGACTCATTTTTCATGTACAACCAAATCCGACCCGCGGAACAGTAGATATCACAACGAAGGCTGCACCTTTGACTATCAAAATATTCGATATCGCAGGTCGCCTGGTAAATAGCCTGTACCTTGTTGACGAACGGGAAACTGTTGACCTGAGCAATCTGCGAGGCGGTGTCTATTTTATGAGTGTCGGAAACTCGCCAACAAAACCATACAAGATCGTCTTGCTCGACTAGGCGATGAAAATACCGACTCCGCAATGCTGTAATGTTGACCATCAAGTGCGGCCGGTGTAAACGTAAGGTTTTCCGCTACCTAAAGATCGGCAAGGGACAGGTACTCCGCTGTTACAAGAGCCGTATAGCTCGAGATTTCAGTATCCGCGAGAGAGCAAATGTGAGATGCAGATGCGGCAATCTCATTGGTGTTGACGAGGGCAATTGGATAAAGATGCGGAGAAGTGCGTTCTTTCACACCGGGACCAAGGTCAATCGATCATAATGAAATCCTTGCCTCTGGATTACGTATTAAGCCATGTCTCTGCCCAAAAGAGGTAATATCCCTTGCATTGTTATCCAGAATATATATAATTCCGTTATAAAATCAGAAATATTGCATCTGATTCAAATGACAGTTCAAACATATTGGTATGTATCATATAATGGCTTTTAAGGAGGCTATCAGATGGACGCAAAAGTCAATGATTTTCTCAAGCAGCGGTTAGGGGACGAGGGTTTCAAGAAACTCTCACGAATTGATAATCCTGAACTACATGCATTCATTGCCAAGTATGTAGAGCATTGCAACCCGGACAAGGTTTTTATCTGTACAGACGAACCTGCTGACCTGAAGTATGTCAGGGAAGCATCGATAAAGAACGCTGAGGAAACTCCACTTGCCACCGAAGGTCACACAATTCATTTCGACAATGCAAAAGATCAGGCTCGTGACAAGGAACACACGATCATTCTCGTGCCCAAGGGTACCGACCTGGGGGCAACGATCAAAACCGGAGATCGCGACGAGTGCCTCAAGGAAGTGCAAGGAATAATGAAAGACATCATGAAGGGTCGCGAAGCTTATGTTCGCTTCTTCTGCCTCGGCCCTACGAATTCCGAATTTTCCATCCCCAGTGTCCAAATGACCGATTCTGCATACGTGGCCCACAGTGAAGACATCCTGTACCGTCAAGGATTCGAGGAATTCGTGAGACAGGGGAAAAACGCCAAGTTCTTCAAAGTAGTACATTCTGCCGGTGAACTCGACGAGCGAAAAACAAGCAAGAATCTTGACAAACGGCGCGTCTACATTGACCTCCTTGAGAACCTTGTCTACAGCTGCAACACACAATATGGCGGGAATACCATAGGTCTGAAGAAATTATCTATGCGTCTTGCGATCAATCGAGGATCAAAAGAAGGCTGGTTGACTGAGCACATGCTCGTCATGGGTGTACACGGTCCGGCCAACCGCGTGACCTATTTCACGGGTGCGTTTCCTTCGCTATGTGGTAAAACCTCTACGGCCATGCTCGACAATGAGACGATTGTTGGTGACGACATCGCGTACTTGAGGAAAAAGGATGGCGAAGTCCGAGCCGTAAATGTGGAAAAAGGCATGTTCGGTATTATACAGGGAATCAACTCCGTGGACGATCCGATACAATGGAAAGCACTTCATACGCCCGGGGAGTTGATCGTCTCCAACGTACTCGTCACGCCGGAAAGAGGCGTACACTGGATCGGTAAAGACGGCGATCTGCCGCCTAAGGGCTACAACCATACTGGTGATTGGACACCGGACAAGAAGGACGAGAACGGCAATGCAATTCCTCCATCACATCCAAATGCGAGGTTCACACTCTCGCTTGAGAATCTTGAAAATCTCGACAAAGCATTACACGATCCAAAGGGAGTCGTGGTTGGCGGCATGGTCTATGGTGGACGTGATTCAGATACCTGGGTTCCGGTAGAAGAATCATTCGACTGGGCGCACGGCATAATTACAAAAGGCGCTTCCCTTGAATCAGAAACAACCGCCGCGACATTGGGCAAAGCGGGCGTGAGGAAATTCAATCTAATGTCAAACCTCGATTTCTTGTCCATACCAGTTGGTCAATACATACAGAATAACCTGGATTTTGCCAAAGATCTGAAGAAAACGCCACTCATTTTCTCGGTCAATTATTTCTTGAAGGATAAAGAAGGTAATTTCCTCAATGCCAAGACCGATAAGAAGGTCTGGTATAAGTGGATGGAATTAAGAGCAAACAATGATGCAGGAGCTATCGACACGCCGACCGGACGAATCCCGAAATACGAAGACCTGAAGAAACTTTTCAAGGAAGTTCTGAACAAGGATTACAGCGAGGAAGACTATAAGAAACAATTCACGGTACGTGTACCCGAGAGCATAGCGAAGATCGACCGCATCAAGGAAATCTACGAAACCAAGGTCCATGATACGCCAAAAATACTTTTCGATGTTCTCGAAGAACAACGAAAGAGGCTACTCGAAGCGCAGAAAAAGCACGGTGATTATATCACACCGGACAAGCTTGCCTAGTTGAACACGAAGTCCAGCAAGGGGTCGGAGCACACCGGCCCCTTTTTTTTGATAAATTCAAGACACAAATGACCGAACTCCCTTGCCATTCCTTTCTTGGTTGACACAACCAATGATGAAGCTATAATCTTCCGATGTTAATGGCACAATATTTCCCAGAGACAAAGTAAGGAGGTCGACATATGTCCAAGAGAAAAATCGCAGATTTCGTCGGAGAACGTGAAGAATTGATCAAAAACATGTCCAATTACTGCGGACAGGATGCAAAAAGATTCTTTCATCTTGACACGCAGGTCTACAAGGCAGGTGCGCTGTCCGCAAAGACCAAAGAGTTGCTCGGGCTCGTTGCCTCGCTCGTGCTGCGCTGCGAAGATTGTATCGATTACCATCTTGTGAACTGCCACAAAAATGGAGTGAGTGACGAAGAACTCGCCGAGGCGCTGACCATCGGGCTAATTGCCGGCGGCTCGATAACCATACCCCACCTGCGCAGGGCATACGCCAGTTGGGATGAGTTGAAGAAAGGCGGCTTGAAATGACATCGGAATTCAACGATTTCAGAGCGTGTAATAACGAAAAAATGCTGCGCCGGATCATTCAGGCGCTAAGAAAAAGAGATTTCGAAGCCGAATACTTCGCCGACGCTATCAGCGCAAATGACACATTACTGAAGATGATACCGGACAACTCACGTGTCGGCATTGGTGGGTCGGTCACGATACGCGAACTCCGTGTCATCGAGCAACTCGAAAAACGCGGTAACGAAGTCACTCACCATTGGAAACCTGAGATCACAAAAGAAACAAACCGTGCAATAAGACAAAAGGAAGGGACGGCCGATTTCTACCTGACCAGCGCAAACGCGATAACCGAACAGGGTGACATCATCAACATCGACGGTATCGGCAACCGGGTTGCCCACATGATCTACGGTCCTGACAATGTCATCATCATCGCCGGTTCCAACAAGATCGTCCCCGACATCGAAGCCGGGATCAGGCGCAGTAGAGAAATCGCCGGTGTCATCAATGCAAAAAGAGTTGGCGTCAAAACACCGTGTGCCGAAACCGGGAAGTGTGTCGACTGCAAAGCGCCGGCCAGGATATGCCGGGTCACGACGATAATGCAGTACCGGCCGTGGCAAACTAACATAAAGGTCATGCTCATCAACGAAATCCTGGGCTTTTAATATGAAAGTAGGCTTTCTGCAATTCAATCCTACTTTTGGAGATAGAAAGAAGAACTGTTGTACTGTCCGAGACCTGCTAATGGACGTCGTAGCTGACATCGTAGTCATCCCGGAACTTTTCAATACCGGCTACGCATTTCTGAATAAGAAGGAATTGATCGACCTGGCTGAGCCGGCAGGTGGAGAGACCTATGAATTCGTGCACCGACTGGCTCAGGAGAAGAGCATTGCCCTGGCATACGGCTACGCCGAAAGCGCAGGAGATTCAATATACAATTCCATGTCATTTGTTACGCCTGACGGTATTGTTGCTACCTACCGCAAATCCCATCTGTTCTTCGAAGAAAAATTCTTGTTCACGCCCGGTGATACCGGCTTCAAAACCTTTGAATACGCCGGGATAAAACTGGGCATGCTCATATGCTGGGACTGGATTTATCCGGAAGCGATGCGCACGCTGGCGCTCAGAGGAGCGCAAATTATCCTCCATGCGGCGAATCTCGTAACTCCTTACTGCCCTGATGCAATGAAAACACGGGCGATTGAGAACCGGGTTTTTGTCATTACCGCTGACCGCACCGGCGATGAGACACGGGGTGACAAAAAATATCACTTCATCGGCAAAAGCCAGATCGTAGCTCCTGATGGCGATATCCTGGTACGTGTCGAGGAAGAACCTTGCGTCAAGATTGTTGCTATCGAACCGCGACTAGCACTCGACAAGAAGATGAACACTCATAATGATCTATTTACCGACCGCAGAGACGAACTATACTCCAGATAGGCTAAACCAACATGAATCAAAGCCTTTTCGCTGTTTTTTTCCTCCATAGCGAAGATCGACGGCCAAATGCTCCAAAAACAGATTGAATATTGACTAAAGCGCGAAAGTAAATATAATAATTGCCCTAGAAAGGAGTGATATGAAAATCAGCACGAAAGAAATTTCAACCATAGTTGACAAATATCACGAGGAAAAATCATCCCTGATCGCTGTGCTCCAGGATGTGCAAGAGAAGTACCACTGGTTACCGCCTGAAGCACTCCAGTTCGTAGCCGACCGGCTCAACGTTCCACTTATCGACGTCTATAGTGTCGCTACTTTCTACCGTGCTTTCAGCCTGACACCACGCGGTGAGCACGTCGTGACCGTGTGTCTGGGCACTGCCTGTCACGTTCGCGGCGCTCCGTTGGTCCAGGACCGTCTGAAAAACCTGCTTAAGATCGATCCCGGTTGCACAACGCCTGACGGAAGATTCACTCTGGAAAACGTGAACTGCCTCGGGGCATGTGCATTGGCACCGATCGTGGTCGTGGATGGCAACTACCACGGCCAGACCACGGTCAAGAAGGTCGATCAAATACTTGAAAGATACAAGAAGAAAAAAGCCCGAAAAAAAACACAAACACGGAAAAGAAAAAAGTAACACATGATCCTCTCCAAAATACAGACACTCCTGAACGCTGAGTTCATATCTGGACAAGATGCCAACAATCTGGACATAAAATTCGCAAAGGCATCAGACCTTATGAGTGATGTCCTCGCCTTCTCAAAACCATATTCCGGGCGCAATACAATCCTCATCACTGGATTGACCAACAAACAGGTGGTAAGGACTTGTGAGATTGCAGGAGTTGCAGTCA
This sequence comes from Caldifarciminota bacterium, assembly GCA_020343595.1. Classification (GTDB taxonomy): domain Bacteria; phylum Hydrothermota; class Tepidihabitantia; order SM23-42; family SM23-42; genus SM23-42. The sequence goes on along the minus strand of CP070802.1, from coordinate 1,144,400 downwards.
TCATATTTGTCCGCGGCAAGTACCCTACAGAAGAAACCGTGAAACTCGCGGAACAGTGTGACATTCCACTCCTCGCCACCAAAATGAAGATGTTTGAAGCCTGCGGTATTCTGTACACGAATGGTGTTCACTCCGCATCCCCGAATGATGATGAATAAATCAGATGTACAATCCGAAGTATTGTTCCAGCAGGAGTTCGCAATACGTGGTGGTGATTTTGTGAACGCCGGTGAGTCTTCCTGTAAGATAAGGAACACCCTAAGGGAAATTGGCATAGATAGTGATGTAATACGCCGTATCGCCATTGCTGCCTACGAAGCAGAAATGAATGTGGTAATGTATGCCGAGAACGGCGTAATGAGCATAAGTGTCTACCGCGAAGAGATCTTGCTGACAATAGACGACAAAGGACCGGGCATTGAGGATATCGATCTGGCGATGCAGCCAGGTTACTCTACAGCGACCGAAGAAATGAGAGAAATGGGATTCGGTGCCGGCATGGGTCTGCCCAATATGAAAAAGAATGCAGACAGGTTCAAAATAATGTCGGAACTAGGTAAAGGTACACGGCTCGAAATCAGAATACTTCTGGATGACAAGAATGGCTGAACGACGCTTCACACATTCAATAAGGGTTGACGTTGCTAAATGTATCGGGTGCGTGGCATGTATGAAGGTTTGCCCGACCAAGGCGATACGAGTCCGGCAGAAGAAAGCAATTATTAGTTATGATCGCTGTATTGACTGTGGTGGGTGCCTTAGGGTTTGTCCGTACAACGCAATAATGCCACTTACAACCCAACTCGCTGACCTGGATCGCTTCAAATTCAAGATCGCTCTCCCCTCGCCAGTACTCTACACTCAATTTGGGCAGGAGGTAATGCCTAACGAAGTTCTCACAATTCTGAAAGAAATAGGGTTTGACCACGTATACGATGAAGCACTCGTCTGTGAAATGATCAATGTCGCGACCGAAGAATACCTCGACGAGAATAAGAGGCTCAGACCCATGATCTCATCCATGTGCCCGGTCGTTGTACGTCTCATTCAGCGTTTATTCCCCAGCTTGTGCGGGAACATACTGCCGATCGAGCCACCACGTGAGATCGCAGCAAAAAACCTCCGTGCCGAAGTATGTAAACAGCACAATCTAAACTCGGAACAGGTAGGCATCATCCATATCACACCGTGCTCAGCCAAAATGGTTTCGATAAACCATCCGGAGAGTATGGCCAAGTCGCATCTCGATGGTGCGATCTCGATACGAGAGGTCTATAACAAGATCATGATGAAATTGAAAAAGGAAACGGGTATGCTCATGATGCAAACACAAAACCGCATCAGCGGGATCGGTATTGGTTGGGCAATCGAAGGTGGTGAGATCAGGGGACTGAAATACACCAGTTCTGTCTCGGTATCCGGTCTATTGGATACCATACGTATACTCGAGGACGTTGAATCCGGAAGATTGAAGAACATCGAATACCTGGAATGCCTGATTTGCCCGGACGGCTGCATAGGAGGTCCGCTTACCGTAGAGAATCGTTTTGTCGCCAAGAGTAATGCCCTCCGTCTGATGAGGCATTTCGGCGGTAAGAAAAGGGTCAACAGTGCCCTGGTTAAGAGACTATATAGTGAGAATTTCTTCTCGTTCAAATGGGCAGTCGAACCCAAATCATTCCCCCCTCTCGATAAAGACCGGAACGTTGCGATCCAGAAGTTAAAGGATAAAGAAATACTGATACAAAGACTTCCAGGCACCGACTGTGGCGTCTGTGGTGCACCGGACTGCAGAACGCTGGCTGAGGATATCGTAAGGGGTGAGGCAAGACTTGAAGATTGCATTTATTATAATGAGATCGTGCAAAAAAATAGAAAAATTACTGGAGACAAGAATGAAACTCGCAGAAGTCGTTAAGCAATGCAATTTAGAATTAACGCCCACAGATACGTCGCTTGACCGCGAGGTAACCGGAGGCTATTGCAGTGATCTCCTGAGCGACGTGATGGCTCACGGTAGGAAAGGAAACATCTGGATCACGCTTCAGGCACACCCGAACATCATCGCTGTAGCCGTACTAAAAGAGTTGTCTGCCATCGTACTGGTAAATGGACGTAAGCCCGACGGGGAGACGATAAATAAAGCTCGATCCGAAAAGGTCCCGCTCCTGATGAGTGAATTATCGGCTTTTGACCTGATCGGACAGCTCTATGGCCTGGGTTTGCGTGGAACACTCTGATGATCAAATGCCTGAAGGCCGACCTCCACATCCATTCCTGCTTATCACCTTGCGCCGACCTGATGATGTCACCCAAGCGGATCGTTGAGATGGCTGTGGGGAAAGGGCTGGATATGATTGCGATAAGCGACCATAACTCGGCTGAAAATATCAACGCTGCAATGAAAGTTGCACACAACACTTCGCTGAAAGTACTCGCCGGCATGGAGATCGCTACTGTCGAAGAAGTACACTTAGTTGGCATATTCCCAGATCATGACGCGGCAATGTCAATGCAGGAATTGGTCTATGCCAGGCTGACGCCCGGCGAGAACAAAGAAGAGCTCTTTGGCGAACAGATAATCGTTAACGAATCTGACGAAGTCGAAGGTTACAATCACAGACTTCTGATCGGCGCCACCAGCCTCCCGATTGAAGAGGTCGTAAGAGAAATACATAATCTGAAGGGCGTTGCCATTGCATCCCATGTCGACCGTGAAGTGTACAGCATCATCGGACAATTGGGTTTCATCCCAGAGGGATTGGCTATCGATGCCCTCGAGCTATCACCGGCGGCAAAATACGCTGAGGCTGCGGCAAGAATACCACAGCTTACTGATTACCCGGTAGTAACATGCTCAGACGCACACAACCTCGATGAAATCGGTCAGAGAACGACAAAATTCTGGATGGAAGACAGCACAGTCGATGAGATCAGGAATGCATTTCTCAAGAAGGAAGGACGCCATATTGAACTGGCGAATTAAGAATGGAAGACCTGTCGTTACACATTCTGGATATCATGGAGAATTCCGTAACCGCCGGCGCGAAGATGATCGGTCTTGAGATTAGTGAAGAGATCGGTGAGAATCGCCTTACCATACAAATAAGAGACGATGGCAAAGGCATGGACAAAGAGACATTAACAAAAGTGCTCGACCCATTCTATACAAAGAAGACTGTCAGAAGAGTAGGACTGGGACTATCAATGCTGGCACAGGCTGCGAAAGAAACTGGCGGTCGCTTCAAGATAGATTCCGAAATAGGTAAAGGTACAAGAATCAGCGCAATTTTTGTATACGATCATATTGACCGCAAACCACTTGGTAATATGGCGGAGACGATTTCGGCTTTCATCGCTGGCAACGGAACGG
>CP070802.1:1109970-1140927 GCA_020343595.1 Caldifarciminota bacterium | reverse complement strand
GTTAACAATCAAAAAAAAACAGCTCTGCTGTGGGCTGGCATCTGTAGTATAATTCCGTAGTATCGTTGACCTAAGAAATCAGATGTGCAACTAAGCTATGCTGTTGTCCTTGTAGGAAACTGTCTGAAGGAACGTGCTGACATAGACAGACATGATTTATGTAGCATTTGAGTCTGAGTTCTGTATTCAGAAAAGAACAGAAATAGAAAAAGGAGGATGTATATGAATGGGGAATCGCGTAACGAAACATCTTTGGTCTATTCTTATCTGGAGCTCAGGAGAATCATTGGGCTCCTGGGGATCTTGTTTCCCTTTATCTTGGCATTAGGTGCCCTGATATTCTTCAGTACTGGCCCTCAGAGTTCTGTAAGTGCTTACTACCATACAGGTATGCGGGATGTGTTCGTCGGGATTCTGTTTGCGATCGGTTTCTTCCTGCTCACATACAGGGGTTACGAACGTTCTGATAACCGTGCCGGCAATCTTTGTTGTATTTTCGCCATTGGGGTAGCTTTGTTTCCCTGCACTCCTGATGTCGGAGCAACAAACACTGACCAAATAATCGGGTATTTTCATCTGGCATTTGCCGCACTGTTCTTTCTGACGCTGATCTACTTCTCGCTTCGCTTGTTTACGAAGACGGACCCGGACAAGCCGCCCTCAAGTAGAAAGATACAACGGAACAGAGTATACAAAGTATGCGGTTACGCGATGCTCATTTGTATACTACTGATCGCAGTCTATATAATTCTGCCCGATTCAGTAGCCTCGGCTTTCGAACCGCTCAATCCCATATACTGGCTGGAGGCCTTAGCTGTACTGTTCTTTGGTATTTCATGGTTCACTAAGGGCGAGGCGATACTGAAGGATGAGGAGTAGCTGAGCGGCGGACGGAATCGGTCGAGGCACACTTGATCTTCGAGTAAGCGAAGCGCATCGAGAAGTGAGGTTCGGACAACACGGTGACTACACCGGCAATGTGAATTGTGAAGTTTTGACCCCACCTGGTTTTCTTGACGGCGAAATGCGGTTGGGTATAATGGGGCGTGAACGGGAAGAATGGTAAATATCATCGTCTGTATAGTGACCTTGCATGGCTGTGGCCTCTGTGGGGGAGTGTCGAAGAATACAGGGAAGAAAGCGAAGAGGCCGTAGAACTCATCCAAAAGCATGCAAAAATCGAGGTAAAAACGCTGCTTGACATAACCTGCGGCGGCGGCAAGAATCTCTTCCATTTCAAGAAGCATTTCGATGCGTATGGTCTAGATATCAGCAATGCGATGTTGGATAATGCGAGGAAATTGAATCCCGAGTGTAATTTCTATCTAGAAGATATGAGGTATTATGATCTGAAGCGCCAGTTCGATTCGATATATCTAAACGATGGTATTGCTTATATAACCAGCGCGGACGATCTTCTTCGGACCTTCCAGTGCGCGTTCAATCATTTACGCGCGGGCGGTGTCATGATCTGCTATGCCGAGTTCTGCAAGGAAGACCTCATACAGAACAAGACAGATAATACTGTTTCCAAAACCGATGGCATAGAGATAACTTTCATTGAAAATATCTATGACCCGGATCCTGAAGATGATACGTTCGAGTCAGTTATGATCTATCTCATCCGCGAGAAGGGGAAGTTGAGAATCGAACACGACTTCCATCTCTGTGGCACATTCAAGGTGGATGTGTGGAGAGATTTGTTGTGTAAGGCAGGATTTGAGGTAACTGAATATCCTAAGGGTGCAAACACATTCAACGCACCATCTTTTGTATGTGTCAAATCGAAGTATTAAGCAGACGGGGTATCCTTATTTTTTCTCTTCAACGACCCAGATCTGGTTTCCTTCGATATCAAGCAGTCCGCCGTACAGATATTCTTCTTCTTCATCTATAAAAGGGCCAAACAGGATTTTACCACCTGTTTCTCTGACTCCTGCGAAGAACCTATTGATATCCGAAACGGAGAATTGAATTATGGCGGTATTGTTGCGTGGAGCAGTTGGTTTTACACCCATTTCACGTGCAATTGCGATGCCTACCACCGCCTGACCCGAGTGTTCTAATACAGTATAGTTTTCTTTACCTTCAAACTTGTGTTTGATCCTCAGATCAAACGTACTAATATACCAATCTACCAGTTTCTCATAATCTTCTGCGAGAATTATTGGGTAGAGGAGGTTCAGATTCATCGGTTTGGCCTTATAACCCGTGGGACGCCCTTACTTCGACACCGAGGTTTCTCAGGTCGCTCACCATTTGTTTGAATGAATTTACCTGAATGGCTTTAATCTGCAGCTCGGCGGCAGCCCTGACGAATTGAGGATTATCGTCCAGGAATATCACATCATCAGGAGCCAGGTCGAGGTATTTAAGGACTATTTCGTATGCCTTGCGCTCTGGCTTTCGCGCGTGGATCTCGTGGGAGCTGAACACTTTTTCGAAATAGTGAAGAAGCGGTCTGCATATTATCTGCCACTTCCTGGCGTGTATCTCATTAGTATTTGTGAGTGCGACCAGCCGGTAGTCATCTTGAAGATCGCTCAGTAGTTCTTCGATGCCCGGCACCAGATCTCCGTATAAATTATTCCAGCCTCGGTCAAACTCTTCTTCGTTGATCTTTAGTTCAAGCATGTTCAACGTGTGTGCTCTGAACGCGGAGGAGTCGATCTCACCCCTCTCAAATTTTAAATATACTTCGCTGAACTTGAATTTGTGCTCCAGGGTATTTGGATCCTCGTTGCCTACCATTGCCCAATGCTTGAACACGTTAGCGGGTGAGAAATCGAAGATGACACCACCACAGTCGAATATAATTGCGCGGTATTGCTTCACAGGTGGATTATAGGTTTGCAGCGAGTGCTGTCAACATCCCGATCACAGAGATACATATTTTTGCAGTTTATAAATCAATACTTTTTCAGTGATGCCGGCTTTCTTCCTTATATCCTCCTTGATCTTGACCATTCCCAATTTCTCTAGTACGCGTATCGAGCTGTGATTCTGCGGGTTCACTTCTGCAAATATTTCATCGTTTGTTGTATTCTCTGATAACCATTTGAGGAATGCTTTTCCTGCCATAGTAGCATAACCTTTATTCCAGTATGCAGGGTGGATTGCATATGCAATCTCGTTCAATTTTTCGTCATATGGTAATGGGCCGTAGGTTATCCATCCGATCATTATATTTCCTGCCTTCAATCTGATGCCGAGACTTATTCGAATGATTTCGTTGCTGCTCTTGCTGTAATTGCCAATCAACCATTCGAGTGTGCGCTTAAGTTCCTCTTTCGTTTCGTACCTATCAGGAAGGAATTCCTTGATTTCCTTCAAATTCGAAAAACCGTAGAGGTAATCTAGATCATCAAGAGTCAATTCACTAATAACGAGTTCTTCAACAATAATGGGCAAGTTTCTTAGCATTGTATTAACCGGAAGTCTACATGCGGACCATCATCGCGAGGCCCAGTAGTATGTAGTGATGTGATGTTTCCTCTTCGCGATCCCAGTATGTGTTACTCGGTCCGTCAAGGCCGTATGCATATCTGAGAGAAGGGAGGAGACAGATGCTTTGAAAATTCATCTCCATGCCCACCATGAATTCGGGGCCGATGTTGGTTTCTAATATGCTGTCCGGGATTGATATCGGTGTTATGAATCCAACGGAACCTTTTGCGTTTAGTGTTTTACATATCGCGAGCCCAGCACCGAGTAGAATTTTGCTTTTTCCGGTACGGATGCCGTAAAGCAGGTCGATTGGTAGGAGCAGACTCCCGCAGCTCCATTTGAGGTTGGGTTCGTAATCATAATAGTACCAGGCGTATTGAAAGCCAGTGTGGATTCCGACTCTGTCTGTGAGCCAGATATTGAGGCCGAGGCCCAGTTGATAAGCTGGTTCAGTCGATGTGAGAGTCCCCCAGCTACTCGGAGCAAGTCCTCCGTGGCAAATTATTCCGGGGCAATACTCGACGGCAAAGGCCGGCAGGGAGATCAGGAACACAGCGAGTGATATTCTCTTTGTCATCTTGCCCTCCTTGTACGGGATACTGCACGATATTACGTCAGATTACTTGCTGAGTCAACCCGAGAGATGGGTCAGCTCTCCCCCCTTGACAACAGTTTGATATCAAAGTATAATACCAGGATGAAGACGGATAATGTCATTGCCTTGGTTGCCAGGCTGAGGGACCGCGCGTATGATTTCATAATCAGAGAGTTGAAGCATAGGAAGATAACGGGGCTTGTACCGTCGCATGGCGGCATAATGAGTAACCTGTTCAAGAAGGATAGAGTATCCATGAAGGAGATTGCCGAAAGGATAGGGAGGGATAAGTCGACCGTCACAGCTTTGGTGAATAAACTGGTGGATGCGGGTTTTGTTGTGAAGGAGAGCGATCCTGATGACAAAAGGATCACATATCTGTGTTTGACTGCCAAGGGCAGATCTTTGGAGAATGATTTTGATAAAATTTCTGAGCGCCTCATTGCCACAGCCTTCCGCGGTTTTTCGCAGAAGGAAAAGGAAGAACTCGTTCGCGGTGTTGTGAAAATGCTGAATAATTTTGACTAAAAAATTTGCATCAATAGTTTGATATCAAACTAATAAGGAGGAGCAATGTATCTACCGGTGTGGCTTTCTTTTGTAGGTGCGTCTTTTGTCTTCGGTTTCATACCAGGGCCGTCGGTTTGCTTTACGATCGCTCATGCGATCAGGCATGGAGCGCGCAGGACGCTACCGACAATAGGCGGGCAAATCGCTGCTAATTGTTGTCAGATCATCGTCGTGCTCTTCGGCCTGAACCGTATCCTGGAACAAGCAGATGTTCTATTTCAGGTGTTGAAGGTCATCGGCGCACTCTATCTGGTCTATCTGGGTTATCGCCAGTGGACAGCCGGCCGGCCGCTTCTGGATACTGGAAAAAGGACGTTCGCTGCGACCGGGCGTAGAGCATATATCGACGGTTTTGTGGTCTGCGGGACAAATCCTAAAGCTATTCTGTACTATGCCGCATTCCTTCCGCAGTTCGTTGTTCGAGCCCTTGACGAGAAAATCCAGTTGACCTTACTGGCCATGACCAGCATTGTGATCGCCGCCACAGTACTCATAGTCTACACGGTGCTTGCAGACCGGGTGAGTCTTTGGTTCGATTCAAGAAAATACTGGAAGATGCAGAACCGTCTGGCCGGTTTCATTATGATCAGTGCCGGCATTGGGTTGTCTGTAGTATCAGTGAAGTGAGGTAGAAAAAAAGTAAGGGGAGGTAAATACCCTCCCCTTTATAGAGATTTCTGCGTAGGCTTCTCGTTGGTTATTTCTGATATTGCTCCAGAAAAGCTTTTTTCATCTGGACGAACTTCTCCGTGGCTTTGGCATCGAGTGTTATCGCGGTGATGATCTCCTTGTACTTATCAAGACTCATTTTCTCCGTCTCAAGCAATTTCAGCGCCTCTAACTCATCGACCTCAACCATTGCCGCGATTTTCGCAACCGTTTCTATCGTTTTCTGGTCAAATGCCTTTTCTTCTCCGGTTGCGCAATTGACGATAACGAGGGCAGCTACAACGGCGATAAGAAAGATCTTTGTTTTCATGATTGCTCCTTTGCTTTACGTGACCAAGGCGTCTCTACTTTCCCTTGCCTTTACCTTTTGATGAGGGCTGTTCTTCGCTCTGTTTTTTCATCGTTCCTTTCTGTTCCTGGCTCTGGTCTTCACTCTGTCCTTCCTTGGTTTCGGACTTGACTTTCTGAGTTCCTTCCTTCTCTGTCTCAGCTTCCTGTCCTTCTCGTTCTTCCTTGCGTTCAGTCTTTCCTTCGCCTTCCTCAACCCTGACCCGGTGCCGGGCCTGCAATTCGGTTCTTACTGCTTGCCCTAGTTCTTCACCATGGAGACCTTTTGATTTCTGTTCGGCGACATAATCTGATATTCCCTTATTCGAGATGCCAGCAGCAGAATTCTCTTCCATGATTCTCATGGTATTCGCGCCTTCCTCCGGAGAAAGTTTCTTTTCCTGTACATCTTTTACCACATTCTGTATTTCGTCTTCTTCAGCGCCAGCCTTCCTTGCGTCGTTTGCTGCATCAGGAAGTCTGCTTGCGCTTTTCAATTCTTCGGCATCCGAGCGGACTGGCGTTCTTTCTGGTGCTTCATCACCAGTTTGAGCAAGCAATGGTGAGATCGAGAAGATCGCTACCAATACTAAGAGTGCAACGTGTTTCATGAATTCCTCCCTTAAATGTGTTTGTGCTAATTATATACTGACAGAATTGTTTTGCAAGGCGGGTGATTGGGGTCAGATCTTGACTATCGACAATTATTCAACGGTCGGCAACGTAGCGAACGGCGGATCTTACGTAGATGAATCCAGTTCGCTATTTCGAAAAAGAGATTTTTGTCAATAGTCAAGATCTGACCCCGTAATTCAGTTTTAATTTATTATGATCTTACCGGTTGCTGTTTCCGATTCACTTACAAAGCGATACAGATAGACGCCGGCGCTGACACGATTGCGGCCGGCATGGTTCATCTCCAACTGGAGTATTTCACGATCACTAGTAGTCATACCGTTCAGAGTTTTCACGTTTCGTCCAAGAACATCGAAAATTTCGAATTCGTATGCTGTCCCCAAGGGTAATTCGATCAGGAACCGAACGTTATCCGCAGAGCATGGATTGTTGATGAGGCTGACGACAGATTTTTCTATTTTGTTGACTACGATCTCTTCGATGCCGACCAGGTCCATTACTTTGATCTTACCGGCTTGAAGGCCCTCACGCGAGGGTGCGTCGACCTGGATCCAGGTTACAATGTTACACCGGGTTTCATCCCAGGAGGCGTCGATCGTGAATGGTCGGGTGACGTCGGCTGTCTGCCCGGGATCGATCGTGACGACTTCGCCAATTTCATCCGGCAGGAAGTCACGAGCCAGCTTATTATGCCACTCATGGCCATTGGGATCGAGATGATACAGGCTGTCCTCGGTGATCACAAAGTAGACACGGGCGGTTATTGCATTGGCCGAGTCGTTCTGGAACGATGCAGTTACTGTACCGTTGTTCGTGCCCGGATCATAACCACCAGTTATATTCAACGTGATCGGCGAGGGCTGAGCCATGCGGCTCGTGAGCCAGGGTCTCCATGTACTGATCGGCCAGAGGTCAACACCGTCGGCGAAAAGCGACGGATATCCGTAAAAGATGTAGTAATTATACACACGATCGCGCGCTTCCTGCAAAAAACCAAAATCTCCAATAGCCGAGTGATACTCGACGAGCGCGGTTTGGTCAGGATAATCTATTATCGCTATCGTATCCAGCAAACTGCTGGCATAGGGGCAGGTGGGTCATCCGCTCCAGTATGCTTCTTCCATCATGACGACGCGCTGGGCTGCATATAGCCCCCCAAGCATGGCGAATGCCATCAAAGTCGTCAGTACTTTGTGCCACATATTTCGCATATTGCCTCCTTGATTCACTGGGGGTCATCCAGGTTTGATTGCATGAACGTCGATACACTGATGCTGTACCGACACGTGTTCATGACCCCCCTTGCGAAACAGTAATATTATCTTCATATGAGGATGTGTGTCAAGGTTATAACACCGGTTTGGCATTGGCGCTGTCGTGTATCGAGCGGCGATGATTGTTCTGAGGTTTAACCTCGGTGTTTCGAAAAACCGAATATTGTCAATAGTCAAGATCTGACCCCAGGAATACCCGGTTGACTTTTGTGCGAATTTGGATATAATAGTGAAGTGTTTCATAGCCATGGCATTAAAACATACGATATTCTGGACAATTTTACTCGGTTTCACATAAATCAGTGTTATATAATCTGGAGCTGAAATAATGGTTAAAGACGCATACCAGGGCTTTGCAGAACGATACGATTTGTTCCACGGCAAGTTCGGCGAACACAAGCCGGTCTACCGTGTTTTTTTCCAGAAAGTTTTTGTCGAGAACAAAATCCATTCGGTACTCGATTGTGCGTGCGGTACCGGTCATGATATGCACCTTTTCTACTCCTTGGGTTGTGAGGTGATAGGTTCGGACATCTCGGCATCGATGCTGACCAGGGCAAGGAAGAACTTGAAGAGCTTGGGCGTGAACATTCCACTTCATAAGGTCGACTACCGTGCCTTACATAAGAACTTCAAACGGAAATTTGACGCCGTCACTTGTCTTTCCAGTTCGATACTACATATGCCGGACAAGAAGGAGGTCATCAGAGCCTTTTTGAGCATGCAGAGGGTGCTGAGGGAAAATGGGATATTGATCATCACTCAGGGCACCACTGACAAGCAGTGGAAGGTGAAACCAAGATTCATACTGAACTCGAGCATGAAAGAATTCACACGGCTCTTTGCGATCGACTATCTCGAACGCGGAGCGCGGTACAATATTCTAGACATACGCCATGATAAGCAGAAGCCGGAGCTCAAGGTCTGGTCGGTCGACTATGCGCAGATCCTGCTCAAAGACGACTACAGCAAATTACTTCAACTTGCCGGCTACAGGAAAATAAGATTCTACGGTTCCTACAAATTCGAGCCGTATAACAAGAAAGAAAGCGACCTGCTTATTTGTGTGGCTCGCAAGTAGCGTGAGCATGATACCATTGACCAGCTGATCCGGATGTTTGCATACCTTCATTTATTTATCTAGGTATTCATCAAGTGTCAAAGCAGTTTGGCACAGATATTAAACAAGCAATTTCTAAAAAAGGAGTGCACGTGAAAAAATTAATCGCGTTAAGTTTTGTTTTATTGCTGGTTTTCTCATGCCGCAATCCTGCGGGAAATGAGGATTCAAAATTGTTTCCGATAATGGTTGAACAGAAGATCGGCTACATTGATAGCGAAGGCATGGTCGTTATAGAGCCTCAGCTTGACCGGGTCGGTCGGTTTTCTGAGGGCCGCGTGGCATTTGAGAAGGATTGGAAGTGGGGTTATATAGATGCCAAAGGCAGAGTCGTCATTGAACCCCAGTTCGACCACAGCAGTTTCTTTTCGGAAGGAATAGCAGACGTTAGGGTTGGACAGAAATGGGGGTTCATTGACACGCTTGGCAATTTCGTAGCCGAACCGAAGTATGTTGCAGTCCGTTCATTTTCAGAGGGCCTTGCCGCGGTCCGGACCGAAGATAAATGGGGATGCATCAACAAGAAAGGTGAAATGGTCATCGAGGCGAGATTTGACATCCCCCTCAACTTCTCCGAGGATCTGGCCGCTTTTCGCGATAGTGCGGGTTGGGGCTATGTTGACAAAGCAGGCGATGTTATCATTGAACCTAAATTCGACGCCGTGGGTATGTTTTCTGAAGGAACCGCGCCGGTTCTGACAGACGGGAAGTGGGGTTTTATTGGCAAGAATGGTGATATTGTCATTGATCTCCAGTATGATTTCGCGGGCACTTTCTCAGATAGCCTCGCTCCGGTACGAGTCGGAGAGAAGTGGGGATTCATAGATCCTGCCGGGGATTTTGTAATAGACCCAAGATTCGATCTTGCCTATGGTTTCTTTGAAGGTTTGGCAGCAGTCAAGATTGACGATCTATGGGGTTACATAGATAAATCAGGCAAGACCACTATCCCGGCACAATTCGGACTGGTCAGTCATTTTTCCGGCGGCTTAGCCATGGTGCTCGACACATTAAGAAACCGTGCCTATGTTAATAAGAAAGGTAAGATTGTCTGGAGGAGCGAACCGCCCAAGTAAGAATGAAAACGAGGCTCGCCAGGGCCAAGATCATACAGTTAAGAACTTCCGTCTAAGCTTTCCATTGAAGCATCCACATGCTGAGTTTTTGGTCTTATCATTGACATAAAGTGAAAATAGGGTACAATATTTGATGGCAATTTTGCTCTCAAATGCTACTGAAATCCTTACAATGAAACGCGGGCTCGGTGTAGTTAAGAACCGTTCGATCCTCTTGAGAAATGGCATCATTGAGAAGATCGGTAGGTTACGCGCGAAGAGAGAGTACCGGATGATCGATGCCAGGGGATGCGTCATCTGCCCCGGTTTTGTCGATTCTCATACGCATCTGGTTTTTGGGGGGAGTCGTGAGGATGAATTTGCCCTGCGTCTTAAAGGTGTTAAGTACGAGACAATAGCTAAAGCCGGAGGAGGAATTGCGAGTACCGTGAAACATACTGCAAAAGCGAGCGAGGATCAACTGTATAAGGCAGGGGAGCTGCGGATAAGAAGGGTCGTGAGGCACGGTACGACCACGGTTGAGATCAAGAGTGGCTACGGTTTGAGACCGCAAACAGAGTATAAGATGCTACGGGTCATCAATCGTTTGAAAAAACGCGCGCCGGTCGAGATCATCCCAACATTTCTGGTTCACACGGTACCTCCTAAGGTGAAGAGAGATCTTTTCGTAAAGCGGGTGATCGATGAGATGATCCCGTACGTTGCCAGGCATAAATTGGCTGATTTCTGCGATGTATTTTGTGACCGCATCGCTTTCAGTAGAAGAGAAAGTGAAATGATATTGTCGGCTGCTAAGGATTGGGGGTTCAAGCTTAAGATCCATACTGATGAATTTGCCAACATAGGCGGAGCGCTCGTTGCCGCCAGGTTGGGATGCACGTCTGCAGATCATCTGCTCGTTTCGAGAAAACGAGATATCACCGCGATGAAGAAATCCGGCGTCATACCCACCTTGCTTCCCGGTACTTCTGTGTTCTTAAGGCTCAATGGCAAGCCGGACATGCAGGCGTTCCGGTCGGCACGATCGGATATTGCGATAGCAAGTGATTTCAATCCCGGGTCTTGTATGATATATTCAATGCTCAAGATCATTGCACTTGCCTGCCTTGCCTACGGCCTGCATGTTGAGGAAGCCTTGATCGGCGCGACCAGGAATGGCGCTAAGGCACTCGGCATCTTCGACCGTGTCGGCAGTATTGAACCGGGAAAGCAGGCGGATCTGGTCGTACTTGGTGTTGATAATTATAGAAAAATTCCCTATGAATTTGGGGAGGATATGGTCAGTTATACTATTAAGAAAGGGAAGGTAATTTATGGAAAAAATAATTGAATGTATTCCGAATTTCAGTGAAGGTCGTGATGAAGAAAAACTGAATCAGATCATCAGCGAGATCGAAAGCGCTGGCGTCGATCTGCTCGACCGTGAAATGGACCCGAGCCACAATCGGGCGGTTGTTACGTTCGTCGGCGAACCCGAAGCCGTGCTCGAAGCCGCTTTCAAGGGCGCGAAAAAGGCTTCGGAGTTGATCGATCTCACAAAACATAAAGGCGAACATCCGCGTATGGGTGCTACCGATGTAATACCGTTTGTGCCGATCAGTAATGCAACGACCCGCGAGTGTGTCGAACTTGCCAAGCGCCTTGGGAAGCGTATCGCCGACGAACTCAAGATCCCGATCTACCTGTATGAAGCCGCAGCGACGCGGCCCGACCGGCAGAACCTCGCCAACATCAGGAGGGGTGAATTCGAAGGAATACGCGATGAAATAGAGACTAATCCCGACCGCAAACCGGATTTTGGCGAGGCGAAGATCCATCCTACTGCCGGAGCCACCGTGGTGGGTGCTCGCTTTCCCCTAATTGCATTCAATCTTAACCTGGATACATCCGATGTCGAGATCGCCCAGAAGATCGCCAAGGCCATACGTTTCATGAGTGGTGGGTTCCGTTACTGCAAAGCGCTGGGGTTTGAACTCAAGAATGAAGGCGTTGCTCAGGTTTCGATAAACATGACCGAGTACACAAAGACACCGCTCTTCAGGGTATATGAAATGGCGCGCCGTGAGGCGGAACGCTACGGTGTTCATATCAAGGAGTCCGAGATCGTCGGATTGGTGCCTGAACAGGCCTTGATTGACACGGCGAGATACTACCTCCAGCTCGATCGTTTCAACGAGGACCAGATTCTTGAATACCGGCTGCGAGGCAAGGCAGGAAAGCAATCGATACTCGAGTTCCTCAATGACCTTGCGATGTCCAAACCAACTCCAGGCGGCGGCAGCGTGGCGGCGCTCGAGGCTGCTCTCGGTGCCGGATTGCTGGCAATGGTCACCGGGATAACAGTGCGCAAAACAAAGGATGCCGAACTGAAGGACTTCCATGGTCATCTGAAACTTGAAATGTACGACTTCTACAAATACATCGATAAGGACAAACAGGCTTTCGATGACGTCATGACTGCATTCAAGCTACCAGAAGAGTCACCTGAGGAAAAGAAAGCAAAGGAGACTGCGATACAGGATGGTTTGAAGAATGCCGCCCAGGTTCCGCTCGAGGTATGCAAGAAGGTTTTACTGGTTTATCCGTACGCTAAAACACTGGCCCAGAAGGGTCTGAAGAGTGCGATCTCTGACGTTGGTGTTGCGCTTCACGCCCTGCACAGCGGGTTCATCGGCGCACGCCTCAATGTGCTCATAAATCTCAAATCGATAACCGACGAAGAATTCAACACGTCGATGAATACTACAATCGAGTCTCTGACCAAGCAAGAAGAGAAAATGTTTAGAGAAATCGAGAAAATATTCTTGACAACTTTTTGAAAACAATTATAATTTCGATGAAGGCTGTTAATGGACATTGATTTCCTGGAAAAGAGTAGGAGCTACATGCAGGAGGGACAGCTCGAAAAAGCGCAGGTTCTTTTGCGCCGCGCCCTGCATGAAAACCCGAACTCGGCATTGGCATTGGAATTATCTGGCGATCTTGCCCAGCGTATGGGTAAGAGGAGTGAAGCTGTGACACGCTACGAACAGGCTGCGGCGATCTACGGTGAGAACGATCAACTGCTCGAAGCGATTATATGTCATGAGAAAGTAGCCAAGATCGAGCGTACGAATAGCGACCGATATGTTCATCTGGCGCAGTTATATAGGCAGGCAGGACTTCCCAACCAGGGAATTCAGAAAATGATCGATCTATGTTCGCGGTCGATCGATAACAAGGACGAAACCACATTTATTAGCGGGTTGCGTAAGATCGTCGAGCTGCAGCCCGAGAATTTACAGTTGGGATTATCTTATGTTCGAATCCTGATCGCAATGAACCGTGGTGATCAGGCCGAAGAGGAACTGAATCGTCTGAAATCGGTAGCCACCGAGAAGAATGATCAGGGAGCCCTGAAGGAAATAAGCCGATTGCTTCCTCAAACCGACGGTGGTGATGAGGGATTGGACCCAAAGAGCAGGGTTGAACTGGGTAATCTTCTCTATGAAATCGGCTCTAAGGATGAGGCACTCGTTGAGTTCAATCGCGCAGTGAGTGATCTTGTCGAACAAGGCGAACCTCTGGAAGCGATAAAGGTACTCAACCGTATCGTCGAGATCGATCCTGGCAATGAATCGGCGTTTGACAAACTAAGGGAACTGCAGGCGCTGACCGGTACGGCCCCCCAAGAGAAGATCCAGGAGAGGGTAATCGATCTGTCTGAAGAACCTGAGAAGCCAGCCGAGGCACCTGCCGAGGAAAGCGTTGAAGTTCCTGCTGCGGAGAGTGTCGGCGAAGTTGTCGCTGAAGGTCAGGAGCGCGCCGAATTAACGGCGCGGTCAGTCGAGGGGGAAGACATATTAACAGAAGCCGCAGAAGAAGGAACAGAAGCTGTCGAACAGTCAGAGCAGGCTGCCGTGGAAGAACCGGCGTACACCGAGGCAGGGTTGCAGGACGAATCGGTCGCCGACACGACCACGCCTGCCGAGGGTATTTTCGATGATCTCATCCGCGAGGTAGAAAATTATGTTGACCGGGCACAAAAGGATAAGGGTACGGAACCAGTTGAAAAGGAGATCGAGGAACCTCAAACCCTTGAAGGACAGATAGCCGACATTGAATTCTTGCTCAAAGAAATGGAGGCGCCGCCAGCACCGAGTTTCGAAGTGGCTTCGGAATTCGACGAGTTCCGTGGAAATATCAGATGGGACGAAGAGGACGTGGACAAACGGTTGGAATTGGCGCGGCAGGCATTTGATGCTGAACTTTATGAGACAGCGCTGACTCATGCCCATGAATTGAAGATAAACAAGCACACCTGGCCGCTTTCTCTGGAACTTACCGGGGCGGCGATGATTAAACTCGGTAAGTACAGCGAAGCGATAAAGACGGTGGGACCGGCCATTCTTCTCGAGGATATACCGCAGGATGAAAAGATCGAATTGCGTTATTTACTTGCGTCTGCTTATCAGGGAATGGGCGATTTTGACAATGCCCTGAGGGAGATTGAACACATAATGTCCACCGATCCTGAGTACAAAGACGTGAGCGAAATGTATGAACTCCTCGGAGGAACGAGTGTTGTCAGCAAGAGTGCGCCCAAGATCAAGCCTGCACGTGAAGAGAAGCCTGTTGAAAAGACTGAGGAAAAGGTTGAGGAACCTGAGATAGTCAAACCGCAGGAGCCAGAGCCTGCCGAGGTTCCACATGAGACCTATGATGAGAAGCCGGCACCCGAACCCGAGGAAGAAGAACCGTATGAGCAAAGAGGCGAGAATATCTCGTTTCTTTAATCCATTAGGAGGCTAATGGGATACCAAGAGTTTTACCAATTCAAGTTGGAACCATTTGCGAACCATCCTGATCCCAAGTTCTATTTCAACTCGCCGCAACATGCACTGGCGCGTGAGTATTTGCTGCATGCAGCCAGGGGCGCGCGCGGGCTGGCCGTACTCCTGGGAGATATTGGAACAGGTAAGACAACGCTTTCACGTAAGATCCTGAATGAGTTGTACACTATGGGCAATTTCCAGATCGGGTTGATCGTATTGACTCACTCTGAATTTTCTCCGGCCTGGCTCTATACAAGAATTGCGAATCTCCTCGGGCTGCGCGACTTAAGCGATTCGACCACCGAAATAATCGCACGGATCTCACAGCGGCTCAATGAGATATACCATCGCAATGAAAAGACAGTGATCATCATCGATGAGGCGAACAAGATCGATAATCCCAGTGTCCTTGAAGAAATAAGAGGTCTTTTAAATCTTGAAATTGGAGATACTAGATTGCTGTCATTCATTCTCAGCGGCTTACCCGATCTGGAGACTTTCCTCTCTACTAATCGCGCTCTTTATCAGCGCGTAGCGGTGAAGATCAGATTGAAATCGATGGGTAGCGATACGGTAAGATCGTATATTGCCCATCGTCTAAACGTCGCAGGCAATGAGGATGAGATCTTTAGTGCACGGGCAATCGATCTGATCTGCCGGTACTCCGAGGGTCGACCGCGGTTAGTTAATATCATATGTGACAACGCGTTGTTGGAAGGCTATTTGCAGAGTAAGCAGCAGATTGATGAAATGTTGATCGAAAGGGTGGTAAGTAACTTGGGTTTGAAATTCGAGTAATGGCGGAGCTAGCTGAACTTAAAAGAAAAATTGCCGAGTTAGAGGCGAAAGGCTCATTCAATGAAGCCATTGAAGAGCTCGAGAGCGCTATTTCAGAATTCCCGAATGAAGGCTCCTTGTACAACAAGTTAGGGGATCTGTATCTAAAGGTAAATCAGCAGAAAAACGCGCTCAATGCCTACGAGAAAGGTGCTCGAGCGTTCAAGGAAGAAACATACTTCCCCAATGCAATTGCTCTCTGCAAGAAGATCTTGAGATTCGACAAGAACCGAACCGAGACATACGGATTGCTGGGAGAATTGCACAAGGAACTCGATCAACGCGGAGAGGCCGCGAACTACCTGCTCGAATACGCAGACCGAAAACGCCGGGCGAATGATCTTGATACGGCTTTGAAGACATACGACATGATCAGAGAACTCGTTCCGAACAATGCCCGAATCCTCAAGACAATTTCTGCGATATACGAACAGGTTGGTAAGAAAGACCGCGGGAGTGAACTGCTGGAAGAGGCAAAAGAGATCGAAACGAAACACGAAAAATTCAAAGAGACGGTGCTTGAAGAAAGGATCAAAACCGAATCGCCTCCGGATGCGGTGCCGGACGAGCCGGAGGTTACGGTTGAGGAGAAGATAGAGGAAACCATACCGGAGGTTGAGGAGCCGGTGCAGCTCGAGGAGATCAAGCCCGTCGAGAAAGATCCTCGATCCAAGGACGATATTTCAATCGAAGACATAGTTTCGCCAGAAGTTGCCGAGTTGCTCAAGGATGAAAAGCGCAGTTCATCCGCCGGTGTTGAGATCGTCGAGAAACTATCTGAGATCGACAAGACCATAGAATTGGGTGAACTGTACTTGAAACTCGACTCAACAGAAGAAGCAATAGATTGCTTCCGTGATGCCGAGAACGCGTCATGGCGGGGTAAGGACTATGACAAGGCGTTTAGTTTGAACAAGAAGATCGCCGAGCTGAGGCCATTCGATTTGAAATCTCGGCAACACCTCGTTGAGATCGCGCGAATGAGAAGTGATAAAGATCAACAGGTGTCATTCATGCTTGAACTAGCCGAGGCACTGAACCGCCGTGAGGCGAAAAGCGAGGCAAAGAAGGTTTACCGTGACATTATGCGTATCGACCCGGACAATGCAGTGGCCAAGGAGAGGGTCGGACCTGTTGGTCCAGCTCCAGCTTCTGAAAAAGCAGCAAGTGTCGTCGACCTCGGTGAGGTTCTGAGGATTGAACAAAGCGAAGCAAAAGCCCGGGCAATGCAGAGCATTGAGGAGTTGGTGTCTGAATTCCGTCGCGAAGTGTTCGAATCCATCGGCGAAGGAGATTACACTTCGCACTATGATCTCGGTGTTGCTTATAAGGGTATGGGTCTGTATCAGGAAGCAGTTGAGGAGTTGGAGATCGCAGCAAAGGATGAAAAGCTGAAACTGAAGGCTCTTGAGATGATCGGGGCTAGTTATCTTGATTATGACAAGGTGGATGATGCCATCAGGATTTTAAGTGAGAGTCTGCAGATCGAAGGTCATGATGCGAAGGAATATTTCGGGATTCATTTTCTATTAGGGAACTGTTACGAAAAGAAGAACGATCTCAGAAGTGCTCTCAAGTCTTATGTTAATGCCTACAACATAGACAAAAAAGTCCCGGCTCTTAACGAGAAGATCCTTCAACTAAAGCAAAAGGCCACTGATGAGTTAGAGAAAAGGCGCAAGGGTGCGTCAGGAGGCAATTTGTCGGATAAAAGTGCTCCAATAGAACAGAAAGTAGACAGAAAGTCAAAGATTACGTACCTGTGATAATCTCATGGGTTACGAAACATTCTACAATCTAAGAGAACATCCTTTCAGCTTTGCGGCTGATGAGAAGTTCTATTATGACTCACCGCATCACTCGAAGGCACTGCTTAAACTGTCTCATGCTGTTGACACCGAAAAAGGTCTTGCTCTCTTGGTTGGTGCTATCGGCACCGGCAAAACCACGCTATCCCGGCGTTTGTTAGATCAGTTGATCGACCAGCAGGTTGAGGCAACGCTCCTCGTCATCATACATTCGGAAATCACGTCCCTGTGGTTTTTGAAGAAGATTTCATTAATGCTGGAGGCCGGTGATGATTCGGATGACAAGATCGAGATAATCACTGCGGTATACCATCGTCTTCTCGATTTCGCGAAGAGGAAGAAGAAGGTGGTCATACTGATCGACGAGGCCAATATGCTGCGCAGCAAAGAGATAATGGAAGAAATTCGCGGTCTACTGAATCTGGAATCAGACCGGGGTAAGTTACTAAACTTCATCCTTTTCGGGCTACCTGAGACCGAAGAACATCTGAAACTGGATCCGCCACTCTATCAGCGCATTGCGATCCGTTGCGTGCTCGAAACCCTTGATGAAAAGGCGACATATGATTACATACTACATCGACTCCGGGTTGCAGGCGGCGTTCGCAATCTGTTTGATGATGAGGCGCTAAAGGCGATATACTTCTATTCGAAGGGTAATCCCAGGACAATAAACGCGATCTGTGACAATGCCTTGCTCGAGGGTTTTCTTCTAAAAAGAGAGATGGTCGGCGTTAAGATAATCGATGATACGGTACAGGATCTCGGTCTCTTGATAAAGGAATCTTGAGCTCGCCCAATTTCGGAAACCAGAAGTACGCAGATCTTCACATACATTCAAATTGCTCGGATGGTTTACTTTCACCTGCTGAGATCGTGCAATATTGTAACGAAATCGGGCTGAAGACTATTGCTATTACTGACCATGATTCCTTGATGGCATTTGATGAGTTGAAGGATAGCGGCGATATGGGAATGAATATCATACCGTCCGTCGAATTGAGTTCAAATATCGGTTTACTCGATATACATATTCTTGCGTACTACATAGAGCTTGACAATGGTGATCTACTTGGATACCTCGAGACTCTACGTGAGCACCGTGTAAGAAGGGCAAAAAAGATCGTCGAAAGACTTTCACACGACGGTATAAAGCTCGACTTCGATCGGATGAAGGAACTGGCTAAGAACAGCGCACTGGGTAGACCCCACATCGCGGAGGCTTTGCGTGAAAGTGGATATGTTCAATCGGTCAGGGAAGCATTCGTACGTTTTTTGAGCTACCATTCTCCATATTATGAACCCAAAATGAGCGTCGCGCCGAAGGATCTTCTAAAAAGGATCAGCGAGTGGAATGGTATTGCGGTCATCGCCCATCCAGGGATATATGGCAATGGAGATCTCATCGACCATCTCATAGAGGACGGTGCAGTTGGTATTGAGGTTTGGCATCCTGACCATTCTTTGACATGCCAGCAGGAACTTTACGAAATGGCTTCAAATAACGGTCTTCTTATGACGGGGGGTTCTGACTGCCATGGTCATCACCGCGCCGGCCTGCAAATAGGCAGGTGTGGATGCAGTCAGCGCGAAGTTGAATTGTTGCGGGACTACAAGAATATCAGTTCGTAGAATATTCATATAAGATTGAGGAGTAGGCAATGATGAATATTGAAGAGATAAAGAAGATCTTACCACACCGTCCACCGTTCTTGTTCGTCGACGAAGTATTGGAAGTCTCGGACGAGAGGATCCTGGCGAAGAGATTGATCAGAGACGATGAGTATTTCTTCACCGGGCATTTCCCCGGCGAGCCGATAATGCCAGGCGTTCTCATGGTTGAAGCAATCGCACAGGCGGGAGGAGTGATGCTCTTGCGCAACCGCAGGAACGCAATTCCTCTATTCATGGCGATCGACCGGGTGAGATTCAGGAAGATCGTCAAACCTGGCGATACACTTATTCTTGAGGCCAGATTGCTTCAGGATCGGGGGAAAATAGTAAAAATAACTGGTACTGCAACGGTGAATGATTCAGTTGTCTGCGAGGCAACGATACTCGCAGGAATAAAGGAGTAATTGGTGGATCTCCAGGTCAGTAGCAAGGCAGAGATAGATGCATCCGTGGTCATCGGTCCGTATTCGGTTATCGAAGACAATGTTGTGATTGGACGCCGGACCCGGATCGGTAGTCACGTGATTATCAGAAGCGGTTCGGTTATCGGAAAAAACAATACCATAAGCGCTGGTGTTCAGATCGGGGTCGATCCTCAGGACTACCATTTCAAAGATGAGCGTTCATATTGCGTAATTGGTGATAACAATCTGATCAGGGAATATGCAACTATCTCACGGGCGACCGGCGAAGGTAGCAAAACCGTGATCGGCAACAATAACTTCATAATGACCTATGTTCACATTGCTCACAACAACGTGATCGGAAACGGTGTTGTCGTGTCAAGTATTGCACAGCTTGGCGGCCATGTGGAAGTCGGTGATCACGCATACATCGGTGGCCACACCGGCATCCACCAGTTCTGCCGCGTCGGTAAATATGCGATGCTCGGTGCAAAATCGTATCTGAACAAGGATCTGCCACCTTTTCTTCTTGCCAGCGGAAATATCGCGAGAGTTTGTGGACTCAACACAACCGGTCTGCTTCGTAATTTGTTTTCGTGGGAGGAAATTGAGGAGATTAAGGATATATTGAGATTACTGTATCGGTCGGGAAAGACCCTTACTCAGTGCAAGGAGATTCTTGAAAAGAGAAACTCGTGCCAGGCGCACGAGTTTCTGGAATTTATTGAGTACTCAAAGCGCGGTATTCTCTTGAAAGAGAATACCGACGCGGGAACAGAGATACTATCCCTGTCTTAGGCTATCTCAACTTCTTCTTGTGGCGATCCCTTTTTCGTCTCTTTTTTAGCTTATGTTTCTTAATCTTCTTTCTTTTTCTCTTTCGTCCACACGGCATTTCATGACCTCCTTATGGTCTAGTCGCGGGTATTATATAGCAAATTCACGGAGTGTCAAGGGACACAAGCGAACCATGCACTAAGACAGATTTCGAAATGCAGAATTAACGAAAGACCGTTTCTCGTGTTCGTATTTCGTATTCGTGAGATACCATATGAAAATCGCCAGCGTCGTTGATACCGTTAGTATCGTTACCTCGTTCGATTGTTGAGATTGCCACGTCCCGCTGCGCGTGACTCGCAATGACGGGAGGGAGCGTTTTGTCATTGCGAGGGAGCGAAGTGACCGAAGCAATCTCCGATGTTCCGTTGTTCCCAGCTTCCGATGTTCCCATCTTTCTAACTTCGATTGTTCCATTGTTCATAGCTTCTGCTGTTCCAGCGTATCAGTGCTCAGTCCGCGTTCTTGACATGTGATGATATTGTTATAGAATCAAGGGATGCTACTGTTATTTTTATGCTCCCAGGCGCTGGGCGGTTGTGAACAGAGTATTTATGAGACCATAAGTCAGGATTGGCAATCGCAACCCATGACATATTTCATGCGCGGGATAGAGATAGCTTCGTACCCGGTATTGGATGCTCTCCCGCCCGTAGCTCTATACTTATATGACAAGAAGGATATTGCGAGGAGAGGGTTTGCCGGTTTTGTTGGGGATGCTGCAACCGTGTTGTCACTAAAGTTGTTGATAAATCGTGAGCGCCCGGATGGAGATACCGAGCGAATAGATTCATCATTTCCATCTGGTCACACGACCTTTGCATTCACACAGGCCGTGATCTATTCTGACCACAATCCCAGGTTGCGAATTCCCATGTTCATATACGCAACCGTCGTCGGTTTCTCGAGAATATATTTGGGGAAGCATTATCCTACCGACGTGCTTGGCGGTGCGGTTCTTGGTGTAGCCGTTGGCCTGCTTGCCGTCAATCTATTTTGATGTCGTCGTACCTGTTGGTGTGAGCCCCTTCAACAGTGCCAATCCTCTCTTACGCCAACTTCCTGTTTTGTACCACAATAGCATTATAACACTTTCGATACCATAACCAATCAGCATCGCCCACCAAACGCCACTCACTCCGATGTGCAGTGTTCGTGAAAGGAAGATTGCCAATGTGTAGAGGAGGGAGACTTTCAGAATTCCCGCGATCATCGGTGGTATGGTGTAGCCGGCACCGCGGAATACCCCGGTCAAACTCGTTGTGATACCTACGAAGACCAGATAGAAGACAACAATATTGATGAATTCGATCCCATAGGCGATGGTTTGCGCATTCGAAGTGAACAACGCGATCAGAGGTCTCGGGTTAGTGATGAACAGTATGCTGAAAAGAATCATAATCACCACACTCAGAGCCAGAGCAGTGTTCCCCGCATTTCTTGCGCCCTTTTCATCACGCGCACCGAGGTTCTGGCCGACCAGGGTCGTTGTTGCGATTCCGATACCGACGACCGGCAAGCCGGCAAACTGAAATATCCGGGTTCCGATGCCCAGCGCGGCGAGAGCATGGTCACTGAAGGCGGCGACGATGCCGAACACGACCATGATGCTCGATGCCATCAGCCCGTATGAAATTCCTACCGGAATACCGACGCTGAAGATCTTTTTCACGATGATCGCCTGGAGTTGCCAGGGGGTGGTGAAACTGATTTTGATACCTGAACGTCCTCTGAGAAGAATGAGGAACCCAACGACAAAACTAATGAATTTCGCGATCGTTGTCGCGACAGCAGCGCCTTGTACTTCGAGACGTGGAAAGAAACCTATGCCGAGGATCAGAAGAGGGTCGAGGATTAGGTTGAGTGCGGTGGCGATCAGCATGATGACCATTGGTATCTTCATATCGCCGGCGCCCCGGAAGATATAGTTGATGCTGAATGATAACAACTGAAAGAAAAAACCAATGGATATGATCCGGAGATACTCGCCACTCAATATGAGGACCGTATCGCGTCCGCCGAGGAAGTACATTATCTGTTTTGAGAAGACAAATCCGATTACGCCGATGCTGAGGGCTACGATGAATGCCAGGATTAACGATTGCTTGGCAATACTATTGGCCCGGTCGAACAGTCGGGCGCCAAACGAGTGAGCGACGAGTGCTACGGTTCCGGAGCCGATGACCTGTCCGAGAGCGAGGATAACATAGAAGAAATTACCGGCGAGTGACACAGCGGCAATGGCAGTTGCACCAAGTTTGCCAACCCAGAATATATCAACAAGGTTGTAGCTCGTCTGCATCATGAAGGCGAGCACGATCGGCCAGGCGAGTTTTATTAATTGTTTAAAAATTGACTCGGCGCGTATCATAGGCGTGTAGTCCCTGCTGGCTCTTATTATCTAAAAGAAGAAGGGGCATCAGGGTACGTCCCGATGCCCCTTTGAATTGTGTTCAGAGTTTCGAACGGTAACGGTCCTTCAACTCAGCCTTTTTTCCTTTGTTCCATCCCGATACTTTTGTGAAGTACCCAGTTACGCGAGTAATGTGATCGACATTTTCGCTTCTGCAGTGCGGGCACTGGTGTTGCAGTCCTCGTGTTGTTTTGAAGCAGTTGTTACAGGTCGTGAATTCAGGAGAGAAAGCGATTTGGGCGTTGCGTGAGTTGCGGAAGGTTTTAACCACAAAGTTCGCCACTGATTCCTTGGGTGGCTGCGTTTCACCGAGCCAGATATGGGTCAGAGCACCCGCTTCGATCAGGTCGTGGAATTTTCCCTCGAGTTGTACCCTCGTAATCGGATCTATCGTCGTACCGACATTCAAGTAGGTAGAATTCGTATAATATACCGAATTGCTCGCTGCGTCACCCTTGACGATGCCTGAGGCCTGGTCTGTGAAGTGCTCGAGATCGAGTCGGGCAAGGCGGTGGGCAGCAGATTCAGCGGGTGTCTGCTCCATTACCAACCTGATGTTGTGAGTCTTTGATAATTCTCTGATCCGCAAATATAGATAAGAAAGGACCTTCAGTCCAAAACGGAAAGCTCCCTCATCTTCGTGCATTTCCCTACCAGTGTGATATTGGACGAGTTCGTTCAGTCCAAGCAGACCAACGAGGAACGTTGCGCGGTAGAGTCTCAAGTAAGGCTCCCCATCACGCTCCATGGTCAGAAGGGCGAGCGGGCCTTCTTGCTTCAGAGAAATGAGTTTTTCTATGAATATCTTTTTCTGAACGTGTGCTTTTACGACGAGCTGCAGTAATTCATCTAGCTGCTTGTACAGTTGTTGATCACTTCCATTTGCCAGCAGGGCAGCCCGTGGGAGATTGAGGGTGACGTTCTGCAAGGCGGTGTAACGCATTTTCCACGGTGTATGTGCATCCTTCAGATCACTTTCTTCAAGCTTAAAGGAAAGCCGGCAACATTCAGATATCTTCGCGGTCTGTCCGCGGTCGAAAACGTAGTAAGTATTGCCTCGTTTCGATGAAACATCGGAAATATGATTTAGGAAATCCTCGTAGCCAGGGGTCGTGAAGAAATCTTCGGTGATGTGTACCAGTGGTTTCGGGAAGAAGAACGGGCGGCCTGTTCCGTCACCATCCATATATACATCGAATAACGCCCAGACGAATTTCTGTGCATCCTCCGCATAATCTCCGTATTTTTTGCCGGTGTATTCGCCACCTGGGCCGATAGCCGGTACATCACGGAAATGCTTCGGGATCTCCCAGTATAGATTCAGATCAGAGAATATCGCTTGACCACCGCGGGCCACTGATTGCTGTGAATATTCGAAGATCATCATCTGCGCAAGTTGGTGAATATCGCGGTCTGACATACCGGTTAAAAAAGGAGCGAAGAAAATATTTACGGCATCCCAGCCGATTGCGCCGGCAAAATGCCCCTGCAGCGCCGCAGAGAATTTTACCATGTGGGCAAGCATTGTATCCGGATGTCTTGCCGGTCGGGCGATCGATAAGGCGTTCGGCAGATTCAGACCGAATTTCTTAACGTATTCCAGTGATTGACCCGAACAGTACGGACGGTCACCAAAGCCAAGGTCGTGGAGATGAATGTCGCCGCGTATGTGGGCATCGGCCACGTCTCGACTGAATACTTCAGAGAGCATGTACTGTTTTTTGACCGTTTCTGCGATGGTCATGTTGGTCGCCTCTGGATTGTGCGGTATATTGGCATTCTCGCGGTTTGCAAACAAGATTATCTTGTCAGCATCGTACAACGGTATGCCAAGACGCATATGGCGTAGTCTGGAATGCTCCAGTCCATGCTCGATGAGCTTAACGTTGACGATTTCACGGATGAGTGAAGAACTCACTAGATGGACATTTGAATTTAGTATGGTTTCTTCGGTTTCTTCGGAAATCTTTTCGGCTAAATTTCGCTCGAGCCCGGTTTCATTTTCCAGCGCTCTTATGATACGCTCACGATCCCATGCTACAAAATCATCATCCGAAGTGCGGACAAACAACGCGTAATCAGTTGTTTCCCTTTCTTCCGGTTTGCTCAGCAGCAATTTCTTTTTGCGGAGTATTTCTCTTTGCTTGCGGTACAGAATGTAGGCTTTTGCGGTGCGCGCGTGTCCATTTTCGATCAATACCTTCTCTACCGCATCCTGAATTTCTTCGACTTCGGGCGTGGCGCTGCCTTTCCTCGTGTATAAAAAAAGAATCACCTCATTAGCCAACTTGTCGGCCAAAGTATTGTCTTCCCCACCCACGGCCTTTGCCGCAAGGTATATTGCATTGGAAATCTTAGATTTGTCGAAGGTGACTACTTTCCCATCTCTTTTTTTTACAGATTGAAAAATGTTCTCTCGTGGAATCTCTTCAGAGATACCGATTCTTACCGTTGTTTTTTCCTCCATCTTCGCTCCTTTTTGATCCGCTTCAACTCGTTGGCAAATTTGTCGATGTTGGTGAATTTTCGGTAGACCGAGGCGAAACGAACATAACTAACCTCGTCAATATCCAGCAATCGATCCAAGATCATTCTGCCTATGTCAGACGAACGTATCTCCGTCTGATATCGGTCAGATAAAATATCTTCGATTTCATTTACTATAGATTCAATTCTTTCTGCAGCTACAGGTCTCTTGCGGCAGGCGGTCGCTACGCCATTCAGTAGTTTGGCACGATCGTAGGGCTCCCTTGTTCGGTCACGTTTGATCACGACGAGGGGCACCCTTTCAACCGTTTCATATGTTGTAAACCGGAAATGGCATTTTGTGCATTCTCTTCTCCTCCGCACGACCGACCCTGCTTGAGAAGTTCGTGTCTCGAGAACGCGGTCACTGTCTTTGCCGCATCTCGGACATTTCATTAATTACCCCCAAAGACACTATATATAGAGTCACAAAGCTATTATAACCACAATGGAGAATTTGTCAAGGGGGAACTGTCGGCTATTTTGAGAGGCCGGGAACGGCAGAACCTCGGAAGCTCAGAACGACGGAACCTAAAAAGATGAGAACGTCAGAGGTTAAGGAACGGTATTAACGATATTAACGAATTGCCTGAGATTGCTTCGCTTGCGCTCGCAATGACAAAATGCCCCTCCGTCATTGCGAGGAGTCCGCCTTAGGCGGACGACGCGGCAATCTCAACATCACGCAACCGAGATTGCTTCGGTCGCTTCACTCCCTCGCAATGACAGTACTCAGCGGAATTAACGAGAGTAACGAGATTAACGATACTAACGAAACCGGCGATTTTTTGTATGGTGTTTAACGAATACGAAATACGAACACGATTAACGGTACCAGCGTATTCCGTTTCCACCCTTGACTTGAAAACCATTCTCGCTACAATTGTCCATGTACGAACGTGGGCGGTTAGCTCAGCCTTGGTTAGAGCGTCTGCTTGACATGCAGGAGGTCACCCGTTCAAGTCGGGTACCGCCCATTCCACATAATTCGAGACACTCGTCGTGCTCAGAATCGCTGAATGAAAGGCCGTCATGGAAAGCACACTGGATCTCCTGTTAAAGATCCAAAGTCTCAGCGATGAAGTGGCAGATGCTAAAACACAATTAACACAAATTCCCCAAGAGATAGCAAAGCTGGAGAAGCAGATAAAGATACGAGAAGAAGAATTGAAGACAGCCGAAGCCAGAATTATTGACCTGAAGAAAACTTACAAACTCAAAGAGATAGAGATAGCCGACAACGAAGAGAAAATGGAAAAACTGAATACTCAGACTTTTGCGGTGAAGACGAATGAAGAGTACCGCGCCATACTCAACGAAGTTGATTTTCTGAAAAAGAGAAACAAGGAAATCGAAGATGAAATGCTTGGCTTCATGGAAGAAGAGGAGAAACTGAAGAATTCAATAGACGCAATTCGCGCCGAGACTAAGGAATTCACCGACTCGACCAGGTCAAAAATCACCGAGTTGGAGAATAGAAGAGAATCACTGACCGAACAGCAGAAATCAGCCGAAGCAAATCTCATGGACAATCTTACCAAGCTTCCCGACGACGTAAGGACCTTGTACAAACGCATTGCAGAAGTTCGGGACAAAACCGTATGTGCCATTGTTGACAACACCTGCACCGGGTGCTACGCTAACCTCACACATCAGTTTCTCAACGAACTCAAAAAACGCAACAGAATATTGTTGTGCGATAACTGTGGTCGAATTCTTGTTTATACCAGTTCAGATTAACAGCGGATGGCTGTGCAGAAAGAACCTACTTATTCGATATTTGTCGACGGTTCGTCGCGCGGTAATCCCGGCCCCGCGGGAGTAGGCGTCGCCGCCTTCAGCGAGGGTGATGACAGCCCTTCCACAGAAATATCAAAGTATATCGGACTCACGACCAACAATGTAGCCGAATACGAAGCCGTCATCCATGCACTTAAGTGGATGATAGAATCAGGGATTCGCCGGGCTACTATCATGCTCGACTCGGAACTGGTCTTCAAACAACTATCTGGCAACTACCGCATCAAATCTCCGCATATCAAACTGCTCGTAAAAAGAATAGATAGGCTAAAAGCGCGAATCGAACGGGTAGCCTTCAAGTTGGTACCGCGTGAAGAGAACAAACTGGCGAATCGGCTTGCCCAGGCGGCATCCAAAAAGATCAAGGTTAAACACCAAAGATTCAAGCAGCTGCCTCTGGAATAACATGTTCGGCAAACGTGAAATAAACGCACCAAGAATCCTCATCGGCGGTTATCTCGGCATAATCGCGGTCGGTACAGTGCTGCTCATGCTGCCCGCCTCTACACGAAGCGGCATCAGTTTCATCGATTCTCTCTTCACCGCATCCTCAGCGCTGTGCGTCACTGGATTGATCGTGAAGAACACGGCACTGGATTTTACTCTTTTTGGCAAATGCGTCTTGCTTACTCTGATCCAGATCGGCGGGCTGGGTTACATGACACTCTCAACTACATTTTTCTTTTTCATTGGGCGCAAGATATCCCTCCGTGACCGGCTACTTTTCAAGGAATCGGTCAATCTTCTCACCTATGAGAATCTGCGGCGGTTTGCATGGCGCGTATTCAGGATCACGATCGTGGTCGAAGTCGTCGGAACCGCATTGCTCTACTTCACTTTTGTTCAGAAATTCAGCGCGCCGGCCGCCCTCGGCCACGCCTTCTTTCACGCGGTCTCAGCATTCTGCAACGCCGGGTTCTCCACCTTCTCGGAGAACATGGCGATGTTTTCTTCATCGGTTTCCGGTCCAATGGTTGTATCGCTGCTTTTCATATTTGGCGGGATCGGTTTCGTTGTGATATCGGATTTGTATACGACTCTGGTCAAACGAGAGAAGAAAAGACTTGCCCTCCACACGACGATCGTCCTGAGAGCGACACTTGCGCTCATCGTGATCGGGACAGCGTTCATATTCTTCATCGAATACGACCGAGGTCTCACCGGACTGCCCATCCATCAAAAATTGCTCACCGCCTTCTTCCACGCCGTCACCCCGAGGACTGCCGGCTTCAATACTATGAGCATAGCCCTTTTCTCGCCGATAACCATCATGCTGCTATTGGTGTTCATGTTTATCGGCGCATCTCCAGGAGGCACGGGCGGAGGCATAAAGACAACGACGTTCGTACTGCTATTCAGATGGGCAAAAGACCTGATGCTCGGCAGGTACGGCAAAGATGTAATTGCTTTAAAGAAAAGAATTCCCATTGAACAAGCATTCCGTGCCTTTTTGATCTTCCTACTTTCGGGTTCAACCATTGTCGTCGCCTTCCTTCTTATTCTGCTCATCGATAAACAGAGTCCGCTCAAGGTTCTCTTCGAAGTATTCTCGGCGTTCGGCACGGTTGGGCTTTCTATGGGTTCATCACTCAATCCATTCTGCAGTTTTTCGTTTGACCTATCAGCCCTCAGTAAACTTGTAATAATCGGTACGCTCATTGCAGGGCGCGTCGGCACAATTACCCTGGGAAGCGCAATACTGAAACCGCATCCCCTGGAATACACCTACCCTGAAGAACCAATAGTGGTCGGTTAGTTTGAAGAGCAAGAAACATAGAAGGGGCTCATGCATAATCGAAAATGCACGTGCCGTTGATTTTACCGGCAGGAGAATCCAGTCATGCGCAATGCTGGTCGAGGACGGCATTATCATGGACAGAAGCACTCAAAAACGGTCATGGTCAAAAAAATATCCTCGATTTGATCTACGTGGCAAGTATGCAATACCGGGATTCACCGATGCCCACACTCACCTGGTAGCCGAAGGCATCAAGATGCAGCGTCTTGATCTCAGTCACTGCAAGTCATTGAAAGATTGTCTTGAGAAGGTACGCGCTGACCTAGCTGAAAAAGAGATCAGCTTTGGCTCAAACTGGGATGAAGCAGCATGGCGTGAATACAGTCCTGGGAACCTTAACCGGCAAGTACTCGATAGAATTTCGAAGAAAAAACCGATAATCATGAGGCGCATCTGCGGCCACTATGCGGTCGTGAATACGGCGGCATTGAGGCATATTCCCCGGAACCGAAAGATCGTCGATCGAAAGAGAGGAATTCTCTACGAAGACGCCGCGCTAAACCTCAATGATTTCTTTCCACCCACCCATGCAATGATGGAGAAGGCAGTGAACCTCGCGACGAACAAGGCTTTGCGCCTCGGCATAACTTCGGTCCACGAAATATCCAAACCAAGTTATTTTCGCGTACTTCAGAAAAAAAGAGACGAATTGAAGATCAGGTTCTCGGTGTACCTGACCGAGAAGCATCACGAGCACGTGTTGAGGATAGGCTTGCGAACAGGATACGGAGATGACTGGCTGAGGTTCGCCGGGACGAAGATATTCCTCGACGGTTCCATCGGTGCTCACACGGCTGCATTGAAGCAGCACTACAGGGACAGGCCGAAACGAGGCAACGCGCTCATACCAATCAAGAAACTCAAGTGGTTCGTAGATACCGCGGAGTCGAATGGAATTCAATTAATGCTGCACTCGATCGGGGACCGGACAACTGATATCGTCCTTGGGATTATCAAGGAAAACGCAGCTCGCGGAAATCCACTGAGGCATCGCATAGAGCATCTCGAAGTGCTCAATGGTGAAGCCATTGCCAAGATGGGAAGGATGAACATAATCGCATCGATGCAGCCGAATTTCGTACATCGATGGCAGCAGTCAGGCGGGTTCTATGAAAAGATCCTGGGACCTAGATACAAGAAGATGAACCCCTTCGGATCGCTGGTGCGCAACCGCGTAAAACTTGTGTTCGGCTCCGACTGTATGCCTTTGGGACCGTTATACGGTATCCAAGGAGCAATCAATCACCCTTGTGAGGATGAACGTCTCAGCATAGACCATGCCTTCTTTCTATACACGGAATCATGTGCCTATGCAACTTTTGAAGAAAAGAAGAAGGGCAAATTAGAGCGGGGATACTTTGCCGACCTGACAATTTTGAACGAGAATCCTCTCAAAGCTCGAAATTATGCCGATCTGAAAGTCGAAGCGGTCATGGTCGGTGGTGAGATGGTCTTCAGTAACCTCTCCGAACGAGGCGTTCTTCGATGAAGAAATTCTTCTGGATATTTGGCAGGGCATTCAAGAAATTCAATAGCGACCGCTGCCCCCTACTCGCGTCCGCACTGGTTCACGCGACAACATTCAGCCTCTTTCCTCTCCTCCTCGGTCTACTGTCCTTGTCGCTCTTCATTCTCGGTTCGTCCGAAGGCATAATCGACAAGATCATGCCGGTAATAAAACAGGTCTTTCCTGCCGGCATCGATGAAATAGTAAGGAACATTACTGCTATCAGGCAAACATCAATAGCCATTGCGGTCATCGGTTTCATCGGCTTCATGTGGGCATCAGCCAGCATATTCAGAGCGATTGAATCGACTTTGAACGTCATATGGAAGGTCAAAAGGGACAGACCTTTTTTCCGTAAGAGCGCTATAACCATCGGGTCGTCATTTATCGTCTTCATCGGGCTGTTTGCATCCTTCGGCATTACCCTGTGGGGAAGTGCAGTTGGGGCATCAGGCATCGCGAGGTTCCTTCCCGAAATAAGTTTCGTGGGAAGCATCGTGCTCTTCGGCTTGATCTTCAAGATCTTTCCAAACCGCCGGGTGCGCTGGAGAGAAGCATACTTCGGTGCTGTGTTTACCGGAGTGTTCTGGGAAATAGCAAAATATCTCTTTTCATTATATATTCTCAGGGTCGTCGATTATTCAAAACTATACGGATCGCTTTCGGCGATCATAATTCTGTTCTTATGGTTGTATTATTCTGCATACATCTTTCTCTTCGGCGCCGAACTTTCGTACGTCTTTGCGCGCCGGAAACATCTAAGATAACGACAGAATATCATTGCGAATTTAATACAAGACCGTTAATCGTGTTCGTATTGCGTAT
>CP070802.1:1077430-1109870 GCA_020343595.1 Caldifarciminota bacterium | reverse complement strand
GTCACAAGTTATCAACAAGGTTAGCGAACCGATTTATATATCGATCGACATCGATGTTCTCGATCCATCTGCCGTGCCGGCGGTGTCGACACCTGAGCCGGGTGGTATAAATTACCAGGAACTAATCGATTCTCTCATGTTATTCCGCGGTAAAAAGATCATCGGCGCGGATATTGTAGAATACAATCCGCTTGCTGCTTCACCCTATGCCTCGGGCTCAACTGCTGCCGAGGTTCTGCGCGAACTCATACTTATGACACACTGATAACTCTCGGACTAAGTCATAGTTGTAAGTTGTAGCAGCCAGTATTGTCACTGGGTTTGGTACTTGGTTACGAACCGTAGAACAACAACAAATGACCATACAGGCAGCCACACCCAATAACCGTAGACATTATCCTTCAATTTTATACCGTGGGACGTTACCTTTGTGAACGAAACGGGTATCGTAACCGTTTAACGTCGGACCATTTTCTAATGATTGACATCATGCCCCTCCCCCCTATAATCATTGTAAGGAGGAGTTATGACGATATTAGCATTGTTTTTGTTATCAAATTCGTTTCTTGGAAGGGAATGTAAGTTCGTCTGCCATCCGGAAGTCGTCAGGGCCGAGTCCACCCATTCCTATGATGTGTTGCACTACCTTATCGACCTTGACATCCCAATGACATCACGGTATCTCGAAGGAGCGGTAACTATGTCCGCACGTAGCAGCGAGAGTAACTTGACGTTCATAGATATGCACCTGTTTGGGCTGAACGTTGATTCGGTCAAGGTCAATGGGTTAGCCGCAACCTACAATCACATAGATGAAACTCTTTTTGTCAATTTACCCCAGCCCGCCGGCTTGAATGATTCGTTTGACGTCATGGTTGGCTACAGCGGCACGACGTCAGGTCAGATGGGTTATATCTGGGTGCAATCCTATCTTCCGATGGCTTATACCCTGGGTTGCCCGTATTGCACGAGAATGTGGATGCCGTGCTATGATCGGATGTGGGATAAGGCGGATTACGGAGTAGAATTCTATATTACGGTACCTGATTCATATACGGTATGTGCCACTGGTGAATTCCTTGGAGAACAGACCTCGGGCGGCTACTCCACATACCATTGGAAACATGAGTATCCGATTTCACCCTACCTGATTCATTTTGGTGCGAGTGTCTATGTGACCATATCAGATTGGTATCACGCGTCCCCCACGGATAGTATTGAAATGCTTTATTATGTCTGGCCGTTCGACACGAGCTACACAGCAAGTGCATTTTCTTTGATGAACGACATGATGTTCTTCTTCGATTCTTTGTACGGCGAATATCCGTTTGAGCGTTACGGTATGGATTTCATTTCTGGCTTCTACTACGGCGGCATGGAGCACCAGACACTGGCGACGATCAACCGTAATTGGCTTACCGGTTATCCGCCGGATCATTTCGGCTTTGCTCATGAATTAGCGCACATGTGGTGGGGTGATATGGTTACCTGTTTCGGCTGGGAAAATGCCTGGCTCAATGAGGGATTTGCCACATACAGCGACGCGCTCTACCTGGGACGCATCCAGGGACATCAGGCATTCATCGACACGATGAAGCTACGCCGTAATGTCTATATTGGTGCCGAATTGTCCAACCCGCACTCCATGTATGACCCGCCGCCGAGTCTGTTGTTCACGTGGTCGCACACCTATTATAAAGCTTCCTGGGTACTGCATATGATCAGATATCTGTGCGGCGATGATGCTACCTGGCTCAATTTCATGGATACATACCGTGATTCATTTGCCTACGGCAATTCCTCGACCGAGGACGTGAATGCCTTGATGAACAACTTACTGGGCGGTAACTACGATTGGTTCATCGACGAGTGGGTATACGGGATGGGGTTTCCACGTTACGACATTACGTGGAGCAAAGTCTATGAAGCGCCGAACTGGCGGTTGATCCTTGATGTTACCCAGTACCAGACGATCGGGCCGTCGGTCTTCCACATGCCGTTGCCGATCGGGGTCGACTATTCGGGCGGCGATACGATAATAACTCTGGCGATAAATTCCTCTCCCCAGCATTTTGAGTATCTATTACCCTATGAGCCGACCGGCATAACGGTTGACCCTGAGACCTGGGTCATACAGCAGAACACGGTAACCGGAGTCGATGAATTGGTGGTAAAAGGCGATCTCTTTGTGCAGAAGATCCAGACCATTGGCCGGGCAATAAACCTGAAGCTAAGCGTGCCCGGAATGATCAAGGTCTATGACATCACCGGTCGCCAGGTCTACCAGACGCATGGTGAGGAACTTAATTACCAGCCTTCCAGCGCCGGTATCTACCATGTTATAGTAGACGATGAGAAATACAGGGTGGTGGTGGTTAAGTAGATTAAACGCAGGACGAGACCTGCTTGGAAACGGTAGGGTGTTTTGACCGGCGGACTGTTGCCTATATCAAAGCTGAATAATTACTAGCGTTGCTTCTGCGATAGAACCACCACTGATGCTGTAGTATGCTGAGGTAAAGTAATATAAATGGCATTATTGTGCTTATCTATACTCAAAGACCTTATACCAGACCAATCCGCGGAATGAAGATAGGCATAGTTTATCTGCTCGATGTTTGGAACACGCACGGCTATTTCCACATTATAGGAAATATTAGTGGCAGAGAGCTGTGATTCATTAGGGTCAATAAGAATTACGACATAATCGCCGCCGGGTGTTTGATATATGTTACCAAGAAGGTTCTCTGGAATACTAATAGGATCTTCATGCAACACCCATTTACGATTTCTTATTAAGTCAAATAGAGGTCGGTATTTCTCGTCAAGTTTTTTGCAGAAACCTGTACCCATGGTGATTGAGGGGAATGCTCCGCACAGCAATGCATTTTTTAGCTTCTCTTCAGTATCTCGTGGTTCACGATCGTATGCAAGAAATATAAAAGGTCGAACAAGGGTCAAATATTGAAGCCTGAATAGATTTGTCTTGTACCGTTCTGCCATAACGCCATCTAAATTCTTGCAGACTTCAATTGAAGCGGGTCCGTTGCCCCAAATACCCTTACCATTTTGATGCAGTAGGTCAAATATCTTCCCGTTTATTTTCTCTTGGGCAAGAGCGAGGGTGTAGGCAGATCTGTTGTCTACGAAAGTAATGTTGTCTTCATGGTCGAAGTCATAATGCCAGTAGTCCATACGGTCATAAAAAATACCGTCCACGTTTTGATAAACTCTGAGTAACTCAGCGATCTGGTTCACAATATGATTGCCCCATTCATACTCAGGATCAGGGTTCATCAGGAAAGTATATTTCCATCCCGGTAAAGGATTGCCATATTTGTCCTTGGCTATGCTTTGCTGGAAGTATTGCAGAGCGTATCGATACCATGCTTCAAAGCACTGGAAGTAAAGATATACTTGAATACCCTGCTTATGCCATTTGTCAATGGCTTGGCGCATTCGTGTTACGTTGTTTTTCTTCCTCCCCAGTCCTTTATCCCAGTCAATGAGATCATAGTTATCGGAATCGAAAATGATGCTCCATTCCTTGACCTCAGGTACATAGAGGCCGTAAAAGGGAAAGTGCCCATGTATTTCGGTCCAGGATGTATGTGCAGCACTAGCTTCCTGAATTTGGTGATCATCATCAAAAGCATCTGCTAGGTAGTACCAACCTTCTCCTTCTATCACATGTTTTGATTTTGGATAGAAATGGTCAGGGTAATTGGCGAGCAAGTAAGCTAATCCTGGTCGCCAGTCTCCACCGTGCGTCACAATTGTAATAGCAGTGTTGACTCGATTCATACTACTTAACCTTAATCGGCGGTTTGAGACTACAATGTTGCTTCTATCAACTATAAACGCAAGCCATGGTTTGTCGATTTCTAACGGTGAGAATATTGTTATTCCGCAATTGGTTTTCTTATTGTACGAAGAAACACATGGGACCGCGATGTCTTTGCGGTAAAGCAGTTGTCTGCGGTCTGCTGCTTTTGTGGGTAAGGGCTGATCACCATTAGGGAAGAAGACATATTGCATGTTTTCCAGGACCGGGAGATGGTAATCAATGCGCAATTCCGTTTCTCCTGGTGTTGTTTTCACAAAACTTACTTCAATAGTAAACCTCAGGGTATCAAGAGTGTACTCGACTATTCGCTGCGCGTTCTGAAGATCCTCCGTACAACTTATCGTAATCTCGTATGGAGAACGGTTGTTCAGTGAAATATCGCGTATTTTTCTTTGTGGGAAACTTGGAAAACCAGGGGTGCTGATTGTCACCGGAGATGAAAGTATCTGGATGCCATTAATACGAATGTTGCGTATCCGACAATCCGACTTGGAAACAAATATCTGCATATTGTTATTAGAAACATACCACATACTGGCAGACTCGTTCAGTATGACAGTATTTGAGTTGGTTGATGCCAGGATGATAAGGAAAGCCAACATTGAATCAGTATAGTTCCATTGGTTCATGGTGTCAAGTAACACGCCCTATTATTGCATTGACAAGATAGGTTGGTGAGGTATAATGGCGCGTGTCAACTTACACCAAAACCTCTAAACCACTCGTCTCGATAGTTGTGATTACGTGGAATGCAAAGGCAATGTTGAAAAGGTGTTTATCTTCGTTAAAAAAGAGCTCGTATTTTGACGTGGAATTAGTTATTGTGGACAATGGGTCGAATGACGGTACTGCAGAAATGATCAGGGAAAGTCATCCCGGTGCGAAATTGATAAGGAATGGAAGGAATAGGGGTGTCGCGCCAGCGAGAAATCAGGGATTAAGATCAAGCCGCGGTGATTTTCTTTTAATAGTCGATGACGATGCTTATTTGGGGCCCGGTAGTATTGAGAAGTTCATTGCATTCTTGAGCATGAACCCCACTGTCGGTCTTTGCGGTCCTCGCCTCATAGATGAATCGGGAAGGCGTATTCCCAGTTGCAAAAGATTTCCCACCCCGTTGTCATTTGCTCTGAACCGCTTTCCTGAGCTCGTCAATGCACATAACAAGTTTCATCTTGATGCGCATCTGATGCGTGATTGGGATCACAAAACAGCGGCGCCCGTCGACTATGTAATAGGCGCTTGTCAGTTCATAAGACGGAAGGCCCTGGATGCCGTTGGCTTACTTGATGATAAGATATTCTACGGTCCTGAGGATATCGACTTCTGCTTACGTTTATGGATGAGGCGATGGCAAGTTTATTATGTGCCAGAAATATGCGTTGTGCATGCACCCAGACGGATGACGAAACAGAAAACATGGACGCTCGTTTCAATACGCCATGCGCTTGCCATTAAACATTTTTTCTTGAAATATCGAATCGGCTTGCTCAGGAATCTGAGCGCAAAAAACGATATAGCCCGACGAATTATTCTAGAAAACCAGCAATAAAGTCGACAGCCTCTTTGTTGTTTTTCTCTGCAATCCGCCTGATAACAGCGTGACATCTTTCTGCCAATGATGCTCTCAATTTGGCGTCCCCGATGATTTTCTTTATCATACGTCCTATCTCCGATGGTGTGTCAAGCGCTTGAACGCATAAGTATTTCGCGAGGAAGGTATCGCAAGCGGTAAGATAGATATCATAAGACGTGATTACTGGTATTCCCAAACACATCCTTTCGGCGACCGCATAATTGAAACTCTCAGTGAAGGTAGCCTGTAATGACAAGTCCATTGCAGCAACAAGGTTGTAGTACTCTGCTTCAGGTATCCATCTATGGTAAAGGACATTTGCGCCGATGTCACTGATGATTGATCCGAGTTGGTCGTTCTTGAAATTCAGATGTAGTGTTCCGTTAACACCACTAACCCTAAAAGCGAGAACCTGGTTAAGGATATTCTTTCCCAGTCTCGTTGTACAGAACAGATCCACATTTATGCCAGATAATTCCGTTGGTGCCACGTTTGCGAATTGTCCGAGGTTGATGGTATGGGGGAAGTAGATGGCATGGTCTGTTACGCCAGCAAGGGAGTCATAGAGGCGTTTGTTAAGAAGCCAATATTTCAATTTGCCTTGTCTGAAATAGTTGAAAAGGTTATGGTAATCTTTGAGTTCGTGACGAGATAATTCAGACTGCCCCGGAGTGCTGCACATGATTAGAGATGGCGTTACGCCGATTCTATTGAGCTTGCTGAGTACGACATCGTAAGGTGGTCCCCAAGCCGTAAATAGTATATTATTAGCATAGCGCTCGAGCATTTTGATGTCCATCCATCTCAGCTCTGTTTGTATCTTTTGCAGGCGGCGCTTGATCCGGATATTAGGGATGGATGGTTTCAAGCTGAAGAGCTGTTCGATCGGCAGTATATGAATGTCCGCTATACCATCCAGAACGCCCTTCAAATTGGTTATGACTTTGAATGACCCTGGAAAACCCTCAGAACAAAGTAGCAGTAATTTCTTACGCATTCCGGAACCTCGCAACCACTTTTCTGTAAAATTCTGGATATCGCTTAATATCTTCGGAGGTAATGATCAAAAACTCTTTTAGTGGAAGATTCGCAGTTCTACTAAAGAGAAGAATTCCTGTTGTTGCGGAGATAGTATAGGCAACCGTGGACGCAATTGCTGCTCCCTCGATGCCCATGCGCGGTATTAGCATGAAATCAAGCGTAATTGTTGCTGCGGCGGAGAAAACAGCTGTTAGCGTGCCATACTCAGGTCTCCCCGTGCCAGAAAAACCTGCGCAGATTACTTTGTTAACACTGAGAATGACTATACCCGGCATAAGAATACGCAAGGGGTTGAGCGACTGTGAGAATTCTGGGCCGAAAACAAATTGCAGGATGAAGCCACCAACAACGAATAGCACGATACTTAATATGAAAACGATAAATAGTGTATTGCGGCACACGTAGGATGTGAATTGATAGGCTCTCTGTTTGTCCATTGCTGCTATCTCCGGAAAGAGCACCGTGGCAATTGCATTTGATACATACCATGGAAACTCGGCTATAGCTACTGCAACTGCGTAGAATCCAACCTGCGTAGGAGCAAGGAACAGGTTTATGATGAAAATATCAAATCTCCTGTCAAGCTGGGCTAATATAAGACCTACTTCAGACTTCGCGCCGAATATAAAAGCGTTTCGCGCAAAGCCTTTATTAATTCCAATCGCAGGGCTCCCATATCGAGTTAGCAAAATGACCCCAATGATATCCGCAAGCAGAAAACCGGCCACGGTAGCAATCACCGCCCCAATTATTTGCAGTTTTGGGATTAATACAGCCATGAAAACCATAATGAATGTGAATCTTGCCGTTGTTACCACATTGAACCCTACGATATTGTGGTGTCCTAACAACATTGTTGTTGTATGTAGGAACAAAAAGAACGCCGGGAATATCCACAGAGCCAGGTTATAATGCTCTGCTTTGATATTCCTCAGAAAGGTACTCAAGATCCAATCTTTAAATATGATCGAAGCCACGAGGAAGATTGCCGATATTAAGATTGTGTGTACAAGTACATTAGCAAAAACCTCTTTGTGTTTATATTTACGACTGCTAAGAAAATAGATGTTACCTTCGCTCATGCCGAGGATGAAAATGACAACAAGTATCAGGAAATAGTTCTGCAATAGAGCAACTACTCCTTTTCCTGAAGCGCCGAGAGTCCTAACGATGATGACACTTGTGATGAAGGACATTACCAGGATCGTAATTTGTGTTGCGTACGTTAGCGTTACGCCTTTAATGTATTTTGTCATACCTGCGCGCAATAACCTCAGTTGCGCCAAATAATCCTGCCCAGACAAACATAAGCCGGAAGTGTGCTATGCTTACGTTAGCAAAAGCTATCAGCATCATTCCCGCGGTATTGATGATGGCAGTGAGCAGTTGTATCCGTTCCTCGGGAGTGATTTTCTTTAACAGGGTCGATAGCCCACGTTTAAATAGCATGTAGTACATTGCGAGGAGAGATAAGAGCCCCACAAGACCTGTTTTCCAGATCATATAAACATAGGATTGATCAACCACGATCGCCAACATGTAGCGGCAGCGTGTAATAAAGGACGCACCAAATCCCTGCCCGAATAGCCAGAATTTATTCAAATCTTGCAGTGCATCGTTTATTTCTAGCCATCTGATTTGCCATGATATGTCTTGATTTAGTCTACCTATGTTCAGGAATATGAATAATCTCGATAGTATCGTGTTCAGGAATTTTCCCTGGCTGAAGCTTTGAGCGACAATCACAACCAAGGCCAGGAAGATCGCTATTATTGTTAGATACCTTGTGGTCTGAGCGGCATGTGCTTTTATATATGCTCGTTTTGAGTAGACAAAGAGGGCAATTAGTAGCACGATGCTAAGACCAACGCTAGCATAGAGTGAGCGCTGCTGGCAGAAAACAACCCCTAACAGTAGAATCGGAAGTGCAGGTGCAAAAAGAACCTTACGCATTGTGTTCTTTGAATATATAAGGGTCGCTACAACATAAGGTATGGCAAATTGTGCAATGTGAATATGCTCCGACACGATTCTTGTAAGAAAGAAGCCCGCTTGAAAACGTGTTACAGCATAGATGAACTGAAGGCCAACAAAGACCGCAGTAAAAAGAAGGAAGTCATAATAAAGGCGTACCTTTTCCTTTAAGGGTGAGTAGACAAATATGAAGTATCCAAGGAAAAAAGGTGCCTGCAGGAAATCATACAATACGAGCTTTCTATCGTAACCTCGTAGGAAGCCATGAATTGCTCCGGCCATCATAATTATAAGAAAAACCATGACCGCTTTATCCATTTGATTAAACACAAACCGTTCGCGACTTCTGAATAGATGAATTGCCCAGTAAGCGATTAATAATAGAAATAATGGATATGATATCTTCCATGAGTACCAGATTGTCATTCCGGGAAAGTAGACAAGGTATCCCCTTACTTCAAAAGCCGCAACATAAAAAGCAAGTAACAGAAATACTCTTTCTACCGAGAAAGCAGTCAGAAGTAACATTGCGATCAGGAATATTGCGCCGAGGGTCAGGAATAGAAGATCATTAGCATATAGAATGAGGAATATTATTGGTATCGCAATTCCGACTGTTGTTAATGCCCATTCATATTTTTTTGGAATATTGATCACGCTTTGGTTAGCAGCCTGATTTGAAATGTTAATGTTTTTTGAACCTCAGCGTCTTTTTAATGAAGGACTTAATGTCTCGGTAATCTCTATGCAAATTGTCGGTAAAATCAATTGCAGTTTTATGTGCCTTCGGATTTACCTTAATATCATTTATATATTCAAGTGAGAAAACAAGAAAAACGTTGACAATGAAGCTTATTATAAACGTTATTACGACTATCAGTGCCCGCTTTGGAAAAACCCTTTTTTCCGGCACCCCGGCTCTATCGAGAAACTGAATTGTCGGAGTGTCTTTTAACTCCATAATCTTAGCTTGTTCATACTGCTGTGTCATTAATTCAAATATGGCTTCTTGAATTTTCACCTCGCGGTACTTTCGAGCGAACTCCAAGGTTACTTCAGGTAATTTTTCCAGAGGGACTGAGAATCCAGCGCCGAATCCGGGCTTTTCATCTGCCGGGGTACCCGACTCCATCTTGGACAGTTGTTTCTTGAGTGCATTCAGTTCGCGATTTATCTGGGCAAGGTAAGGATTATCAACCTGTCCTGCTGCAGACCAAGCACCCTTTTGAACTTCATACATGATTATTTGGCTTTTCAGCTGGGCTATTGTTTCGATCGCCGCTTGCATCTCGGTATCAAGCGCTACCGTACGATGTCCTTCTTGGAAATCCCTGAGTTCTTCTTCTGCCTTTCTCAGAGAGTCACTAGTTTCAAGCAATCTTTGCTCTACGAAAATCCGAAACTTCTTACCGACGGTCATAGCAGTCATTTGATTGAATTTGTCAAGCTCTTCGACGTAAGAATTAGCCATATCGGTTGCCAGCTGCTTGTTTTTGTAGGTGACACTCACCGATATTATACCTTCCGGAGAAACTTGGATTTGTGTGATATCTTCTAGTGCCAAAAATGCGTCGTGCGTTGTTTTTGCCTTGAACTCCTTTTTAAGGTTGTATTTCGTGATTAGCACGCGCATGATCCTGCTACTCTGCATTATTGCAGCGTACAGATCAGATGGCGTTGCAAATCCTGAAACTACACCCGTGAGCATACTGGAAAGACCTCCCGGTATACCTCCTCCTGA
This sequence comes from Caldifarciminota bacterium, assembly GCA_020343595.1. Lineage (GTDB taxonomy): Bacteria > Hydrothermota > Tepidihabitantia > SM23-42 > SM23-42 > SM23-42. The sequence goes on along the minus strand of CP070802.1, from coordinate 1,099,691 downwards.
CATCAATCCGGGCATCAGCCCCAGCATTGTTTGCTGTTCAGCGCTTGGTGGCAATACGGTAGCCGTCGCTCTGTATTTCTTGACCAGAAGCAGGCTGATTATGATCGCGATTACCGCAACGATGAATACATTCCTGATAATGAATCTGCGCCACTTAATTATGACACGCAGGTATTCGGAGAATTGATTTTTCTTCATTGAGTAATTATAATAAAAAACACAAGTAAGTCAACGGACAAAATATTGACTATATCACTGTGTTTGATATAATAAATGCTGTGCTCGAAGCTCCGGCGATGATTACTTCAATGTAACCGGGGGCTGCGAGTGCTGAGCGAGAGAACAAGAATGCGAATCCTCTACATAAGCTTTGGCTATCGCCCGTATTGGAGCGGCGGAATGGTCAGAAATCAGATTGGCCTAATGAAAAACCTCCAGGCAATGGGGCATCAACTCAGCTACTTCACTGCTTGTAGATATGATTTAAGGAATAAGCCTTACCTAAGGTCAAGAAAAATAGAAGGTTTGACCGCTATTGAATTAGTCAATTCACCGAATTTGTATGATCCTTACTGCTATCGCACCAACCCAGAGAGCCATTGTTCGGATGTTGCTGTTGAAACCCTCACTGAGAAGGTTGTGAATAGTGTACGCCCTGATATTGTACATATAAGTGATATGCGTATGCAGTGTGCATCGATTATCGCACTGATCAGACGAAGGGGTATACCTGTAGTGAAAACTTTTCATAATTACTGGGATTTATGTCCGAAGAGCGATTTGTTGTTTGACGACAAAGAACTATGCTCGGACATCGCCAACGGGGCTAAGTGCTTGATTTGTTTATCAAGATATGAATCAGGCGGGATTCCATTTATGCACAGGGTGAAGGGGTCAATACCATATGAATATCTTTTCCCTCTTGTATCGAGACTCGGTGGTTTGAAAAAAGCCATGGGCCGACGACGAGACAGCGATTGCAAACCGGTTGATTTTTCTGCAAAAGCTTATTTGAATCGCCGTAATTACTTTATTGATATGTTGAATAGTTGTAGTGCGATTCATACTACTTCCAGGAGTGTCGGTAAATTAATCCACGGTTATGGCATTGACGTGCGGAGAGTAAATGTCATTTCTCTCTCAGCCGAGGGCCTTTCAGAAATAGCGGCAAAACCCGATCATACAGGAAAGTTGCCTATTACTTTTGGATATCGTGGCAGGCTGCACTCGCGTAAGGGCATCAATGTATTGTTGGATGCCTTCTCCCATCTCGACCAGGGTAAGTGTAGGTTGCTTGTGTATGGCGACGGTAACCGTAACATAATGGGGCCTTTTCTCAACTGTGGACTCAATATTGAGTACCGTGGCAGTTATGTGCCGGAAGAAGTAAACGATAAGCTAGAGGAGATTGATGTAGGAATCGTGCCTTCAATTTGGGAGGAGATCTTTGGGATAGTAGGCTTGGAATATCTTAATGCCCGGATTCCCGTCATAGCGAGCAATATAGGAGGTATCTCAGAATGGCTGAAAGAAGGAAGAAATGGATACCTTTTTCCTCCAGGTAACACTGGGGCACTTACTAAGGCCATGAATAAGTTTATTGAAGAACCGAAGTTAGTATTACATCTACAACGAAGGATGAACCCCTGGAAGAGTGTTAGGACCTATGCAGCTGAGATAAGTCAACTCTATGAGAAAGTGTTAAATGGTACCTAATATTGCTGATTTATCGGTGATTATTGTGAATTTCAACACAAGGGATTTTGTCAATATATGCCTTTCGTCTATCTATGCACGTCCGTTTGTTGGTAAGTTAGAGGTTATTGTTGTGGACAATGACTCCAGGGACGGAAGCGTAGAGATGCTACGCAGCAAATTCAAGGATGTGCGCTTGATTCTGAATAGAAGGAATATTGGGTTTGCCGCCGCAAACAACCAGGGGGCAAGAATTGCTGCAGGGGAATATTTTCTTTTGTTGAATCCAGATACTGAGCTCCTTGGTGATGCACTTAATACCCTCTACCTTTTCATTTCTTCACATCCGAATGTTGCAATTGTTGCGCCATTGCTTGTTGATGAAAGCCATTCGAATCAGGCATCGTGCCGGAAATTTCCAACGATATGGCAGGAAGTCGTAAAAGCAGTGGGGGCTCCAAGATATTTACCCAATCATCCGATTTTCGGTTTCAGCAGTATCTCTGACTACGAAAACGACTGTGAGATTGATCAGCCCCAAGGAGCATGCTTGCTCGTGCGGAAGGATGCCCTTGATAGTGGAATTGTCTTTGACGAACAATTCTACATGTATTACGAAGAAGTGGATCTGTGCTATAGAATCAAAAAAAGAGGTTGGGGTATTTGGTTTGTCCCTGGCGCACACGTTGTGCATTTTTCGGGTAAAAGCTTTTCAAGAAATATGCCCAGAATGATTTTTCACATTTACAGAAGCAAATTTCTTTTCTTCAAAAAGCACCATTGTTTTATCCGGCAAGTAGTAATCTATTTGCTGACTATGTACGAAATGGTATACCGATGTGTTGTTTATTCTATGATGGGTTTGTTGAGGCCAGAAAGGAGGAAGGAATGCACACTCCGCATAAAGGGCTACCTTCGTGTGCTGATAGGGTTTTCTACGGGTAGATTATCTGAATCATGAAGGTGTTGTTCGTAATACCATACCCGGTTGAGATTGCAAGCACTCGTCAGCGTGTATTTCAGTTTTTCCCTTATTTGGCGGAACATGGTGTGCAATGTGTAGCAAGTAGTTTTGTATCGTCTGAGTTTTACGGTATATTATATGCGGCAGGTAACGTTTTAGACAAAATACGCCATACAATTCAGGGGTGCACTTCACGGGTGCGCGATCTCAGATCGGCTTCGGATTATGACTTGGTATTTGTGCATCGGGAGGCCTTTCCTTTCTTCACCACAGTTGTCGAGAGGCGTCTAGCTAGTAAGTTGCCCCTTGTTTACGATTTCGACGATGCGATTTACCTTATGAATCCTACGAAACCATCACTCTTACCATTATTAAGAAATCCGGCTAAGGTTAAGACAATACTTGGCGTCTCGAGCTGTGTGATAGTAGGTAATGAGCATCTCGCGGCATTCGCAAAGGATTTTAATAGTAATGTTCACATAATCCCCACATGCATTGACACAAATTACTACCTACCACGGGGTGACGACAATGTTGGTACACAGAAATTAGTAGTAGGTTGGATAGGGTCAAGAAGCACAGTTCCTTATCTGTTAAGTTTGAAGAACGTATTACTTAATCTCTCGAAAAGATATGAGTTTGCTATCAAAATTGTTTCCAATGAAGATCTCGATTTAGGACTGCCAAAGATTTTTAAACAATGGTCTTTGATGGAAGAGTTGAGTGATCTACATAGCTTTGATATAGGAATAATGCCGTTGCCGGATAATAAGTGGACACGTGGAAAGTGCGGTTATAAGATAATTCAGTATATGGCCGTTGGCAAACCGGTAATTGCATCGTCAGTAGGTGTCAACGCCGAGATAATAGTTGATGGCTACAATGGCTACTTAGCTAAATCTCCAAATGATTGGAACCATAAACTTAGCAGATTGATTGAGAACAAAAGCATTCGTGATACATTTGGTGCGAGGGGCCGCACTACAGTTGAAGAAAAATATTCATTAGCTGTAAATGCACCTAAACTGTTGACGATTTTAAAGAATATGTGTGCTGTGAACAAATGGAATCAGTAAATGTTGCGAAGAATCCCATCCGGCGGACGGCTCAATTACTGTTATACAAAATGTGATGATTGGTGGCTGAGCGTTGGTGGTTTGAATTCCCTTGACTTTATGGCAATCCTATTTATAATAGCTCAATGCAGGATCAAATAAATATCTTTGAGCAGGACTTCTGGTCGATCAACGACGCGCTCAACCGACTCCTGCAGGGCACCCATGCCAAGACGATATTGCTCATCGATCGCGAGGGTCAACTGATCACCTCAACCGGTGATACCCGCAAGATGGACACGTCATCGTTCGCCACGCTTTCGGCGGCCGACTTTGCCGCGACCAGCCAGCTTGCCATCCTTATTGGTGAAAAAGAATTCTCCACGCTCTTTCACCAGGGTGAAAAGGAAAATCTGTACGTGAGCCTGGTTGCGGGTCGGATCATCCTTGCGGTGATCTTCGATAACCGTACAACCCTCGGTCTGGTCCGTGTAAAGACGAGGGGTACAGTTTCCGAACTGGAGAAGACCTTCCACGGTCTTTTCAGTAAGGTCGAGAAGGAGACTGAGCCCAGTAAGGAGATCGATGATGATTTCACGAGGATGGCCGAAGAAGAAATTGACCGGCTCTTCGGAATATAACTGCGGTGTGGGATCTGTTCGATAGAGAAATTTGCTAACTAGAATACTATGGCACTAATTAACTATGCATCAAGGGAAATAAATTCAAAGATAGTCTTCTACGGCCCTGGGTTGGGTGGTAAGACGACGAATATCAAGTACGTTTATTCAAAATTGAACCCTTCGATTAAGGGGAAACTTATCAGTCTGGCGACAGAACTCGATCGCACGTTGTTCTTTGACTTTCTCCCGGTTGATCTCGGTACGATAAAGGGGTTCAATACGAGGTTTCATCTTTACACGGTACCCGGCCAGGTTTTCTACAATGCTTCTCGTAAACTCATCTTGAAGGGTGTGGATGGTATTGTCTTTGTTGCGGATTCACAGATCGAGCGTTTTGATGAGAACATCGAATCGTTCGATAATCTGAAAGATAATCTAAGAGCCCATAATCTCTTGCTCGAAAGAGTACCGCTGGTCATGCAGTACAACAAGAGAGATTTGCCAAACATTACTTCGGTCGAGGAGCTGCAGAGGATATTGAACCCAAGAAATGAATATCGCTACTTTGAAGCTGTCGCCACTCAAGGTATTGGCGTTTTTGAAACCCTCAAGGAAATCTGTAAGCAAGTTCTCAAAACATTGGCTTAGAATGCACAAGCCCCGGATTGTTTAGGAATTGATTGTGTCGTCGCAAGTGTGCAGCAAATGCCGTCGCATAATCGGACCAGGTGATTTGTATTACAGTCTTCTGATAAAAGTATCCGCAGGCTTTGATGGAGTGATCAATATTAAGAAAGATAAGATCGATCTCAAGGAGGAATTTGAAAAGGTGAAGTCATATCCTGAAGAACTATTGAACGAAGAGGTCTTCAAGGAGTATAAATTCACCCTGTGCCCGCGGTGTAAGGAGATATATTGTGCGAATCCACTGAATTTGCCGTTGGGTGACCCAGCACAAGGTAATTAGCGTGAATCTGGACGAGGATTAAGTCTCTTGAAATTCATACACCTGCATAACCATACCGAGTATTCCCTGCTTGATGGTGCGATGAAGATCGACCGGCTGAACGAGCGGGCCGCAAGGTATGAGATGCCGGCACTTGCGATTACTGACCATGGTAACATGTTCGGTACCATCGAATTCTACAAAAGCGCCCGCAAGATGGGGATCAAACCAATCATCGGGATAGAAACCTATATCGCACCAAGATCTAGACTCGATCAGTCGCGGGATATGCGGGTCCCTGAAAGTTCGTTCCATTTGACCCTGCTCTGCGAGAACGAGGCAGGTTATAAGAATTTGATAAAACTATCGTCGGCTGCCTTTCTCGAGGGTTTCTACTACAAACCGCGTATCGACAAGGAATTACTCTCTCAGCACAGCAAGGGATTGATCGGGCTTTCTGGTTGCCTGAAAGGTGAGATACCCTATCGGATCGCCATGGGAGACCTTGATGGTGCGCGAAAGGCTTTGGCTGATTATATCGACATATTAGGTTCTGAAAATTTCCATCTCGAAATAATGCGCTTGGGGATGCGAACCGAGCCCAAGATTCATGGTGAGTTGCTAAAACTCGCCCATGAATTCGACGTGCCGATCGTCGCTACGAATGATTGCCACTACCTCGATAGTGACGATTACAAAGCGCACGATGTCCTGCTGTGCATTGGAACGAAAAAGACCTTGTCTGACCGCGAGCGGCTGAAATTCGAAAGCCATCAGGTCTACTTCAGGTCACCACAGGAGATGGCGACGTTGTTTGACGATCTGCCTGAGGCAATATCGAACACGGCGCTGATCGCCGAACGGTGCAACCTGCTCATTGATACAACGGGTAAAGATGTGAAACTACCCAGTTTCCCGAGACCTAAAAACTTCGAAACTGATTTTGACTATCTTAAGTATTTAACCAAAGAAGGCATTAATCACCGGTTCTCCAGGACGACCCAGGGCATGCAGGACCGCCTTGATTATGAATTGAATATCATCAAGAAGATGGGGTTGTCTGGTTACTTTCTAATTGTTAGGGAGATCGTCGATTTTGCGCGCAAGCAGGATATTCCGGTCGGTCCGGGCCGAGGCTCGGCAGTCGGAAGTCTGGTTTTGTATTCGCTCGGTATTACTGACATCGATCCGCTTCAGTATAATCTCATTTTCGAGCGGTTCCTCAATCCCGAGAGAATAAGCTTGCCTGATGTCGATGCGGATTTTGGCGATACGAGGCGGGATGAAATAATCAACTTCATCAAGGAAAGGTATGGCGAGAAGAATGTGACGCAGGTCATAACCTTTGGTACGATGCAGGCAAGAGCGGTGGTCAGGGATGTCGGCCGGGTACTCGGGATCGCATACAATGAAATAGACCGGCTGGCGAAACTCATCCCCTTCCACTCGAGTATTGATGAAGCCGTCACGAGTATCAAGGAACTGGATGTACTCATCAAGTCAAAGGATGAATACGGCGAGTTGTTTGACATTGCGAGGAGATTGGAAGGACTTGCCCGGCATCCTGCGACTCATGCGGCCGGAGTTGTAATAACGCCCAAAGAACTCGTTGAGTATGTCCCTCTGTTCAAGAGTCCGGAGCGCGGCGAAGTATCGACTCAATATGCAAAGAACTCCCTTGAGGACATTGGCGTGATAAAGATGGATATCCTGGGGCTGAGAACTCTTACGGTGATCGACACTACCCTGAAAATGATCGGCCGCCAGGCCGTAGATATCCCGATCGACGATAAAGAAACCTATGATATGCTCAAGCGTGCGGAAACCGTGGGTGTGTTCCAGTTGGAGAGTCAGGGCATGAAGGACATTTTGAGGAATTTTCAACCCGAACGGTTCGAGGATATCATCGCGGTCATCGCACTGTACCGTCCAGGGCCGATGGCAAATGTAAATCTCCAGCAGATGATCATGAACAAGCAGAAACCGAGCGAGATAGAATATATGCATCCCTGGTTAGAACCGATTCTCAAGGAAACCTATGGTATGATCGTCTACCAGGAACAGGTCATTCAGATCGCTTCCCGAATTGCTGGATTCTCTCTTGCCGAAGCCGACCTGCTCAGAAGGGCAATGGGTAAGAAGATAGCTGATCTTATGGTTGATAACCGGGAGAAATTCATTGCCGGTGCTGAAAAGAACAGTATTCAAGCAGAGCTCGCTAATGATATATTCAAGAAGCTCGTGCCGTTTGCCGGATACGGCTTTAATAAGTCTCATGCCGCGGCGTACGCGGCGCTGGCAAACCAAACTGCGTATCTGAAATGTCATCATCCTCTCGAGTTCATGAACGCGTCATTGAACAGCGAAATGAACAATACGAACCGCTTGTGGGTATTGATACGAGAAGCGAGGAGAATGGGTGTTCCGATCCACCCGCCAGATATTAATCAGAGCGATTACGAATTTAAGCTTGAACAGAACGGGATCAGATATGGTCTGGGTGCGTTGAAAAACCTAGGTCGGCCAATTGTTCAAATAATCTTAGATGAAAGAAAGCGGGGTGGTTTCAAATCGTTCTTTGATTTTCAGGCGCGTACTCGTGGTTTGAACAAGAAATCCCTCGAATCTTTGATCAAAGCTGGTGCTTTCAGGGAATTCGAGAGTGATACTGAGAAACTGCTGGGCCTGGCAGGAAAAAGTAAGGATCATATGGGAACACAGGCCGGACTCTTTGATGATATGGGGCCAACTGAGCCGCAGGTGGCGGAAAAACCCGCCCAGGATAAGGGAATCTACGAGAAGGAAGCATTCGGTTTCTACTTCACCGAGCATCCTCTGGAAAAGTACCAGGAGGAAATAACGGCACTTAACCTGAAACCGATCAGCCAGCTGGGTAATGTGGAAAACGGTGAAGTCATTGCGATTGGTGGTATTCTCAATTCGAAGAAGATAAAACGTGATAAGAATGGACGGAACTATGCCATCGTCAACCTGGCCGATCTTGAGAGTGCAATCGATGTGTTCGTCTTCTCTGATTACTTTGAACGTTTCTCCTCCTTGCTTAAGGTCGATAACCCGCTCATAATAAAAGGCAGGATATCCGGCGAGGAAGACCGAAAGAGTATCAGAGCAGAGGAAATAGTGGCACTATGTGATGCAAAGAAGTACTATAAGAAAATATTCATCAACTTCAATGAGCACGGTGTTGATGACAGCATGCTGAAGCAACTGTGTGATTTGATCAATGGCAATCAAGGGAGTTGTGAAGTTTGGTTCAAGGTGAATAATGATAAGGAATCAAAGAAATTCAGGTCGCGAACAATGAAGATCAATCCTGACTCTGATGTTCTTACCCGGATCAAGGATATTCTGGGAGAGGAGGGGATAAAGATCTATGGCAGGATATGATTGGTGATTGAGGAGGGTGTATGGCAATAATCTTCATGCTCATCAGCCTGTATTACGTTGACCAGCCCTATCCACAGCAGCCATGGCATGGGGTTTTCAATATTGAAATGCGTTTTGGCCCTGGTGGAGGTCTTCTCGGGTTTTTCAATGTGGGGATCTGGGATAGATTCGGGGTGGGTCTCAGTTACGGCGCCTCGAATCTCATCGGTGCCGGTGATCCTGAGTTCTATGATCAGCCCGGCGTTCAGATAAGAATACTGGCAATCGAAGAAGGTCTTTATTATCCGTGTTTCTTACTGGGTTTTGATAATCAGGGATATGGTGACTACGATACACGGTATGACATTAGATCAAAGGGGTTGTACGCTCAGCTGGGAAAGACCCTTGGGGCTTCAAGTGTGACCATTGTGCCAAGTATTGGCTGCAATTACTGCCTTGAGTCGGACGATGGTTTTGATATATTTGGAGGAATAATGGCTCAATTCGGCACGTCAGGTGCCATCTTGGTCGATTATGCTGCTAATTTGAATGATCCGACGGATAACGACCGTGGATATTTGAATGTAGGACTGCGTTTGATGTTCTATGGTGAGATGTTCTTTGAGTTCGCATTGCGAGATTTACTGGAAAACAGCCTGGGCGATGAACACTTCAATCGCATGATAAAGCTGGGATTTGAGCAGAGTTTCTAATGTTTCACGTGAAACATTCATCCGAGTGATGAGAAACAATACGAATCTCGAGAGAAATGCGGAAAACCACTTGTTAAACTAAAGAAGGAGGTTTATATGGTTAAGGAACTTACGGACAATGACTTCCACCAGGAAGTTGACAAATCAACCCTTCCTTACCTGGTTGATTTTTGGGCAATTTGGTGCCCACCATGCTCAATGGTTGCGCCCATTTTAGATGAAATTTCAAAAGATTACGATGGCAAGTTGAATATTGGTAAGATAAACGTCGATAATGAGATCAAAATAGCGAATGAATATGTTATTCAAAATATCCCGACGATGATCATTTTCGACAAAGGTAAAGAGGTTGAAAGGATCATCGGCGCATTGCCAAAGGAACAGATAGTAAAAAAGATAGAGAAATATATTACGAAATAAGGGGGGTTTGTGATTAAAAGAATGCTGAGGATAATGTCAATTATGGTAATTCTTGCAATTGCCTGTGGTTCGGGGAACAAATCAAAATCGGGGCAAGCCGAATTGACCGATTTTACGCTTGTTTCGCTCAATGGTGAAGAATACACGTTGTCAGCGCTCAAAGGTCAGGTCGTGATCATTGACTTTTGGGCAACGTGGTGTCCACCCTGCCGAAATAGTATCCCCACTTTTGTACAACTATACGAGAAATACCATGAAAGGGGTTTCACAATATTGGGCATTGGCTTGGACGATGAGCAGGCTCTGGTCAATTTCAACAATCAGATGAACATTCCCTACCCTATTTTTGTTGGTAGTGATGAACTTGCCAAAGCTTACGGTGTCAAGGGGATCCCCAAGACGATATTTGTGGACAAGAAAGGAAATATCAGAAAAACCCAGGTTGGTTTTGCTCCGGAGCTTGAATCCCAATTCGATGCGCTTGTGGACTCACTGCTTAACGAGTAGTGTGCTCTGCAGGATGAGGTGAAATATGGTAAGAGTGTCATGGTGTGAAGGATTGCGGTTCGAGGCAGAAGACCAACATGGCCATAAGATCATTGTCGATACAGAAAAGGAATTTGGGGGCTCTGACATGGGCTTCAGACCTCTGCAACTTTTTCTGGTTGGGCTTGCGGGTTGTATGGGTATGGACATAGTCGGTATACTCCAGAAAAAAGGCGGTAAGATATCCAGTTTTGTAATTGAAGCAAGCGGTGTGCGAGCAGAAAACCATCCACACAAGTATACGAAGATAACCCTGATGTTCAAATGCGAAGGTGTTTATAAAAGGGAGGATCTACTCAGATCTTTTGAATTGTCACGCGATAAGTACTGCTCAGCCGTGGCGACGCTTAGTTCCAAGCCGGAGCTGGAATTCATTATTTAGTAACTCAATCGGCCTTTATCACATTCTTTATTGCCGTTTGATTTTCGGCGCTCACACAACAAAGATACACTCCAGCCGGTAATTCTTTACCCGAATCATCATCACCGAACCAAATTACTGATGACGGATTGCCGATGTCAGATGGCAGTTCGTTGAAAGTCCTTACTAAGCGGCCAGAAGCGTCGTAGATTGATACCCGAACATTTTTGTAGTTATCAGCTATCTGGTATCTGATGTCTGTTTTCTGTGAAAATGGGTTGGGCCTGGTTAAGATATTTATCCGTGATGCAGTAACGTTTTCTTGTATCCCAATTGGATAGCCGAAATCGGCAAAGTAGATACTGTATGGAGCACTATCCCCCTGCGTCCATACCGCGTAGGCGCCGCAGACATTTGGAAATCTCGCCGGTTCCTGTGTGTTCAATACCCCGTGGACCCAGCCACTGTAAGAGTAGTAAAGACTGTAGAATATACATGAAGTTCCAGCAGAATCTTCTTGCCAGAGCAGATAACTCCAGGTAGGCCCGACAGTAGAGACCACTGGATATGTTGAGTATCCTTGTGTTGGATGTCCTCCGCCATTCCCTCCGTAAAAAGACGCCTGCATGGTGCCGGTCGTGCTGTCTTCATATCCGAAGGAAAGTGTGTCCTGTGGTTGTCCGTGTGAGTAATCGATTGATGGATGACGCATGGGCAGGTAATGTGCCCATACCCTTGGCGCAGACCAGATTTCGTTCTCAAGATACCTCAGATGTATCTGATGTGGTGAGTAGCAGAGAGAGTCAAGGCAATCCCAGATCGCATAGATGCGGTTGTTTGGCGCGAATATGCTGATACCTGGATGATTGTACACTGCCAAGGTTGATCCGAAGCCGCTGATGCAAGCAGTATCTCCGAGCATTCCGTTTGCCACTGTCCGGTAGAAGATCTGATCTCTCCCGGAAATATTTTCCACCCACACGATATGTTTCACGTTGTTTGAATCAACAACGAGGTCGGGTAGGGATGATTGTTCTGATGAATTGCTGACATTGATAGGCGGGCTCCAGTCATCAAGGCAGTCATAGTAGATTTCACCACTTGGAGATTGCCAGGCAAGGTGACGGAATCCTAACGGGCAGATATCTATTGCCGGGAATGCGCCCTCAGAGACCGGAATGGGTGCTGTCCAGGAAATCCCCTGATTTGCTGTCCATACAAAGTAGATGCTGTCAGAGGACTGAAAAACTAAGTAGACCGTATCATTTTGATACTCTTCGTACTTTGGCGCGATCTTATGACTGTTGTTATATGCCGTCGCTATGGGTGAATCGCTGTTTGCAACAAAATATATGTCCTGGCCATGCAAGCAAACAGCACCACAGATCAATAAAACCGAAAAATACTTAACAATACTCTGTAAGATATACATGGTGTACCTCCAATTCATTATAAGAGGCAATGTGCCATATGTCAATGGTCCCTCATCATTTTAGCAATTGACAAAACAATGAAATGATATAGAATTGCCTATGGCCAAGAAGATAATCCCGGAACACAGATACCGCGCATCGAGGATATGCCGTGCCCTTGGGAACCCAACCGCTTATGAGATTCTTACTTTGTTGCGGGATCGCAAGATGACTCCGGAAGAGCTTGCCAGTCTCTTGGGGGTCAGCATCTCTAACATTTCACAGGTTCTCCGGGTTCTTAGAAATCTTGACCTTGTGAGGTATGAGGTGAAATGGCGTAGCCATCTATACTGGATCAAGACGAATCGCGTCGTTAAGGTTATGGATGTCCTTGAACGATTGGTCGACGTGATCGAGCATCAGAAATAATATCGTTTTATCATTTTAGCAATTGACGAAACGATAGATTGGCTTAGCGTCAGTTGATAGATGCGCTATCATGAATTCTTAGGATCGCGTGGTGGCCGAATGCTTGGGTTTTGCATTTTGTGTCTTCGATCCCGACCAGAAGGAAGCGTTGATTCGTGGTTTGTAGTTTATACAGAACGCAGGCGTAACCCGCTGCTACCATTGACATTTTTCAGAATCTGTATACAATAATATGCATAGGCAAAGTAGTTACTCAAACAACAAGGAGGCTTTATGCAAATGAAAAAATATGTATTGCTACTCACCATTGCATCGCTTGCCTTTGCAATGCCCAACTACGAAGGTACGATGGGGCTGTTCCGCACGATCTCGGCGGACAACGGTTCCGCCGGTACTTTCGGGTTCGGCTTCTATCTCAGAGGTTTTAAAGAAGACCGGACCGCCACCACACCCGATGACGGGTTATTGACCAGTCTGCTTGGCCTGGATGCCACATATGGCGGAGGTGATTTTGGTTTCAACATCGGTTATGCTCCGACCGACTGGTTCTCGTTCAATATCGCCAGTATCCTCTATGCCGAGGGCATCGATTATCAGACTACGGATACTAATCGTGCCAGCGTCGGCTTTGGTGACACGAAGGTGGGGTTGAAGTTCAATTTCGGGCAGGAAACGATCAAGTACGGTTTATACACTTTTGTTTCCATCCCGACCGGCTCAGACCGAGACACGACCGGCTTGTTTGACGAAGTTGTAAAATACCCGATCTTCAATGAGACATACACGAACCCAGGTGGTTTGTACAGATATTTCTCAAGTGATGCCGTTGATTTCGGTGGTGTCGGTCTGTTCACGGCAAAAGCGGGTAATTTCCAGTTCGATCTGAATGTGGGATACGTCTTCCGCAATGCCGAAGGTGGTGGTATGAGGAATAACGCCACGATCTATAACGCCGCCATAAGTCTGCACACGCCAGGGATTATTCCCTTTGTCGAACTTAGCGCGATCGATTTCAGTGGTAAAGACCAGTTCTTCACCATCTTTGATGATTCACTATTCGGACCCAATCAGGTCTATATCACGCCAGGTTTGAGCTTCCGCCCGAGCAAGAACTTCCACATTAATTTCGCAGTTGACTTCCGTGCCTGGGAAGGTGAGAATGAACTCGCTTTTCCAACGGCTCAGACGGATAGCTTCAACGTCACGACCGGGTGGGGTGTTGCGCCGCCATGGGCAGGTATCTTCGGCTTTTCTTATACTGCCGATTTCATGCCTGAACCGGTATTTGGTGATATTGCAGGCAAGATCCTCGATGACGAGACAGGTGCTAACCTGGTAGCCAATGTTGGTCTCTATCAGGATGGCGCTCTGTTCAAGTCAATGGATAGCGATGTCGATGGGCAATTCAACTTCATGACCCTCGATCCGGGTACGTATGATCTGAAAGCATCAGCTCCTGATTATGAACCGTACGATGTTAGCTTGCTTGTAAAAGCCGGTGAGGTTACACCCATTACCATCGCGTTGAAATCAATTCCCAAAGTGGGTAATCTGATCGTCAATATCATTGATATTGAGACCAAAGAACCCGTTGCTGCCAACGTAACGATTGGTGAAATGGCACCTGAGATGGTTACCGGTAGGATCGAAAAGACTTTGGGTCCTGGTGCCTACAAAATAGGTATTATTGCAGAGGATAAAGCCTATCTACCGTACGAGAGGACCGTCGAGATCGTAGCGGCAAAGACGCTCGAGATTGAGGCTGCTCTGGTTAAGAAGGAATTCAAGATCGTTCTACCTGAGGTCTATTTCGAATTCGCCAAGTCCGATATAAAACCAGAATCGTATCCGGTACTCGATGGTGCTGCGAAGACGATAAAGGTCGTTTTCGAAGGCAACCCGGATGCTAAGATCGAAGTCCAGGGTCATACCGACAGTAAGGGAAGTGATTCGTATAATCTGAAGCTGTCGAACGACCGGGCTGGATCGGTCAAGCAATATCTGGTACTCAATCACAACATCAATGCGGATCGTCTCGTTGCCCGCGGTTACGGCGAATCAAAGCCAGTGGCCTCCAATGACAATCCTGAAGGCAGGGCAAAGAATCGTCGTGTTGAATTTGTGATCCTGAAGTAACTCTTCGCCTACAAAAAAAGGGGTGCCTTAGGCACCCCTTTTTTATTATTCAAAAACACCGTCTATTCCAGCACATGAATGTTGCGTTTTGCACAGATGTCTTTCAGCACCTTAGGCCAGACCGTAACACTGACCTCGCCCAGGTGTGCGGCACGCAAAATGTACATGTAGGTGCGTGATTGCCCGATACCACCGCCAATGCTCAGCGGTATCTGATCATTGAGGATCCCTTGATGATACGGTAGTTTGAGAAAATCCATTTGCCCTGCCATCTCGAGCTGTAACTTGAGGGTTTCCTTTGTGACCCGGATTCCCATGGAAGTCAACTCGTGGCGGCGTTTAGTGACCGGGTTCCAAACAAGAATGTCTCCGTTTAGCCCGTGGGTTGTCTTGCCGTCCTTATGTTTCACTTCGGTGATCCAATCGTCGTAATCTGCCGCACGCATTTCATGGGGATATCCGTCCTTGAGTGGATAGCCAACGCCGATGATGAATATCGCCGGATATTTCTGAAGAACCGCCGTCTCCCGCTGCTTACGCGGCAGATCCGGGAACATCTCGAGGATCTCTTCGGCATGGATAAAAGTCAGTTCTTCTGGAATTTCAGGATATTTCGTCGTCTTTAATTTGGGGAACTGCTCTTGGGCGAATTTGTTGGCACCATAGATCACCTTCCATATCTTCTTAACAATATCCTTAAGGAAGTCAAGATTGCGCTCTTCCATGGTCATGACGCGTTCCCAGTCCCATTGATCGACGTAACTGCTGTGGTCGTGATCAAGAAAGTAATCCTTGCGCACTGCTCTCATATCAGTATTGATGCCCTCTCCAACCTTACAGCCGAATTGTCTGAGCGCCGGCCGCTTCCATTTGGTTGCCGCCTGGACAATTGATGCCCTTATTGGTTTGTCCAGCCCCAAGCCACAATTGAACTCGATCGGTGTCCTTGAGCCATCCCGGTCGAGCATGTCATTGACACCGCTCTCGACCGTAACTATCAAGGGGACTTGTACCATATTGAGATTCAACTCCTTGCACATGTTCTTCTCGATGTAATCCTTTATTGCGTACAGCGCATTCATGCGCTCCAGCGGCGGCAATAAGGGTTCGTAATCGTTTGGCAGGATTTTCTCCACCTCTTCATAGGTGCTAACACCAGGGCCGGCCAGATCTGCTTTTTTATCTGCCTTGTCAGCCATTATCTTCCTCCTTCTTAATTTTCGAGATTCTTCTTTCGTCCAGAGAAAAAAATAGTCCCAAAGAATCTGAGATTTTGTGGAACCAACGGATTCTCAAAGGAAACCACTATCGGAGCTATTATCTCCAGATTGTGATAAAAGTCAAGGAGAACAATTGATTGACATCCGTATGGGTAAGGCTATAATGTGCTGATGAAAGTATTCGTCAGTGGTGCGGAAGGAGCCCTGGGCACGGAGATGACGCGCCTGCTGCGTAAAGAAAAGATCAAATTCCTGGCAACCGATATCAAGCAGCTCGATATAACCGATTTCAGGGCGACCAACAAAGTATTACTTGATTACCGTCCGGATGCCATACTTCACTTTGCCGCAGTAAGCAACGTCGATACTTGCGAGCAGGAGCAGAATCTTGCCTTGCAGGTAAATGCGCTGAGTACTATGGGTTTGGCCATTATCGCCAATAAGATTGGAGCCAAGATGCTCTATACAAGTACTAATTTTATCTTTGACGGAAATAGTGAGGAGCCTTACTCAGAATACAGCATGCCGCACCCCATCAGTGAATACGGTCGGACAAAACTCTTGGGTGAGCGCTATATCAAAGATATCTGCGAGCGCTACTTCATTGCGCGTACTTCGTGGTTGTTTGGCCAAAATTCCAAGACGTTCATATCAAAGTTTCTTGCCAGTGACAAGAAACCTGGATCGATCGATGTCATCTGTGATCAGTTCGCTTCTTTGACTTATATTGACCACCTGGCAGATGCAATCCTGCGGTTGATCAAGTCTGAAAATTACGGGGTATATCATATCGTGAACAAAGGCATTGCTTCATGGCTGGATTTTGTCTTGCGCGCCAAGAAGATAATGAGATTCAAAACCACAATCAGAGCGGTCAAGATCGAAGAGTTGAACTTGCTGGCAAAACGGCCTCGCTTCTCGCCGCTGGCATCGCATAACTACGAATTTCTGTTCTCATGTCAGATGAAATCATGGGAAGAAGCGCTGACTGATTTCATCAAGAGCCTGCTTCGAAAACCTTGATTTTTGGTCAGTTATTGCTATAATTCACTCAACAATGAAAGGATTGATACTCTCTGGCGGTTTTGGCACACGTTTGAGACCGTTGACCTATACAGGCGCTAAGCAGCTCATTCCCATAGCTAACAAACCTATCATCTTTTATGGAATTGAATCACTGGTGCGAGTCGGTATTAAGGATATCGGAATAGTTGTAGGCGATACCAGAGATGAAGTGATGAGCGTTGTGGGCGATGGAGCGAATTGGAATATCAACATTGAGTATATCCCGCAAGAATCTCCTCTTGGCCTTGCTCATGCTATTAAGGTCGCTCGCGAATTCCTGGGTAACGAGCCATTCATGATGTATCTGGGTGATAATATACTGAAGGATAGTCTGGATGAACTTGTGAAACAGTTCAAAGAGAATCATCCCAATGCATTGATCCTTCTTACCGAAGTTGATAATCCCCAGGAGTTTGGGGTTGCCGAGGTCGATGGCAAGGGAAATGTAAAGAAGTTGGTCGAGAAGCCGAAAGAACCACCTTCCAATCTCGCGCTGGTCGGCATTTATCTCTTTGACAATGAGATCCATAAGGCGATCGAGCATATAAAACCTTCTTGGCGCAACGAATTAGAGATAACCGATGCAATACAATGGCTACTGGACAACGGTTACCGGGTGGAATCCCAAACCGTGAAAGGCTGGTGGAAGGATACCGGCAAACCCGAGGACATTATAGAAGCCAACCTGCTTATCCTGCAGGATATCAAACCAGATAATAAAGGTGAAGTAGTTGATTCAACGTTGAACGGACACGTTGTGGTAGAAAAGGGCGCTGTCATTGAAAAGAGTATAATCCGGGGACCGGCAATAATTGGACAGAATTCAAGACTCTCAAAGGCGTACGTCGGTCCATTTTCTTCGATCGGTGCGAATGTGACGATTGAGAATTCCGAGGTAGAATGCAGCGTGATAATGGATGGTGCAACGATTCGCAATCTGGAGAACCGAATCGACCGCTCTATACTCGGTAGAAATGTCGTCATAAACCAGATAAATGAATCACCCAGGACCCATAAATTCATACTCGGTGATCAAAGTTACGTTCAGATAATCAAGTGATAGGAGCAAATGATGGCTAATGAAAAATTGATCTCCGGGGTTTCGGTCAGAAGCCTGAAGTTGATCCCGGATGAGCGTGGCCGGTTGATGGAAATACTCCGCGCCGATGACAAAGAATTCTCACAATTCGGCCAGGTTTATGTTACTACTGCGTATCCGGGTGTTGTCAAAGCATGGCACTGCCACAAACTTCAGGATGACAACATGACCGTCCTGTGTGGTATGGCAAAGATCGTGTTGTATGATGACCGCAAAGATAGCCCGACCCGCGGAGTACTCAAAGAATTCTTTGTCGGCGAGCATAATCACATTCTCATACACATACCGAAATATGTGTGGCATGGTTTCAAATGCATCAGCAGTAGCGAAGCGATGATCGTAAATATCGTAACAGAACCTTATGCTTATGACAAACCCGATGAGTACCGTAAACCTGCCCACGATTCAGACATTCCTTACGACTGGTCCCGTAAGGATGGTTAGAATCTTTATCTGTTCAGAAATCCAGCAATGAGAGTTCTCATAACGGGTGGATGCGGGTTTATCGGGTCCAATTTCATCAGGTTCTTCGTAAAAAAATATCCACGCCACGAGATACTAAATATCGATAAGCTGACCTATGCAGGTAATCTTGAAAACCTCAGCGGTCTTGAGAAAAACCGAAATTATGGGTTTGTTAAAGCAGATATAACAAATGCCACGCAGATGAGAAAAGTGTTCAAAAGATTCAGACCCGATGCAGTCATCAATTTCGCGGCAGAGAGTCACGTTGACCGCAGCATCACCTCGCCCGATGCGTTTCTTAAGACAAATTTCCTCGGCGTTGGCGTGTTGTTGAACTGTGCGCTTCACTATGGCGTAACGAGGTTCGTTCAGATATCGACCGACGAGGTCTATGGTTCGATTGCACGCGGTAAGTTTAGAGAGGACTCTGTTCTTAACCCCTCGAGCCCATATTCTGCAAGCAAGGCGGCAGCCGATGGTCTGGTCATGGCGTATTACCGCACCTATGGATTGCCAGTGGTGATCACCCGGTCTTCTAATAACTACGGACCCTACCAGTTTCCTGAGAAATTCATACCACTCGTCATCTTTAATGCGATGAATGGTAAGAAGATCCCCGTGTACGGCGATGGCCTGCAGGTCAGGGACTGGATATATGTCGAAGATAACTGCCGGGCTATCGATCTCGTTGTGAGAAAAGGCAAGCTTGGCGAGATATACAATGTCGGCGGACAGCATGAACGAGCCAACATTGAGATAATAAAGCAAATATTGAAGACTCTAGGTAAACCACTAGCGCTGATAGAGCATGTAAAAGATCGGCCTGGTCACGACCGTCGGTATGCTCTGTCGATTTCGAAGATAAAAAGGCAGCTGGGCTGGCAGCCGTGTGTGTCTTTTCAATCCGGTTTTGAAAAGACTATGAGATGGTACCGGAAGAATGGTGAGTGGTTGAAAAACACCCAGACCGGTGCCTACCGCAGTTTTTACCGCAAGTACTACTCAACACTGGGACTTACTGAAACCTAACGACTCAACTACGCCGCACGCGTTCCGTCATTGCGAGTCAACCATAGGTGGACGAAGCAATCTCAGTATTAAAGTATTAGCAGTGGTGCTTCTCGACTCGCTCGAAGAGTAACGGGAAAGGGGACTGGCTCCATGAGGTGCCTGTCCCCTTGACGCTCATGGCGCTTCGCTCCTGAAGACACACTTTGCTGCGAAACAGAGACCGGGAGAAGCTACATATGCACCTGTCATTGCGAGGAGTGTAGCGACGAAGCAATCTCCGCATCACAGAATTAGACAGAATTAGGGCTGATACTTCTCGACCCGCCCTGTTCGCTCGAAAAGTATGGTGTCGATTATTGTTCGACCGAAGTTGAGAACATCATAATGCTGAAACGGTGAACCGGAGCCTCGGGGAAATGAACGGGTGTCTTATCCAGTATCAAGAATCAAGCATTAAGTATCGTTGTTTGAACGAGAACAGCGAAATTAACGTCCTTATTATTGACACTTGGTCCGTATTCGCTATAATGAAATGCGGGTCGTTAGCTCAGTTGGCAGAGCATCGGATTTTTAATCCGGTGGCCGCAGGTTCGAATCCTGCACGACCCATTTTGATTATGATAACTCAGCACCCGTGTACTATCATCCCAGTTTCTTATTGTACAAATGATAATTTTCCCACAGCGCCATGATTTCGATCCTTTTTGCCCTAATTATCAGCAGTCAATCGAACAGTGGTTCGGTTATGCATTTCTTCTACCGCCCTTCTTGCGGTCACTGCATGGACAATCTTCTGGTTGACATTCCGAATCTCCAGAAAAAGTATGTATTCAGCCTGAAGAAGTTTGATATAGACATACTGGCGAATTATAAATTGCTTGAAGAGAAGGAGAAGGAAAGGAATACGTATGGTGATGATTTACCGGTTATTTTTGTCGGGGACACGGTATTTTATGGTCCGGAGAGTTTGTATGCAAGGCTCGAAGTCGTACTCAAAGCATTTCCCAGATCAAAGCCTGCGGTGGTGAAAGAGATAGAGAAAGACGATACTTTTCCGACGATCGAAGGCGAGATCGAGGTTCTCTATTTCTACCAACCCAGGTGCCGTGAATGTGCGCGTCTTGAAGCGCTGTTCAGCAGTTTGGAAGATACCTACAAGAACATTCATATTTCAAGACATGATGTGCTTTCTGATACCAATAAGATAATACTCGAGGCGCTATCTGCGGCGGTTGGTATTCCCGAGGACGAGAGGTTGCTCGTCCCCGTTGTCATAGTCGGCAAGGGCTATTTGCTCAGGGAGAATATAACATCTGAGAGTCTTTATCGATTGTTCGAGAAATATGAAGAACTCAGCGACGCTGCTGTTGATACTGTATTACAGGACGCCGAGCGTGGTATCCTGGGACGATTTGGCCAGTTTTCAATTTTGGGCATTGCTATTGCCGGGTTGCTCGATGGCGTAAATCCATGCGCCTTCGCAACGATTATCTTCTTCGTGAGTTATCTGCTTTTCCTTGGCCGCAGGCGCCGGGACATCGTGCTCATGGCGGTTTCCTTTATCAGCGCGGTATTCATCGCTTATTTTCTTATCGGCGTCGGTGCCTATAGTCTTTTGAAGTATCTGGCTGGCTACGACTTTATCGCGAAGATCATTTTTCTGTGCTTCGGCATAATCGCCTTTGTGCTCGGCATATTGAGCCTGCGTGATTATTTCTATGCAAGAAGAGGACAGCTCGAAAAAATGATCCTGCAACTACCTCTGGGTATTAAACAACGAATCCACCGTGACATCAAGGAGAAAACTGCAACTGGCGGCATTATTCTCGGTTCGTTCGTGGCCGGGCTGTTCATTTCCTTTCTCGAATTCGGCTGTACCGGGCAGATATATTTACCTACCATCACGTTCATGATTTCGAAAGCAGGATGGCAGATAAGGCCGATTCTATCCCTGGTGCTGTATAATATTATGTTTGTCGTTCCATTGATACTCTTCGCACTCATGGCAATCATCTTCACGACGCAGCGCATCACCAAAGCTTTGAGTTCAAGGATTTCCGTCATAAAACTCCTGACTGCATTACTATTTCTTGCGCTTGGCATTCTTCTAGTTCTGTCAGCATGAAGAAATTATTGATAGTACCACTGGTTATCATCTTTGTGGTCATAATCTGGCTCTTCTACCCGACTGAAGAAAGACGAATGAAAAACGACATAAATGACCTCAAGAACGTAGTAGAACATAAATCGATTGCGATTGTCAGTGCCTATCTTGATATTCAATACGGGGATAATAATGATCTGACCCGTGATCAGCTCATCGACGCTCTGGGTCGTTTTTTCGCCGAAGTCGACTCGATTAATGTACAGATGAGGGGCTTGAAGGTGTGGGTAGACTCTACCACGGCTGATAATACTATCTTTGGCCGCTGCAGTCTGGGCTTAAGAGTCCTTGCCAGGTATGAAGGCGAGCGGGTACTGGCCTTTGGCGGCATAGTGAAGCCGCGTACAGTGCAGGCAAGGCTCATAAAGACTGATGATATGTACAAAGTCTACTACGCAGAATACTGAGTAATTCCATAGTAGTAAAATCCGGGTGTAGTACGGAATATCCCAAAAAATAAGCGGATTTGTTGACAAAAGGCAAAAAAACGCTATAATACACACATGGTTTTCAAGAAAGTCACGAAAAAACTTGATTTTCCCGAACTTGA
>CP070802.1:1044813-1077330 GCA_020343595.1 Caldifarciminota bacterium | reverse complement strand
TACGTATTCGAGATGGCAAACATCCGCGAACAGTGCTCTTGGCCGCACTATGACCAACCAGAACTGGCAACCCAAAAGGCAAAGGATCTGGTGAACATCGCCATCGCGAAGGCGAAACTCGATGAATCCCTCGAAAGAAAGACCATGCCCATCGGTAAACGAGTACTCGTTGTCGGCGCTGGCATTGCCGGCATCCAGGCGGCTCTTGATCTCGGTGATGCCGGTTTCGAGGTCTTTCTTGTCGAGAAGGAACCAACGATCGGCGGAAAGATGGCAAAGCTGTCAAGAACCTTTCCGACCGAAGATTGCGCAGCCTGTATTCTCTCTCCAAAGATGGCTGATGTCCCGGGTCATCCCAACATCACTCTGTTCACCAATTCGGAAGTGGAGAAGATCTCTGGCTTTCTCGGCAATTTCGAGGTGACCGTTAACAAAAGACCCAGATATGTCAATGATAATTGTGTCTCATGCGGTATCTGCGAAGAAAAGTGCCCCGTGAAATTGCCCAATGAATTCGAACAGGGACTGACAACCCGCCGGGCGATATATGTTCCCTTTGAGTTTGCCGTCCCGTATAAATACCTAATCGACGAACCAAACTGCATATACTTCCAGAAAGGAAAGTGTGGTAATTGCAAGAAAGTCTGCCCGCACGACGCCGTGGATTTTGAGCAGAAACCCGAGAAAGTAGAGATCAAGGTCGATACCATAATCGTTGCGTCCGGCTACGATATCTTTGATGCCCGCGAGAAAAAAGTATACGGCTTCGGTACGAACGAAAACGTCATAACGTCCCTGGAAATGGAACGCATGATAGTCCACGATGCTGAAGGTCGGCCGACAAGAAAAATCGGGAAAAGGATAGCCTTCATCCAATGTGTCGGTTCTCGGGACGAGCAGATCGGTAATGAATATTGTTCAAGAATTTGCTGCATGTATGCAACGAAGCTGTCGCAGCTCTTGAAGCGAGCCGATCCTAAAAAGGACGTCTATGTCTTCTATACCGATCTCCGGGCGTACGGTAAAGGCTTTGAAGAATACTACAAAAGGGCACAAAGGACCGGTGTCAAGTTCATTCGCGGAAGGGTCGCAGAAGTGATCGAAGACCCCGATACCAAGAAAGTCATGCTAAAAGTCGAGGATACGCTAGCACGCCAGATAATTGAATCAGAATTCGACCTGGTCGTGTTATCGGTCGGTATGCAACCTGGAGAAGGAACTCGCAAGATCGCCGATGTGCTCAGAATGACGCGCAGTCCGGGCGGTTTTCTCCAGGAAGCACATCCGAAGTTCAAACCGGTAGACACCCTAACCGACGGCGTGTTCATATGTGGTTGCGCCCAGGGACCCAAGGACATACCTGACACGGTAGCACAAGCGAGTGCCGCTGCCTCAAGGGCAATACGTTTGATGAACCGAGGAGTGTACGCGGTAGAACCGATCACCGCTGTGGTCGATGAAGACCTCTGTAGCGGCTGTGCAACGTGTGTCAGTGTCTGCCCGTATGACGCCGTAAAGACCGAACTCGAGGATGACAAGAGGGTCGCCAAGGTGAACGAAATTCTCTGTCAGGGTTGCGGCTCGTGTTCAGCAGCATGTCCTTCTGGAGCCTCACAGCAGCATTGGTTCATGAATAGACAGTTAAAGGCCATGGTTGGCGCAGCATTAGGAGAGGAGGAAAAATGAAGAGTAACGCCGTCCCCAAAATAATTGCATTCTGCTGTAATTGGTGTTCCTATGCTGGAGCCGACGCGGCCGGTACTTCGAGGCTCCAAATGAAACCGCATTTCAGAATTGTCCGAGCAATGTGTTCAAGCCGGATAGACCCGGAGCTGATACTTGATGCCTTGAAAAAAGGCGCCTGGGGTGTATTGGTGGCTGGTTGTCATCCGGGTGACTGCCATTATGTATCAGGAAACTACCGTACTCATAAAAGGATCGCACTACTCAAGAACCTGCTGAAAGAACTCGGTATCGCTCCTCAACGTGTACGGCTGGAATGGATCTCGGCTAACGAAGGCGGTAAATTTCAGAAGGTCGTCAACGAATTCATAGACGAAATGTCTGCATTGGGACCACTCGAATTGAAAACACAGGCAGCCGCCAAGGAGGCATGATGATCAAGAAGATTGAGATATCACCCGATAACGAAAAGTTCTTGAACAAAGTCAATGAACTTAGCGGAGAGGTTATCACCCTCTGTGAACAGTGCGGCACTTGCTCCGGTGGTTGCCCACTCGTTACGGAAATGGACATTACGCCGTCACAGATGATGAGACTCGTTCAACTGGGCCAGAAAGAGGTGCTGGATCACAAAGCGATCTGGGTATGTGCTTCATGCTTCACGTGTACGGTCAGATGTCCCCGCCAGATCGACGTCTCCAAAGTGGCAGAGGCACTGAGACAGATCATCTTGCGACAAGCCGTAGATCACATCGATATCAAAGCGATCCCCAAGGAAGAGATAGCCTGTTTACCGCAAATCGCGCTGGTTAGCGCCTGCCGAAAATTCACAGGATAGGAGGAAGAACATGAATCCGACCAATACTAAAGAAACAAAATCAACATCCTCCGGCAATATGAAATTCCCCTATTACCCGGGATGCACGTTGAAGACGACGGCCAAGAATTTTGAAAACTCAGCGATCGCTACGGCGCGCGCGCTCGGTGTAGAATTGCTCGAGATCCCCCGATGGAATTGCTGCGGCACGGTCTTCTCGCTTGCTCAAGATGACCTGATCCATCACGTGGCTTCCGTACGGAATTTCATCCGGGTTCAGGAAATGAATGATTACGGGCTGGTCAAGAATGAGAATCGCTTGGTGACTCTATGCTCAATGTGTTTCAATACTCTGAAGAGCACAAATCGGCGGATGAAGGAGAATGCTGAAGATCTGCAAAAGATCAACGAACTCATGTACCGGGAGGAAGACTACAAGGGCAATGTCGAGGTACTACACTTCCTGGAGTTATTGAAATCACTGGGCTATGAGAAGATTCGCGAGAAGGTAACCAAACCGCTGAAGGATCTGAATATCGCCCCGTATTACGGCTGTATGATCCTGCGGCCTAAGGAGATCGCGATCGATGATCCCGAAGATCCGACGATACAGAAAGATATTCTCGAAGCTCTCGGCGTATCGGTCATTGACACGCCATACAAGAAAGTTTGCTGCGGCAGTTATCAGACCGTCAAAGACAAATATATTGTCGCTGAATTAGCATATGACATACTATCGCATGCACGCAAAAAGGGCGCAGAGGCATTGACAACGGTCTGTCCGCTGTGTGCTTTCAATCTGGACCAGCGTCAGCAGGCCGTAAAGGAAAAGCACCCTGATTTTGAAGAAATGCCGGTATTCTACATTACTCAATTGATGACGATCGCATTCGGCATGGACAAGGATGTCTTTGGATTTGAGCAGAATTACGTCGATCCGAGGCCGTTGCTGAAGAGCAAATCGTTGATCGAAGATTAGGAGAGTAAATAATGGAAGACAATAAAAGCCCAATCATGGACAGAATCGCAGAAGCGAATAAGGCAGCAACGACAGGAATCGACGCGAAGGACATAGAAAACTGGATCACGATTCACATCATGGGAAAAGCCTACAAGGTCCCGGCAGACCTCACAATACTGACGGCAATGGAGTACGCCGGCTACAAGTTTGTGCGCGGTGTCGGCTGTCGGCAAGGATTCTGTGGTGCCTGCGCTACTGTTTTCAGAAAGAAAGGTGATTACAAGTTGCAGACCGGTATGGCATGCCAGACCCGGGCCGAAGATGGAATGTATCTGGTCCAAATACCTTTCACTCCTGCTGAAAAAGCGATCTATGACGTTACAAAGGAACCTTACGAAGCATCGGTCTTCATCAGGTATTATCCGGAAGTGACAAGATGCGTATCATGCAACACTTGCACGAAGGCTTGCCCGCAAGATCTTGAAGTCATGGATTACGTACAGGCTGCGATACGCGGTGATTTTGACGGGCTGTCAGACATCTCTTTTGACTGCATTCAGTGCGGCCTCTGTGCCATGAGATGCCCTGCTGAGATCGTACAATACCATGTTGCCCAGCTCGGCAGAAGGATGTTCGGGCGCTATGGCCTGGGTGTACCGGACCACCTCAGAAAGAGGGTAAAGGAAATCACCGAAGGAAAATTCACCGACGAAATGAACAAGCTTGTCAGTTGCTCGACCGAAGAACTTCGAAAGATATACACCGAACGCGAAAAAGAGCCGGAATAAGGAAGGAGTGAGTAATGGCAGAACTAAAATACATTGAAGGTTACCCTGAGAATATCAGAAAAGAGATCGACAAGGTCACCAAAACACGTGAGAAGAGAATCAACTACACACCACCCGCCATGACGATGAAAGAACGGGACGAAGTCCTCCGGATCCACCCGGATTATGCTCCTGGCGGTAAGCGCGAACTTCAGGTCGGACCCAACAAAGGTAACCTTGCACCGAACGAAGTTGCCGATCTTCTCGAGGCATACCCACTGATCGAACAGGACGAGGTGAATATCTCCCAGGTCGATTACGACACCGACATACTGATCATCGGCGGCGGCCTTGCTGGTACCTCTGCGGCTTTGTGGGCAAATGACAGCGGTATTGCTACCGAACGAATATTGTTGACTAATAAATTGAGGCACGGTGATGCCAATTCGATAATGGCCGAAGGTGGCACACAAGCGGCCGATCGTGAAGTCGACTCGGTCATGAAACACTACATCGATACGATCGGTGGAGGTCATTTTGAGAACAAGCCAGACGTCGCCAGAGCATTAGTGGAAGATGCCCCGCTGATCATGAAATGGCTCTGTGAGTTGGGTGCGATCTTCGACCGTGAAGAAGGTGGCGACCTTGCGGAAAAACTCGCGGGCGGGCTATCAGTGAAGCGTATGCATTCGTGCCGTGACTACACGGGACTTGAAGAATTCAGGGTACTGAGAGATGAGTTCAGGACTCGTGAAATTCCCTATCTGGAACATTATCCCGCGATCGAACTTTTAACCGATGGCGACCGTGTGACCGGCGCGGTTTTGTGGAATCTCGAAACCGGTGAGTATAAGATCGTCAGAGCCAAGGCGACGATCATCGCCACCGGCGGTTATGGAAGATTACACATAAGAGGATTTCCCACGACCAATCACTACGGCGCGACCTTTGATGGCGTCGTGCTCGCATACCGAGTGGGGGCCAAACTACGTGATATCGATGCTGTGCAATACCATCCAACCGGAGCCGCCTACCCGATCCAGATCGTTGGTTATCTGCTCACCGAGAAACTACGGGGCAGCGGCGCGCAGCCGGTGAACGCAGACGGTGAAGCATTCGTTTACCCGCTGGAGCCGAGAGACGTCGAGGCATCGGCGATCATCAGAGAATGCTATGTCCGCAATAAGGGCATCGTCACACCAACCGGGCTCCGCGGGGTCTGGCTCGATACACCCTTGATCGAGATCAAGAACGGCAAAGGTTATATAGAGAAAGCATTCCCGGGAATGATCAGGATGTACAAGCGGTATGATATCGACATACGAAAGGACCCGGTACTGGTTTTCCCGACCCTCCATTATCAAAATGGCGGTATTGAAACGGACCCAGCAGGAAGGACAAATGTCGATGGATTATGGGTAGCCGGTGAAGTGTCAGGAGGGGTGCACGGCAAGAACCGCTTGATGGGAAATTCTACCCTCGACTGCCTTGTCTTCGGACGGCGTGCCGGAATGAGCACTGCGGAGTACGTGAAAGCGCACAAGGGTGAAAACAAGATAGCACTGGATCACGTGAAGAGATACGTTAAGAATCTTGAACAGGCGGGAGTGAAGTGTACGAGGAGAGCACCGATCATTTTACCGGACTATCGAGGCAAGGCTGCACTAGCCAGAATGATAGACGTATTCTAAAGGCGCATTTCTATCGAGAATATTATTGGTCCCTGAACAACCCTTTCCCAGTATACAGAGGATGAAAAGTGGAGTTAGAAAGGAGCTAGATGAAATCAGATAAGACCGGGGTGTTAACCGGCTCTCACATTCTCAGCGGCAATGAGGCATGCGCGGAAGGAGCATTAGCAGCCGGCTGTCGTTTCTTGGGCCTCTACCCCATCATGCCTTCATTGGAGGTCTCGCAAAGATTTCTACAGCGAGCGCCTGAGGTTGGCGCGACTTTCATCCAGATGGAAGACGAAGTCTCTGCCCTCGCTGCGGTTCTCGGCGCGTCCTGGACCGGTAAGAAATCAATGACCGTAACTTCAGGCCCGGGGTTCTCACTAATGATGGAACATCTAGGACTCGGTGTCATGCTTGAAACGCCATGTGTAATAGTGGAAGTCCAGATGGTCGGACCGGGCCTCGGCCTGCCGACACACCCGGCACAGGCTGACGTCATGCAGTCCCGTTGGGGATCTCATGGCGATTACGAGATAATCGCGTACGCTCCCAGCTCGGCCCAGGAGATGTTCGATTTCACGATCAAAGCCTTTAATCTCTCGGAACGATACCGTGTTCCCGTCGCCCTGATGTCAGACGCTCATATCGCTCAACTGAAAGAATCAGTTGTCATTCCTTCTGCCGACCAGATTCATATCGAACCACGCCGGTACTTTGATGGGCCGCGCGACAGTTATCTGCCATTCAAGAGGGATAAGGATTTTGTCCCGCGAATGGTCGATATCGGACAGGGCTACCGCTTTCATGTCACCGGCCTGACCCATGACGACCGGGGTTATCCGATCATGTTTGAAGAATGCCAGGAGTATAATGTCCATCCACTCGTAAAGAAGATACGCGATTATGTGGATGAGATAGTCGACATCCAGGAAACGAAAACAGATGACGCGGAAGTAGTGATAATCTCATACGGATCGTCTTCGAGGGCTGCGCTCAAGGCAGTTGAACAGGCGCGCGCTAAGGGTATGAAGATCGGCAGCCTGAAACTGAATACGGTTTGGCCTTTCCCGGACGCGAGGGTGTCTGAACTCGCAGAACAGGTGAAGGCATTTGTGGTTCCTGAGATGAATTTCGGGCAGATCGTTCAGGAAGTTGAACGGAATACCTATGGAAAGGCAAACGTATTATTCTTGCATCACGGCGACAACGGTGTCGAATACACCGATGATATCCTCGCCGCAGCAGAAAAGGCATCTCTGATGACCGAAACAAAATGTGGTATCATTGAGTGGAAGAAAGGGAGTACATAATGGCAACCCAGAGAATCAATACAAATAGTGAAATACATCCCATGGAAAATCTGCTCCGCATGGATCGGATGCCTCATATCTGGTGCCCGACTTGCGGGATCGGTCTGGCCGTTACCGCTTTCGCTTCTGCGCTCGAAAAGGCAAATATCGATCCCAACAATGTGAGTATTGTTTCAGGCATTGGCTGCACCGGCAGAGTTGCCGGTTATGTAAAGGTCGACTCCTTCCACACGACACACGGTCGGCCGATCGCTTTTGCCACCGGTATCAAAGTCGCAAGCCCAAAGACGAAAGTCGTTGTATTCTCGGGTGACGGTGATCTGATCGCCATCGGCGGAAATCATTTCATTCATGCGGCACGGCGCAATATCGACATGCTGGTCGTCTGCGTCAATAACTTCATCTATGCAATGACCGGCGGGCAGGTGGCGCCGACCACTCCCCTGGCAGCATATGCTACGACCTCACCGTACGGTTGTGTTGAACCACCGTTCAACATTCCCTATCTGGCGGATTCGTCCGGCGCGGTATACGTGGCAAGATACACGGCATTGCATATTCGCAGATTGACAAATGCCCTGACCGAAGCATTGAATAAGAAGGGGTTCTCCGTCGTTGAAGTCATCTCGCCATGTGGCATGTACTACTCCCGGATCAACCGACTCGGCGACGGCCTTGAGATGATGAAGTTCTATCACGATAACGTCGAAATACGACACGGTGAAGACACGAAGAACCTGGAGATCGGATTCCAAACCAAAATCATCTGCGGCAAGTTTGTTGACCGTGAAAGGCCCTCCTACATGGAACGCTATAATCAATGGCTTTCTGAAGTAAGGGATTCCGGCAAGAGACCAAAAGGAAAAAAGGGAGCATAAGTGAAAGCTGATCCAAAGAGTGTGCTGACGGGTGTCTACTACATAGACGGTGACGTTGCTGCGGGTTATGGCGCCCTGGCCGCGGGATGCAAATTCGTGGCCGGTTATCCTATTACGCCATCGACCGAAGCATTTGAAGCAGTGTGTCACCGCGGACCAAAAGTTGGAACCGTGTTCATTCAGATGGAAGACGAATTGGGGTCGATTTCGGCCATACTTGGCGCCGCCTGGTCAGGAGCCAAGACAATGACGATAACCTCTGGCCCTGGCTACTCGCTGATGCAGGATGCGATCGGCTTCGGAGCGATGCTCGAGACACCTTTTGTCCTGCTTAACATCCAGCGTGGCGGTCCGTCAACCGGTGTACCGACCAAGACCGGCCAGGCTGACATGATGCAGTCAAGATGGGGTTCACACGGAGACTATGAGGTCATCGCCATTGCACCGGATTCGCCGCAGGAGATGTTTGACTACACGGTCAAAGCGTTCAACCTCGCCGAGAAGTACCGCTGTCCAGTCATGATAATGTCGGATGAATGCGTTGGTCACATGACTGAGAAGGTTGTCATTCCGGAAGCCGAAAAGATCGATGTTGAACCCAGGAGGCTGTTCACTGGCAAGGCGGCAGATTACCGACCCTTCAGCCCCGGTCCGGATCTTGTGCCAAAAATGGCTAAGGCTGGTGAAGGATTAAATCTGTATATCACGGGCGTCGTTCACAACGAGAACGGCCATCCGGTTGCCGATGAAAAATACAAGAGTGCTTGCATAAGGAGATTGGTTGACAAGATCAGAATCAACAAAGACAAGATCATCGAATTGAAGGAAGAAGGGATCGACGGTGCTGATGTGATCGTAGTATCATACGGGATATCGTCGCGCGTCGCGGTAAAGGGTGTCGAAATGGCCCGGCAAAAAGGCATAAAAGTCGGCACGCTGCGGCTTGTTACCGTCTGGCCATTTCCTGATGACCGGATCAACGAACTGGCGATGAAAACAAAAGCCTTCGTCGTTCCCGAGATAAATTACGGACAAGTCGTTTACGACGTTGCCCGTTGCGCACACGGTCACGCCAGTGTTGTACTCGTTCCCCACGGTGGTGCCGGTGTTCACAATCCAGCCGATGTTGCTGATGCGATCGAATTCGCAGTAAACCAGGAAAAACCAATGGAAGGCGTGCACGAATTCAAAACCAGGCTTGAGAAATCAGTCTTTGAGGGAGGGTTCAAATTAAAGGAATGAATTCAATCATCGAAGCAATCAATAAAGGCATAGAGCAATCTGGCCTGGATCGGAACAAGATCAGCATTCCATCAGATATCCCCTTTGAGCCCGAGACGGTCAAGTCCCTCGGTGTCGATTATTTCCAGGTACCGCGCGGACGCGCAATAGCCTTTGGATCGGGCCTGAAACTTGGTAACCCGGAGCTGAAGATCATTCCTGTCGTCGGCGATCTCATGACACTTGGAGGAAATCACTTTGTTCATGGAACGCGGAGAAACATGGAACTGCTCGTGCTCTGTATCAATAGCTTTGTCTACCATAAGGTCGCGGGCAAATCGGTGCCAGTTGTAACTGAAGCATTCTCACCTTATTCTACATTCGAAGAACCCTTCAATTTCCCGCACCTCGGTAATTCCTGTGGAGCAGTATACACGGCGAGATGGACTGCTTTGCATACCGCCGAACTCGCCAAATCCATCGCCGAGGCACTGCACAAACGAGGGATGTCCATGATCGAAATACTGGCACCCGGTCCCAGCTATTACCGATACGTCACCGATCTCGATTCGGAACTTCTTCAATTCTACTTTGAAAATTCGACCGTGAAGAACGACGAGGACCCGCGGAACGCAGCAATAACGGCTGACGGGAAGATCATCGTCGGAAAATTCACCGACAAGGAACGAGCAACGTTCATCGATTCATACAATATCCAGCACACGAAAATACTCGGTGATGCATTCACGCCTCATGGTTCGCTCCCTGAAAAGACGGGAGGTGGAAATGGCTGAAATCAGATTCGCCGGTTACGGAGGTCAGGGCATTATCAGATCCGGGATAATCGCCGGTAAGGCAGCATCGATCTTTGATAGCAAGTATGCAACCATGAGTCAATCATTCGGACCGGAAGCGCGTGGTGGTGCATGCAGTTCGCAACTCGTCATATCCGAAAGCAAGGTCCTGTACCCTTACATCACAAATTCTGATGTCCTGGTTGCCATGTCCCAGGCAGGATATGATAAGTTTGAATCAGAAATGGGTGAAGAGGCAATGCTGTTATACGATGAGGACCTCGTTAAACCCAAACCGCCCCGCGGGAAGATCCTCGCCCATGCGATACCGGCAACACGATTTGCGGAGGAACTGGGGATCAAAATTGTGGCGAATGTGGTTATGCTCGGATTCTTTACGGCCATAACCAATCTTGTCACCTACGATAGTATGAAGAAGGCCCTGCCCGGCCTGGTCCCGGAAAAGGCACTGCCGCTTAATCTGAAGGCTTTCGAGCGCGGCTATGAATATGGAAAAGAGATCTTAGCGAAGAAGCAATCAAACAAAGGAAATAAATAAACTATGCCAAAAGGAGCACTCGTCATTGGTGGAGGCGTGGCTGGTGTTCAGTCCGCTTTGGATTTGGCCAATGCTGGTTTCAAGGTTTACCTTGTCGAGCGTGGCCCATGCCTGGGCGGTCGAACATCCCAGATCCATAAGATCTTCACCTCGATGGATTGTACGGGCTGAATCCTCGGCCCCAAACTAATGGATGTCGGTCGGCATCCAAACATTGAGATATTCGCCAACAGCGAAGTTGTCGGCGTCGAGGGTGAGGCACCGGATTTCAAAGTGAAAGTCAGACGCAAATCAACATTTGTCGACTGGAACAAATGTACGGGATGCGGCGAGTGTCCAACGGTTTGCCCGGTCCATATTAAAGATGAGTTTCAACTGGCACTTTCAAAGCGGGCGGCAATTTATCGTCAGTACCCCCAGGCCGTTCCCAACAAATTCTTGATTGAGAAAAAGGGCTCACCACCGTGTCGGTACTCATGTCCGGCAGGAGTCAATGCTCAGGGATATATCGCGCTAATTTCACAGGGCAAGTATCAGGAAGCGCTCGAACTTGAACGCCGGGATAACCCATTCCCGGCTGTCTGCGGCCGCGTGTGCACCCATCCGTGTGAATCGGACTGCAAACGAAGGGACGTAGATGAACCGCTGGCAATTGCCCAGCTCAAACGGTTCATTTCTGATCACGAACAGAAAACCCCACCACCCAGTCCTGAACTGAACAAAGAAAAGGTTGCCGTCGTCGGCGCCGGTCCTGCCGGCTTGTCGGCCGCGTATTTTCTTGCCAGGAGAGGATATCGTCCGACCGTGTTCGAAGCCACTGATCATCCCGGTGGCCTTTTGTACTGGGCAATACCGCGCTTCAGATTGCCCGAAGCCGCCCTCCAGCGAGATCTGGATTACATAGAGAGTTGGGGTGTCGAGATCAAGACCAATACTGCCCTAGGCAAGGATTTCAGCATCAAGGACCTGCAGCAGGAACACAAGGCTGTGTTTCTCGGACTTGGTGCAGCCAAAGAGAAACAGATGGGGATCGAAGGCGAAGATCTGCAGGGCGTCACTATGTGTGTTGAATTTCTCAATAAGGCGGTCCACAATCCCCAGACGCCGGTGGGTAAGAAAGTGGCCGTCGTTGGCGGTGGTAATTCGGCAATCGATGCGGTGCGCACCGCACTACGTCTCGGCGCCGAACAAGCGTTCATTGTCTACCGACGTTCGCGCCAGGAAATGCCCGCAAATGAAGAGGAGATAGTCGAAGCGGAAAAAGAGGGCATCACGATCCATTACCTGACTAATCCTACGAAGATCCTTGGCAAAGATGGCAAAGTCACGGGCATGGAATGCATCAAAATGAAGCTTGGCGAACCTGATGCCTCGGGCCGGAGAAGACCAATACCTATAGAAGGCTCGGAATTCACCATGGACCTCGATATGGTAATAATGGCGATCGGCCAGGCGGCCGACATTTCATTCCTGGCCAAAGAAGAGAATTTTGAGTTGACCCGTTGGGGAACTTTCGCAGTGGACCCGGATACGCTGCAAACGAGCATTCCCGGTATCTTTGCCGGAGGTGATGCGGTCACCGGTCCGGCAACGGTTATCGAGGCGATTGCTGCAGGAAAAGAAGCTGCCGAATCGATCGATCGGTTCATCAGAGGCGTGGATCTCAAGGAAAACAGAAAGAAAAAAGATGATCGGGTGAAGGATGAGGATATTGAAATTCCAGAGGACATAAGGGCTGAGAAAAGAACGGCTATGCCCATGCTGGACGTGGATAAGGCGAAGAATAGTTACGAAGAAGTCGCCCAGGGATTCTCAGAAGAACAGGCAAAGAAAGAATCGAATCGATGCCTCAGCTGTGCCGGCTGTTCAGAATGCATGGAATGCGTGAAGGTGTGCGAACCGAATGCAATTGTCCACGATATGACCGACGAATTTGTCGATCTGGACGTAGGGTCGATCATCGTGACCACCGGTGTCGATTATCTCGATCCAAAGGAGGCCAGTGAGTACGGATACAAACGCTTCAAGAATATCTATACTTCATTTGAGATCGAAAGGCTCATGAGCGAAGATGGCCCGAGTTCCGGTGAGCTCCCGCTTGGAAAGGAATTACAGGAGCCCTTGCGTTTTGCGTTCATCCAGTGCGTCGGCTCTCGTAACATGCGTCATGATATCAACTATTGCAGCCGTATTTGCTGTATGAACACCATCAAGGACAGCCTGGTCCTGAAAGAGCACTATCCAGACGCCAGGATTGTCGTATTCTACATTGATATCAGAGCCTTTGGCAAGGGATTTGAGGAATTCTACAATCGTTCTCTCGAGAAGGGCGTGGAGTATGTCAAGGGCAAACCCTCAAAGGTAATTGACGATGGCCAGGGGAATTTGATCATACATTACGAAGACGAGAAAGGACACTCGGGAAAGATGACGTTCGATGCCGTATGCCTATCATCGGCATTGATCCCCTCGAAAGGCTGCGGAGAACTGGCCGGAGTGCTCGATATCGAGATCGA
The DNA here is from genome assembly GCA_020343595.1 of Caldifarciminota bacterium. Classification (GTDB taxonomy): domain Bacteria; phylum Hydrothermota; class Tepidihabitantia; order SM23-42; family SM23-42; genus SM23-42. Next base: position 1,064,148 of record CP070802.1, on the reverse strand, counting down.
TGACGATGGTTTTTTCAAGAATTCAGAGCCTGCGATCATGCCACTCGAATCAACGAAGAAAGGTATTCTTGTCTGCGGTTGTGCTACTGGACCAAAGGACATCACCGATTCGATCGCCGAGGCCAGTGGTGCCGCGGTCAAGGCGGCGTGTTTCCTGGAAGGGCATGAACTTCCAATCGAGGAGAAAGAGATCGAACAAATTGACGTGTCGGGCCCACCAAGGGTCGGTGTCTTTGTCTGCCACTGCGGCCCGAACATCTCAAAGGTGGTTGATGTCAAAGGCGTGGTCGAATACGCAAAGATGCTGCCCGATGTCGTATTCGCAGAAGACTACACCTTCGCATGTTCCGAGACAGCCCAACATCAGATTCAGGAGAGGATCGCCGAGCACAGACTGAACCGGGTCGTCGTCGCCGCATGCACACCCAAGACCCATGAAATGAGCTTCCAGGATTCATTGACTGCAGTTGGTCTCAATCCGTATCTCTTTGACATCGCGAATATCAGAAATCAATGTTCCTGGGTGCATCAGAAGGAACCGGTAAAGGCGACCGACAAGGCAAAGGAGCTGGTCAGGATGTCGGTAGCGCGGGTCCGAAAGCTGGCGCCGCTTTTCATGAAAGAACTATCGGTTAACCGGGATGTCGCCATCATCGGTGCCGGCATCACTGGTCTGCGATGCGGGATCGATTTGTTACAGCGCGGCTTTAGCGTCAAAGTAATCGAGAAATTGCCGGTTCCCGGTGGCCTCGTATCGCATCTATCGAGCATTTATCCAAGTTTTCGTAAAGGAAAGGATATCATGGAGAAACTCACCGCTGAATTCACAAAAGCAGGCGGTGAGCTACTGACTTCCACGGAACTCCTTGATGTCACTGGTTACGTGGGCAACTTCCAGGTCAAGGTGAAACGCGAAGCAAAGGAAAATGAATATACGGTCGGCGCTATCGTGCTAGCCACTGGATCGGCACTCTATGATCCAAAAAAGTGCTTTGGCTACGGCAAGTTCCCGAATATCGTAACCAACATGGAGTTGGAACAGAAGATACTTTCAGGCGATATCGATAACATAAGATCCGTCGCCTTTTTCCAGTGTGTCGGTTCGCGAGGGGACGACGGAAACCCTGGATGTTCGCGCTATTGCTGCCAGGCAGCGATAAAGGAGGCGATCTATCTGAGGGAAAGGGGAATCGATGTGGCAATTCTCAACCGCGGCGTCAGGGTGTATTCAAAAGGCGCCGAACGGATGTATCGCAAGGCAAGGGAACTTGGTGTCCTCTTCTTGCCGTACGAAGGCGAGCCGGCAATCACTGGCAAGGGCAGAGCAGAAGCCGTCACCATCCCGTCGTCGGATATCGATGCCGACATTACCATTCCGGTCGACCTCGTCGTGCTTTCGGTGGGAATGGTTCCCGCCGCCGACTCCGCCCATCTTTCCGAATTATTCAAGGTTCCGCGCGGTCCCGATAAATTCTTCCTGGAACGTCACTCGAAATTTGGTCCCGTGGAAACGACGGTCGAAGGCGTTTTCCTGTGTGGTTGTTGTCAGTTCCCCCAGGATATCGGTGATTCGATCTCCCAGGCGTCTGCTGTTGCATCCAAAGTTGCTGCCTTGCTCAGCCGCGATAAGATCACCCTGGCACCGATAACATCGACGGTGATCGAAGAGTATTGCCGCGGCTGCGGCCGGTGTGCCGAAGTCTGCGAGTTCCGCGCAATAGAATTGGTTGAAAAAGAAGACGGCGGTTTTGCCGCACGCGTCAATGAAGCGCTCTGTAAGGGTTGCGGTACTTGTGTCGCTGCATGTCCAACCGGCGCCATCGACCTCAAGCACTTCCGAAGCGAACAGATCGAAGCTCAATTAGAGGCGTTGTTTGAAGGATGATCGCATGTTGATGCAGAAGAATAATCCTATACTGCTGTTAGCACTCAACTCATGGAGATGCGATGAAACAAGCTGCTAAGAAAACGAAGAAGCGATCCGGCCGTTCAACTACCCGACGCTCCAGCAAAGGCTTCGAACCCAAGATCGTTGCCTTCTGCTGTAACTGGTGTTCTTACCCGGCAGCAGACGGTGCCGGGGTCTCCAGGTTGCAGTACCCAACGAACATAAAGATCGTCAGGGTGATGTGCGGCGGGCGCGTGACGCCATCCTTTGTATTGAAAGCCTTCGAACTGGGGGCGGACGGCGTTCTTGTTGCCACCTGCCATTTTGAGGACTGCCACTACATGTTCGGCGCGCGAAAAGCCGCGGATGTGCACAAGGTGACCGAGAAACTCACCGAGATGCTCGGCATCGAGAAGGAACGTCTCAAACTCGATTGGATATCATCGGCTGAAGCGACCAAATTCGCAAGGGTCGCCCAGGAATTCACCGATACGATCCGAAGGCTCGGACCATCGTCAATAAAGAAACGGCTGGGTGCCATCAGCGAAGCGATTGAAAATGAATAGCAAGATCGCCAAAGCCATCAAGGATTCAAAAGCATATCTGTGCATGGAATGCGGCAAGTGCACGGGTACCTGTCCGGTATCACGGTACAACCATGGATATTCACCGCGAATACTAGTGAACAAAGCAATAAGGAGCGGCGATCTCGATCTATTGAAGGACAAGAATATTTGGGCATGTCTGACCTGTAAGTTATGTGATGAACGTTGCCCGGCCGCGATCGAATACATCGGCCTGACGCTAACGACGCGCCTTGAAGCAAAAAAGATCGGGGAGCAAGCACTCTGCTCCCACGGCGGCGCAGCACAATCGTTGATGCGCATAATGACAACACCTGAGCTGGAACAAAAACGCCTCGATTGGATTGACAGCAACCTGAAAACAACACAGAAAGGTGAGTTGCTTTATTTTGTCGGCTGTCTGCCCTACTTCGATATTCTGTTCAGCGACATCAAGGTCAACACGCTTCAGGCCGCCAGATCAAGTATAAAGATCCTCAATCATTTGGGTATTACGCCGGTTGTCCTTCCCCAGGAAAGATGTTGTGGTCATGACCTCCTCTGGAGCGGTGACATGGAGAATTTTGAGAAACTTGCACGGCACAACATCGAAGAGATAAAGAAATCCGGTGCCAAGAAAATCGTCTTCTCATGCCCGGAAGGTTATCGCACCTTCAAAATCGATTATCCCAAGTATTTCAGTACTGATTTCGATGTCGAGCATATCACCGAGACAATCAGCGGCGCCATATCCGACGGGAAATTGAAATTCAAGAATCTAAAAAAAGTTGTAACCTTTCAGGATCCTTGCCGGCTCGGCAGGCACCTTGGAATCTATGATGAACCAAGGAAAGCCATTGCTGCTGTCCCGGAATTGAGCTTGAACGAAATGACGCGGAGTCGAGAGCGCGCGATATGCTGTGGCGTCAGCGCATGGATGAACTGTTCGACCTATTCAAAGAGCATCCAACGGGCCCGGCTCACCGAGGCAAAAGAAACCAAAGCTGATCTACTGGTTCTCTCCTGTCCTAAATGTGAGATACACTTCCAGTGCGCTATGAACGATGAAAAGACCGGCAAAGAGGCAAAGATCAAGACGATCCAGTTGGTTACGCTGATCGCCGATGCATTGGAGGATACTTAATGGCCAAGGAGAAAATAAAGGTTGACTTTCGATTTCGTGAGAAACTGAATAAAATCCAGGGTGGCAAACACCACAACTACTGCTACCAATGCAGCGCATGCGTTGCGGTGTGCCCGGCGGCACGATTCACCGAGGAATTCAACCCCCGCGTCATTCTGTTAAAGACGCTGCTGGGCATGGAAGAAGCATTGACCGGTGAAGATTCACCAATATGGCTGTGTACGAACTGCTATTCATGTTATGAGCGCTGTCCGCAGGATGTCCGTCCGATCGAAGTAATCATCGCCTTAAAGAATATGGCCGTACAGCGACAGAAAGCACCGGCAAGTCTTGCGAAACTCTCGGAGAATATAGCGCAAACCGGCGTCAGCGTCACGGTTACATCAGCTGTTAGCAGACGGAGGCAGGAGCTGGGTCTTCCTCCGCTCAAAACCATACCGATCGACGAGCTGAAGGAAATACTCGAAGACCCGCAGAGTGTAACAAAGGATGATAAATAAACCATGAAGGTAATTCCTTTTTGGGGCTGCATGATGCCCCTCAAGTATCCGCAGATGGAACTCGCAATCAGAAAAACTCTACCTAACCTTGGTGTCGAACTAGTCGACGTCGACGGTTTCACATGCTGCCCTGACCCTATTTATTTCAAAGCCCGCGATAAGATCAAGTGGCTGACGATCGCTGCTCGTAATCTGGCAATAGCCGAGGAAATGGGTCTTGATGTCATCACCATGTGCTCGGGCTGCATTTCCACTCTGAAGGAAGCCAAATACACACTCGACGAAGATCCTGAAGCAAAGGCAGAAGTGAACCGGCGGCTGAAGAAAATAAACAAAGAATACAGAGGCACCGCGCAAATTAACCATGCGGTCGTTTTGATCCGGGACACATTAGGCCTTGATGTTGTGAAGAAGTCAATCAAGCGACCACTCGACGGCGTGACCGTCGCCATCCACTATGGTTGCCACATACTAAAGCCGAGCCAGATCATGCATGTTGATGATGCCGACTATCCCAGCATCCTCGACGATTTCGTCGCCGCGATGGGTGCTACACCCCTTGACCACAGAGAGAAACTCCTGTGCTGCGGCAAGGGATGTATGGATGAAGAGCTGCCTCTTGAAATGACCGAGACAATCTTCGCCTCGATCGAAGAAAGCGGCGCCGATTGCATGGGACTTGTCTGTCCGACGTGCTTTTCTTCCTTTGATCTTGGACAGATTTTGATTTCCCGTAAAAAAGGAAAAACTTACAACATTCCGGTGATCTACCTGTTTCAACTTCTGGGTCTTGCCCAGGGACTGGAGCCAGAACAAGTGGGTCTACATACTCACCGGATCAAAGCCGACAAAGTGTTGGAAAAAATAAAGGAAAGTGCAAAAGCATGAACATTGCTCCAGAAAATACCAAATACGAAATCCCAAATTCTAAACAATATCAAAATTCAAAATCCCAATATTCAATATTATTGCCTCGGGAGATTGTTTGCCTATTGAATGGCACATTGAACTATGTTTTTTGGAATTTGGTTTTTGGTAATTCGGATTTATTTCGAATTTCGAAATTAGATATTAGAATTTACCCAGAAAGGGGGTGATCAAGATGCCGAAGGATGATTTGAAGATCGGCGTTTTTGTCTGTGAATGCGGCACAAACATTGCCGGCTCAGTCGATATCGACACTGTCGTCGAGGATGCCAAGAAGCTCGGGAATGTCGTGTACAGCACCAAGAACCGCTACATGTGTTCGGAACCCGGCCAAGCCGAAATCAAGAAGGCGATCAAGGAAGAGAAACTCGATAGGGTGATCGTCGCCGCTTGCTCGCCACGCATGCACGAACCAACCTTCAGGGAATGCGTCGCTTCGGTGGGTATGAATCCATATCTGGTTGACATGGCGAATATCCGGGAGCAGTGCTCGTGGGTCCACATGGGCAACCGCGAGGCAGCAACGACGAAAGCCAAGGATATCATGAAGGCGTACGTGGCCCGAGCTCGGTACCTGCAACCCCAGGATGAAAAGGAAATACCAGTCGAAAAAGCAACTCTGGTGATCGGTGGTGGGATAGCCGGGATGCAGTCGGCGCTCGATCTGGCTGACGCTGGCTACCAGGTATACCTCGTCGAGAAGGAACCATCGCTTGGCGGCTTGATGTCCAAGCTGGCGAAGACGTATCCGACGATGGATTGCGCGATATGAATACTCGGCCCGAAGATGATGGATGTCGGTCGACATCCCAAAATAAAGCTCCTAACCAATAGCAAAGTCGAGTCGATCAAAGGATACGTCGGTAACTTCGACGTTAAGGTTCTCAAGAGAACACGTTACGTAGACGAGACACAGTGCACCGCATGCGGCGATTGTGCCGAAGTTTGTCCGGTCGTCGTTCCGGATGAGTACCAGCAGGGGTTATCGTCAAGAAAAGCCATTTACATCCCGTTCCCCCAGGCCGTGCCGTCGGCATCTCTGATCGATATGGAAAGCTGTCTGGGCACCAATCCAATTGCCTGCGGCAAGTGCGCCGAAAAATGCGACAAGAAATGCATTGACTACGATGCAAAAGACGAAACGCTCGAATTCAAGGTCGGCACCGTAATCGTAGCAACAGGAATGGACGTATTCGACCCGGTAATTTTGCAGGAATACGGCTACACGAAATACGAAAACGTCGTAACGAGTATGGAATTTGAGCGGCTGTTGTCAGCCGGAGGGCCCTCTGACGGTCACTTCATCCGTCCTACCGACAGGAAGAGGCCGAAGACGGTGGGTTTTGTACAATGCGTGGGCTCGCGCTGTGAAAAGATCGGTAAGCCGTACTGCAGTAATATTTGCTGTATGAATACGATCAAGGACACACTGCTGCTGAAAGACCACTATCCGGATATCCAGGCAAAGGTTTTCTACATTGATATACGGGCGTTCGGCAAGGGTTTCGAGGACCTCTTCAAACGGAGCAAGGAAGCAGGGGTTCAGTACATCAGGGGCATTCCCGGAGAGATCGCCGAAGACCCCAAATCCCGCAACCTGAAGGTGATGGTCGAAGACACCACCTCCAACAAGATCGAAGAACATGAATTCGACATGATGGTGCTGTCTGTCGGCGTAACCCCTCGACTCGATATGCCCGAGGTTCAACAGTTGCTCACGCTCTCAAAAACGCCGGACGGCTTCTTCATGGAAGCGCACCCGAAACTAAAACCGGTGGATGCGCCGTCGACCGGGATCTATTTTGCAGGGTGTGCCGAGGCACCGAAGGACGTCAAGGACTCGGTGACCCAGGCAAGCGCGGCCGCGGCCAGAGCCGAAACACTGCTTTCTGCAGGGAAGGTAAAACTGGAAGCGATCACATCCACGTTGAATACTGATCTTTGCAGATATTGTGCAACATGTTCCAGGGTGTGTCCATACGGAGCATTCACGGTTGATCCGAAAAAGAAGACGATTTCCTATATCGAAGCCCTGTGCAAGGGATGCGGTACATGTGCCGCAGAGTGCCGGTTTGGCGCTTTGACAATGAAGCACTTCACGGATGAACAGCTCATAACTCAAATCGACGCCCACCTTGCTGAAGATCCTCAGGAGAAGGTAGTCGTCTTTGCCTGCAACTGGTGTTCCTATGCTGGCGCCGACACATGCGGCGGCGCGCGACTTCAATATCCGCCGAACCAGCGTTTGATCCGAACGATGTGCAGTGGCAGGGTCGATGAAAAATTCGTCCTCCACGCCTTCAAAAAGGGCGCGCCCATGGTCGTCGTATCCGGATGTCACTACGTTGACTGCCACTATATCGACGCGAACCGCTGGACCCAGAAGCGTGTCGAAAAACTCTGGGATAAACTGGAAAAATGGGAAATCCGGCCCGAACGATTGCTGCTCGAATGGATAAGCGCCGCAGAAGGACAACGTTTTCAAAAAACGATGCAGGATATCGAAGAATTACGAAAGAAAGTGACAAAAGACGAGATCGAACATACGATCAAGGTCCTGACCGAAGAAGAAGAAAAGGCAAAAGCCAAGAAAAAGAAATAGTCATATAGCCGGATAGTCGGAAGGCCATAGGACTGAAACCCGGAGGTTTTCGTGCCCGAAACTGAAGAAAGAAATTTCAAGTGTTTGAGATGTGATGCCGAATTCAAATTACCGTACACTAAGGGCGTCATGCAGGAAAGGACATGCCCGAAGTGCGGTTCCAACAGCGTCCGGCTCGATAGAAAGAAAGAAAAGGATGCTGCGGCAGGCAAAAAAGAGTAGATCGAGCCACATCAAGGTTGTATAGCTGGACGCCTTGATCGAGGCTTCCCTCTCCATTACCGCGATGAGTGAACAACTCCGCCTTAAACAGATTGCGGATAAAGACCCGCGTTATAAAAAAGACGCCTATATATTCGTGCTCGAAGCCCTGCACTACACACGACAGAATCTCAACATACAAGGCCATGTCACAGGCCAGCAGCTGCTTGAAGGAATACGCGACCTCGGCCTCGAACGTTACGGCGCCATGGCTAAAATTGTCTTCGAACACTGGGGAGTAAAAACCACCTTAGACTTCGGGAATATCGTCATCAACATGGTCAATGACAAGGTCCTCAATAAGACGTCCGAGGATAGCATTGATGATTTCAAAGACGTTTATGATTTTGAAGAAACCTTTGTAAGAAAGTACCACCCCGATATAGAAAACAAAGGCCGCAATCCCCGCGGAAAGAAAAAAGGGCGACCAGGTTAACCACAAAATCACTTCGAGAATAAATTAATACTTGACAATTTTGAAATATTGTATAAAATTTACAGAATCGAAAAGGAGGAATAATGAAGAAGTTCATGATACTTGTCGTTTTGGTGACGATTTTTGTGGCATGTGATTACGCCCAGGATGCACTGGAATTAAAGCCGGATATCGAAGTTACGTGGCTAAACCCGGTCGCGTGGTACACCAGTCAGTTTGACACAACCTTCGCTGCGCAAATTTCCGAAGTCCACTTTGTTGCCGAAAACTCGATCGACAGCTATCTGAGTGAATTCTTTACTGAATACTATACAGATGACACCACAGTCGTATACACAACTGCACCGGTTCCGGTCTACGGCAAGATCGAGGGTAAGACAAGTCCGACCTGCTGCGATACGTTCATCCTCTACAATATATGGGTACCGCTGGCTCCAGCGTATCAGCACCTCGGTCCCAATGAATCCATGCGGGCATTAATTCATTTTGTCGCCGTCGATGAGTATTTTGAGAACTCAGATACCGCAAAAGTCTGGTTCGGGATCTGGATGCTGCCCTAGGTGTAGTGAAAAACAGTCAAAGAATTGAGAAAAAGGGCCGCACAGGGCGGCCCTTTTTTACTACGCTCTAAAAACCTTCTTAAGGGCAAGCTCAAATATATCTAATCCTACATGCAGCTCACTCTCGTTTATGACGAGCGGCGGGATAAAACGCACGGTCGATTCACCGGCGCCAAGTAACAGCAATCCCTGTTTGAACGCTTCGTAAACTACAGCATTACGGCGGTCCTTGACCGGTTCCTTGGTTATTGGGTCGCCAACCAGTTCGACCCCGATCATGAGACCTTTGCCGCGCACATCACCGACGAAATCATAGCGCTCCCTCAGCGTGCTGAGACGTGCAAACGCAATCTCACCCAAGCGTGCCGCGTTTTCGATCAACCCGTTTTCCAGCAAATCTATCGTCTTGAGGGCAGCCGCACAGCTCACAGGATTGCCCGCAAAGGTTGAGGCGTGAGAACCGGGTTCCCAGTCCATTACACCAGCACGCGCAACGCAGGCGCCCAGCGGTAATCCGGAAGCAACCCCCTTTGCGATACAGTAAATGTCTGCCTTGGTATTGAAATGCTCGATTGCGAACATCTTACCGGTCCTGCCCATTCCGGACTGGACCTCATCATCAACGAGCAGGATCTCATACTTGTCACACAACGCCCTCAATGCCGGCATGAACCCGGCCGGCGGCACAATGTACCCGCCCTCACCCTGGACCGGTTCGACAAATACTGCGGCGACCTCTTCGGCAGGCACGACCTTCTTTAGCAGCACATCCTCGATGTATTTAACACAAGTAACATCGCAAGAAGGGTACTGGAGATTGAAAGGACACCTATAGCAATACGCATAGGAAACGTGATCTACCCCGGACAGAAGAGGCGCAAAGAACCTGCGTTGTGTGGCTTTAGAGGCGGTCAAAGATAACGCACCGAAGGTCCGGCCGTGGAACGCACCGGTAAATGCGACATATCTTGCCCTTCTCTTATGGTACCGGGCGAGCTTCATCGCACATTCCACCGCCTCGGCGCCGGAATTGCCGAAGAAAACCTTCTTGTTCTTCGCTCCGGGTACGATCTCGGCCAGTTTTTCAGCCAGGTTCGCCTGATTCGGATAATAGAAATCAGTCCCGGACATATGGAGGAGTTTACCGGCCTGCTCCCTTATCACCTTTACAACCTCTGGATGACAATGGCCGGTCGAAACAACACCGATGCCGGCGGAAAAATCCAGGAAGACATTGCCGTCGACGTCGGTCACCCACACACCCTGACCTTTCTCAACGACTGCCGGGTAGGAACGTGTATATGAAGGGGACACGAATTTGTGGTCCTTATTCAAAATCACCTTTGCCTTAGGACCGGGTAAGCTTGTCGAGATCTTTGGCTTACGTGAATTGCTCTTCTTCGCGGTGTTCATCCGTTTATTCTTGCCTCCAGTTTTCTTAGCCCTGGTCATCGTCATATTCGCCCTTGCCATTCTCAATCCCATGTGTCTATCTGAGCCTTCTGTAACTTGTTCGAATAGTCGATATAGATTGTTTTTATCTCGGTGAATATCTCGTATGCGGTCCAGCCGCCCTCACGGTGGCCATTGCCGGTATGTTTCATACCGCCGAATGGAAGGTGACACTCAGCGCCGATCGTCGGTGCGTTTATGTATACGATACCCGTTTCGGCAAGTTCGATCGCCTTGTGCGCGAGATTCAGATCATTGGTGTAAATGCTCGATGAAAGACCGTATACAGTGCCGTTGAGTATGTCGATCGCATCTTCGAAGTTCCTGGCCTTTATGACCGAGAGTACTGGTCCGAAGATCTCTTCCTGAGCAATCCTCATATTTGGCAATACATCGATGAATATCGTTGGTTTGTAGAACCATCCCTTGGCACATTCTCCTTCAGTATACGGCACACCGCCGGTGATCATTTTGGCGCCCTCTTTCTTACCGATCTCAACGTAGGCATGAACCGATTCGCGCTGTGACTCGCTCACGGTCGGACCGACATCCACATCTTCGTTCAAACCATTGCCGAGCCTCAGCTTTTCGGTCCGGGCCTTGAGCATCTCAACGAACTTGTCGTAAACGGGTTCTTCGACTATCAATCTTGATGTCGCGGTACAACGCTGGCCGGTTGTGCCAAAAGCACCCCAGAGCACACCCTCGAGGGCAAGTTCCAGATTGGCGTCCTTGAGTACGACCTGTCCGTTCTTACCGCCGAGCTCAAGGGAGCACCGCTTCAGGGTCTTGCCGCAGACCTCACCGATCCTGCTTCCAATATCGGATGAACCGGTGAATGATATGCCGGCAATGTCCGCATGGTTCAATAGACCTTCACCGATCTCGCTGCCGCCACCGTATACCACATTTAGAACGCCATCTGGCAAACCTGCTTCCTGCAGGATCTGTGCAAGCTCGCCGACGCAAGCTGGAGTATATGTAGCGGGCTTTATGATTGCCGTGTTGCCACTCAGTAAACAAGGAAATATCTTCCATGAAGGGATGGCGATCGGAAAATTCCACGGCGTGATCAACCCCCAGACCCCCATCGGATCGCGTATGGTCATGCACGATTTATCGGGCAACTCCGAAGGTAGGGTGTATCCAAAGTACTTCCTCCCTTCTATCCCGGCATACAATGCCGTGTCAATACCCTCCTGCATATCTCCCCTGGTTTCTTTGATAACCTTCCCCATCTCACGGGTCATGATCTGGGCAACATGTTCCTTCTTCTCAACCATGATCTCCGCGGCGCGGCGCATTATCTCAGATCGCTTGGGCCACGGAACGGCGCGCCATTTCTTGAATGCTTTTTTTGCTGCAGCAATGGCAAGATTTAGATCGTCAATATTGGATTTGGGGAACACACCGACGACTTCGTCCCAGTTCGCAGGATTACGGTTCTCAAATGTACGCCCCGATTTGGAGTCCATCAATTTTCCGTTAATAAGATTCTGGTATTTCTTCATAAATCCTCCTGTTTATAGTAATTTTTGCGGATAAAATTAGCCTGAAATCGCCAGGAACGACAGTATAAAACTCGCCTATATTATATGGATTTTTTTGGCAAAGTCAACATGATTGACAACTTCCGGCCTGCCTATATATTACTCTATGATAAAAAATGGGAGGACTGACAATGAAGGAATATTTCTTGTTGATGGTCGCAGCCATATTGCTTATTGGCTGCGGCAATGAGGAGGACGACGAGGACTATCATCCGCTGGCAGTTGGACTCCAATGGGAGTACGCTGTGACCCAAATTGATACACTAACGATCACCGGGGTCCAGATCTCAACGATCACTGCTGAGGTCTCATCACCCCATGGCGTATTATTCGAGCAGGTTACATCTACGGAATGGGATGACACAGCAACAACGGCCTGGCTTGACACCTCTTACATACAGGAAACGGATGGAAATGTTCTTTTCTATAGCGACCTCAATGATTCTGAGCCTGACACATTATTTGTGTTGCCCCTTGTTCTCGGAAATCTCTGGACCGTGCGCACCGAACCCTGGGGGGACATGACCGGGGAGGCGGTAGGCATTGAGGACGTCATTGTTCACGCTCATACATTCAATGACTGCTGGCACGTTGAGTACACAGGTTTGAATGCCACGGGCCACAGCTGGCTTGCGCCCGGCATCGGACTCATCAAGCATCATTTCGTCGGCAGCACCAGCGAATTCTTGAAGGAACTCACAGATTTTACAAGGCGCTAAGACATCGTTGCGAATTGTCCTGGATAATACAGATTGTGCATTTCGTTGGCAATTTACGAGAGCATTCAAGCCCCGACACGTATTGACTATATCGTTTATTTCTGTATACTTACCGCTCATATACTACAACGAAAGGAGACATAGTGAAAAAACTGATCTGGTTACTGCCGCTAATGGCATTGATAGTAAGCTGCAACGGCGAGAGTGATGGCGAAAATTACTTCCCGCTTGCGGTCGGCAACATATGGAACTATAACATCGTATACAGAATGATCATGACGACTGACACGACTCAGTACACCGGTACGTCAACGACCGAGATCACGCGGGAAACGATCCTCAATAGTAACATCGATGTACTGGAACAGGTTACGACCACACTCTGGGACGACACGACCATGACAGATCACGTTGACACAACCTACCTTCTATCGGACGGAGACCGCATGCTCATATATAATGACCTCGCGGATACTGACCCGGACACAGGCCTGGTCTTCCCCTTTGAACAAGGCAGCACGTGGACCGTATACGCAGACACCACCGACACGCTCACGGCTGAAGTACTCGGACAGGATGACATAACGGTTCCCGCTGGAACATACTCAGACTGCTGGGATGTCAGATTTACATCGCTTGGCCAGACCCAGGACAACTGGTTTGCCGAAGGAGTCGGCATTGTCAGGTATCACATGATCACGCTGACGCCGGCGATGACAACCGAATTAACCAAAGAATTGGTCAGCAGTACGATTCAGTAGAATTAGCAGTAAAGATAAGATGCAAGAGGGCTGCCCCTGGCAGCCCTCTTTCTTTTAAATGCAGTCGATAACCGCCTCGCCTACCGCGATCTGAACATCTTCCTGATATTCATCAGATCCTCTACGGTGAATCCCCTGATCAGATAGAACACTGCAAGGTAAACACTGACACCGGCTGTGATCGCCGTGAATAAATGCCAGGACTGTACGAGGTACAAAACAACGACCATCACGATCGCCGCAGCCAGTGGTTTCAGAGTATGCCGCACGCTTTCGAACTGAACGACCCGCTTCAAGGCCCGGTGCATAAGATAGATGCTGAGCGATTCGCTGATCAGCAGCGCAAGTGCGGCGCCGTAGAAGCCAAATTGCCAACCCAACAAGACGATCAACACCCCGCTGATAACCGCAGTCACTGTGATGATCCTGGAGAATTGCTTTTCTCTATCTATTGCGATCAATCCGTAGCCATAGATCGTATTGATCGGTACGATCATGAAATAGAGCAGTAGAACGCGTAATACATTCGTGGCTTCATGAAACGCCTGGCCAAATATAAAATCGACAACGCCTGGCGCGAGCACCAATCCGCCGAGCGACAGCGGAATGGTGAGTGCGAAGAGAAATCTGGTCAGAAACGAGAAATTGCTCTTAAGTTTTTCCGGGCTATCTGCGTATTGTCTGGAGAGCACCGGGAAGAAAACATAGTAGAACACTCTTTCTATTATCAACAAAGTAAAGACGACCTTGTAGGCTGCGCTGAAGACACCGACATGATAGCTGGTCTTGAGCAAACCGAGGACGATCGGCGGCAGACTTATCGTCACCTGATTGAAGATGATGGCCAGCCCCACCGGGATAGATGCCGCCAGAATCAAGCGCCAATGTGATAGAGAAAAACGGAGTCTGAACGACCGGTATTTCTTGATATAAATGACCAGTAGAAATAGTGCCGACACTACATATCCAATAACGAAGGAGAGTGGAACGATAAGAATATCACGCGTGCTCCTTACGAAAATGACAATAATGACCAGATACACGGCATACTGGAGAATACGACTGATGCCAATATAGACCATCTCTTCCCTGCCCTGAAATACAAACTCCAGCAGTACAGCAAAAGGGAACAACGTAAGCGAGTAGACGAGAATGATCTGCTTGGTCGTACCTTCATGCGCGATGAAGAACGTTCCTGCGATGAGAACAATGAAAACGGCAAGGGCCAATAATAGACGTAAACCAAGAACCTCCTCGATGAAACGACGGTCGCTCGTATCCTTTGCGACCTCGCGAGCACCGATAACGGTCAAGCCGGGGTTGGCGAACAACAGCGCGTAGCTGATAAAAGCCAGCCCGAAATTTATCAAGCCAAAACCTTCGACCGCCAGCAACCGCGCTATGTAGACTGTCGCTGCAAAACCGATGATACGGGTTATGCCGTCACTGAAAAACACTGCGAGAAGATTTCTCGATATTTTCTTCATTATATTTACGAACTCAGTATACACTGAATTCAATCGTAATCAATGGTTATTTGCCCCGCACATCCGCATGTCCCGACTTTTCCAATATATTGTTTAATGTGATTTGAGCAATCTACACAGCAGGGCGAAACCGTGACTACACAATTACTGCAATAGGTGCAAGTTTCCCAGATGTGTATTCTTTATGCCGTAACTGTTGGCTATAGACAGTGCCATGTCGGCCTGTTGATGTGCAGTGCACGGCATGTCATTGAAACGAAAATGAGGGTAAAAGCCAAGGAATGACCAGGGTATATCAGGGTCTACCGAACTGAGGAACTGCGCCATCGAACGTATTTCTGTTTCGTCGATATACCCGGGTATTAGCAATGTGCTCACTACCAAGAGAGGCGGTTTTTCTCTCTTCGTCATGGATTTTGCGCACAGTTCGATATTCAACAGCGTATTTGCATTCGATGTGCCGCACAATGCGATGTTGAGATGCTCGTTTCGGGCCTTGAGATCGATCTTGATACAACCATCTGTAACAAGGGCAAGGTCAACGCATCTCTCCATCAGATCAGGCGAAATCGAACCGTTGGTCTCCCAGCAGATTCTAAGTTTTCTTCTTCGCTCCCGAAGTTGTTCTGCGAATTTCAGGCTATGCCGAACGAATGGTGTTGGATCACCGCCAAAGAAACAGACACAGCCGGTTGTAGCATCAACCGCCCGCAGGAGATCTTCGGCCTTGGTCTTGGTCTTACGCTCGCGGTAGTGCCAGTTCTGGCAGAAAAGACAGTTGAAAGTGCAAGCCTCATAGAAGATTGCCAGATTGGTGAAACCATGATCCTTACTGCCACTACATACCCAGTCGGCAACGCAATTTGTCGGTAGTGGATCGTGGTACCAATCGGCGTAAACCCAGTTCTCATCCGGACCCACGATCCTGCTGCCGGTGTTCTGCCGCACACCGCAATATCCGAATTCACCTTCTGCGATACGACATCCATTGACACACATAGAGCATTCAATTCCGGTGCTGCTATCAGGCGCTACCGGCGGCAGCCCAAATTCTTTTCTCGTCCTGCCATGGATCTTGAGGATATCCTTCTCCATTTCCCCAAACCGATCACGGATACAGTCGGAACAATAAGGCATCGTCTTCGACAAAGACCGCTCTTTTCCGCACGATTCGCAACGCATGGAAGAGTATAGCGTCCAATCGGACATGCGTCAAGCACACATCACACCCTCCGATCGAAAAAAGATATGTTCGGAATTCATAACTATCTCAACAAGGTTGACTTTTGGTCTATTCTGATTAGTATGTAACATCCTGTGAAAATAAGAAAGTTCATTGTGCAATCTATGTCTTTTAGTTGGAGATGAAAAGGAGAATCTATGGCAATCGTGTTGGATGGTGAGCATTTGACGATCGAAAAACTTGTTGATATCGCGCGTAACAACGAAAAGGTCGAGATCGCACCGAAATCACTAAAGAAGATCAAGGAGTGCCGCGCTCTCATCGAGGAAAAGATCAAGGCAAAGGAAATCATGTATGGCATCAACACCGGGATTGGCGAACTCTCCGAGGTGGTGCTTACCGATGAGCAGGTCAGGCAATTCCAGCGGTACTTGATATACAATCACGCCGCAGGGATTGGTGAACCAGCACCGATCGAGCACATACGTGGTGCCATGGCCAGTCGGGTAAATGTCATGAGCAAAGGCATGTCTGGATGCCGGCCCGAAATACCGCTGACCTTTGTTGAAATGCTGAACAAAGGTGTAACACCGGTGGTCTGTCAGAAAGGCTCGGTAGGAGCGTGCGGTGACCTCGCACCGATGTCTCAGATCGCCCTGTTAATGATGGGAGAAGGAGAGGCATTCTACAAAGGACAACGCTTACCTGGTAAGGTCGCAATGGAAAAAGCAGGCATCGAAATCCCCGGACTGCAGGCACGCGATGGTCTTTCCTGCATAAATGGGTCCAATTTGATCACCGCGATAAGTGCCCTCCAACTTTTCGATATCAATCGTTGGCTCAAACAAGCAGAAATCGCCTGTGCCATGACGCTCGAGGCGCTCCTTGCTAACCTGAAACCGTACGACAGCCGTTTGCACGAGGCCAGGGGGTTTGCCGGCGCGGTCAGATCTGCGCGGGCGATCATGAAATGCATCGAGGGCAGTGATCTACAGACTGGCAAGCACAAGATGAAAGTTCAAGATGCCTACTCAATGCGCTCATCACCACAGGTTATTGGTGCGGCGCACGATGCGCTTACCCATGCCAGAAAACAGGTCGAGATCGAACTCAACGGCGCCGGAGACAACCCGGTATTCTTCCCTGAATACAAATTAACCATAACCGGTGCCAACTTCCAGGGTACACCCGTATCGCTCCCCATGGAAATGGTCGGCGCGGCCGTAACAATGGTCTGCGTGCTCTCGGAGCGACGTTTGAATCGAATGACGAACCCGAACCTCAGCGTCGGTTTGCCGGCCTTCCTCACCAAAGGAGCCGGTATGTTCTCGGGATTGATGCTCAGCCAGTACACCGCAGATACATTAATCGTTGAGCAGCGTATTCTTTCTGCACCGGCTGCGACAATGTCGATTCCTGCCGCCGCCGATCAGGAGGATTTCGTTTCGATGGGGATGAACACCGCGCTCAAAAACCTTCAGATCATCGATAATGCATATGGAATTCTGGGAATCGAATTCATGGCCGCAGCGCAGGCCCTCGATTTCCGTGAATTCAATCCTGGCAAGGGTGTCGCCACCGCGAAAAAAACAATACGCAAGCACGTCGCGCACCTCGATGAGGACCGCCCACTGTACGACGACCATAACAAGATGAAAGAGTTGGTCAAATCGTGCCAAATTCTCGACGCGGTTGAAAAAGCGGTTGGTAGCCTCGGATGAGTTGAACCAAAACTAAGATCGTTTAATTCATTTCCTTATAATAATCAAAAAAGTAATCTAATCCGGACCATCGTTGTCCGCAGATCGACGATCATCTGTTCCAAGACCGTGTTATATAATTGTCCTTCAACAAAATAGCTTGTCCTGCCGTTGGAAATCATGTACCTTATCTCTTCGCCTTCCGCTCTTCCCGCAAAATATACCCGGGGATATTCCATCATGCAGTTGCCGTATCTTATCTGTAATCGGTCGCAGATCGCGATCTGGAGATCACCGTATTCAAATCCGAGCGATTGCAGGTCCTCTGGCCACTGGATAAAACCCAATTTAGCAGAATGGCTCCCATTTTCTGCAATGAGATAGTCCGGAACATCAACACCGTGCTTCTGGAGAAATTCGCGTTGTGCGTGGGAAAACCTCTTGGTCAATAAGATCTTTGTGTCGCCGGGCATCCCGATGAGAATCCCGCGCGGTGATTCACACACGACCAGGCAATCGACCGATCGGGCAATCGAAAGAAGGAAAGCAAGAACCAACATTATACAAAGCACCAGGAATCTTATTCTCTTCCATGCCACAAAGTAGATTAGGAACGTAAAAAGAGGGCTCACGTTAATTTCCAACGAGGACAGTGGAAGAGCAGCAAAGAAATTCGCGAAGGCCTTCAGGACGTAAATGAGGATACCTGCCGGCACTGCGATCATTCTGGCGAAAGCAGAACATATCCAGCCCACAGAAAAACAGAGAAAGAGCAAGAATATCACCACCGACGCGAGTGGTACGACAAGTAGATTAGCAAATACTGCGTACACCGGTAACCTGTTGAAATAATAGATGAGCAAAGGTGCCACGAAAAGCTGTGCGGATAACGACACAGCCATCATCCTGAGTATCACCTTCCACGGTCGCCTGCGTACTTTTCCGATGATGCGATCCTCAAATCGCGGATACAGATAAAGTATGCCATAAACCGCAGCGAATGAAAGCTGGGCACCAACATCAAATAACATTAATGGGTCGAATACCAGAAACACAATTGCCGTTATGTTCAGGATATGCATGCTCTCGACATTCCTCTGCGATACCAGAGCCAATCCGAAGAGGAAAGCCATGAGAGTTGCCCGGCAAACACTGGGACGGAACCCGCTCACACCTGCGTACACAAGCAGCGCGCATACAACGATGATGAATTTCACCCGGTAATCCAGTGGTATGAAGAGCAACACTGCACCGAAGAATGCTCCAACAAAGCCAACATGCAAACCTGATACAGCAAGTACGTGCAGTGTCCCGGCCCGACTGAAGACCTCCCTCAATTCACCTCGCAGACGTCCGCTGCCCCCCAATGTCAAACCGCTGGCTATGCTGTACTGGTCATCTTCAAATAGGCTATTGAGTAATCGGTCGATATATACCCGGACCGGGCTGAAAACGAATCCAAATATGTGTTCGTGGTCACTTGACTCGACGATTCTTCCCGTCAGCACCGCCGATCTGGAAACACGCCTCGCTTTTCTAATCTTACCTCTAATCGTGACGCGCTTACCCAGGAACTGAGCGTGGGAACGAGAGTAATACTTT
>CP070802.1:1012081-1044713 GCA_020343595.1 Caldifarciminota bacterium | reverse complement strand
TCATTGGCAGTTCGGCAGGAGGTGTTCTCTTCAAGATACTCGGTGCTTCATTCATGTTCCTTTTCAATGGCATTTCTTACTTGTTCTCAGCAATGACTGAGATCTTCATCAAGGTACCGAAGATCATCCACGAAAAAGCAAAACTCCATTTCTTTGCCGACATGAAAGACGGCCTAAGATTTGTCTGGCATTTTCGTGGACTGAGAACGTTAATGACTATTGCCGGTATTATCAACTTCTTCGCGGTCATGGGAATCATGCTCATCCTGCCGCTTTTTCACCAGGAAGAGCATCTCGGTCCAGCACTCTACGGTATCATCATGGGATTTTTCACCGGTGGATTGTTCTTGGGATTCTTATTCACCTCACTCGTCAATTTCAAACCCGAGCAGAGGTTCAAGGTGTTCTCTATATGCTACCTGACAATGAGTGTGGGGATGATCTTGCTGCCCGTAACCCTATACTTTCCTATCATGGCGGCGCTGGTCTTCATTACCGGTTTTGTCAACGCAATATTGAACACGTTCATCAGCACCGTTCTGCAGTTGACCACCCCCCAGGACAAGCGCGGTAAGGTTTTTGGGCTACTTGGCAGCATTGCGGGTGGATTGATGCCGATCGCATACGCCGTCGGCGGTGTGCTCGCCGAATTCATTTCTATCCGGTTGTTGATCTCGGTGAGTTTTGCCGTGGTATTGATATGTTACCTGCCGATGTTTTTGAGTATTTCATTCAGAAAATACGTGCGGTTCGACCCGGAGCAGCAGTCGCTCCAGGACATAATGTAGAACAATCAAACAAGTGTTAGGACCATACTGGTGCCCACCACGTGATGATCGTACCACGCGGCGGCAGCCTGATCAAAATTACATTCTGTCCCCTGGAATTGCCTTACTGAAATAGATAATAACAAACCAGACCGGTGGAATCCCTATCCGCAGATTGCCTACTGCGACAGTTTATCCACGACGATCTTGACCAACTTGTCTCTATTCCCCTCGGTTACCTCGAGCACCTCAACGTCTTTGCGTGCTCTTATCTTGTCACAAAAAGGCTGGCGTTTGAAAAGCATCGTGCTCAAAACCGGGCTCTTAGAATCAAGGGCATCGAGCACAGATAACCTGAACGACCGCGACAAAACCTCCATTTTACCGATCTCATCGATGACCACGATCCTACCGGTCTTTATTCCCTTTTTTATAGCCAAAACACCCACATCTTCAACGCAATCGAGGTCGACGCCATACTTACCAACGTGCGAATGGCTTCTTATTTCCCTATGCGCCAGAGTACAACTGTTCTCACTCAAGGTAACAAGTTTGAACCCAACTCTTTCTTCCTGCTCCTTTATTTCTTCGGTATAAAACCCCGCACATCTATCTGTTAGTTCTGATATAACCGCCTTTACTATTGTTGTCTTGCCGATCCGTGGTGGACCGGTGAGCACAATATTAGTCATTCTTCACCTCATACGAGAGTTCAAGCATCAAAATAACTTAACAAAAATACCGGCCGTAGACGCAGCATTATTTGAAATGCTTCAATGAATGCAAGCGTATATTATTCATATGAACATAAATATAATCGGCAACAAAACCCTCCATCTCGGCCAACGTGCTATTACTCAGTTGAAAATGCCTCCGCTGTAACATACTCTTGAGTGCCTCAACGGTCTGGCGATCCAGAAGCAGCACTGAATCATCATGGTGTTTACGGCATACTGTTCCGCCAGCAGAAATGCTGAAATCTATTTTACCATTGCCGCCGCCAACCGGTCCGTGGCACTGCACACAATCATCCAGATGCGGCATCACGCCAGAATACGGGAAAGCCCTGATGAGATAGGAAATAACCAGGGCACGCACAGTATGAGAATCGGCCTTGCGCATACTACTAAGGAATCGAAAGAATTCGGAAAAGACCTGTGTATTGCTCTCCTCCATTGGAAGAGTCTTATCGTAAAACTCGCAGAGCACCATTGCCCCGCTCACTCTGAATGGATCACCACGTATCTCCGGAAAACTGTCGATGACTACGGCATCGCTCAATGTATAGATATCCTTGAATTCCCGTTTGTAGAAAATGATCTCGTCAAAACTGAAGGGCTCCATTGCACCACACATCTTACTCTTGGGCCGGCGGATGCCTTTTGCTAGAAGTTTGACCTTCCCGGACTTGTTCGTCAAAACAGATGCTATCAGGCTTGATTCCTTGAAAGGTATTGTATTGAGTACAAAACCCCGGCACTTGATGATATTAGCCATTAATTGTCCATAATTATATTACTATTGATATGGGTTGTCAATGAATGACCTACCGTAAAAGTGCAGGAACCAGGCTCTGAGATCATATCTCTGAAGACCACTTTCAAGCCCCGGCCCCACGCATCAGTGAGATCGTGTATAGGGCCAGTCCGCACCAGACCAGACCGAAGCTTATCAAATGGGCAGAGGTGAAGACCTCATGATACACGAAAACGCCGATCAGAAGCATGAGGGAAGGTGCGATGTACTGCAAAAATCCCACGCTCGAAAGTCGGATCCTTTTCGTACCCTGAGCAAACCAGTACAGCGGCATCGTCGTCACCACCCCTGCTCCGATGAGCAGGAGATCGCTTCCCACCGAGGCATTGAGTAACGCACCCCTACCGACCAATGCCTGGTATATAATAATGAATGCCGCAACAGGCGAAAGAAACATGGTTTCAATCATCAACCCGGACAGCGACTCAACATCGGTCGTCTTTTTGAATAAGCCATACAGCGCGAATGCACAGGCAAGGACAACTGATATCCACGGAAACCTGCCATAGTCCAAAGTCAGATAGAACACGCCGGCACAGGCAAAAAGAAAGGCCACCACCTGAAGCAGGTTTAACCTTTCCTTGAGAATAATGATGCCCAAAAAGACACTGAGAATTGGATTTATGTAGTAACCCATGCTTGCTTCAACAATACGTTCGCTGTTCACGGCATAGACATACATGAACCAGTTAAGACCGATCAAACAACTTGTGATAAGAAGTGCCCTTCGCTTGCTTCTGTCATGCAGAAGCCTTCTCACCGCTACTTT
The DNA here is from genome assembly GCA_020343595.1 of Caldifarciminota bacterium. Lineage (GTDB taxonomy): Bacteria > Hydrothermota > Tepidihabitantia > SM23-42 > SM23-42 > SM23-42. The sequence continues at coordinate 1,041,641 of CP070802.1, read as the reverse complement.
CTTCTGGATTGCGAGTACAACGGTAATGAAAGCGAAAGACCAGAGTATTCGGTGGGCAAGTATCTCGAGGGCCGGTACTTGTCCAACCGCTTTCCAATAGAATGGAAGCACACCCCAGGCAAAAAATGCCACTGCTGTATAAATGATGCCCTGTCGACGTCTTGTGTTTTGTCTCGTCACATCCTGCATGCCTTCCTCAATTTCTCGCCGCGTCTGAATGCCTCACTGAGAAACTCGGCCGGTGTCTTGTATGCCGACTCCCTCATTTCCACCTCAAGCAAAAAGATACCGCCGAAAGCATCACACGGGAAGACTTTACAGAAGCGATCCCAATCATAAGAGCCTTCAAACGGCAGCATATGGTCATCCTCTTTTCCGCGGTTATCAGATATATGAGTGGTTAAAAGCCGGCGGCCGTATTTGTCAAGAAGTGCCAGCGGCTGCTTGACGAGATTATCGTGTGATGAATCATAACAGAATCCAAAACCGGGATCAGAGATCTCATCCAACAAATGACTCAGCACATCGTTTGCCGGTTCATAACTGTCATTCTCAACTGCCAATCTCACGCTTCCTTTCCCAGCATGATCGAGCAATTTTGCCACATTCCTGGCCACAACATCCTTCCGTGCATCGATATTATCCGACCTCAAGTATGCAGTAGGATGGAATATGACAACGCCTGCAGAAAGGTACCAGGCAGTATCGATGCATCTTTGATATAGCTCGACAGTGCGATCTGAAATAGCATTATCTGGCGAAGAGATATCTATACCTTTGCCAAAGGGTGTATGGATCGAACATATCCCAAGACCGTGGCTTTCGACCATCGTCCTGATGTCGTTCTTTCCTTTATCTTCAAGATAATTGGAGTGTTCTATCCTTGCGCCGATTGAGACGTGAGTGAACCCGGCGTTCTTTATCAGAGGCAGCTGTTTTCGTAGCGGAATCGTGTAATTGAAAGTAGTGCCGATCGATATCATTTGGGCTCGCGCTTGAATTCACTCAGCGGTGCGACGCTTTTTCTCATCAGGATCTCATCGTGACCTTTTACTATATAGTCCTTGAGTCGACCAATCGTTTCATAACCCAGCCGTTCGTATAATCTCTTTGCATCATGGTTGAAAGAAGAAACGCAGATGAATACGTTTGGTAGTTCTGAGAGGATACGGTGTTCCAGGAATTCCATGAACTTCGTTCCTATACCACCTCTCCTGTATCTGGGTAATATGACAACACTTTGTATATATCCGACGAACGCACCTCGTATCTTGATGATCGCAAACCCGATGATCTTGCCATAGGACATCGCTACATATGCCTCGCTTGTCTCATCGTCGATGATCTTTATGACGTCATCTTCTGTGCGCTCAAGGGTAATCCACGGCTCAGAGGCGGCCATCAACCCTGCACATGCTCTTACCCTATCTGAATCCTGTTTGTCGAGTAACTTGAATTCAACAGCGGGTATCTGCATTCTCTCTATTTGAAGTCGGGGAAATAGGTGAAGGTTACTTCGTCTTCGTTTGCTTTCTCAATTCCACCGGTCTGCCTGTACAATGCCATCGCTGCGAGATTTGACCGGTTCGTCAGCACCCACATCTTCAATATCTTCTCATCGCGGCAAATCCTCTTCAATTCATTGATCATCAGTGCGCCAACTCCCTGATTTCTGTATTTCTCATCGACGACGATCTCGTAGAACAGCATCATATCCTGGTTCCGGTCCACCCTCATTAGACGGTACGCTAGAATAAAACCCACTGGCTGCTCATCAATCAACGCCGCCAGGAAGTAATTCCGTTCGCATGACAGGAATTCATGCAAGTAACCAGTGCTGAGATTCGCCCGCAACTCGGATGGGGTTTCGACTTTTAACTTCCGAATCGCAGTCTTGGCGATCTCTGCGTCATCAGCATTCAGTCTTTTTGCAATCATCTATTGTTGCTTATTGAATCTCACTTCTCAGCAGAAATGTCTATGGGATATCAACCGGCAAGCTCTCGACCGCAGCTAAAAGCATTGATATTCAATTCTACGAATCTTTCCTTGATATTCTGTTTTATTGCATCCTGCCAGTATTTCTCTTTGAGACTCAGGAAATTCGATAGCACACCCAGGAGTACAATGTTCACAGCACGCAGATTACCCAATTCGGCGGCAACACTCGTCGCATCAATGAGATGCAGCTTACTGAATTTCTGCAATTTCTTCCCGATGTCTGCCGGGTATTCAGCATCGCCGACCAGAACACTCATCGGCGGGATCTCGCGATCATCCACAATGATATGGCCGTCTTCATGGAGGTAATCAACATATCGCAGGGCCTCCAATTTCTCAAAAGCCAGCATAAAATGGCAACTGCCCTGTTCAATAAGCGGTGAATGCACTTTCTTCCCGAAGCGGACGTGTGTAATTACACTACCACCTCGCTGTGCCATGCCATGCACCTCACTCTTCTTGACGTCATAGCCCGAAAGGAAAGCAGCGTGACACAATACATCCGAAGCCAGAATGATACCCTGGCCGCCTACCCCGCAAATAACAATGTTTCTGATTCCGTCGGTTTTCTTCTGCTTACGCATCTTGTTCCTTCGTCATGATAATAGCATTACGCTTGCAGAGTTGCACGCAAAGACCGCATCCAACGCAAAGTGATTCATCAACAACGGCAAGCGGTTTTTCGCGTTTCGAAGGAAAGGTCAGACTGATCGCCGGGCATCCGATATGAAGACAAAGACGGCAGCCATTACACTGTTCCGGATCGATCCAATAGGGTAACCTTGGTTTCACCAGCAGAGCGCATGGTCTTCTGAAAATAAGGACCGCAACACCTTCATAAGCGACTGCCTCACGCAATGCCGATTCGGTTGCTCGCAGGTCATTGGGATTGACGACCTTGACCATTTCCACACCGCACCCCCTGGCAACATCCTCGGGCGCAACGCGTTTCCCCGGTCCGCCTGCTGCCAGTCTTCCAGTACCAGGATGGGGCTGGTGTCCGGTCATTGCCGTGGTAAAGTTATCGAGTATCACAAGGTTGAGATGTCCTTTGTTGTAGACTGCGTTCACAAGACCGGTGATACCAGAATGAAAGAACGTCGAGTCACCCAGCACCGCGACCAGTTTCTTGCTGAATTCCTTACCCAATGCCTTTTCCATACCCTGCGCGTTCGTGACCGATGCGCCCATGCACACGCACGTATCCATGGCGCTCAGCGGCGGCAGCGCACCGAGCGTGTAGCAGCCGATATCGCCAGTTGCCACGAGTTTCAGTTTGTTGAAGATGTAGAAAACACCGCGATGCGGACAACCCGGACACAACACGGGCGGCCGGGCCGGAATGTTCCCTCGCCCTTTACGCTCCCCTCGCTTTTTCGCAAAACTCATTCGCAGCACCTGTGGTGTGAGTTCGCCACACAGAGGAATCTTGTCCTTACCAGTAACCTTGATACCCATTGCTTTGATCTCAGTCTCGAGGATCGGATCACCTTCCTCCACGACGATGATCTTCTTGACCTTTCGCGCGAACTTTTCGATCAGTTTTTTCGGAATCGGATAGGTCAATGACAGCTTCAATATACTGGCGTCAGGAAAGACCTCCTTGGCATACTGGTACGCAACGCCGGACGTGATAATACCGAGCGTCATCTTGCCCCACTCGATCTTGTTGAACGGAAAGACCTCACTGTACTGAGCGATCTTCTTCAGCCTCTCCTCTACAACCAGATGGAGAGCGCGTGCATGTGCTGGTAAGACAAGACGCTTCTTTATGTCTTTAACATAACCTTTGACCTCGGATTTCTTTCTCTTTTCAAGGTCAACGAGGCACGATGAATGACATATTCTTGTCGTGAGACGGAGCAAAACCGGTGTATCGAATCTTTCAGAGATCTCAAAACCCAGTTTCGTGAACTCTTTCGCTTCACTGGAATCCGCCGGCTCAAGAATCGGCACCTTGGCATGACGGCCATAGTGACGGTTATCCTGTTCATTCTGTGACGACCACATACCAGGATCATCGGCCGAGATCACCACCAGCCCGCCGGTCACTCCAGAATATCCCATTGTGAAAAATGGATCTGCCGCAACATTCAGGCCGACGTGTTTCATTGCCGCCAGTGCCCGTGCTCCGGCAAAACTCGCTCCGGCAGCAACCTCAAGCGCAACCTTTTCATTGATCGACCACTCGGCGTTTATCTCTCTATATTTGGTGATATTCTCGATGATTTCGGTCGAAGGCGTCCCCGGATAAGCAGTCGCTACTCTACATCCCGCTTCCCATGCACCCCGGGCAACCGCCTCATTACCCGACATTAGTGATTTCATGATGTGCGAGTATTATACATAAAGACCGCAAAATGTCAACAAAACCGGGGACAGGCATAAACTTTTAAACTTTTAGAAATCGGGTTGTATCGACACCAAAAAATCAGTGGAATCGTTCTTTTGATGGGATCTCCGACAGGTTGACTGTGTTGTTTTTCACGCAGAAGTTTAAAAGTTTATGCCTGTCCCCATCAGGTGTAGTCTTTGGCTTGTTCTTCCTTTCGTAAAACCCTGAGAACGCCCAGCGCAAGCGCTTCCATCTCTCCCTCACCAGGATAGACATAGAACTTTGCACAAAGAAACGATATCCAATCCTTTAACTGCGACACGAATTTCTCTGAATGGGCGATGCCGCCGGTAATGATAACAGCATCAATCTCTCCCTTCAGCACGACCGCATATGCACCAACTTCTTTTGCTATCCCATAAACCATGGCGTTGTACACGTCCTCTGCTTCTTTATCACCTCCGGCGATCCGCTGTTCGATCTCCTGGATATCATCAGTTCCCAAGTATGATAACATCCCTCCTTCACGGTTCAGCTTCTTCTTCATCACGTCGTAATCACAACCCGAACTTATACAGAGTTTCACCAGCGGTATCGTCGGCAGGGCACCGGTCCGCTGCGGTGAGAAAGGTCCGTCTTCATTTGCGTTGGATGAGTCGACCTGCTTCCCGTTAAGGTGCGCAGCAACCGTGATCCCAGTGCCTAAATGCACAATGACAAAATTACATTCGCCGTATTTCTTATTCAACGCCCTAGCGGTCTTCTTTGCAACCATTCTGACATTCAGGGCATGGCTCAATGCTTTACGCTTAATCTCTTTCAGTCCGGAGAATCGCGCCGGATCCCAGAATTCATCGATCGACACCGGATCGACGAAGTAGGCATTAATATTTAGCGAATCAGCGATCTCTTTTGCGATCAATGCTCCCAGTAATGAAGGATGTTCTGATTGGTAATTACCCGATTCTATATCCTTGATCAATTTCTCATTCACAACATAAGTACCGCTGGTCAATGGCTTGAATGGACCTCCACGCCCGACAACAGCATGAAGCGTTCCCATTTCCACTTTCTTGGACTCCAATAACTTCAGGATCTTCTCCTTGCGGAAACCATGCTGGTCTACTATCCGGGGGAATTGTAGCAACTCATCCGGACTGTGTCTGAGCTTCTCTTCGAATACCATTTCTTCGTCGCTGAATAACCCCACACGCGTGGAGCCTGCGCCCGGATTGACAACAAGTATATTGAAGGCCATTTCTTCCTCCTCGCCTCATCATACCACAAAATCATTGCGAAGTCAATTGATGAAAGCATATACTGTCCGGTTTCGTCCTTTTGAATCGCACACTCAGTATTACATGCTACTCAATATCATGTTTGGCGCCGATAATGACCAAACTCCATTGACTATCCGATTCGGTTCCGTATACTTGAATAATGATAACATCATTACTCCTGTTTGTGCTCTCGATCAATCCCGGCGTTGTCATCATCGACAATGTCTGGTTTTATGGCGATGACCACAAAATGCGCATCCTCAATACGGGAGATATGGTCGATATCCTCGAGGACCTCGGCGAAAGGTGTGGGGTCGGTTTCGATACAACATCCGGCAAATTGGAAAAGAATGTGCTCGTAGATTTGAGTAGCGAGATAGGCGAACACGAGTTATTCGTCTTCGCAAGAGGTTACTTTGACGAAGGTGGATATGATAAAGCGGCCCGTCTCCTTGACATTTTCACCCGCTATTTTGACGGCTCACACTATCTGGCTGAAGCCCTCTACTATCTTGCCCAATCATTCGAAGCCCTCATCGACATTGGCAACAATGATTCAATGCCAGGCACTGCCCACAATGAAACCATTGATAGGAATTACTATAATGGGGATATCTACCGGATGATCGTCACTGATTTTCCAGAGAGCCCCTTCGCGTCGAAGGCTCAGTACCGGCTCATCAATATCTTCCGTATCGAGCACCTCCCGTGGCGGGACTCAGTTGAATTAATACAAAAGGAATTGACCATGTGGGAGGATTTCTGCACTGCGTATGAGGAACCGGAGGAGCACGTGCTCGGCCTTTCCGAGATCGGGTATTTGAATCGAGTGCTCTATGAGATCACCGGGGACGCGGAATATCACGATACAGCATTATTGACATTCAGGGCAATCGTCGCCGAGTACCCAAATACTATCTACGCCGCCTACGCAACGGTGAACCTCTATGAATTGACCTCAGATAAGAAGATCTACAAATATTGAAGCGTTGGTTATTTCCGGTGCAGTTTTCTTGAAGCGAGCAATTTCTTCAAGGCAAATGTATTGACTACATTGCTTGATTCAAGCCAACCACGACGGGCAGTCGCGACCCCGAACTTCATCCATAGCAATCCCTGTGTGTCATGTGCATCCGTACCGATCGCTACCATGACACCCATATCCTTCACCACCCTGAGATTGACGTCACTCAGATCGAGACGATCCCAAAAAGCATTTAATTCAAGCCAGGTACCTGTCTTAGCCGCTTTCTCCATAACCTTCTGTACGTCCATAACATAACCTTCGCGTGATGAAATGAGCCTTCCGGTCGGATGGCCGATAATATCGACATACGGGTTCTCCATCGCCGCGCACATTCTTTCCGTCACATTCTTCTTGAAACCCTGATGTATAGATGCCACAACGAGATCCAATTCCTTCAGTAATTTATCAGGGTAATCGAGTCTACCGTCCTTTAGAATGTCTACCTCGGCACCCTTCAACACGCGCACCTCGGACTTCTTGTTGATCCTCGTTATTTCCTTCCATTGCTTTCGCAGACGCGCGACCTCAAGGCCGTGGGCATATTTCGCCGACTGCGAATGATCGGTTACCAGTATGTATTCATATCCCAGTTTCTCGGCGGTCTCGGCGAGCTGAGCAATGGTCGCCGATGAATCAGAATAAGTTGAGTGCATCTGGAGGTCGCCTTTAATATCGGCCAATTCAATCAGCTTTGGCAACTTTTTCTTCAGTGCGGCTTCTATCTCTCCCCGATCCTCACGTAACTCCGGCGGGATATAGCCGAGCCCGAGTTTCTTGTAGACTTCTTCCTCGGTCTTACCTGCAACCATTCTTCTACCCTTGAACAATCCGTATTCACTCAATTTCATTCCCTTTGTTCTTGCGATGTTGCGACACCGGACATTATGTGCCTTGGAACCGGTGAAATATTGAAGCGCTGCCCCGTACGACTTGGGCTCGACTATCCTGAGATCAACCTGGACGCCGCCTTCGACCATGATCGAACCCTTGGTGTCACCGGCTGCCAGCACGCGCTCAGCCCTGGGATAGTCAATGAACGCATGAACGATCTTTGCGCCACCCGTGCCGGTAACGAGCACATCGACATCGCCGATCGTCTCCTTCCAGCGCCGCAGCGAACCAGCTGCAGAGATGTCCTTTATGCTGGTGTTCTCTTTCAGGTATGATATGACCTCGGATGCGACCCGCTCGGCCACCGCGATCGAAAGCCGCTCGTGCCCTTTTTCATAGAGCTCTATACCCTTTCTTATATTTTCAGCCTTCTTCTCGCCCATCCGCGGCAGCTCGGCGAGTTTACCATTGGCGATCACTTTCTTCAAATCTGCAATGGTCTTCACCTTGAGCATCTTGTTTGCCAGGGCAAGTGTCTTGGGTCCGAGATTTTGAATGTCAAGCATATTGAGCAAGGAATCGGGAATACCTTTAGTGACCTCCACATACTTCTTCATTTTCCCGGTTTCGAGATACTCAACTATTTTCTTTGCGATGCCGGCGCCGATGCCTGGCAATTCATCGAGTTTGCCCTCGCGGTGCAGGACCTCGACATCTTCGACGAGGTCATCGAGTATGCGGGCTGCCTTTCGGTAGGCAAGGGTGCGAAATACCATTTCTCCCTTAAATTCAAGAGCATCGGCGATACGATTGAATATCCTCGACAGTTCCTTGTTCTTCACACTGAAATTATCCGCAAATCACGCTCAAAATCAAGGGTTGGCAGGGTTGTCAATATCGCTCTTAGAATTGTATATTATATAGGGAACACGAAAGTACCAGATGGATATCTACTGGTTTTTGAATTACTTGATTTTTTCAGCATTATTATTATAATCTTGACAAAATGTGGAATGATGCCATAGATAAAATCGTTGACTGGTTAAAAGAACAACTGAACGAATCAGGCACGCAAGGTTTTGTCCTGGGCCTGAGCGGCGGAGTGGATTCAGCGGTCTGCGCCGCGCTCATAAGAAAAGCAACAGAGAATTGCCTGGGGTTGATCCTCCCGATCGAATCTGATGCCAAGGACCTTGATGATGCCGCAAATCTTGCCGATTTATTCCATATCAAAACACAATACATCGATCTGACTGCGGTCTACAACAATCTCATGAAAATGCTGCCCGGCGGTGACCGCGTTGCTCTCGGCAATATCAAGGCCCGGCTGCGCATGGTCGTGCTTTACTACCATGCTAATCTGCATAATCACCTTGTCTGCGGGACCGGAAATAAGACCGAGATCTCACTCGGTTATTTCACCAAATACGGTGACGGTGCGTGTGATATTCTGCCCATCGGAGATCTGTACAAAGGTGAAGTAAGAGAACTTGCCAGGGAATTGAATATCCCTGAAAATATTATCAAAAAGATACCGAGCGCGGGTCTCTGGTCGGGTCAGACCGATGAGAAAGAAATCGGCTTCAGCTATGAAGAGATGGACAGTGCGTTGAGAAAGATCGAAGGCGATCATATCGATGATGAAGCCACCCGCAAGTTGAGTGAAGTCATAACAAAAACAGCACACAAAAGACAAAAACCAAAGATCTTCCATTTTAGGAGGTAGGATGTCACCAATAGTCGTGTTTGCGCCCATGGGGTCTCTCCTTTCCCTGCTCTTTGCGCTATATCTTTCAAGAACAACGAAACGGTATGACGAAGGTACTGACATGATGCGGCAGATCGCACAGGCCGTGCGTGAAGGTGCGCGCGCATATCTGAAAAGACAGTACCGAGTCGTCGCCGTAATCTTCATGATCGTCTTCGCGATACTACTGGTTCTATCGCTGAGTCAGATGTTACCAACCTTCGTACCTCTCATGTTTCTAACCGGCGGCTTCTATTCGGCACTTTCCGGCTTTATTGGCATGACCCAGGCAACGAATTCGTCAGCCAGAACCGCCAATGCCGCTCGAACGAGTCTTAACAGCGCCCTGCGCGTAGCGTTCGCATCTGGCGGAGTAATGGGCTTTGTGGTCGTTGGACTGAGCCTGCTTGATCTCAGTTTCTGGTTCATTCTCTTGAACTGGATATACCGGGGACTCACGCTTGATTACCGATTACTCGTCATCACCCAGACAATCGTCGCCTATGGCATGGGTGCGTCATTCCAGGCTCTTTTCGCGCGTGTCGGCGGTGGGATATTCACTAAGGCGGCCGACGTCGGAGCCGATCTTGTCGGTAAGGTCGAGGCGAATATCCCGGAAGATGATCCGCGCAATCCGGCTACAATCGCCGACAATGTCGGAGACAATGTCGGAGACGTTGCCGGTATGGGCGCCGATCTTTACGAATCCTATGTTGGCTCTATAGTCGCCGCAATGGCTCTGGCGTATGCAGCCGGTCTCGGATTTCGCGGTGTGGTCATACCGCTCGTCCTTGCCGCCGCCGGTGTGCTCTCATCGGTGATCGGTACCTTTCTTGTCCGCACCAGGGAAGAAGCGAGTCAGCGGGCTCTACTCTTTGCCATCAGGAAAGGTGTCTGGGCAGCCGGCATTATAATGGCGATCGTATCAGCATTTGTGATTCATTTTCTGTTACCGGGATATTTCAACTTCTACTGGCCTTTACTCGTCGGACTGGCCTGCGGTGTCCTCATTGGATATTCGACCGAGTTCTTCACCTCTGATAATTACAGACCGACGCGGGGTATTGCATCTGCAGCGTCGACCGGACCAGCCACCGTCATTCTCGAAGGACTCAGCGTCGGCATGCTCTCGATCGTGTTTCCGATAATCGTCGTAGCAATATCAATTGCCGCCGCGTACTATCTGCCTGGTGGTGCTATCAAACCCGAATACGGGCTGTTCGGTGTAGCAATCGCCGCGGTAGGCATGCTCTCAACTCTCTGCATCACGCTTGCCACCGATGCCTACGGCCCGGTTGCCGATAACGCCGGGGGTAATGCTCAAATGGCAGAATTGCCAGAAGAAGTGCGCTCAAGAACCGATGCTCTAGACGCGATCGGTAATACTACAGCTGCAACCGGCAAGGGCTTTGCCATCGGCTCGGCAGCCCTCACTGTACTGGCACTGGTGGCCGCGTACCGCAGCCAGATCGCACTTATCTTCCCCGGCCTTGATCTGCGCGTCGCAAATCCTCAGGTCATCATCGGACTCTTCATTGGCGGTATGATGCCCTTCCTCTTCTGTTCGCGGACAATAAAGGCGGTCGGTGAAACGGCAAGCAAGATCGTGATTGAAGTACGCCGTCAGTTCAAGGAGATTACCGGACTGCTCGAAGGCAGGGCACGGCCCGATTATGCCCAGGCCGTCGACCTCTGCACCGTTGCCGCACAGAAAGAGATGATCGTACCGTCATTGCTCGTCGTCACGGTGCCGATCGTGATAGGCATATTCCTTGGCCCCAACGGTGTTATCGGGCTGCTCGTTGGCGCGCTCATCACCGGCTTCGCGGTCGCACTCATGATGGCTAACTCGGGCGGTGCCTGGGATAACGCGAAAAAGTATATTGAAAAAGGTGAATTAGGAGGGAAGGGTTCTCCTGAACACAAGGCCTCGGTTGTCGGCGACACGGTAGGCGACCCTTTCAAGGATACTGCTGGCCCATCCCTCAATATACTCATCAAGTTGATGTCGACGGTTTCGATCGTCTTTGCCGGTTTCATTCTCCGTTTTGCTCTCTTTAGATAGTTGAAGATCAAAGACTGGCCGGTAAGCGACCGCCCCAGAGAAAAATTCTATGCACGAGGGTGCTACGGTCTGACCGATACCGAGCTACTCGCTATCGTCATTGGCAAAGGGACCAGAAACAACACCGCTGTTGACCTCGCCAAAGAGATAATCACCCGCGTCGGCAGTCTGAAAAAACTCAATCAGAAATCGGTGGGCGAAATCGAACGATTACAGATCCCGGGAATTGGACGGGCAAAGGCGATCTCAATACTCGCCGCGCTCGAGATGGGAAGACGCTCGCTGTCCAGCAAGAACAATAAGAAGATCAGATTCAAGAACCCCGAAGACATCTACAAGTACTATTACCCGCTCATTGGCGGCTTGAAATATGAGGTATTCAAGGTTGCCTCAGTGGACGGGCGGAACACGTTCACAAATGACCGCACGATCTCTAAGGGAATACTCGATGCCAGTCTGGTACATCCCCGTGAAGTATTCCAGTTCGCGATAAACGAAAGTGCGAGCGCCATCTTTTTGATACACAATCATCCGAGCGGCATTCTCAAACCATCTGAGGATGATCTCAAGATAACCGAAAGAATATGCAGGGCAGGCGAGATCGTTGGGGTCAACGTTGTTGATCATGTAATAATATCCGACGAAGGATATTATTCATTTTCGCAGCATCACTTGCTCTGAGATCTTGACTTACTGATTCTATTCGAGGTCAGGTCGCCAGGATCTCGATTATCTTGATCAATGTGGGATCGATCCTCTTTTTCTTCTCGTAGGTTTCTGCAAATGGTGTGTAGACAATCTTCTGATTGATCTCGCCAACCATGCAGCCGAATTTTTCCTTCTTTGCCGCTTCCACGGCGGCATATCCGAGCCGGGAGGCAAGGATACGGTCGTTCGCGGTTGGTGTCCCGCCACGCTGTATATATCCTAACACAGCGACACGGTAATCCTCCTTTACCAAACACTTTATTTTCTCGGCGATCTCAAATGCATTACCCGCCTCATCACCCTCGGAAACGATGACGATATTCGATTTCTTACCACGCTTGATGCTTTCGTTGATCTTATTCGCCAGCCCATTGATGTCGGTCGGGGTCTCTGGTATCATTACATCTTCTGCCCCTCCGGCGAGGCCGACGGCGAGGCCGATGAAACCTGACAATCGCCCCATCACCTCAATGAAGAAAAGCCTTTCAAGTGAAGCAGCGGTATCCCTGATGCGGTCGATTGCCTCCAGTGCGTTGTTAATTGCGGTGTCAAACCCTATGGTGTAATCCGTACCGTACAGGTCATTGTCTATCGTGCCTGGCAGCCCCAGAATATTCACACCATGTTTCTCCGAAAATTCCCTGGCGCCGCGCATGGTGCCATCTCCGCCGATCACGATCAGGACATTCATGCCGTGCTCATCAAGCACCTTCTTTGCCTTTGCCATACCTTCCTCGGTCTCGAAATCCTTGGAGCGCGCCGTACCCAATATTGTTCCGCCGCGCTGTATGATGTTTGCCACGGAGCCGCGATGGAATTCTTCTATATCATTCAACACCAGCCCGTTGTAGCCATCCCTTATTCCGACCACCTGGAATCCGTTGTGGAGTGCTGTCCTTACTACAGCGCGGATCGCGGCATTCATTCCCGGTGCATCACCACCGCTGGTAAGAACGCCAATTTTTGTAGTCACTGAAAATATTATAATAATTAATGTCATTGTGTCAACTTTTTACTGCTGATTGTAGTGTCTCGCCAGGCATTGAAAATACGTCAATTGGGACTTGACAAACTCAGAATTACGTGTAAAATATACACAATGATGAACGGAAGGAGGTGAACAACTATGACGAAAGCCGAATTGATCGAGAGGATGGCACAAAGAGCGAAGATTTCCAAACGTGCTGCCGGCATCGCTTTGAATACTTTTGTCGAAGCAACGACCAACGCTTTGAGAAGCGGTGACAAAGTAGCATTGGTCGGTTTTGGAACGTTCTCCGTTTCGAAGAGGAAGGCAAGAATGGCCCGTAATCCTCGTACTGGCGAGACCATCGAAGTACCAGCAAAGAGGGCGCCGAAATTCAAGGCAGGACGCGACCTCAAAAATGCAGTTAAATAGCTGAACAAATGTCAAAAAAGGGATGGTTATGCCATCCCTTTTTTGTTAACTTTTATCTGCACTAACGAACGTTCATTTGCGCCTGTTCAGCCGCTGGCAAGTGTGGGGTAAGTTATGCCAAAGCGTTTCTTATAGTAGATACGCATTGAAATGAGTATGACCAAAAGAACAACGACATAGACAGGATACAAAAACGCCGTGATCAACGTAAAGAGGAGGCCAGGCAGTCTAAAGGAAGCAATGGTCATTTTCCTGTTCATCCCGCCTCTCAGCAGCGCGTAGCCCGCCGTGTATACGAACAAAGGCCAGGAGACGGCGGCCGGGATAAGACAGATATACTCCCTCTGCGCATATGCGAGCACGATCGCACCACCCATGATGAGTGTTGACGCTATGCTGGAAAGCCTAGCGCCCAGGAACACGCCAGTCGTTAACTCGCCGGCCCGCCGGTCACCCTCAACATCAACGATGGTCGTGTTGATGAACACCGCAATTATGCTTAGACAATAGGGCAGAAAACGTATGACCATTGACGGAGCAAAAGCACTCACCAGCAACCAACCGACCGCAAAGTTGATCATACCATAGCCGACTCCATTGGCCAAAGCATCCAGGATAGGCTTACCCTTCAGTTTCACAGGCGGCACGGAATACAGAATGCCCATCAGGATCGAGGCAGTAATGAGAACCACAAACAACAAACCGAACCGCAACGAAAGGAGGATCGCCAGCGTCCATAGTATAATCATTTCAGCGTAGGCGGCCTGCCGTGAAACGAAACCGCCGGTAAGAAGAAAGAGTTTCTTGTTCATTCGGTCGGTTTCGATATCCATTATTTGATTGAGAATATACCCGCCGCCGGCAACAAAGGTATAGGCGAGCAAACCTATGCCGATATCGATCGTGAAACTGGCCTGGCGACCGGCCATATAGGCGCCGATCAAAAGGAAATTCCAGGCCGGGATGAGAATGAGGGGTCTTAAAATGAATAAATAATCAAATGGGCTGAATCTTGGCACTTGCTTATTTGATCTTCTCTACTTTGCCGGCATGCAGACATCTGGTGCAGACAAGTATCCTCTGTATCTTTCCGTCCTTTTTCACTCTTACTCTCTGGAGATTGATACGGAATTTCCTTTTGGTAACATTCTCCGCATGGCTAACTTTCGAACCGACGCGTGCACTTCTTTCGCAGATTGCGCATCTCCTTGCCATATAGCTCCTTTCCAGCAATTATACAAAAAAACAAAACAAAGTCAACTGCCCAACGCACGAACGATGATTGACACCATATACAGATTTCGTATAATTGCCCATGTCAATCAAAGATAATGTGGAAAGGTTGATGATGCAGATCGACCGCGCCGCGAGCCGCGCTGACCGGGATCCGGATGAAATCACTGTTGTTGCCGTTGCTAAGTCATTTCCGCCCGAAAGGATCGAAGAAGCACTCGCCTGTGGGATCAAGATAATCGGGGAGAATCGAGTTCAGGAAGCAAGCAAGAAACATTCGGTTATTGGTGACAAGGTTGATTGGCATATGGTAGGCCATCTTCAAACGAACAAGGCAAAGGATGCATTGAAGATTTTCAAGATGATACAGAGCCTTGATTCCCTGCGCCTTGCCGAGGAGATCGATAAACGAGCGACCGGCAAGATCGAGTGTCTGATCGAGGTCAACACTTCGAAGGAACCCACAAAGTTTGGGATCTCTCAAAACGAGATCTTCGATTTTTATCAAAGCATAAAGAAATACAGGATGATCGACGTGCAGGGGTTGATGACCATCGGCCCGGGCTGGGCAGTCGAAAACCCCGAAGCATCGAGGATCTGCTTCCGTATGCTCAGGGACCTCCGTGATGAGATGTCGCAGGAGTATGACCGCCCCTTTCCCATCCTTTCAATGGGCATGACCGCAGATTACGAAGTTGCCATCGCCGAGGGCTCAACCATGCTGCGAATAGGCACTGCCATATTTGGCCCGAGAACTTAGCGTGCCCGTAAAGAAGAACAACCACTCGAAAGACTTACGCAGCCTGCATCTATGGCGGAGATATCAATCGACACTATCGTTGATCCTCTGCGTCGCGGTGAGACGTGTATTCCCCAAAGACAGATTACGCATTGAGCACTCAATGAGTGGAGGTTTCTACTGCACAATGAACAGAAAGATTGATCCGGAAAGTGTGAAGCGGATCGAAAAACAGATGAAGCAACTTGTCAAAGAAGAATTACCCATACAACAGGCAAACTTTCCGCTGAAGAAAGCGACGTACCTTTTCAATAATCTGAACCAACCAGATAAGGTGAGACTGCTCAGGAATATTCGCAGACGGCAAGTTACATTGTTCTCCCTGCTCGACTACTACGATATGTATTCGATACCACCGCTCGATTCAACGGAACAGACGTCTCTTTTCTACCTGAAGTATTACAAGCCCGGCTTCATCATGGTCTTTCCTCCATGGTACGACATGTTCAGTCTCCCTGATTTTAAACCCCAGCCAAAACTCGCGCGCATCTTCAATGAGTATGTCGAGTGGGCACGGATTCTCGGCATTGAGGACGTAGGACCGCTGAATGAAAAGATAAGTAAGGGAAACGGACCAGAGATAATAAAGGTAGTCGAAGCACTTCACGAAAAGAAGATCGCACATATTGCCGATCGAATCGTTAAGGAGAACAGTAAGGTAGTATTGATCGCCGGCCCGAGCAGTGCCGGGAAAACGACCTTCACAAAACGTCTGGCAATACAACTCATCGTCAACGGAGTTAAACCATTGACCATTTCAACCGATGATTATTTCCATCCGCACAGCAAGACCCCTAAGGATAAATGGGGCGGGCTTGACTTCGAAACGATAGGCGCCGTCGATGTCCCGTTGCTGAACGAGCATCTCACAAAGATCATAAGAGGCAAAGAGGTCTCAGCACCAAGGTTCAATTTCGTTACGGGGAGGCGTACCAAAGGAAGATTGATACATGGAGCAGACTTTGACCTTGTTTTGCTGGAAGGTATCCATTGTCTGAACAATGCACTGACCCATAAGATCGCCCAGCGACTGAAATTCAAGATCTACGTCAGTGCTTTGACCCAGCTCAACATAGACGACCATAATCGTATCTCCACGACCGACACGAGAATGATCAGAAGAATTGTCCGCGACACCCACTTCCGCGGCTACCATGTTCGGAATGTATTGCAGTTATGGAGCCGAGTAAGGAGGGGTGAAGAAAACAATATCTACCCTTTTCAAGAAGCAGCTGATGAAATGTTCAACTCGGCGCTTATTTACGAGCCGTGCGTGCTCAAGAGATTCTGCCTGCCGATCATCAAACGAGTCAAGAAAGGTACGCCTGAGTACGAGGAGGCGAGCCGCCTGAGCGATTTCCTGAATCTGTTCTATGACCTATCAGATGCGGATGTGCCTTTTAATTCGATCCTGCGAGAATTTATTGGCGGGAGTTCTTTCGTATATTGAATCATATACTCTGGATAGCGCACGGATTGCACAATTATTGTGCATCAAGCACCAAATATGTGCGCAGCCAATAGATAAAGGCCGTAATTTCAAGCAATTCTACTGGCACAACTTTTGCTATATCACAAGTAATAATGTCTTTAAAAGACTTTTACCAAGTTCTCTTTGTCTCTCTATATGCCGGTGGCCTTGACGATATCCCGACAAGGTCACCGGCGAAACAACAAATCTAAGGAGGAATGATGATGATAAGTAGAACCAGATTGTGTGTTCTATCAATGATGTTGATCCTGCCGCTGGCAGCGGCAGCCGCAGAATATGGCGTTCTGCATCTCAAACCGGTAGGCGTCTCATACGCAACGTCCGAGACGGTAGCAAATCTACTGGCAAGCGATCTCACCAATCTTGGCCACACCGTACTCAACCCGGATGCGATAGATGCCGCGGCGGGTGAAGTACTCGAATGTTACCAAACTGCTTGCGCGATCGAAGCAGGTCTACAGGCCAACGTCGATCACGTTATCTACGGTTCGGTCTCAACGCTGGGAGAAAAGCATATTGTTCAACTCTCAGTTGTAAATGTGGCGACCGGTCAGGTCGTATGGGCGGGCAGTCTTGCGGCTAAAACAGCTGAGGATCTCGACACCGTAGC
Source organism: Caldifarciminota bacterium (assembly GCA_020343595.1). Lineage (GTDB taxonomy): Bacteria > Hydrothermota > Tepidihabitantia > SM23-42 > SM23-42 > SM23-42. The sequence continues at coordinate 1,024,114 of CP070802.1, read as the reverse complement.
AAAGAGATTGGCAAAATCCATCTCAGAACGGAAGAAAGTAGAAGAGACAGTTGAGGTGGAACTGGTCACTCAAGAAGAGGGAAAAGAGCCAATGCGGCGTAGGGTGTTTCACACTGTCGGGGCCACCGCAGGCATGGTATTGCCTGTTGATGGTTACGGCGGGGCCGGCAGCCTGTACAATCTTGGATGGCTGTACTGGTACGAAACACCTCGTCTCGTTGCCGAGGTCGCTGGCTATGTTACATTCCCGGGTAATATTGAGGATGGTACAGCTGCCGAGTTCTGTCCGATTGAGTTTTCCCTTCTCTACATGCTAAGCAAGAAAGACATTTCACCTTACTTCGGCGGAGGAGTTGGTTTCGGGTGGCTAACCATTGATTCGGACGATCCTTTTTTGGACACAGAGAGCGCGTACGGTCTGACCCTCAATGCTGGTGGCGGGTTGGTGTTCATGAGGACTTATGACATCCGGTTCATACTCGATGCCAGATACCACATAAATTTCGCCGATCTTCCTACCATTGATGGGCCGAGCCATGGATTGAAATTCTCAATAGGCCTGACTTACCGTCCCAAATTCAGAGGTTGCTTTGGCTGTGGCCCTGGTTTCTGATCGCTATTCACATAAGCAAGGCCCCTGGTCAATGACCAGGGGCCTTTTTTATTACAGGATTTCAACAACCGTTTGGAAATTTACCTCCCAGTAATCCGGGTTTCGCACGACAATATCATGTAACTTAATCAGGTCACCCTTGTGTATTCTGCCAAACAAAAGGTTCTTTCCACTCTTTGAACGGTTCAACCGGACCAGCTCCACCCTACCGCGTTCTGTGCACAGGAAGATCCGCATCCTCCCTTTTTCCTTGAGCAAACCGCTGATAACCCGGTAACCTTCCGGCAACACATGTTGCGATTTCGTTCTAGCTATCACGAGATACGTGAACTTGAGAGTATCGATCTCGCGGTTGAGTCCCTTGTTAAGAATCCGCAGAAAAGCAGGCGGCTTCCATGCTACAGATTCATGACACCACTCATCTCGACTGTCGATCTTAAGTAAAGAACACTTCTCTCTATGCAAGCAGGGCAGGATCACCTGTGCGGCCTTGTGCTTGACCAGGTCATCACGCAGCTGCATCAGACGGCGCGCATACTTCTTAAGAGCAGGCTCTATGATAACGAGGATGCCGTTTTCGCACAGATGCCCTAACAGAATGCCGATATACTTGTTCGGGAGCGTCTCTTCCCGAATTATTTCGGCAAGCGAGTTACTGCAGATGATAATATCATACCTCTTCCGTGGCAATGCATTACGGATATCTGTCAGATCCCGATTCGCGAACCCTGCTGTTAAATCCTCGCCGCGCCTTCGTAGACGCGCTGCCATATCCCGGGCACGTTCAAGCATTTTCCTCGAGCCATCGATCCCATTGAGTCGGGTATTCCCCGAACCATCGAGACTCTTCAGAGCATAATATGCTCCGTACATGCCCGCACCTTCACCGCACCCAATATCAAGAATCCTGTACCGTTGCCTGGGCGTGAGGAAATCTGGACGGCGGATAGAGATTTCTCCAAAGACGTACAATGTTTTCATGAAGTTGAGTGGGAAGTTGTAAAGAAAATATGCCATCGAATACCTGGACTCGGAAGATATACCCTCCGCGAAGTCAGAGGATAACTCCCTCATCTGGTCTCTGATCACACGTAGCCTCTTTTTGTGAGACGACTCTGTGGCATCGCTCAATCCCTCAAAACCGGCCGAGGCGAGTATCTCTTCGCAAATGCTTAATGGTAATGTCATCCAGGAATGTTGTATGTCTATTCCAATACCGTCACCCTAGCACCGTACTCGGCAAGCAGGTCACGGGTGTGGTCGTCAGAGGTCAAGTAGATTACTTGATTCCCCTTCTGCACAAACCTCTGAATCAGCCGAGTAATTCTTTCTCGCCGCTGCCAGTCGGCAAAGATGAAAGCATCATCGAGGATCATTAAGGAACCCTTTGCATATACTTTAGTCAGTGCCGCCATGCGAAAACACATGAGTAATTGATCCTGAGTGCCACTACTGAGACTTTCAAGGGTGTATGTCGTGCCTGAGCTATCTTCGACTTTGAAATTCTCATCCTCGACAAACACCCGGACATAGCGTTCGGTAACTGCTCTGAAATATTCACTCAGACTGTCCTTGCCCTGCAGGACATCCTCTATGAACTCATCCAACTCTCCGCTCATACCCCTGAGAATTTCTCTCGCTGCAAGTGCCGCCTTTTTCTCCAGCTCGTTATCGTTCAGCTTCTTCTCCAATCGTTCATATTCAACAAATGCATCATGATCATCACTTATATCTACCCGCGCCTGTTCCACCTCACGGAAGAGTTTGATATCGCGTGTAAGTCCGTCGATCTGACGTTGTGTCTTTTTCTGTTCTTCTATGAGATCCCCATACATTGAAACATCGGGTTCTCCTGAAGGCTGCATGACTTTCCGCTCGCTGATCATCCTCTCCCATTTCTTCGTATTGGTTTCCTCGAGGAGCCCGGCGAGCTTCGTTCCGAGCCGGTTCAATTCGTCCTCAACCTTCCTCTTCTCGGACAATTTGACCTCCAGATCACTCAACTCCGCAAGCCCCGTTTTGGTGCAAAGAAGGGCTATCTCCTTTTCTATCAAATCGACCGGACGTGCGTTACCCAGCAGGTCGATTATTCTCTTCTTCTCTTCGACCAGTGTCCTCTTCGTTATCAGCTCTTCCTGATTTCTGTCCATCCTGTTAGGTAGCTCATCGATGCTACTCATCTCGGGAAATACTCGCCGTGCTTTTTCCAACCACATGCGACCCTCTGCCATAGCCTTGCTCAATGAACGTCGCCGAAGAACCGTGTATACAAAAACACCAGCCGTACCTGCCAGCAGGATGAGTGTAGGTACCAGAGGTAGGATCTTGAGCACACCGAGTGCTGCAAGTCCCATGGCGACGAGCATGATGAGCGAGAGTATCACAAGAGTCGGCTGTTTCCCGCGGTCTACGCGTCCTCCTGAAACGTTCCCAAGACCTTCACTGATGATATATTCTTCGACATTCTGGAGATTCTGAATATCACTTTCGAGCTGCTTTACTTCGTCTCCGATCTCCTTTACTTTTCTTCCCTCGCCGAGACTTGCATGTCGCTCAAGATCGAGCTTCTGCCAATCCTTCAGATATTCGTGCTTGTAACGTTCATAATCCTGAGCCGCTGATTTCGCTTCTCTGTAAGCGTTATGCAGTTTGGTCAGTTCTGCATAATTAGAATATTTCCTGTACTGCTCGATGTCTTCAATTCGCCTTTTGACGGCACTAAGGTGTGCGGTCAATTTTGCCAACTCGGATTCTTTCTTCCCGATCTCACCGATTCTATTTATGAAAAGACCGAGCAACTCTTTGCGCCGTTGATCTCTTTCAATTTCAGCCTGCTTGGAACGCTTCCATTCCGCTTTTACCGGCTGAAGATCGACGGCATCGAATATGTATTCATCAAGCTTGGTGAAAGTAATGCCGGCACCCACTTTGCCAAGCATCGTTTTGATCCCATCCCAGAAACGTGCCTCACCACGCGAACCAAACACAGCTGACTCCGATGCCTGCACATACATCAGGTTCGCAACATCACCTACCGGCAGTTCTATCTTCATCTTCTTCTGCGGAAGACTATATGTGCGCCCATTGTCCTCCAGCTCAACAGACGCTTTTTCGGGTTTCTCATATCTAAGATTTGCCGCGGTTCTCTTGAAGAGAATTTGCGCCAGGACTTCCACTAGCGCTGTCTTGCCGGCCTCGTTCAAACCAAAAATGACATCAAAAAACCCAGGCTCAAGTGTGAAGTCGTCAATCGGTCCGTATTTTCTTACGCTTATGCTGTTGATTCTCATTTCAAGACCCGGTCAAATATCGGCAAGCAAATTTCAAAGACCTTCAAGCGTATACTGTCTTCAAGATCATTGGTCTTGGCAATAAACCGTTTGACCATTGGATTAGAAATCACTCTTTCCCATGATTGGATATTTGGAACGAAATCCAACCGGGCGAATTTCTTCTCGAATTTCTCACGCACGGATTCGAGACATTCCAAGTACTTTGTCTCCTTGTCTCCAATATAGCCTCGCACAACGACATTCGGCATGATGCGTAAATTATCTATACCTTCAAGAAACTCCTCGATGTCAGTCAGAATACGCTCCTCTGCATCCGGATAGACGAAGAACTCCCTGGTAAGCCAGTACTGTGCTCTTTCTATCCCGCACCTGTTCACCTCGACACGGGCACGGTCAATCTCAACGAGAGCATAGCTACGCTCGCTATCACATTTTTTATCGAGTGCAATTGGCGAACCTGGATATACTACACGTGTCTTCCCGTACGTCAAATCGACATGATTCGCGTGCAAGTGCCCCATTGCCACATATCGTGCAGTGTCCTGAAGGTCGGGTGGGAAAATTGGCATGTATTCCGTCTCCGGATCGTCGAGCAGACTGAAAATATACGATGGATCGTAGATAGTCCCGTGAGCCACCAAGATGTCGATCTCGGCTGGAAAACCTTTTGCAAATTCGCTGAATTTGTTGTGCTGATAGGGCACGCCGCAAATCCTAATATCGCCGATTTCAACAAGACGAAACGGCTTCTCGGTAAATTGAATAACGTTCCTGCCGTAATCAAAATCCGGACCATACGAATTTTCATCGTGGTTACCTGGCAACACAATGAATTTGCATGTCGCAGAGTCGAATAGATTCCTCAACTTCTGCCTCATGAGTGTAGCATCAGTATCAGAGTCGAAGAGATCCCCAGCAATAATGCAGGCGTCAACCTCGAGCTCGCCTGCCTTTCCAACCAGCCATGAGAGCACTTCGATTCCTGCATCGTGGCCCTTTCTTAGATGCAAGTCAGCCGTATGTAGTATTTTCATGAAATCAGTACTTTCTTCTGAAGTAGTCTTCCAGAATCCGGCGGTGGTCAAAAGCGATCTCTTCAGGGAGCGCAATCTGATCGAACAGAGCAAGATCGGCCGCGTCATCACCCGGTCTTGGCTGCCCAGATGCCCTGGCCGAAAAGACAATGGATATCGTATGCTGTCTGGGATCACGCGCCGGGTCTGAGTAGCAGTGGAACTGCTTCAAGCCAGTAATTTCTAACCCGGTCTCTTCCCTGGCTTCACGCCGGGCTGCCGCCTCGGCCGATTCGCCATAATCAATGAAACCACCCGGTAGAGCCCAGCCGTGCGGCGGATTCCTGCGTTTGATAAGGACAATTTTACCCGCAATTTCGATGATAATATCTACTGTCGGGACAGGATTGCGATGCTCCATTGACACAATTATAGGCAGAATATCAGCCAAATCAATAGTTGACAAGGCATAATAGCTCACTATAATATAAGAACGGAATGCAAGTTGAATTGAATACCCAGGACCATCTCCCGATATTCAGACCCATCACTTGACACCGTTAGCAATCAAAGCAAGCAAACAGGGGGTTATTGATGAAACGGCTTCTAGCCATTTCTGTTTTGATGTTGACACTCGGTATGGCCCAGGATATGATCGTCCGGGTCTACGTGAATTCATGGAATGACTTGCAAAAGATAGATAAAAAATCATTAGATATCGCTGCCGGTAGATACGGCGAATGGTATGATCTTGTCGCTGACCATGCGCTGCTTGACAAGGTTGTTGCTTCTGGACTGCCATATGAGGTTACCGTGCACAGCCTCGAATACGAAAAGGACAAGGTACGTGGTTCTTATCTTTCTTATGATGAGATCAATGATTCGCTACGGCAAATGGCATTTGACCATCCGTCGATTTGCGCCCTGGACTCATTACCTTTTACTACATACGAAGGCCGCTGGATATACGGCGTAAAAATATCGGACAACCCGCAACTCGAAGAAGACGAGCCGGGTTTCACGCTTGACGGCTGCCACCATTCACGGGAATGGGCGACTCCTCAGGCTGTACTCTTCTTTGCCGACTCGATGATCCGTTCATATACCTTGGTTCCGGAGATAACAGAGATCATAGACGGAACGCAGATCCACTGCTTTCCTCTAATTAATGTCGACGGTTATGTCTATGATTACCCTTCACAACTATCATGGCGTAAGAACCGTGAACCTTTCGGTGGTTCGATCGGTACCGACTGCAACCGGAATTACGGCGGCGCCTGTAACGGCGAGATAGACGGCTACTGGGGCGCGGCAGACGAAGGACAGCTTACCCATAATCCTCCGTACGCAACTTTCTGCGGTCCGTTTGCCTACAGTGGCGATGAAATATGGGCTTACACTACTTTCATACGTGAACGTAAGATCATCACTGGCTTCTCGTTGCACAGTTATGGTGAACAGGTAATGTATCCTTGGGGATACAAACCTCAAGGAACGCCAGACGCTACACTATACGATGAAAAGGGATATCACATGGCGAGTATGATGCAGGGGTTGTATGGTGGCACTTATGAACCTGGCCCCTCTTACTACAACCCTTATCCGACCGCCGGCAACACACGCGACTGGGTATATGGGTACAATCACTACGTGGCCGGACTCTCAGCGCTATTCTACGGGTCAGAGATCGGTACGACCTTCTACCAGAGTCAAAGCCAACTTGACTTCATCTCACGCCAGGTCTTCAAAGCGGCCAAGTATTTGGCCGGATTTGCCGACTCATTGATGATTGCAACCGAAGGAGTAGTACCAGCGCCTACGATCAATCCGATCGGCCCAACACCCGCAGATTTTTCTGTTACCTGGCATGCCAAGAATGTTGAGCACAACAATCCGCTCTACTGGGAACTATTGGAGCTGTCGACGCCTTCAATAGTCGAAGATGATCTCGAGTCAGGCACTGACCGGTGGATATTGCAGGGATTCACGTTATCAACAACCCAGGCTCATTCTGGCACACACAGTTATTTCTCAGGCAGTGTGAACAGCATGAACAGCGCAGTGCAGAGCATCCACCCATATTTCGTGAGCAGTGATGACTCGGTAACCTTCTGGTGCTGGTACGATCTCGAAGCAAATTATGACGTTGCCGTCGTGGAAGTCTCAGAGAATACTAAGGAGTGGTTCAATCTCGATACCACAAGGTTCAATGGAAATTCAGGCGGGTGGATCCGCAAGGCGTACTCGCTTGATGACTGGGCAGGACGTTCAGTATACTTAAGATTCCGTGCCATGACCGACGGCGCAGTACTCAACACGGGTTTCTATGTTGATGACATCTATCCGGCCTGCCTTTTTACTGAAATAGACACGGTCGCGTCGGATATCGCCGATACCCTTTATGACTTCGTCGGGCATCAGAGTGGCGAATACTACTACCTGGTACGCGGATATAACTCCACGTGGGGCTGGGGTGATTTCTCCTGTCTCGGCTACGCCGAAGTTATGACCGGTATCGTACAAAACGACATCGTAGAGCCGGAACAGATTACGCCATCTCTGTCTTTGGGAAACAGCATTTTCACCGATCGGCTACATATCAGTTATACGCTCGGTGTCGCGGATAGGGAAGCCGCACGTCTGTGTATCTATGATGCCGCAGGACGCTTGGTCAGAGATTTTTCCGAACGCCTTTCTGCAACCGGGAATCCAACATCGCTCACATGGAACGGCCAGGATGACTCCGGCCGACCAGCACCGAGTGGCATCTACTTTGTCAAACTTGATTGGACAAATTCACGGACCGTGAGCAAAGCGATCCTACTGCATTGAAGGATATCGACGCAACTGAGATAGGTTGAATTAGAGAATTGAGATATGGAGAGACATCAATGTCCATAATACGCTGGTCAGTAGTACTATCAATAGCTCTGCTTGGCTTCGGATATGCAGACGCAGGTGACGTGATCAGACTCGCCGAAATAAGGCTGCAGCATCACGACATGATCTATGAGCTGAATCAATACCGCCTGACCATTATTGATGCGGGTGATGACTATACCAGGGTTCTGGTGAACGATAGCGAGATAGCAACACTCAGAAGTGCCGGTTACGATGTGGCCATTCTGATCGAGGATTACCAAGCATATAAGGATGACCTATTCCAGCGAGGATTTTATCGTACATACGAACAGTTGTACGCCGTACTCGATTCCTTCGCTGCCGAACATTCGAATATCTGCCGCCTCGATACGATAGGTTTCAGCATTCAGGGCCGCGCCCTCTGGGCAATGCGGGTAACTGACAATGTCCAGGTCGAGGAGAATGAACCAGAGATCAGACTCGCTGGTAATATTCACGGCGACGAGCACATCGGGACCGAGATAACCCTATATTTCTTGAGGCATCTGCTCACGAACTATACTATACTCCCTGAAGTGCAGGCGCTCGTGGACAGCAACGAGATCTGGATCCTGCCCACACTCAATCCCGACGGCAAGGTGGCAAACACACGTCGCAATATGAACTATGTCGACTTGAACCGGGATTACGGTTACTTCTGGGACGGCTGGGGTGGTAGTCCTGCCCCATCGTCACAGATAGAAAGCCAGGTCGTTATGCAGCATCTTGAAGATAATAACATCTCCCTTGAGTACAACTATCATTCGGCGGCACAATACGTCAATTACCCCTGGGACTACCATCCGGCTGACCCTGCAGATAGCCAGCATATCATTAGCCTTTCCGAGACGTATGCTACCATGGCAAACCTCGTGGCGATAAACGGATACGACTGGTATCAAACGCCTGGCTCGATGCAGGATTACACAATCGGAACGAATGGTGTCCTTGCCTGGACCATTGAAACGATGGAGCCTTCATCATCGAGCGCGATCGACCAGATATGTTTTGCCAACCGTGAAGCACTGATGAATGTCTGTGAGTTCGCCGCCTGGGGGATCACAGGAATAGTCAGGGATTCACTGACCGATTCTCTGTTGTATGCAAGAATAGAATTCACTGATCCACAAAGGATTGATGTCTATACCGACCCGTTGTATGGTGATTTCCACAAGATGATCGAACCAGGAACATATGAACTGAGAATTTCGGTCAATGGATATGCGCCCAAATCCGTGAGTGACGTAAACGTGATGTCGCAGAGCACCGTATCAATAGACGAAGTACTTCTGATACCCGACTCAACTTACCATCATGCATTCAAAGTTGTCGTGAACCGTTATGCGGATCATGAAGAGCAGGCGAACAAAACACAACCGCGGCATGCGCTCGGACCTGTGGATAGCGTATGGTATTCGCTCGGACAATCAGGGTATATCGTTCTCGATATGGGACCGAATACGCCTATCACCGACGGCCCCGGCGACGACTTCACCATATTTGAAGGAGACGACGGAACCGCTGAAGGCTATCAAGTTTATGCAAGTAATGATTGGAGCGGGTCATGGTTATCCTGCGGTGCTGATACGGGAACGGCAAGCTTTGATCTCGCAACGGCCGGCATGTCTGAGGCGCGATACGTGAGGATCATTGATGATGGCAACTATACCGGAGGACAACACGCCGGTTTTGACCTCGATGCAATTCACGTTGGTCAGTCTACCGGAATAGTCAAAGAGCAGGTGCTCGAGATAGCACCGTTCGTTACGAGTTTCTATGCATTACCGAATCCGTTCCAACAGCTGACAAGAATCACATTCCAGATAACGCAAGTGTTGAGCGGTGAAGGGGCTGCCGTGATAAGTATCGGGATCTATGACGTTACCGGCCGTCTTGTCCGCAATCTGACACAAGTCGTCAATGCAGGCGGCACATATGGAGTCATTTGGAGCGGTGATGATGACAATAATCAAAAACTACCGGCCGGTGTATACTTCGCGAAAACCAACACCGGTGCTGATGAGCAATACGAGAAAATTATATTGTTGAGATGAATAAACCTGGGATTGATGTTGCTCGGTTTCGAAACGCGATTCGTTTCGGACGGTCGGAAAATGTCTTCCGTATCGCATTTCCAAACCGTACAACGAGCAACGATGTTTCAAAAGGAGGTTTTATGCTGCTTAGAAGATTATTTGCGATATGGTTACTACTGATGACGACGGCACTTGCTGCCGACTATATCGTTAAGGTTGATTTGGATGAACGAAGATTAGAGCCAATATTTGAGAGCAATCTGAGACCGATCGCAGAACTCGACAATACTGCAATCTTGTTCGTGGCCGATAACGAATTCGATAAACTGGCTCCTTATACATTCTCGATCATCGATGAGGATCCCATTGAGGGGCAACACTATCTTGTACGGACCGTCGACAAACAAGTGGATCTGTTGAATTTCGGCCAGATCATGATGACCGACGGCTCAGTAACTCTGCTCAAAATCAATCCGATAATGCTGGAAGAACTTATAAAGGAGAAGGTAGACGTCAACCGGCTGATGTTCACGCCGATCATCAGGAGTAACCAGCGGGCATCAAGTTTTTACTACAACCCACTGGTACAGACGATCGCTGACCAGGTCGATGCCGACAGCGTTCTAAGTTTCGTACAGCGTCTACAGGATTTCGTCACCAGGTACTCGACCCACGACTCATGCGAAGCAGCGGCGGACTACATTGCCGGCAAATTCACCGATTACGGATGCGATTCGGTCTACTTTCAATACCACACGACCGGGCATGCACCGAACGTGGTTGGTGTCAAGACGGGAACTTTATACCCTGATAGCATATACACCGTAGTATGCGGACACTTTGATGCGACATCCTATCTTTCGCCGAATATAGCGCCGGGCGCAGATGATAATGCAAGCGGCACTGCGAGTGTGATCGAAGCAATGCGTGTGATGCGGAACTACCAGTTCGAATACTCAGTAAGATACATAGCATTCTCAGGCGAAGAGTTCGGTCTATACGGAAGTTATTATTACGCCTCACTCGCCCGGTCCCAGGGTGATAGTATTCTCGGCGTTCTCAATGCCGACATGATCGCCTACGTTAACGCCTATCCGGAGAGCGTCGAGGTTCTGGCGAAAATATCCAACCCTCCCTGCGAGCCTTTTGCTGATTTCTTTGTAGCGGCGGCCGATTCCTATACGACGCTGCTCGCAAGAAAACGTATGGTGACCTCTGCAGCTTACTCTGATCATCATCCGTTCTGGCAAAACGGCTATCTCGCGGTATGTAATATCGAAGATAGCCCGTTAATGAATCCGTATTATCACGAGCCTGGCGATACGATCGGCGCAGGCTACAATGATAACGCTTTCTGCACCGAAGTTACGAAAGCCCAAGTGGCGGCACTATCACTAATGGCGCGTCCACTGGCAACCGCATACCTAACGATGCCAGACTACTGGATCGTAGATACCGCGCCGGGCGGCAACGGCAATGGACTATGGGAAAACGGAGAGGAAGTCGACCTCGTAGTTCAAATCTATAACATGGGTGTTGATACTGCCAAGAACACCAACGGGGTCATCAGCAACACCAGTCCTTACGTCACTATATTGGAAGACAGTTGTTATATTGGAAACGTTCTCTCACAGGAAACCGTGGAGATGTCATTCCGACTATCGGCTGCTAATTCAGTACCCAACGGATACGAAACTGAGTTTGATCTCAGTGTAGCATGTAACAGTGGCAACTGGGATTATTCACTTCCGGTCTTCATTAATCCTCTGCCCAGCATCACTTTCTGCGAATATACCATCATCAATGGCAATGGCATACTCGATCCCGGCGAGACAGCTGACGTGGTAATTACACTCACCAATGGAGGCGCCGCCCCGGCTCAGAATGTCAGCACGACGCTCACCTGCAATTCATCGCATATCACGATCGTCGACAATTCGGGCAATTATGGCGAGATCACAATCGGTGATACGATCTCCAACACGTCGGATCCGTTTACGGTGACGGCGGGTGCTTCGGCGCCGTACGGGATGTTGGTGGATTGCGATCTGGTGATTGAAGCGGGTTTATATATTGATACCTTACCGTTTGAGTTAGCGATTGGTGAGCCGGTGCCGTCGGATACGGGTTATTATTATGCTTATTATTCGGGTGGTTTGCATGAGTATACGCCGGAG
>CP070802.1:978535-1011981 GCA_020343595.1 Caldifarciminota bacterium | reverse complement strand
TGGCGGGAACGTATGCGAACGAAACCATGAAATTGCTGATGGAACGGGCCAGCTGCCGCAACTTTGCGGACACAGAGATCCCTGACGGGGTCTTGAACCAGATACTGGACGCGGGCGTTCATGCTCCGACAGGAGGAAATCTGCAGCCTTATTCGGTCATTAAGGTCAGGTCAAGAGACACAAGTAGCAAACTCGCCGAAATGTGTTGCCAGGAATTCATCGCCAAGGCTCGTGTCAATTTGCTTTTCTGTATTGACTGGCACCGGTTGCAGCGATGGGCAGAGAATGAGAAGTCGCCGTTTACGGCAACGAGCAGTTTTCGGCACTTCTGGATTTCATTCCAGGACACGATAATATGCGCGCAGAACATCTGTACCGCAGCGGACTCGTTCGGCATAGGGGCGGTGTATATCGGTACTGTGATGGATCTGATGCGTGAAGTACATGACATGTTCGGTCTGCCAAAGGGAGTGCTTCCAGTTGTCCTGTTGTGTTTGGGTTATCCAAAATCGAATTTGATGGTGCGCAGGAAGTTGAAGCGCGAGGTCGTAGTGCATCACGAGAAATATCGCGAGATAAGCGATGAAGAGCTGAGAGATGCCTATGCTGAGAAATACCACAGTGCCAAAATAGAAATGAACGATGAGAGAGTCGAAAGGATCCGTGAAGTCTGTGAGAAGGTTCACAGTGAAGCCTTTGCGGACGAGTGCATCGCCGATATAAAAGACAAGGGTTATATTAACGTAGCCCAGCGCTACTTTGGTCTACACTATGCAGCAGATATCATGCCCGATGGCAATGAAGAATTTATGAAGATAATGAGGGAATTCGGCTTCGATTGGTTTGAGAAATTTGAACCCAACGAGGACCCAGACGAAACCAAGAAAAGGAGGAAAGATGAAGGAAAAGAAGACGACTGAGCAGGAAACTTACGAGAAAGCTAAGAAACGGGTGGAGGAGTTGAAATCCTTCTACTCGCATCTGTTCGTTTACCTGGCTGTGAATGCCGGCTTATTCATTCTGAACATACTGGCTTCACCAAGACATCTATGGTTCTACTGGCCGCTCATTGGCTGGGGAATTGGTTTGAGTATTCATGGTTTGAGTGTATTTGGTACACAAAAGATGCTCGGCAAAGATTGGGAAGAGAGGAAGATACGAGAATTGATGGAGAAAGAAAAGAAATGAGTGGACATGTAATTATCGCTTTTGAAACGAAGAGCGGAGTTACCGGTGAATCAGCAGATATCATTGTGGATGTGTTGCGCAGGAAATACGGTTTGAACGTTGATGTTGTTAACCTGAAGGAAAACCCCAGGCCAGACCTCGCTCAATACAAGAGCATTTTTATCGGCAGTGGCATTCGGATGGGCAGGTGGTACAGAAAATCTAAAAAGCTCCTAAATGCCGATTTCGAAGGCAAGAATCTTGTTGTTTTCGTTTCCGCGTGTTCGGCCGGTGATCCAAAGACCCATGATGAGGCAGTCGGTAAATATCTGAATGATATGCTGGCAAAATACCCGAGGGCAAAGCCGCTCGCGACCGCCGCCCTTGACGGACGTATGAAGATGTTTGGCAAGGCTCAGGCAGAAACCTGTGATCCCGACAAGGTCCGTGCATGGGCTGAAGAGGTCGGTGCGAAATTGACAAAGTGATGGTGTTTTTCGAGCTTCACGTTAGGTAGTTTCTGAGTATCATTTTCACCGGAGGATTCATGAATATCGAAGCAAGAGTTTTTTCTGTTATCCAGGCAATGTTGTCACCCGCGGTGATGATTTCATGCTCGGCTTTACTGCTCCTTACTTTGACTCCCAAGCTTGGCAGGGTCATGGACAGGATCCGTCTTCTGAACCAGGAAAAGACCAGTATCGCGAAGAAAGCCTCGTTGGTGGATGTTGACAGAGAACGACTGCAGAGTATTGAACATCAAGTCGAAATGCTCTTTTCCCGGGTGCAGCTGCTGAAACGGTCGAGCGGAGCAACACTGCTGGCTATTCTGTTCTTCGTGGTTACTTCAGCAATGATTGGATTGTCATATGTTTCCGGACTTCATCTGGTCATACTGACGCTCATCGCTTTCATGGTGGGAATGTTATTTGTCTTTGTCGGTGTCGGTTTTGCCTATTGGGAGATCCGTATTTCCCATAACGCCACGAAAGAAGAGATCGAAGTATCGCAAACAATAGTGAATCGTCTACTCAGTAAATGATATTGTTTTATTATTGTTGGGTTTGAATTCTACCCGCCGAGTATCCTGGCAGGAAGCATAATGATCGCTCTGAAAACTGATAGTACGCCGTTCACTGCTATGCCGAATAATCTGAACGGGAGCAGGATCAGCCAGATCACAGGATAGAACAGCAGCACGAGGATGGCTAACGGCCAGCAGAGAACGAATAGTATTGACCAAAGAAGTACCTTAATCAATTCATATCTCCTTTAGTAAAATTCTATTCCATTTTCACATAATGTCAACACTTTTCTGTTACAACAATCGTCTGCAGCAGAAAAATCGTGACGGTAATTGAACGGATTCCAGCAGTTGTAACGATCGAGGCTGGTAAATCCTGTTCATTTGGATATAATACGATGCCACGATGATATGAAGAAGAAATTTATCCTTGCATCAAGATCGCCGCGCCGCCTGCGTCTTCTCCGGAGCATTGTGCCGAAGGACAGGATCGTGGTCATCGAGAGTCAGATCGAGGAGAAATCAGAACCGGGTGAGGATGCGGAAACTTTTAGCAAAAAGGTGGCCGCAAGAAAAGCAGCAGCGGTGTGGCAGAATTATGCAGGGGACCGAAGCACGATTGCTGCCGTGATCGGTGCAGACACGGTGATTTGGTTTGAAAACCGGATTATCGGACAGCCAAAAGACAAGGTCGACGCCATACGAATACTCATGGAATTGCGTGGAAAGTTCCATGAGGTAGTAACAAGTGTGGCAGTGCTCAAGGTTTCTTGCCAGTGCATGGAGGTTTTCTGTCTTCGAAGTAAGGTCTGGATGCATAAGTCGGACGAAATGACAATAAAGAATTACGTGGCGACTGGCGAGCCAATGGACAAGGCGGGTGCCTACGGGATACAGGAGCGTGGTAGAATGCTGGTGGCAAAGTACGAAGGGAGTTATTCCAACATCGTCGGTCTACCGACCGAAGAATTGAAACGGGTTCTCGAAGATTTGCTATGATAGACGGTCACCGTATCGTTGTCATTGGTGGTGGTCCTGCCGGAATGATGGCTGCCGGGAGGGCAGCAGAGAAGGGTTGTGAGGTGATACTTCTGGAGAAGATGCACCGGCTAGGCTCAAAACTTGCGATCACTGGCAAAGGGCGCTGTAATCTCACGAATATGGGTGGCATAGATTCGTTCATTGAGCATTACGGCAAGAATGGTAATTTCCTGCGCAATTGCTTCGCCCGGTTCTTCAATCAGGATCTAATAGATTTTTTCGAAACCCGCGGTGTCAGGACTGTGCTTGAAAGGGGACAGCGCGTCTTTCCCAGATCGGGCAATGCCGAAGATATTGTTGAATGCCTGGCTGCGTTCCTCAGAAAGAATGAAGTGGAGATTAGAATGGAATTCACCGTCGATGCCATCTTGACTGACGTTAATCGCATTAACGGTGTACGTGGGAGTGGGGTAGATATTTCCTGTGACGCCGTCATAATTGCTACGGGTGGGCGTTCATACCCGATGACTGGTTCGACCGGTGACGGGTACCGGTTTGCAATGGACTTGGGGCACAGGGTGAGAAAACCTGAACCTGCCCTTGTGCCGATTGAAGTGGAAGAAGATTTCATAAGAAAGATGCAGGGTCTGAGTCTTAAGAACGTTGAGGTGAGTGCATATGCCCGCGGTAGAAGATTCACAACCTTGTTTGGCGAGATGCTTTTCACTCATTTCGGCGTTTCTGGACCAATAATCCTGACGATGAGCCGGCAGATAGTACAGGAAATCCAAAAGCATAAGGTCACTCTTTCGATCAACTTCAAACCTGCGCTCACCGATGAACAATTAGAGAGAAGACTGCTGCGGGAATTTGACCACCATGGCAAGATGAAATGTAGAAGTGTTATGAAGCATTTGTTGCCCGTTACCACTATTGATATTTTCCTGACACGGGCTGGCATTCCGGCCGACAGGCATGTAAGTGAAATAAACCGTGAAGAACGTCAAAGAATACTACATTATCTGAGGGATTTTAGGCTGACCGTGAAAGGACCTCGTCCCATCAGTGAGGCGATCATCACTGATGGCGGAGTCGCGTTGGACGAGATCGACCCTTATACGATGCAGTCGAGGTTGGTTTCCGGTCTATTCTTTTGTGGCGAGGTGATCGATGTTGCAGGCGATACGGGTGGTTATAATCTGCAGGCTGCTTTTTCGACAGGGCATCTTGCCGGTGAGAGTGCATGCAGCATGTGTCGAGCATCATCGACCCGCAAATAGTAGTGATGAAGAACGGGAGTTCGCGACTATTGACCAACTTTGCTATTGTTGTTATAATCGACCAAAGGAGGTAAAATGCGTAAGATATTGTTTTTGTCTCTTGTGTTGGTTGGTGTTCCTTCACTCATGCATGCAGATATGTATACAACGATGAAGGGTATCATGGACGACATGACCGAATATGTCTACTTTCTTGAGGATAGTCTTAACCAGGAGATCGTCCACGTGCAGGCTGACATAATCACTAACAGTGGTGCGACATTCAGCAGAACGCTGCACGAGGGATGGACATATGGTATTGCGGCCTTTGGAGACTGGCGGATCAAAGACCTTGATATAACGGTCTACGAAGACGTTGATGGTGAATGGGTAGAGGTTATCTCCGATAATGAATCGGACAATCACCCGGTGGTCACAGTTGAACCTTATGAGACCAATAAGTATATGGTCGAGTTAACTGTATATAAGTGGGATGAGGATTATAGCGCCGCCCACTATGGTATGCTCATATACCATGAGATAGATTGAGCGATTTGCCAATCATGGGAAGGGACGACCGCGTATACGAGAGGCTTGCCGATGCCCTCGACAAGCTTCCTAATGGCTTTCCCAGGACGTCATCCAAAGTGGAGATCCTCATTCTGAAAAAGATCTTCTCTGACGATGACGCCGCTCTCGCAGGTCTACTCAGTGTAGTATATGAACCGATCGCCGAGATAGCCAGAAGAGCCGGTGCCGATGAGGGCGACCTTAAGCTGCGTCTCGTTGATATGTCAAAGCGTGGGCTTTTATGGATGTCAAGAAAGGGTGCGAAGCTCGCTTTTCGTCTTGCCCCGTTCATAGTCGGTATCTACGAGGCTCAGTTGGAAAGTATGGATCACGAATTTGCCCATTTGTTCGAAGAGTATATGGAAGAAGGTGGTGCTGCGGGTTTGATGAAACCGCAGCCGGCTTTGCATCGAGTGGTCCCTTCCCAGGGTGCGGTCAAGTCCGAATGGATTCTTCCGTACGATGACATCAAATCAATGCTGGAGAATTCGAAATCTTTCCGAGTAAGGGATTGTATCTGTCGCGTGGAACAAGATGTCTTACAGCGTCGCAGATGCGACTTTCCGGTGAAGAATTGTATGATGTTCTCGCCTGTTGAACGCCCGAAGCGGCCGAATGACATATCAAAGGAACAAGCCCTCATATTGTTGGATGAAACTGAAGAGTTGGGTCTTGTCCACACGGTCAGTAATGTGATTAAGGATGTATACTACGTATGCAATTGCTGCGGTTGTTGCTGTGCTATATTGAGAGGTGTTACTGATTGGGGGATCGAAGAGTCTGTTGCACGGGCCAACTACTACGCCGTAATAGACCGTGACACCTGTAATTCCTGCGGTGTTTGTATCGACCGCTGCCAGGTGGATGCGATGATTGAAAAGGACGATGTGGTTGATGTTCGGCTCGAGAAATGCGTTGGCTGTGGGCTTTGTGTGACAGGCTGTCCGACCCAGGCGGCTAAACTCATGCGCAAACCTGACTCAGAGAAGATCGATCCACCCGAAGATTTCGATGCGTGGGAAAGGTTACGTCTGGAAAATCGTGGGTTGAAGGCAGGTAAGTAATTAGGAGGGTGGTGGATGCTACTGAGTCGTGTTTGGAGATTTTCGACCTATTTTGTACTTCTATTGATCGCAGTTTCCCTCTTACGCGGCCAGTCCATAAATGAAGAAGATGACATCGAAGAGGATGTGATGGATATCCTTGATTACTACAAGCAACCAGGGATGATGACCAGCATAACAGAATATGCAGATATGCTTGGAGACCTGCCAGCCGGGATTTCCGGGTTGTGCAGGGTGGTCCAGGGGACGATGCTGCACGTATTTTGGGCTGAAGAATACGGCGTCGAACTGACTGAAGATAGGAAAAAGGAAGTTAATCTGCGCCGGGTGGAAGACATGCTGGTAAGGATTGCGGAGTTAGATGAAAGACCGATCACTGAAGCCCGGCGACCGGAGGCGCGCGTCGTCGGCAATTGCCGCGACTATGCGGTTTTTCTCTGCGCTTTGCTGAGAAGTATGGGAATACCGGCGAGGGCGCGCTGCGGCTTTGCCACGTATTTCACGCCCGGGAAGTACGAGGATCACTGGATCTGCGAGTACTGGAATGCTGAAGATGAGCGCTGGGTTCAGGTCGATACACAACTGGATAGTCTCCAGTTGGATTATCTGAAGATCGACTTCGACCCCCATGATCTGCCCGCTGGGAAGTTCTTGAATGGCGGGCAAGCCTGGCAACTCTGCCGCAGTGGAGAGGTAGACCCTGATCTTTTTGGGATATTCGATATGAAAGGTCTGTGGTTTGTGCAGGGTGATCTGGTACGGGATTTCATGGCCTTGAATAAAGTTGAAGTTCTGCCATGGGATTGTAATGAACTGATGGGTGGGCCTGATTTGGAAACAGCCCCTGAAGATTACAAACTCCTCGACCGGATCGCTGATTTGATCTGTACTGGAGATGACGTATTCAGCGACCTTAGGCTGATATACGAATCGAATGACCGCGTACGCATGCCTGCGGACTGGTGATCCCTGAGAAATTACGAGCCTTCTTGTCAGATAGAAAGTAGCATTGGATGTCTCCAATATATTCCATGATTTCGGATGCGATCATCCTCAAGAAAGAGATTGCTCTGCGTGATTGGTTCACAAGAGATTGTGACAAGTCCATGAAGATCATAGATGGGCTTGATATCGGTTGGGGTGGTACTCAGCGATGGGCGACTGCGAATATGCCCGTATCTATCACTGCGCCGCATCTTGATTTCTGCTGCGGTTACGGAACATTTCTGGCACATCTCGGCTGGCGGTTTCCCGATGCTCGATTGATTGGTCTGAACATCGACTACGTCGGTCCCCACGCTTTGATCAATTCATTGCTGAGTGAAGCGGGTGTCGATGTTTCTTTGGTGCAAGCGGACGCAAGACAGATGCCTTTTACCGATAATGTCTTCGGTTCGGTGAGTTGTTTTCTTGGTCTGCAGGATATTCGTATCGGTTTTGGCGACAGCGGTGTCCGTCAAGCACTTGAAGAGGCGACTCGAGTGCTGAATGCTGGTGGTTCTCTGGTTTTGCTTGACGATTTTTCCTTCGAGGCGTTCGATGTATTTCTGGCCGGGATGCCGTTGCGTGTGGAGAGACGCGGCAAGGCCAAGTTGAACATTCGCTGGGATCGCGCTACTGCCGAAATGGCCATCGGGCTGTACGCAAAGGGTTACGTGAAGCAGAGGCGTTCGTGCGATAGAGAGGAGAGTGTTGGAGTATATGAGGAGGTGTATGACAGAATGATGGCTGAAATGGAAAGGCAATTAAGTGACATTGGTTACTACGTTCCATTCGACTCGGTACGCATGGTCATCAGTAAGAAAACGGGTCGGGAGTGATATGATAGTCGATATCAGAAAATTCCAGGCGGTCATTTTCGATCTCTTTCATACGCTAACCTCAGCCGATGTCATGCGGTTGCCGGGCAAGGGGACGAGCGAGGTTCTGGGTGTTCGGCGAGAGGATTGGAACGAGCAGCTGCTTGTTCACTCGGATGAGCGTCTACGCGGCAAGGTTACCGATTCATTACAGATAATCGAGAAGATGGCCCGCGCAATTGACCCGAAAATCACGGATGAAATAATTAAGGAAGCAGTCACCAACCGCATTGAACGGTTTAGACATGCTTTGCTCAATATTGAGGATACTACTCTTGAAACGCTTGCCAAACTGAAGCAGCAAGGGAAGTCACTTGGTTTGATAAGTAATGCGGATGTGAATGAGATCCAAGGTTGGTATGACTCTCCTTTGAGCAAGTATTTCGATAGCGTCGCATTCTCCTGCAACGTCGGTTACGTAAAGCCCGAGAAAGAGATATACCTTAGATGTCTTAAAGAACTTGGCGTACAACCAGAAGAAGCACTGTATGTCGGTGATGGAGGCAGCGATGAACTGAAAGGGGCAAAAGAAGTTGGTATGACCACGGTCATGACCGTACACGTGATAAAGCATTTTTGGCCGGAACGCATTGTTAGGGCACGGCAATATGCTGATTTTGAGATAGATGGAGTACGTGAACTTCTGTCAGAAGACAACTAAAGGAGGTGTTTTATGTTTAAGGAATTCAAGGAGTTTGCCATGCGCGGTAACGTGGTCGACATGGCAGTGGGTATTATCATTGGTGCGGCTTTTGGTACAATCGTGAAATCGCTTGTGTCCGACATCATCATGCCGCCAATCGGTCTGCTGCTGGGTAATGTTGATTTTGCAAATCTCTTTGTGGTGCTGAAACCGGGTGCTACTGCAGGACCCTATGCATCACTCGCTGACGCCCAGGCGGCAGGCGCGGTATCGATAAACTACGGTGCTTTTATCAATACGATCATCAGTTTCATTATCGTCGCTTTTGCCGTCTTTCTCGTGATCCGCGGCATCAACAGGATGCAGAGGCAAAAGGAAGAGCCGGTTGCTGAGCCGACAACGAAGACCTGCCCGTTCTGTCAATCCGCGATACCGATAAAAGCAACGAAGTGCCCGTTCTGTACTTCCCAATTGAAAGAAGGCTAGTAGGTCTGCTGCCTACTGTTCTATACCGCGGTACTATTTGGTGTTCTACATCAATCTATCGATATCGTAACGGACAGTAAACTTACTGCTTGATCATGTCACGGGCGGCAATCTGGTGATCATTGAAGCATTGAAGTAGGGCGATCCTGGAGAAGCCCATTGAGTTGGTATGATTTATCGGTATAATGTGCTCGGTGAAGAGCAAAAACTACAAACCCAATGTTCGCCCAAAAGGTATGATCACCCGGGCAGCAATAGTACGGGAATTGAAAAAACACGTTGATGAGACTTACCGCAAGGGCGCAGAATCATATTTCAAGGAGGGTATTTCTCTATATGGAGTAAGGGCGAATATCGTACGCAGGGTGGCTGCCGACGCCTTCAGAAAGATAAAGAAAGAGAACAAGAAGGAGATATTCAGGTTGTGCGAAGACCTGTTGAGATCCAGGTACAGTGAAGAGAAGGCAATCGCCTTTGACTGGGCTCATCGCTTGCAGAAGAAGTATGCTCCCGGTGATTTTCGTCTGTTTGAATCCTGGTTGAGGAAATATGTTTCTAACTGGGGTGCATGCGATGATTTTTGCCGTCACGCATTTGGGGTGTTTGTACATGAATTTCCAGAATTCCTGCCGGACGTCCTGGCCTGGACAAGGTCCAGGAATAGATGGCTCAGGAGAGGCGCTGCGGTCATCATGATACACTCGCTACGAAAGGGCAAGCATCTGGATTTTGCATTCAATATAGCTGACGCCCTGATGAGTGATCAAGATTATTTGGTTCAGAATGGCTACGGGTGGATGTTGAAGGACGCAAGCATAATCTTCCCGTCACAGGTCTTGAATTATGTAGTAAATCACAAGAAAGAAATGCCCAGAAGGGCACTCAGATATGCCATTGAGCGGTTCACACCCGAACAGAAGCGCAAGGCAATGGGTAGCACATGAAGAAAACTGGGAAAACGAACCATATTACGGATCATGATATTTATCTCTTCAAAGAAGGTAACCACTTCAGGATATATGAGAAACTGGGTGCCCACATCACGAGGAAGGGTCACAGGGAGGGAACTTATTTTGCCGTCTGGGCACCGAGTGCTGTCGCGGTTTCTGTGATCGGAGATTTCAACGCGTGGAATAACGAAGCAAACTGCCTCGGCGTGAGGTGGGATGGTTCAGGTATCTGGGAGGGGTTCGTACCCGGAGTCGGGCATGGTGCTCTCTACAAATATCATATCAGATCGAAATACTATGATTATGAGGCAGATAAGGGAGATCCTTTTGCCCATTACTGGGAGAACCCGCCAAGAACGGCAAGCATCGTATGGGATCTTGAGTATGAGTGGCATGATGAAGATTGGATGGGCAACAGGAAAACCCGTAATTCTCTGGACAGTCCGCTGTCGATTTACGAGGTACATTTGGGATCGTGGCTACGGGATACCCAAAGCGGTCGATTCTTGAATTACCGGGAGATTGCCGAGAAACTCGTTTCATACGTGAAGGACATGGGCTTCACGCACGTCGAGCTTCTGCCGGTCATGGAACATCCGTTCTATGGATCGTGGGGTTATCAGGTACTGGGCTACTTTGCGCCAACGAGCAGATACGGTTCACCTCAAGATTTCATGTTTATGATCGAGTTGCTTCACAAAAGTGGTATTGGAGTGATCCTCGACTGGGTACCGTCTCATTTTCCCAATGACGAATACGGTCTTGCATATTTCGATGGTACACATCTTTATGAACATGCTGATCCGCGGAAAGGTCTGCATCCTGACTGGAACAGCTGTATTTTTAATTACGGGCGCAATGAGGTCAGGAATTTTCTGATTAGCAGTGCCCTCTTCTGGCTGGATAACTATCATATAGACGGGTTGCGCGTAGACGCCGTTGCTTCGATGTTGTACCTCGATTACTCGCGTGAAGACGGCGATTGGATTCCGAACCGGTACGGGGGACGGGAAAATCTAGAAGCCATTGATTTCCTGCGAAGGTTGAATGAAACCGTGTATAAAGAATATCCGGATGTTCAGACGATCGCCGAAGAGTCTACTGCTTGGCCAATGGTTTCGCGCCCTGTGTATGTCGGCGGACTTGGCTTTGGTATGAAATGGAATATGGGGTGGATGCATGATGCGCTTGAGTATTTCGGTAGAGACCCGATATTTAGAAAATATCATCACGAGCAGCTTACATTCAGCATCTGGTATGCTTTCTACGAGAATTTCTTGCTATCTTTCTCCCATGATGAAGTTACCCACGGAAAAGGTTCTCTCTTTGGCAGGATGCCTGGCGATGACTGGCAGAAATTTGCCAATCTACGCCTCTTGTTCGGATATATGTACACCCACCCTGGTAAGAAGTTGCTGTTCATGGGTAGTGAATTTGCCGAAAGGCGAGAGTGGGATCATGAGAGGGTTCTGGACTGGAACATCATCGAGCAGGTTCCTCACCGAGGAATAAGGAATTGGGTACGCGATCTCAACCGAGTATACCGAGAAGAACCTGCACTGCATGCAAAGGATTTTCAGGAGGACGGTTTCGAGTGGATCGATTGTGGTAACTGGCAGGAGAGTGTTCTGATATTCGTCCGGAAAGGGAAGCGCAGAGCGGACAGCATCATAGTCGTCGCGAATTTTACGCCAGTTTCCAGGCACGAATACCGCCTCGGTGTTCCAGAAGCAGGATTCTGGCGCGAGTTACTCAACAGCGATGCGATGGAGTATGGCGGCAGTGGAGGAGGTAATCTCGGCGGTGTGGATGCTCAAGTTGAGTCGTGCCATGGCAGAAGATATTCAATGGTAGTGACCTTGCCGCCGTTATCGGTTCTTCTTTTCAAACGAGGCAAAGATCCTCGATGACGCGACGGAATATTTCCCCAATAAATATTTCTGACAGAAGGAGAGCTGGAGTATTACTACATATTACCTGTCTACCTTCACGTTTCGGAATCGGAGATATGGGTCCTGAGGCTTACCGATTCGTTGATTTTCTCGGCAAAACGAGAATGGGCTACTGGCAGGTCTTGCCTTTGACTCCGGTTGACTACCGGGATGAATGCTCGCCATACAACTGCATATCGGCATTTGGCGGCAACAAATATCTGATAAGTCCTGAGATGATGGTCCGTTCCGGATATCTGATCGACCAAGAATTGAGGGACATGCCTTCTTTTACAGAGACGAGGGTCGATTACCCCCGTGTGGTTCGTTACAAAGATCGTCTTTTTGCAAAAGCATACGAGCGTTTTTGTGGCGGCGGAGGAAAAAGAAGAGCGTATCTGAATTTCTGCAGGAAGAACGATTACTGGTTGTCTGACTTCGGCATCTTTCTCGCATTGAAACGGCATATGGTAGACAGGACTTGGGCAGAATGGCCGCGTCGCTTCAAGTACAGGAGAGAGAAGGTATTGAGGGTATTTGCCAGGGAATTCCGAAGGGATATCGAACGTGAAAAATTCCTGCAGTATGTTTTTCATGAGCAATGGCGACAATTGAAAGCACATTGTACAAAATGTGGGATCCAGATCATAGGCGACATGCCCATATATGTTGATTATGAGAGTGCGGATGTCTGGTCACATCCCCGACTGTTCAAGTTAGGCAAGAGCATGAGACCCCTTTTCGTGTCGGGCGTTCCGCCTGATTATTTCAGCGACACTGGTCAGTTGTGGGGTAACCCGGTATATGATTGGAATGCGGTCCGGAAGACCGGTTACCGATGGTGGATTCAGCGCCTGGCGTATGGTCTACGTCTCTTCGATTATATCAGGTTGGATCATTTCAGGGGGTTTGTTGCCTACTGGCAAGTTCCTTCTCGTGCGAAAACAGCAAAGAATGGAAGATGGATCGGAGCACATGCTCGGGATTTTTTGAAGATCTTATCTGGACGGTTCCCAAGGTTGCCTCTGATAGCGGAAGATCTCGGTACGATCACACCCGACGTGCGCGAGGTTATGCAAGAATTCGTGCTGCCCGGCATGAAGGTCTTGCTTTTTGCCTTCGGAGATGGTGATGCGGCAAATCCGTACCTGCTGCACAACCACACGCCAAACTGTGTTGTCTACACCGGCACTCATGATAACAACACGGTGAGAGGTTGGTTCGAAAATGAGGCTTCCGATTCGGAGAAACAGAAGCTATCTGCATACGTCGGCAAGACGGTCAATCCCCGGCGGGTTCACGAAGAATTCATCCGCCTCGCCATGATGTCCGTTGCGAAGACGGTGATCATTCCAATCCAGGATATTTTAGGGCTGGGGGAGAGCGCTCGTATGAACCGGCCGGCAAGCACAAAGGGTAACTGGCGTTGGCGGATGCCAGCGCGCCATCTGACATCAAGCCTTGCCAAAAGATTGCGTTTGATGAATATAACATACGGCCGGGTGTGATTGGTTGATGCGGAGTTATTGATTCGCCGTTGACTTTCATTGATCGTAACACACGATTCTATTTTTTAACTTGACATTTTGAAATATTCTCTTATACTTCCGTAGACAGAGGTAAAGGAGGCGGTATGAAAAAGATAGGGTTTCATTCTTGTATCACAAGCTTTGTTTCAGCGGTAGTTTGCTGCATGTTCATACTTGCATTTGCGATTCCAAACCATATATACGCGGCTACGTACACAGTTAATAGGACAGTCCCGGACGATAATAACCCGGGCAGTCTAAGATGGTGTATGAACGGAGCGAATTTCAATCCGGGTCCTGATACTATTGTGTTCAACATAGGGGGCACAGGCCCATTCGTTATTGCACCGATAATGCCCTTGCCGGTGCTCACCGACCAGGCGGGTGTCCTGCTTGATGGACTTTCGCAACCGGGATCGTGGGCAGGGGCGAACCCTCCATCAACCGCGAATTTGATGATCGTTCTTGACGGCGTCAACGCCGGGGCGGCTCATGGTATTCACATTTGGTCCTCTAATAACACCGTTCAAGGTTTGGTCGTCCATAATTTCCAGCAGGATGGAATAAGGGTTCAGGCGAGACCGGATGTGTCGCAGAACAACATTATTTACAGCAACTTTGTCGGTACTGATCAAACCGGCACGATCGATATGGGCAATGGGTGGAACCTTCAAGGACTATGGGCAGGTATTTACATCATATGCACGCCAGGCACGCTCGGCGTTGCCATCAATAATACAGTTCAGGGTAACCTTTCATCCGGCAACTATGCTGAAGGTATAGGTATTGCTAGTTGTCCACCCGGTGATGTTGGTTTCAATGCGGTTCTTTTCAACTATGTAGGCACTGATATTGCCGGCGGTTTTGATCTCGGTAACGACCACGACGGTGTTTACATCGGTGAGGGTGCCCATGACAATGTTGTGGACAACAACCTCATTTCGGGCAATGATTTCGAAGGCGTTTGCATAATCGGATACGCAGAAGCAGTACCGCCCATCTACACCTATGCCAATAGCGTTACCAACAACATCATCGGGCTCGACGTCGCCCTTGCCCCTTTGCCCAATACGCGCGATGGGGTGAGCATAGGTGTTTATGGTACATGGTATGCAGGGGGTTTTGCTACTGATAATATTATTGCCATGAACACGATCGCTCACAACGGTCGGAACGGTGTGCTGGTCTGGGAGAGCGATTCCAATACGATAAACGCCGACCGCAATGCTATCAACATGAATTCGATCTACAACAATAACCTGCTCGGGATCGATCTCGATGATGATGGTGTGACTCTTAATGATAATGGAGATCCTGATTTTCGAGCCAATGAAGACGTTAATTTTCCGGTCATAACGAGTGCGGTATACAGCGCCGGACAGACAGCGATTGCCGGTACCCTTGATATAGATACCGACCCGACACAGGCAACGATCGAGATCTTCAGGGCTAGTCCTGATCCAACAGGATACGGCGAAGGCCAGGTTTACATAAATCTTACAACCCCCGTTTCCTCGGGAAATTGGAATATTACGGTCACTGGTCTCAATATCGGGGATTATATAACCGCTACGACTACGGACATGAATTTCAATACTTCAGAGTTCTGCCAGAATTATATCGTTGTGACCGGCATCGAAGAATATAAGGAAGTCCATGTCCCTGATCAATTCCAATTCGGTCTGAGCAGGCCGAATCCGTTCACGCAGACGACATCTATCGATTATGCTGTTCCCCGGGAGAGTAAGGTTGACCTGAGTATCTTTGATATTTCGGGCAGGTTGGTGACAACGCTTGTGGATGGTGTGCTTATGCCTGGAGCGTACACGGTACCCTGGCGCGGCTATGATACTGAAGGACGCCGCGTAAGTCCTGGTGTCTATATTTGCATCCTCAATGCTGGAGAATTCAAGGCAGTAAGAAAGATCGTTTTCGCAAGATAGCAGCTTGGGGGAATTGGATAATAAAAAGGGGCAGCTATGCTGCCCCTTTTTATATATTGGGATACTACGCCAGCGCCTTCCATATCATTTGCTGGAGTCCCATAACGTTCATCTTGCCGTTACCCTTATCTGCTGCTGCGGTTGCCGCTGTCTTGAGCACTTGTTCGCAGGTTGCACATGCCGTCACTATCGTATCGACCTTGGCCTTCTGTGCTTCCTTTATGCGGTTTGCCGCGATCCTGGTTGATAGCGGATTGTCTGAAACGAGTATTCCGCCGCCGCCGCCGCAGCATCTCGATGTGTTGTCCTTGAATTTCATTTCTACGAGTTCGAGGCCGAGCTGTTTGATAATCTCTCTGGGCTCTTTCGTCACCTTGGCGCCGCGGGATAGGTCACATGGGTCGTGGTAGGTAACCTTACCGCTCAGTTTGTTGAGTTTTGCATCTGGAAGTTTCTCAGCTATCATCTGCGTCGCGTGTTTCGCTTTTATTTTGTATGCTTCTTTCAGATATACGGTGCAGGTTGGGCAGAGGGTTATCGCAGTATCAAAAGGAAACAGTTCTTTGAATTTCTTCTGGTGCTCTTCAAAATCCTTGACGAACCCGAGCGCCTCCATCGGATAGCCACAGCATACTTCCTTTACCACCTTTGGCTTGAGACCGAGTTTCTCAAAGAGCCTCAAATACATCTTGGTCTGATTCGGCCGAGCAAGGAATTGACAGCCGACGAATACGGGTATCTCTCCGTCGCGCAATGGAGCCATTACTTCAGTGTCGGCGAAGATATTTCCGGTCTTCTTGATGTTATCGATGAACGCCTTGTGGCTGTCGTATGCGAAACCAGCTTCCACCAGATCAGCGCGGGCGGCACGAACGATATCGGGAACCTTGACCTTTGAAGGACAGCGGCGGTTACAGTCGCGGCAGAGCGTGCATTGGTACAAGGCACTGACGACCGAATCGTCTGGTTTCAGTTCCTTCTCAAGCATACCGTAGGACATGATGACTCTTCCGCGACTCGAAGGTGGATCCCACAAAAGGTCGACAAAAGTGGGGCATACGTTCTTACAGTAGCCACACATTGTACAGGTCATCATCTCTTCTTCCCACTTTGCCAGGTGACCTTCAAGTTTGCGCTTGGGATCTGTCGGGTAGCGTAATTCGTGCACGAAATCGTCCGTCCACTGGTCGAGTTTATGGGGGTTCATGATATTATTCGGGTCGAATGCTTTCTTCACTGTCTTCATCAGCGGGATCATGGTTTTTCTTTCACGATAGAAGTCTGGTGCTTTGGTTATGCCAATACCGTGTTCGCCTGTTGTCGTACCGCCGAGCGAGTGTATCAATTCATATATTTCGGTTACTGCTTTCTGTGCCTGTCTCCAGTGTTCCGGGTCTGCCGGCATCATCAATACCTTCGTGTGAAGATTGCCGTCACCTGAATGACCATACGGTGGAATGATTATATCGTATTTCTCGGAGATGTCCCAGATTCCCGCCACTGCTTTTGGGATTTGCGATGGCGGAACGGCCATGTCATCAGCAAGCATCGTTGTTGCATAGTGCTCTTTAAGAATGCTGAGTGACGGGATCATCTGTTTTCTTGCTTTCCAAAGTTCTACGATACGTTTTTCGTCCTCGGTGGATTCAACGGATACGGCACCTGCTTTTTTGCACATTTCACTGACGATTTCGACATCGCGTTTCACTACCTCGGGTGCGCCGTCGAGTTCAATGAGTAGCATTCCTGCGACTTCGGGCAGCCCCATGTTGGTTGCCTTGTTTACGGCTTGGATACAGGCTTGCGACATGATCTCGAGTTGCGATGGGATCAACGGTTTAGCAATGATGTCGGCAACCGCTTGTCCGGTTTTCTCCAGATCGTCGAATGAGGCGACGCATGCAGCTCTCTTCTCTGGTTTCGGTGCGATTCGGATGTTAGCTTCTGTTATTATCCCGAGAGTGCCTTCCGAACCAACGAGAAGCTTCTCGAATTGATAGCCGCTTGAATGCTTCACGGTATTTGCCCCGGCGCGCACGATATCACCGGTTGGTGTAACGAATTCCATGCCGATCACATAATCACGTGTGGCGCCGTACTTGACTGCCTTGCCGCCTGAGGCGTTGAGCGCGATCATGCCACCCAGGGTTGCCACTTCGCCCGATGCCGGACCCGGAATGAAGTACTTGTAAGGAGCGAGTGCGGCGATGAAGTCATTGTATATGACGCCGGGTTGTACAACGCAATAAAGATCCGCGATCCGCATATCCGTGATACGGTTCATTCTCTGCAGGTCGACGACAATTCCACCATCGATCGGCACGGCCATTCCACAAAGCCCAGAACCGGCACCGCGCGGTACGACCGGGATCTTATACTTGTTCGCCAGTCGCATTATTTTCTGAATCTGTTCCGTCTTCGTTGGTTGAACGACGACATCCGGTTTTTTTCGATGGATGCTGCTGTCAAAAGCGTACACGTATAGTTCTGCGTTGTCTGTTCTACAATAATCGTCGCCAACTATGTCACGCAATTCACTTATTATCTCTTTCTTTATCGGCATTTAACCCCCTTAGGTTAAAACAAGTCTCTCTTTCCTTCGTCCATAAAGGGCCAGACGATCTTTTTTTTAAGGAGAAGATTCCTGAACTTTATTGATTTTTAAGTACAACGGTCTTTCACTAACTTCAAAGAAATACAAAGATGCGCTTGTGTTCTGCTATTTACCGCCTTTGCCAGCTTTGTCAATATGGTCCTGAATGAACTTCTGCAGCGCATCCGCTCCGTAGGCGAGATTTTTCAATTCTTCGTCCAGATTGGAAGGTTTAACACGCATTATCCAACCGCCGCCGTAAGGATCCTTGTTGATTAAACGACAGTCGTTCTCTAACTCACCATTTACCTCGACAATCTCGCCAGAAATCGGCGAGACGAATTTCCCGACCCATTTTGAGGATTGAATCTTACCGCAGGTTTCACCCTGGCTCACGGAATCGCCCTCAAAAGGTAGGTCAACATACGTTGTATCTCCCGCCTGCTTCTGATAGAAATCATCCATACCCACTCTCACCGTACCGTCATCCTCGATCTTTAACCACGTGTTCTCGTCGTGATAGTATAAATCCTCGGGCACATTGTATCCCTGGATTTCCATGTGATGCCTCCTTTCTATTCAACAATAGAAATCCAAAAAAATAAAGAGCAAAAAGATTCGATAAGAAATCAAAGGTACACGTTTATCCGAAGAAGCGTGCATCCCGGATCTCTATAATGACAATATGTATTATAATGAAATTCTGTCTGAAGTCAATATTTACATGGCATTGCCATTCATGGCTCGAACCGACAAAAATTTCTGATCGGCGGCACAGCTAGTTTTCTTGCATCTCCGAATAGATGTGAAGGTAGGAATCCTCTATTGCTTCTTCGATTCCTGGAGCTCTGTATCTGACCGCCGGTATTCCTTTTTCCCATTTACTGGCAAAGATGAATTTCTTTGGTCTGTGCACGAGGCGTTTTCTGAGTTTCGGTACGGTGAGACTTGCATTCATGAGAAACATGATCTTCTCCTCACCCTTCTCGGCGATCGCTGCATCAATTGCTTCCTGCAGTGTGCTAAACGGTTTTATGAAGACACTCTTCAGTAAATCAGCGTCGAGGCTCGTAACTGCCCACATCTGAGCCCAACGGGCAATTTCCGCCATTTTGGCTGCCTTGTGATATCCTAATTTGAATTCTTTGTCGATCTTATCCAGGGTATCCTGAGGAGAGCGGCAGCTGCTGAGTAATTTGATGAAGGTATCGCTGCCTACACCCATGCGGCATTTTGAGACGAGTATCAGTATGCCGTTGTCATTGAGAGCGAATTTTCCGTTATCCAGTGCCTTCTGAGATTGATATAAGTCAATATCCATCGGGTAGGGCGCTACTGCCACGACGATATCTGCTTTTTCTTTTATCTCGACTGAGAAGACGCTGTGTGCGTGGTCAATGGCTGCTTTCAGCGATTCGGTGATATCACCCGCGGTAGCGGCATATATGCGTTCGTTACGGTCCAAGACGGTCATTATTGAGAATACTTCTTTCTCCTTGATCGTCAAAATTGCATCTTCCATATCCTCGTGTACAGGATTTCCTGCAAGACTAAGTGCTTTGGCGCTTGCCTTTAATGCGAGTTTATGATTTTGCTCGATAGTACTGTAGGCAGCAATCCCGGGAAGGAATGACTTTCTCCCTCCGGTATAACCGGCGAAATAGTGCGGTTCGACTGAGCCTATGATGACGATCTTATGTGCTTCGACGGCCATTCTGTTCACGTACATTTCCGTGCCGTTTTTCGATGTACCGAGGTGAACCATATCCTCGTCCTTCTTGGAGTCATGAGCATGTATTCTGTCTTTGAGCGTTTCATAGAGTTCGCCGAATATTTCTAAATATTCTTCTTCCGTCGGTGCCCGATGCATCCCCGTTGCGATGAGAAACTTGATGTTCTTATCCTGTATCATCGGATATAGTATCTGCAAGACCTTTGCAGTTGGCGTTGGTCTGGTTGCATCATTGATCAAGAAAAGAATGTCTTTGGCGTCTGCCAGGAATTCGTCAAAGCTATTGGATGCGATCGGGCATGCCAGCGCTTGCTGAAGGGTTTCTACTTCATTTCCGATCTTCACTTCATTGGGCTGTACGATCTCACCGATGTTCTGCTCTTCGATCTGAACATTGATCGTTTCTCTGCCGTATGGTATTCCTACTCTTAGCTTCATGAATGGAATTTAATATTGCGTGCGATTAGCCTAGAATAGTCCCAGGTTCTCCAATTTCTCAATCACTGTCTTGACAGCCGATGCGGATGTGTGTAAAGCCTCTCTTTCTTCGGGAATGAGCTCGAGCTCGATTATCTTTTCAACACCGTTCATTCCAAGCATAACAGGGACACCAACAAATAGTCCATCAATCCCATACTCTCCTCTCAAGTACGCAGAGCATGGCAGGATGCGTCGCTTATCCCGGACAATACACTCGACCATCTTTGCGACGGCCGCTGCCGGAGCATAGTAGGCACTGCCGGTCTTCAAGTAGCCGACGATTTCCGCACCGCCCTTGCGGGTTCTTTCGATGATCTTGTCTATGTCGTCCTTGGGCATCAATTCGGTAATGGGTACGCCACCGATGGTTGAATATCTTGGTAAGGGGACCATAGAATCACCGTGGCCGCCCAGGACCATTGCGGTAGTGTCGATGACTGAAACGCCGAATTTCTGCGCAACAAAATACCTGAACCTGATGGAGTCAAGGATTCCAGCCATGCCAACGACTCTTTTCAGTGCGAACCCTGTCGTCTTTAATGCCAGATATGCCATTACGTCAAGCGGATTGGTAACCATGATGATGATAGAATTCGGCGCGTATTGCGCAACCTTCTCAGAGACCGATTTGATTATTTTCGCGTTGGTATTGAGTAGGTCATCTCGAGACATTCCGGGCCTTCTGGCAATACCCGCGGTAATGACGACGATATCTGAGTCAACCATACACGAGAAATCGGTGCAACCACGCAGTTCGACATCATAACGCCTTATGGGAGCTGCTTCTTCCGCATCGAGTGCCTTACCTTCAGGAAGACCTTCGACAACATCGACGAGATAGATATCCGCGATTTTATGTTCGGCAAGATACAGTGCAACAGAACTTCCGACGTTTCCTGCGCCGATAATAGTGACCTTTTTCATTTTGCTACCTCCCCTTAGATTTCCAGTGTATCCACTGCGTTCTTTATGACCGCGACCGATTCTTCAAACTGTTGGCGTTCCTCGATAGTCAGTTGAAGTTCTATCACCTTCTCGACACCCTTGGCGCCGATTATAGCGGGTACTCCCAAACACAGGTCCTTCACGTCATACTCTTTTTGCAGACACGCAGAAACACACAGCATGCGTTTTGAATCCTTGATTATCGCTTCGACGATCTCGGCGAGTGCCGCTGCTGGTGCGTAATGTGCGGTTGCCGTCTTGAGATATGAGAGAATCTCGCTGCCAGCGGCTCTGGTCCGCTTGATAAGGTTGTCTATCTTCTCCTGAGGTAGAAGCTGGGTTATTGGGATTCCTTCGACACTGGCGTATCTGGGGATAATGACCATATAGTCGTGGTGTCCGCCAATGACTACAGCAGTTGTATTTGCGGTGGAGACCTGGAGGTCCTTGGATATGAATTCACGAAATCTGGTCGTATCCAATACTCCAGTCATGCCGATTACCTTATTGGGTGCGAAATTACCCTTTTTCCAGATATAGCACGTTAGCGCATCCACCGGTTCTGTAATGTTAATAACTATTGCCTCCGGTGCATGCTGTTTTATTTGCGGAATAATGGGGTCGATGACCTTTGCATTTGTCTCCAGCAGATCAAGCCGGGACATCTGCGGTTTTCTGACATGTCCGGCAGTGATTACAACGACTTCCGAACCAGCGATGTCTGCGATGTCGTCGGTTCCGTCGATTTTTGCATCGTAGTATCTGACCGGCGCTGCCTCCATAAGGTCAAGAGCTTTTCCCTTTGCCCTTCCTTCTACAATGTCGACAAGCATGACGTCAGCAAAATTCTTCTCTCCAATGTAAAAGGCGGCATTTGCGCCGACATTGCCTGCTCCGATAATGCTTACTTTTTTCATATCCTAATCCTCCTTGCTTACTGTAAGCGCATGCATCCATTGGTTTCTGATTGTCTCTTTTGATAAATGTTCTCTATTTGACATAACAAATTGCTTCCCCTGTGATGGTTTCTCGTTCATTCATGAAATGATTTTCAAGCAATTATATTTATCTTAGCAAAAAAGTCAATATCGACCGCATACAGGGACGGTCATACTTCCGTTTGTCAAGAGAAGGATACTGTGTTCGGTTCCTTTCTCCTTGATAGCCTGATCGAGCGCCGCCTGCAGCGATCCAAATCCGACTATTTGGGCATTTCTCAGGGTGGTATCGGCGATGTCGGTAACACCCCAAATCCTGCCGTGTTCGCAAAGCGTCATGAGATTGTACGCATTATGGTCACCCAGTCGATATTCGGTTTTTGCCTTGATCGCGGCGGCTTCAATACTATCTTCGCTTTCGAATAGCCTGGCAAAACTCGGCGGCCCCAGGCCTTCTGGACATCGTGAGACGAATATCAAGATTCCACCGTCGTTCAGCGCAAGTCGTCCGTGTTCGATCGATTTCAACGTCTGATAAAGGTTGATGTCAAAAGGCAGTTGGGCAACGGTAACGACGATGTCCGCCTTCCTGGAGATCGGTGCTGAAAAAATACATCTGGCTTCATCTGCCGCCGTCTCGAGTGTTTTGATGATCGCCCCAGCGTATGCCCTGTGTATGTTTCGCTTTCTGTCCAGGATCATCTGTATTGAGTATATTCTTTCCCTGCCGAGGGCAGTTGCACAGTCGAGCATCTCTTCATGGATGGGATTGCCATTAAGTTGCAAAGGCCTGGCATATGCATGCAGCGCAAGTCTGTGATTGTTCTCGATCGTGCGATAGCCAGTGATTCCGGGCAAGAGCGCTTTTCTGTCCCCTGTATATCCGGCAAAGTAGTGCGGTTCAATAGAGCCTATGATCAGAACTTTGTCGCCTCTGACGACCAGTCTGTTCAACAAAATGTCATTACCGTATCTCGTTTGTCCGATGTGATCGAGCATGCTTTCATCCCGGGCGTCGTGGGTGACTATTCGCTCTTTGTATTCATTGTAAAATTGGCCGAAAATCGCCATTAATTCTTCTTTGTTTGGTGGGCGGTGCGCACCAGTCGCGACAATGAAGTGAATGTCATGTCCCGAGATGAATTCCCGTACGGCAGAAAGGACAAGATCTGTTCTGGTTGGTCTTGCTGCATCGTTGACGATAATGCAAAGCTTTTGTGCACTTCCTATGAAATCGGGCAGTACCTTTCCTTCCACTGGGTTTCTCAGGGCATCGATCAATGTTTTCTCTGCATTCCCCGAGTGATACCGATACGGATCGATGATATCGAGTATGTACTTTTCATCGACCTCGATCTTCTCTTTTGTGTTGCCGTAGGGTACTGCGAGTCTTCTCATCATCTTTCTGCACCTATTTTTCTTATCCAGACCTTAAACAAGACCTTTCCCCTGGATGCCATTGTATGATTATCTATGATATGTGGTGCTGTGGGGAAGTCAATATCGTTGCATCCCTTTGGCTTGACAATTCACAGGAAATACTTATAATATGAAGAATGTTGGGTCTCTTTTGTTTGCTCATCAGTTACGATCCCCAGACACTTACGGCACCTCCTTTCAAACACACTCTCGGTTTCCATCGAGCATCTAGATACTATCTGCAGCTATTTCTCGGTCCGACGTACGATTATGACGACCCCCAGGGTGTGGTTGCCGTCAAGCTGAAGGAGCTCGACGATCCCAAAACTCGTCGGGATGATGATGAATTGACCATCTTCGCGGTCAATTCCGGGGTCGGGCATATATTGTACAATACTGGTTTGTCCGCGGTAAAAGTCTATGGCGATGACAGGGTGTTTGCAGATCCCAAAGGCATCGCAGCGAATGACGACGGGCTTGTTGTTTTGGCTGATTATGGCAACCACAGGATTGTCAAACTCCAGTACCGTGACGGCGATCTCGAGCAGATCGGAGAGATCCCGGTACCCGGGCGTCCTTTTGGAGTCTGCCTTGATTCCGAAAACAACTTGTATGTGACGGACTTTGATAGTTCGAAGGTCTATATCTTCTCGCCGGCCGATTCTCTTACGCTTTCATTTGGAATACCGGGTCGCGCCTACGGAGAGATCCATCAGCCCATGGGTATAGCTGTCATCGATGCAGGTGATCCCAATAACTTGCACAGGGATGATTTCATAGTCGTCATCGACAATTATGGTACGAGGGTTTCCAAATTCACGCGCCAAGGTAGATTTCTTGGTTCTGTTTACGACTTCGAGTTGGGTCTTGCCGACGTGTTCATGCACTACGTGGCGTTGGATTCGTATGGAAGCATTTACGTGACCGATGAGGTTAATGACCAGATCCACAAATTCGACAATGATCTTAAGTATATAATCTCGGTTGGCAGGACCGGCACCGGGAAGGGTGAATTCATCTCGCCTCGTGGCATTACGATATGGCGTAAGTACGGCCAGGTATTCGTTTCCGAGAAACAGGGCGGCCAGTATTTGTGGTTGGCGGTAGACGGATTTGTGGTCGGATGTTTTCCGGAAAGATTCTCGGCGATCAGGCCCGGAACGACGCTGGCAATATACCTGACAGACGAGGCCCGTGTTTTCATAACTGTCGTCGACCAGCAAGGGAAGAAGATACGGGATTTCATCGAAGGAATTAGGCGATTGCCGGGTGAATATCTGGTAGTCTGGGATGGCCTGGATAATGAAAACAGGCTAGTACCACCCGGTGAATATATGTTCCAGATCAGACTGCAAGGTTTGCAGGGACATGGTAGAAGGATAAATAAGACAATGCAGGCAGGTGTTAAATGTGTCGCATCATAAAAATAGTAATGATCCCCGCATTTTTGCTGGGGACAAAGTATGCAGGAGAGTTTCAGGAATTACAGGTCGGTGCACGTGTAAGCGCAATGGGCGGTGCCGGTATTGCGCAATTTAGTGATCCAACGGTACTACATTTCAATCCGGCAGGTACCTTTTTTGTCTCGCGCAGCGCACACGTGATGCATGCCGAGAATTTTGCGGGTGTGGTGAAAAACGATTTTGGAGCAGTTGTTCTGCCCCGTGGTAACATGAGTCTGGGTTTCGGTATTCAATACGTGCACACAAGTGGCATAAAATTGACTACACTTCCCGATACTACGGTGGACCCCGGAAGCAACAATCTACCGATTCCTTACGACACTGTAGGAACGAGTGATTTTATCCTCTACATTAACGGTGCCAGAGGCAATGACCGATTCTCCTACGGGGTAAATATAAAGGTTTTCTACCGCGATCTGAATGCGATAACGGGTTACGGCGGTGGTCTCGATCTCGGCGTGGCTTATAGGATAGATCATCTGAGGGTCGGCCTGGCAGTACGTGATTTCGTGCTGTCACCTCTTATCTGGTCGAGTGGTACTAAGGAGACGATATTACCAAAGATTGCGCTGGGTGTTGCTCCAGTCTTGCCCCTTCGAGCGATCAACTCAACTCTAATGCTTGAGGCAGACGTCGTGAAAACGATAGATGTCGCAGGTTTTGATGTCAATATGGGCATTGAATACGGTTACCGCGATCTGATCTTCGGAAGAATGGGCATTCATCGTGGTAACTACACGCTTGGCATAGGACTTCAATATAAGGCGTTCAGCCTCGATTATGCTTTCATGGCACATCCTGACCTGGATAATTCAAACAAGTTATCTGCGGGGATAAGATTCTAATAAAGGCCGAAGTCTTCAGAAAGCTTCTCAATCTGTGGGCGATATTCATCCCAATAACCTATCAACTTTCCCCGGAGCCGCGCGGACGCATGCTGCTGGCCATGGTATGTTTTGCCGTAGGCATGGTGGATTTTCTGCGTCTTCATATCAATGGTATAAAGGAAGCGTTCATACTGTTCTTCGGTTCATTCCTGCGGCGACATGAGATCAGACGACTGAGTGGGGCATCGTATCTGTTGCTTGGATGTTTCATTACTTCGCTGCTCTACGGTAAACCTATAGTCGTGGCGGCGTGCTCGTACATAATCGTTGGTGATACTTTTGCGGCGATTTTTGGTCAGAACATCAAGAGTCCCAGAATCTTTCAGAACAAGACGGTATTGGGTACTCTTGCCTTCCTGGTTGCATCATTGGTGAGCGCCTATTTGTTGCACATCCTTACAGGTGGATTACCGCTCTGGCATCTGATTGTCGGTGCTGTTGTCGCTTCGGTTTTCGAGTCGCTTCCTTTACC
This sequence comes from Caldifarciminota bacterium, assembly GCA_020343595.1. Lineage (GTDB taxonomy): Bacteria > Hydrothermota > Tepidihabitantia > SM23-42 > SM23-42 > SM23-42. The sequence goes on along the minus strand of CP070802.1, from coordinate 985,646 downwards.
ACTAGATGACAATTTCTCGGTTCCGATCATAACCGGATTCATAATGAGTCTACTATAAGAAAAGGCCCCTCTGAGGGGCCTTTTCTTATAGACTGTTTTCTAAATCGCCTGCGCTTCGGTTTTCTCTGTCTCCAGTGCTATTCCCTGATAACGTCTGAGCCCCGTGCCGGCAGGTATGATGCGTCCAACGATGACATTCTCTTTCAATCCCTCAAGGCGGTCTACTTTCCCTTCGACCGCTGCATCGGCCAGTACTTTGGTCGTCTCCTGGAAACTTGACGCCGAGAAGAATGACTCGGTCGAGAGAGCTGCCCTCGTAATGCCGAGTAGTATCGGGCGATAGGTGGCTGGTTTCTTTCCCTCAACGAGTGCCTGCTGGTTCACCTCGATCACGCGTCGTTTGTCTACGATCTCACCACCCACGAACGGTGTATTTCCCGGCTCTTCTATTTTGACCTTCTGTAACATTTGCCGGACGATTACTTCAATGTGCTTGTCGTCTATTTTTACATCCTGTATCCGGTAGACTTCGAGTATTTCATTGACAAGAAAGCGCTGCGTCTCCATAGGTCCTTTGATTCTTAATATATCGTGTGGATCAATGGCGCCCTCACAGAGCGGGTCACCAGCACGCACAAATTCACCGGAGTGCACTTTCAGATATCTTGTAGTTGGTATCTTGTATGACCTGACATCACCGACCTCAGGTGTTACCATTATCTTCCAGAATCCCTTTTCCTCATCAACATCGCAAATACCGTCGATTTCCGTAACAACTGCTGGATTCTTGACGATCTTCGCTTCGAATAACTCCTCGACACGAGGCAGACCACCGGTGATGTCCTTACTCTTACCGATCTCCTTTGGTATTCTGGCGATGAGCGTGCCAGGCGTTATCTTATCGCCGTCCTTCACCAGCAGGTACGTACCGGCTGGAATAGAAAAGGTTTTGAGTACTTTACTCTTCTTCTCGACGACGTTGATCTTCGGGTGATGGTGGCGAAGTCGGTCTTCGACGATTACGAACTGCTTGCCACCGGATCTCTCATCCACCCAGTTCTCCTGCATTGTCACACCGGGAATGATATCCTGATACTTGATCGTACCGCCCGACGGACTCACGATCGGTATCGAATATGGATCCCACTCGAACAGAATATCACCCTCGTTCACTGTCCCCTTGGCTTTTGGATAGATGATCGCACCGATTGGAATATTATAACTGATCTTCCGTGTACTGCCTTTGATGCCCATGCGACCCTTATCGTTGAGACTTACCATTAGACCATCTTCGCGCTCGGCTGCAGATAGATTTTCGAAACTGACCTTACCTGCGAATTCAGCGTTACGCGAAGCGCTCTCGGCAATGCGCAGTGCGACTCCACCAGTGTGAAAGGTCCGGAGTGTCAGCTGGGTTCCCGGCTCGCCGATACATTGTGCGGCAAGGACTCCAACCGCCTCTCCGATCTCTACCATTCGACCGGTGGCGAGATTCCGCCCGTAGCATTTTGCACATAGCCCTACTGGTGCCTCGCAGGTCAGGATCGAGCGAACCTTAACCTTCTCGATCCCGCTCTTCTCAATCTTCAGAGAATCTTCGTTTGATATCTCTTCACCTGCTTTGACAATTGTTTCATTTGAAAGTGGGTCGATGACATCGACGAGGGCAACTCTGCCCACAATGCGTTCACTCAAGGGCTCGACGATCTTTTCTCCCTCTTTCAAGGCACTTATCTCCTGTCCCATGATAGTACCGCAATCTTCGACCGTCGTCGTTACGTTCTGGGCTACATCGACGAGGCGCCGCGTCAGATAGCCGGCATCGGCGGTCTTCAATGCCGTGTCGGCCAATCCCTTCCTGGCGCCATGCGTTGAAATGAAATACTCTAAGACTGTGAGTCCGTCCTTGCAGGATGATTTTATCGGTGTTTCAATGATCTGAACCGAAGTTACTTTGCGTTGCGGTTTGGACATTAGGCCGCGCAACCCGCAGATCTGGCAGGCTTGGTTCCGCGAACCACGTGCACCAGAATTCACCATCATGTAAAGCGGATTGAACCCTTTACGGTCTCTTTCGAGTTCCTCAATTAGGCCTTCTTCGATGTCCATTGAGACCCTCGTCCAGGTATCAATAACCTTATTGTAACGTTCGGTCTCGGATATCAATCCCCCTTGATGGGCTCTGTTGATTTCCTGTACTTCCCTTGCGCCCTTGGTCCATATCCTATCCTTCGTTTTCAGACTTAACATGTCGTCGATCCCGATCGTCAATCCAGAGCTGGTGGCGATCTCGAAGCCGAATTTCTTGAGGTTGTCCAGGACGGTGATGGTTTTCTCGGTTCCGAATTTGTCAAGGCACTCGTCCACTATGCTGGAGAGGGTCTTCTTATTAACCTCAACATTCTTGAATCGCATTTCGACTGGTAACTGCTCGTTGAAGATCACTCTGCCTGGAGTCGTTTCAATGACCTTGCCGTTGAACACATATTTTATTGTCTGATGAAACTCAAGATGACCATGATAAATGGCCGTATAGATTTCATCGACCGAGGAGAATGCGCGCATGGATTCGGGGGTATCCTGTCCTAGCTTTGTGAGATAGTGCAGTCCTATAACCATATCCTGCGTCGGTGCCATTAGGGCGCGCCCGTTGCCGGGTGATCGAATATTGTGTATCGAAAGCATAAGCATATACGATTCGAGTATGGCCTCCGGAGATAGCGGTACGTGTACACTCATCGTATCGCCGTCGAAATCCGCGTTATAAGGATGGCAGACGAGGGGATGTATTGCGATGGCTCTGCCTTCACGTAACACCGGAAGGAATGCCTGGATTGAAACGCGGTGAAGGGTAGGTGCACGGTTGAGGAGTACGGGATGGTTCTTGATGATTTCGTCGAGTATTTCGTACACTTCAGTTGAGCGAGCACGGACTAACCTGCGGGCGCTTCTTTCCGAATCAACGACGCCTCTTTCTTCTAGCTTGCGTACGATCATCGGTTTGAACAATTCCAGCGCCATCTCCTTTGGGATACCGCATTGATAGAGTTTCAGTGTTGGATCAACGACAATTACTGATCTACCTGAGTAGTCCACTCTTTTACCCAACAGATTTCTGCGAAACCTTCCTTGTTTTCCTTTCAACGCATCAGCAAGGGATCTGAGAGGTCTGTTACCGCGTCCTTTGATCGGGCGGCTGCGTCGAGAATTATCGAGGAGAGCGTCGACTGAATCCTGCAACATTCTTTTCTCATTACGGATAATCACTTCAGGAGTCTTTATGCCCGAAGTGATCGATTTGACCCGGTTATTCCGTGTTATGACACGTTTGTATAGATCATTGAGGTCAGACGTCGCGTACCGTCCTCCTTCAAGAGCAACAAGCGGCCGCAAGTCGGGTGGTATTACCGGGATTCTCGTCAAGACCATCCACTCGGGACGATTGCCGGATAGCCGGAATGCTTCGACCAGCTTCAGTTTCTTCAATAGCTGTACGCGCCGCGCTTGCAGTGTTTCCTTTTCCAGCCTTATGCGCAGATCCGATGACAGGTTTTCCAGATCGATCTCCCTCAGCAGATCATAAATCGGCTGTCCTCCCATATCGGCCTTAAACCCTTCGAACTTCTTAACCGCTTCCTGGAATTCTTCTTCAACCAGTACTTCTCCTTTTCTGTAGGGCGAATCACCCGATTCCAGCACCACGTACGCTTCGTAGTTCAGTATTGCTTCCAATTGATTGATTGACAGATCGAGGAGGAGTCCGATCTTGCTCGGTGAAATCTTGTAGTAGAAGAGATGCGCTACTGGTACCGCAAGGTCAACATGCCCCATCCTATCCCTGCGGACCGACGAAGGAACCACCTCGACCCCGCATCGTTCGCAGACCGTACCTCGATACTTGGCTTTCTTGTACTTCCCGCATGAACATTCGAAGTCCTTAACCGGACCGAATATTCTTTCGCAGAACAAACCGTCCTTTTCCGGTCTCTGCGTACGGTAATTTATCGTGTCGGCGCGGGTAACTTCACCACGTGACCAGGATACTATCGTCTCTGGGGAAGCCAAGGATAGTTTTATCGTATCGTAATCGATGAGATCAAAAGTATCGTAGGTCTTACTTTTCATCGGGTTCCTCCTTTTTCTCAAGGGTAATATTGAAACATAGCCCTTGTAGTTCCTTCAGGAGCACATTGAATGAAGCAGGGGCTTTGGGTCGTGGAGGATTTTTACCCCTGATGAGCGCTTCATACATTGATGCTCTTCCCGCAACGTCGTCGGATTTGACGGTCAGCATCTCCTGCAGCGTGTAGGCAGCACCATAAGCTTCAAGTGCCCAGACTTCCATTTCACCTAGTCGTTGACCGCCAAATTGAGCTTTCCCGCCGAGCGGCTGTTGTGTTATCAGAGAGTAGGGACCGGTGGACCGAGCGTGTATCTTCTCATCAACCATATGTATCAGCTTCATCATGTACATCTGGCCCACGGTAACTTTGGAGGCCACTGGCATCCCGTTTCGGCCGTCACGTAGCTGGATCTGACCGTCTTCGGGCAGGTCAGCTTCTTTTAATTTGCCTTTCAGCTCCTCGATCGTTGCACCGTTGAATATCGGAGTAATTGCATAAAACTTCAGTTTGTCCGCCGCCCAACCCAGGTGTGTCTCGAGGATCTGTCCCACGTTCATTCGCGAGGGCACTCCGAGTGGATTGAGTATGATATCGACGGGCGTGCCGTCAGGCAGGAATGGCATGTCTTCTTCGGGCATGATCTTTGCCACGACACCTTTGTTACCGTGCCGTCCGGCCATCTTGTCACCGACAGCAATCCTTCGTTTCTGAGCGATGAATACCTTGATTATCTTCAAAACACCATGCGGCAACTCATCACCTTTCAGTAGTTTGTCTTCTTCGTTCTTCTTGTCGGCAATAATTTGCAGTAGTCGTTCTTCGCTCTCTTTGGTTATGTCCGTCACTTCTTCGTTGAGTTTGCTATTCGTTACGAATTTATCGTCGGCCTCGAACTTAGCAAAGGTCAAATTCTCAAGGAAGCTATCATCATATGTTCTACCCTTGAGAAGAATGATTTTTCCTTTTTCGTTCCGTATGGATGACGCCGCAGTCTTTCCGGCCAGCCTGGTCTTCAAGAAATTATTGCGAGTCGTGATGATCTCTTGCTGAAGCGATTCGAATTCCTGCTGGATTTTCGTTCTGCGTTCCTCTTCGACGCTCTTGGCGAGAGGGTCGGTTGTTTTCCGAGTTAGTATCTTCCGGTCGATAACGACGCCTTCGACACCTGGTTCGATCCTCAGTGACGTATCTCTTACATTGGTCGCTTTCTCGGCGAACACTGCCCGCATCAGTCTTTCTTCGGGGGTCAGTTCGGTCTCGCCCTTTGGCGTAATCTTGCCGACAATGATATCGTCAGGACCTACTTCAGCACCCACGCGGACAATGCCGAATTCATCAAGATCCTTCAACAGAAAGTCCGACAATCCTGGGATATCCCTGGTTACTTCTTCCGGGCCGAGTTTCGTTTCTCGGACTTCGCAGGTGCACTCGATGATGTGGATAGAGGAAAAGGTATCATCACGTACCAGGCGCTCACTTACCACAACAGCATCTTCGAAATTGTAGCCAAGAAATGGCATAAAGGCAACAAGAACATTCTTGCCGAGCGCCAGGACGCCATCTTTTGTTGCATAACCGTCGGCCAACACATCGTTCTTTCTTACCTTCTGGCCGACTTCAACAAGTGGTCGCTGGTGTATGCAGGTGTTTTGGTTGGACCTTACGAATTTCGACAGTTGATACCTTTTCTTTGTCTTGCGGGTCGTTTCGATGACGATCCTTGAAGCATCGGCATAATCGACTCTGCCGTCTTCCCCGGCGAGTAGCAATATCCCGCTATTCTTAGCGATGCGATCTTCCATACCGGTGCCTACATAGGGTATATCCGGGTCGATCAGCGGTACTGCTTGTCGCTGCATATTGGAACCCATCAGCGCCCGGTCTGCATCATCGTGTTCCAGGAACGGAATTAGCGAAGTCGTGGGACTGAAGACTTGCTCCGGTGAAACGTCCATGAGGTGCACTTCGCTGGGCGTGATCAGTGGAAAATCATCCCGTCGACGGCAAAGCACGTGTTCGGTTGTCATCTTACCTTTGGCGTCGACCGGTGTGTTCGCCTGGGCAATGGTGTATTTGTCTTCTTCATCAGCCCTTAGATACATGACTTCTCCGGTGACGCGGCCCTTCTTCACTACCCAGTAGGGGGCGAGGATGAATCCGTACTTGTCGATCTTGGCAAAACTGGCCAGACTCGATATCAGACCGATGTTGGGTCCCTCCGGCGTCTCGATCGGGCAGATCCGGGAGTAATGTGAATAGTGTACATCGCGTACCTCAAAGCCAGCCGTCTGTCTTGTCAGACCGCCAAGGCCGAGAGACGAAATGCGCCTCTTGTGGGTCATTTCTGACAATGGATTTGTCTGCTCCATGAATTGGGACAGCTGTGATGTCGTGAAGAATTTGTTTATGATATTCGAGACGAGCCGTGGATTTATCAAATCCTGTGGCGTCAGACCCGATTCATCCATCAGCGATGCCCGTTCTTTTATGTTCTGCTTCAACTGCTTTATTGCTAACCTGAATTGCTCTCCGAGTAATTCGCCGACGCGGCGAACTCGTCGATTGCCAAGATGATCGATGTCATCTGGCTCCAGTTCACCCGCGGCGAGTTCGAATAGACGACGGAAGATCTCAAGGAGATCTTCGATCGCAAAATCCTTTTTCTTCGTGCGTTCCGTAATGTCAAGCCGCATGTTCAACTTGAAGCGACCGACATCACCGAGGTCAAAATGACCGAGGTCAAAGAGGATATTATTGATATAAGACATTGCGATATCGAGAGTCGGCGGCGCCATTGAACGCAGCAGGGTGTATATTTTCTTTGCTGCTTCTTCTTTGGAGTGGGTCCGGTCTTTCTTCAGTGTGTTCGTGAGTATTGTCACCCCGGGATGATGCGAATCAATGATGGTGACTTTCTTAACTTCTTTGTGAGCGAGGAATTCGATGTTAGGGCCATCCAGTAACTCGCCGGCCGGTAGGATCGTATT
>CP070802.1:944503-978435 GCA_020343595.1 Caldifarciminota bacterium | reverse complement strand
AAAGGTTACCTCAAACTGAGGTTGAGGAGCTGCGATAACAAGTATTGATTTAGCATTTGGTAAGTCTTCCGGGAGAGTGAATTCGAACTTTGCTATCCACTCGTTGTAGAGTTCGTCATCAAATTGGCCCTGCTCATGATGTTTCTCCATGGCGTATTGTAAATCGGGAATGTGTTCGATGGAAACGATGCGCACTTGGAATTTCTGCTGTTTCAGCTGGGACAACAATTCGCCGGTGGAGTCTTTCAACGCCATTCAGTTCTCCTGTATGTTATTCGTTTCTGGAGAAAATAGGAATTTCGGTTGATTCGTCTGTGTAAATGAACTTTGATATCTTGCACATACACGTAAAGACTATATGGAATTGGTGTCGAATGTCAAGCCAGCGCAGTAGGTAAGAAAGACGGCACAATTAATTTATATATTTGGTTTCCTTCCTGCTATTCTCCATTAGGACACGTCCATTTCCTGCGCGTTCAAGTGACATTATGGACGTAAATAAACATCTGTGTCTAACATACGAAGGAAAGCGCTGGACTTAGGTCTCAGGTCCCTCACTTGACATCAAAGTCCCTGCTCTTATAATTTTATAACGTAGAATTTGCAGATTTGGTCTGAACGTAGAGATGAGAGGAAATGCATAGGAGGTGTATATGAAAGTATCGTGTGTAATGTGTAGCTTGATTATTGTACTACTGATACCATTGTCAATGCCGCACTCAGCAGTATGGTATGTCCACCCTGATTCCACACTCAACTCTATACAAGCGGGTATAGGTTTATGTTCGACCGGAGATACTGTACTGGTTGGCCCAGGAACCTATGTTGAGAATATCAACTTCAATGGGATGGCGATAACGGTAATGAGTGAATATGGCCCTGATACTACAATAATTGACGGCGGCAGTCCTTCAAATCCTGACACTGCAAGTGTTGTATGTTTTGTCGGTGGGGAGGACACGACTTCCATACTGCATGGGTTCGCTATCGTAAACGGCAGTGGTACTTACGACCCTGTATGGGCAGTCTTTTTGGGTGGCGGGATCTACTGCCATAGTTCTTCACCTGTTGTGATAGGTAATGTGATTCATGATAACAGTTGTGATTATGGCGGAGGCATCGAATGTGAATACAGTTCTGCGCCGATTATTACTGATAATGCTATTTTCAACAACACAGCTAATTTATCCGCTGGTGGTATCGATTGCTACTACTATTCTTCACCACACATCGAGGGTAATATCATTGACAGCAACACTGCCGGAAGCGGTGGTGGAGGAATACAGTGTTATACTTACTGTTCGCCGAATATCATCGATAACAGTTTTACTGGGAATCATGCCGGCTCTTGGGGCGGGGCCATTCGTTGCGGCGATTACTCTTCGCCGTTCATTAAAGATAACGTCATTACCGGTAACCAAGCCGATGTTGAAGGTGGAGGCATCGAATGTGATAACAATGCTCATCCGACGATCAGGTGTAATAGTATTACTGGAAACGATGCTAATCATGGCGGCGGTATCCAGTGCGATTTGAACTCTTCACCGATTATTGATAGTTGCCTTATATCGGGAAACCTCGACGGCCATGGTATATGGTGCGAGCAAGGCTCCAATCCTTTTATATACCATAATAATATCATTGATAACGTTGGCTGTGCTGTATTCAACCTGGATGCTTCTATCCTTGTTGATTCGGAAAATAACTGGTGGGGACATACTGCTGGGCCGTACCACCCGACAGGCAATCCTGGTGGACTTGGTGATACAGTAAGTGATTATGTGGATTTTGATCCTTGGGATACGAGTCCTTATCCATGGGGTGTTGAGGAATACGAATCTCTGGAGCCATCCGTTGTTGAGCTGAAGGTATATCCGAATCCATTCCGAATCGCGACCAATATCAAATATCGAACAACGGAAAACTATGACGAGTCCAGCCTGCGAATTTACGACATTGTTGGGCGTAGAATCAGAGATTTGACAAATCGAGTGGTGACCGTCGGTTATCAGTCATCGGTCAAGTGGGACGGCACCAATGAGGACTGCCAAAGATTGCCATGTGGAGTTTACTTCCTACGACTTAAAGCGGGAGACTGCATTATCACCGAGAAGATGCTTTTGACCAGATAGTACGATAAAAGGTATACAGGGGGAGTGATTCAGGCATTAGCTCCCCCTTCTTCTTAATAATTCTGGAGAAATGGTTATATGTTCTTGGGTAGGTCGTCCGTCAGGACCGTTTGAATCGGAATTTTTTCTTGTCAAATATAGTCAAACATACATCGACGACTTCAGCGTCGTAGAGAATGCCGCGGTTCTTCTTGACCTCTTCGAGCGTCTCTTTGATCGTTCGGGCCGGCCGGTAAGGTCGGTGCGATGACATTGCCTCGACAACATCGGCTACTGCCATTATTCTTGACTCCAATAATGCCTTGTCGCCGCTAAGACCCCTTGGATAGCCGGAGCCGTTGACACGTTCGTGGTGTTCTAATGCTATCTGTGCAACGGGCCATGGGAAGTTGACTGTCTTTAGAATATCGTAGCCAATCTTGCAGTGTAATCTTATGATGGCAAATTCGCTTTCACTCAGGGTGCCGGGTTTGCTCAGTATCTCTGCCGGAACCGATAGTTTTCCGATATCGTGCAGCAGTCCCGCTATGCGGATGCCTTCGACCTGCTCTTCGGTCATCTTCATCTCTTCGGCAATGGCGCAGGCCAGTTGCGTGACTGACCGCTGATGACCGGCTGTATATGGATCACGTTTCTCGGATGCGGAGGCCAGGGCATTCACTGTTTCTTCGAGGGTCTTGCGAAGCTTTTCATAGCTCAATTCAAGTGCTTCGCTTGCTTCATCACGCGCGATATGAGCGCGCAAGGCCTTAATGCCATAGGAGAGGTCATCGGCGATTTCCTGTAAGAGATTAATTTCACGTTCATTAAAAACTTCGGTATCAGCAGAGTGAACGTTGAGCGTACCGAGGATCTTGTCGCCATAAATGAGGGGCAATACCATCAGCGATTTGAAACCGTGTTTCAATAATTCGCGGCAAACGACCATATCTTTGTCGGCTTTCTCCGCATTGGGACACATGTAATTCGTTTTGGATCGGATCGCTATGCCGAACGGATTGTTGCCATCCTTGTTATCTGCCCATGTTAACTTCTGGCGCTTGATATGCTGAATTTTCTTACCCGTGTGTGCAGCAATGCTTATCGTTCTTTCCTCGTCTTCCTCGGCGTAGCCGACCCAGGCAAGCATGTAGCCACCGATCTCAGTGATCCACCGGCAGATCTCTGTGAGCAACTCTTTTTCCTTAGTTGCGCGAACCAATGTCATGTTGCAGTTGCTGATTATCCGCAGGGCGCGGTTACTTCTCTTTAATTCTTCGTCAGTTCTAACGTGAGCGGTTATGTCCCGAGCGACAGATACGACCCCGATGATCTGTTGGTTCCGGTAAAGAGGAGCACTGTTTATTTCGCCGAATCTTCGTTCGCCAGTTCTGCTGAGGAATTCATAAATGGGAGTAGGTACTTGTTTGCCGGCCTGGATTTGTTTCAGATCACGGGCAAATGCTTCGAGATGGTCTGGTGCAATTATGTTCAACTCAGTTATTAGCTTGCCGACAAGATCTTCGGGTTTGTAACCGAGCACTTTCTCTATCGATGGCGAGACACTGAGAAGGCGCATGTTCCGGTCGATCGAGTATATGATGTCAGATGCATATTCGAAATGTAGCCGGTATTTCTCTTCACTCTGACGTAGTGCTTCGAGCACACGCTTCCTTTCCGAGATGTCCTTGATCGAGGCAAAGTAGTAATTGACGTTACCCTGTGCGTCTTTTGTCTGTGATGGACTGATCAGGGCAGGGAATAGGGTGCCATCCTTTCTCTTCATCATCAATTCGAATTCTCTTGGCTTGGTGGGATGCGTTTCCTCGAAGATCGCTTGGAATTTTTCTCTATCTTCCTCTGGCCAATAAGGATGGGGAGGTCCCTTACCAAGCAGTTCCTTTGCGGTGAATCCGGTCATACGGCAGAGCGAGGGATTCACACTGGTGTGGACGCCTTTTGTATCAAAAACAGCAAAGCCATCCTGCATTAGATTGATGAGTTTCTCGGCGAATTCTTTGCTTTCCCTGAGATCATTTTCGGCGCGTTCGTGCTGGACTATTCTCTCCTCCAGTTCCCTGTTGATCTTCTTGAGCGCCTTGCTTCTTGCTTCGACTTCTTTCTCAAGTTCTGCATGCCATTGCTGGACGCGGTTGAGCATTGAGTTGAATACGGTCGCCAGGGCGCCGACTTCGTCATTTGTTGTCGGCAAGGCACGTGCGGTTAGATCTCCAGCCTCTACGGCTCGCGCCGTGTTACTCAGTTTGATGATGGGTTCTGATATGCGGGCTGCATTCAATGCCGTGAGACCGAGTGCGAGCAGCAAACCGCAAAAAGCCACAATAAGAGAATAGCCGATTCGCCTCCAGATGCTGCGTACGATCTCTGCTTGATCGCGTTTCAGGATCAGCCCCATGCCGCGGTTCGGTGCGATTTGAATGAACCGGTATGCCGCGAATACCGGCACACCGCGGTAATCATTGGTTGCAATGACCCCGTCTTTACCGTGGGTGACGAGTGCGGCATCCTGTGTTGCTATGCTATCCACGAGCATCCTAGCTTGTTCTCCGTTGGCCATAGGACTTTTCAGCGTGACCAGCGGACGCGCGCGTTCATCAAGGAGTATGACTTCATCGCTCTTGCCGAGTTCTTCGCCAACATATAGCATCGGTCTGACAAATGCATCAGCATCGACATGGGCAACCAGAACTGCCATTGGCTCTTCGGCAGCGTCTTTTATGAGGCGAGTGAATACTATGGTTGGCTTCTGTGATGTCGCCTGCAATTCGAGATCGACCGCCTCGCCATGAATCCCATCGACTGCTTCGCGAATGAATCGCTTCCGGCTGACATCTTCGCCCAGGTGCGCTGTGTCGGTGGATACTATGCAGAATCCACGCTGGGCGTCGATAAGGCAGAGTGTGTTATACTCCGGGTATATTTCAAGCATCAACAGCAGTTCTTTGCGGAGTATAGAATAGTTTTGGTCACGCTGCATGGAGTTTTTGAAAGTGGGTTGGTTGGGCGTTAGATTCCGCAGTGCGATTACTTGTCTGAGGCCGCGGATCGATTTGGCCATCTTCTCACAGTGCGCGATCATCTGCATATTGCCCTTCCGTTCGCTGATCCATACTTGCAGTCGCTCCTGCTTGAGCCCGGCAACAAGGTCGAGATCTCCCATTGCTCCTGCGCTTTCGATCCCGTAACTGCCCCGGAAAGGTGTGAACGGTATACCGAACATGCTGACCGCGTTCACGATAATGATGGTCACGGCAAATAGTATGCCGAAACTCAGCACCATTTTGTTTCGTATGCCGAAACGGCGGTGCGAATGCGGTGATTTATCGTTGGTCATCTGCTAATTCCCCGTACAGATAATACACAAAAGCACTTAAGTGTCAAGAGTCAAGTGATGGGGACAGGCATAAACTTTTTCTGCTTTGCAGATCGATTCCAGTGATTAAGAACGAGATCACGGTGATGATAAAAGTATGATGTGATACCTGTCCCGGATATAAAAGGCCATTTTGCTCTAATTATCGAGGGAATCTGCATCAGGGCAATCTTTCTGCACCTCGGCAAAAGGTTAAAAGTATATGCCTGTCCCCGGGTTATTGGAATAGGACGTAGGTGCTGGTGGTACGTATCCAGGTTGAGCCGAATAGACCGACGCCACCGGTTACGCCCGCTTGTTTTATGCTGTCTCCTTCCACAAGGTAGTACTCGTAGAAGTTGTTGTCGTAGGATGCTATGTAAATGGTATAATAGCCCTCAAGGGCTTCTTCCCAGTAATCGGCGACCGGGATCTGCACGATAGTATCCGAAGGCTGCGACTCGTGCCAGGTAAAAGGGCCAAAGCCGCCGGCACTCTGACTGAACGCAACGCTGTAGAGCTGAGCACCCTCGCTCCTCGATAGGGTTATTGTGTCCTGAAATGTCAGCGTATCACCGTATCCGGGGAAGAATATTGTGAAGTTACCCGGAATCGTTGTTGCTCCACGAAGGGTATCGAAACCGTCACTTGACACCATGATGTCATATGTACCTTCGGGCACCAGTGTGAAGGGGCTTGATATGTAGCGCACATCTGGTATCGAAAATTCTAATGTGTCGAAGAGGTCATCCCGTGATAAGATGACGAGTGCATCGTCGATAACCGGCCCGGTAGGTTCTTCAATCTGATAAGTCCGGTCAACGAGTATCTCCTGTCGTTGCTGCGCGTTACTGAGAATGCCGAAGACATTGAGCTGGGGCTCGTAATCGATATCCACATAAGTTTCACACTGGTTGCTGATGAGTAGTACAACCGGCAATAGCCAGGCGATCGCTGATGTCGGCCGTCTCGTCAGTTTTTTCTTCATAATTAGAAAGTCAAATTGAAACCAAAACTGGGTATCGGAATTGGGAGGAGAACGTATTTGTTGATCTCCGGAGGATCCTCGTCATAGTCGACGGTATAGAATGCAATGTTCTTGCGGTTGTAGACATTGATGACATCTATGTACCATGAACCTTTCAGCCCAAATATTTTCATGTTTTTTTCAAGATGCAGGTCGAGACGGTGCGACAGCGGAAGGCGGTAAGCATCGCGCGCGCTGCTGATGATTTCCCAGTCGTAATCACCGGTGCCCCAACGCGGATCCCAGTAGTAATACTGGTAGCGTGCGATATCCAGACCGTGCGGCAGTCCTGTAGCCATGTACCATCGGGTACTCAGGGTGCCGTTCTTTAAGAGGGGAATGTATTGAGGGATAGTGAACCCGATGACGATGTTCATGTTATGCCTGCGGTCGTAGCGCGGCGAATAGTAATCTCCGTCAAACCTTCGTTTGGTAAATGAGAGTGAATAGCTGATCCAGCCAAATACATTCTTCAGAGTTTTTTTGAAAAATAGATCGATACCGGCCGAGTAGCCGTCGCCCAATTGCAGGCTTTCAGTTGGAGCGCTGAAGTAGATGTCGTCTTCAGTGGGTATGAGAAGATTGTAATATTTCTTGTAGTAGGGTTCGATCGTGAATTTTGTCTTTTCGTCGAACCATTGTTCAAATCCGGCGATTGCGTGATATGCGGTGGGTATAGCCTGTGTTTCATCGACGGGGCGCCAGAAATCGAATATCGAAAAATAGGATTCCTGACTGTTTACCGTAACCAGGAATTGACTGTATTTGCCGAGCGCGAAATTGAATGCGGTATTTGGTCTGAAAAGATATTTGATCCCAAACCTGGGGTCGAGGCATAATCTCTTGCCTTTGCTGTAATAGATGGATCTTATCCCCGGTTGGATGGATAATACAGATGGTATGACGAATATTTTACTCTTGATATAGGAGGCGATGACGCTTATCTGATGTTCTTGATCAAAGGATATTTCTTCTTCGAAGTCCCAATTATATCCTATCGTAGAATATTTCCCCTCGATTCCGAATTCCATGGTATGATTTTCGCCCCAGAAATAGTTAAAATCACATTTGGCTGTGTAATCGATTATATCTTCGTACAGGTTCAGATTCTCGGTTGAATCGTCGAGATCCTCATACCTCAATTGGGTTAGGAAATTGCTCCAGGCTCCGACGATTTCACCGTAGAATTTCGGAGTGAAAACGCTGCGCCAACGCAAGGAAACTCCTCTGTTGCCCCACTCAAGACCGATTCGTTCATCCGGATCCTCGGTTTCTATTTCCTGAAAGTCAAGAACGTCGGTGCTGCTCAACCCAGCGAGCGTGAACCTGTTCTCAGGCGATGGATTGAAATTCACCTTTCCGATGAAATCGTAGAAGTAGTAAGGTAATGATATGTCATCATCGCGTATCTTGTCGTACAACCAAACGAGGGCGTCGAAGTAGCTCCTGCGGGCGCTTACGAGAAAAGACCCCTTAGGTATAGGTCCTTCGACCAGCAGTCGCGACGTGACAAGTCCAAAACTGAACATTCCAGTCAGATCCTTTGAGTTACCTTCCTTGGTATTGACGCTGAGCACAGAAGACAGTCGGTCACCGTAGTTGGCGGGGAATCCCCCGGCATAGAGTTCGGCAAAGCCGACCGCGTCGGGGTTGAACGTTGAGAAGAGGCCGCCCAAATGGGTCGAGGGATTATAGACGGTGATACCATCAAGGAGGACAAGATTTTCATCCGGGCTTCCACCACGGACATGCAGTTTGTTCGACAGATCGTGCATTGTGACGACACCTGGCATCAGCTGCAGTGTCTTTATAAGATCGCCTTCAAACAGTCTGGGCACCGAGGAGATCTCTCGTGGCGTGAACATGATGTGGCTGACTTCGACCGTCTGTTCGAACCGTGTTCGCTCTGCGGAGACCGTGATTTCTTCAACCTCTATTGCCGACGGGTCCAGTTCGACATTGAGGGTGAGATTCCTATTCTCTTCAACGATGATATCTCGTGAAACGTTTTCATAACCGATGTATGAATACACGATCTGGTAGGAGCCAGGAGGTATTTTGTGAATGATGTAGTATCCTTTGTCGTTGGATGCTGTCCCGAGAATGGTGTTTTCCAGATATATATTAGTATAGGCAAGTCTTTCGCCGTTTGAAGCATCCGTAACAAAGCCGCTCACCGAACCAGTTGCGTTCAATAGGATTACCAGTAAGGTGAAATACATTGGTTGAGTATAATGGTCAGTATCGCAGTGTCAAGCTTGTTGGGCAAGAATGAACTGCTTCATTTGATAATTGCTGGTTCGCGGTTGTCATCATAGTAATATTCAGATACCAATTCAGGTGCACTGCGGTTTCATCTTTGTCGAGAACAGGAAGGTGAGAAAAACGATCGCGAAGTCAGGTATATCAGCATACGTGTGATGTAACATACGCTGAAATGAAAGGTTACGCTGTGGTTCTCTATTGTGTGTAGGAATACGTTAAATCAATAGTGACGTCGTCGAAGTTGACTATAGCTGGGACGAAATCATCTCCGTTGGAAATCATTAACCCGACTTGCCCTCCAAGGAAGACAATGTCGTTAACGGTGAAGAGGTGTTCATTATTTAAACTAATTCTTATCAAACCTTCACTCTGGTTGCGTCCCACTCTGATTGTATACCACGTGTCGGTCGTCAATTCTCTTTCCACGGAACGCACGTCGTTAAATTGACCATTGACCAGATAGTAGCACTGTATAGTGTCGGATGACAATAGCAGCCTATAGCCGTTGAGGGCATTCTGGTATCTGAACACAATACCTGCTCTCCAGTTTTCCGTAGAAGCTGCATCAACCTTTAGCTTTGCCACAACGAGGAAGGCTTGAGTGGCGTTTTCGCACAATGCCAGTGAGATTTCTTCGGGGTCATCGTCAATGCCTTGATACACATTCGGTGTTGAGTGTGCTTCAGGCTGGCCATGGTCCTCGACGATTTCCCAAGTGCCGCCAACAGAAGTCAAGCGATGAGGTGAAGAGGTTCCGGTCATCTCATCTTCAAAATGGAGGGTGATCATTTCGATCTTGCGGGAGACCTCGAAGCCCGCCCATAGAGTTTCGGGGCCCTGTTCGACAGGTGCGTAATGCATGGCTTCAGTACGCAATTGGTAGATGCCGGGATCTATGTTTCTAAATATAACAATACCGTGTTCATTGCTGGTGTCTGATTGTACTGTCGTTTCATCATGGACAAGATCGACGACTGCGCCTTGCAGGTCGAACTGTCCCAGTTCATTGACGGTCAATGAAAGAAATGCCTTATTCGGATTCTCCGGATCGTACGGGTTGTCGTGCGGCGCGTCAATGCAGCCGGTCGCACATAGCGCGACGGCAAATGTGACGGATATGTATAACCGGCGTGCGTTATAGCATAAACACATAACTGACACCCATGGATTTGCTGTCAACATTGAATTTGATCCCGGATCGTTGATTAATCTCTTTCCTCTTGGCTGATGTGCGAGATATCATGGCATCGACGATGCTGTATACGTAGACGCCTAAGAACGCAGTTGCCGACAGTATGGTTATTTTACGCCAGCGGTTATAATCATCGTACGCTTCCTCTATTCTATCCAGATCATCGGGTCCGAGCGAGAGATAGGTGGTGCGTTTGCCATCAGCGATGGATAAAGAAACCAGACTGCCTGCCAGTGTGACAGCAGAAGCTGCGATAATCACCCTTCCCTTTGTGTAATCTCCCTTGAGTATT
The DNA here is from genome assembly GCA_020343595.1 of Caldifarciminota bacterium. Classification (GTDB taxonomy): domain Bacteria; phylum Hydrothermota; class Tepidihabitantia; order SM23-42; family SM23-42; genus SM23-42. The sequence goes on along the minus strand of CP070802.1, from coordinate 968,175 downwards.
TGTCCAATGCCAGGAATAAAACAAGAACAACCGGCAAATTCATAAGCTTGTTCCTGCGCAGCTTCCTTGAATACGGCCCTTATTTCTGGCGTGGTATCGTATTCATCGAGATTGAGCTCCGGGTTTTGGGTCAACGCACCTTTGAAATGCGCTACGGCACTGGCCTCATCGCCGATCGCGACATAATTGAAGGCAAGAAGGATATGGGCATCGATGATGGATTCCCCCTCAAGATACGGAAAGATGGTCTCGAGCTGAGTTATTGCACGGGCATAAGCACCATTCTCATAATGCTCTCTGGCGCTTGCGAGTACTAACTCCTGTCCGTCATGCTCAGATGTTTGTCCGTATGGTAATCGCGTCAGACAAGCCAGAAACAGCAAAAAGTATCTCTTTTTCATATAATGCGAGGCTCCTGAGTTTTGGTTGAAAAACAGATAGATTGTATACATTTGAGAGGGTCACGTCAAGATGGAGACGATTGTTTGTCGCCGATTCTATAGAAAACAAAGATATTGTTGACTTTTTTTCAAAACCATATAAAATTCAGTTATTATGGATATGAGCACTTTCTTCGTCCTTATCGGCGTGGGATCGCTGATGATAATTCTGATATTCGTAACTGTCTTTACGCGACGCGAACGGGCAGCGCCGAGGAAAGGAGTGCGCAGTGATATACTTGCCGACGAACTCGAGAGGCACAAACGGGAAAATTATCATCTGAAGGCTGAATTAAAGAGATTCAACTCGTTGAATAATCTCTTCTTTGCATCGATGATAAGACTCACCGCACGCTTGAATCCTGAGGAGATCGCAAATGAGACGCTTGGTCTGCTGTCCAACTATCTTGGGGCCGATGAACTTGCTGCATTCCTATATAATGAGAAGGGGAAGCGGCTCACCATTGTTGCCGAACGGGGTATCGATGACAATTTGATACCGAAGATCGTGTATCAATTAGGTGAAGGTAAGGTGGGTCTTACGGCTGAGAAGAGGTTGCCGATCGGTAACAAAGAGTTTGAATTCTTCGGCAAGATAATTGAGCCCTATGATGGATTCATGCCTGATATTTGCTATCCAATGGTATTCCAGGATAAGTTATTCGGGGTTATTGCGATTTGCCGTGGCAGTGATTTTGACGAAAGGGAGAAGAATTTGCTCGGTGTTGTGTCAACAATGACGGCGGTCGCACTCAATAACACGCGCAGCTTCGAGAGTATCACTTTCTCTGCTTCGACAGATCCTCTGACAAAACTTTTCAACATAGGGTATTTCAAGGATCGATTGCAGGAGGAGCTGAATCGTGCTCTGCGCTTTCAACACAGTGTTTCGATCACGATCATCGATCTGGATAAGTTCAAGGATTTCAACGACTCACTTGGCCATCAGGCCGGCGACCAACTGCTTATCAAGCTGGCGGGGATATTCAAGGAACACTTTGAAGATACCGATATTATCGCCCGCTATGGCGGTGACGAATTCATAGTGATGTGTCCGGAGATCAAGAAGCAGGACACCGCGCGCATTGTAGAGAATCTTCTGCACGATCTGGAGATGTACGATTTTGCCCACGGACAATCGCGGCACAGGATCACCTTCTCCGCTGGGGTGGCATCATTCCCGGATGATGGCAGTACGGTTTCGGAACTGATAAGATCGGCAGATGAAGCTCTATACGAAGCGAAGGGTATGGGGCGGAATACTGTTCGCATTCATTATCCCAAGGTTGAGAAAATATAGCCTGGTATCGGTGACAAACGTGGTTGTACTCTCACGATCAGTTGCGTGCGGTTGTGATGTCTGACAAATCATAAGGAAATCCCTATGGATGCAACTGCAGGTAAGATAATCAGGGCAATATCCAGAATCACGGTCCGGCCGATAAGCCTGATGGAAGTCTGCGGTACACACACCATGGCAATCGCAAAATCCGGGATGAGATCTATGCTTCCAGAAAATCTCCATCTGCTTTCTGGCCCCGGCTGTCCAGTTTGTGTTACTCCTCAAGAAACCATTGACTACGGTATCGCGCTGAGTCAGCAGAAGAATGTTATCATCACGACGTTCGGCGACATGGTCAGAGTGCCTGGCTCTCGGGCGACACTGGAGGCGTACTCACCGCGTATTGTTTATTCGCCGCTGGACGCATTGGCTGTTGCTGAGGGCAATCCTGATAAGGAGGTTGTTTTCTTGGGGGTAGGTTTTGAAACTACTTCACCTACGATTGCCGCGACGATAATCGCGGCCGAGAAGAAAAATATAAGGAATTTCTACGTGCTGCCTGCATTCAAGCTGATTCCGCCGGCCCTTGATTACATTGCGCAGTCCCCACAGATCAATATTAATGGGTTGATACTTCCTGGGCATGTTTCGACGATCATTGGCAGCGTGCCGTATGAATTCCTGGCTGATAAATATCACATACCAGGATGTATCACCGGGTTTGAGCCGATCGATATTCTGCAGGGCATATTGATCCTCGTGAAGCAAGCCATCGAAGGAACGAGTAGCATCACGATCGAATATGAGCGTGTTGTGAGACCTCAGGGTAACCAGAAGGCTGTGGAGCTACTCCGTGCCGTGTTCACGGCGTGCGAGAGCCGCTGGCGTGGGATCGGTGTGATCCCGGATTCCGGGTTGAAACTGAACAGAGATTATGAGCGCTATGATGCCCGCAGTAAGTTTGACCTTGATCTTCCACAGTCGGTTGAACCTAAAGGATGTTTGTGCGGGAAGGTATTGCTGGGACTGAAGACGCCGTATGATTGTGCTCTTTTCGGCGCCGAGTGCACGCCCTCGACTCCTATTGGTCCATGCATGGTTTCATCCGAAGGTTCGTGTGCGGCGTATTACAAGTATGGGGAGCACTACAAAAGAAGGCGCAAAGAGGGCTCAAAGAAGGCTTAAAGAGGGCTCAGAGAGGGCTTAAAAAGGCTTGAAAAAACTAACGAGGATCAAGACAAAACCTTAATCCCATAGTGCTGACAGGTGAAGAAGATAACGAAGAAAACGGTTGAAGAATTTTATGAAATGCTCGCACCGTGCACGGTATGTCCACGCGCGTGCGGTGTCGACAGATTGAACGGTGAGCTCGGTAACTGCAATGCCGGCTTGGACGTGGAAGTGTCGTCCTACCACCAACATTTTGGGGAGGAACCGCCGCTCGTCGGCCGACACGGCTCAGGTACAATATTCTTGGCACACTGCAATCTGCATTGTGTGTTTTGTCAGAACTATGAAATAAGCCAGCTGGGAATGGGTCGGAAGGTGACCATTGAGGAACTGGCAGAGATGATGCTCGTATTGCAGGAACGCGGGTGCCACAATATCAATTTTGTCACACCTACTCCATGGGTACCGCAGATCGTAGATGCGCTGGCAGTTGCTCAGAGCAAAGGTTTGGATCTGCCGATCGTATACAATTGTGGGGGCTACGAATCAGTCAATACTCTGGAAATGTTGGAAAGTATAGTTGATATTTATATGCCGGACATAAAATATGCGGACAATAAGATCGCCGCGAAGTATTCAGATGTGGGAGATTACTGGGACGTAGTCAGACCGGCGCTGGTAGAGATGCACCGTCAGGTCGGCGACTTGTCCGTAGAGGATGGCATCGCTAAGAGAGGACTCCTGATCCGCCATCTTGTTTTGCCGAATAATAACGCCGGGAGTGGAGAGTGTTTTGAATTCATCCGTGATAACCTTTCACTCACCACCGTAGTCAACGTGATGGCTCAGTACTACCCAACTCACAGGGCTGGTCAATATACGGACATGAATCGCCGTATCACCACCCAGGAGTACCGTGCAGCAATTGAGGAATTGACACGACTGGGCCTTGATTCAGGATTCAGGCAGACCATCGACACGATTTTCAGATCGATCGTGCCAGAATGGACTGACGACCTCAAAGACACAGGCGACAAATAGCTTATTCCTCAGGAAACGCCGTTTTCACACAGATAGCAACGACGCAGAGAGTGATTGCACGTGAAAGCGGTGATTGGTATTGACTTCAGCCGATAATTGGCTATGCTATGGCAGGTTATCATCCACTATTGAAGAAAGTTCAATGCCAATATTAAGCACCAAGTTAAAGAATAGAAATAGAAGGAGGCAAATTGAAGGTTCATGAGTATCAGGCAAAGGAAATCTTCAAGAAATATGGCATAGTGACGCCAAGGGAGAAGATGTGCCGTACGGTCGATGAAGTGATGGCTGCTGCCAAGGAGATCGGTATTCCGTGTGTCATCAAGGCGCAGGTGATGGTGGGCGGCCGTGGTAAAGCCGGTGGCATTAAACTGGCTAAGAATGAGAATGAGGTCAAACAACATGCCGAATTCATCTTAAAAATGGAAATAAAAGGTATCCCGGTAAGAAAGGTGCTGGTATCAGAGGCTGTTGATATCAAGAGTGAGGCCTATCTTGGTATCATCGTTGACCGGACAGAAAAGAAGACGGTGGTCATGGCATGTAAAGAGGGCGGCGTCGAGATCGAGGAGATCGCTCGGCAGAAACCAGAGGCGATATACAAAGTATATGCAGATCCGCTCCTGGGATTGATGTCTCACAAGGCCAGAGAGATCGGCCTGTTCCTTTATAATGATCCGAAGATGGCTTTTGAATGTGCTTCCGTGGTTTCCAAATTATACAAACTCTTTATCGCACTCGATTCTTCGCTCGCCGAAATTAATCCCCTGGTCGTCGACGGGTCGGGTAAGCTGATCGCTCTCGACGCGAAGATCAACTTCGATGATAACGGACTGTTCCGGCACTCCGACATCGAGGCAATGCGCGACCGTGAGAGCGAGGATGAAAACGAATTGCTTGCCAAAGAACAAGATCTATCTTATGTGCGGCTCAGCGGGAATATCGGATGTGTTGTCAATGGCGCAGGTCTGGCAATGGCAACGATGGATTTGGTTAAGCATTTCGGCGGCGAACCGGCAAACTTCCTGGATATCGGAGGCTCCTCGTCTCCGGAGAAGGTCATGAATGCACTGAAAATCCTTCTGAAAGATGAGAATGTTCGGGTTATCTTCTTCAATATATTCGGAGGAATAACGCGTTGCGATGATGTGGCGAATGGCATTCTGCAGGCGAAGGAAGCCCTGAATATTAAACATCCCATAGTCGCACGTCTTACCGGAACGAACGAAGATAAGGCAATGGAAATATTAAAAGACGCAGGATTGATCTTTGCCAAGACAATGGATGAGGGTGCCCAAAAAGCTATCGCTCTCTTGAAATAGGCGAAAGGAGTAAGATGAGTATTTTTGTCGACAAGAACACGAGATTGCTCGTTCAAGGCATCACCGGCAGGGATGGTAGTTTCCATACTGGCCAGATGGTTAAATATGGCACGAATGTTGTTGCTGGTGTGACGCCCGGAAAAGCAGGGCAGAAGGTCGAAGGAGTTCCTGTTTTCAATAGCGTAGCTGAAGCGGTGAAAAAAACAGATGCTAATACGTCGGTCATCTTTGTTCCGGCGAGGTTCGCGTCTGATGCAGTATATGAAGCCGCAGATGCCGGTATTAAACTGATAGTATGTATTTCCGAAGGTGTTCCGGCGATAGAGATGGTCAAGGTCGTCGATTACATCAGTGGTAAGGACTGTCGACTGATCGGTGCCAATTCGCCCGGTGTTGTTTCCCCAGGGGAAGCAAAGGTGGGTATTCTACCCGGGCATATTTTCAAGAAGGGCAGCGTCGGTGTTGTTTCTAGAAGCGGAACACTTACATATGAGATCGTTGACCAGATAACAAAAAGCGGGCTTGGTCAATCGACATGTCTGGGCATTGGCGGCGATCCCATAATCGGGACAAAGTTCATCGACTGCCTGGAGCTTTTCGCGGATGATAAGGACACCGAAGCCGTCGTAGTTGTTGGTGAGATAGGTGGCCGTGATGAGCAGGATACTGCTGTGTACGTAAAAGAGAATTTCAAAAAGCCGGTGTTTGGTTTTGTTGCCGGGAAGACGGCGCCCGCTGATAAGCGTATGGGTCATGCCGGAGCCATCATATCTGGAACGGCAGGCACGGCGGCAGAAAAGATCAAAGCCTTTGAGGATTGCGGGATAAAGGTGGGCGAGACTCCGGCTGAGGTCGCAAGGTTGGTGAAGGAAAATCTGAAATAAGGTACGCGCGAATCGTACACTCTTACTCTACGACGTAGCGGAAGACTCACTCTCCGCGCTGGAGACACATCCGCTGCGCGGATTTAAGACACGCTGGCTGAAGACACGTCGCTCCGCTTGCAGTATCATTACATTCGCCCCGCACACAGATGCGGGATACTCAATTTTGTGACCACATCAAGATATGGACAAAATTGGCACAGTATCACTTCGTTCGCGTTATCACTTCATTCGTCACGTCTGTATGGTTATTGGAATTTGATATTTAGGATTTGTTTGGAGTTTGGGATTTGCGATTTGGAATTTAAACTATATCGGGGCGGTGGGATTTGAACCCACGACCTCATGGTCCCAAACCATGCGCGCTAAGCCACTGCGCCACGCCCCGTGGTTTCGTATTATATATGCAAAAGGGGCGAAGTCAACAGAAAAATGGCTAGAATTTCTTGACTTCATTGGGAATTTCAGTATAATGACCAATGCGGATGCTGATTCTGAGCGGCAAAGAGGCACTGCATGAACGAATCAAGGACGTCCGCCCCATAGAGAAAGCGCTAAGTGAATATATTGAGTCGCGGAAGGTCTATGAACCGATATTGTGCTATTATGATACTCCGAACAAATACGGAGTGGATCCCGTGGCAAGAAAGGCCGAGGCGATAAGAGAATATGTTTCGAATTTTGAGAAGAAATTGGGTGATTTTGATATCCTTCTACTGCTGGGAGGGGATGAGGTGATACCCTTTTTCCGGCTGGAGAATCCCTGCGATGATGCTGACGAGATGGTACTCTCAGATAATCCCTATGCATCGCGCGATGACAATTATGTCATCCCTGAACGAGCGTGTGCTCGCATCCCGGACGGTGAGAATAGCGATTTCATGGTCCGGCAATTGAACAAAGCGGTGAGGCGAAACGGAAAGTCGTTTGGGTTGACCGCCAAAGACTGGCAAAAGGCATCCGAGAATGTCTACCAGCCGGTCGGTGCCCCCGAGGAACTCGAATGCACACCGCCGGTCACCAAAGATGACTTCAAGGAAGCGTGGCTGCAGGAGAAGGATTACCTTTATTTCAACGTGCACGGCAGCAAATTGTCCGCAAACTGGTACGGGCAGGAAGGTGCACACTATCCGGTTGCAATGGGCACAGATAACATTGTGAATTCCTCAGGCGTTGTGGCTGCCGAGTCGTGCTACGGTGCATACATTATTGAAAAAACAAAGAATAATGCAATCTGCCTTAAATTCCTCGCAGAACGTGATGTGGTTGGTTTTTGTGGTTCGACGACCATTGCTTACGGACCTGCGCAGCCTCCGTCTAGCGAAGCCGATCTCCTTGTGAAATATTTCCTCGAATATCTAGAGCAGGGACACACCTTGAGTGAGAGTTTGAGAAATGCCAAACTTGATTTTGCCCGTAAATCGCTGCGCCGGCACGGTTTTCTTGATGATGATGATACAAAGACTATGCTACAATTCGTCGTTTATGGTGATCCGACACTGAGGGTACGACCATCTCAGAAAGGGGAGTTCGTATGCTGATCAACCCCAAGCGGATTGAGAAAATCAAGGAAGAAATTTTCGCGAAGTACCCGGAATTCAGAGGTGTTGAACCCAAGATATCCGAGAAGACAGTAAAACCTCAGGATGCAATATACGCGAAACTCGATATGGGAGTACCCAAGCAATTGAAGAGCATATATCGATTGAAATTCGAGAGAACGGTCAGGGCCGCAGATGAAACACCTATCGACCGGATCCTGCTGGTGACTTTGGATGAGAATTTTGAGATAGTCAAAATAGTGGAATCGAGATGATAAAAGGTACCGAGGATACAAGATACGCCTATGTGAACGGGATAATAAGAGCGCTTGAAGCGAGGTTCCTTACCAGAGGGCATTTCGACCGCTTGATCGCTGCCGATTACGGGAGTTTCAATACGATCCTTTCGGATACTCCGTATGTTGGGCAGAACGATCTTAGCGGGAATCTTGAATCTGAAGAACTGTCCCTGCGTAGTTTCTTTGACCGTTTTTGCGTCACCGAAGAGGTGGGATATTTAATCGATTGGCCTGAACAACTTCACAATCTGAAGGTGAAGCTCAAAGAAGGTGGTGAGGAACTATTCTACGCCCAGGATCTGTATACTGTGGAATCATGGCCCGAGGTCATTGAAGAGGTTGCCAGGTTCGCGGTTGAAAAAGACCCGTTTGTCTTATCCACGAACCTCGATCGTATTCTCTGCGCGTATTTATATGAAATATCGACCTTCGCACCGTTCTTCCGGGGTTTTTATGAAATGTATTTTGAATTGGAAAACATCCGTAGTTTTTTTAGAGCCAGGCAATTTGAAGACAATCGTGAGATCTTCAAGCAGGTCTACCTGCCATGGGGACGGTTGAAATTGGGGTTCTTCTTGGATAATCTGAACGTTACCCAAGATCAGCTCGGTCGGAATTTTTTCAATACGCCTTACGTCTCCTTGGTAGAAAAGGGCGGTGCATACTTTGAAGACAGAAATTCATTTCTCCGCCTTGAAAGATTAAACGAAGAGTACAAGCTTGCTTACCTGGCACAGGCGAGACGTATGACATTCGGAGTCGAGCCACTCTTTGCGTACTATAAATTCAAGATGGCTGAAATAACCAAGTTACGGCAAGTCTACTTGGGGAAGCTGAACGAAGTTCCGGTTGAAGACCTGAAGGAGAGTATTCCAGATGTCTGGTAGTGCGATGGCGATCGTCGGCAAACGTGAAACTGTGATGCCGTTTCTCGCCACCGGCGCCAAGGTGGTGTATGTCAAGGCAGGAGAATGCGCGGTCACGGTTGAGGATTTGATCAAGGACGGAGTTAAGATAATTTTTTTCACAGAAGAATTCATTGATGAGTTGAGTGATGTTTTGGCAAAATATCGAACAGAAACACTTCCCTGTTTAATACCGATACCGTCTGGTCGCGGCAAGACAAAAGTAGCGATCGAAAGGATCAGGGGAGTCATTAAGAAAGCAGTAGGTGCTGATATATTCTTGGAGGAAAGATGAGGAATGGCGAGATCACTAAGGTATCTGGTCCATTGGTCGTGGCAAAGGGTATGACCGGGAGCAAGATGTATGACGTGGTGCGGGTGAGCGACGAACGACTCGTCGGCGAGATCGTCGGTCTTGCCGGAGACCTTGCGTCAATTCAGGTGTATGAAGACACGTCCGGGATCGGTCCCGGCGAACCGGTATACATGACTGACGAACCACTCTTTGTCGAGCTGGGCCCGGGCCTTATCGAATCGATTTTCGACGGTATTCAGCGGCCGCTCGATATCATTAAGGAAAGTACCGGAGATTACATAACGCGTGGGATTGAAGTCCCGGCACTGGCGCGCAAGAAGAAGTGGCACTTCAAACCGACCGTTAAGGCGGGTGCTGAAGTAGGGCCAGGTGACATAATCGGTGAGGTGCAGGAAACCAAACTGGTGCTGCATAAGATCCTTGTGCCGCCGGGTATCAAGGGCAAGATAAAAGATATTAAAGAGGGTGATTTTCTTGTTACGGACGTCATTTGTACGCTCGCAGATGACAAGGAGAAACATGATCTGACCATGATGCATCGCTGGCCGGTTAGGGTTCCGAGAGACTATAAAGAAAGGCTTGCGCCTTCACTGACGCTCTCGACAGGACAACGAGTCATCGATACTTTCTTCCCGATCGCAAAGGGCGGTACGGCATGTTGCCCGGGCCCTTTTGGATCGGGCAAAACGGTCATTCAGCATCAGCTGGCCAAGTGGGCCGATGCAGAGATCATCGTATACATCGGATGTGGTGAAAGAGGCAATGAGATGACCGATGTCTTGCTTGAATTCCCAGAACTCAAAGATCCGCGTTCCGGAGAACCGCTCATGAAGAGAACAGTACTGATCGCTAATACTTCTAATATGCCCGTTGCCGCTCGTGAAGCATCGGTGTATACCGGTATCACTATTGCTGAGTATTTTCGCGATATGGGTTATTCGGTTGCGGTCATGGCCGATTCAACATCGCGATGGGCTGAAGCGATGAGGGAGATCTCGGGGCGGCTTGAGGAAATGCCGGGTGAAGAAGGATATCCGGCATACCTTGCGGCGCGTGTCAGTTCATTCTACGAAAGGGCAGGACGGGTGAAGACGCTAGGTAAGCCGGAAAGGGAAGGTGCACTCAGCGTGGTGGGTGCGGTTTCACCACCGGGCGGTGATCTCTCCGATCCGGTTGTCCAGGCGACTCTCAGGGTCGTTAAAGTTTTCTGGAGCCTCGAGGACAAACTTGCATATCAGCGGCATTTCCCTGCGATCTCATGGTTGAATTCTTATTCGCTCTACATCGATGATATCGCTGACGATGTGAACAAAATGACGGCTAAGGATTTCACGGAGCTATCAAGAGAGGCTATGAAGTTGCTCGAGCAGGAAGCAGAGCTTCAGGAAATAGTGAGGCTTATAGGTGTCGATGCGCTGTCTCCGGAGGACCGTCTCATACTCGAAGGAGCGCGTTCACTGCGTGAAGATTTCCTGCATCAGAATGCTTTTCACGAGATCGATACCTATGCATCGCTTGTGAAACAATACAGAATGCTGTCAGTATGTATGTTCCACTACAACAAGGCGCGGGAAGCTCTCAAGCGTGGTGTGGCATTTGATGATATCGTGAAGATGGACATTCGGAACAAGATCGCCAGGATGAGATATCTGGAAGAATCAAAACTCGATACGATCGACGCTATCAAGGATGAGTTGACTGCGGACTTTGACCGTATGATAAAGGGAGAGACTGAAAACACGGAACCGGAGACTGCTAGAGACAAGGTGACAGAGGGACACGGAGGTAAGAAATGATCAAGGAATACAGCAGTATCTCGAATGTGGCCGGTCCGCTTCTTCTGGTTGAAGGGGTCAGTGGCGCGAAGTATGAAGAATTGGTCGAGATATATACTGGCACCGGTGATAAGAAAAGAGGCCGGGTTCTCGAAGTTGATAAAGATAGAGCACTCGTTCAGATCTTCGAGGGTTCTACCGGTATCGATGTCCAGAATTGCCGCGTTCGCTTTCTTGGCAAGACCCTCAACATTGGTGTATCTGATGATATGCTGGGCCGGGTGTTCGACGGCTTGGGACGTCCCAAGGACAATGGTCCGGCAATAATTCCAGAGGCGATGCTTGACGTCAACGGCGCGCCCATCAATCCCACTGCTCGCGATTACCCTAACGAATTCATTCAGACGGGGATTTCTTCGGTCGATGGGATCAACACCCTGGTACGAGGCCAGAAGTTGCCTATCTTTTCTGGCTCAGGGTTGCCCCACAACAGGGTGGCGGCGCAGATCGTTAGGCAAGCGAAGGTATTAGGGAAAGAGGAGGAATTTGCCGTCGTGTTCGGAGCGATGGGTATCACGTTTGAGGAAGCCAATTTCTTTATTCAGGATTTCACGAAATCAGGTGCCCTGGAACGTGTCGTTCTTTTTCTGAATCTCGCCGACGACCCGGCAATCGAGAGGATATCAACGCCGCGCGTCGCTTTTACCGTTGCCGAATATCTGGCGTTCACCAAGGGTCTGCATATTCTTGTCGTTCTCTCCGACATGACCAACTACGCCGAAGCACTGAGAGAAATTTCGGCGGCACGTAAGGAAATACCAGGGCGCCGCGGATATCCCGGGTACCTGTACACCGACCTTGCCAGCATTTATGAACGGTCAGGCCGAATAAAAGGTAAGAAGGGTTCGATCACGTTGATCCCGATACTCTCCATGCCTGAGGACGACAAGACCCATCCGATCCCGGATTTGACCGGGTACATTACCGAAGGACAGATCATTCTCTCGCGGGGTCTCTACAGGAAGAAGGTATCGCCACCCGTGGACGTTCAGCAATCCCTGTCCAGGTTAAAGGATAAGGGTATCGGTAAGGGCAAAACACGAGAAGACCATGCCGACCTTTTCAATCAGTTGATCGCATGCTATGCAAGGGGTAAGGAGGCGGCTGAACTGGCGGTCATTCTCGGCGAAGCCGCTTTGTCGGATATGGACAAGATCTATCTGAAATTCTCCCAGGAATACGAGGAACGTTATATATCGCAGGGTGAGTATGAAGACCGGACGATTGAGCAGACGCTCGATCTTGGTTGGGAATTGCTGCGTATGGTTCCCCGCGGTGAGATGAAGCGTGTGCGTGACGCCTATCTGAAGAAATATTATGATGCAAGGCCTGCCAGGAAGGCATCGATCACCGGATGAAATAAAGAGATATGAAACTCGACATACCACCGACCAGAATGCAATTGCTGTACCTGAAAAGGCGCGGCAAAGTTGCTCGGCGCGGACACAAACTGCTTAAGGATAAGCAGGATGAATTGATGCGGCGTATCCTTGAATTTGTCTACCGGATACGAGAATTGAGATTGAGAATCGAGGACGAGTTGAGGAGCGCGTTCGGTTATTTCTATTTTGCTTCCAGCAAGCAGGCGCCGAAAGCCACCGACGAAGCTCTTCTTGCCGTGTCCAAGAGCATAGACATCGAGCACAGCGCAGAGCGGATCCTCAATCTGAAGATACCGAAGTTTTCAAAGAAGATCTCTGGGCGTCTCATTGGATATGGGTTTCTGTCGACGTCGGGTGATCTGGACCTTGCTTTGCTTAAGATAGATCAGCTCATATCACGTCTCCTTGAACTGGCGGAATTGGAGAAGACTCTCGAATTGCTTGCCAATGAGATCGAAAAGACACGGCGGCGCGTCAATGCGCTTGAATATATCCTGATTCCTTCGATAGATGAAACGATCAAATTCATAAATCTTAAACTGTCCGAAATGGAAAGGGGAGATTTGACCCGGCTGATGAGGGTTAAAGAGATCGTACGGAGCAAATTGTAGAATCATCGTAAGATATTATTGACAAAGGAGGAACTGTGGTTGAGGGTTTGGGATTGGTAGTGGTTCTGGCCTTTATTACCTTGGTGTTGGGGACCATCCGAGGGTATGTGCAGATCATGATACCTCAGATTTTGCTTTTGATCGTAGTGGTGTACTTATTGATGCGCGTACGGGTCAAGATAGCAAAAGCCGAAAAAGAGAAATTAAAAACCAGAATTGATGAGCTGGAAGGTAAGATAAAGAAACTGGCCGGAGATTCAGGTTAGAAATACAAGAAATATCACACTTTTTGCAGCTCTCATTGTGGCTATCACTTTAGTTATTGTCTTATCGACGATCACTGTTCAATACACGAACCTATCAATCCTGCAGAAGAATCCAGCACAACAGTGTTTTGATGTATCATACCAGCAAGTTTCTGATTCAATGCTTATGGATCTCGAAACGAAGGCCGGCGGCGTAGTAACACGGCAAGATCCATTCGTGTTGGTTGTCCAATTGATTGAATATTTCTCTGGGTTTGACGATGTTGGAGGGGATGAGTATTTTCAGTTTCTGGATATGATGGCAAGCAGGCGGGGGAACGTTCAGAGTTACATCGTTGCGATATGCGTGGTCATGCAGAAATGGGGTTGGGATGTTCAATACTTACATAACGGAATTGAGAGGTATATTGGTCTCAACTTTAATGAGAAATGGGCGATCCGGCAAGGGCATTGGGTCGAGATCGGTGGACGCAAGTATTACCTGAAAGTATTCGATGACAAAACGCCGGTCGGTGAATTACTCTTAAGGGATCCGGTATCAAGGTATGAGTGTTTGGAAGTCTCAAGAGACCCGCTGAAGCCATTACCATTGATCACACGTTTGCCTCAATTCGTGGGTGCAGCGTATGACATGCAGCTCAACTGGTCCTATGGGAGCAGCCGTTTTGGCGTCGCCTTCAGCATATCCGAGGAACAAGTCGCATGGACTCGTAACCTCCCGGCATCCCTGCACGGCATGGTAGCCTCGGGCGTAGCCGAACTTACTGGCCTTGATCTTGTCAGCAGACTGAGATCTTTGATGGATTATTACGATGAATATGACCAGGTTAACATTCTGCTGAAATTCTGTCAGTCGGAAGATATCTTCATCTACGACAGTACGTTACCGATCATCAGCGTGAGCAGGCAGCTTGTCGATGCGAGGAACGACTGTGATGGCCGCAGTGTTCTGCTTCACTCCTTGCTGACCGCCGTTCTTGATTACCCCGATACGAACATAGTCTTTGTCGAGTGGCCATATCATGTTGCTCTGGCATTGAAGCCGATGACATTGGAGGCGGAAGAAGTACTCAGGCAAAAAGGGACGCTTGTCGGCGGCGGGTACTACATCCTGGACCCATCCTATATAGGTGACACGGTTTGGGGTAGTGCTGTCGAGTTTCTTGATGTGGAATACGAGTTGATATTTCCGTAACGGTTGCATGATGTTGACTATCCGTTTGCATCGTATATAATCCGTGAAGATGAAGATATTGGTTACTGGCGGGTGCGGCTTTATTGGTTCGCATATCGTCGATGCTTATATTGCAAAGGGTCATGAGGTCGTAGTGATAGATGATCTCTCGACCGGAGATATCGGAAATCTGAATCCTGAAGCGAAATTCTACGAGATGGATGTTAACGGTGATCTTCAGGATGTTTTTAAACGTGAAAAATTCGAAGTGATCAATCACCACGCCGCGCAGATCAATGTGAGAACATCGGTTGACGATCCTCTGTTTGACGCAAGGGTTAATATCCTCGGTACGATCAATCTTCTGAGTCTGGCAGTTGAACAAGGGGTGAAGAGGTTCATATATGCATCGAGCGGCGGGGCGGTTTACGGTGAGCCTGAGAAGCTGCCGGCAAGCGAGAACACTCCACTTTCCCCTCTGTCTCCCTATGGGGTATCTAAAGTTGCTGCAGAGAAATACATACTGGCGTATGCTCACCTATTCGCTCTGGACAGTTTTATTCTACGCTACAGTAATGTATTCGGTCCACGTCAGATTGCTAAGAGTGAAGCCGGAGTAATTTCTATCTTCATCGAGCATATACTCAAGGGTGAACCGTGCATCGTTTACGGCGATGGAAAACAAACAAGGGACTATGTTTTTGTGGGCGATGTAGTTGAAGCGAATATACTCGCTCTTGATGGTTCCCCCAATATCATCAACATCGGGACTGGTATTGAAACATCGGTGAACGATCTGATAACCATATTTTCGTCCATACTCGGAAGAAATGCCGAACACCAACACGTTGATCCGCGTCCAGGTGAAGTTTTAAGAAGTGTGCTGGATTGCCAGAAGGCATCTTTAGAGATCGGCTGGCGTCCAGAAGTGGTTTTGAAGGATGGGATAATTAGAACTCTTGAGTACTTCAAAAAAATACCTGAATCCTGAAGTATTAGCCCGACTGTCACGACTCGATATTAAGGCGCGCTTGGTGGTAGAAGGTTTTCTGAGCGGGTTGCATGCGAGCCCGCTCAAAGGCTTTTCGCAGGAATTTGCCGACTACCGCCAGTACATGCCCGGTGATGAATTGAAGAGGATAGATTGGAAGGCCTATGGCCGCAGCGACCGGTTTTACATAAAAGAATACCAGGAAGAAACAAATCTTCGGGCATATATCCTACTCGACAAAAGCGGATCAATGGGATACGGAGAAAAGATAAGCAAGCTGGAATATGCAAAGTATCTTGCGGCCAGCCTCGCTTACATGCTTATTAAGCAGAAGGACAGCGTGGGCATTGCGACCTTCGACAAAAAAATAGAGGAAATCATCCCGCCGTCGGCACGACGAACAAACTTAATGATGATACTCCGAACGATTGCACAGGCAAGCGCTGGAGGCGAAACCAGCGTGCACGATGTTCTTTTCCAGTTGGCGCAGAAGATAAAGCGGCGCGGTTTGGTTATTGTCCTGTCGGATATGCTTGATGATCCTGAGGATGTTCTGAAGGCATTGCGCTCTTTCCGTTACCGAAAGCATGAGGTGATTGTATTCCAGATCCTTGATAAGGATGAAAAGGATTTTCCGTTCGAAGAATCAGCAATCTTTTCCGACCTTGAAACTGATTCAGAGATGGTCGTCACACCGGGTTTGATGCGTTCACGCTACCGGAAACGTTTCAAGGAATTCCTGGAATTCTGTCATCGGAATTTACTCGAATCACATATCGACCACACTGTGCTTGAAACGACTACACCTTATGACAAGGCATTGTTTGCCTATCTTCAGAAAAGAGCCCGTCTGGTATGACATTCCTTCAGCCCTGGTTCCTGCTTGGGTCATTACTTGCTGCAGTTCCGATACTTATCCATTTGTGGTTCAGGAAACGGCTCAAGAAAATACCTTTTTCAGCACTCCGGTTCCTTAGAAGTACTGAGGCACAAAGATTCGGTTGGCTGAGGTTGCGCGAGTGGTTGATTCTGCTCACACGATGCTTATTAGTAGTATTTCTGTTTGTCGGCCTGGCCCGTCCCCATTTGAAGAGTACTCTATTCGGCATGGGTAGGCTTGCATCAGTATGTTTGATCGCTGATAATTCCTATAGCATGGCGTATGGAGACAACTTCGAGCAGATGAAGAGAATGGGACGTCAGGTCATTTCGCGCTACTCATCTAATTCCGAGTTCTGCATCATTCCGCTGTGCGCGGGGCGTTCAGAAACAGGCAATTTTTGGATGAGTAGCAAGTCTGCACTCCATGCGCTGGACAATATCGAAATTACTTATACCGACGCGAGGATCCGGGAAGCCATTGAGAGAGTGCCAGAAATTGCGCCGAAACACAATATTGAGTATGTCTACGTCGGTGATGGCCAGGTCGAGAACTTCCGGGATTTTCCTACCCGCGTGGCCTCACAGGGTCAGTTCATATGGGTGCACGTGCCTGCCGGGGGCAACATCAGTATTTCAGATGTGCAGCTGAAAGACCCGGTGGCCGTTCCTCTGCAGAACTATACGCTGGGTGTAGTACTAAAAAGCCACTCGCCACGTACGTGGTCAGGCAAGATGGGAATCAGCAGCGGAGACTACTATCTTGAGAATGAATATGTCCTCAACCCCCATGCTGAGGCTGTCCTGGATCTGGAAATACCCATGGAATATGTACGTGGTAAAGTCCAAATCTTCGATGACAGTCTGTTGCCTGATAATATCTACTACTTCAACAAACAACTGCCACAGAACATCAAAGTGCTGCTAATCGGTGATAGTCTATATTACCTTCTTGCCCTTCGTTCCGAATCTGGAAGGGATATGCCTTTCGAAATCAAAACTACCAGCACAATAGGCAATGCTGATCTACGAAGATATGATGTTGTGATCCTTTCCGGTGTTAGGGAAATATCGAACAGTGAACGGCTCAGGCTCGATGACTTTCTGTCGCGACCCGGTACTGGTCTGGTCGTGAACCTGGGTGATAGTACGGGTGAGAATTTGAATAATGTGCTCTCCGAAATTTGCATCATCCAGGAGAACGTATTGCCGAAGGGCTATGTCATTGTTGATTGGGTCGATACGAGCCATCGAATATTCAGTATCTTCGAAGACGAGCAGGTGATGAGGGAGGTGCAGTTCTACCAGTATACTAAAGTCACTGCACGGGACGGTGTACTGTCGCGCTTTTCGACGGGTGATCCATTTGTCATCGTAAGGGGTAATAAGGTTGTCATCACTGGCAGAATGCTTCCGCAATATACAGATTTCGTATACAAATCATCGTTCGTACCGGTGATCCTGCGGCTACTGGTGAATTTCACGACTGATGCAAGCCGCAGGGAATTGCATGTTGGTGACGACGTTGCGCCGTTCAGGTCGGTAAGAACGCCAACCGGTGATCTACTGGAGAGCGGTGATCGTTTCAAGATACCCGGGTTTCATGTCCATGACGGTGAGACCCTGTGTGTGAATGTCGGATACGCGGAAGGTAATCTGCATTCACTTGGCGCGGAGCGGACAGCGGTTCTGAATATTCGTAAGGTGGATCCTGAAACGGATCTGGCTGGAAGTGATCTGTCGGCGCTGTTCCTGATCCTGGCACTGCTGGCATTGGTCGTTGAACTCGGTCTTATTTTACTGCGTTAGCCGGCAAGCAAATAGAAGATTGTTACGCGCAGTTGATGATTATGCTGCTCTGGCTTTAGCGGAAGCTGAAGCCGATTATGACGTTGTGAGTCGAATAAGGTGTGAAGTTATAGTCGTAATGAAAATAGAGGTGCCCCAAATGCAGGGTGCATCCGATGATTCTGCGGTAACGACTTTGGCTCTCAAGATGGAAAGTGACCTCTTGCTCAACCGTGATCAGTTCGTTAGGTATGTTGTTCAGAGTATCCGGGATATCGTACTCGAACACATAGTTGAAGTAGGCACGTGTATTCTCTATGCCCACACCGATCACTGGTTCGAGTGGTCCGATACGCTTTGACACGAGCGCCTGTAGATTCCACGTGCTGGTATTTGCGATGGCTCTTCTGTCTCGGTTCTGGATGTTGAATCTCTGGTATGCACCACCTATGGCTATAGCAAAGGGAATACCGATCGGCTTGAACAATGGAAATTTGGTTAGTTCCTGCTTGATGCCGATACCAACAAAGTTCATTCGTGATCCCTCAAATGTGAACGGAACGTATCGGATTGCCAGCTCGGTTCCGAATACGAGACCGATGTTTACCTGAGGAACCACCAATGGCGCACTCGAGATGTTGAAGCCCGTGGGTATGTTTGTTGGTATACCGATTGAATTACCTGATATGGGCAGGTCTATTTCCTGTTCCGGCCCGAATACCGTGCTCAGGTTCTCGAGGGGGATTTCGTAGTAGACCAGAGAATCCATCGCGAGTGAACAGGCGAGGGCGATACCGTTAAAATATCGCGAGGCTTCGGGTATATGGATGGACATCAAACGTAAGCCGACATCAAAGCCAAGGATATCATGACTATAGGCGGATTGAAATAAGCCAGTTGAAATCCCGGTCCCAAAGGCATTGACGAGTGGTTGTATATATGAGCGGAGAAGGTCTTCATTGATATTTTCTATTCTGTCTGCAAGATAATCTTCAAGGCCATTGGCCGCAAGTAAGTTGAAGATGATCAGCAAAGATGTAAGGTATTTCATATACTTAAGTCTAATGAATATTTTCGATTTGTCAAGGGTTGATTTGCAGGTGGGTTTAGGCCCGATTTTTTGGGGGTTTTGTGAATCCTAATGGGCGCCTTCTCTCTTCAGCACTGTCAGCAACGTCTTTAGGAAGATCTTCATGTCCAGCTGGATTGAAATATTGTTAACATACTCCAGGTCGAATTCCAGTTTCTTTCGCACATCATCAAGGGATTGATCATAGGCCTGCTTTACCTGAGCCCAGCCAGTGATCCCGGGGTGAACGGTCAATCTTAAACCGTAAAAGGGGATGCTCTCCCTGAAACGTTCGACAAAGGCTGGCCGCTCTGGCCTGGGTCCGACAAAACTCATCTCACCCTTCAGTACGTTTATGAACTGAGGAAGTTCATCGAGGCGGTAAGGTCTCATTATGCGTCCTAATCTGGTTATTCGCTTGTCGTTCTTCTCAGCCCAGACAGGACCGGTGTGTTTCTCGGCATCGCTGATCATTGAGCGGAACTTCACCAGGGTAAATTTCTTACCACGTAGACCCACCCTACCTTGTTTGTGGAATATCGGTCCGGGAGTATCAAGTTTAATTAGTATAGATAATAACGTAAGAATTGGGAATAATACGATCAGACATACTCCAGAGATTGCGATGTCGATTACTCTTTTGAGGAAGCGATCCCAGCGAGATAGCGGATGGAAGACTACCTTGAGAAATGGGGAATTATCCATTTTCTCAACCAGTGAATAGTGGTAGATAATTGGGTAGAGCTTGGGAGAAATGTATATCTCGTATTTTGTTTCGGCAAAATTCGAGATCACTTTCAACACTTCTTCTTTGTGTATGCCATTGCTATCGATGAGTATTCCGTCGATGTCGTTGCTGCTGAAGAGTTGTTCATGTGACTCTCGGTATCTGCTTAGACTAATTCTTCTGACGACATTGAATTGGCCTGGGTCAGTGGTTACATCGCCGTTATGGAATATGATTACTTTACCGGGGTGGGGTTTGATGTATTCGCCGACCAGGCCTCGCCAGAAGAATCGCCAGACAAGCAGGGAAGAAAGAGCAATGGCATAGGCCGGCCCGAACCCCCTTACTCTTATGAAATCGATCTCTATTATGAGGGCGGTTGCGATGATTACGATAAGCCCGATAACTATGACCTGAAACATCCTGAATAGTTCTGTCATCAATTGGATCTTTGCGCGCGTTAGGTAGAGGTTGGCAGATTGGAACAAGAAGAGCCAGTATATCAGTATTATGGCATTGGCAGTGATCGCCCGGGCGCTTAATATGGAATAGTCAATGTCTGATGACTTCCAGCTGACAAAAAATGCTGCTGAAAGCAACAGCGCATCACCAACAACGGCAGTTATGAGCTCAGTCTTACGGGACATCCAACATCTAAGGTGTCTTTAAAGGCCTCCTTTGACCCACATCTAAGATGTCGCTATAGACCTCCTTTTGAGTACTTAATTATAAACAATATACATGATTTGTCAAGCCCCTATCTGCTGTTGACTTCAGGGTCGATATTTCTATAATCTGGCATGCGTATAGATCAGTTTTTAAAGAAGACACTGCTTCTGAAACAGCGTCAGGTAGCGAAAGACCTGTGTGAGAAGAATTTCGTCAAACTCAACGGGAAATATGCCAAACCGTCGAAGCACGTGGTTGTTGGTGACGTCATTGAAATAGAAACCATGAAGGGATTGAACAAGTACAGGGTCTTGATGCTGCCACAGCGTAACGTGAAGAAGAACGAGGTCGATATGTACTATGTAGAAATGGAGAGCCAGCATTGATGTTCATTCAAAGGGGGTTGCACTGCTGGGCATTGTACCGCAATGTCTTGCCGCGCGTGGGCGAATAATGAGAATCGGTATCACGATCGGCGATCC
This sequence comes from Caldifarciminota bacterium, assembly GCA_020343595.1. Taxonomy (GTDB): domain Bacteria; phylum Hydrothermota; class Tepidihabitantia; order SM23-42; family SM23-42; genus SM23-42. Next base: position 947,102 of record CP070802.1, on the reverse strand, counting down.
TTCGGGAATCGGCCCAGAACTCGTATTGCGGACGGTTCCCAAGTTGAAGGGCTTGGGCGACTATTCAATCTATGGAAATGTAGAGATATTGAGCAAAACTGCTCGAGATCTGCATCTCATGGGTGATTATAGGAAGATCAGACCACATATCGTTGATGTCAGCGACAATATCAGATTCACATACGGCTTGTCAACGACCTCCACAGCCCGTGTCGCCCTGCGGTCGATCCAGGGAGTATTGAAATCAGGCGCAGATATTGTCATCACGGCTCCCATCGTAAAAAAGACCATGCGTAAGATCGTACCCGGCTTCATCGGCCATACCGAGTATTTTGCCGATTTCTTCAAGGTGAACGACTATGCAATGACCGGTCTGTGGCGGGACAAGAGGATCATGTTGTTGACGGTCCATGAACCTTTGAAACATGTTTTCAGAAGACTGAAGGCAGAAGTGATCGCTGATCGCATCTCTTTCTTCCAAAATGGGCTCAGGCGCTATTTTGGCATTTCTAAACCGGAGATCGGCGTCGCGGCATTGAACCCGCACGCATTCGAGTTCAGCCTTGGCGAAGATAAAGAAATAGAAAGGGGCATTATGCTGGCGAGGCGAAAGGGAGTAAGGGTGAGCGGTCCCTACGCAGGCGACACTCTGTTCAATCGGGTTTTTGACGGGTATTTGGCAATATATCATGACCAGGCAATGGTTTATCTAAAATCGAAGAGGGATGGTTTGAATTTCACCCTCGGACTGCCAATAATCAGACTTTCACCCCTGTATGGTTCTGCGTCCGATATTGCGGGTAAAGGCTGTGCAGATATTGCGGGATTTGTAGCTGCTTTCAGGACAGGCAAAAGGCTTTATGCAAATATGAAAAAACATGGAAAAAAGGACGGAGTATGAACAGTAAATACTGGTGTTCAGTTATTCTCTTAGTGTTGTTCGTCTGCAGCGTTGTCGTTTGTGCACGTAAGAATGACTTTCAGCGCGGTAAGGAGGCGTTCGACAAAGGTGCATACGACACTGCGATTAAGCAATTGAACAATGCGCTGGGAAAAGATCAATTCAATCCTGATGTGCACTATTATCTGTGTTTGACTTATGCTGCTCTCGATTCCACTGAACCTGCACTTGATCATTTTGTCAAAGTCAGTGAATCGGGTTCGAACTTGAAAGATGATCCAGAACTGAGGGTGTTGATGGCAACGCTGCTCGGTATTGAGCCCTATCCTTCCAGTGTGATCGAAATGAAAAGGATGAATCAATTCAAGGGTGCATTCAATCCAAGCGGCGACCGGCTGGCGATCGCAGCGTCACGGCGTGACCGTGCAGACATCTATCTGACAGATCTGGATGGAAGCGATCTGAAACGGGTGGTGACTGGGGGGATGAATACGGATCCGGTTTTCGCTCCCGACGGTCAGTCGATCGCTTTTGTGTCAGACCGGGATGGCGATGAAGAGTTGTACCTCTATGACATTGCCAAGGACGAATTGCGTAAGTTGACCGATAATCTGGCACAGGACCTCGCGCCCGATTTTGCCCCGGATGGTAAGGACCTGGTTTTTGTGTCAAATATGGATGATCCCTACAAATGGGAGATATACGTTATCAATATTAAGAGCGGTAAGATCGGTAGGCTTACTGACAACAAATACTGGGATGGGTTCCCGAAGTATACGGCAAACGGTCAATCGATTGTCTTCTCATCAAAAAGAGGTGAGAGCGAGGACATCTACGTAATGCGCAGAGATGGTGGGGGTGTTGAGCTGCTTTTGTCAAGCGAAGCCGATGATAATGATCCGACGATGGTCGGTGAAAATCTCTTTTTTAAATCGGAGAAGGATGGCGAATGGGAAATATACCGTTACAACATCAGAAACCGGCAGCTTGCACGTCTGACCAACAATGAGTGGGCGGATTGGAACCCAAGGATATCCGATGACGGGTCGAAGCTCGTGGTAGCACGCAGGATCAAGCAGCGCTGGGTGCTCAATATCATCAATATTGGAACGCCAATTTCATCCGAGTACATTCTGTCGGTGATAAAAGACAGAAGGTCAGATTAGGATTATTGAATGGAACAAAAGGTAGCGGTTCTTGAGGTCTTATGTTGATTCGTAAGGGCAAGAATGACAGTATCACAAAGCCCTTGACAAACAATAAATAGTTGGTATAATGCCATAATGAAAAAGGAGGTATGATGAAAAAGCTTTTTGCATTGATCGTAGCGGCGGGAATGTTAAGTGGGTTATATGGGTTTTCGATCGGCCTGGGTGCAAGATATGATAATCTCGCAGGACCCGAAGATACAGACCCGTATTTCTCGATCAGGGCTGATGTAATGTGCAAACCATTTCCATTTCTCGGCCTCCGTATGGGAGTGATAGAGATTGATCTGGTAGAGGATATGACGTGGATGCATTTTGGGACGGGTGTGAATGCTGATGTACTTGTCTACATTCCAATGGCTGGTATGGTTCAACCGTACATCGTCACGGGCATATGGTACCGCAACATGCAGGATATGTATTCACAAATCGAGCTGCATGGTGGACTCGGCGCTGAGGTCGGATTTGGTGGATTTGCAGGATATCTTGA
>CP070802.1:910112-944403 GCA_020343595.1 Caldifarciminota bacterium | reverse complement strand
ACAAAATCAATGTGCTGAAGCACCAGGTGAATCGACGAATCACAGATTCGTCAGTGGATTTTGAGTCGGACTTTGCTGATTTTCCTGCGGGTTGCTTCGATTATCTTGAATGTAAAATTCCTGTACTCGATCTCCTCCCCGACCCGCGGTATACGATCTGCATATTTGATGATCAAACCGCCTACTGTCGATACATCATCTTCATCTATTGATACGCCGAATTTCTCAGCGAAGTCGTCTATTTCCATCCTCGTATTCAAATAATACTCACTCTCGGATATCTTCTCGATCAAAGGCTTTTTCTTCTTGTCGAATTCATCTTCGATGTCGCCGACGATCTCTTCGATCAAGTCCTCAACCGTAATGATCCCCGAAACGCCCCCGAATTCGTCGATCACAACCGCCAGCGATAATCTCAATCTCTGCAACTCTAAAAAGACACTCAGGGCGGATTTATCCTCATAAACAAAGTGAGGCAAACGGACGAATTCGACAACAGGGTAATCCCGAAAATCATTCCAGAACGAAATGATATCCTTGATATGAAGAACGCCAACGATCCGATCAAACTCATCAAGGTAGATCGGATATCTGGAGTAATGATACTTCTTGTACGTAGCGACAGCCTCATGGAGCGTCCTGTCGTATGCTAGGGCAACGACCTCGTTCTTCGGTATCATTACCTTATTCACTTCTCTTTCCTTGATCTGGAGTATTTCGTTGACCATCTTTCGCTCGGTAGGCGAAAGTTTACCAAGGTCGATGATGTTTCTTCTTGGTTTCAAATTTCTTTCTGATACTACTTATTGAAATCAATCTCACCAAATGATTCGGGTTTGGTGTTACGCAGACGCCTCTTCAACTCATCAACGGTCTTGTCACCCTGCAGCACGATGCCGTTGTGATTTATTATCTCATCATTGACCCATATACTACTCTTCGTACGTAATGCAAGGGCGATCGAGTCGGAAGGACGAGCGTCGATCGCGAAGACCTTTGAATCAAGTTCGACAAATATCTTGGCATAGTATGTCTCTTCTTTCAGATCAACGATACCGATCTTCGACACCTTTGCCTGGAAAGCGTCGAGGATCGATTTTAGAAGATCATGTGTTAGAGGACGCTTGGGCTTCACCCCCTCAAGGGTGAGGGCTATCGCCATGGCCTCGCTTTCGCCAATCCATATTGGAAGTGTTCTTTCACCGAATTTTTCTTTGAGAAGTACTACATAAGTGTGCCATTGCTGGTCTTCGATGACCGCGTTTACAAAAACCTCGAGAATCCTACACCCCTTCTTCCAACAACGCAAGCTTGAATACTGCTTCTATGTTTTCTCCAAGGTGAACCTTGATATCATAGACACCCGGCTGCTTCAAGGGTTCCTTCAGCATTATATCTTTCTTTTCGACCTCGACTCCCTCGGCCTGCAGCAGTGACGCGAGGTCTGCGGACGTAACACTACCAAACGCCTTACCATCCATGCCCGTTTTGATGGTCGTTTTCACCGAAAGGTTGTTTATCCGTTCGGCAAGGTCCATGCTCATCAAACGGATCTTGTCCATCTGTTTGGAGAATCTCTTCTTGGATTTCTCCAAGCCCCTGAGATTTCCAGGGGTGGCTTTCATGGCAATCTTTCTGGGAATGAGAAAATTCCTTGCAAAACCATCGCTCACCTCGACTACATCAAAGGGCTTGCCGATTCTGTCCATTGGTTTGAGGAGTATTACTTTCATCTTGTCTCGTAAGGCAGTAAAGCGATCTCGCGTGCCCTCTTGATAGCCTGTGAAAGCCGGCGTTGATGAAAAGAGCACACGCCCGTGATCCTGGATGAAAGTATCTTACCGCGTTCGTTGATGAAACCCTTCAATATTGAGGTATCCTTGTAGCTGATTTCGTCCATATGTTCCTTACAGAAACGACACTTCTTCCGCATTTCTCTCCTTTCGCGTTAGAATGGCGTGTCAACCGCACCATCGTCCTTCAATTCTTCATCTGAATCGGACGTTGGCTCTGTTGTCGTTGTACCTGATGGTGGTAAATCAAGGAATTGAATGCGACGCGCCACGACCTCGATCGCCGAACGTTTCTCTCCCTGAGCTGATTCCCATTGGCGTGACCTCAGTCTGCCCTCGATCAAAACTGCACTACCCTTATTTAGGAAATCGTTCGCCAGCTCGGCCTGCCGCCGCCAGGCAACGACGTTGATGAATAGTGTCTCCTCCTGCTGCTCGCCGGTCTCCCGATTCTTATAACGACGGCTCGAAGCGATACGGAAATCGCAAACCGGCGCACCCTTCTGCGTATACCGCAGCTCAGGATCAGCAACCAACCTACCGATCAGCTGAACCGAATTAAGATACCCTAATCGAAGATCGCTCATTTTTTTGAATCCTTTACAAAGATAATGAAACGCAAAATATCTTCGCTGTGCTTCAACTCTGCTCTGATCTTGTCGATGGCGGCCGGTTGTGCCTCAAAGAGGTAGTTCACATAGTATCCTTCGTTCAATTTTCTGATCGGATAGGCGAGTGTCTTTTTGCCCAGGTTCTCGGTCTTCAAGTCTCCCTGAGCATTATCCTTGATGATCTTCTCGACAGCATGAAGGCTCTGTTCTACTTTATCATCAGATAATTCCGGATGAAAAATGAACATTGCTTCGTAATTTCTCATATTCTTCGTCCTTTTATCTATCCTTTGTTTGTCGCCAATTTATTTAACGCGCAGCGCGTTTCGCTAGCGCAATATTCTATTGCTCTATTATATCTAGATATTGGATTGCGTCAAGGAGTATATGGAAGGGCCGGACACGAACTGCCCGGCCCCAGAGATACCTATTACATGGCAACTTTTATTTCAATTGGTGGTTTGAATGCCTTGTCCTCAACATTATAGTACTCGTAGACCTGCGAAGCCCTCACCTTAGCCCGGATCGGGTATTTCGCCTGGAGCCCGTATGAGATCTTGACCGGCGCGCCAAATACGACCTCATCGAGGTAAATGATGATCTGTCGCGGCGTTATGCTGTATTTCTGGATCTTCTTGCCAACGAGTGCATCGAGGGTTGGGGTCAGAACATCAAAGCCAGGCGGGATCCCGAGATCAACCATCACCATCTGCGCACGACCTGGCCGCTTCAGCTGGACCTCGACATCAACGTCGACGATATCGTTAATCTGAAGATCGGTCCGATCATACTTGACGTCGATGGCAAACGGAGGTTTGTCGCCTTTGGGAACGATCTCCCACGGCAAATAGTACCTGCTCACGATCTCGTAGAGGAAACTTCCTTCGCCCTTGACAACGACCTCGACGGTGTTCTGAGCGCCGATTTTGCTTCCCAGATCAACTTGATGCATGAGGTCGGCATTGCTTTTGTCAACCTTGAATTCCGACACTTTCTGCCCGTTGACGATGACCGTCAGCCTGGCATCGACATCCTCACTCGTGCTGCCCAATGAGGCAACGAACGCGCGCAATGCGATGATCGTACCCTGGGTCGTGTACCATATGCCAGATTTGTCCTTGGCACGAATCAGATACGTCAATGCTTCGCTCACGACATCCGTATACTTGCCTGATCTGATCAAAGCATACGCAGCGAGTCCGGTCGCCTCAACATCCGCTCCCGCACCGCGCGTAAAGGTTATGGAAGGCAAATCTGAAGACCAATATGCCGCGTCTTTATCGCGTTTTGCCATACCCACGAGGCGCTTCAGTACGTCGACCGTCGTCGCCGAATTCGGCTCGATCGAAACGAAGGCATTCGCTACGAGCGCGAGCATATATGGATCCTTGGCAGCGTTCAGATTATTCTTCAAGAAGTTCAAACCACTTTGCACGGCAGAGCCGCGATCACCGATCTCACCAAGTGCCCAACAGATGTAAGCGGTCGGAAGAATTTCGCTCTTCTGAATGTTACCCCATGATTCGGCATGCAGGTACTGTGCATCTGGCAACCAGGAACCGTCTTTGTTCTGCTGGTCCTTTAACCACTCTGCCGTGCGGTCAATGATCCGCTGGTCTATGTCATAGACACGAGCCATGTCATTGAATTCCATTAAACCATAGGCGGTCAGTATCTTGTTTGCCGGTGCATCACCGAACCAGGAGAAACCTCCGCCAGGTACTTCAAATGTCACCAGACGCTGATAACCGAGACTGATGTATTCCTCTGCTGTCATTTCAGTCTCCGGTTTTATCTGCCCGGTCTGTCTGAGGTAATTTAGTATCAATATATTAGGATAGGTGACCGATGTCGTCTGCTCAAAGCAGCCGAACGGAACGCCCAGCAATTTGTCGAGACCCTCAACGACCTGCGAAAAAATTCCCGGAAAGATCTTCAGGCCCATCCAGTTAGCTCCTTCGATAGAGTTTGCCGGGAATGAGATGTTCTTCAACACCCGGTCAGTCAGTCGGTCTGAAACAATGTCCTCGTATAGTTTCCCATCGGGCATGACGGCAACGGTGCGCTTGATCGCGTCTGACTTAACCTCGCCATAGGCCCTCACCAGTATCGAATGGTAGCCGATCGTCTTCACCCGGATCGGAAAATACGCAACGCCCACCTCATCCTTTGCGAGTTTTCTGACGATCTCAGATTCTTGGAGGATATCGAACCACTCTTCACTCTGCAGCACAAGCCTTATCTCCTGTTCCCTGGGCAGATAATTATAGAGCGCGACCGGTATCGAGATCTCATCCCCTTCGGTAAGCGCAACCGGCAGGTCAATGTCGACAAAGAAGTCCTGGAATACGCGGAGCTGTGCGAGGATCGAACCCAACTCACCGTGCGAAGACGACGCAAACGTCGTTATGCGCCAGGTCGTTATCGCATCAGGCATGGTCAGACTGAGCCTTGCTGTACCGTCATAATCGGTAATGAGCGCCGGTTCGAACACGAAGGTTTCCGGGAAGAACTCGCGCACGCGCGGTTCCTTTTCCGGCTGCTGCACTCCTGTTCCCGACTTCTTGATATGCACTGCCCTCCTGGCTCGAACACCTGCTGCCGCCGGCAACATTGCATCCATTTCCTCGGCAAAAAATATCCCTTCATCCCACATCATCTCGTTCACGTCATCATTGTTGTCAATAATCCCGTCTGGCCCGGCCGACGCGATCGTAAAGTATTGAAAATATTCTTCGGGCGAGCGTACGTGGTATCTCCTGCCCCACGGATCGAGTAATTCTTTTTCCATTAGCATGCCTTCTTTGATGAAAAGATCAATGGCTTCCTCACTTTTGGGATACTCGCCGTGCTTCTGGAAATACTCATTCTGGGCTTCATATATCTTGAATCTGGCTTCCTCCAATTTCGTGAAGAATGCCTCCTGTATCTTCTCGGTGACGATTTGAGGCGTGGTGTAACTCACCGGATAGTGGTCTTTAGGAACCAGGGTTGAGAACATGACATTCTCAGCCCGCGCTTCCCTCGCTTTCATCTCCACAATACTTACCGGTGTAAACCCGTGAATTTCATAGCGCGGTTTCATTATCTCTTCTTCGAGTTTGAAGTACACCTTTTCGAGGCCAGGCTGCAGCTCAGAGACCGCAAAGACCGCCTCATCCACGACCGCCACGCACAGCGCAGCGACCCTCGGCCGACCATCCTGACCGGTAACGGTGAAAGAGATCTCACCATCCTCGCCCGGAGCATATTCATCCTGTCCAGTGCTCACTTTGATATGTAGGTCGTCGGCGGCATTGACATAGCAGAAACGCGTATCACGCACGATATCGCTTGCCCGAGTCACGATGTAAGCGTGGAGCCAGATCGAACCACTGAGGTCGGGCGTCAGGTGCAGTTTGTAGCGCCCTCGGTGATTCCTGACGTCAACGGACTTGGTCATGACCGTCTGGTTATCTTTAATGACATCAAAATAAACACGACCTGACCGTTTGGTAGTCAGGAAGCGTAGGTCGACTGCGTCGCCGACATTATATATGCCACGTGCCATTCTCAATATGATCTGGTCCTGAGCCGTATCCAGTTCAAAAGTCTTCTCAACGGAAGCACTCTCGCCCTTGTCGTCAACGGCGCTGACTTCGATGAGGGTCTTCGGGTCACGTGGAGTCACCGCGAATTCGGCAATTCCATAGTCATCCGTCCGAGCATCGAGCCGCACGCCACCGACATGCATCCGGACCTTCGCAAGGCACGGTGAACCATCAGGATAAGTTGCAAGTACGTAAAGACGGTTTTCGAGATTCGGCCGTAGGAATCCACCCTCGGGTATGACCGCGAGGCTGATGATATCATCCACGATCTTTTTCTTTGCCGAAACCTTCTCGCTGTGATTTGTCGGATCTATCACCTCGACATCGAGACGGACAAAGGCGTCGCCCTGTTCTAACGGCTGGCCGACGAAGTAATCAGGCAAACGGTAGCGGAAGTGGAAGCGGCCTTCCTTGTCAGTGCGACCCTCAACGACAGCTTCTTGCTGAAAACCGATATCGAACTTGTAGGTCGTGATCCTCACCTTACCATCGGCAACGGGCTTACCAAAGAAATACTCTGCCACCACGTCACCCTCAATCTCCTCACCTGGCATGTAGTATTCCTTCTCCGTCGTCAGTACGATCTTGAACTTCGGCAGTACGTACTTCTTAACGTTGACATTCTTCTCTACCTTATCGTTCCCAAGAATCACTCTTATCGTATAATCGCCAAAATTGACTTCATCGGCGAGCACGAATCTTGCATACGCAACGCCAAACGTATCGGTCTCAACATCCTCTTTGTAGACCTTATTCCCCTTGCTGTCCTCAACTTCAAACAGGACTGCTCTCTTACCGACCGGCCTAAGATCTGGCCGGCGTAGAGAAAGTGATCTAATATGAATCGTCTGACCGGGTTGATAGACCGGCTTGTCAGTAACCAGGTAGGTCAAATTACCGCTCAGAATACGGATGCTTGTATCGTATCGATCCTTTCCAAAAGTAGATGCAATGTCGAAACTGAGATCGGCTTCCTTCACATCCTGGGGCAATTCGAAATTCGTCTCGCAGGACCCGGTCCGGTCCGTGACGCCCTCGAAGACCACTTTTTCTTCGGTGCCGGTCTTCATGGTCACTCTCACGCGTGCACCATCAATCGGAGCATTATTCCTCTGGTTGTGTACGATGACTCGATGACTGACCACTATGCCACGGATGAATTCATTCTGGCCGAGAACCTGGACTATCATCCGGTCCTCCAGCTGATACAAAGAATAGATGAGCTCTTCTCCCTTGAATCTGACCGCAACCCGCAGTAGTTCCCTATCGCGCGGCTCTTTCTGCAATTCCACCTTGAACACCACTGAATGGTAATCCGTCCCAACATAAACATATTTATGAGCGCTACCGATGACTTCATCATTCACGTCAACAATATCGACATCGATCCTCCCGAATGATCCCTTCATGTCTTCAACCGGTACCTCGATGCGCAGCGCATCGGGTTGACGGTCCAGATTTACTCCGGACACGATACTCAACGAAGTCACTATTATGATGATAAGTATGATCTTTTTCATTATAACCTCCTTCTGAAATATAATACAAATGCGTAGGGAAAATATTCCCTTGAACTTAGGGCCAGAACTGACCCCTGAGGTTATTTAAGGGTGCTTATGTGCTTCATTAACTGCGCCTTATGACGCGCAGCAGTATTCTTGGTAATGATCCTATCCTGGACCGACTTGTCAATAATCGCCTGGACGCCAGGATAAGCTTTCATGGCGGACCTCTTTGTACGAAGTTTCTTCAGTTTCTTGATTGCTTCCTTTAACTTCCTCTTCTTATTTCGGTTGACGATCCGCCTGTTGGTTGACTTCCGGATGTTTTTAAGAACGCTGATTGACCTTTTCATGTGCCAATTATATACAGAACGAAAGAAGTGTCAAGCGACTTGAACAGCCACAAAGCAGCGCAGCAAAACGAATGAAAGGTGGAATGACCCTGATCAGTTGATCAGGTCCTTGTACATCTGCAGCTTGCGCAATCGAGTCGGATGGCGCAGTTTCTTCAATGCCTTTGCCTCGATCTGTCTTACTCTCTCGCGCGTTATATTGAACATCCTGCCCACTTCTTCAAGCGTCCTGGGTAGACCATCGTTGAGACCGAAACGCAGCCGGATGATCTTCTCTTCCCTTTTTGGCAGGTCCCTCAAGATATCGTTAAAGCGGTCCTTGAGAATCGATATCGCCGCACGCCTTGAGGGCGAATCACCCATTGGGTCACTGATGAAATCACCTACAAAACTCGACTCTTCATCATCGATCGGCTTATCAAGAGAAATCGGTATCAACGCAATGTTATGCGCCATTCTGACTTTGTCCGTGGGTATATCCAATCGGTCTGCGATCTCCTCGACGGTCGGATCCCTGCCGAGGTCCTGTATCATATCACGTTGTGCGCGAGCGACCTTGTTCATCGTGTCAAGGATATGAGCGGGCACCCTGACCGTCCTCGCCTGGTCTCCGATCGCACGTGTTATTGCCTGACGGATCCACCACGTAGCATAGGTCGAGAATTTATACCCCTTGCGGTAATCGAATTTCTCAACCGCCTTGATCAAACCATTATTACCTTCGCCGACGAGATCGGCGAACTCCAGTCCTCGGTTGACGTACTTCTTGGCGATCGATATGACAAGACGCATATTGCCTTCGATCATTCGCTGGCGTGCTCGATTGATCAGGTCTTCCCATGCCTTTACGATACGCGATGTCTCATACAGGTGATCGTGGTCGCCACCCAGAGCGGCCGTAAGCAGTTTCTTGTCCTTCTTGTATTGCTTTATCTCATCGGGGTTGCGCAACCTGGGCAGGGTACGCAGCACCTTCTCCAAACGCGCAATGTTCTCCTTAAAAGCCTGTATCGCAGCATTGACCACAGCATGCTGCAGCGATAGAACATTGACCTTGCGTAGTATTCTTTCTTCCTTTTCAAAAATCCGCCACCCGAGCGTCTTGGATTTGTCACGTCTTGTCTTTCTGTAGAGATGGAGCAGTGAGTTATAGTCTCGCTCAATCGACTTCACCCGCCGCACAAATCGTTGCCGTTCAGCCCAGAAAGCGCGTTTGTCCATCATGGCTTCGATTTCCACTCTGGAGATCTGGTCGAGACTGCGATGGCAATTCTCAACTTGTTTGCACACTTCGATCAGTTTATTGATCGTACACGGGTAGGGCAAGAACTGCCGCTCGATCATCCGGTAACCGGTTTCGATCTTGACTGCCAGTTCGTATTCCTCCTCCTTGGTCAGCAGGTCATACTTGGCAAGTTCTTTGAAATATGCACGGATTGGTTCTTCGGGTCTGAGCGTAGTCTTCGGGCGCCGACGTCCAACATGTTCCTTGCCTTCCTGTACAATGGTGATGCCGTAATTTGATAGTGTATCCAGGATCTGGTCGATATCTTTGGCCGTCGCGCCCTCCGGGATCAGCTTGTCGACCTCATTGAGCGAAATACTTCCTTCGGACTTCGCCTTTTCAATAATTTTCTTAGAATCTTTGGTTTTTAAAAGCTCTTTTTTGACCTTCATAATCTCCTTTTCTGAACATTATTTTGACCAATCATACCGTAATATGTTTACCGAAACCTCACTCCTCTTCGCCGGCGGTCTCTTCGGCATTGATATTCAATAATTCTCTCTTCAATGCCAGGAGTTCTTTGCTATATTGTTCTCCTGCTGCTTCATCGCCGCGTTTATAGGCTTCATTCTGTTTCTTTATGAGCCTCTGCTCCATCACCTGGCCTTTGTATTTCTTTATTGCTCCCAGTATGCCATCTCTGGAAACCGGCTCGCCCCGCATGATCCCGGCAAGGAGTCTTTCCCTCAGAGCCTCATCGACGATCTCTGACAAATCAGTGATGTCAAAATTCTCAGCCTTCAACAATTTCTTGTATAACCTCTTGATGCCATCTTCGACCAGATCACCTGGTTTCAAATACTTCTTGACCAGTGCAATATGTTCATGACCGTTCAGAACCATTGCCATGAGCTCTTCTTCCTGGGAAATTCTGGTAGTCTGGACTGGCTGTTTCGGTGCCTTTGGTCTCCCGTCGATCTCTCGCTGTATTGTATCAACCGGGATATCAAAAACATGGGCAGCATGCTTGAGATACCGGTCGTAGCGTATCGGGTCTTTGATTTTACCGATGATCTGGATCAGATCCTTGATTAAAGAGATCTCCTGCGCCACGGTATCCGTCTTAACGACACCACGGTAAAAATGAAAAAAATCGACGGCGCCACGGATCAATTCATGAAGGGCATCGGCACCGTGCGCATTGATATAAGTATCCGGGTCTGAGTCCTCCGGCAGGAGCGTTACGAAGACATCCACCTGCGCGTCGATCAGTAGACCGATAGCCCGCAGCGCCGCCTTTATCCCGGACAGGTCACCGTCAAAGAGTATTATCCCCTTGCGGGCAAACCGTGAAAGAAGCAGTGCCTGTTGTTCGGTCAATGAAGTCCCGAGTGGAGCGCATATGTTATCAAAACCGTACTGATAAATGCTCAACAAATCGAAATAACCCTCGACGAGCAGCACTTCACCCGTTGACCTTATTTGCTCCTTTGACTGATACAGGCCGTAAAGGCCCTCACCCTTCTTGAATATCGGGGTCTCTGGAGAATTGAGATACTTGGGTTGAATATAATCGTCGATACCTCGCCCGCCAAAGCCTATTATTCTACCGGACAGATTGAATATTGGAAAGATCAGACGATCCCGGAAGAGTTCACGGTTGGTCGAGACCAGTCCGGCCTGCTGCAGGCGCGCCGGTGAAACACCTTTTTGTCGCATGAAGGTGGTAAGGCCGCCCGAAGCCGGCGCATAACCGAGACGGAAATCCTGGAGTTTATCGAGCTTAATGCTCCTTCTGGTCAAATACTCCTGGCCTCGTCGGCCAATGTCTTTTGACAAACACTGAGCATAGAACTGGCAAGCCAGTTCATTCGCCTCATAGAGTTCCTTGTATCTCAAACCCTTGGTGGTATCGATCTCGATACCCAAATTCTTGGCCAGACGTTTTATCGCATCGGGAAAATCGAGCTTCTCATATTCCATCAGGAAATTAATGGCGTTACCACCCTTTTTGCAGCCAAAACAGTAGTAGATACCCTTTTCAGGATTCACATAGAATGACGGATTCTTTTCGCTGTGAAAAGGACAGAGGCCGCGGTAATTCTTGCCCAACTTCTTCAATTGGACATATCGACCAATGACATCGACAATATCGGTCTGTCGTTTGATCTCTTCGATCTTCTCCTGCTCGATCAACCCCGCGTTCCTCCTCTCTCTTTTAACGATTCAATATCGGTAGGTTCTACCCAATAGTAGATGTTCTCAAGACTTATTTTGTATTTGCCGCCTTTTTCAGCGACGACCTGACCGATCCTCCGTAGTTCCCTAATTCTCACCAATTCACCGACACCGGGGTGATACGGCTCTGCCTGCCTCTCAGTTTCCATCCTATCGTTAAAAAAACTACGTGTCTTATGTATCGTATCCGGTCTAGGACCTTCCTTTCTCAAGTCTTTGATCAATCGCTCAATGTCTCTCTTTGCCTTTTTCAATTCATTCCGGTACTTCGCCTTCATTTCATCAGATTCTTGCTTCTTTTTGGTATTGAAGGCAGAGAGTTTCGACTCATAGCTCGATACAAGGTCGGCCAATCTCTTGCGCTCTTCCTCGACAAGCTTGTGTTCCTTTGAAAGGTCTTCAAAGAGTCTGTTCAGAGAAACCTTATCTTCGTCAAGGTACGACGATGCCTTATCCAAAACGACTTGCTTAATACCGAGGGCACGCGCTAAATGCATTGCGTTGCTCGGCTGGGGTACACCGAGGATGAGCCGGTAGGTTGGCCTATCCGTATATTCCATCCCGGCATTGAGCATGTCGTTTCGGTTGCTCACAAATATCTTGAGATTCTCATTATGGGTTGTGGCCAAAACCACATTCTCTGCCCTGCTCAATTCATCAAGGACAGCAGCAGCCAGTGCCGAGCCTTCTTCAACCGACGTCTGGCTCATCAATTCGTCAAGCAGCACGAGTGAATTACCGTTACCTTCGAGTGCTGTTTTGATCTGCTTCAGATGCGCTGCAAAAGTAGACAGCTGTGATTCAATACTCTGTTCATCGCCGATATCGGCGTAGATCTCACCGAAGAATGGCAGGGAACTGCCTTCATCGGCCGGTATGAAAAGGCCGCACTTTGCCATCAAGGCAGCCAGGCCAACTGTCTTAAGTACCACGGTCTTGCCGCCTGCATTGGGGCCGGAAATCAGGAGCACTCGCTTGCCTGAATTCAATTCGAGATTGAGGGGTACAACCTGCTCGTTGATGCGCTTGAGTACCGGATGAAACGCGTTAAACATACGCAGCCCCCGGTCAAACACAGGCCGACTTGCGCGCAAGTCTCTGGCGAACCGCATTTTGGCAAAAAGCAGGTCCAGGTCCACGACACAATCAATATCATCCTCGATAGCATTCACATTACTCCGTATCAGATCGGTGAGCTGGCGAAGAATCGCCTCGATCTCGAGACGTTCTTCCTCATCGAGTTCCATGACAAGAGCAGCGTCCTCGGCAACGGCTTCAGGCTCAATGAACACCGTCTCCCCCGAGTTAGAGAAAGAATGGATAATTCCCCTTACCTGTTTTTTGAAATTACTGCGAACCGGGAGTACGAAATGCCCTGCCCGTTCCACAACAATTGGTTCGGTGAACATACCTGGCTGCGCCCTAAGCATATTGTTCAGGCAGTCCCTCAACCTCTGGTTGACGCGTTTCTTCCGATTGCGGATCTGCGCCAGTTTGGGGCTCGCATCATCCTTCATGACGCCGCTATCATCAATCCTTTTATCCAGTTCATGCTGGAGAGCACCGTGATCGTGCAGATCGGCAAAAAACTCCTGCAGCCGGCTGGTTTTGAACTCATTTCGCAAAGAACGAACAGAACTGAAGAATTTCCTCAATTCCATGAAATCCCCGAGAGTGAGGAAAGCCTCTGCATTGACCCTGGACTGCAAATCTCCAGGCTCAAAAGGCACAAAGAAATCGGCCGATTCTCCTGTTCGATCTATTTTCTGGACTTTCTCTAATTCAAGCTCTACTGCCTCCTGGTCAGCCAGGGGACGCAAATCCAGCGCCCTGTTCTTACCTGGGCCAGTACAGCAGAAATTGGAAAGTGATCTGAGGATTTTAGGCAGTTCTAAGACGTCCTCGGCATGGGTTCGGGTTATAACTCCTCCCTTTGTCGCTTCCATTCCTTCTTACGCGCCGAAATTAGACGTCTCTTACGTTTTTCACTCGGTTTTTCGTAAACTTCATGTCGCTTGACGTCCCTCAAGATACCGGCTCGTTCCACTGACTTGCGGAAACGACGCAGGGCATTGTCAAAAGATTCACCATCATAAACTGTGACTTTTGTCATTAAATTGGCACCTCCTTTCGGGATATTTCTGTTTGTTACTTAATTATATTGAAAAATCGTGATTTGTCAAGGGGTCAATTGGAAAAGTTACGGTATTTCGGAGGTTATTTCTTGCCCAGGCTACAGAGAATCTTCTTTAATGGCGCCGATAAACTCCTTAAATTTCGTATGAATTGGTAATTCTCGCTATTCCGCACCCATTGCCAGGGCCGCGGCTCGAACTATTGCCACACCGCTGGATGTCCCGATTCGGTTGGCACCGGCGGTAATGAATGTCAGGGCCTGCTCATAGGTTCGGATGCCGCCTGAAGCCTTGACACCGAAATCAGGGCCAACGACTGAACGTAACAGTCTTACATCATCGATTTCTGCGCCGCGCACCGAATAGCCTGTCGACGTCTTTACGAAATCCGCCCCACTTTCCAGAACAATGTTTGCCGCGGCTTTTTTCTCATCGGTGGCGAGTAGACAGGTTTCGATGATCACCTTGAGGACCCGGTCTGAACAGGCTTCCTTAACCATCTTTATCTCTTTCCCAACGTACTTGAAATCCTTCTCCTTGAATCTACCGATGTTCATGACCATGTCGATCTCATCACATCCCATGCTGACCAAATCCTCAGCTGCGTAAACCTTGGTGCGGGTAGTCGAGGCACCAAAAGGAAACCCGACCACGCTGCAAACTTTAATATCAGCCGGCAGATTGCCGACCAGGGCAGAAACCCAGCAGGGATTGACCACCGCAGCGCAGAACCTGTATTTCTCCACATCTTTGATGAAATTCTGAATGTCCGCACCGGTCGCGTCAGGTTTCAAAATGGTCTGGTCAATCAACCTGTTTAGATCATCCATGGTTAGATTTTAGTGTTTTGGTTTCAAAAGTCAAGGACATCTCGCGTGTATTGACATATTCATGATTTTGTGATATACTACAAGTTATGAAATTTGACAAATCATTGATCGCCACGCTGCGTGAAGATCCCAAGGAAGCCGAGTCCAAGAGCCATCGCATTCTACTGCGTGGCGGTTTCATAAGACAGGTCGCCTCAGGGATTCACACATATTTGCCACTCGGCTGGCGTATTCTTCTGAAGATCAGTAATATCATCCGGGAGGAGATGGATGGGATAGGTGGACAGGAGTTACTCATGCCCGCGATCTCACCCAAGGAACTTTGGGAGGAGTCAGGCCGCTTGCAGGAGATTGGAGATGATATGTTCCAGCTGAAAGACCGCAAAGACCGCGAGTATTGTCTCTGTCCAACCCATGAGGAGATTGTCGCTGACACCGCGCGTAACATGATCCGGTCCTACCGGGACCTACCCCAGATCTGGTACCAAATACAGACGAAATTTCGTGACGAACCAAGACCGCGTTCAGGGGTAATTAGATCGAGACAATTCATCATGAAAGATTCTTATAGCCTCGATTGCGATGAGGCTGGGTTGGACAATAGTTTCAACCTACACAAGCGAGCATATGAGAAGATCTTCAAGAGATGCGGCCTGGATTTCGTTGTCGTCGATGCATCCGGCGGTTTGATGGGAACCGGTGAATCCAAGGAATTCATGGCCACCGTCGCTGGCGGTGAAGACCAGCTTGCCATCTGCCGGCAATGCAATTATCGAGCAAATCTGCAGATCGCCGATGGTAAGGGAGAACCTGCGTCATTCGATGATCTTCCGATCGAGCAGATTGCAACGCCCGAAAAACGCACCGTCGAGGAAGTGACACAATTCCTCAGGGTTTCACCTCAGAATCTTGTGAAGAGCATCTTCTTCACCGCGGCCGGAAAAGACCCGGTACTACTATTGATCCGGGGCGATTACGAGATAAGTGAGGACAAGATCCAACGGCTGGTTGGACACGACTACCAACCGGCAAGCGCTGAACAGATCAGAGCAACCTTCGGAGCCCAACCTGGATACATTGGGCCGGTCGGTATGGAAAGACTGACGATATACGCGGATGATCTGCTGCGCGGCGCACGGGGCATGATTACCGGTGCAAATCGGGATGGCTATCATGTCCGGGGGTTGAACTTGGACCGTGACGTCAAGATAGATAAATACGTAAATATCAGGAAGGTCAAATCCGGCGACCGATGTCCAAAATGCGACGGTGAAATGCTTATCGAAAGTGCGCTGGAACTCGGACATATCTTCAAACTCGGCACCAAGTACTCGATCAGCCTGGGTGCGAATTTTCTGGATGAAAAGGGCAACTCAAAACCGATAATAATGGGAAGCTACGGAATTGGTCTCGAACGAATAATGGCCTGTGCCTGTGAGCAAAAGAGCGATGACCGCGGTGCCGTATGGCCGATATCGATAGCGCCCTTTGATATTCACCTTACGATCCTGAATCCGCACGAAGATATCGTCTCGAGTACGAGCAAGGAAGCGATCGAGTTATTGACTAAAGCTGAATTCTCGGTTATTATAGACGACCGGGATATATCGGCTGGAATCAAGTTCAACGATGCAGATCTAATCGGCATCCCCATCCGTATTACGGTTGGCCCTAAGGGTATCAAGAATAATCAGCTCGATATCTGCATAAGAGAAACAGGTGAAATAATAACAGCGAGCAAGACCGAGCTGGTAACGAAATGCATCGAGATTAGAGATATGCTTTATCGGAGAATCAATGGATAGGAATTTGGATCTTGACCAGATCGCACGGACCATCGACGAGATCGTCAGAGATATTGGATTGAGATTCTATGATTTTGAGTACAATGATATATCACGGACGCTACGGGTCTACATCGACAAAGAAAAAGGAAATGTCACGATCGGAGACTGCCAGAAGACAAGCAAGATCATTTCACGCGAACTCGACGAAAGAGAATTATTGGACTTTCCTTACACGCTTGAAGTATCCTCGCCAGGCGTCGAACGCGTTCTCAAAAAGCCTGAGCACTTCACCTGGGCGGTCGGCAACGTTGTTGAAATCGATACTGGAAATACAAAGATCAGGGGATACCTAAGAGGTACCGAGAATAACGGAGTCGTTGTGGCATCAGGAAAAGATGAACGTATCATACCCTTCGCGTCGATCAAACGAGCAAATGTAGTCGAGGAGTGAACACATGACAAATGACACTAAGCTGATAATCGAAAATATGAAAGCAGTCGCCCGGGCGCGCGGCGTTAAATTCGACTATGTAATGCAATCACTTGCCGAAGCAATTGAAAGTGGGATGAAAAGAAAATTCGGTAAGAACACTGAATCAGAAGTCACCGTCAACAAATCAACCGGTGACATAAAGATATTCATAACAAAAAAAGTCGTCGAGGAAGTCGCCGATCCGGAGACGGAGATCACATTGGAGGAAGCGCAGCAAACGAAAGAAAGCTACAAGACAGGTGACGTCTTTCGCATTCCGATTCCGATCGGAGATCTGGGCAGGACTGCAATTGAAATGGTCAAGCAGACATTGACGCAAAAAGTCAGCGAGGCAGAACGGAACCGAATCCTGACCGAGTACGAGAAGAAAATCGGTGAGATCGTCAAGGGCATCGTGAAGGTGGTCAGCCGCAACGAAATCCTCGTTGATCTCGGCCCCGTGGAAGCGGTCATACCCGGCTACGGAATGATGAGGTCAGAGCATTACCGGCTGGACTCCCCGATCCGCGCGGTCGTCCATCGCGTCGACCGGGCACAGTGGGGACCCAAGATCATTCTCTCGAGGACCGACCCCAAATTCCTTGAACGCCTGCTCTTCTACGAAATACCGGAAATTAAAGATGGCATCATTCAGGTTGTCAAGATCGTCCGCGAACCAGGCGTCCGCGCAAAACTCGCTGTTCAGACGATCGATCCGAAGGTCGATCCGATCGGAGCCTGTGTCGGGTACCGCGGCAGCCGCATTCAATCGGTGGTCAAAGAACTCTCCGGCGAACGAATAGATGTCATTCAGTGGAGTAAGGAGCCGACCATACAGGTTTCGCGCAGCCTTTCACCGGCGAAAGTGAAAGAGGTGATCTCTCTTGCCGAAGGCCACGTGCTCGCGATCGTACCGGACGACGATTACTCGAAAGCGATCGGCAAGAACGGTGTCAATGTTGACCTGGCATCGAGATTATGTGAGGTCGATATCGAAATAAAGAAAGTGTCCGAATACGAAAAGGAAATAAAGGAAAAAGAACTCGCCAATATGAAGATCGAAGATGTCAAACTGCTGAACAAGAAACTCAAGAAAGCTCTGATCGAGAAAGGATATACGAATATACTCACGGTCATCAACGCACCGGTCGATGAACTGAAATTCCTCCTCTCGCTGGACGATGATGCCGTGCAAGAATTACTGGAGACATTGAGACCGAAGGAAGAAAAGGAGACCGAAGATGCCGGCCAAGAAGGTTCATAGCGTCGCAAAGAGCCTGGGACTATCAAGTGCTGCTCTCATAAAACTACTTGAGGAGATCGGGATCAAGGCCAAGGGGCACATGTCGGCGTTGACCGACGAAGAAATCAAGAAGATTAAATCGAAAATATCGGAAGAGAAGAAACGCGTCAGGAAGGAATTTACCCGACGCTATTCAAAGCCGAGAGCAAAAGAGAAGAAGAAGAAGATTAACAAAGAAGAGATCAAAGAGAAGGTAAAATCGACACTTGCAAAACTAGAGAAACGCGAAACTAAAAAACACTACAAACGTGAAATGCCGCAGAAGGTCGAAGCCAAACCCGAAGAAAAGGTTGTTGAAGTTACGGACTTCATGACCGTCGCCGAACTTGCCCAGGCAGTGGGTAAACCGGTCAGCGAGGTCATAAAGAAATGCATGGATCTCGGGTTAATGGTCAGTCTTAACCAGCGTCTTGACATCGATTCCATCTCGGTCATTTGCGATGAACTGGGCTGCAAGATCAAAGCGGTATCGATCGAAGAACAGGTAAAGACCGAAGAAGAAATCGAATCGATCGACCGCCCGCCCGTGGTCACCGTCATGGGTCATGTCGATCACGGTAAAACAACTCTACTCGACGCGATCACAAAACTCAATGTCGCCGAGAAGGAATATGGTAAGATCACGCAAAAAATGGCCGCGTATCAAGTGGCTTATCACGGAAAAATAATAACCTTTTTGGATACACCGGGTCACGAAGCATTCACGGCAATGAGGGCAAGGGGTGCCCAGGTAACGGATATCGTCATTCTGGTCGTTGCGGCCGATGATGGGGTAATGCCCCAAACCGTTGAGGCGATCGATCATGCAAGGGCGGCCAATGTCCCGATAATTGTCTGCATCAACAAGATCGATCTGCCGAATTCGAATGTCAATTTGGTCAAAACACAACTCGCGAAAGCAAATGTGGTCATTGAGGACTTCGGCGGCCCATCGATCTGCGTCGAGGTTTCGGCACTTAAAGGCAAGGGCATACCCGACGTGCTCGATGCGATATTGGTCAAATCGGAAGAATTGAACCTGAAGGCACCCGTTAATAAGAGCGCAAAGGGAGTAGTACTCGAAGCACGGCTCGACCGCGGAAAGGGCAATGTATCAACGATTCTGGTACAGGAAGGAAAGTTGAGCAAGAGCGATCCATTTGTATGCGGACCCCATTTCGGAAGAGTCCGCGAGCTGCTCGATGAGAAATATGATAAGGTGAGCGAAGCAGGTCCCTCAACACCGGTTCTCGTCCTCGGTTTCAGCGGGTTGCCCCAGGCCGGTGAGATATTCCTCGCGGTTGACGACGAACATCGGGCGCGCGAACTCGCAGCGCAGCGTGAACTAATGGACCGTAGCCGGCGGTTGGCGCCCAAGTCAAAACTCACACTACTCAATCTCCAGGAGAAAATCCAAGCGGGTGAAACAAAGGAACTCAGAATCCTGCTGAAGGCCGATACTGCAGGTTCTGCTGAAGCACTCGACGAGAAACTGCAGGAACTGACTACTGAAGAGGTATCAGTCAGAGTTGTACATAAGGGCGTTGGTAAGATAAATGTCTCGGATATCTTGCTCGCCGAAGTGTCCGGCGCAGTATGCGTCGGTTTTCATGTTGGTCCGGACGCAAACGCAATGGAAAGTGCCGAACGTGAAGGTGTAGAGATACGGACCTACCGTTTGATATATGAGGCGCTCGACGACCTGAGAGCCGCTATGCTCGGAATGCTCGAGCCGAAACTGCAGGAAATCCTGATCGGCGAAGCCGAGGTGCGTGAAGTATTCAATATTCCCCGGGCAGGTGTCATCGCCGGATGTTACTTGAAAGACGGCAAGGTCCTGAGAAATTGTATCGCCCACCTGATGCGTGAAAAGAAAGAGATAGCTACTGCCAAGGTTGTATCACTGAAAAGGTTCAAGGAAGACGTGAAAGAAGTTGCCGCTGGTTATGAATGTGGTATTGGGCTCGAGGATATTTCTGATATCCAGAAGGATGATGTGATGCAATTCTATAAGATCGAGGAACACGCCGGCAAGGATGTCAGATAGATTCTTCGTCGGTCGGTGTGACCTCGATCTGCACATCGAAAACTGCCAATCACTGAAGGAAAAGAGACGTATTGTCGTCAGCCTGAAGGAAAAGTTGAAGAATCGCCATAATGTGGCAATTTGTGAATTCGGGGATCTATCACTGTGGCAGCGCACACAACTCGGAATGGTCACCTGTGGTAATAGCAGGCAGCACGTAGATTCATCACTACGTACAGCGTTGAATTATGTGGAAAACTTCCGTGGTGTATCACTGCTGAATTATGACATCACCATAATATAATGCGAAAAGACCGAATCGCTTCTGTCATGATCCGTGCGGTATCCGATATAATCGAGCACGAGATCAAGGATCCCAGACTCGGACTGGTAACGGTAACTACGGTTGACGTCAGCAGTGACCTGAAGAAAGCAACCGTATACTTCTCAAGTCTGAAAGATAAGGACGTAGCGTTGACCACACTCAACCGGGCAAAGGGCTACATACGCACAGAATTGGCCAACCGCGTAAGAATCAAGTATATACCTGATATTGAATTTAAGATCGATAACAGCTATGAATACGGGAAGAAAATAGATGCACTCATTGACGAAATTAGTCAGGATAATAAAGAGCAGTAAACGAATCGTCATCGCCACACACCGTGATCCAGATGGTGATGGTATCGCCGCCGCCCTGGCGTCAGCATATCTCGTCAAACACTACCGCAGGAAAGAGCCAGTACTCTTCTGCCATTCGCGCATCCCGGCCAAATACCAGTTTCTGCTGGGTAATCTCAAGTTCACGCGTAAGGCACCTGATTTCGACTTGCTGATTGCCGTAGATTCCGCAGGCATTTCAAGAATCTTCCCGGAAATCACGGAGCAGGATCTAAAGGACAAAACAATCATCAATATCGATCATCATCGGAGCAACAATTCGTTCGGCACATTACGGATCATCGATCAGACAGCTTCATCTGCGTGCGAGATCATATATTTCATCTTCAAACGCCTCAAGATAAAGGTCAGCAAATCCCTTGCCGAAATATTCTACTGCGGCATATATAATGAAACCGGTGGCTTCGTATACGCTAACACGACGAAGGAGTCATTGCAGATCGCAAGTGAACTCGTCGGCCTGGGGGTGAGACCAGACCTTCTGGTAAAGAAGCTGAACGCAAAAACGCTCGGCGGCACGGCCCTCCTGACTAAGGTCTTGAGTACGATTGAAGTCAAGGACGGTGTGGCAATGATGTATCTCTTTCAGGATATGCTCGAGCGGAGCAGCGCCGAAATGTCCGATTCCGAGAACTTCATTTCCTTTCTTGAAGCGATAAGGGGAGTCAGGGTCTCCATGTTCCTCCGCGAAGAAAAGGGCGGTACGAGAATAAGTCTTCGGAGCGACGGCGTCATCGACGTCGACCAGCTTGCACGTCGCTACGGAGGCGGAGGACATCGCCTCGCCGCCGGTCTCCGGCTACAAAAAACAATCCCCGAAGCAAAGAAAGAAATACTCACCGCAATACTGCGTGAGATTAAGGAACACAGCTGATCACAATAATGGTGACAGTAGATGATACGAAGAAACAGTTTCTTCTGGTTGACAAACCAGTCGGCTTCAGCTCATTCCAGATCGTACGAATATTGCAGAAGAGTAGAAAGAAAGTTGGGCATGCAGGAACGTTGGACCCTTTCGCCAGTGGTCTATTGATACTACTATTCGATCGGGCCACCAAGCAGTTTGATTCTATCCAAAAGCTGGATAAAGAATACACTGGTGAAATTCTCCTCGGCACAACCACCGACACCTACGATATCACGGGATCGCTCAAGGTATCGGCTATAACTTCGAAGACGGACCTGGATCTGAGTACGTTAAACCGTCTTGCTCGGCAATTCGTGGGTGTCGTGCAGCAGACTCCACCGCGATTCTCTGCCCTCAAACGCGGTGGAAGAAGACTTTATGAGCTGAGTCGGAAGAATGAATTCATATCCGTCAATCCACGCCGGGTATTCATAAAATCATTTGACATCGAACTTGCTGACCCACCGCTCCTGAAATTCAGAGCAGTTGTGGGCAAAGGCGTTTATATCCGTTCACTCGTACATGACTTCGGAAAGGCAATCGGTCCAGGAGCATGCTTGCTGACTCTCAGGAGAACACGGATTGGGGAGCACGACGTATCGCAGGCGTCCAGTTTGGGAACGATCTTGCAGGAAATGGCATGTTAGTGCTGACCGACAAAAGCGACCCGATCACGCAGCAAGCGGTTTGTGGCATCGGGAGTTTCGATGGCGTACATCGAGGGCATCAGGCGATCGTCAAGAGATTGAAGCAGCTGGCCGGTAAAGATCAGAGAGTTGGGATAATAACCTTCTCCCCTTTACCATTCTTCATTCTAAAAAAGACGCCGATCTGCTGCCTGACCCCGCGGGAGGAGAAGGAAGAGATCTTCGAGCAACTCGGCATTGATTTCATTTACTATTTCACTTTCTCCGATGTATTCTCGCGATACACGCCGGAGAAATTCGTAAAGTTGATCGATCTTCAGATAAAACCCGCAATAGTAGTCGTCGGTGAAAACTTCCATTTTGGCAACATGCGAGAAGGTAATGCCGACATTCTAACAAACCTGGCTCGCGGTCTGTTCAAGGTCGAGGTCATGCCAAAGATAGGCGATGAAGGTACAATATCGAGCACGCGGATACGTGAATTGCTCTTGTTAGGAAACGTTAAGGCGGCAAACCGGCTACTGGGACGCCAGTACTCGGCATCAGGAAGGGTGATCAATGGAAAGGGCAGAGGCAGGAAGCTCGGATTTCCGACCATCAACATACCAGCACCGTCAAACAAGCTACTACCCTTGGATGGCGTATACACGGTGAAGATCAGTGCTGCCGGCCGTAAATACTCAGGTGCGTTGTTCTGTCGTCACGATCTCCTCGAAGTTCACATCGTCAATTTCTCCGGAGATCTCTATGGAGAGACCGTGCGCATCGAGTTTGTGGAACGTATCCGAGGCATTGAGCATTTCGTCGACGATGAAAGCCTGAAGGCAGCAATCGCTGCCGATGTACGGAAAATAGCCAACCAGCCAGAATAGCTACCGCAGGATCCTACAGCCAAAGAGCCGATCACTCAGGATTTCCTACCGTCTGTAGGTAGTCTTTCAGCGCGTCTTTCAGCTGCCGCTCGAGAAGCCGCGCGTTACTGGTTATGTAGCTCGGAACAATCTTCTCGTCATAATACAGATTAGCAAGATTGAACTCATCCAGGTGAACGAATTTCCTCAGGACAAGGTCATCGAGGAACGACAAATGATGAAAGAATATCTGGGGAATACGCATTGCTGCTGCCTCGAGTGAGGCAGTACCAGAACTGACAACAAGCAGGTCACAATCCTTCATCACCTGATACCGATCCTTGGATATGACCGGCAGCGAGCGCTGGCGGCATCTGAGATGCGCAGCAACCTCCGTATCGTAAGCCACCATACAAAGTTCGATATCCGGTCGGCGATCTCGTATGAATTCTGCCAAACGCAGAACCACGGAGAGATTCCGTGCAATCTGTGAAGGCCTCGACCCGGGCATGAAACCGATGCGCCTTTTTCGCCTTCGCCTCTTGTATTGATGCAGCAATTTGACGAGGGGATTGTCAAAGAGCAGCGTCTCAAAACCATGGCTTCTGTAGACCCCGGCCTCAAAAGGTAGAAACGAGATGATCGCATCAACCCACCTTTTCAAGAGTCTCACCCGGAACCGACCCCAGGCCCAGATCTGCGGTGGAAGCATGTAATAGACCTTCATGCCGTGTCGCTTGGCGACGCGGCACAGAAAAATATTCAAACCGGGATATGCCACGGCAACAAAGGTCCTAGAATTCGAACCTACCAGTCGCCGGGCGATCTTCAAGTAGCTTGAGTAATGTGATGACAGTGACGACAGACTGTCGTTCAACCCAAAAGCAGCGAGTCTTTCGATACCCATGACGATCTCCACGCCACTCTTCTCCATGCTGCCGTCCCCCACCCCGTGAATCTTCACATTCGGAAATTGTCCCCTGATTTGCTGTGCAAAAAGACCTGCGTAGAGATCGCCCGACGGTTCACCAGCGCAGAAGAATACGGGCGAATGTATTTGCAGATCTTCCATTAATGTTGAGGACATCAAAGGGCAGTGTTATTTGCGCAGCAAGAGATTGAGTATGAGAGTCAGGACAATGGACAGGATTATTCCTGTAGCAATCGGAAATATCAAGATAACACCGTCCTTCTTCAGCACAACATCCCCGGGCAGCTTAAAAATAGGAAACTTAGGGAATAACAATAAAACGAGCCCAATAGATAGGAATATCAAGCCGAGAATTACAAAAAATCTTGCGGCGTTATGCACAGGAAATGATCAATTTACTCTTTTGATTCTTTTGGAACGTTGGCCGGCGGTTTGGGCTTTGCATCAGGTTCCTTGAGTTGGGTGCCCTTTGTTTCCTTTCTTTCCGGCAGATGTGAACGCTTATAGTCCGTCACATAAAATCCCTTGCCTTTGAATATCAAACCAGCACCACCGCTGATCAGCCTTCTTACCTCTCCGTTACACCGGGGGCATTGAGTTAGAGGTTTATCGGTGATCCTCTGGAATTCTTCAAACCGGTATCTACAATCTTTACACTCGTATTCGTATGTAGGCATGATACAGCTAAGGAGAGTCAGGGTCAGGAGGCTCGAATGCCTGCGCCTCCTTGACCCCAACCTCCTAAACCTTCGATCTAATATTCACCACCGTATCCACCTGGCGGTGTCATCGGCGGCTTTTCTTCTTCTGGTTTCTCAACCACAACAGCCTCAGTCGTCACCAACAACGATGCAATGCTCGCGGCGTTCTGGAGCGCGGTGCGGCTGACCTTGGTAGGATCTATGATTCCTGCTTCTACCATGTCTTCGAATTTCTCGCTCATCACGTTGTACCCAACGTTGACCTTGTCCTTCTTGACGTGTTCGACGATGACCGAACCTTCCTTACCGGCATTAGCTGCCAGCTGCCGCGTCGGCTCCTCAAGGGAACGCCTCACGATTTCAACTCCGATCTGCTGATCTCCGGGCAGTTCCATCTTTGCGAGATCGGGCAGGGCGCGAATGAAAGCAACGCCGCCGCCTGGCACGATGCCCTCTTCTACTGCCGCTCTTGTAGCGTGCAGGGCGTCTTCAACGCGGGCTTTCTTCTCTTTCATCGCAACTTCGGTTGCCGCGCCGACATTGAGTACCGCGACCCCACCGGCCATTTTTGCCAAGCGTTCCTGCAGCTTTTCTTTATCGTAGTCTGAGGTTGTTTCATCGATTTCATTCCTTATCTGTCCGATGCGTGCCTGGATGTCATCCTTCTTCCCGGCACCCTCGACTATCGTGGTGTTTTCCTTATCGATCGTGACGCGCTTCGCACGACCGAGATCGGATATCTGGACGTTCTCGAGCTTGATGCCGATATCCTCGGAAATCAGTTTTCCACCGGTGAGCACACCGATGTCCTCGAGCATCGCCCGACGACGATCACCATATCCGGGCGCTTTCACCGCTGCACAGGCCAGGGTACCGCGAATCTTGTTAACCACGAGTGTGGCCAGAGCCTCGCCCTCAACTTCCTCGCTGATGATGAGGATCGGTCTGCCCTTCTGCGCCACCTTCTCAAGCATGGGTACCAGATCCTTCATTGCACTGATCTTTTTCTCATACAAAAGAATGTAGGCGTCTTCGATGACCGCTTCCATACGTTCGGGATTGGTTATGAAGTATGGTGAAAGGTAACCACGGTCAAACTGCATGCCCTCAACGACATCGAGCGTCGTTTCCATGCCCTTAGCTTCTTCCACCGTGATCACACCATCTTTACCAACTTTTTCCATTGCATCGGCGATCAACTTGCCGATCGTCTCATCGTTGTTGGCTGATATCGCAGCGACCTGGGCAATATCGGTCGACCCCTTGATCGGTGTCGACAACTTCTTCAAACCAGCAACGACACTGTCCACGGCTTTATCAATACCCTTCTTTACTTCCATGGCGTTGGCGCCTGCCGTTACTGTCTTAAGACCTTCACGGTAAATGGCCTCAGCAAGTATCGTCGCGGTCGTTGTACCATCACCGGCAACATCCGAAGTCTTCGATGCTACTTCCTTAACCATCTGTGCACCCATGTTCTCGAACTTATCCTCGAGGTCGATCTCCTTCGCTACCGTAACGCCGTCCTTCGTTATGGTGGGCGCGCCGAACTTCTTTTCCAGAATGACATTTCTGCCTTTTGGCCCGAGTGTTACTTTCACCGCGTCTGAAAGCAATTTGACACCCCTAAGTATCGACCGTCTCGCCTCTTCGTTGAATTTAATCTCTTTGGCTGCCATCTTCTGTCTCCTTTTTATTTCGTCTTCTCAATTATACCTAAAATATCATCCTCTCGGATAATTAGATACTCATGCTCATCTATCTTTATTTCATTTCCAGCATATTTGCCGAAAAGTATTGTGTCGCCCTTCTTGACCTCAAGCGGAATTCGATTTCCTTTTTCGTCTCTACGTCCGCCACCAACCGCGATCACCTTACCCTGTTGTGGTTTTTCTTTTGCCGTATCCGGTATTATTATACCACCCTTCTTCACTTCCTCCTCGATCCTTTCAACAAGAATGTGGTCATAAAGTGGTTTGATTTTCATCTTTCCTCCTTTTTTTCTCTATGCCAAAAAACCCTTGCCAGTTTCTGTTCGTCAGAAAATCTGTATTCAACATCTCCACCATAGGCGTGATATAGAGTACGCCCAAGGTGTACTGCCAAATTCTCCGAGGTGGTCTCAACCCTCACACCATTATCCTCATCAAGGATCCCCATGATCCTGTCCAGCGGATTATGGTTCAATATCTTTTTCTCCTCGTTCCTCAACATATTGACCATCTCTTGACGCCGCTGTTCGAAAAACCCGCCCGATATGTGAACGATCCCCATCACGTACCTATCTTCTTCTTTACGGCACGCAGGGCATTTGTGCCGCCCGACCGCCTCCTTCGGGTCAAAATCAGGCATTCTCTGCCAGCGCCTGTACCGGTAAACCAACCCGCAGCGCGGACATAAGGTGGGCTCCTTATAGCTCTTTCTTGTAAGGTAGGGATCCTCCAGATGGGGCTTGAGGCCCCCTCTAATACCTCTTCTACCCTTAAGCACCATCCTCTCCTTTTTATTACGAGTGCTATGTATGGGCGAAACCCGACTTGAACGGGTGACCTTCTCCTTGTAAGGGAGACGCTCTCGCCTACTGAGCTATTCGCCCTTTAGACAACTATTATAGCCGGAAGTTTAGCTTTGTCAAGAAATCAGGGGGATTATCGTTTCACCTCCTCATTCGAGCACGTGCCTGGCCAGGAAATCAATCACCGTGCTGTGATAGACACTGCCCAATATCTCCGGGATATCATCATGTTCGGCCCCGTCGATCCAGAGGGATTCCTTGGGCTCCAATGCCTTATCCCAGAGCGGTGGTACGTGCCGTTCAAATACCACGTAGTCGTCTGCCCTGCCGTGCATCATAAGTAGAGGAGAGCCGATATCGGCGATCCTGCTCTCGTTGTCAAAATCGGCATCGACAACATAGGAACCGGTCATGTTGAGCAGCGCGGAATCGCGCAGCAGCACAGTGGCCGATGCGATCGCCGCCTCCAGAATGAGACTTGCTGGATGGCGGACATCCGCTGCCAGATAAGTTGCCACAAAACTACCCAGGGACCATCCATAGTATACGATCTTCGTCGTATCCACATCAGGATGCGTGCTTACATAGTATAAGGCTTCACGTCCATCAGAATAGAGCGCTTCGCCCGAAGGCGAACCTTCACTCATCCCGTAGCCCTGATAGTCGAATATGAAAACATTGAATCCCATTTCCCACAGATACTCAACACGCACCCAGTACCGGTTAATGTTATCACCTCGGCCATGACAGTAGAGAATGGTCACTGCGTTGTTTGCCACCGAATCGGGATTCCCCTTCACAAAGAACCCGTAGATCCTGTTGTCCATTGAGGTTAGGTTCACTGGTTCCACGAGCGAATCCGGAATGATGAATCTAGTACCCCACTCCACGAGATCATCGTATCTGAGGTATTCATCGACGGTCGTTGGTTCAAAGAGAAAATCATCCAGACTTATTATACGGACGCACCCGACAAGCAAGAAAACACAAAGAATGATAATCTGCGATTTCATGTCTCCCTCCTATAGCTTGTACCCAAGTCCCAGGACAAAACCCAATGCCCCCTGGTCGAACGGTCTGAGTTTGAAATCTACAACCCGGTCATCGCTTGATTCAGTAGGCGCGTACCACCTCGTTTCGAGACTCAAAGCAAGACTCTTGCCCAGAGAAAATTCTCCGCCGACCGTAAGGGCGGGCACGATGTAAGGCTCAGCAAACTGTATCATACCCTGTCCACCAAGGTACACCACATGGCTGGAACGGAAGATATCATAACTAAAGATGAGGGAGATTTCCGGATAGACCCGCATATGACTCAGATCCACGAAATCATAGAAGCCATAGATGGCCAGACCCGCCGAAACCCCAGGGCGCATACCCAGACTGCGTGTGAAATGCCTGGTTAATCCCGCATCGATTGCGAGATTACCAAAAAGCGCCATCGTTGGATGAATACCAATATGGATGTCGGTGTTATCGTTCAGACCGAACCGGTAGCGGAGCACAGAATATGGCAGTGGTATGTCCATATCGAAGACCGGTGCTACTGGGCCGCCTGCTGAAAAGGCGATCGACCTGCCGCCAGTACCCATTGGCTTGACCGATGAAACCGTACCACATTGGAGCAACAAGATACAGGAACCGAGAATGACAAAGGCAACGATGATCTTCTCTACTTTCAATGTTCCTCCTCTATTAGATCTACAATATAATTTACGAACTACGAGTGAATATCAAAGAATAATCCCGACATAGATTCATTTCATAGCCTGACCACTTTGTCCTCAATGGTTTTGAGAAGGGATGAAAAGGAATTTTGGAAGGCAATTACACCATCCTCCTGTAATCGAGCGCAAACTAGATCAATGTCGATTTCGTAATCAGCGAGAGCCTCGATGACCGCCTGTGCTTGACCAAGATCTCCGGGCAGCACCTCGCTGACCTCGCCATGATCGAGAAATGCTTCGAGTGTCTTCTGAGGAATCGTGTTGACCGTACCCTTTCCGACGAGTTCGGCAACATATTTTATATCGCTGTAGGCAGGATTCTTTGTACTGGTTGAACCCCATAATACTCTTTGCACATTGCCACCCTGCTTGCGTAAGGATTCAAACTTAGCGTTAGCGAACACTTGCCGGTATTTGTCATATATTATCACTGCGTTGGCAACAGCGGCCGCGCCCCTGAGCCTCTTCAATTTGTGCGATTCAGTGCCGCCTGATGATGCATTCAGTAATCGATCAATATTTTCATCGACCAGGGTATCGACCCTGCTCACAAAAACACTGGCGACTGAGTGCACTCGATTGATATTTCCACCATGGGTCAGCAAGTTCCGGACACCTGTCACATAGGCAGTGGCCGTATTCAGATAGTGCTCGAGCGAGAATATCAGGGTTGCATTGACATTTATGCCATGTTCAAGCAGCGCGGTGATCGCCGCACAACCTTCATCCGTGGCCGGAACCTTGAGCATCAGATTCGGACGTCCTACCTTAGCGTGTAAGCGCTTCCCTTCGGCGATCGTCCCTTCAGCATCATTTGCGAGGCGCGGATCGATCTCAAGGCTGACATAGCCGTCCCGGCCCTCTGTGTCTTCATATACTGGCCGGAAGAGATCAGCAGCATCTTGAATATCTTTTATTGTTATTTCATCGTAGATCTCGAAAACGGACGGGTTTCCTGCCTTCAATGCCTTAATTGATTGATCATAGTCAGCACTGCCGCTTATCGCCTTGTCAAAAATGGTCGGGTTGGAAGTCAGACCGCGCACCCCCTGATCGATGAGTTCCTGCAGCCTTCCGGTATCGAGCAACTTCCGGCTGATATAGTCTATCCAGACGCTCTGCCCCAACTCATCGAGCCGCTGAACCGTTGTTTTACTCACAGCACCTCCTCCTGATGTCATACGTACTTCCGTTTAGATCCACTCAATTCGAACTCCATTACACCGTCAGTGTCAGGACTCACCCTCTGTTCGGTAATGTGGATGCTTCATTTCCATGTTCAAAAAGAAGCTAATTGCTGTCCTGATCGCAATGATCGAACCAAGTATCGCCAATTCGACAAGTGTCGGATCGACTATTGTTCTAACTATATCGGCGGCGATCAGAAATTCAAGCCCGGCCAGCAAGTAGGAACCAAGATGATGTCTGAGCAGATATCTGCGGTTGCGGACATTCCTCCCACGGAGATAATCGAATTCAATTCGGACGAAGTCAATAAGCCCAAGCAGTACACCCCAGCAAATAACGAATATACCAATGACTCCGATAGTTTTGGAAACATACTGCAGTATCTCCATGACCACCTCCTCCTTTTGAAACGTGGTATCCGGCTTTCCAGCGGGAGCAAGCCGGTATGTGTTACTATCTCAATGATTCTGACAATCTATTCTACATACCGACTTTGGCTTGTCAACATCAATACTCAGCGTGCCGCACTTCTGTCCAGTTGACACCACCCTTTTTTTTGCTATAATTGACGATGGAATGCAAATCCGCTGATAATGTAAGGAACTGCAATTGCAGCTATGAACCTTGTTCCAGAAAAGGCAAATGTTGTGAATGTTTGAGTTATCACCTGAATATGCATCAATTGCCGGCATGTTGCTTTCCCGATGATATCGAGAGAACTTACGATCGTTCGTTCGCGAAGTTCGCCAGAATTCACGCGGGTAAATGACGGTGGAACTCATTTTCGAGCAGACCAGGACTGGAAGAAAGGGTTACTCACTGCCCTCGACCGACGTCCCCGCCTATAGATTGCCCAACGCTTATGGACGGCAGATGGTCACGCCGCTTCCCGAAGTGAGCGAACCACAGGTGATGAGGCATTTCGTCAACCTTTCAGTCTTGAACCATCATGTCGATAAGAATTTCTATCCGCTTGGTTCGTGCACAATGAAATATAATCCTAAGATCAATGAAGAAACGTCTCGCCTCCATGGATACACAAGGATCCATCCGCTCCAGCCCCTGCATACAATACAGGGAGCACTCTCTTTGATGTATGAATTAGGCGAGTATCTCAAAGCAATAGTGAACCTGGATGCTATCACGCTGCAACCGGCAGCGGGGGCTCAGGGTGAATTCACCGCGATCAGCATGTTCAAAGCCCATTTCAACACAAAGAATGAAGCACGGAAATACATCCTGGTTCCGGATTCAGCACATGGCACGAACCCGGCAAGCGTCAACTTTTCAGGGTTTCAACCTCTGACCCTGCCATCGAGCGACAATGGATTGGTTAACGTTGAAAAATTGATCGAACTGATGACCCCTGAGGTTGCCGGCCTCATGTTAACAAACCCCAACACCCTCGGACTGTTTGAAAAGAATGTCAAAAGAATCACCCGTATTGTGCATGACAAAGGGGGGCTCGTCTATCTGGATGGTGCGAATCTCAATGCCTTACTTGGTATCACCAAGGCCGGCGATATGGGGTTCGACGCCGTTCATTTCAATCTCCACAAGACTTTTTCAACACCTCATGGCGGTGGTGGGCCCGGATCGGGGCCCGTTGCCGTAAGGCAAAATCTGCAACCATATCTACCGGTTCCGGCGATTGTCAGTGACGGAAGGAGTTACCAACTCAATTTTGATGTTCCAAATTCGATCGGTAAGATTCAATCGTTCTACGGCAATTTTCTGGTGATGGTAAGGGCGTATACTTACCTGCGCATCGTTGGAAAGGACGGGCTGAAGGATATATCCAGATCCTCAATCCTCAATGCCAATTATATAATCCAATCACTGAAGGATGATTACCTGCTGCCAT
Organism: Caldifarciminota bacterium; assembly: GCA_020343595.1. Taxonomy (GTDB): domain Bacteria; phylum Hydrothermota; class Tepidihabitantia; order SM23-42; family SM23-42; genus SM23-42. The sequence goes on along the minus strand of CP070802.1, from coordinate 912,547 downwards.
ATACGGATTACTGCATGCATGAAGGTGTTCTATCCGGCAGAAAACTGAAGGATGCGGGATTGAGAACCTTAGATATAGCTAAGCGTCTTTTGGACTATGGTCTTCATGCGCCGACGATATACTTTCCGTTGATCGTTAGTGAAGCGCTCATGATTGAACCAACTGACAGTGAATCCAAGGAGACACTAGATCATTTCATCGCCGTGATGAAGACCATTCTCAAGGAATCCAGCGAAAACCCCGACTTGCTGAAGAATGCTCCGCACAATACGCCGGTCCGTCGACTCGATGAGGTAAAAGCCATAAAAGACCTTAAGATAAGATGGAAAACATAGAATTCGAAGTAACCGAAGAACGTAAGAAATTTCTGATCAATAAGATTGCCCAAAAGGTAATTGACTATCGCCTTTCCCCGGTGGCGATAATCTTTTTAGAGTCGTCTAAGCCGCTCTCTTTTTTGGGTAACCAGTTCATGATTTTTATGCAACCCTTCTATCGAGCTTTATTCTCTTTTCGTGAGTACGAAGAGATAGCCGCGATGCTGGAAGACCGGAGTAATGTTGAAGCGTTGATCTGCGAGATCGAACGTCTCGAGGAGGAAAGGGATGAAAGGAAAAGAACCGAAAAGAATTCTAGCCACTGATTGTGGAAGCACCACAACTAAGGCAATTCTAATTGAGAAGAGAGGAGATGAGTATCGATTGATCGTACGTGGTGAAGCGCCGACTACAGTTGAAGCGCCGTTTGAAGACGTCACAAAAGGCGTACTCAACGCAGTGATGGAAGTCGAGGAACTCTCAAAGGTTAAGATCCTCGACGGCGAAGAGATCATCAAAACGGTAAAGGACGGCGAGGGTGTTGATTTCTATGTTTCAACTTCTTCCGCCGGTGGTGGACTTCAGATGATGGTCGCCGGTGTCGTTCTGACCATGACCGCAGAGAGTGCGGCACGTGCTGCGTTAGGTGCCGGCGCGATAGTGATGGATGTGATCGCCTCGAATGACGGCCGGTTGCCGCATCAGAAGATTGAACGAATCAGGAACCTGAGACCGGACATGATCCTTCTGTCAGGCGGCATTGATGGGGGTACTGTCTCACACGTCGTGGAACTCGCCGAACTGATCAAAGCAGCCGATCCAAGGCCACGTTTCGGGGTCGGCTATCAACTGCCGGTGATCTACGCAGGTAATAAGGACGCCCGTGAAATAATACTGAAAACACTCAAAGAGAATACCGCTCTTGTCGTTGTCGAAAATATCCGACCGGTACTGGAGAGGGAAAATCTCAACCCCGCCCGACACAAAATACACGACCAATTCATGGAACACGTCATGGCACATGCTCCCGGCTACAAAACTCTAATGACCAAAACTGACGTCCCGATCATGCCCACACCGGGTGCGGTAGGGCTGCTTGTTGAAACGGTCGCAAAGAACGAAAAGATATCGGTGATCGGAGTCGATATCGGCGGCGCCACTACTGACGTGTTCTCAGTATTCCAGGAAATCTTCAACCGGACGGTCAGTGCGAACCTGGGCATGTCGTATTCGATAAGCAACGTACTCGCCGAGAGTGGTATTGCGAACATAGTCCGCTGGCTGCCAATGGAAATCGATGAAAGGGACCTGCGCAATCGCATAAGGAACAAGATGATCAGGCCGACCACGATACCCCACACCCTGGAAGATCTGAAGATCGAACAGGCGATCGCCAGGGAGGCATTGCGGCTGGCATTTGAGCAGCACAAGTCAATGGCCGTGGGGCTCAAGGGCATTCAACAAGAAAGAACGATCTCCGACGCGTTTAGCCAGTCAATGACCGGAGAGACCCTAATCGATCTCATGGGCCTCAACCTGCTCATCGGTTCGGGTGGCATACTTTCCCATGCCCCCCGCCGTAACCAAGCAGCATTGATGATGATTGATGCATTTCTACCTGAAGGAATAACAAGGCTGGCCGTCGATTCGATCTTCATGATGCCTCATCTGGGTGTTCTCTCGACGGTTCACGAAAAATCGGCAACCGAAGTCTTCAACAAAGACTGTCTCGTACCGCTCGGCACGTGCATCGCGCCCGTCGGCGAAGGTAAGGAAGGTGCGAGTGTTCTAAAGATGGACATAGATAGAGGCAATGGGAAAGTCGAGGAACACTCGGCAAAGTATGGTGAAATAACGCTCATTCCCCTGGGAATAGAAGAAGAAGCTACAGTGACCATTCACCCTGAAAAAGGTTTCGACATTGGTGATGGACGGGGCAAAGAAATTCAGACCACTTTAAGAGGAGGCATGGTAGGATTAATACTGGATTGTCGTGGACGACCGTTCAGACTACCAGAAGACAAACGAAAGCGCATTGCATCGATCAACAACTGGTTTGCGGCAACCGACCTCTACCCGCATTAATCAGCAAGCTCGATATAAGGATCATTAACGATG
>CP070802.1:874431-910012 GCA_020343595.1 Caldifarciminota bacterium | reverse complement strand
TTCAAAAACCTTAAGGTGATGGCCTTTCTTTATGTACATCAACGAAAAGAAAGAGGTTGCTGCATCAAACGTTGAGGGAAGAAATTTCAGGTCGGTGGCATCCATTACGATCTTTAAGCTATCGTTCTTTGTTTCCTGTAACTCGTCAAATCTCGTATCGATTGCGACAACCTGCTTTCCGTTCAACCTGCCGATTATTCCTTCACCTCCACCGCCAATATCCAGGATATAACCGTCGGTCTCTATCGGCGTCATTTCAATCTTCTGTTTTGCAATAGCGTAGTACTCTTCTTCCATATCGGTAATCATATCAGTTCAGTATACTTTGTCAAGCGCGCACAGCTTTATGTCGATTTTATAACGGTAGGACGAACGGGCTATCAGGGATATTGATGGCTACAAGCAGAGTGTTTTGTTCTACGTTATTTCAATTCCTTTGCTTCCATGAAGAGATGGTTGTGAAACCTCTTGTACCGTTCACAAGCTTCCTTTCCGAATATAATTTTTCCGTACTTTATCTTCCGGTTTTTGTCCAGGATGGTCAACCATACATATCTCGAGTCGAATACATCAAAATCCAGTGTTTCAATTGTTGCCGCCGCGGTTTTTAAAACAGAAGTCGCCTCAAGTCTTTTCTTGAAGAAGACTCTGACTTTGACGCCAGCTTCTTTCTGTATGAGCATTACGCTGCGAAGCTTGTCCACTTCATTCTGATTGTCCACAATAAAAACCCTATTGATGGTAGCTTTGCTTACTTTGACCTTGCTTCGTTGTATTTCGTGGTACAAATCCCCGTAAGCACGGCCCCAGCCCTCATCAGGGTCAATATAGTTGGTCGCAAGCAATCCAGTGTCGATTCTCCATAGCAACTGTATTAACACGTCAAAAACCTGCTCCCTTGGTATCGTAGTGATGCCATAGCTTAGTATCGTTGCGAGATCGGAGGTTTCTTTGTGTCGTTCCGCAATTTTCTCCGTAAGTGTAATTATGTGAAGGTCCGTATTTCTGATTTCCTGTGCGTTCCGGTAATATTCAATAAGAAGTGCAACCACCAAAGTGGTAGTGAGACCTATCATAATTCCGAACATGCCTGCGAGGTCACTCATTGGGGCTGAAATGACATAAGTTATGTAACCCACAAATACACCGGCTGCGATTTCAATTGCTTTACTGATGAATTCACCCTTCAAATCCATTGCTCCCCCTTTGTCATATACTGAGACTAAGCAGCAGAATACTTTATTGCTTTATGTACTAAATGATTATACTACATAATTGTTGCAGTGTCAATCATAGACTCGGATATATTGTTATTTTCTCCTGTATGTTGCACAGAGACTTGACTTCCGCGGTTAAGCTCGTCTACTGTGTCGCTATTGATGATACAATGCCGATGCGGGTATTTTTTGTGTCGTAATTCCCGGGCCTTCCCAAAAGAAATCCAATTGGTGAATCTGCTCCGTTAAGACGCTGGAGATGATTCTTATGGAATGAAAGCCTTTTTCCAAACATATTTCCTGGATCTTCTCGGTGGGCTCTAATCCGTGGTCTGAAGAAATAAGTTGATCATCAAGGAACACTATGCTGGCGTTGGAAATGATGGTCAATCTGTATCTTCCGCTCTGGGGAATTTTGATGAACCCATCGAATTGTAGAATGTAGAACTGATCACGCTCGCGCAGCCCAATATCGATTGATGGCGCAATTCCTGCTTTCTTCGGAGGTTCGGGGATATTGTCGGGTATATTGAATGTCTGTTTCTCAAAATAGGTATATTTCAACCCGGGTTTCAAGTCTGTAACATTTTGCGCCGTGCGGTGTTTGTCGATCGTCAGAAATTCGGCTGAGGAGGTGCTTCCCTCCTGAAGATCGCCTCGGATTGATTTTGCTTTGATGGTAGTTGATTTAAAGATCGTTATCGGCGCCGAATATCTGGTGGAGTTCCTTGTTGGTTCATCACCATTGAGGGTGTAGAGTATGGGATCATGCGACCCGTCTATGTGGACGATGATGGAATCTCCTTCGAGCAATTCGCCTTTTGATGGCGTGATGACCGGACGGGCGACAGGCGTCCAATCTGAATAGAGCAAACGAAGCAATTCGTACAGACTCTCCGGCGGGCCGTGTCCTCCTGCAACACGTTTCACTCCCCATTTAAAGCCTTCTGGTGTATTATCCCTGATGATAGTTTCAAGCCGGGGGATTCGTTCGACGACACTGTTATAATCCGTATCGCCGTAATAGATATAGAAAGACTTCGGTAATGATGTATGTGTTTGGAAGAAATCCTCGGCCCGTGTCAGTAGTTGATTATCAGAGAACCCTATTACAGGGCTGCTTACGAGGTAATCATCAAAAAGGTCTGGATTTGCCAGTAGACAATATGTCACAAAATGCCCTGCACCCGACCGTCCATATATTGTCCGGTGTTTGGTGGTACGGTAATTCTGGTCGATAAACGGTATCAGTTCTTCGGCAAAGAAATTCATGAAATTATCTGCGCCATTATCACTCGTGTTTGACAGCCCTTCAATTTCGTGTGACCACATATCCCGGTTACGGTTCGTGTTTAGCACCCCTACGATCAGCATCTCTGGGATCTGATATTCACTCAGAAAATGAACCAGGCCGATCTCTGAAGCAAAACTTGCATATTCTGCATCCAGCATATAAAATACGGGGTAAAGTTTATCGGAATGTGCATAGCCGATAGGAAGTGCGACGGCAATGGTTCGTTCCTCATCCAAAACATCTGAATATATTGTGCGGTAGGTAGCCACCGAGATCTTGTCTTCCTCACTCTGTGAGTACAAGGAAGCGGACACTAAGAGCATCCAGAATATCAATTTGCCATATTTCATCTTTCCTTCCTTTTCGCCTGAAAACTTTTTATGACATCAGGAAAACAGCGTATTGAGGATTTTTATCATCGTCTGAAACGCAACATTAGGCCTTGCCTGCTGGTTCACGGTACCGGTTATGTACACCGCAATATCAGGGACATAAAAGGCGACTGAACCAACCGACCCGCTATGGCCGATCATATGGGGCACGCGCTTGAATGGTGAAAAAATGCGTGGCACATAGAATTTCTGTATGCCGACACCATATTTGAAGGGAAAGAAAACGTTGTTCCATTTATAGAGTTCGCCAAATCTCTCCATCGGGAAGAATTGGCCGTTAAAGAATGCTTTTAGGAAAGTCATCTGATCAGTTGCTGTTGAGATGATATCATTCCGTGTAGAGGTTAGGAATAATGGTATATTGATGGTTTCCGATTTGTATCGTATCGGTACGAAATTCTTGTCGTTAACATCTGAGCAGGCATAGGTTCTTGTAAGTTTGATCTCTTCAAACAGATCCCGTAAAACGGAATTAATGGGTTTTCCAGTAATGTTTTCTATTGCCAAGCTCAATATCTGATGATTCGTGTCTATGTATTTCGCTTTGCCAGGTTTTCCGGGGGGGAAGTGTGTATTCATCTTCTTCACTTCCACGATTGCTTTCTCTATCGGCCAGGCTTGGTCAATGCCCGCCTCCAGTTCCTTCATTGCCTTTGTGCCATCCGCTTGCTTGTCGATGAGATAGCCGGGGAGACCGGATGTTTGAGATATCAGATGAAGAATCGTCAGTTCGTTAGAGTAATCCTTGCCTCTGTAAACGTGCAATCTGCTCACTACATTTCCTGGTAGATACTTCGAGATTTTGTCCTGCAGATCCAACTGACCGTCTCGGTACATCCTAAGGGTAATGGCAGATATAAAGATTTTGTTGATGCTGGCTATGTAATACTGGCTATCTTCCTGGATATTCCCGGCCGCGCTGATCAGATCAATTCTTTTGTCTTCAGTCGAAACGTTGAATATCGCCCCGTAGATATGTTTCTTTGTCACAATATCGGCTACTATACGATTAAATGTTGATTTTATTGATTTACCGCCCATCTCAAACGCTTCCTCCATTTTCAAAATTCTCAGTGAATCGTTTCGATCGCACCTCATGATATTATCTGAAGAACAGTAAGTTATAAGAAATATTCTTTTGCATGTCAACATTTGTGATGTAGTTTGAAGGGGCGCTGCAAACTGTGACTGGGTGTGAGATTTTGGGGATGATCTGGACATTATACATATTAGAGGTATAAGCCGGTGGTTGTGCAAAAATTCAGAAGTAACGACATAAGTTCATATCTTCCTGGGGGTTCTGTCTGCCTTGACAAAGGCTCTATGGACCATAATAATATGTTGCATATATTCCTCTGAGGATAAGCAAATGGGTTTAGGAATTCGTAAGAGTTTCGCGAAAATTTATGTTGAGCTCCTTTCGATGCAATTCTCGACCCGGAGGTTCTTGCTGGGATTTGAGAATGCGAATAGCATGCTCAGAACGGTTGATAAAAGAGCGGTGATCGGGATTCTCGGAAGGAATGGTGCAAAGATCGGCGATGATTGTGATATAGAATCGCCGTTGATCATTCATAATTGTAGAGACTACGAAAATCTGACGGTTGGAAGCAACTGCCATATAGGCAAGGACGTTTTCTTCGATCTCAAGTTTCCTATAAAAATCGAGGACAGAGCGATTATTTCAATGCGAGTGACCGTGATAACACATCTCGATGTCGGGGGTAGTCCGCTAAAGAATATGGGTTTTCCCGTCAGGGAAGAAGCGATAATTTTTGGCAAGGGTTGCTATGTCGGAGCGGGTGCGCTAATCCTACCGGGAGTCAGAATCGGAGAATGTGCCGTCGTGGCAGCAGGATCAGTAGTGACCCATAATGTGGCTTCCTACACGGTTGTTGGTGGCGTTCCTGCAAGGTTGATCAGAAGAATCCCGAGGACTAAGCACACAGATTAGATTCGCCCCGAGCACGTCTTCACTAAAATCTTTGATACCGTTCTTGTGAGAATGGCGTGAGCAATGTGATTATTGTATTGCGGATGGAGTAATCTTCTTGTATCTTAACGTATTGAATCAGGGTGGTTTTTGAAAGGGAGGAGTTATGGTTGCATCTTGTATTTTTGCTCTCTCACTGATAAATTTGAACCCCCAAATCCAGGAAATGGTGAATTGCACTTCTCCGGATTCCATTATATCAAGTGTACAGCGGCTGCAGGATTTCATTACCAGATGCCCTGTACATGATTCATGTTTCGCTGCTGCCGATTGGATTCAGAGTAAGTTCCTTGATATTGGCTTGGACAGCGTGTACCGGGATTCGTTCACCTGGACTTACGTTGTGCCGCCAAATATCGTGGGTGTTAAGCGGGGTGTTCTTTTCCCTGAAAGCTGTTATTCGATCATTTGCGCGCACTATGATGCGTATGCACCGATAGCTCATCCAGATACGGCGCGTGGTGCCGACGACAACGGCAGTGGCGTGGCCGCGGTCATAGAGACCGCCCGCGTGTTGAGTAGTTATCAGTTCGATTATGGCATTCGCTTCATCGCCTTTTCAAACGAGGAATTCGGCAGCATCGGAGCTGAACATTATGCATCGAATGCGCTGCTGGCTGGTGATGACATCATGGGTGTTTTCAATTTTGATATGATTGGATACTCAGACGCGCTTCCGGAGAGTGTTGAGGTTGAGGCAGATCCGTTTTGTGAACCACTTGTCGACCTTTACATTGCCTGTGCCGACACCTACACAACTCTCTTGACTACCAAAAGGATCTTTATGGCCAGCGGTGATGCTTTTCCATTTAGTGAACGCGGTTATCAGGCGATTACGATGGTCGAAGATTGGCCGTTAACAAATCCATATTTCCACTGGCTTGCAGCAGATACGATCGGCTCCGGGTTCAATGATCTTTCTTTCTGCACTGAGGTGATAAGAGCCGGAATAGCCTCGCTGGCAACTTTGGCGCATCCGGTTGGAATAGTCGAGAAACAGGATTCTGAAGTCGTTCCATGGTGCGTGATGAGAATCGCACCGAATCCGTTTACAACAGAAACAGATATCAGGTACCAGATAACCGATGTTGGTGAGTATGCGCACCTTGAGATATTTGATGCGTCTGGCCGTCTGGTGAGGTCATTTTCTTTGCTGCCATCGGCCGTCGGTCATCAGTCATCGGTCAGGTGGGACGGTACGGATGGGGTTGGCCGGCAGTTAGGCAACGGTGTTTATTTTTTGAAGTTACGATCAGAAAATTGCAGTGCTGCTGAGAAACTGCTGTTGATAAGATAACTGGTGTCGCCTCAGTATTTCTGCCCGGTCAGCGCGCTCTGAACAGCGATCATTATGGATCTGCTGCTTCCGATGGCACCGGTCACCACATCCACCTTTGGTGATTGAGCATCAAGTATGCGGTCGATGGTCTCGATTGTTTCACACCCGGGGCCGGCCCGCTGTTTTATGATTTCGATCTTTTTGATTTTGTGATCCTTGACCGTGACTTCCAGCTGAACATCAACTAAGAAATCGCCAAATCCTCCTGCGTAAACACCATCTACGATTTGTGCCAAGTCCACATCGCTTATTTTTATACTTTCAATGCGTTTGACCATCTGCTGTGTTCTGAAGAAGAACGCGAAACAAAAGGCGATGATCAAGATCAAAAATACACCCAGAACGAGCAGGATTTTCTTCCAGATTGTCATTAGTCCTCCTTAAAAGATGAGTGGGTTTATCTTACTCGAATGAGGATTAATGTCAATACATGAATCAAGAGAAAGTTACACTGCCCCCTTGACAATACCTTACTTTTTTAGTAAGATATAGTGTGAGATTGACAACAAAGACCAGATACGCGCTCAGGGCTCTCGTGGAACTGGCTCAGCAGTATGATGAAAAGCCGCTATCGCTTGCAATGATTGCCAGGCGCCAGCGAGTGAAACCGAAGTATCTTGAACAGATATTGTTCAAATTGCGGCGGGCGAGATTGATCAAAGGGAAGAAGGGTCCTGGCGGCGGTTTTTTACTTGCACGTGACCCACAGGAAATAAGACTCAAAGAAATCCTTGGGGCCGTGGGTGAATCCACGGCACCTGTTCAATGTGTCCTTGGTAAGGCTGATAAGTATTGCTCCCATAACGCGCTCTGCCCGATGCAGGAATGCTGGCAGGAGTTAAAGGGACGGCTCGATTCATTTTTTGATAATTACACGTTGCATGACGTGTGCAGCAACAAAGAGAGGAAAAAACAAAAAAGGAGTAATCGTGGAGAAAGATAGAATTTCGCATCATGAATCCGTGCATAAACTGTATGAAAGGATTAAGAAGGACGGGATGACAAATATCTGGGATAGGTACGAAGCGCAGGGCATGGGCGGTAACCCGGACCAGCGCTGCCCTTTTTGCATGGGTGGCGTTCGCTGTGATTTGTGCTCGAACGGTCCGTGCCGTGCTGATGTCGAGAAGGACAAGCGGGGTGTCTGCGGCATAACCGGTGACGGCATGGCGATGCGCATGATGTTGCTCAGAAACGTGATGGGTGCGTCGACATACCACTACCATACAGAGCAGACGATGAAGACTTTGCTGTCGATAACCAAGGGCAATTCGCCTTTTGAAATAACGGAAACGGATAAGCTAAAAGACTTTGCGGGGCGACTTGGAATTGAAGCATCTGGAACGGATAAGGAGATCGCTGCAAGGTTGTGTAGTTATGTAGCAGCAGATTTCAACCGTTCGTATGACGAACCGAGCAAGATCGTTGAAGCATTGGCCCCGGCAGAGAGAAAGGATCTCTGGAGAAAATTGAATATCTTCCCGGGCGGCATATACGGCGAGATGATGCTTGCGACCAGTTCTTGCCTGACCAATGTTGACGGTTACTACGTTAGCCTGGCTTTGAAGGCGATGCGCTTGAGTATCGCTATGGCGTACCAGAGCCAGATCGTCAATGAGTATTGTCAGGATATCATCTATGGTATACCGCGTCCACATAAGATGCGTGTGGATCTGGGTGTTCTGGATCCGGATTATGTCAACGTATTGCCCAACGGGCACGAGCCGTTTCTCGGATTTGCAATGGTTAAGCTCGCACGCAAACCCGAGTGGCAGGAAAAGGCAAAGGCGGTTGGTGCCAGAGGACTGCGTATTATCGCGAATATCGAGACCGGGCAGGAAATGATACAGCGCTGGGAAATGGATGACGTGTTCTATGGTTTCACTGGTAACTGGATCATGCAGGAAGCGATTCTTGCCAGCGGATGCGTCGATCTCTTTGCTGCAGACATGAACTGCTCAATGCCGGTCGATCCAATGTACGCAGAAAAATACAAATTCAAACTCATTCCGGTCAGTCAACTCGTTGCGTTCGAGGGAGTTAGTGAACGGATAGACTACCTGCCCGAAGAGGCGGAGAAGCAGGCTGCAAAGTTGTTACAAATGGCCATAGACAACTTCAAGGAACGAAAGGGATCGGTAAAACCTTTTACTGGGTTGCCGATGAAAGAGGCAGTTGTGGGATTTTCTACGGAGAGTATTCTCGCCGCGCTGGGCAACAGTCTCGATCCACTTTTGGATGCGATCAAGAAGGGCACAATAAGAGGTGTTGTGGGGCTTGTTTCCTGCACTTCTTTGCGTGACAACGGACAGGATGTGCACAGCGTTATGGTGGCCAAAGAGTTAATCAAACGTGATATTCTGGTGCTGTCACTTGGTTGTGGCAATGGTGCCATGCAGGTCGCCGGGCTGTGCAGTCCCGAGGCAAAGGATCTTGCCGGCCCCGGTTTGAAGAGCATTTGCGAAGCGCTGGGTGTACCGCCGGTTCTAAGTTACGGCACGTGCACAGACACAGGTCGGTTGGGCGATTTGCTCGCAGCAGTGGCGCATGCGCTCGGCGATGTTCCCATTACCGACCTTCCTGTGGCGGCAGCGGCGCCCGAGTACATGGAGCAGAAAGCAACGATCGACGCGATATTTGCGCTCGCGCTTGGACTCTATACATACGTCAATCCGGTACCGCCGGTCACAAAAGCACCCAATCTGGTAAAACTTCTAATCGAGGACTGCAAAGGCGTTACCGGTGGGAATTTGAATGTCGAAACCGATGCTGTGAAAGCAGTTGAAGGTATTTTGTCACACATCGAGGCAAAGCGTAAGAAGTTGGGTATTTAGTACAGAGTGATAAGGAGATGAGCAGAATGGCTAAAATAAAGAGAAAGATCATCAAGATCGACGAAGAACTATGCAACGGTTGCGGAAACTGCATCCCGGCTTGTCCTGAACAGGCACTGCAGATCGTGGATACTCCCAAAGGTCCCAAAGCACGAATTGTAAAAGAGATCTACTGCGACGGTCTGGGCGCCTGCATCGGGAACTGCCCGACTAATGCTTTGACCCTCGTTGAAGAGGAAGCCGAGCCATACGATGAAGACGCAACGGTTGCGCGGATAAAGAGCATGCTCGAGAAGCATAATATTCATCAGAAAGAGCAGTCTGCCAAACGTCAGCACGTTCCCGCGGAATCAAAAGGGCCGCACGTCTGCCCCGGAGCCGCTGTTGTGCAATGGGACGAGAAGAAAGAATTAACAGCACGGGGTCCGAGAGCATTATCGGAGCTCAGACAGTGGCCGGTTCAGATTAATCTCGTTCCACCGACTGCACCGTATCTTCGGAACGCTGATATTGCCGTGATTGCGGATTGCGTTCCGTTTGCTTACGCAAATCTCCATGCGGACTTTCTGAAAGGCAGGACCGTGCTCGTGGGATGCCCGAAGTTTGATGATGCCGAGGCGTATATCGAAAAGATCGCTCAGATCATTCAACACGCACAGCCGAAAAGCATAAGGGTGGTCCGCATGGAGGTTCCTTGTTGCTCAGGACTGACCCATATCGTGGCAGAAGCGAGGAAGCGGGCGGACAGTAGCATACCTTTTGAAGAAGTCATTATCGGCATAAAGGGGGAAATAGGATAGAGCGTCGCCTTGGGGTCAAATCTTCACAATTCACATTCTATCGTACGCGTCTCGCTTCTGGTTTTGGGGTTCTAAAGAAGCAATCACAACACAAAAGTTTTTACAATTAAATACTTTCAATTGGTGTTGTGAATTGTGAAGATTTGACCCCATCTCGTCCGTATTGACAGGATATCTTTTTTTGTTACACTATGTAGTAAGATTTTTACATGGTGTTTTTCGCATGACAACGTGGAGGCGGTATGATGCAACGTGTAGTCGTAATACTTCTATCAATAGTCTCAGCACATATGCGTTACACGGTTACATTTAAGGAATTCTGATCTGTGGACATCGACGGGTTCAGGAAGTTCTTGAGTAGTAGAAAGATCGATCAGAGAGTGATTAAGAATTCCATAAAGACACTCAGAGATTTCGAGCTTTACCTCAAGAAGAATGGAAAAGAAATAGAGAACGCTACCAGGCAGGATTTCTACGAATACTCATCTCGCATGATCGAAGCAGGTACGAACACGGTCGATAACTATCTGAGCATACTGAGATACGGATACTTTAAGAAGCTGAATGATATTATCATCGCTGGCATGGAGGTGCTCGACGGGCGTGAAGTAATAAAGAACTTGTCTAACCGCCTGGCGGGTGAATTCAGCCAGGAATTCAGGAATTCCGTATTCGCAGATACCAAAATACCGGCACTGGGCATTAGGCCTGAGGATAAACCTGAATACATGCAGAAACTGATCAAGAATCTGGAAGCGAAGATCGGCACTGATGGTTGTGGTGAGTTCCTTAACCGGGGATTGAGAGACAGGTATGAAGAGTGGAGAAAACCGGATCGGGAGAAATTTCTAAAGTCAAAGAATATTGATGCATTTCTAAGGCAGAAACATGCTGATTTCGTTTCCGAATTAGAAAAGCATTTGGAGGAAGGGACACTATTTTTTACACAAGAGATGACCCGAGAGGTCGTGGATTATGTGAAAAAGGATCCGTGCATAGAATCGGGCGTCCGTAGAGGAAATCAGATAATTATCAAAAAGATCCCCCACATGGCAAAAGAATTTCTCGCTGAAAAGGATGAACAGAAGAAGCGATACTATTATTGTCATTGTCCCTGGGTCAAAGAGGCGTTTAAGGGTTCAGATGAGCCGCTATCGCCGGTGTTCTGCAACTGCAGTGCCGGTTTCTACCGCGCTTACTGGGAAATCGTATTTGACCAACCGGTGCGGGTCGATGTTATGGAATCTTTGCTCAGAGGCGACTCCATATGTAAATTCGCCGTGCACATTCCAGATAAGGTCCTTGCATCTGTTTCCTGATTGTATCCTTCTTGACATTGTCATACTGTGGTGTACATGGCTGGCAATGCCACGGCCTAATATTTGGTAGCGGGATTAGCTATATTAGCGAAACTAACGAGCCTAGCGAATTCAACGTTCTTTTGTTGCCCTTATCGAAAACATCATTGGCGCTTTGATTTCTCTATTCTTGTGATACCAAAGTCCATCATCCCGTTGCTCAAGCCAGGGGCAATCATCATACATGCTGAACGGAAATTCATGCAGGAATTGGATTTTCAGTTCAGCCTCGACTAGGGAGTTGACTATATCGGCCAGGGTATGTATCCATTCGTATGTAACGTGGTGGAATGGTGCCGACGGGTCGGCATAAGTCCCGGTGCCTTCGTATCGAATTGGCTTATCGCTGTGAAAGTAAGATTCCTTCATTTTTCCCTCGTCGTCGAACATCGACCGAATCGGGTGGAATTCAACTATATAGAAAATACCATTGTCTTTGAGAAAGTGGCTAATGATCCTACCCCATTCCATCAGGTCGGGTAACCAGCAGAGAACACCGTAAGATGTGTATACGATGTCGAATTTCTCACTTAGAACATCACGGGAATCATAGATGTTACTTTGGATAAAGCGACCCGGTATATCCAGGTCTTTTGATAATGACCTGGCAAGTTGGATTGCCTCCTCTGAGAAGTCGATACCAGTTACCTTGGCGCCCAACTTTGCCCAGGATAGCGTATCCATGCCAAAATGACACTGCAGGTGCAACAGCGATTTCTCTGCAACATCGCCCAGTTCTTCAAGCTCAATGAAGTTGAGCGAACTCTTCCCTTTCTTGAAACCGTCGAGATCGTACATCTTCGATTTTTTGTTGATCGATACCAGACCATTCCAAAGTTTTCTATTAGTGTCAAAATATTCTCTTAACGAATCACTATTCATATTTTGATTCAAGGATAGTCACTGCATCGACAATGTCAAGTTCGCGGGATGGCGGGATGGGGTCAAATCTTCACAATTCACAACTCGGTCTTTTGCTTGTTAATTTTTAGTGGTTAATAACGCAGGTCCGATCACGGGAGGTTTTTCAAATGCATATTGTGAATTGTGAAGATTTGACCCCAAATGGCCTCTTGATTGTGTGGGCGTATGGTGTATAATAGAACCGCCTAGAGTATGGACTATTACAGGATCGCGTGTAGATATGTCACCCCGATATTTCGGATTGTTTTTAATTTCAAGATAATCGGAGGTGAAAATCTTCTTCGCGCTGCTGCACGGGGCACGGTTGTGGTCTGCACCACCCATTCTTCCGATCTCGGCGGTATGATCGTCGGAATGGCGGTAAGCACGGTCTTGAAGGCCAAACCGTGGATAGTAGTCAATGTCAAGTTCCGTAAGAACCGCTTGACACATTTTTTCTTGAAGGACATGAATATCGTCTGGATAGCCGGGAATGACATGCTGGGCAATTATCATGCATTGAAAAAGATCAGGGAGCTGATCGTGAAAGGAGGTGCAGAAGCGATCATCATGGCTCCTCAGGGTACATACAACAAGCCTGTTGCTGGCGCAGTTGAATTCAGACAGGGCTTTGCCATACCCTGTATTAAGGCAGCTAATGTTGGAGCAAAGGTCATTGTCGTGCCGGCTTTTGATCTCGGCGCTACATACCGGAGCTTCCCTGGGATGGGCAGGCGCATTGCTGCCATTTTTGGATGTCCGATCGAAGTAAAGAAACATGCGGAGAGAGCTGGCTTAGCAAAAACCGTTGAGAAGTCAGTCAAGAATCTCATAACGGCGTATGGCACGCTGTTTTAGAATTTTTTTCTCTCAGCACAAATCTATGCGCATTGCTGAGCAATGTGTATGAAGGGAGGAAGGTTTATGCAGAGATATCTAAGATACAGTACCATGTTCTTTTGCGTTCTCTTTTTCATCACCACAAACGCCGAGGGTTCACGCATTGATGATCGGTATTACGAGGATCTATCAGACGTGACTCAAGGAATCCAATCTGAAAAACTTGACATTGATCGTGATTCCATGCCCTACCAGACAGGTTGGCCGGTTCATCTGGGCGGCTGGCTGTGGAATGCGGTTAGTTTTATCAATGCGGATGGTAGTGGCAATCTGGAGGTATTATGCGCAAGAACGACCAACGGGATCGTCCACCTGAAGAATTGTGACGGCACCAATTATGCTAACTGGCCAGTAACATTTGGGCAGTACAATTATGGTGCTCCGGTCGGCGGCGATATGCACGACGATGGTGTGATGGAGGTATTCACCGGCGCCAATACAAGTATGGGTTATGCCGCCTTGTACGGCTGGTGGCTCACCGGCGGCGCGCTGCCGGGGTTTCCGGTTTACTTCTCGACGGGTTCACAGGCGCATTCGAGTCCGGTGATATCGGACCTCGACTATGACGGCGATCTGGAAATAGTCTTCAGTCTTTACGAGGGCGATAGCACATATGTTCTGCATCATGACGGGACGGGATTACAGGGCTGGCCCCAGGCAAGCCCGACAAATGTCCGGGATTCACCGGTCGTCGGTGATCTTGATGGAGACGGTGACCTTGAAGTGATCGTCGTCACAGCGAGTGCACTTTACGCATGGCATGATGATGGAACCGCTTGCGATGGCTATCCCCGTAATATTGGTCCTTACTACACCGATGGTATTGCCATGGGCGACCTTGATGGTGATGGATATGGTGAGATCATCGTTACCACGGTTGGGGCCAATAACAACGTACGGGTCTATGATTACGACGGTCAGATGCTGTCAGGATGGCCTCAGAGTACTGGAGCGAGTTTGTATGCTGAACCCTGTCTCGGTGACCTCGATGGTGATGGCGACCTGGAGATCGTTGTTGGCGCTACCGGCATCGGCACCGAATACCACGTCCATGCCTGGCATCATACCGGAGTGGCAGTCAGCGGCTGGCCTGCGATCACGGCCATGGGCGAGTGGTGCCAGAGTTCTGCCGCGATCGGTGATATCGATAATGATGGTGATATGGAGGTTGTTATCGGTTGCGATGACAGCGAGGTCTACGCATTCCATCATGACGCGAGCCTGGTTGAAGATTGGCCGATCACTAATCCTAGAGACCAGGTTTCCGCTCCGATAACGCTCGGCGATATCGATCGCGATGGTGACATCGAAGTGGGCGTTGGTAGTCTGGATAGCCTCGTGCATATCTGGGATCTGAGCGCGACCCTCGAGATGGCAAATATTGAATGGCAGACATACCATCACGACCACTGGTTCACGGGTTGGTATCATCCTGTGCCTCCGGTTAATTTGAGCGGTGGATTGAGCGGCAGCCAGGTCGAACTCGTGTGGTCTGAGAATTCAGAGCCCGACGTAGTTGGTTATAATGTCTACCGGAGCTTGAGTAGTGGTTATCCTTATACTAAACTGACTGATGAGCCGGTTGCTGATACTTCTTTTATCGATTCGACGGTGAGTGGAGGAAATACGTATTACTATGTCGTTACGGCGTGCATAAAGGCAGGTTCTGAAAGCAGATACAGCAACGAGATCGACGTTCTGGTCACCGCGATCCAGGAGATCATCAAGGAAGGATTTGAAAATGACTTCTGGTTTGCCAGCCCATCGCGTGGGACGAGTGTAATCGGTTTCAATCTGCGTGAGCGCAGCCCAGTGTGCATCCGTGTGTATAACGTATTGGGTGAGGAGATCGCTTCTGTTTTGAATTCCAATGCGGATGCCGGATCCCATAGTATAATGTGGGACTGCACGGACCGATCAGGCCGGAAACTGCCGGGTGGAATCTATTTTCTGAATTTCTCAGCTGGAGAATATTCCACTACGAAGAAATTACTCCTAGTAAAATAGAAGTTGCCTGAGACAAAAAAAAGGGAGGGTCGCATGACCCTCCCTTTTCTGTTAATCCGTAATCTTCTTACCGTGTAATTACTACACTTGCCGTATTCGTTTCATTATCTGTCGTGATGCGGGCAAGGTAGGTGCCTGCAGGTAATTTTCTGCCCCGGCTGTCAGTTGCATCCCATGATAGCCGGTGTTCTCCGTTGGATATGTACTGGTCCAATGGAGTTGAAACAAGGCGGCCGTCGACAGAGTAGATATCGATTCGAACATGTGTCGATGTCTGGAGCGAGAATGCGAACTGCGCAGTCGACGTTACTGGGTTGGGTGAGATAACCGGCCCGGTGATCGTACGGATCGCTTGCTCGCCTTCCGTTATTCCTGTCCCTGATGCATTTTCGCAGATTTGAACGTACCCCTCATAGCCGCTGATCAGGAGATCGAGGTCGCTATCACCGTCCCAGTCGACAAAATGTATGCGGGAACCGGCAACTGCATCTATTGGTGTGCCGTTTTCGGTTTTTAGAGTATCGAATGAATCGCCAAAGGCCGGAGATCCGGCGCTGCCGACATTCCTGTAAAAATAGACCTGGCCATCATCATTCCCGATTATCAAATCCCGGAGCCCGTCAGAATCCAAATCGTAGACCACTGGATTTATCCTGTACACGTAGAGCTGTGAGTCGCCTGCGTATACTATTGAATAGTCATTGAAGCTAGGTGCTGGATTCGTCCCCTGGTTTAGATACACACGAATGTTGCCGCTATTGGGTGAACTTGGCAATTCCTCGCCGACGACGAGATCCTTTTTGCCATCGTCATTCCAGTCCACAACAAACGGAAAGCTGTTGGCGTATACCTTGATATCGAAGCCATTTGCCTGGATATGCCCCGCGTTTGTCAAACCGCTGCCAGATTCAAGGAAGAGTGTAACGTATCCTTCTCTATCCCCTGTGATCAGATCCCGCTGACCATCTTCATTCCAGTCGCAGACCGCGACCGTTGATCCCTGGCATCACCCAGAAGGCAGTTGGATCGTTGCGCCGTTTGCTTGAAGGAAGGTGCTCCCAAAGAAAACAGGGTCATTGTCTTCTCCCACATTTTCAAAATAACGGACCATCCCCATGTCAAGCTGGCCAACAATGAGATCTTTCTTATTATCCCCGTTCCAGTCGTAGGCAAAGGGCGCACCGTAAAAGCCGACATCCATCGGGGCAGCACCATCGAAAACGTAAATCGGTGTTTTGAAGATCGGCTCCTGGCCATACACTGAGAAAATAAGTCCAGCAAGAACTAATGTCCCAAAAATTTGCTTCATTTTCTTCTCCCTTTTATTCTCGGAATCTATAAATGGATTAGGCTATCTGCCTTTATAAGACAGACGTGCTTTGGAGAGGATTCGTTACAAAAAAGGGGAC
The DNA here is from genome assembly GCA_020343595.1 of Caldifarciminota bacterium. Lineage (GTDB taxonomy): Bacteria > Hydrothermota > Tepidihabitantia > SM23-42 > SM23-42 > SM23-42. The sequence continues at coordinate 893,566 of CP070802.1, read as the reverse complement.
AGGCTACTTTTCTACGCTCAATTTACGCCGGGTCCTTATGCAGTAACGACCGCCAGCATGATTACCGAACCTGTTTTTCGGGCGCTGATGCAAAAAAGTAGCCTGTCCCCTTTTTACTTGAGAAGGATTTCTAGTGCCCTGGTGAGCTGATTATCGTTGCTCGTTCCGTCTTCCTCAGGACTGTTTTCGACAAAAATGTCGGGTTCAACCGAGGTATTCTCCAGATTCTCACCATTGAGCAAGAACCACCCTGTTGTCGGTATCCGGAAGAAAGTGCCATCGTGCAGCTGGATATCGATCGTGCCGATGACGGCGCCAAACGTCGGAACGCCGATGACCGTGCCCAGGCCGAGTGCCTTGAATCCCGCCGGGAAGATTTCGGCATCGCTGTAGCAGAATTCGTTGATAAGGAGAACCGTAGGTTTATCCCATCTGAAGAGCGAGCTGTAAGATTTTTCGCCGTCCCGCTCTATGGAATAGGCATATGAAGTGCGGCGTAGTATGTTGAGCAGCTCATCATGGATCGAACCGCCGCCATTGTACCTTATATCGATGATGAGTCCGTCCTTGTCCATTTCCTCGTACAGATCCTTTTCGAATTTCCTGAGGTTCCTTTCGTCCATCGATTCAATGTACAAATAGCCAACCTGCCGGTTGCTTTTACTATGAACATATTCTCGATTTGCCCGGACCCAGTTTTCCTGTGTTGTATTAAGGATCCTGCTTGGGCTTTCGCAGGTTAATTTAACAGTGCGTGACCGTCCCCGATCTTCTATTGTCAGCACGATTTCCTCGTTGTCCTTGTTTCTTAGAACCTCATAAAGGTTTTCTCCAATGTTGATTGCTTCACCATTTATATGTGTTATGACCTCACCTGCTCTGATGTTTACGTCGGTCTTGCTGGCCGGAGTGTTCGCAATTACGGCTTTGACCTTAATGCCTGCAGCCTTGAAGTAAGGATCCGGTACGATGCCGATTGATCCAGATCTTTCACCTGTTGGCCTCCTCTTCCAAACACCGAGGTGCGATGCATTCAGTTCACCCATCATCAGTCTGATGACATCGTGAAAATCACGTGTCTCCCTTGTATGCGACGCCCAATCTTTGTATTTCAAATACATCTCATGCCAGTCGACTCCGTGAAAATCACTGTCGTAGAAACCATCTTGCAGTGACCACCACGCTTCTTTGAATACCTGCTCGCGCTGAATCTCCGTATCGATACCGACCTCTACGCGGAAGTTCAGTGGTTTGCTCTTTGCCGTGCTGATGTCGGCCGAGGATATCTGACCGCTGCGTGACAGATAGTAGATGTTCTTGCGGTCCCGTGAAACAAAGAACATCCTGGGGTCGACGCTGGTATGTGTAACTCTCTTCAGTTCCTTGCCCAGCCAGTCAACGGTCCAGATATCGTCACTGCCATGATTGTCCGAATGGATCGCATACTGGCGGCCGTCCGGCGATTGTGCCACGCGGTTGTAGCCGCCGCGGACCTGCGTTACCGTATGGACTCTATCACCGATATCGTCGAAATCGATAAAAACATTGGCAGCAACGACGACCGTGTCGGTGCCGCTCTTTTCCCAGTAATCCATTTCCTTATCTTCATCTTCCTTTAGCAGAAACACGTATTTCATCCACAAGTTTCCAATGGCGTCACGTGATGCAAATGATACTCTGCGGCCATCCTGGCTCCACATCGGTTTGTAATCATCGTTTGGATGATTGGAGACATTGATTGGCATTGTTTTTCCGTCGGCGGTTACTATGAAGACGTCTTCGCGCCAGCCGAGTGTTGTGCGGCTGAACGTGATCCAGCGGCTATCTGGCGACCAGTCGATCCATAACACGTCGTTCTCTTTACATAGTTTGACCTGGCCGGTGCCGTTTGAATTCATGACGAAGAGTTCACCATGATTCTGCAGATACGAAATGAGTTCCCCACTGGGCGAGAACGCTGGTCTGTATTCTGTATTTTCAGTGTTCAATATTCTCTGCGTTTTGAAGATCAGGTCTTCGTGAAAACGCTTCTCGCTCTGCGGAACCACAGTGAAGAGATCCATGTCGCCGTCTTCCATTGCTGCATAGATGAGCATTTCCTTGTGAGGATGCCATGCTACATGCTTTTCGACATAAGGTGTTTTGGTGATCTGGACTATTTTGCCCGGGGATCCTTCCTTGATTTCCATTACGAATATGTCCCCACGGACGACGAATGCCAGTTCTTTTTCATTGGGTGCGAGCGCGAACTCAGATGCGTCTGCGGTGAATGTCTCAAAAGAAAAAGGCTCGGTCGTGTAATCTTCATTGACAGAAATTTGCACCTTCTTTCGTTGCCCGGTCCGGACATCATATGTACAGATATCATGGAGACACTCGTAGGCGATCAGCGAGCCATCGTATGATATTCTCGGGAAGTGTATCTCCTCATCCTCAAAGGTCATTTGCCTTGCTTCTGTACCGTCGAGATTCATTTGCCAGATGTTATTCACCGTGTTCGGTCCGCGGTCGCTTATGAAGTAAAGCGTATTGTCCACTGCCGAATACATTGGATAAGCATCGCGGCCTTCATACTCGGTTATTCTTTCAGAGGGTCCGTCAGGCAAGATCTTTCTGTAGATATCCTGATTTGCGCCTCCCTTGTACCTGCGGCGCCACCAGGCTGCGCCGCCGCGCTCGAAAAACACTGTTCTGCCATCGGGCAGGATATTCGGGTTGTAAGCCTCGAACGGCAGGAAATCGTGCGGGTTGCCTCCGGTGATTGGTATGCTGTACAGAACAGGTCTGATCGTGTATCGCTGTGATGAGAAGATCACCGACTTCCCGTCAGGCGACCATCCGTAGATAAGATCGTAATTTGCATAGTAGGTGAGCCTCTTTGGAGATTCTTGTCCGTCCGCGGGCATGATACATATGTCATCATTACCCCAGCGGTCGGTCATGAAGGCGATCAGTTTTCCATCCGGTGACCAGTAAGGCCTGCTTTCATACGCGGGATTCGCGGTTAACCTTCTGGCATCTCCACCGCTCGCATTCACAAGCCATATGTCTCCGTGGTAGGAAAACGCTATCTTGGTACCATCGGGCGAGGGCGCCGGATGGCGCCCGCCAAAAACCTGGGCTCCGTAAAGAGGGCCGAGGACTGCAATCAGCAATATGAGAACGACATGATATTTGATTTTCATGTTATCAATATACAATAGTCCTGACTGAGTGTCAAGTAGACCGGGCAGTGGATTCCTTGCTTCTAACGGATATTTTTTGTCGATTTATCGGACGTTTTCGACTAAACTTTCTTCCACGTAACTCTGTCCAAAATATGCTAACGGGAGGTAACAATGGCGGATAAGTATATTAGCCGATGGGAACCTTTTAGAGACATGCTGAGTTTACGTGCTGACATGGACCGCCTTCTGGGTAGTCTATTTGGCGGTGGTTATGAGGAAAGGGAAGGACTATGGGCGCCGATTGTTGATATTGAAGAAGACAACGACAGCATCATAGTCGAGGCAGAGATTCCTGGAATGAAAAAGGAAGACATCAAGGTGTCGGTTCAGAGTAACATATTGACGATAACGGGTGAACGCAAGCACGAGAGTGAAACAAAGAACAAGACATTCCATAGGGTTGAGAGGTCTTACGGTAGATTCAGTCGAATGATAACATTGCCAACTGATGTGGATTCGGATAAGGTAAAGGCTAACTATAAGGATGGGATTCTCAGCATTAAACTTCCCAAGCCTGAAGCAGTGAAGCCCAAGCATATCGAAGTTGAGATCAAATGATCCTCACCTCTGCATGAAAAAGGGCAGGTATAACCTGCCCTTTTTGTTTTAAAGTTGTTATCGCTTTGAGCGCTTTTTCTTCAGCGGTAATGAACGTACGTATGTGATCGATTTCTTAAGTAGTTCTGAGAAGATGTTTTTCTTTTTGTAAATGCTTTCAGGTAATGCCACGTATTGCTTCATGACCCTACCCGGCATTGGCTCAAAGCGACTTGCTTTTGGAAATCGTTTTAGCGTTTCTTCAATGTCTTCAGGTGGCAGGCGGAGGAATATCTCCGCTCCAAATGCGCCGATGAACATGTTACCCTTGATAAAGTATGAAGGGCAGCCGAACATCACGCGTGATTGGCAGTCGACGTTCTTGAGTTGCTCCTTCAGGAAGAGATTGAGTCTATCAGATGGTTTTCTCCACTTCATTTAGTACCGCACCTTTTGACTGAATAATTCCTTGCTGATTTGTTTTTGAGTATACTGATAATGCTTGCTGAGTCAATCTCTCACATCGATGTCGGGACGATTATCAGAACTTGACCACGAAGTCAATATACGGTATTACCGGCCACTCACCACCTACGCCAACAGGGATGACCAGTGCAAGGTCAACGCTCAATGCTTCTCCGAAAAACCGGAATCCGCCCGAGAGTATCGGTTCGTCAACTCCTGGTAAGATCCAGTTCTCGCTAACGAGCGACACGCGACGTGTCATGCGGTACTGTCCTCCCAGTATGAGAAATGGTTTGTCCGCAAAGTCCCAGTCGACGAACCCGTAGCCAACACCTGCAGTAGCATTATTATCGGCGTTACCGAGCGTGGTCACTCCGTAGAGGATGCCGATTAGGGGTTCATCTTCACCCGGCAAGCCTGCCATGAGGATGCCTGTTGCGAGTGAAACTTTCTGCATTTCAAATCCCACCTTCGGGGTGAAGTAGAATAGTTGATCGGGGATGGCAAGTCCTGGTATGAGAGACATACCGCCGGCGATAGTGATATTATCGGTCACACCATAAGCAACCATGGGGAAGAATAGCATGTAATCGGCAAAGTAACCGGACCCTGCCTTTAGGTTGCGAGCGGTCGGCGCAAAGAAGAGTCTTGTATCGTTGGGATTGGGGAACCAGTAAGCACCTTCCTTCATATAAGTTACCGGTACTTCAGTTATCTCCTTTATCTTCAGGATCGCTATATCAATCTCTCCGATGTCCGACTCAAATACGACCACATACTCTTTGATCTCCGTGATCCGGCCGATGAAGGTCGAGCCATCGGAGGTTTTTAGAATCTGGACATGAAGTGAATCAGGGATCCTGAGCGTGCCCTTTATGTGTGGCGTGTCCATGGCGTGCAATGGTGCAAGGCACAGGAAGATGACGGTGATCCCACAGCAGACTTTTAGACCGTCCAGCAAGAACTTCATTCTATACATCATAACCACCTCCTGGCTTTACTGAAGCTACATATTGTATTTCCTCTTGAATTATAAGAAAAGGATGATTTATGTCAAGCCTTTGGAATTGGCGGTCCTACTACGATCTTCTTCAATTGCCTGGCGAGATTCTTGCCTTGAGAGCATGCGGAATTATGATTCTTGTATTGACTCAGCAAATATCGTCGTTATACTAAGATAGCAGTTATATTCAAGAAAAAAACGTTCAACTACCAATAAGGAGGTCGATGTGAAATACTTTGCTGTACTGGCAACGGCTTTTTTCTTGTTGTCGAATCTCGGAGAAGGCAAAACCTTAGAAGAGTATATTGGTGAAGCCGAGGAGTACAAGAATACGAGTCAGTTCGACAAGGCGATATCAACCATGGAACAGGCGGTCGAGGAATACTCAGACAACAGCGACGCTTATTTACATCTCGGTATAATGCTGGGCGAAAAGGCGCAGAGAATACGCGACTACATGCAGATTTTTGATTTCGTGGAGCGAGCATTCCTGAGTTGGGACAAAGCTCTTCTGCTTAACCCTGACAACTTTATGGCACGATTCTACCGCGGCGCCTGGTCACTCAATATGCCTAAATTCGTAGGGCGTTTGGAGAACGGCATTAATGATCTTGAGATTATCACCACGGCGCTGGAGCAATCGTCTGATCCAGCAATGAGAGAACAGTTGATGGAAGCTTACCGGTATCTGGCTGGCGGGTATAAGAAGAATGGTGAATACTCGAAGGCAAAGGGTGTTTATGAAAAGATCATTAAACTCGTTCCGGAGACCGAATATGCTGAAGCTGCGCGAGAAGGAATCGACAAGATCAAACAATTTGAATATTGGCGCGAAGAACGGGCAAGACTTGCCAGGACTGATGATCCAATGATCATTGACCTTGAGGAAAAGGTTACCAAAGACCCGGAAGATTTCGATTATCTCCTTGCCCTCGGCAGGGCCTATTATGATAATGGGTATTATGATCAAGCTGAGATTATGCTGCGCCGGGCGATCACCATTGACAGCTCCAGTGGCGAGGCATATAGACTCCTGGCGTATACTGTAAGCGAGATATCATCGGTGGACTATGATCCGAGAATCTATATGGATACGGACTTCCGAACTGATCTCGCGTTTGAAACCATCGACTTGCTCGATAAAGCAGTTACGCTCGTGCCCGATGATATCGAATTAAAGCTGACCAGAGCAATAGCATCCATACAGATGCCGTTTTTTGTAAACAGGATTGATCAGGGTATCGAAGAGTTGGAAGAGATCATCAAGAGCGATGTGTCGGATGAAACCAGGGCGCAGGCCCTCTACTGGTTGGGTTACGCGCATCAGAAAATGAGCACGACATACTGGGCACGCGTTGTGTCAAAATACCCGGCGACAAGTGCGGTGGAGGATGTTTTCAGTGCATTTCGGCCACCGGTGACACACGTTGATCTGTCGAGTTATCCTGCTCCTGTTATCGGCATTGAATTTGAACTCAGTTACCGGGACGAGCTGGCGCCTCAAACAGCGGTATGGGTAGAAAACGCTGATGGAAGGTTCATCAGCACGATCTACGTTTCCGGCTTCAGCGGGAAGTCCAAAGAAAAGCAGATCAATCTTCCGGTCTGGGCAAAGTCATCTGAGTTTGTTGATGTTGATGCGGTGACCGGTGCAAGTATTAATCTTGGGCACCATGTCTATGTTTGGGATTTGACCGATCATAAGGGAGCGAAGGTTAAGCAAGGGCAATACAAAGTCCTTGTCGAGGTTTCCTACTGGCCAAGCATGCAATACCAGCGGGTCGAAGCTCCGGTCGAGATCGGCAAACGCGAAGTGCGCAAAGTGGTGGAGGAAGGTGATTTTATTCCGTATCTGGAAGTCCGCTATCTTCCTTGATCCGCTGCATCCATTCGGGTATCGATTCCTGTAGCGTACTGCAGGCGTTCACTGAGAAGGGGGCGCTATAATTCTGGAAAGATTCATTTACTCCCAACGACGGGAGGGACGGCGATGTAGAATACTGGCGTTATTTCAAATTAGGTTCATGAAAATGAGTATGTCGAGGCCCGTGAGAAACAGGACCTGAATAAAGTAATAGTGTATTATTACCGTTCCCTTTGTCTGTATCTTCGCTCTGCAGTACACCAGCGTGACGAGGAAGGCGACGACAAACCATGCGACGTAATTCTGTAATGGTGCAGCAGAAGTAGTCCATTGCCAGTAGTCCAGATTAACCGCGACGATCTCGAGTGGTATGTCGAATATTGCCGTGAATAATCCTGCCAGAAACGCGCAGCACAGCGAGTAGCCACGTTTTACCCTCGCGCACAGGCGTCTGGCTATCGTCATCGCACCGAGAACGATGATCACCCAGTACAGGCCGATAACGAGGGGGACACCGAAGAGCTTAGCGCCGAGAGTGTTGCCGTATTGGTATTCACCAAAAAGTATGCCACTGTGTACGCCAATGACTTCAACCGCAAATGTGAAGGTGTAGGTGGCAAAGCACCATAGGAGAAGTCTGGTATCGAATCCCGTAGTCCTGATGAGAACTAATCCTCCAAAAAGAAGAAGAACATACGGTGTCAGTGCGATCATGTACGGGAACGTTATATCGACAGCATGTCCAATGACACCGAGTGTATAGATAGTGTATAAGACCAAGAGCAGCAATTTATCGTTTAGAAAATTACGGATTGCTGGGTTCATTTCTCTCCTTTCATAACCAAATGTGACGCGATCTTACCTGATAGTAGAGCCAGCGGCATGCCCCCGCCCGGATGGCACGTGCCTCCGCAAAAATAGAGACCGCGGTAGATGAATGATCTATTTTGCTGTCGCATGAACGCGCCCGACACGGTGTTAGAAGCCATGCCGTAAAGGCTCCCCTGGACACTGCCGGTTTCCTTCTCGATATCGGGCGGCGTCAGCACGGATTCATATACAATACGTTTCTCAATGTCGGTGGATAGTATCCTGTTGAGCTTCTCAATGATTCGTTTCCTTATTTTCGCCACTTCTGAGGACCAATCCTGGCCTGCTACGTAAGGGGCGTTTATCATGACGAACCAGTTTTCACATCCGCGTGGTGCATCAGTTTCAACATACTTCGACGTGATATTTATGTAGATTGTTGGGTCATCTGGGCAGTGCTTCTTCCGGAACATATCCTGAAATTCCTTTTGATAATCATGCGAGAAGAATATGTTATGTACCTCCAGATCTTTAAAGTTGCCCTTTATTCCCCAGTAGAATACGAGCGCTGAAGATGAAGGTTCTTTTCCCGCATACAACCTGGCCATGGGCGAGTTATGATCCTTGAGCAGGATGCGGTAGACATTCCGGACGTCGGAATTTGCCACGACAACGTCGCAGTCCATTTCAGTATTGTCGAATTTGATCCCCCTTATTCGGTGGTTCTCATGCACTATCTCTGTAACTGGCATAGTGAAGTGAAAACGCGCACCTTTTTGTTTGGCGACAGCAAATAGGGCTTGCGGTATTGAGTTGATGCCTCCGCAGACATTATAGGCGCCGAACGTGAACTCAACGTGTGGTATGATAAGAAATGTTGCCGGCGCATTGTAGGGTGATGAACCGTTATACGTCGCATATCGGTTGAATAATTGCACGGCCCTGCGGTCTTTGAAGTAGTGGCAGTTGATCTTGTTGAGCGTGGTGAACATACCTAGTTCACCAAGATGCGTGAGCGTGGACAGACTTTGTCCTGTCGGATTACGGAAAGTCGTAAGGGGGCTGTCGAACAAGAAAAGATCAGCGGCAAGTTCGTATATTCTCCCGCAGCGCCGGAAGTAGTTGTCTATACTCAGCGGTGCGGTTCTTGTGTTTGCCGCAAATTCTTGGGAAAGGCGTTTCTTGTCTGCGTATGCATTGATTGTTATGCCATCGGGGTAGAAGTAGCGGCAGTTTGTAGACAGACGTTCGAAGCCGACATAATCCTGAGGATTCACACCCAGGTTACGGAAGTGTTCTTCGAAGACGAAGGGCATCGTCAGCAGGGATGGTCCCTTATCAAATCTGAATCCTGATGCGTTTAAGACACTTGCTTTTCCCCCTGGTTCACTGTTCTTCTCATATACATCGACCTGGTATCCGGCGGCCGCGAGATACGCGGCTGTCGACAATCCGCCGATGCCAGCGCCGATCACTGCAACGCGCTTCTGCCCCATTTCTTCTCGGCAAAATGGTAAAAGATCAGGTAAAAAGAAAGCAATGAGAAATTGTAGAGGAAATCTTCGATCGGGATCGAGGCAATTCTTAAGCCGGTTATCGCATTTTTTGAGTATATGACGACAGGAAGGGAAGTGAGTACATGGTTGAATAAAGCGAAGAGCACCGTACAAGCAATAATGTACAACCAGTAAAGATTCGAGGCGAATATATCTTTGAAACAGAACATTGCGCTCACGAATACGGTTGCGGAGACAATCAAAACAGTGGCCGTGTATGCCCTTTCGATGAAGACTAACGCGCCTGATAAGCACAGGATTGCGAGAATTCCGTATGCATATTTATTGTAGGGAAATGGTTTTTGTTTAATGTAAGTACGAAACGTCTGGTAAAGGAAGAGACAGCTGTACGGTACGGTGATGAAGAATAGAATCTCTTCGAGTGGCAAACCCAATAGTCCAATGCCTCCGATATATTTCTCATTAAAGATCCAGTCACCCCGCCAGCTCGCAATTACATCCCACAGTACAAAGAGTCCACTGACTACGGCTATCGAGAACGCGAGTGACTTTATTTTCCGGAAGAAGTATACTCTAGGTGCAAAGGTTAACACAAGGGGTACCGCGATGATCACGGCGTTAAGAACAAGATATAAGCTCACTGCTCGCCGTTGAATGCCGATGCTAGTTTCTCGAGACGTTTCCTTTGACCTGCATCAAGTCGATCGGTTCCAAGGAGATACTTCACCATGTCCTGCTGCATCTGCCTGTCTGCAAAACTGTAATCACGTTTCTCGAGCATTTCGATAGTCCGTCGCAGGTCTTCGGGTACTTTTCCGCCCATCCCGAAGATTCCCGGTATCTGGTGAAAAAAGGAGAATCTTAAGAAACGTCCTTCAAGCAGATCGGGGTCTGTTTCGACTGCATGATTAATCTTTTCTATGGCTCTTGATACATAGGCGTATTTGCTGAAAGGATTTGATGCATGGCGACCGAGTAGACCTTCGAGTGTCGCGTAATAAGCAAGGATAACTGGGGGATAGTCTTTGTGATTGCTTGAAAAATTATCTTTTATGAATTTCATCAAACTAACCGTCGTGTCCTCATTATCGACCGCGGTGTAGAACCCTTTCCGGATGGGGTTCAATAAGTCGATATCGACTGTCATCGAGTCTTGCGGGGCGGCGCCAAGATACAGCGTGAGAAGCAGCATGGACAAATATAAGGTGGTTATTACCCTCATCAGAAGGTCAGTGATACCGCATGGTACTGTAGAGGAATCGCGATACGATGTATAAAGCAGAAGGCTTGACCTTCTTCTCGTATACGATCTTCGGATCCTTCTTTATCTGCAGGGCAGTCCATTTATACATGTCAGAGGCTGTTTTTATCGGTATGAAATACCGCTTCGGGATGTAGGCGAATCCCTGTTCTGCAATCCTCTGCCATGATTCGTAGTAAGCGACCTGCTTCTGAATGAATTCAGAAAATTGCTTTTCCCTGCTGTAAGTGTGATTGCGCTCCAGCGATTCCAGTCCGCACTCGTTCAGGTCGTGTTTGGGCAGATACTGACGTCCTAACGACAGATCTTCATTAATATCGCGAATGAAATTTATATATTGCATTGCCCTTCCCAGATACCGAGAACATTCGTAGGACTGCTCCGGAAGTTCCATTATTCGTGCCATCATCATCCCAATGACCTCGGCTGAGCCATGCATATACTTGATCGTTTCTTCGATCGTCAGGTAAGTGCTCTTGTTTAGATCCATCTCCATTGATTTGAAGAAGGCAGTCACCCACTTCTCGTCGAACCGTTTCCGTTTCATCATTTCTACAAAAGAACTGATCACCACATCGTCACTAATGTTGCTAGCAAGGGTATTCTGATAATTCTTCCAGAATCTGTAGAATCCTTCCTTCTGCTGCGGTACGGTGTCAACGTAATTGTCTGCCTTACGGACAAATGCATATAGTGTGAAAACATCTCCGCGCACGTCCATCGGGAAAAAGAGAGAACTGTAGAAGTATGTCTTGCTGCCTTCCTTGAATATCGAATACAGTGTGCTGTCAACCATATATCTTTCTTATCTGGTCGCTGACGATCTGCGACGATATTATGACCATTGGCACGCCTATACCAGGATGGTTGTAACTACCGGTGTAGAAGAGATTTTTCACTTTTTTGCTCTGGTGAGAGGGTCGGAAGACTGCAGTTTGAAGCAGCGTGTGAGACATGCCAAGCGCCGTACCCTTATATGCGTTATATGCTTCCTTGAAATCATTATGCGCAAATGTTCTTCTTACAACAATGTGATCTCGTAGGTTGTAGTTGATTAGTTTTTCAAGGTGCGAGATGGTTTTATCGTAGTATTTCTCACGTATTGTATCTGCGTCTTCAATCCCTGGTGCAACAGGCACCAGAATGAATATATTCTCTGACCCTGCCGGTGCAACCGAACCGTCCGTTTTGGAAGGGCAGCACACGTAGTAGCTTGGGTTGTCAGGCCATGCAGGTTCGACAAAGATTGAGTGGAAATGTTCGTGCCATGAATCGTCGAGATACAGATTATGATGAAGTAAATGCGGAACTTTCCTTCTTAACCCGAGATAGATCAAGAATGCAGATGGTCCCATTTTCTTCTTCTGCCAGTAGCGTTCTGGGTAGTTGCTGAACGCTGCGTCGAGCAGTTCTGTTTCAGCATGGTGATAATCCGCGTTGACCAAAACGATATCAGCTCTCAAATCACCCTTGTCGGTCATCACGCCGGCTGCATGTCCGTTTGTGACATTGATCTTCCGTACCGGCGTGTTGAATTCGAACCTTACACCATGCTCCCTGGCCAATCTCGTAAATCCCTGGACGAGCATGCCGAGGCCGCCGCAGGGATACCACACTCCGAGGTCAAAATCGACGTGGGACATTATCGAATAGAGTCCGGGCGTGTTATCGGGCGATCCGCCGAGGAAAACGACGGTGTATTCCAGTATCTTTCTGATTTCGTCACTGCTGAAGTAGCGGCCAGCGAATTTGTCGAAACTCTCGAATATTTTGAGTTGGGGGCCTTTTGTAATAATCGTCCAATTGAAAAAGTCGAAGATCGTTTTGTATTCCCGGTACATGAATTCATTCATTGCAATGTCGTACTGATACTTTGCGACGTCGAGATATTTTGCAAGTTTGGTGCTGCCATCTTGTTCCAGGCTATCGAACAAAGCATCAATGCCAGGACGGTCGGCAGGGACGTCGACGGTCTTGGGGCCTCCGAAGAAGACCCGGTAGTTGGGGTTCAGCCGTAGTAATTTGTAGTAGTCATCCGTCTTTCTGTTAAATATCTTGAAGAACCTGTCGAAAACGTCTGGCATCAAGTACCAGGAAGGACCCATGTCGAAGACGAAGCCATCTTTCTTCCATACCCTTGCTCTTCCGCCAGGTTGCTCGTTCTTTTCAAGCACCAATACGTCAAAACCGTCGCGGGCGAGCAGTGCGGCAGCAGATAGCCCCCCAAATCCGGCCCCGATCACAATGACCTTTTTGCCTCTCAATACACACTCCTAGCTGACTATTGCGTAGTATTAGTATAACAGATTGTAACTGCTTGTCAAGTTATTATGGATACAATGATCTGTAAATTTATGCTTTACAATAATGATTTGAGCGGGTATACTCTTCGAGTTATCGGAATTAAAGATGGAAAGGAGAGCAACAATGAAGATGATATTCAGAATTCTGCGCCTTGCATTGGTTTTTACCTTCCTGACAATGTTTGCCTTATGCGCAGGTGGTTGACCGTTTTCTGGCACAAGGTCTTTGTGCGAAGGAGATGAAACTTCACAACAATTTGTGGAAGTAAGATGATAGGCGAATTTGTTGTTCGACGCGCGCCACGTTCAATTTTTGGTTCCCTCTTTCACTGTACATTGCTTTTTTTGCTTCTGTTTCATATCGCGGCGGCAAGTGAAGGAGGTGGTGCCGGGAACTTCCGAATTGCTGCATACGAAATAAGCCTTCGGGTTCCTGAGACATATGACCGCCTTGAAATATATGCACGGCTTGCTATTCACAGACTTTCCCGGGAGACGCCTGACCATTTGCGGATCTTGTTGGGCAAGAATTTTCGCGGTGCAAAATTCATCGGCATTGTGGTATCAGATAGCCAGAATCAACGAATACCGTTTACCTTCGAAGATTCGCTTTTGAATATAGATATTTCGCATTCATTCGGCGAAAGTAGGCAGACTTCGCTGCGTATCGAATACATTATGGTTAAAGATACCAGTTTCTACGATGAATATTCACCCTTTACGTGGGAGATATCTGACTCGCTCTGCCACATTAACGCTTCGATTACGCGTACCGATAACTGGTATCCCAAAGTTGCAGGGACCATGCCAGACCGACTTGCTCCTTTCAGGTTGTCGATCGATGTTCCCGCGAAATTCGAGGTGATGGCCTCGGGCAGGTTAAAGGGTGTAATCACAAAAGAGGGGCGTAAGCATTACGCTTGGGAGAACTACGAAGGCGTAACCGACCGTAGTCTCTATTTCTTTGCCCAGGAACAATCAATGATGATCAAGGAGTTTCCTGATGGATTGAGGATTATGATGTACACCACAGACGACGCCCGGCCGGACAATATGGACTTTCTCGCCGGGGTTGTCCATAAGTCGTATAGATTCTTTGAGGGCGTCTACGGAGAACTGCCCTGGAACGAATACAAGATCATGTCATTCCCGTACGGCTACTCTGGTTTGTTCAATTCATCTAATGCGCCGGCTGCTCTCTTTGATTCTGCAATTACCCACAATGACATTTACTTTCCGACGAGGGCTGTGATCCATGAAGTATCGCATACCTGGTGGGGTAACGTTGTCTCAAGTAATGCGGATGAGAATTACTGGTTATACGAAGCGTTCGGGAAATATTCGGAGATCGTTGGCATCAAGCCTGTGCTGGAGGCAGATGTCGAAAGTCTGAGTTTCTTCCGGCTGAAATTGTGTACGCTTCCCTATATCGATTATGTGCCTTCTATAAAGGAAGCGCAGGATGTTGATGATCGCGTGCTTGTGAATGTAGCCGCCTATTATATGGGCGCCACCTATCTGCGTATGCTCAGATACGTAATGGGCGAAGATGATTTCTATGAAGGGATCAGATATTACGTGAAAGATAGTTGGGGCAGGTGTATCGATGCCGATGATTTCTTCAATGCGATGAAGAAATTCTGCCCGAAAGAATATCACGGGATTATCACTGACTATGTCCTGAATCCTGGGTACGCACGCTATGATGTTGAGAAGGTTGACGTCAAGTATAAATGTGATTATTACAGGCATACCTACGTGATCCATAACACGGATGACAAAGATATCTGCGTGCCTTACCGGGTGAAGAGTGATGTGGAGAAATATACGAAGAGGCTTTTCTTGAAAAAAGGCGAAAGCATTTCAATCGAAGTGAAGAGTACCCAGAAGGACGGCGCTGAACACTTGGTTGTCGACCCGGAGGAGATATATCCGGTGTTCCGTGTCGGCCTCATTGGCGCAGGTGCAACGCTTTATGCCAATCAGCAGGGCGAGGTAAAGGCATACAATATCGCGGTTGATGGTCCGTTTGGGCGTGCGGGAATAAGAGAAGATATGGCACTGGTGAAAATGAATGGTAAAGAGCTTATCGACAACGACCTACGGACGTTGAATCATATGATGCTACGGCCGGAAGGAGAAGAGGTAACACTCATGGTCAGATCCGACGACGCCGAGCTTCACGAAATCACGGTTCGGTATTAGTATTGACACTAATGCTGCTGGATTTATAATTAGATGACTATTTGAAAGTTACCTAACAGTAAATACGATCTTGGTGATAAATCATTGTTATCGGTGAACGCCCGCTGCGTTCAGGGAGGTAGTGGTGGATAAGAGAGATTTTTCTGCTGAAGAAGCACTGCAATACGGTTGGAATACCATGAAGGCGAACATCTGGTTCTTTGTCGGCGTTTTGGTTGTGGCATGGGCACTCACTGGCGTGCCACATATTATTGCCAATCTTCTTCAGGAGCAATCGATCGGTCTTTCATTCTTGTTCCGGATCATTGGCTGGGCTGCTAATATAATTGTGTCGATCGGAATGACAGTAATCGCGCTGAAATTTCTGGACAATCAGGATCCACGGTTCGAAGACCTGTTTTCCTTTAAACCATACTTCTGGAAGTATCTTGGTGCTTCAATTCTTATGGTCATAATCGTCTGGGTTGGAATAATCCTTTTTGTCATTCCCGGCGTATACTGGGCGTTGAAGTTTCAATTCTTTGGTTATTTTGTTGTTGAACAGGGCCGTGACCCGGTCGAAGCAATGCGTATGAGTTCGAGGATAACACAGTCAGTGAAGTGGAAGTTGTTCGGGTTTGGTCTTGTTCTGGCACTGATCAACATTGTCGGCACGATCTGTTTATTTATCGGGCTCCTTGTGACGGTCCCGGTTACTCTGCTTGCCTTTTCATTCGTATATAGAAAATTACTCGAACAGACCGAATCTGCTCAGCTTGGTAAATCGACTCCTGAAACAGCGCCGGTGAGTTAGGATTCGTTCTGGGTCAAAAAAGCGGGGGCATTATGCGTAAAAATGTATTTGCATTGTTTATACTCATGGTTTCATTATTTTCTTTCGTGCGCGGTAAAACCATTCGCGCCGACGTCACCAATGATAATGTGGATGACATAATCAGGATGGGAATGAAAATAGTGACAGTGCAGGACGGTGTATCCGGCAAACTGCATACGATCGTTGTCGGGGAGGAATTTCTTGCCGATATCTCTGTGGACGATTATTTCAGCGGTACAGAGGGCAATGAGCTTGCAATCTTGACCTTTCCAGATGAGGTGTTCCTGACCGACGTGTATGGCTACCGGAATAAGCGCTTCGTTAGACTTGCGGAGATGCTTCCCGGCGAACTGACATTCGATGAGGAGCTGCGCCTGTTCGGTTACGCAGCGCACGAGTGGGACCAGTATGAAGTGTTGATATACTGGCCAATAGTCGAGCGTGAAGGATATTTAAGGGCGGCGCCGCTTGCTCAGTCTTCTGAGACAGCGCTGGTTGTAGAGAAGAATAAGACGACTGAGTTTCAGATAGATCTGCTTAGCGGAACGCTCACGGTGGTGGTCGTGTCAACGTTCGATGGATATGTCATCGTGTTCATGCTAGACGATGACGGGACGTTAATAAAACAAACGAGGATAGATTCACG
Source organism: Caldifarciminota bacterium (assembly GCA_020343595.1). Lineage (GTDB taxonomy): Bacteria > Hydrothermota > Tepidihabitantia > SM23-42 > SM23-42 > SM23-42. Next base: position 876,914 of record CP070802.1, on the reverse strand, counting down.
CGTTGGTTTCTATGGTCGCATCATTGCTGAGAGCGCGAAAACTGTGTCCCTCAATATCGACAACTCTCAATCGAACAAGGTGAAAGCGGTTCGTGTTACAGTAAAGCAGTATCAATATCCCTAATTGACAAAAAGGTGTTATGGTGTCATCTTCATTTCCTCAAATTATGAACAAAGGAGTGTGACTATGTTTAGTTTCTCCCTGTCTCCAGTTCTCCCTTTCTCCGTTTCTCAAGTGAGGGAACAGTGAGTTCTGTAGCGATAATTGGTGCCGGAATGGGCGGCCTGATGGCTGGTAATCTTCTGGCAGGAAAAGGTCATAAGGTTACATTATTCGAATCCCATTCGATGCCGGGCGGTTACACCGCAGGTTTCTGGCGAAAGGGCTATTACTTCGAGAGCGGGACGCTGTCTTTTGAGATGTCAAGTCAGATCTTCCCGGCCATGCGCGATATCGGCGTATACGACAAGATCGAGTTCGTCCGCCAGATTGCACGTTGGGTGAGTCCGGACTATGATTTTGTAATGCATTCGATGGATGATATGAAGAAATCAATACTCAAAGCATACCCGTCAGAAAAAGGAAGACTTTTGAAATATTTTGCAGAGGTTGATCGCGTGTGTGATATTTACAGAGGGCTTGAAAAACCAAATACCTTCTTGAACAAGATAACATTCCCGTTCCGTATGTCCAGGTTCGTTAACATGGTCCGGAAGTATGGAAGGATGACTTCTTCGGAATTTGCTGGGTTGTATTTTGAGAAGGGCTCCAAGGTATACTATACGTTCAAGGATGTTGGCTATCCTGACATGCCTGCGATGATTGTACCAGCAGCTTTCATGTCATTTCTCGATGACTATTGGACAGTGAAGACAGGCATGCAATCATGGGCGGATGTCCTTGCAGAGAATTTCCGTAAACTTGGCGGCGAGTTAAAACTAAAATCGAAGGTTGAGAAGATACTTACGAAAGAAGGAGCGGCAATCGGCGTCACTTGTGAAGGTAAAGACTATATGGCGGATTATGTATTGTCTGCCAGTGACTACAAAAAGACTTTTTTGGATCTCCTTGATAACCGGTCTTTGCTCAGTAATGATTTCGTGGAAAAGATGCAGAATGCGGCCGTGTCCGAGGGCTTTTTTACGGTTTATCTGGGATTGAATATATCCCGTGAGAAGATGCAGAAGTATCTTAAGGTTCCCCATATTTTGTACGGCGATTGTGACCCGCCAGGGCCTGATATGGGTGATGCAACGGATGAGAGATTTTTTGAGAAGGTCTGGCTCAGCGCATATTCGCCATCGCTTATTAACGAGGAACTCGCGCCCAAAGGTAAATCTTCGTTGATGATCAGCTGTATGGTGCCGTTCAGGTGGATGAACAACTGGGGTGGCGGCGACCGGAAGGTCTATAAAGAGTTAAAGGAAAAGGCGAAGAGGGTTCTCATCAAGAGATTTTCATCAATAGTCCCGGATTTGGAGAAGCATATTGAATTCGAGGATGCGGCAACGCCTTTGACCTATGAACGCTATACCGCTAATTCTAGTGGTGCTTCTTCGGCGTGGTCATGGAATCCCCATAAGTGGTTCTACAAAAGTCCGAACGTCACCAAAATCGATACACCGGTGAAGAATCTGTTCATAAGTTCATGCTGGGCTTATGAATTCGGAGGTATCCCGACCACCATAAAAGCCGCTTACATGTGTGCGGAACGAATCACTTAACGTAGCTACGTTCGCTCACGCGAACTGAAGACATATCTGCTCCTGCAGACTGAAGATACGCTTTCGCTGAAACCACGTCGCTTTGCTCCTGAAGACATGCTACGCTGGAAAAACTGGAAGCTTACAAGATGAGAGGATGCGAAGTTGGGAAAGGGGTTAACGATGCTAACGAGATTAGCGAAAATAGCGATAGTAACGCAATTAACGAGACTAACGCTACTAACAAACCATACGTTTTTATTTCTTCGTCAGAAGTATATCAAATACTTTATTTTCACCGCTGCTATCCGCTCGGCAGCCTCGAGGCCTTCGCCTTCATCCCTGCGCAAGTCATTGAAAGCAACGTAGAGCCAGCTCTTCGGCGAGAAATTCCAGGCGAACAAAAGACCGATACGGTTTGAATATATCTCGGCCGTGCTGAGTTTTCCCTGTTCAGTAGTGAAGACGAACTCAGAATATAGTGACACATCCATGTCAGCATTTATTTGGTACTCGATGCGTGGTGTCCATATCGGGGTGATTGAATGAAGTTCTCCATCGGGATCCCACTCCATGACAAAATCACCGTAGGTAATTAGAGACAACTGCGATATAGGCATGAAGCTCATCCAGTGCCAGAGCCACAACTGGTCGCCGATCCATTTCTGGTTGTAGATCGCGCTTCGGTAGTAATTATAGCGATGGGACCAGTTGAAGCCGAAATGCAGGTTCATGGTTTTTCGCAGTCCGCTCCACACCGAGGTTTCAACGCTGCGGAA
>CP070802.1:834583-874331 GCA_020343595.1 Caldifarciminota bacterium | reverse complement strand
GCATATCTTACCAGCAGATTCCCAGGCTACGGTTACCGTATTGCCTGATTTGGCAAGAGACATCTTACCGATCGAATTGATCTCTGGTGTGAGCATCAGGCTTGTCGTAAATGTTTCGCCGAAATCCTCGGATTTCGCGAAGACGACATGGAAGAGCGGGTCATTAGAGGTGTCCTTCCATATCGCATATATCGTGTCTCCCGAGGTGATCGCTTCAGCATCTTTGCCGGTTGTCATGTAGGTTTGCGTGAAAGTGGTCGGCGGAATTGTCGATTTTGTGAAATACAGGTCATTCGTTGGCATAACATGGTAGAAGATGCCGATGGCAGAGTTGCCTTGTACCATCTTCGGTGCCTGGATACTCATGTTTGATGAGTCGACTGCGCTTTCCTGATTGAATCCGAACATAGTTCCCCGGTTGAGGAAAAGGTAGGTTGTGTCACTGCTGGCGTCCTTGGCATGGTACGCTACGTATATGGTATCGCCGACCTGAACCGATGTTGGCTCCCGGCGCGGTGGATCAGCAAGGGGCATTGATTGGACAAGCAGACTGTCAGTGTGTACCATGTACTTCAAACCGTAGCGGTCACGGTAGAATACATACATAGTATCACCGCCGCAGGCGTCCAGTTCTACTACCCAATTATTGTAGTAGTTTGTGAGTTTGATGAGGTCCGGCGACCATGTTATCCCATTGTCGGTTGAATAGGTGTAAAGCAGATCACGCACCGGGTCATTATATTGAAGTGTATCTCCGGAAAGAAACAAGTTGTATCGACTGCTCGTTCGGTGAAAAACCATGTCACTGAAGGTTCCATACTTCGGGGTTATCGGCATGCTGTTCATCCATATCTGGTCTCCGCTCAGGAAATCATATTCAGCAGTAACATTAACATTATGCACGGCGATATGGGTACGTCTAAGTCCCGTGTCAAGAAAACCAACTGTGACATTTGAACCGAATATACCCATGTCATGAATGCGGTCGATGCCGAACATATGTGATTGTTTGTACGTCAATCCGTAGATCGCCGTATCCTGGACAGTTGCTTCCGCTTCCGATGGCGCACGGAATGGCGCGACCTTTCTTATCTTGTACACAAAATCGAGTCGGGCGATCTGATCGATATCTTCAACGCCGATGAGAAAACTTGCTGCATTGAGCCATTTTGACCTGTTGATGAGTAAGCCTCCATTGGCTTCGACTTCTGCGATGTAATCCTCATATACGGGGATGTCCGCGTAGTCAGTCACGCCCTGGCGTAATGTTCTTCTCTGCCTGGACGCGTCGGTCAATTGATTCCTCACTGTCCGGATCGCATCATCATAATCTTCAATGGCGATATTTTTATCGGTAAAATAGACCCACGCTCTGACATGAGTATCAGCGTAGCATCGTGGGTCAACCTTATTCTGGAGCGGTGCCCGATAATCATACATCACTCCGGTCAGAAGCAAAATAATCAGCATCAATCCTCCTTTATATCTGAGTAAAGCAAATCATTCTAATAAATATTGTAATCCACAGTTTTTCTTCTTTTCCTGAAGGGCAGTGCGAGGAGCAGCCCGGTAATAAACCCGCCGATGTGGGCGAAATATGCAACGCCACCGCGTGCCCCGAGAGAAGATACTCCAAAAAGAAATTGGTACAAGAACCATATGCCAAGGAAGATAAAGGAAGGTAGATATGATAACCTTAAGAAAAAGCCGAGCGGGATGAGGGCAAGTACCCGTGCCTTGGGGAATAGTAGTATGTAGGCGCCGAGAACACCAGACACCGCCCCGCTTGCGCCGATCATCGGGATTTTTGATCCCGGATCGATGACACTCTGCAGTAATGCCGCAGCAATTCCGCAGCCGAAATAGAACAATATGAACCGGACGTGTCCAATCCTGTCTTCGACGTTATCGGCAAATATCCAGAGAAATAGCATATTCCCGAGAATATGCATGATACTATCGGCGTGGATGAACATGCTGGAAAAGAGCCTCATATAACTCTCGATACCCGTGGGATGAAACAAAAGATAGGGGACGACACCGAACTGCCGGACGAAATCATTCAGCTCAGCCCCAAGTGATATCTCATATAGGTAGACAAGGATGTTGGCCGTTAGAATGGCGTAGACGACTACCGGCCTGGTACGCGCTTTCAGATCATCTTTCAGGGGTAGCATATATTCTTCCCAATAGACAGACAGCCCAAGCGGCTATTGCCTTGCCCTGGCCGATTTCACCCATTCCTTCATTTGTCTTCCCCTTGATAGATATCGCATCGCTTGAGATATCTATGGCATTGGCAATGGTGCTTTTCATTTCTTCAATATATGGCAGGATCTTGGGCGCCTCAGCTATGACGACAGTATCGATGTGCTTCACCATATATCCCGTATTCTTGAGGAACTTATTCACCGATTTCAGCAGCTTTAGGCTTGAGATGTTTTTGTAGCGGTCATCATCCGGCGGGAAATGTCTTCCGATATCACCTAAATTAGCGGCTCCCAGGAGTGCATCGCATATCGCATGGATTAGTACATCACCATCCGAGTGCCCGGCGAGGCCCTTTGGGAAATCGATTTGTACACCACCCAGAAAGAGTTGTCGCCTGGGCACGAGCGTATGTATGTCATAACCGATTCCTACCATCAACTATTCTACTCGGACTGCGCATCGAAGTCAAGAACTAGTGCCTTTTTCGCTTACCGAGTAGTACGAGGTCACGAAGATCTTCGGTCTTTCCTGCTTTTTGCCACATCTTATCAAATTTGGGATCTTGTGATATCTGGGCGATCGCCATTAGAGCTCTCAGGTGTGAACGACGTCTGTCCTGAGTGCCCACCAGCACGAAGATGATATGAACCGGTTCGGGTGCATCCGGGAAAATTATGCCTTCTTTGGCACGCACCAGTAGCACATCGAATTTGTTTTTCCCACTGACGATAATATGGGGGATCGCCAACCCCGGCCTCAATGCTGTACAGGACTGCTTCTCGCGTTCGATGAAGAGTTGAACGAATTTCTCTTTTTTGACACCCAACCGATTGCTTAGTTTCTCGGATGCGATCTGCACGAATTCGTCAAACTGCATACGTTTATCGAAATCCAGTATCACAGCATCCTTTATCAAGTGGTCGAATTCGTCTTCAATTATTTCTTCCCGTTCTTTGACTACTTCACGGAGCTCTTCGCGCAGCGAGTCCGTGGCGATCTGTCTGTCGGTGACCCGTTCGACAATACACATTAGTGCCGATTCCCTCGTTATCTTCGGGCGCACATACAGCAAATACCAGACCAGTGTGGCAGCGATAAATATGCCGGTCATTGCCAAAGTCAGAACGCCCATATCGGCGATGAGGAAGAGATAGCCGAATATACCGGCAATTTGGATGTATGGATAGAACGGCGCTCGAAAACTCGGCTGATAGTTCTGAAGCCGACTCTCACGCATGACTATTACTGCAAGATTTGCAGAGACATACAGCAGGAGTAGCATGGTTGAAGCAGCCTTGACGAGCACCTCGAGATCGAGAAATAGTATCGTGATTATCATAATAGCTGACGTTACGACTATGGCAACGTGCGGTGTATTGAATTTCTTGTTTATCTTGGAGAAGAAATGCGGCAGGATCTCATCACGGCTCATTGCGAGTGGGTACCGTGATGCAGACATTATACCGGCATTTGCCGTTGAAATGAATGCCAGAAGTGCGGCAACGGCTGTAACAAGGACACCACCTATCCCCCAGAACGTCTTCGCAGCGGTGGAGATCGGCGTGAGCGAAGTACTCAGCGATGCAGGATCGAGGATGCCAACCGTGACAAAAGCCACGGCGACATAAAGCCCCAGAACCATGACGTATGCCAGCATCATTCCGAGGGGTACTGTTGTTTTTGGATTCTTGATCTCCTCGGCAACACTTGCGACCTTGGTGAGACCACCAAATGAGATGAACACTAACCCGGCCGTGGAAAGAACGCGACCAAAACCGTAAGGCGTGAAATTACTTAGACGCTCCGGGTGCACATTTGTGAAACCAATGACGACGTAGAGGCCGAGGATGACGAATAATGCCACGACGAGAAGAATTTGAGTGATTCCTGCCTCTTTGACACCCAGCAGGTTGATCGTCATGAAGACGAGGCAAAGGATAACTGCAATCGTCTTGATGGCCGGGATGCTGAGTCCTGGGTTGATCAATAGTGCGAATATACCCATTCCCATCAGGGCAAACGCTGTTTTCAAGCTGAGTGATAACCAGCTTGCCAATCCAGCTGCTGTACCTGGTGCAAACCCCAAGCTTCTGGTTATGTAGAAATAATCTCCGCCTGCCTTGGGCATTGCCGTTACCAGTTCTGCCTTGCTGAGGAGTGCGGGGATTACGAGCAGACCGGCGATTATATACGACAGGATCATGGCCGGTCCTGCCTTGGCGAATGCGATTCCAGGTAAGACGAATAGCCCGGAACTGATCATGGCTCCGGAAGCGATTGCGAAAACTTCAAAGAGGCCGAGTTCTTTCTTTAACGCCATACCTTCTACTTTGTGTTCAGGAACAGATCTTCCTGAGCTGCGTCATTTGTTCGGGAGTGCCAAACCCGATCAGTGTGTCACCAACGTTTATGACACTATCCGAACTCGGATTGAAAGTCAATTTGTTCAGCTCCGCAGACTTCAGTGCGGGAATGACGATTCCGATTTTCCTCGATATTTCTGTTTCCTTCAGTGTTTTCCCGGCGAGGGGGGAGCCCGTTTTTACGGTGACTTCGTCGAGCAGGAGGTTGAGGTGTTGGCCGCGCATTATCGTATCGAGAAAAGACATGACGGTCGGCCGCAGAGCAGCAGCCGCAAGATGTATCCCGCCGATTTTTTCCGGAGAGAATACATAGTCGGCTCCTGCCTTTTTCAGTTTGTCGATGGATCCTGCCTCCACGGCGCGCGAGATTATGCGCAAATCTGGATTCAAAGACCGCGCAGTTAGGCAAATATATAGATTATCTGCGTCATTTCCCAATGCGGCTACTATACCTTTCGCTTTGTCGATTCCAGCATACTTCAGTATATCGTCATGGGTTGCATCACCTGTAATATAGAGTATCTTGGGATGTTCTCGGGTGAATGCCTCAATGACTTCCTGTTCCTTATCTATCAGGACAAAAGGCTCATTAGCACTGATGAATTCCTGTATTATGTCCTCGCCGACCGCGCCAACCCCGCAGATCACAAAGTGGTCCTTCATTTTCGATATCTTCTGCTGCATGCCTTGCCTCCTGAATATTTCGCCGAACGTTCCCTCCATTATTGATGAAAATATAAAGTTAGCGCCAGTTGCGATGAGCAAGATGCCGCTGATTATAAGCGTGGCGGTGAATGCACGTCCACCCCCGCTTAGAGGTCTTACTTCTCCGTATCCAACCGTCGATATGGTGATGATGGTCATGTACAGTGCTTCATTGAACGACCATCCTTCGATGATCATATATCCCACCGTGCCTCCCAAAAAGACAGCAACGATGGCGATTACTATTATAGCTACGCGTCTATGAATCATCTAGTCAATTATACCTTTTCTTTTCAGCCCTGTCAACTAATGACTGGAATCCATGCTTGAAAGTTGATTCGATATGTGTATTATTGGCAATGGTTGGAAGCGGCGAGATCATTGTCAATGATATACGTAAAATCTTCAAGAAAGGGAAACCTGACGAAGTAAGAGCCGTAGACGGCATTGGTTTCACAATCAATAAGGGTGAGTTATTTGGTTTGCTCGGTCCCAATGGCGCAGGGAAGACGACCCTAATAAAATGCATTTCGACACTCTTGATCCCTGACAGCGGGTCGGTGACGGTCGGCGGCTATGATATTTACCGCGAGCCGCTTGAGGTCCGACGGCATATCGGGGTGCTGACCGGAGGTGAACGTTCCCTTTACTGGAAGCTAACACCAGTTGAGAATCTCAGATATTTTGCTGCCCTCTACGGTGTATCCCGAAAGGTAACAAAGGAAAGAATCACATATCTTCTCGAGCTTATGGGGCTGGTGGACAAATCGAATGTCCGCGTCGAGAAACTGTCTTCAGGAATGAAACAGAAACTATCCCTGGCCCGGGTATTGATCCATGACCCACCGGTACTCCTCGTGGACGAACCGACACTCGGATTGGATCCGTATTTCGCTCGTTTCATACGTGATTTCGTGAAGAATGAACTGAATAAAAAACTCAAGAAAACGATCCTATTGACCACACATTACATGGATGAAGCGGATGAACTTTGTGAGCGTATCGCTTTCATGAACCGCGGCAAGATCGAAGCCCTCGATACTCCTGATCGGCTGAAGCAGAGCATGCCACAGAAACAGGTGCTGGAAATTAAATGCCAGGGTACGATTGAGAAAGATATGTTCGAAACCATCGACGGTGCAGCCGGAATCAATATTTCACACGGAGAGGGTTTTGTCTTTTTGAGATGGAATACAGACAATCCCGAATTGATCCTGGGTAATATCATTGAGCTGGTTCGCGAGAAGGCGAAAATATATTCGGTGCGTGTAACCACACCAACTCTCGAGGACGTATTTGTGCACCTTACGGGTGCCAGCCTCAAAGACGCATGATCTTGGCGGGACAAATTAAAGGACCGTAGTAGTTATGTGGGTTATTGTCGAGGAAGTAAGAAAAAGCATCAGGATCTTGCTGGCATATCCGGCTGAAGTGGTCTTTTGGATATTTTCACCGCTGTTATGGGTAATCCCGCTCGTTTTTCAGGGTAAAGCATTGGTCGGTGCTTTCAGCAGCACTCCTTTTGGAAGTCTCGCGGGTACGGACGAGTTCATCCCGTATGTGCTGATCGGCGCGATAATAAGCACATACATGTTTTCTGCAGTCTGGAGCATGGGTAATTCGTTCCGTGACGAAACTTATTACGGAACACTCGAACACATCCTCTCATCGCCTGCGCGTCCAGCCTATATTCTCATCGGCAAAGGACTTTATAATTCCATCCTATCAACGTCGTTTGTCATAGTACAACTGCTCATCTGCGTCTTTATTTTTGGACTGGACATCACCCTGGTAAAGATCCTCCCGATCTTCATGTTCTTACTGCTGCTGATTGTCGGGCTTTACGGGATCGGTTTCATGGCTGCGGCGCTCACCCTTCTTGTGAAGGAAGCCCATGGCTTATTGCACATGTTTGAATACGTGCTCTTTCTATTTTCTCCTATCAGATATCCTGTTGAAGTGAATCCGATCACGAAGGCGATCAGCGTTTTTATACCACTCACTTACGCCTTGAATGCTCTCCGCGGCCTGCTGCTCAATATCGAATTCAACTTCCTCAAAAATAGCATGATCCTGCTTGGAATAGACTGTGTGCTGATCCCGCTTGGACTTGTCGTTTTCCATTACGTTGAGAAGCGGACAAAGACGAGGGGCACACTTTCAGACTACTAGCATATGTCATTGAGAGACAATCGTAAAAGGATGTTGAAAACGTTCTTCCATTATCTCCGCGCAGTCAACGCCGAGAACATTAAGGAATGGAAGATAGAATTGACCTACAAACCTGATTTTATACGGCAATTCATCGAGCCGTTCGTGTATCTTTTTCCATACTTCCTATATGGGTTTGCCTTACTCGGGGGCCGATACTCAGAGCATCTGAGGAGCATTACCGGAATAAGTGACATGGTTGCCTACACATTCATCGGGTACTTGTTCATAGGCTTCTTGAATACCGCGTGCTGGGCAATGGGTTTCTCTTTGCGCAAGGAACAATGGTTTGGTACCCTTGAAACGATCTTCGTTGCGCCGGTTCCGCGCTGGGTGTATGTCGCTGGAATGGCGCTCCATTCAACGTGCCACCAGGGGTTGATAATGCTCATACAGGCGGTAGTTATCGCAACCTTCTTCGCAATTGTTCTTCAAATGAGCGGCATTTTCATGGCCTTGTCGATCGTCTTGTTGATGTTACTCGGTCTTTATGGGCTTGGTATCATTGTTGCCGGTTTGACGATCGCGCTAAAGCAATGGTGGGTCGTGTCAGAAGCACTCTCGACGCTCATCGTCGTCGTGACGCCCATCGCATATCCGCTGGCAGTATTACCGCTTGTATTGCGAAAGATGTCGATGTTCCTTCCTACCACATATGGTATCATCGGCGTCCGGCATTTCCTGCTGGGCGAGGAACTCGTTATCGGTCTGCCGACGATCATTCTGCGTCTGTTCTTAATATTGATCGTGTGGCTGACATTCGGCATGATCGTATTTTTGGTCATGGACCGTTATGGTCGGAAAAAAGGCTCGCTTTCAATTTACTGAAAGGAGGATTAGATGAATAGCATTGTCACGATAGAATTCGTGCTATACCTTGCATTGATCATGGGGATCGGTCTGTATTTTGCCAGAAAGAAGATGACCCAGGCCGATTTCCATCTCGGCGGTAAGAGGATACCAGGTTGGGCCCTTGCTCTCTCAGAAAGAGCGACCGGCGAATCGGCCTGGTGTCTGCTGGGGTTGACTGGTTTTGCATTTGCCGCGGGGCTTTCATCAATATGGATCGCCATTGGGTGTGTTATGGGTATCGCCGTCTCCTGGCTCTGGCTGGCGAGAGAATTCAGGCGGGAACGCGATAAATACGATACGCTGACCCTGCCAGACTATCTGGCTACAAAATATGCAGGCCGGGGTAAGTTCATAAGGTGGTTCTCAAGTATCATCATCATCTTCTTCTTTGTGCTTTATGTTGCGGCGCAGTTTAGCGGTGGCGGTAAGACACTGAATATAACCTTTGGCATTCCGGTCACATGGGGGATCGTTATTTCTGCGGTCGTTGTCATTCTGTACGCAATGGCCGGGGGTTTCCTGTCCGTGGTCTGGACTGATGTGATACAGGCCATACTGATGATAGTAACACTCGTAGTAACACCAATCGTTGCGCTCGTCGCCATTGCGCAGAGTAATATTTCGATCACCAGCGCGCTGGCTCTTGCCGGAGGCGGTTTAGACTCGTGGACCGGCGGAGCGGTTGGTTTTGCCGCCGGGACCCTTATTTTCAATAATTTCTCGTGGTTCTTTGGTTATCTCGGCGGCCAGCCACAGCTCGATGCCCGATGGATGGCAATGCGGTCTGACCGGGACGTTAAGATCGGCTCAGCGGTCGCCATAATCTGGACGCTGCTGGCGTATGCTGGAGCGATCACACTTGGTATTGCCGCGATCGCACTTTTTGGCAGCGGTGCCGTGTCTGATCCCGAGCAGATCCTTCCCTTCATGTTACTGAAACTCATGCCTCCCTGGCTCGCTGGGATACTACTTGCCGGTGCGGTTGCGGCAATGATGTCGACGGCGGATTCACAACTGCTGATCGCCACATCTTCAATCAGCGAGGATATCGTGCACAAGGCTCTGCGCAAGGACTTTGATGACCGGAAACTCGTTCTGCTTTCACGTATTACGATCCTTGTGGTTGGACTGATCGCACTCGTTATGGCATTCACGTCGAAGAGTCTGATCTATACGATAGTAGGCTGGGCCTGGGCAGGTATCGGATGCTCTTTTGCGCCCGCAGTCATTCTTTCCTTCTTCTGGAAGAGATTCAATGCATCGGGTGTGATCGCGTCACTCGTTTCTGGTTTTGCAACGACAGTTGTCTGGATGACCACGGGTCTCGATTCTGTTTTCACGGCGCGCGCTGCAACGTTCATAATCGCATTTGTTTGTGCAATTGTCTTTACACTGTTGCAGAAGGAATGAGGTCAGTTTGGTGTGCTATTTTGTGTAGCGGAAATCCCTTCCAAGTGAGAAATGTATCCGGTACTGTATATTGTCACTCAGGGGCTTTCGATGGGGGTTTCCGATCCCAAAGACAAAGCGAAATGGGCCGATGGGTGTGTTTGCGCGTATCCCGGCTCCAAGACCAACTTCCATATCTTCAAATTCAAGATTGTTCGATGGCAGTAAGACGTCAGGTGGTTCAAAAATAGCTGCATCCGCCAGTATCTGTACAATTATCGGACTCTTTTCGCTAAGGATAGCATAGGTGGGGAATTCCAAGCCCAGATGGATCCTTGTACGATGGGCGGTTGTGAACTCGTCGTTTGCGAAACCGACAAAATTGGAACCACCGGTGTGGAAATGTTCTGCCCAGGCAAGTTCGCCCGTGGATGTACCTGATTCAAACCCGGCTGCAAGGGTGAGCCAGCGTGTTATAGGAATGAGCCGGTCGGCAAAGATGTTTAACTTGAGCGCATTGTTTCTTGCCCCGATTGCTTCAAGTGAATAGAACACCTTGAACCCGAACCTTCCGCCCCTGAGTGGAAAGTACGGATCATTGGAGTCATCGATCTCAAGGTTGAGGTATGGACCGCATACCCATTCTCGACGTGGTAGAGTATCACTGAAAGTAGCCTCGGGCAATCTGTAAATCGCTTGATAGGCTTTAACCCCTGTATTGACGTACGATCGCTGAGCCCATGCACATCCCAGTTCGGCGATGCCGCCGCGTGTGTCTACATTGTAATCCTCAAGCCATTCTCCATTGTCGTAGAATGAACGGTCAATTGAATTCCAGAATAGATCGATCTGATACCCCATGGGATGTGCGAGCATCCTGGTGTCGGTTATACCGAGCCGGTATTCATTTGGGTCGCCGAGGTGGATGGCGGCGCGTAAGCAGATACCCGAACCCAGGATGTTACTTTGACCGACTTCTAATCCGATCGTAGCGTTGTCGGCATTGTCATATCGTAGGCCCATAAGGTAAAATCCATATGACTGCTCGTCAACTTTTATCAATACGTCTACCGAATCTGCGGTCACGGGCAGCAGATCATAGTCTATATGACTGAACAATCCAGTTTCGTACAATTTTGCGAGACCATCGATCAACATTTCGAAATTGAGAGGCATGCCTGGGCTTATTCGGATCTCCTTGCGAACAGTAGCCTTACGTGTCTGCTCCAACCCAATGAAATCAACGTTTCTTACATACGGAGTCTTTCTTTCATTAATTGTCTTAGGGTTCGCGACCGGCACACGCCCTGAAAGGACGTCGCGAATCGCAGGGACTTTGGCTTGCGCCGCCTCTTCACCGGCCGCAATGATATCTGAGACACGTGCATAATCCTGCGCATTAAATTGATTGAGATCGGGTTCAATGACGACGTCTGCCAGCGACTTCTGTCTTGCGATATCTTCGAATCCCACAATGCTTGTAACCTTGCTGAGAACATCCGCTATGGTAGTTCCGACGGTCGTATCTTGTACGATTGTAAGACTGGCGATTATTATGTCGGGTTGGAATTCGAGAAGCGGATCGACCGGAAAGTATTGAAGTACACCGCCATCCACAAGTATACCCTCGTCCAATGCAGTCTGAGGAGCGAATACTGCAGGCAGGGCGATACTACCTCGGATTACACGGTCGAGCCTTCCTCGTTTGATGACGACCCTACGGCCGGACACGATATCGACGGCAATTACTCGTAGCGGTATTCTGAGATTGTCAAAGTAGTATTCTGTATCATACTCAATCTTCGATAGTAATCTCATTAAAAGAAATTCTACTTTTTGCAGCGATATCAATTCGCGCGGTATGGAAGGCACGAACCAATCATGTGACCACCTGAAGACATATCGCCGAATTTGATGGCTCTTAGGCACGTATTTCGTGGTATGTTTGAAACTTGGACTTAGCAGATCCTGCCAATCCTGAGCCACAGCTATGCTCTCTATTTGTGCGACGCTGTATCCTGCTGCATAGAGCCCGCCTATTATCGATCCCATACTGTTGGATGAAATATAGGAGACGGGTATTTGCTCACGTTCGAGTACTTTGAGTACACCGATATGGGCAAAACCGAGAGCGCCGCCGGCGGATAGAGTGAGACCTACAACTGCATTACTGTCCGTGAGCGATTTTGGATGCCCGAGTACAATAGAAAACAATACGATAAGAACTACAGGTTTCATAGTATACCTATTGGATTTTATTATCTGCACAGAATGCGTGTTGTCAAGGGGGATGAGGCGACGATCCTGAATGTGCTAGGGAATGTCGTTACTTCGTATACCGAAATTCTTTACCTATTGAAATGTAGTAATTGACACGCGCACCGAGAAGGTCGTCTTTCTTGATGTCGCCTATTCCCACCGATAGGTTGAGAGGACCGATCGGTGTGTTGGTTCTGATACCTATTCCAGTACCCCAGTGCAGTTCTGACACCCAATTTCCGTTAGAGAACAAGCCATCGGGACGTTCAAATGTTGCGACATTGGAAATCAGCTGGAGATATACCGGATAATCTTTCAAATCCAATAAGTTGAGTATTCTGTATTCAAGACTGAGACGCAATACGACACGATTTCTGGTTGTGAAGTATCCATTTTCATATCCGATGAAATTATTCCCACCGGTGTGAAAATGGTAATCCCATGCAAGATCGCCATGAGAAATTCCCAGATCCAATCCAGGGTGGACCAGTACGCGGGATGAAAGCGGTATGTAATGGTCAAACGAAAAATCGATTCGGGAAAAGTCAGCAGATGCGTTGAGTCTTTCAGTAGAATAGATTATCTCTGCTACATATGATGTTCCTTTATTTGGCAAGTGCAGGTCGTCATAGTTGTTGTATTCCATCCGTAAAGTCGGTCCGACGACCCATTCATTTGCCGGTATCGAATCGAAGATTGGTACTGGAGGTAGTCGGTAGATTACCTCCCGCGCGCAGATGCCGATTTTGAAGAAGGCATTGTTCCCAAGTATGTACCCGGCTTCAATCAACCCTCCATGGTATGTTGTGTTATACGTTGTTATCCAGGTACTGTTTGCGAAATAAGGTCGGTCAATGGAACCACGGAACATATCAATCCTGTAACCCACTGGAAAGGCAAACAGCCGTGTGCCTGTCAAACCCAATCTCAGTGCGCGTGGATTACCGAGACAGAGAGCGGCCCTAATGCTTGCGCCGGTACCCCAGAGGTTTCCCTGGCCACCCTCAATGCCCAGAATGAGATTATCGCTGTTATCATAACGGACACCGAGTGCATAGAAGCCATATTGACTCTCCTTGGTCTGATACACTACCTGGACTGAATCATCAGCATGGAATACCAGCTTGTAATTTATATCCGAGAATAGTCCAGTGTTGTATAGCATTATCATATCTTCGTGTAGCATGTCGAAATTAAGTCTTGTGCCCCTTTTTGTTCTTACGAGGTGGCGTACGGTCGAAGTACTAGTGACTTTGAGACCCTCGAATTGGATACTGCTCACATAGGGGTAGATCCTATCAAATTTCAATTCAGGCTTTACGCGTACCTTCCGTCCGTTCAATTTCGCCCTTATCTCGGGCAGAGCAGCTTCTGCTGCCCTTTCGCCGGCCTCGATCAATTCGCTCGCGCGATTCAAATCGGAAGGCAAGAACGGATCGACATTTGGTTCGATGACGATATCAGCCAGTTTGAGTTGCTCACGGTAATCGGCCATGGTCATGAGGTCGATAGTCCGCGAGAGCACGTCAATTAACCCATGGTGATCTGCTTCGGGTTTCACGCGTACTGTCGTGCTTGCGATGATAAGGTCGGGTTCGAATTCGATAAGTGGCTGAACCGGTAGAAACTGATGGACACCACCATCGACCAACGCGAGGGTGTCGATCGTTTCGGGAGGAAATGCTCCTGGGATCGCTATGCTCGCTCTGATAGCCTGCTCAAGGCGGCCGTTCTTCAGCGTTACCAGATTGCCGCTCATGAGATCAACCGCGACCGCGCGATAGGGTATTGGTAGATTGTCGAAATCGTGATTGGTTTGAAACTCGATATCTGAAAGTAAATCCATCAATAGAAATTCGAAATTCTGTAGTGATATCACACCGGACGGCAACTTCGGAATAAAGTTTCTATGGCTGAGGACTAATGTATACCGCTCGCTCTGCTGTCTTTCCGGCAGATAGCGTGCGCCAAAAGGCACGGTCGAGCCGAAGAATTCGGAGAGGGAGGCATTCACGACGATACTCTCGATCGCGGCCGGGCTGTAGCCGGCCGCGTAGATACCGCCCACCAGGGAACCCATGCTGCTTCCGGCAATGCAGGATGGTATGATCCCTTCGCGGTCCAAGACCTTCAGGACTCCGATGTGGGCTAGACCATGAAAGGCACCACCAGATAGGGAAATACCGATGCGTGCGTATTGGGTGTCGGTGCTGCTGGTATCGTCTAAAGGAATGGAATTGACAGTGAATACAGCAAGTAATAGTGCTGATAACATATTCTGATCTTAGTCGACTAGAACGTGAGGAAATCTTTTCTCAAATATGTAGAAACAGCGGCATCAATTCTGCCCGCAGCATTTCTTGAATTTCTTTCCGCTGCCGCAGGGGCAAGGATCGTTGCGGCCTACCTTTTCTTCTGTTTCGGTTTTTTTTGCTGTTTTTGTCTTGCTTGTCTTGTTCGAAGCATCCGACCTCTTGGTTCGTGCAGACTTGGCAGGTGTGAGCATCATTTTTTGAAAGGACTTTTTTTCCTTTTTGATCGTATCTTTGATATGGTCACCGTTCTTTATTTGCCCGGAAACGTCCAGGAAATCAATGAAACCGGTCAGTATATCAGAGATATGTTCCATCGTCGGGGCGGATAAGCTCAGCTTACTGGGTACGAAGACGAGCATGAAATTGCGGATGTGATTTTCGTGTAGTTCGCGCAGTTCTTTTTTCTCCTCGAAGAATAGGTAATCGAGTAGGCTTTTGGTCAAGTACTCGGCTGCATCCTTGTACGTTTTCGTCTTTCCCTTGAGTGCTGGTGATGCAAGATACTCACGACTCAGTGCATTGGTCGTGTGAACCAGTCTTTTCTCACGTTTCCGGTCCTCTGCGTTTTTCTTCTGGATGTCTGCTAATGCCATATTTTCATTATACGCATGCCAAACATGTTGTCAATCCCACAGACACGCTCCCTGAAACACGGAAATTCAGAAGTTGGGAAGATATGAACTTCAGAGGTACGGAAAAATAAGGAACTTCAGAGGTTGAGAACAACGGAAGCTAAGAATGAAACATTGGTTACGTTTGATGGTTACGAAGCACGTACTGGTTAAAAAGGCCACGTCCCACGGTACGAAACCGAACGACAGTGCCTGCAAATACCAAATCACAAGCAACAAAATCCAAATAAAACCCAATACTCAAATTTCAATTACCGAGACAGACAATGAAACACTGGTTGCGTTTGCCGGTTTCGAAAAGCGAAACGGCTAGAGGTGTCGTTTGTCGGTAACGTCTTTTTTCACGAGACCGAGACCACGTTTCGACAACGTATCGCTTTTCGCAACCGAACAACGATTCCAATGGTTTATGACCAAACCCCAAACCCAGTGACCATACTGGCAGCTACGACATACAACCACGACAGGTGGCATAGTGTATCTTGTATCAGGAATCAGTTGTTCTTACTGTATTATCCCTAACCACTCTCCAAGGAGAAATTGTAATCTGCCGATGAGCAGGCTGATACGAGCCATCACTGTGTAGCCGAATGAAGCGCCGAATCCGAGCATGATAAAAATGATACCGAGGTTTGCCACCGGTTTGATCACGCCCTTCCGTTCTCTTGAGAAGAAGAAGTATATCAGCGTCGATGCGACACCCACCAGTATTACTACTGCCCAGAGGCCGGTATCCCATCTGGTGAATGCCTCACTAACAAGCAGTGTTCCCTGCGCCTGTCGTAGGATGTCTCTCTGGAAGAAAGCCGGAATGGCCACACCCGAGCCCCATCCCAGCACGAAGGCGATCGGTAATCTTATCAGGTGGTTGAATCGAGGAATGAATCTGGCGAAGTAACACATTGCGAAAAGGAGTGGTATAATATAGAGTAGGTTCCCCTGGATGAAAAGCGGTTCAATCAGATTCGGTCTTATTTGATTGTGCCAGGTTAGAGCAACAAGGTATCCTGCAGATACGCCGACGAAGAGATGCTCGGCAAAGCGGTACAGGATATTGTCGCGGTAGAGAAATGAAAATATGCAGAGGGTCAGGAAAGCGGCAAGCCAAACCCATGGATCAGGTGATATATTCATTTCTTCCTCCTCATGTAGAAATATCCTATGTTTCCCAGAATGATAAAGATCATGATCAAAAGATGACCGAGGGACTGTGCATCCATACCTTGTGAAGCCCTGAAGACTCCTTGGGCGTAGCCCTTTCTTTGTACAAGGTTTTCATATTCAGATGCTCCCTTCATTCCTGCGAGTAGTCCTGTTACCTGTCCGGTCTCGACATAAGGATACACATCTGCGGCAGATACGGCTGTGACTCCAACACCAAGCCGCGCGCCGTATCTCGATTGAGCAAATAGCAACCACTGTCGCCAGCCGGGATCACCTGTTGAGAGCGTCACGATCAAGCTGATGTCCCTGTAGTTTGTCACTGAACGCATCATTGGCAGCGAATCCAGCGGGGTGCCGTAGTAATCGACCGGGAAGACACCTTTCATATCTTCGCCCATACCGAGGAGTACAGCTGCGACACCAAATTTGTAACCGAGGAAAGCATAGTCGATACCGTATTCTTTGGTGAATTCTTCGGATAACTCTTCCAGTCCCATCTCCACCATTCCAGTACCCTGCGGCCAGAGGGCCATGAGGATCACCTTAACGTTCTTCGAGAAGCATTGACGGGAAATGGCTAAAAGCATCGGGTAGAGCTCAGGCAGTGACTGGGGGTCAAAATCACATGATATCAGAACGGGCTTTGATTCGCTGTCAAGTTCCTCGATCGCATCAAAAAGCTTTTTGCTCTGAGGCATTACATTCACCGGTATTCCTATTGGTAAGACAAGCGGTATTGCCACAGCCAGGGCGATCGTGAGAAATATGATGCGTCTTGGTATTTTTGTCAAAGATTCGAGAATTTTCATTTCGAACCTCCTCCCAGCCAGGAACGCTCAATTCCGAGTATGATCTTGAGCGCGGTTGAGATGCTACCAAAGGCCACGCCGAAGATGATACCGCGTTTTGCGGCTGTATTGGGTACGCTGAGAAGCCATTCGGCGAATTCAGGGAGTCTCGGTGTAATGTAGTATCCGAACGGTACCATGCCGAGCATTACCACAAAAGCGGCAAGGAGGAGTATTGTTGCTTCCGTCGTCCGGGCACGGAAAGCTCGGTATGCAGCCGATGCCATGTAGAATGCGAGTATTGCATACATCGATGCGCCAAGCGGAAGGACAATGTAAGTCCAGAGGGTCATGAACAGACTTCCTCTCTGTATACCCCAGCCTATGCCAAGTACGGCCATTACCGCCAGACCGGCAAGCGTGACATAACTGAAGTACCAGCTTTCCTTTTTCCGTCTAATACGGCTCGTATGATGATCAATGATGCTCCCGATTCCAAGCACCCAGGCAAAACCGACGATTGCAATGTACCAACGTGTTGTATGATCATAGAATTGCGTGCTGATGGAATGCGGTACGAAGAACTGAATGATCATCGCAACTCCGAGGAACATACAAATTATCAATGGCAATTTCTTTTTCATCATATCCCCCTTGCACTAGATGCTGAAAAGATCGAGAACCCACGGAAGGCCAAGCAGTATCAGGGCTGAAGCAATGATGAGAATGCCGAGCACTATCATTTTGCCCCAGTCCTGTCCTTTTATCGATCCCATGAGTAATGGTTCTTTCGAAAGGTATGCCGAAGCCGCATATAGTTCCTCTCCGATCAGAGTATAGTCGCAAGCAGTTATGAAGAATGGTAGTTGGAAGACTGAATCGGTTCCGGCGATCTGGATCGCTCCTGTTGCTGCCCCGGTTTCTGCAAGGACGAGTGATTCAGCCCAGAAATGCCCAAGAAATAGGTTCGTTGCGGGTTTCTCTCTCACCATTGTGCCGCATACTGCTGCCGTATAAGCCCACTGGTTCTGCGTCAGAAAGTATACGTTGTCGGGATTGAAGGCGTCCGGTCTTCCCGCATCAGTATAGGCTTCCTTTACTATCTCCCGAGCAACGACATAGACAACCGGACTGCGATTGGGCACGAGTAAGGTCGTGTTGTATTCGGCTGTTTTCTTGGCGACCAGGGATAGTATGTTCAGGGATGCGAGGGTTGCGATGTCATCGATCGTCGAAAGGCCTGGTACGTAGAGAATCGGTTTGCCCATTTCGGTTGCCCGGCCGACCGCATCTTCAAGTGCCTCGAGGCCGGCGAGTTTTCTAATGAAGAGTTTCTTCCCCTTGCGTGCCCTATAGATGAACCAGAGTAGTAGCACCGCATAAATGATAAACCCGATGAGTACGTTCGTTCTATTTGTATTGAACCACTGTTGATAACTAACGGTGTATTCTGTGATTTCGGATTTTGCCACTTGCTCGTTATCTCTAACGGCGATTATTTGGTATCGGTATGGGATGCCGTCTTCTGCCTGAGAATCAAGGTATTCCTGCTCAAATCGGTTGAGGCTGGCAATACTCTCAAATTCCATATCCTTTTCCGCACGCCAGACCTCGTAAGCATCGATTGGTGCATCCAGGGCAAAAGGCTCCCAAGAAACAATGATCTTGCCACCGTCGTCGTTGGGATTATCCCTTGCTTGAGGCACACCCGTGTTCACGAACATCGATAAAGCGATGATCAGTATTATGTCCATCACTTCCTCCTCACGGTATGGTTGTCGTTACAACATAGGATATATTATGAATGTTGTTTGCGATTGTGTCTCTTGGCTTTGTGGAATGCGGAATCGCAAACTACTTAGTTAGTGTAAGATATGATATGAGAAGGGATGCCAATACCGCGGTGATCTCGAGATAATCCTGCCAGAATTTGAATACCTTTCGCGGTACAAAGATAACATCACCTTCCTCGACCAGAGGATCACTGTCTGTGTCGATTCTTGTGTTTCCTCGCTTCACATAAGAGCTTCCCATGCTTGCGTCGTCAAGCGGGCCGCCGGCCATGCCGATATAATCAGAGGCGCGCAAGTTTGGCTGGAATGGAAAGGATCCCGGCGCGACGATCTGTCCCTGTACGTATACTACGGAGTTTACCGATGGAACAACCAGGACATCGCCGTTCTTCAGCCTGATGTTCTGTGCGTCGTTTGTATCGGCAAGCACATACGATAGATCTATGTAAAGCTTTTCGTCGTTTCTTTCGATATATGCATTGACAGGATCAGCCCAGGGCGTAAGTCCGCCGGCTTTCTGTATCAGGTCGGTGACACGTTCCCCTTCAAGGAGCTCGTACAACCCTTCGCTTGATTTTTCCCTTGCCGCAGTAAGTTCTGCAACCCGCAATTCGTATTCTCTCTTTCCAAAGACGGCACCTTTTACGACAACTGAGTGCTCCATTTTCGGAACGATGACGGCATCTCCATCCTGAACGAACGGGTTCGTGAGCGGATCGCCGGTCCGGTCAAATTGCGTGAGATTCACCGTTGCATATAAGCGTCCCTGGCGCCGCAACTCTATTTTTGCTCTCGACCCGATCGCATTGATGCCTCCGGCCTCGTCAATGACCCTCGAGACCCTGTATATCGGCAGCGCCCGTACAACGCCCGGGTTGGTCACTTCACCGACGACCAGTACATCAAAAGTACGCATGCCGATCAGGGTAAGGTCCAGGCTGAAATTTCTTAGGTATCTGGAGAATGCTCTGGCAACAGAATCTTTGGCCGTCTTCAAGGTTAATCCATAGACCGGGATCGCTGCAACCACATCATACTGGGGTACGTAAGTGCCGTCCATGGTTGGTAGAGTTGCCACTGGCATGTTAAGCGTCAGCTTTCCTTCGAACGTTACACCGGTAACGTACGAATAGTTTGCCGCGCCAGTGATAGTTACGAGCAGCGAATCACCAGGCATTAGTATATATTCGTCCTCGGATACGATTGGCTTCGGAAAGGTTATCTCCTGCTCGATATCAGGAGTTGCCTGTGTTTCTGCCGGAGCGAATTGGGCAGTGATGGCAATCAAAGCAATTGCCATCAGTGTGATATTTTTCATAATTAGATTATATTAAAATCACCCGACCTGTCAACATGAGACCTGATGAATAATGACCGCCAAACATGCGCTTGACGCCCTATGATATCGAGTTATAATCAATATAATACCCACATGGAAAGGAGGCATATGAGCAGATTACTACTGATTCTTACTCCCTTTATTCTGTATGGAGGTACCGTTGGCAAGATAGCAGGTCGCGTGCTCGACGGTGGAACAAATGAGCCCTTGGTTGCGGTAGATGTTTATATTGAAGTCCTCGGCGCTGGTGGTGCGACGGATTTGGATGGATACTACTTCATCCTGAACGTTCCTCCTGGAAGTTACGAAGTAGAGGCTTCGATGATCGGTTATCGAGCCGAGATAAAGAAATCGGTAGCGGTTTTTGCTGACCGCACTACATACGTTGATTTCAGACTTGACCCTACTATTATTGAGTTAGAAACCCCGGTCGTCGTTGTCGCAAAGAAACCGGTCATTGAAATAGACATGACCTCGAAGGAAACACGCATCACACGTGAGCAGTTCGACATTACCCCGGTCGAAACACCGACCGAGGCGCTCGCTCTTCAGGGTGGAGTAACCACCGACGCCGCCGGCAATCTCCACGTACGCGGTGGCCGCAGTGGCGAACTTGCCTATTACATAGAAGGGATAGAGGTTTCAAACGCCTTGCTGGGCAGTGCTCCGGTTCTGAACAAGAATCTCATTTCCGAGATGTCACTGCTTTCAGGCACTTTCAACGCTGAGTACGGGAACATAATGAGCGGAGTCGTCAATATCATCACGCCAGAAGGAGGAAGAGAGATATCAACAAGCCTTGAATATACATCCTTCATGATAAATTCATCACCGTACCGCAAGAAGGATTGGATCAACGATATCGATACTTCCTACTACGATGCGCACCGGATCCTTGATACGTTGTCCGGGGATTTGATCTCGGCTTACGAGGTACCGGATCTCATGGATGCCAAAGATTTGCCACTCCTTGGTGTTCCGTTCCTTGGTGAACTCAATGGAAGCATCGAGGGTCCGATCCCTGGTGATCGGGCAGCACGCTTTTTCATTGCCGGTAATTTTGCCAATCAAGAGTCTTATCTTCCATTCGGCTATGAACTGACCCGCTCGGTCAACGGTAAGTTGACGCGCAAGTTTGGTACCAATTTCAAGGTGATCATTGACGCGCAGTACATTGATGAAGAATCTCAGCGTTACAGCCATGTTTACAAGTATTTGTATGATAATTATCTCGTGAGCCAAGAGAAGAGTATGCGCGGCATTATCGGCTTTAATCATGTACCAGTGAACAACTTCTTCTACAACGTCCGTGTCGGGTACATAGAAGATAAATTTGATACCAAGGTGCCCTCGGATAGTCTGGATATACTCGGTTCAATCGAAGAGCCGGTCAGTGATAATTACTCTGAGTTCTACATATCGGGCTATCCACAGTTCCGACAGGAAGTCAAGACCAGGCAGTACATTGCGAAAGCCGATTTCAACTGGCAGCTGGGCAAGATGCACAACCTGAAATTCGGCGGAGAGCAGAGTTTCTATGTTTTTGAACTTGCTAACCGGCAGCAACTGTTTCCGAGGACACCGATCATATATCAGCAGTACGAACAGAAGCCACGCGACGGTGCGGTTTTCATCCAGGACAAGATCGAACACAAGTACCTCGTTGTGAATGCTGGTCTGCGCTTTGACTACAGTTATCCGAATGCCGAGATGTGGGAAGACATTGAAGACCCCACATCCGATGTTGCCGATGTGAAACCGCAGTATCAAGTCTCGCCACGGCTTGGTCTTTCCCATCCGATAACCGAAGATGCGATGCTGCATTTCGCGTACGGTCATTTCTTCCAGATGCCGCCTTATGAGATAATGTATTTCAACAGCAACTACGTCGCTAATCCCGAGGATATTCCGCGTTACGGGTTGGTCGGTAATCCGCGAATATTGCCCCAACGTACGACCGCGTACGAAGTCGGTGTTAAGTACGCGATCCTTGATATCTACGGGATCGATGTTACACTTTTCCTGAAGGATATAAAGAACCTATTGTCAACGACCGAAGTACGGGCATTCCCTTACAATTACATCATCTATACGAACGATGATTTCGGGAGTGTGCAGGGAATCGATGTAACGCTGCAAAGGGAATTGGTTTCCAATATCGGATTCAGCATCAATTACACGTATCAGGTGGCGCGCGGCAATCGTTCGTTCGCGATGCAGGGTTTCTACGATGTCTATACCGGTCTTCCGGAACGCATAAAGGAATACTATCTTGATTTTGACCGTAGACACACGTTTGCATCGACGTTCCAGTTTCTCCTGACCGAGCGTGGCGGGGTTGGCATTAATTTCAGGATCGCAAGCGGATTACCCTACACTCCCTACATCAGCGAGGGGGTGGTGGTTGAAGAGAACTCTGCACGCATGGCCTGGTCTTATTCGCTGGACCTTCTTCTTCATCAGGGATTTAAGTTCGGCGGTGCATTACTTGAGCTTTTCGTCAGCGCCATAAATATCACCGACGCTAAGAACCCGCGCTATGTTTATTCGCGCAGTGGTGAGCCATGGGTCACTGGCGAGGCGGCAGGTGGACTCATGGGCTCGCAAGACTACATCATCGATCCTTCGCACGTCGGATCAAGAAGAACGATCAAGGCTGGTCTGAGAACAAGATTGTGAACAAGGAGTCATAATGTTATTGATCCTATTTTTGTTTTTCTATCCGGAAGCCGATAAGGCAGTTGGCATCTCGGATAAAGGTGAATTGTCAAACGTCACGTCGAACTTTGGATTGATCGCGAATCTGCATTATTTCACGCCCGCTTTCCACTGGCCCAATTCAGCGCCCTTTCAGCATCAGTACAGTCCCGGTTGCGGGATCTTTGCCGCCCGGAACGATACGGTGATCGAGTCCTTTCTTAGCCTCGCAGCTCCGGAATGGGCGCCACTCGAGGGCTCCTTTGGTACCCTCTATTCGGGCGCGGTGACTACGCCCGATGGTACACCGGTCATTGCTACTTCTGACGACATGGAGACCTGGCCGCTCATTGGCGGCGTGCCTACCTGGCCAGGTCCATACCGAAAGGATAGCACAGGACAACAGGTGGAAGGTGAATTCACGTCGGATCAGGATCTTTTTTGCATATTCAACGATCAATCCGTCTTCGGGCTGCAGGTGAATCAATCGACGTACTCCTACGGTCGCAATTATGCTCAGGACTTCATCTTTTATGATTTCCTCTTCTACAACACAAACGGCACGTCGATCGATGATATGTACATTGGCTTCCGTGGCAATTTCCGTTGTGACTACGACATGCAGGATTATGTCGGTCTCCACCGTGATTCTGTTGTGACGTTCGTTTACTACTGGGACGCGGATGGCGTGCCGCAGGACCCATGGGAATCGGTCGGCATGATCGGCGTAGCGTTTCTCAATCAGCAGATCGACAACTTCCATTACTACCGCAAAGAGGATGAGCCGAGTGATGATTTTCGCTTGTTCCCGATAATATCGTCAGACCCAACGAATCCGAACATCGACCCAAGTCTCTACTTTCATGGCTCGAATGTGTACATCGATGACCCTTTGCTCGTCCAGTCACTGCCGCCGGAATCGACAAGCGCCTACAACTATGTGGTTTCCGCTGGGCCGAGGACGATCACACCCGACGATACACTTCAATTCACGATCGCGGTAATCTGCGGTGAGGATTCGGCAGACTTGTTCGAGAATCTCGAGACGGCACTCATGATGGCCGACAACTATTTCCTGGGGAGCGGTGCGCCGGCAGCACCGACAGTACATGCGGTTGCCGATTACAGGAAGATCACTCTATACTGGAGTGCCCAACCCTCAGAGTCATCGACCGACATACTGACCGGCAAGCAGGATTTCGAGGGTTACAAGATATACCGGAGTGAAGATCTTGGCGTAACCTGGGGAGAGGTGATCACCGACCATACTGGTTCCATAGTGGGATATGTTCCGCTCGCTCAATTCGACCTCATCGACGGCATCGAGGGAATCGACCCGGCATTTCCCTATCAGTCACTCGGCCGCGAGACCGGATTGACACACACCTTCGAGGATAGCACGGTTTACAACGGTATCGAATACTGGTACTGTGTCGCCGCTTATGATCAGGGTAATCAACACCCTGATTCACTCGAACCGTCCTATGAGAATTCTAAAGGACGTCCCAGCGCAGCCAATGTCGTTTCCGCAGTTGCCGCGCCCAGACCATTAGGGTACATTCCTGCATACGTCGAGGGTGGTGATACGCTCAACCCCATTGGAGGTGAATGCGACGGCACGGCAATGGTAATGGTCGTCGATCCTGCGCAGATCGTATCCCATACATACCGGGTAACCTTTTCGATCGACTCGGTTTACCACCCGGCAGAAACGACATGGGTTGATACCACGACATTCACGCTGTTCGATGTGACCGATCAGGAAACGCTATTGAGCGATCACGAGATTTCCGACAATTCGTTCGATAATATCCCGGTTGTTGATGGTTTCAGGCTCATTCTGGTTAATTCTGAGAACGCGGTGTCAATGGATTGGACTCAGACTTCCGGAACACCGAGCACGTTCCAGTGGTGGACCTGGTCAGCGCCTTACAGCCCGATGGTCGGACCGTCGTATATTTATGGGAATCCGAACTTCAAGGTCGTGGTCGACCATGATGCGCATTCTGTTTTCGGCATCGAGGACGGTTTTGGTGGTGATACCTTGACGATCGAGATGCCATTGCGGGTCTATGATATCACCGACGAAATGAATCCAATCGACGTCAGTGAGCACTGCTGGCTACTCGATTATGCGTATTCTGACGTTTTTTCTCCACAGATCGAATCGCTGTATTTTGGTCCGGAAGGATGGGACCTGGTCCCTGGTGGTGCTGGCTACAACGGCACAGCCGCCGGGCAGACGGCCGGTTTCTACGATCAGTTGGGGCTATGGAACGGTGATCTTTCAACTGCAACTGCCGTCGTCTATTTTGGGACTCAGAACGGTGATAGCAGTGCAATACCGCCAATGGATGGTGATGAATTCACGGTGAGATTGCTGACTCCTTTTTCCGAGTCGTTATCGTACGAATTCAGCACCGTACCGTACGCCATCAATAACGCGCAGGTGAGGTTGGATAGTGTCAGGGTCGTTCCTAATCCTTACATTCTCGCGTCGAAGTTCGAGAGCACACCGTATGACCGTCGGTTGATGTTCACACATTTGCCTGAAGAGTGTGAAATAATGATCTATAACGTTGCCGGTGAGCACATCACAACGATAGAACACAATAATAATCTTGGTTACGAGTACTGGGATTTGCGAACGAAATTTGGAGTGGAAGTCGCATACGGAATGTACGTATACGTGATCAGAACTGAAGGTAATGCCAAGTCTGAAGGCAAATTCGTAATAATCAAATAGGAGAAGCCATGGTGAATATACTAACATACAGAATCAAAACAGTCGCCGTTCTGATCATGGTATGCATTTCTTTGGGTTACTGTTTTACCAAGGTCGGAACTACTGCAGCGCCTTTCTTGAAGATCGAGTATGGAGCACGGCCTGTAGCTATGGGTGGTGCCTTTGTCGCTCTGGCTAATGATCCATCCGGGATATATTATAATCCTGCCGGCATTGCCGAGATCAGAACTGCTCACTTCATGGGTGGCTACACAGTATGGTTTGCCGATCTCACGTACAACTATGCTACGTTCATATTGCCAACGCAGAGGGTTAATTTTGCTTTGTGGGGTTCTTTCCTGTATTCTGATGCAATTGAGGTCACAACGGTCGAGGATCCGGAGGGTACGGGTCAGGAATTCAGCTATGTAGATGGCTTGCTCGGTATTACGGTATCGGCTTTCCTTTCAGATCGGCTTTCGATCGGGATTTCGGGTAAGTATATCCAGCAGAAGTTGTTCAATGAAAGTGCCTCGACGTTTGCGCTGGATGTTGGCTCAATACTGCGTACTCCGCTCAAGGGTGCCCGCCTGGGAATGTGTCTGGCTAATTACGGCGGACGAATGCAACTGTTCGGTAATGATCTGATCGTACAGACCGACCCGTGGCCAGAATATACGGGCAACCCTGAAGTCGAGGCGAGGCTCACCACGGAATCGTTCCCACTGCCGCTCGCTTTCAAGTTAGGCGTTGCACTGGACCTTTTTGGACCTGGTGAAGCCCTTGCGAGCAGTGATATTCACAGAGTGACACTGGCAGTGGATGGGATACATCCTAACGATGGCGAGGAGAAGTTACAGGTGGGATTGGAATATGGTCTTTACAATACGCTATTTCTCCGCGGTGGCTACAAATTCAATTACGATACGCAAGAATACACCGCGGGGACAGGTATGAGGTTCAGTATTGGACAGCGAACCTTTGCATTCGACTATGCCTACGTCGATATGGATGTGTTGGAAGCAACCCACCGGTTCTCGCTGCTCATCGGATTTTGACACTGTGAAACGGTGAAAGGAAAATCGAAGACAGGGAGAACTTGCTGGCAATATGACAACAGCGAGCAAGACGATACTTGATGAATGGAACGTATTTTGTTTGTAATTTGGGTTTTGTGATTTGTTATTTGGTGCTTAGTCTCTGCGAAAGGAGGTAGTATGGATAGAAGAAGTTTCTTGAAGACACTCGGGTTTTTGGCACCGGTCGTCGTTTTCTTCGGCAAAATACCGAAATTGCTCTGGTCAGGCAAACTAGAGAAAGGCACGAAGAATTTCTGGCAGAATGGCGGCTTCACCCAGCCATCCGTGGATATTTCAGGATACGAGAAGGGTATTATCAAGGCACGGATCGACAACGAGTGGCATGATTTCAATATTCGTAGCGCCAGCAAGGATTTCATCGAGTGGAATACGACCAAGCGTATCGAGTTTCTTGAGCACATAAAGACCGGGCAGATGCCTGGCTTTGGCGGTCCTCATTCGGGCGCAGTCGCCACCTACGGACTCGGCCGGCTTGATTCGGAATTCACATTGAATAACGCGATCAAGGGCATCGGTCTGGCACCGAAGGATGAGAACATCGATACCGCGATAAAACGCTTACGTGATACCTACGAAAGTTCGATGAAAGAGAAGATGGATGTGCTAACTTCATTCTACGAGAACCCGGATTTCATCGACTGGCGTAAGCAGACGTCACTTGAGTTGTATGCTACTCCTGATTTTGAAACCCATACCTTTCTCAATATCATGGATAACCCGATCGCAACCCTGGTCTTTCTTGATATTCCTTCGATCGAGTTGAGAACGATCGCACGGATCGTGCACCCGGATGACAAGAATGCGTTGCCTTCCGAAAAGAAATTGCTTGAGTTTGTAAACCTGGCACATTCATATATGCATGGTGAATTCCCTCGCTTGTATCCGCTTCTGTTGTTCTACATCATCGAGGAGTTCGATAACACACCGGGGCGGAAGCGCGGGATCAGGACTGTGCCAGAACGACCGAAAGAATAGATGGCATGAGAGGGTCGAAGAGGACAAGGGGGCCTTCGCAGCCTTCTCTAAGCCTCTTTTTAGCCTTCTGTTAGCCCTCTAAGAGAGAAGGAGGTGTTATGAAGTTGATATGTACCATTATGTTATTGAGTAGCATGCTCTTCGGTCAGATACTCTATGAAGAGCACTTTACTGGTGGGGCCACTCAATTGCAGTGGGACCCATGGGTGATATACACGACTATGGATGTCGTGAATGATCCGACCACTCCTGGCGGCGATTCATGGATTGGCAGTGTTTCGAATGATTCTGCGCCGATCGCTGCCATGTACGCTGGCAGCTATGACCTTAATGATTACATTGCCGAAGCGTGGATATTCACCGAGGTCAGTCCGGCAATGGGGTCTTATAACGGGCTGTGCGTGAGGATCGACACGGCGACCGGTGTGAATGCAATGTATCACATGGTTTCTGATTTTGATAATAGTGCACGGCTCATGCTGCGTCATATCACCGGTGCTACACCCTCGGTCATCAGGGAATGGACAGCTGGAGAGATTCCTGGTGGGATACCGGCATCATCATCCTGGCATAAGTTTAAGATAAAGATCGTGGCAGATTCGATCTGGGCATACTACGACGATGTTGAGCTACCTGGGTCTCCGTTCATCGATAATCGTGTTACGAAGGGCTATTTTGGGATATACTTCTTCAATGCTCTTGCTTTCAGCTCGACCAATTGTGATGATATAGTCGTGTCCAGTCCGACCGGTATCAACGAATACGGTTCTGAACCACTGAGCACCTTCAGTGTCTATCCAAACCCGTTCCGAACCGAGACAGCTATCCGCTGTCAGATATCTGATGTCGGAATTCCGTCATTCAGAATATATGACGCGGCAGGACGGTTGGTGAGGGATATTTCAAGTCAGGTATCTGTTATCGGAAATCAGATATCGGTTAGTTGGGACGGCCGGGATGATGCGGGCAAGACCGTCTCGCCTGGTGTGTATTTCTTTGCTGATACCTACGGTAACGGACTTGAGAAGGTGATAAAGCTACGTTAGCGAACAGGTGGAAGAAAAAAAAGGGCAGCATGGCTGCCCTTTTTTATTATTCGATCTTGACTATCTTGGCGACAACGACGTCGGTTCCGATCCCAGCGTGCAGCAAATAAATCCCGGTCGGCAGTGGTACGTCATTCTTATCCTTCATACTGAACTGCATATGGTTATTACCGGCGCTCAATCTGCCGGTGTAGACCGTATTCAGTTTGCGTCCCAAGCAATCGTAAACAATCAGCTCTACATGCTGTGCGCTAGCGAGCTGCAAACTAATGTTTACCCAGTCACTCACCGGATTGCTGATAGAGAGGAAGCTGGACGGTAGGTTATCATTGATGTTCTCCGCGATCCTTGTGCTGTGACCGGTTGGCCTTAGAAACGGGTCGCCGAGGAGGGTCATTCCGTAGTGCCAGCAGATCCTTTCAAGTGTCATTCCGATGGAGTCGTAGATACAGTCAAACCAGTAACGGAATGCTTCGCCCATTGTCTTCTGCTCGCCAAGTGGCCGGTAGAAGAATTGGAAGTCGAGCATGCTGCCGGATTTCGTCGAACCGATTGCGCCGATTCCAAATTCTTCATTGAATATGGCTTGACCGCCACCGTAGCCAGCCTGTGTGTAGCGGCAGAAAGAGCATGCGAAGAAATTATAGAAATTCGTAGGCGGGTTTTGGCTTGTGTACTCACTTGCATAGTAGTAATCGTGTTGGGCTCCACTGTTGTACGTGAATTGGTGTACGCTTGGAGATGAATGCGCGAATACCGATACCCAGGTCTGCATGGTGTCCAGTCTAGTCCGGTACAGAGATGCCCTTGTCGTTTCTGGGTGCCAGTAGTTAGTGGTATCGACAAAGAGTAGAGCTACATCGGCAGCCCATATCGGAGCCCATGACAACCAGTCGTCATCGACAAAGACGAGCGCGCGTTTCTGCAAGTTCATTGTACCTTCACGGTAACTCTTGTTCTTGGCAAAGTAATTTCTCAACACGACCGTGTCTAGGCCAATACCGGTCGGGAGTAACCTGCCGACATAGATTTCGAGATTGGTGTTTCCAACGTGCCCATCGTACCTGCCATTGCCGGTACTTATCGTATCGAGCCAGTTGCCGTCAAGGTCCATATAGAATAGGTCCATCGGGAACTGAACGAGACCTCCGCCGTAGTCATATACTTCAAACCATGCAACCGGCAGGTTGCCTATTAGCAGCGCGCCTTCGATCGAATCTGTGCCGTATATCTGTTGTAGAAAAGTACGCAGTGTCTCAGGGGTACCTCCAGATGTCTGGTAGTCGAATACGGTGTAGCCTTCTGTAGTCAAGAATTGTGCTAGTTGTTCGATTTCGGTGTCCAAATGTGGGGCGATGGTCTGATCAGTGAGAATGGCGACATTGCCAAGGTGGCCGTCTCCCTGGAATACTCGATTGAGCAGACAACTGAATGGACGGTACGGGTGATCCTTTATCCATTCTTCATAAGTACCTGGCTTGCTCCCGTGCGGATCTACCCACTTGAGTAACGGTATTTCCTCTATGTTGGAGCCAAACAAAAAAGTCACAGACAGCAACACTATTGTTGTTCGGATCATTTATCCTCCATGGGAGATTATATCAATGAATCCGGAATAGTCAATGAAACAATATCGGGGTGCATTGCTTGACTCAGAACTGAATAATGCTATAATGGAAAAAATGGATGAATTACTCGCGCAATTGAACCCTGAGCAGCAAAAGGCGGTGAAGATCACCAGGGGTCCGATTCTGATCCTGGCCGGCGCTGGCAGCGGGAAGACAAGGGTGATCACCTTTCGGATCGCATATTTGATCAGAAGCAAACACGTCGATCCGAAGAATATACTGGCAATAACGTTCACTAACAAAGCAGCCGGCGAAATGCAATCAAGAATCCAGAATCTCCTGGGGAGTAACCACGATGTTTGGATAAGGACATTCCATTCAACGTGCGCCAAGATATTGAGAGGCGGAGCGGAGAGGATTGGTATCAAAAGGAATTTTGTCATCTATGATGAGTACGATCAGATAAGCGTTGTAAAGGAGTGTCTATCCGATCTTGAAATAGACACGAAGGCTTTTTCGCCGGCATATGTTGCCGCAGTTATAGACAATGTAAAAGAAAATCTAGCGCCGGCGAGCGCGATAGAAGATGATACATTACGGCATATATACAACCTGTACAGCAAAAAACTGTCTGAATACAATGCGCTTGATTTCGATGATTTAATAATGAAGGTGGTAGAACTCTTCAAGACCGATAGGGACATACTCGAATACTACCAGAACAAATTCAAATACATCCTCGTTGACGAGTACCAGGACACCAACCGCGCGCAGTACGTGTTGACAAAGATGCTGGCAGAAAGGCACCGTAATCTCTGTGTCGTGGGTGATGACGATCAATCGATATATTCGTGGCGCGGCGCCGAGATCAAGAATATCCTCGACTTCGAGGCTGATTTTCCGGACACAACCGTTATCAAATTACAGCAAAATTACCGATCGACGCGAAGAATACTAAAGGCTGCTTCGGCAGTAGTCAGCAATAATGAATACCGCAAATCGAAGACCCTCTGGTGCGATAACGAAACAGGGGAGAAGATCGTGTTCTTTGATGCTGATGATTCCTATACCGAAGCCGCGTATGTTGCACGGAAGATAATGGAACTGCGATTGAAGGATGTCAGCCTCGGCGATATCGCGGTATTCTACCGGGTCAATTACCAGTCCCGATTATTCGAGGAGTGTTTCATAACTTATCGCATTCCCTATGAGGTCGTTGGGTCCTTGCGTTTCTATGAACGGGCAGAGATAAAGAACGTCCTCGCCTATCTTCGTGTCATAAACAATCCGGACGACGCCGTGAGTTTGAAGAGAATAATAAACATCCCGTCACGAAAGATCGGTCATGAGACCATTGAAAAGATAACCGCCTATTGCGAAAAGGAAGGCATGAGTATTTATGAGGCACTACACGAGATAGAGAGCATAAAGCGGATAAATACCGGCACACGTAAAAGAATAAGGGACTTCACGAAAATGATGGACCGGCATATCAAATCACAGCAGCAGGTCGACATCTATGAACTGGCGATGCAGGTAGTAAAGGATAGCGGATATTTGAGCAGTCTAAGCGAGGATCGGACCGAGCGCGATTATATCAGACGTAAGAATGTAGAAGAGTTATTGATTTCGATGAAGGATTACGTACGGGAAAGACCGGACGCGACTCTGAATGATTATCTTGAGGAAGTGTCTTTGCGTAGTGATATCGATGATTGGAACGAATCAACCGAACGGGTGAATCTTATGACCCTGCATAATGCAAAGGGACTGGAATTCGATGTCGTCTTTATCACCGGATTCGAGGACGGTTTGATCCCCCATTACAAATCACAGAAAGATCCGAAACAATACGAGGAAGAGAGAAGGCTTCTGTATGTCGGCATCACACGCGCGCGCAAGCAATTATACATGACATATGCGCGACAGCGGGATATGTTCCGTGCCGGGCCTAGTTATACCGATTTGTCGCCGTTCTATGATGAAATTCCGCGTGACGTGATGTGTGCCGGCTACAGCTTTGATTGAGAGAAGAGCGATATGACAACAGGGAATTCCGTGGTAGAATCTGCTGAATTTCGCCGATTCTTTCCGATTACAGGTAAGTTCATTTATTTCAATCATGCCGGAACCGGACCGTTGTCCGTACCTGCTCAGCGGGCTGTAGAGCGATGTCTGAGCATCTACTCGAGCCAGGCGGAATTCGATACCGAAAGGTATTTTTCGATTGTTGGCGAAGCGCGCGCTACGGTCGCGCGTTTCATTGGTGCTAAGCCAGAAGAAATAGCATTTACTCATAACACCTCTGAAGGTATATACATCGCACTGTGCAATCTACCGTTACGAGAAAATGACACGATACTGGTGATGGATGAGGTTTTTCCGGCTGTCAGATATGTCGTCGATAATAACCTGCCGCATATTAAAAAGAAGTATGTGAGTTTCGCCAAGCAGGATCCCATCGCGGTTCTGGAAACGAATTTGGACAGGAATGTTAAGGTCGTCGTCGTGGATTATGTTCAATTCCTGAGTGGGGAAACGATCGACTTACGCTCGTTCAGTGCTTTTACGAGTGAACATGGACTGTACCTCGTCGTCGATGGGATACAAGGTATCGGCGCCTTGAAATATGACGTGACAGACAACTCTGTCGACTTTCTTGCGTGTGGATGTGGCAAGTGGTTATTCGGACCGAGTGGCGCGGGCTTTCTCTATGTAAACAGCCGGAACTTTGACAAACTGCGCCGCCAGCATACTGGTTGGCTCGGCGCGGGCTGGACCGGTTTTGAAGACGTAACGAAGAACCCACCGTTGTACGACGACGCTAGAAAATATGAGATGGGTACGAGAAATATCCTTGGAATTCAGGCGTTAACAGCTAATATTGATATATTACTTCAATATGGCATGCAGCGTGTCGAGGCTCGCATATTGAAGTTAAAGGAGGATCTACGCCGTCATTTTGAGGTTGACGGATTCGAAATATTGACGCCACGGTCTGGAAAGCAGTCTGGCATACTCTCGGTCAGCCCCGGCGCCAGCGTTGAGGTTCTTAGCCAGGGTCTAAGAAGGAACAATATCGTCGTGTCACTGCGCAATCGTTATCTTCGTTTCTCGCCGCATTTCTACAACAGCGAGGATGAAATCAAGCAGATAGTCGACGTTGTCGGAAAATATCGAGTTCTGAAATAATTATCTTTCTTCTTTTGGTTTGAAGGTGAATATGACGCGGTTTCCACCACGCTGCTTTGCCTCGTAGCAGGCCTGGTCGGCCAGATCGATCAATTTTGATTTTTCACGCGCATCGTGGGGGAATGATGCGATCCCGATACTGAGCGTTATTTTTGGCTGAATTCTTTGTGCGGCGATCTTCTTCCGCATTCTTTCTGCAACGTCAAGAGCGAAAGAGGCGTCGGTTTCAGGAAGAATCGCGACAAATTCATCACCGCCATAGCGGCACAGAAAGTCGACGTCCCTGATAATGTCTTTCATGATTTTGCTCAATTTCTGGAGCACAATATCACCCGCCGTATGTCCGTACCTATCATTGTAATTTTTGAAATTGTCAAAGTCTATCATCATGACCACGAATGTGCGACGGTATCTTTCGGCGCGTCTTATTTCGGCGTCGACGAAAAGCTGATAACTACGACGGTTCGATAATGACGTGAGCGGGTCAGTCAATGATAGTTTCTTTGTCTCCGCATACAACCGTGCGTTGTCGATCGCAATTGCAATTTGTGCACTCAAACTCGATAGAAGGAGTATCACGTCCTGGGAGAATCCATCTTCTACCGAACTCTCGACATCGAGCACGCCGATCAGCCGGTCGCCAATGAGCAGAGGAAAGCAAACTTCACTCCGGGTGTTCTCTATACCCGTAACATAGTATGGATCCTTCGTCACATCTTGACAGTGATACATACGTTTTGTTTTTGCCACATGCCCGGTTATGCCATCCTTCCCGATCCTCAGCCGTAATTCTCTATCCTCTGGCGAATAGACAAGACTTGCGTGGGTATAAAGAACCTGTTTCTCTTCATCGATCAGGAGTACCGAAACATTGAGGAAGTTGAACGTGTCCTTGAGACGCTGCAGGATATTTCTCAAGAGTTGTTCGAAGTCAAGTGTTGATATGAGACTCTGGCTAACATCATACAACAGTGCGGTTTCTTTTGCTTCTCTTTTCACCTTCTTGTTGAGTGCAACGTTATCAATGGCGATGGCACTCTGGTTTGCGAGGAGTTTAAGATTATCGATCTCTGATTTGCTAAATGATGCACGTGTGTGGCTCTCCAGGATGAGTATCCCGACGATCTTACCGCGAGCCATGAGCGGAATACCCGCTGCCGAGAGAGGTCCTTTTGATTTTTGCTTTTTCTTTACATGGGGCAGTCTGCCTCTGTTTGATATTGTTGCCACCTTTCGCGTGTTGAGAACCTCGAAGGGCAATCCTTCATCGAGTTTCTCCGCGGGAATGCAGCGCTGGATCTTCGTGGAGCCCTTTTTATACTCATAGGCATCGACTATGATACGATGTTCGTCGTCGAGCAATAGCAATTTTACCGAGACTGCTTTTGCCAGGTTCGCCGCAGCCAGAAGAAGATTCTGCACCAATTCATCGATCGAAAAAGATGAGCTCGTGACCTTTCCAATATCATTGATGCCCTTCATAGTTCTTTTCTTGTCAATCAACTCGTCGGTAGCACGTGCGTGGGCGATTGTCTGTCCGGCAATCTCGGCAAAGATGTGAGCGGTTTCCCTATCTGCAAAGGTTTGTATAGGCGATGAGTAATAGACATTTATCGCGCCGATTGATTTGCCGTCGACGACCATGGGTATCGAGACAACGGAAGCGATCTGCTGTGCCTTGAGTAGTTGGATGACGGTCTTGCCGCTCTTTCGGTAGATTTGCTTTACGTCTTTTACAACTTTCACTCTCTTCCTTTCACATGAAAGGTTGGCGATCTTCACATCCTCTTCGGCGAGGTTCCGGTATGACCTGGAGATATTATAACTGCTGACGACCTTGAGTTTCTTGGCTCCTTCTCCGTAGATGAAGAGGATTGAGGCGTCTGCTTTTAGCAGGGCGCAGATATTCTTTGTGATGGTGTCGTATATGCGGTTAGGAATTCTTACTTTGCGGAGATTTCTTGTATATTTTAACAATCCCTCATATACGGACTTCCTACGCACAATTTTATTATAGCGATATTGATTTTTGTGTCAATACGATATTGTCTAAATATTGCTCACGGTGTATGGAACTTATGCTTGCTCTGTCTTTCACTGTAAAATCGACGAGCTATGAGTATCGTTCCCAAGACAAGACACAGGATCGGCAGCACGTCTCCTATCCTTCTGTACGGAGTGGTGATCGGGTCAATGTACAAGGAACGCACAATTGTTTCCTCTACAAAAAGGGGTTTTTCGACGGTCACGCGACCATACTGATCTACGACCATCGAAATGCCAGTATTCGCGCTGCGCAGAAGCACGACACCGTTTTCGACGCTCCGTAAAATTGCCATGTTGTTATGCTGCTGGGCCCCGGACATCTTTCCAAACCATCCGTCGTTGGTGATATTGAGAAGGACCTCGGCGCCGTCATTGACCGCTTTTCTGGGTAACCCGGTAAATATCGATTCAAAGCATATTAGGCAGGAGAATTTGAAATCAGAGAGTTCGAATATTGTAATAGTTGTCCCCGGCGTGTAATCACCTTCTCCAAAATCGACTTCGCGCAAGATTGGAATCTGACGGTCAAAGGGAATGTGCTCGCCAAAGGGTACGAGATGAATCTTCCGATACTCTTGCTCAATGCCGCGCTGTGGTTCGATGAGAACGGCACCGTTATATATATCACGGGTTTTTGATTCGTATATCGCAGTGCCGGTCAGTATCGGCGTACCGAGTCGATCGACAAGGTGTCGTACAAGATCTTGATATTTGCCCGGTGACTTGAGAAAGACCGGGGTTGCTGTTTCGGGCCAGATTATCAGATCTAGGGAGTCATTTAGCTCGTCTACCGAGATGCGCATACATTGCACCGATAGGTTCATAAGGCGCTCGAAGGTCTTGTATCTCAATTCCCTGCTGAATTTAAGGTTGGGGTCGATGTTAGGTTGTACAATGCCGATCTGAATCGTCCTCTCTTGGGATCGGTGGGGCCGTACGGTGCCGTAGATGACGGGCGTCACGAATATGAGACCAGCGAGGAACAGATGTTTGATCGTTCTTTTTTTCAGCGCACAGTAGACCGCCACATTGAGGAACATGAGCCATAATGATACGCCGTATACACCATAAACGGCCGCTTGTTGTATGAACAATGGATATCGTGCCTGTGAATATCCCAAGGTAAGCCACGGGAAGCCTAACTCTCCTATACCTCTTACATATTCAAGGCCGGTGATGACCAGCGGCAGAGACCATATGCCAATGATGCGTCCGGCAAGGACAGAAATGCCGAAATATGCACCGATATATAGGAAGAGGAGAAAGAGCCCACCCACGATCAGGATTTTGATGTTGGTTTCGATCTGCAGGAATACTATCCAGAACAGAGTGAAGAGGGAGAAGAGGAAACCGAACAAAATTCCGGTCCTGAACGCCTGAAACGGTTGACTCCTCTCGATCGCGAAAAGTAGAGGAACAAGACCGAACCAGGCGAGGAAATGTAGCTGGATCGGGTGAAACGAAAGCGAGAGAAGCAGAGCGCTCACCCCGGTTAATAATACCTGGCGTGTATTGTTCGTCATACGCATCGCTCTTGGAGTTAGTTACATCCTGACAAGCTGTTCCTTCTGCGCCGATGTGTAGAACGCCTCGGCTATTTCCGCTATCATCAAGCCGTCATTGCTGGAGATCGGCGGTTGTGTCTTGTCCGCGAGGCATTCGAGGAACATGTGGTTCTGCAGTTGATACGATGTTCTGTAAATATTCTTGTGGGCGATTGTTGGCGTCACGTTGTACAACTCGCCGTGTAATTCTTTCTGTATTTTCAGCGGGTTGAGTAGCGCTGCGCCCTTGTTTCCGAAAACATTGCAGTAGAGAAAATCCTTCTCGAAGAGCAGAGACCAGCCGACTTCTATTGTCAGAAGTGTACCGTCGTTGAAATTGATGATACACATGGCAGTATCCTCGACATCTGCCTCTACTTCTTTCTTGTGTAGTGATGCGAAGACGCTCTTCACGACTTTGTTCGCCAGTAGATACAAGGCGATGTCAAGGAGGTGTACGCCGAGGTTCAGGAATGCACCGCCGCTCTGGGAGAGGCTCTCCAAACGGCTTGGACTCAGAATCCACTCCCTGGTTCCTATCAACCAGCCGGTTTTTGCGTAATATACTGTACCCAATTCATTTTCTTTGATGAAGTTCTTCAGAACCTGGACATCAGGACGTAGCCGGTTGTTCATCGCCAGGATGAATTTTGCGCTCGCCTTCCTCGCAATCCTCACTATCTCGCGTGCCTCACGCAGATTGACCGCCATCGGCGTCTCGCATAGCACGTGTTTGCCATATTTGAGTGCGGTCAACGACATCGGCACGTGGAGGTAATTCGGTGCTGCGATGACCAGGGCTTCTATTTCGTCATCTTCTACGATCTCCTGAAAATCCTGATATCTCCTTGAGACATTGTACTTTGACCCCAGGTAGTCGATCTTTCGCGGGTCCGTATCACATATCGCGGCCAGACGGCACCGGCTATTTCTGCTGAAAAAGGGTAGGTGCGCGATCTGGGCGTGGTTCCCGCATCCTACGACGCCGATGTTGATCTGTTTTCCCATGGAATGATTGGCAGTTAAGCACCGAAGTACAGGGTGAATTCATGGGGATGCGGTCTGATGTGTACCTCTTCCAATTGTTTTGTCTTTACTTCTATCCAGCTCTCGAGCAGATCCATACTGAATATCTCTCCCTGGAGTAGGAATTCATGGTCTTTTTTGAGAGCCTCGATCGCTTCGTACATGTTTGACGGCAGTCTCTCCTTTTTTTCAGGTTTGGTCCTGTTCTTTATTCCGTCGATACCGGCGAGCACCACCGCGGGTATCGCAAAGTATGGGTTCGCCAAGGCATCGGGGATCCGGTACTCAATATCAAGCTTTTTCAGGTTCTTCAAGTAACCTGGGATTCGGATCGCTGTCGTTCTACTTGCGTAGGCAAAATCAGTATATGTCGGTGCTTCAAAACCGGGGATGAGACGTTTATATGAGTTAGTACTCGGATTGGTTATTGCACAGAGCGCTCGAGAATGGCGCAGGATTCCTCCTATGTAGTTCAGAGCCATGTCGCTCAGTTTGTACTGCTTATCTGCCGCATAAAACAACGATCTTTTCTTGGTACCGAGATATTGATGGAAATGCATGCCATTACCGGGTTCATCAAAGAACGGTTTTGGCATGAAGGTGACCCACTTTCCATACTTCTGCGAAACACACCTTATTAGATACTTCGCCATGAACACATCATCGGCTGCTTTGACAAGTGGTTCGAATACCAGTTCGATCTCAACCTGTCCTTTCTCACCGACCTCATGGTGATGATATTTCGATTTTATGCCGCATAGCGACAGGGTGTCGACAATGGAATTTCGGATATTGAAATACAGATCCTGGGGTGGACCGACGTGGTAACCTCCTTTCTTTCTCGTCGGATAATAAACACGGAGGTCATCGTCGTTGATCTCAGGCCCGATCTCGAAGAAACTGTACCCCGAACCTTCGCCGTACCGGCATTGGCCGAGCATATAGAATTCCAGCTCAGTTAGAAAATGAACATCTGTTTTCAGTTCTTTGCGTACGTAAGCAGCAGTCTTCTTAGCAAGGTTTCTCGGATCGCGGCGGTAGGGGACGAGCGTATCGGGCGAATGTATGCTGCACAAGAAAGAGGCGGTCTTTTGCTCAAAGAAGGGATCGATGAATAGGGTGGACAGGTCAGGGAAGAGCAGCATGTCTCCCTTCTCGACAAGTTTGTAGCCGGGAAGGCTTGAGCCATCGACACCGACGCCGCTGTCAATTATCCAATCAAATCTCTCGAAAGGTACGGTTATATGATGCAAATCCCCGATCAGCGAAGGATATTTCAAATCTATGAAACGTACCCCCATTGTTTCCAGCTTCTTTTTCAATGTTGGAGCATTCTGTATTTTCATTAGCAATATTATAGATATAAAACTTTTTTTGTCAACGTGATAATATTCTTGACTTCAAGTCCTATTTAGGTATAGTTAATTATCCAAGGAGGACCAACATGGCGATGGCGCAGACAAAATACATTTGGATGGATGGAAATTTTGTTGCATGGGAAGATGCAAAAATACACATAATGTCCCATGTCATACACTACGGCACGGGAGTATTTGAAGGCTTAAGGTGTTACGATACACCCAAGGGGCCGATGATCTTCCGATTGCAGGATCATACCGATCGTCTATTCAATTCGGCCAAGATTTACCGAATGGAGATCCCCTACAAGCGTGAGGAAATAAACAAAGTGACGGTGGAACTGATCAAGATGAACGGATTGAAGGCAGCTTACATCAGGCCGATCGCTTACCGCGGCTATGGTGAGTTAGGTGTTAATCCATTTCCATGCCCGGTGAATGTAACCGTTG
>CP070802.1:793035-834483 GCA_020343595.1 Caldifarciminota bacterium | reverse complement strand
TGAGCGAATGCAGTGCATTCATGCCCTCCATCTCTTCGGCCGTTATGTCTTCTTTCACCAATTTCGTGTGCTCTGATGCCAAACCGGTAATGCCTGCTGCGCACATGCCCATCGTTCGTACGGGGTATGTTTTGAGAGAAGAATCACTCTTGTCGACAATGCAGAAAGTCATCCCCTTTCCGTGCGCAACTGGTATGACAAAAAACTCCGCCGGAATGCTGTTATAGACAATATCGCTCTTGCCGGACATGAATGTTGCTCCGTTCTCGTCTTTAACTATGAACTTATGCCCTGCAATCTCAATCTGAACAAACTGCACAAACCCGCCAATACTGCCGTTTGATATGAGTCTCAGGTATTTCTCCTTGATCTGCGGTGAACCGAATTCAGCAATTGAGCCGGCAACAAGACTGTTATTCACGGCAACCATTAGCGCGAGAGATGCAGATGATTTGGACAGTTCCTCGAGTGCAACGCACAGGGTTGTCATATTCAACCCCGGACCACCATATTCCTCAGGTACGGCAAAACCAAAAAGACCCATCTGCGAGAGTTTCTTGATTATCTCAGGTGGAACAAGACAGTTCTTTTCGATATCTGTGGCAA
The DNA here is from genome assembly GCA_020343595.1 of Caldifarciminota bacterium. Taxonomy (GTDB): domain Bacteria; phylum Hydrothermota; class Tepidihabitantia; order SM23-42; family SM23-42; genus SM23-42. The sequence continues at coordinate 833,877 of CP070802.1, read as the reverse complement.
TCGGGTCTAGTTCGGCAGTAGTAAATTTCCTTATTTCACCGCCTATTAGTTTTTGTTCACTGTTCATCTTGATGATGCTCATTTTTTGAGCCTCCCCTGTAATAATTATCTAAACCAACCGTATCAGATAGTGAACTTACTGTATTTTTGATGTCTAGGCTACCGCCCTTGTCAGCAGGCAGTGGTGACCAGGAATATACCCTGCTGACCTCTCCTTGGACGGAAATTGAGTTTTTTCAACTGCCCAATTATATTCATTTTCGGTAAATTGTCAACTAGACGAAGGGATCAAATTTTCAGGCACTTCAGTCTAAAAAGTCACGTAATTAAAAGATTTTCTGGATATGTCTCTTGAATACCGCCCGCCGTAAATCGGTGAGTCCAGCATAATCGCAACCGTCTATTTTCGATACCCGCGGGTTCAATCAAGCGGTACTATCGAACCCTTGTGTTTGAGCGATTTTTCAACCGCGGCCAGCACCCTGACCATACGCAGACCCGACTCACCGCTTGTCAGCGGTGCACTACGCGCATTGATCGAAGCGACGAATGTATCGACCATTAAGGCAAGCGGCTCGCTCTCATCGTATTCAAGGACCCTGGGAGCAGTCCGCCGATAAGAAATTATTGGGCGTTCTGTGCGCTTGCCAGCGGAAACATCAATCCCGGAATCGAAGACCTCTAATTTGCCTTTAGCGCGTGCATCATCGAACACGATCATCTTTTTTCGCCCACCAGCGATCAACCTTCTTATTTTTATCGGTGAAACCCAACTGACATGCACATGCGCCACGAGGTCATTATTGAAATAGAGCGTGACATAAGCAATTTCTTCCTGCTTGCCATACCGAGAGAATCCAACACCGGAGACCGCAACCGGCAACTCGCCAATCAGGTAGTCTAGAACCGCAAACTCGTGTATCCCCAAATCCCAAATGACATTCACATCAGATTGTAGCATACCGAGATTCGCACGGACCGAATCGAAATAGAGGAGCTCTCCAAGTTCATCAGCATCGACGATTCTCTTCAATGCCCGGACTGCACCACCATAGACTGTAATGTGGTCAACCATGAGCGTCAGCTCACGATGCCGGGCCAACTCCACCAACTGCTCCGCGTCAGCAACTGAGTTGGTCAAAGGTTTTTCAACCAACACATGTTTCTGACTCTCGAGGGCAAGACGGGCCAGCATATAGTGTGATGCTGCTGGTGTGGCAACAACTACCGCACTGATCTCGGCATTCTGCAGTATCATATCATAATCCGATACGATGGTAAGCTCTGGAAATTCACCCGAAACATGAGAATTTTTCGATTCATCAATATCGTAGCCGTATAATTTCTCGACCCCAGGATGAGCAAATAATTTGGGTATCAATCTTAGACCCCAATTACCGAGTCCTACGAGAGCGATCTTCATCTATAACAGTCCAACCGGAATCATGAATACCGCAGCCAATCGTCGATTCCTGATCTTAACGGTATTGGCGATCACAATGACCTCAACATCTCTGCCCGTTCCGTCGACGACTTGGGACTTAAAACTTCCGCCCTCGTTCCGCAGGATGTCGATCAGACTATTGATCGCGCGCTCGGAAAGCATCGATACAAAAAGGTTGCCGATCGCAACATTGAAGATCATCCCTGGATCGCGGGCAAAGAATTGAAGCGCCCTTCGGTTTGCGTCGACGATCTTGTAATCATCAACATCGATCAGCAATATCGGAATAAGCGATTCGTCGAAGACCCTCTCATAAGTCGTCATTAGTTCTGACTGCGTCTCATAACTGAGTGTTGGTGCGTGGAGGTGATGCACAAAACCACCACCAGCAAAGACCTGCGGATACACGTCGCAAGCAAGTCTCTCATCCAAACCCTTGAACTGAATAACATCAGATGCCATCTTGCCGGTGACCATCGCCCTTCTGCCCGGACAATCACCAGGGGCACTGTCTGAACAGTGAAAAATCTGATAACATTTGCCTCCTAAAACCTTGTCAACGCCCTTTCCGAGGCGCCGATATGTCATCAGGTTCGCTCTCATGATGTTATAGTCAAGGTCGATCAGGAAAATGGGATCGTCGATTGCATCGACCGTGGCCTCCCATTGTTTCTTGGCCGCAGTAATATTGGTCAGCAAGTGCCTCTTTTCTCGGGAGATCCGTGCCTGCCGCAATGCACGCTTGGCAACATTCCTCACTTTCTCCTCGGTCAATGGCTGGACTAGATAGGACATCACCGCGTCCGTTTCGTGACCTGAAATATATGGAAAGGCATAACTGGTTATCAACACGACTTCTGATTCTGGCGATATTTTCCTTACGGCATCAACAATCTTCTCATGTGGTTCATCGTGAATGTGTACATCGATGAATACAAGGTCGTAGTCCTTATTATGAACAAGGGATGGCACATCACTCGGCTTGCTGCAGGTCGAAACACCGTGCCCTTCGTTCTTCAACGACTCGCTGACTATATCGATGAGTCCCAGGTCCTGGCTAACTACGAAGATCTTTGCCACTGCACCGTCCCGCGTTGTCCATTAGACCGAGGCGTGACAGACTGAGAATTCGAGAGTATCTCTTCACCCTTATCATTGTAACTACTGGTAATCGACCGCCCTCTTTATCCGACCGAGAAGCGTGTCGGTTCGAACTTCGTTGAGATTGTGCCGCATCTTTATCTTCTCCTGCTCGAGGAATCGATTCAAATCAGCGCGCGCCTTCAAAGCGGTGAATGAATCAGGGTATCGGCTTATTATATCGACAAACAAAACGACACGCGCTGGGTAGACTGACCAATGGTTCTCCCATACCGCAGCAGCTCTTTCTGCCACAATCTCCCTGATGTACTGGTTGAATTCCAGGTCATCGACATCCCATGGTGAGAATATCATCTGCCGATACAACTCGTAAAGCTCTTCGGTGGCCTGCTCATCGGCTGACTTTGCGATCCTGCGCTGCAACACCTCGACCTGTGCAAGCCAATCGTTATAGTCAACTTCACGGAATTTGAATTCTATGGGCACCATGACCCAGGTCTGCATCTTCTCATCACCAACGACCGCCGGTGAGAAAACAAAAGTCTTGGCGGTTCTTACAGCCGCGGAATCAAGTAACAAATTGCTCGATGACTTTGAAATGGTTACTTCTTCTGCTCTGCCACTCCGGTTGACCAGTACCCTGACATGAACCGTACCCTCAATGCCCTGCCGCCTGGCTTCATCCGGATAGTCCAACTGGTAATCAAGGAGAACGGGAACCAACAATGTTTTTTTTGACGGACACGATACTAATAACACCCCCAAAAATGCGCAAATTGCGTAACCTTTTATGCTCACTCACTAAATATAACCATTTCGTGCGCGTTCGTCAATAGCATACCGTATCTTACGCATCCCTTGAACTTTACTGTAAACCGAATATAATTCTGCCGGAGGTATTGTGATTGAACTGAGGAATTTTATCAAGAACATCAGACCATATAAACCGGGGAAACCTATTGAAGAAGTAATAAAGGAACTAGGGTTGACTGGCGAAATTTTGAAACTGGCTTCGAACGAGAACCCTCTGGGTGCTTCACCACATGCAATCAAAGCCATGAGTGACAGGATAGATGATTCTTTCCTTTATCCTGACGACAATTGCTATTATCTGAAGCAGCGTCTGAGCGAGCAATCCGGCATTCCTGTTCAGAACGTCATCGTTGGAAGTGGATCGGTTGAGTTGATCGAATTGATCTTCAAAGCATACGTCAATCCAGGAGATGAGGTCATAATGAGTGAACCCTCATTCATTATGTACAGGATCGCATGTCAGATCTTTGGTGGTGAGCGCATTGCAGTACCACTAAAGGCATATCACCATGATACTGAGGCCATGATCGAAAGAATGAACGCGAAAACGAAAATCATCATCGTTGATAATCCGATCAACCCAACCGGTACGATCATTAGAAAGGCGGCTATGGACCACTTCGTGAAGACCGTACCCCCAAATGTCATTCTGGTCATCGACGAGGCCTATCATGAGTACATCAGAGAATCCGATTATCCTCACGGATTGGATTATCTCAAGAAACACCAGAATATCATCGTGCTCCGAACCTTTTCAAAGATCTACGGACTAGCCGGACTTCGTGTTGGCTACGGATTCGGGAGTGAAGAGATCATTGGCGCCATGATGAAAGTAAGACTGCCTTTCAACGTAAACCGTATCGGTCAGATCGCGGCTGGTGCAGCGCTTGGCGATACAGATTTTGTCGAAGCCAGTATAGAAAATAACGAAGCCGGAAAGGCTTTCCTTTATCGTGAATTCGAACGCCTTGGCCTGAGCTACACGCCGTCTTTTGGGAACTTCGTCCTCGTTGACTTCAAGAAGGAAGCCAAGGAGGTTTTTGAAGCCGCGCAGAAGAGAGGTGTTATTCTCAGAACCGTCTACGAATATGGTTTGCCGACGTCACTTCGGATCACAATAGGCTCAAAAGCCCAAAACGAACGGCTCATCAAGGTCCTCGAGGAAATACTGTAGTGAAATCGTTCGATGACTTGATAAACCTGGCACGCAGTAAAGGAAAAAGAAGGTGCGTGGTCGTCAAGGCAGAAGATGAGGCCGTTTTAGAGGGTATCAGGCTCGCACAGGAACTGGGATTGATAATGCCGGTCCTGATTGGCGATGCTCAGGCAATCACTACCATTGGGCAAAAGATACGGCTGAATACAACGGATTGCGAAATGTATGATTGTGCGGACGAAGCTGAGGCAATCATCAAAGCAAATGAACTGGTCCGCACAAAAGGTGATTTTCTGATGAAAGGCATGCTGTCGACATCCTCATTCTTGAAGGGGATTCTGGACAAAGAGACCGGGTTAAGGAAAGGCAAAATTCTCAGCCACATCGCCGCACTCGAGATCCCAGGCTACCACAAGCTGCTTTTCATGTCAGATGGTGGAATGAACCCGAGACTCGATCTCAACACTCGTATCGAGATAATAAAGAACGCGGTCCATACTCTTAATCAGATGGGGATTGATCAACCGAAGATAGGTCTGGTTGCAGCAAGTGAAACCGTACACCCTGACATGCCCGAAACCGTAGACGCGGCCGAGATCGTCCAAATGAACCAATCCGGAAAGTTCGCTGGCGCAACGATTGCCGGCCCCTTCGGATTCGATGTGGCGATCTCCAAAGAGGCTGCCGCAATAAAAAAGATCGAAAGCACTGTTGCTGGAGATGCCGATTTTATACTAATGCCGAATATCTCCGCAGCCAATATCTGGGCAAAAGGGCTGATCTACTTCGGCAAGACCAGGGCGGCCGGAATGGTGGCAGGTGCGCTCCGACCGATCATTATGCTTTCACGCGCTGATGAACCGGTAACTAAGCTCAATTCAATTGCCCTGGGTGTAATAATATCAGCGACCTAACATAAAAATCCGTCGAGAAAAAATTACATATAACAGCAGCCAGGTGGGCAGTAATATCAGAGACCTCCGATTATTCTCAGGTGTTGAGATAATTGATAGATTGACCAGGGAACCGCCGCTCCGCGTCAGTGGTCTTTACGGATCTTCAAGCACCCTATTCGTCGATGAATTGGCTCGGCACAGACCGGTCTTGTTGGTAGCTTCGGCGGAGAGCTATGAACGCTACTATCGCGAATTACCGAAGATCGGACATAACATCACTGCCATAGATCCCGACAATCCATTCTTTATGGATTCGAGAATAATCGTTGCTGATCCACTGATACTTTCCAGCCAGCTAATGAGGAAAGAACCGGTTGACCTCGCACTGCACCGGGAGGTTAACTTGCAGAACCTCATCGCACAACTTGAAGCAACAGGATATTCGCGAGAAGACAATGTCGAGGAAGAAAATGAGTATGCCGTTCGCGGTGGAATCATCGACGTCTTCGAAGCGGATGGCCTTCCAGTTCGAATCGAGTTATACGGAGACAAGGTGTTCTCGATCCGTAAGTTTGACACACAGACGCAGAGGTCAACGGAAAATATCGAGCGCATTAGACTACATCTAGTAACCGCAGGATTCCGTCCCGATTCGCTGATGAAACTGATAACTGAAGATCGCATAATCGTGACGGAAGTTGATATCCAAACAACTACACCATCTATCCAGATCGTCGAAAAAGGCGAAATACACTACAACTTCGGTTCACCAAGACCCTATTTCGGTGATTTCAGAACGCTCGTTGCCGAGATGAGAAGCGCCGGGCTTTCATTCAGGTTCCTCGTCTCGGCATCCCTGGGCAGAAAATTACGGTCATTGCTGGGAGAGATCGAGATCTACCGTGCACCATTGGAATGCGGCTTCGTCGATAACACCAACCGCGTCAGCTACCTGACAGAAAAAGAAATATTCGGCAGTGTAAGGAAACGAAAGGTCGTGTACAAAGGGCCATTTGTAGACGACCTCATGGGATTCAAGGAGCTCGATTATGTTGTGCACAGTGATTTCGGTATTGGACAATACAAGGGGCTAACGCTGATAGATGTTGAAGGTAAAAAGGTAGAATGCCTCCAGATTGCGTACGCAGGAGAAGACAAACTATTTCTGCCGGTCGAACGGATGAACCTGCTGGAAAGATTCGTGGCAACAGATGACCGGCCGCCGCGTCTTTCCAAATTAGGCGGAGAGTTATGGCTACGCACAAAGAAGCGGGTAAGAAAGGCGACCGAACGACTGGCCGTCGAATTGATCAAACTCTATGCGCAGAGGATGCAAGAACCCGGATTCGTATACTCCGCCGATTCTTCGGAAATTGAATCGCTGGAGACGACATTCCCGTATGAAGAAACTGAAGACCAGCTTCATGCGATCAACGATGTCAAAAGGGATATGGAATCCAACAGACCCGCCGAGCGACTGATCTGCGGGGATGTGGGTTACGGTAAGACCGAGATCGCACTCCGTGCCTCATTCAAAGCTGCCCTCGACGGCAAACAGACAATGATCTTGTGCCCGACAACCCTGTTAGCTTTTCAACACTATAACACATTTTCCAGCAGACTGGAGCCTTTTCCGGTTCGTGTTGAAATGGTATCGAGATTTCGTAAGAAGGACGAGCTGGCCGCGGTCATTGATGACCTATCAAAGGGTAGAATCGATATCGTCATAGGGACCCACCGCTTACTGCAACCAGATATTCAATTCCATGACCTTGGTTTGTTGATCATCGACGAAGAACAAAGATTCGGCGTGGCTCAAAAGGAAAGGATCAAGAAGATTCGGCCGGGTATCGATGTCCTCTATCTCTCGGCCACCCCGATACCCCGGACACTCTATATGGCGCTTTCCGGGCTCAAGAACATCTCAAATATCCACACGCCGCCGCTGGGCCGTAAGGATGTATCAACCCACATAATCCATTTTGACGAAGACGCAATTGAAGACATTCTGCGCCGCGAACTCGAAAGGGGCGGCCAGATTTTCTTCGTACATAACCGTATACAAACAATAGAAACCGTCAGGAAGAGGCTGCTCAACATCATCCCCGATCTGCGTATCTGCTTGCTGCATGGCAGGATGCGTGAGGACATCACGGCAAAGAGAATGCTCGCCTTCATTGATGGCACGTATGATATGCTTCTTTCGACCGCGATCATCGAATCGGGCCTCGATATTCCACGGGTTAACACGATCCTGGTCGATCAGGCACACAAGTTCGGCCTCGCCGATCTGCATCAATTGCGGGGACGCGTTGGACGTGGTGAAACCCAGGGTTATGCGTATTTCCTCGTTCCCTCTCACGGGAAAATAACCGATGAGGCGAACAAAAGACTGGGAGCTCTCGTATCATATACTTCTCTTGGTTCGGGTTTCAGACTCGCCCTCCGCGATATGGAAATAAGGGGAGTGGGGAACCTGCTCGGGCGCGAGCAATCGGGGCACCTCAATGCCATTGGCTATCATCACTACATACGGCTCCTTAGCGACTCCGTAAATATGTTGCAGGGAAAGAAGGTCGTCCATGAACCGATTCTTGACCTCAAGTTAGATGCCTATTTTCCGAGCGAATACATTGCGAGCGCCTACGAAAGGACCGCTCTCTACAAAAGATTACTTGAAATCGAATCGCAACAAGAACTCACATCAATAAAAGATGAAATTGTCGACCGTTTCGGAAGATATCCGGAACAAGTTGAGAACCTATTCACTCTATCTACCGTACGCCTGAAAGCAAGGGTTCTCGGTGCCTCCGAAGTAAAACGCCGGGGCAAACAATATCTTTTCTTCAAGGAAGGAACCGTAGTATACCGAACAGGTTGACATAAAGTTGGACTGTAGATATAATCAGACAAAGGAGGAAAGGTGGAAAAGAAATTTCGCACACTTAGAACCGTATCGCTGATCCTCAAGGTAGTGGCCTGGGTAATTGCCGCCCTTACGGTCATAGGATTCATCGCCCTGCTCGTTGGCGGCGCAGCACTTGCGCAGTTTGGTGGACGCTACGGAGGTGTTGGTTCGCTCGGTCCCTTTGGAGCGGTCGGCGTTGCGTTTTACATACTGATAATCGGTATTATCTGGTTCCTCAGCCTTTTGGCAGGCGCCGAGTTGATTCTGGTAATCCTCTCAATAGAGGAGAATACGCGGGCCTGTAAGCCTACGGAATAATAGACGACTGAAAATCTATTGACTTTTTATTGTCAGTGAGTTCCCGGCGGTCAGCTGGTTCCGAAATGGCTGATTACCGCTCCGGGAAGAGAAAATGGAAAGTCAAAGCGAAGAGCAGCATGGCAACTGTAAGTCGCAGATAGGTTATACCTCCCAGCCCAAACAGTATATTCTCTGGTGTGAACACTCGCGAAATAACACCCATAAGCATTACCACACATGCAGCTGCCAGTGCGACATATTTAAATACCTTCATTACCTCCTCCTCTAGCAATGAAGCAGCAACTATCCCGGCGAATCTATTTCGGGAATGCTTCTCTCAATGCCTCCACTGCGTTCGTTACCCGATCCTCTCCAACAACAATGCTGAGCACGGAAAGTGAAGCACTGATCATATCAATGTTTATGCCATTCTCGGACAGAACCTTGAATATTCTTCCGGCAACTCCGGGTGTCGTGGCCAACCTCGTACCGTAGATAGTGATCAGTGCTCGATCCTTATCCACCGCAATAGTGCGCCCACCGAAATTGCCCTTTATTGTTTCCAAGAGTTTTACCACCTCATCAAGATCGGATTCCAGAATAGCAAATGATATATCGGCACGTCCGTGACCAGTCGAACTGGTTGAGATCAGTTCGACGTTGAGCCCATGCTCACCCAGCGCACTGAAAATTTCGGCGGCCACGCCGTAGCGATCGGAAACACCCTGGAGAGTAACCTTAGCGACATTCTTATTGTGTTCTATTGACTCTATCACGTTATGCACTCCTGATGTTATCTGGCAATAATGAATTTTTCGACAACTTCATCACGTGAATTGTCGGCTTCAACAGATGCCTTCACAATGTAAACCCCGTTACTTATCTCATCACTGTAGTTATCAAGCCCATTCCAGAATATCTGATTATAACCGGCAGCGCAGGAGACATTGTCAACAGTGTTGATCAGACGCCCCGCGATGGTGAATATCTTCAATGTAACTACACCCGAACGCGAAAGAACGAACGTGAACCACAGGCCGTCATTGTCCCGTACTGGATTCGGGTAAATCAGAAAATCACTTATCTCCACATTGCCGTATAATTCAGTATTGAGCACCAATCTCCTGACAGTCTGGTTGAAGTTATTGTCGACGACATTAACTGTCAGAGTATCAACCGCCTCGGGCAGCTCGATACCTAAGACAAACTCGCCGCTCGTGAAAGAATTCTTATCATAGTAGAAATGATCCCTCAGGTCGACCTTACCATCAAGATCGTTGTTAATGTAAAGGTAGAATCCATTCGTGCTCTCGACAGAATACAGGAGATTGATACCGCTGCTATCTGCAACATGTCCTGTCAGTACAAAATTGTTATCTACCCAATCACCGTCTTTCAGTTCTCGCCCGCCTTCATAGAGTACAACCTCGGGTCCGGTGACGTCCGAGGATGCGGGCGCAGTACCGAAGATACGTATCGAATCAAGAACGCCGGACTGGTCACCGTATATACTGCTCAGCTTGAGGACCGGTAAATTCACCGTAGAGACCCGTGGGGCAATGATCGTTGCCGTATCAGTATCCCAGTAGCCAGTATAGACTTCCTTTCCGTCGATGTAGTACCCGTAATCGACCCAGGCACTCGTACCTACTTGCACCGAGCGGTACACATAACCACTTATCCTATCGGCCGTGCTCGCATCAAACCTCTCGATATGGGTCGTGTCGCGCACAAAAGCCTTCAGGTGATATCGACTATTATCGGCAGTGATCCCCAATCTTTCCACGGGTCTTACCGAATCCGGTACAGCGGTCAGGTACATCGAGTGATGTCTCTTTCGGAATTTGGTCGCCGGATCGCCAATGAGCAGATACTGCTGGTACCAGTAGCCATCGCGGGCGATAACACTGCACTCACCCATTGTCAATATTGTATCGGGATTCGTAATGTTACGGCACAAACGTTCACCGATGATCTCGTTACTCGTCGGATATGTACCGGCCGTCGCCGCCATCGTACCGATGGCACCATCCGACATACGAACCAGTTCCTCACCCAGACACTCATAATCCGAGTCATCGAACCGCCCTACATTACATGAACCGAAATAGAAGAACGGTAGCATGCGACCGTTATTGATACGGCCGATATAAGGACTGCTGAACAGCACCTCATGTGCAAGTTGATGCGTATTGCCGTGGCCGTAGAATAGACCTATGAGACCACCCTTGTTGAACTCCTTGATGAACGCTTCACGTGCATTTGGTTTCTCTGCCGTTCCGGCACCCAGTGGCGGATAGCTGATCATATAAACTTTTGCATAATCATAAAGAGAATCCGGTATCCGCTGGCTATTGCGTTCACAGGCACCTGTATGCAAACTGGGATTCTCAAATCCGTACGCATACTCGTCATCCGCTGTCAGTATAATTCTCTTTGTCCAGTGTCCGATGATATCACCTGTCTCGTATGTGATCAATTTGTCGATGAAATCCCTTACTTCCTGGCGGTTACGGACCGTAATCCTGCCCAGGCACATTGCTTCCCCCTGACCGAAGTTTACATATTCACCCTCATACAGAAGATTGTTGGAAAAAACAGGACTGCCGGAAAGGTAGGTACCATACTCATACATGGGCACGAAATCTGGAGGGTTCTCCTTACCCAGATTGTTTCTGTAATCATACGTAGCATCACCAACGAGCAAGACATATGTAGGATATGGAGACCAATTGTTCGATGTGTAGTATAGAAAGTGCTTTATCGCGAGAGGATCAAACCGGCCGAACGAGAAATCATCGTATATATCATCGACGACTATAATCTTTGTCAAATAGTCCTGGCTTCGGTACGCCGCAAGCGGCATGATCGCATTATAGAAATCCTCATGCACGATAAATACATACTCACAACCGTCTATCTGTGTTCGTAGCCTACCTGGAGTTGATGCGACCAGCTCGGCTGAACGGGCAAAAGACAACTCGGAGAAATACAATAACTGGACGGAATCAACGACACCGGACATGCGCATTGTACCGCCTTCGAATGTATAGTTTGAGAACATCACAGGAGATTTCAAGTCCGTAATATCCAGCACATAAGGCTGCGCACCCACTCCCCGGTATTGTATCGAATAATCCTGCGGTGCACCGAACAGAACATGGTGTGGTGCATCGAGATTAGCGCTGCGCTGGTAATTTATGTCTACGGCGTTCAAAAAAGCGCTCAGGCTGCTCGACACACCATCCAGCCTGATAACGTCAAAAACCAACACCGACGAGTCCCCTGATAGCGAACCGCTGCCGGTCAAATAATATGGGGGCATGTTCGTATACGCCGCTAAAGATACCGTATCGCTGAAGAATGTCGAGCCATCAAGGGTGAAGCGATACCAGAAGTTGCTGTTCTCAAGGGTGAAAATAGAAGTTCTGACCCTTCCGGTACCGACCGCGCCCGGATGCCCCACATTGATCTGGGCAGTTCCAAGGTTACCGGTCAGTGGCGATACGTCCGCCCAGTACCAATTAGTCCCGGAGCGACTCGGATTACCGATATCGATTTCGTTGTGGGCAATGGCGTTAACCGTCGTATCAGGCGTCGTCCCGTTCCAGGATACATCAACCTGAGCCATGCGCTTGCCTTCACTCCCACCGAACGTAAACCAGTAAACATTCTCTATTGCATAGCCGTTCTCAAACCAGGTTATACCGGTATCAGCGACAAAATGACTGGCCGCGTAACCGTAGAACACGAGATAATCTCCCGGATCAAAAACGCCATCCTGCTCACCGCTCACATATACCGGTATCTCGACCAATGAGTCGAGCGAATCGGGCAACGGGACAGTACGAGGGAGAATGTCGAAGGGTGCTGTGAAGATCTTCATTGTTCTCGGGTCGAACTGGTCCGGCTCAAGGCCGGCATCAGTGATTTCGGCGTGACCGATCCTGTACAACCCCGCTTCATCTACTGATATCTTGAACCACACGGAACCGTCAAAAGGATTATGGCGTTTGGGTTGTGGTACCCGCTGCCAATCCCGGCACTGCTCGTAGTTGGCGATCGTCTGACTGTAAATAAGGTCGTAGGAATCATCAAAGGCACGATTGACTCTGGGTTGGCCCCTGAATTCTATGACTACCCTCATATTCTCTGATACTTTTAGTTCTCTCGTTACAGGATTGTAGCGTACGGGATTCATCCTTACATCGACAGTATACAAATCACGAAAATAACCCGGTTCGGAAACACTTATCAAACTGTCAGGAAAGAACCTGTTCTGCATGTACACATCAGCACGATATAAATCGCGGTCTGAGACCGGTCCCTCGTCAACTGCGACATAGTATGCCGGTTCAATAACAACATTCCTGAACACTCTCTCACGATGGCTGATTACCCGCACTTCCACATCTCCATCCTGAGGAATCCCGATCTTGTACAACAATGACGGGATATTCGGCTCACCGAATTTGCTGAGCCATACGGCATCCGAAATCGAGTAGTCATCACGACCTTCAAAATCGGCCGAAAAGCTGATCTCGACACCGTCTGTTCCTAACTGCCTGATTGTCGTCGTGCCGACGACCACAAACAGCAATAAAAAGCTAACCATCCAACATCCTCGCTTCATCAATTAACATAACTGGGATATCATCTTTAACCTGATACGCCAGGCGACACTTGTGGCATATCAATTCCTCATTCTTTTTGTCGTATTCAAGTTCACCCCGACACTTGGGGCAAACCAGAATATCTAAGAGCTCTCTCTTGAGCATAAAACCTCCTGAGGTTCCAGTGCAACGACCTTATCCTTGATACTCAGGAAACCCAGGCTAAGAAATCCGAAACTGTAAAATAACAGAAAAGGTATAAGTATCAGCTGGAGATTAACGATCACATACACTAGAGCAGTGAACACATATATACCAATGAGTATCTCGATGTATGGGATGAGCGATTTCGAATCCACCCGGTAACCTCTCGACTCACCACCCGATTTCGGTGTTCTGCGGAAAACGTTTTTCCGGTTGAGCCAACCCTCAAAAAGGGCGCGTGAATTCGAAACGGAAAGACCCATACTGTAGGCAATTACACCGGCTATGAAGGGTATACGGCGTCGATAATCCGGGTATAATTCGCGCTGCGAAAGAAAATACAAAACGGGATAACCCAACGCGCCGATCGTGAAGAACGACGCAAAAATAAAATAGCCGTTCGCGACGATATTCTCGACTTTGAAGTAGACAATGACGGGCGAGAACAATGCCAGGCCAAGCAAGGCAAGGAAGTTAATGTGACAAGTGAGATGGACAAACGCTTCATACTTTGCCACCTTCCCGATTTTTGCACGGAGGACCTTGCCCAATAACTTCCGGGCAACCTGGATCGTACCTTTTGCCCAACGGTTCTGCTGTATCTTGAAACTCTCCGCGCTAGCCGGTAGCTCACCGAGCACTGAAAAATCATCCCGGAATTTCATCTTCCATCCTTTCAGTTGAACCCGGTAGGATAGATCAAGGTCTTCGGCGAGCGTATCGCTATGCCATCCGCCGGCATCAGCTATCGCTTCTCTACGCCATATACCGCATGTACCATTGAAATTGATGAAAAACCCTGCATTGAAACGCAACCTCTGCTCCATTGCAAAATGGTTGTCGAGGCCAATTGCCTGGGCACGAGTCAGCAGCGAATCATCATGGTTGAGGTGCGCCCAGCGAGACTGTACGCCAGCGACTATTGGAGAATCAAACTCGGGGAGTAATTCCATTAGAAAATTTGGCGACGGCACAAAATCCGCGTCGAAGATCGCGATGAAATCGCCTTTTGCCCTGGACAAACCATACTGGAGCGCACCGGCTTTGTATCCTTCACGCGACCCGCGACGAATGTGGTGAATATCGAAATTCTGCTTACGGTATTCACTCACCAGACGCGCCGCAATCTCACTCGTTTCATCGTCTGAATCGTCGAGCACCTGGATCTCAAGTCTGCACTTCGGATATTCAATTTCAGTAACGCTCTTAAGAAGACGGTGCACAACGTATTTCTCATTGTATATCGGCAGTTGAATCGTAACATTTGGGTGCTTGACTAATCTCTTGAACTTTCTCTCTGGACGTTGCCTATGCTTGTAGTAAAGATAAAGAAGCACGAATGAATGCAATGAATAGAAAAATAGTACAACCAGCAGAACTGTGTATAATGTTAGTATGAAGCCAATCAACGACGCTCTCCGCCTGAAGCTCTCACTTCGTAGGCTCCCAACGGCTGTAGGATATAAGCCCGTAGAATCTCTATTTCGTTATGTTGCATTTCGGGATACAAATCAATTCTATCCGACTTTTTCAAAGTGTCAAGAGGGGCAGTTCCTATCACGATACTGTCTACTTCGATGGCAACCCTGTAAGGCAACATACGCTTTCCCCTTAACCTCAGCTGCATACGCAGAGCCGAACTCCTGTCAAAGCTTATCTTAACATCCTTTATATCGCGGTCGGTCGCCAGAAGCTCGGTCAAATAAACAGGCTTACGCGCATCGCCCAGCAAGTAGGCGATTCGACCAGATTCCTGTTGCTGTTCGGCAACGGCATAGAGTACCATGCCTCCCGGTTGGAGGAAGGTCATGGCATCGTCGAGTCCATAGTGCAAAGGAAGTTTGAGTAGAAACCCTTCGCCAAGCTCTTCGAGCCTGTAATCCAACGATAGAAGTTTCAGCCGCTTTTCTAATGAACTCCTGTCCTCTGCTTCTTCGTTAACGGGGATTATCAGATACTCGCTCTTATCCTTGACCGGTGGTTTTATTGTCTTTTTTGAATTATAATCGAAAAGGCGCGCAGTCCAATAGGTTGAGGAATCCGGCAAGCCCGCCCACACAAAATCCGGGAGGAAGTTCCTTGGAGATATTGTGATCAAACCAACCATTTCCTTGCGCCGTCCGGGGTCCAGGAAAGGAATGTTTGCTTTGAATACATATTCATAACTTTGATTTTGGCCCTGGTAACTGTATTTCTTGGTCGAGAGGATACGCGTGATCTGAGCAAAGATATCTGATTCTTCGCCGCGTGATAGTCGCTCCCAATCCCTATCCGTCCTGGAATATTCAATATCGCCCACACCAACATACTCGAATTTTTGCGCAGAGCCTTCACCAAACCATGTCCCTGAAAGTTTCTCACCCTCACCGATTACACAATATCCTGTTCCTTCCATACGTACGAATCTGAGTTTTGCCTCATACTCGTAATGGAAGGAAATCTGGTGGGAGAAATTCGAAAGCCACTGATTGATATCTTTTTCAGGGTCCGGTACATACCTAACGTGTCTTACGCAATCTACCGAAGAAAGGATAAGTGATGCAATACAGCACAAACAAATTTGAAATCGCAAAAATGCGGGCAGGATGTCTCTAATATCGCGCACTCGAAGCACCAACAATATTAGCAGGATTCGAATAAAAATCAAGAGCATACTCACGGTTCTAATTCCGCTGATGCCGACAGGCAGTCATTGCGAGGATGGCGTAGCCAGCCGCGGCCCCGCTGTGCGGGATTCCGATTCCTTGGTCATCACGGAACTCCTTTAATGAAAGAAACGGAGCAATCTCAGCAGTCGAACGGGATTAGCGATAAAAACGGAATCAACGATATTAACGTCCTTTGTTAATAACGAATACGATGTACGATAGACGAATACGCCACCATCTGTCCTTGCCCTAATCTTACCTGTTCCCCGTATCAAAACCGAGCCATCGCCCAACGGGCTGATTTTGCCAGGATTGGGTCATTGTCTCTTGCGTATTTTTCGAGCAGTGGCATCGTGCCATGGCTACGGATATTGCCGAGCGCCACCAGTGCATTCCTTCTTATTGCCTGGAAGTTGATCCAACGCGCCGTCATCTGGTTACGGGCATATTTCCGCCGGTACTCCTTCTCAGACATTGAGAGTATTTCACGGAGCGAGGCTGAAGGTCCGACATATCCTACCTCAGCACGCACGGGCTGCGCCTCCACTGCTCTATTGGCCGGACAGCTATCCTGGCAATCAGTACATCCGTACAATCTATTACTCCACACCCTGGCGATATCATCGGGTAAAACACCGTACCAATTGGTCAGCGCCTGTATGCAACGGCGGCGGTCAATAATGTAAGGTTCTATGATCGCATGTGTCGGGCACATTTCTACGCAAATACTACAATCGCCACAGTTTCCCCTGTGCGGCGGGTCTGGATCGATCTCTATGTCGGCGATTATCTCGCCGAGCACAACCCATGAACCAAAGCGCTCGTTGATGATAAGGCTATTCTTGCCAAAGTATCCGATGCCGCTGCGTTGAGCAATCGGTTTCTCCGGAATCTCACTGTTTGAGAATACCGCGGTGTTAGCATCGTATTCTGTTTTAAGGAATCCGGCAAGCTTCTTAAGGCGTTCTCTCAAATCGCTATAATGGTTGCGCCATGTGTAGCGTGCAATGGATCCGTGTGGATCGTCCGTCACATCACTCTCAGCCCTCTCGTCGGTCAGGTAGCATTGGCAAGCAGCGATGATCGATCTTGCGCCGGGCAAGACCGCTCTGACATCACAGGATCTATCAACATCCCGAAGGTGCCAGTGTTCACTATCAAGATACAATCCTTCATCGATCTGGTACTTGATACGCTTTGCGGCTTCGTTGAATGGCTCTGCGGTCGTGATCTTTATCAGATCGATGCCTATGTCGTATCCGACCGTTCGGATCTTCCGGGCATCAATCACAGCTGACGTATTATGACTTTACTTTAGTAGTATCCCAAGAGGGAAAAATACAAGATAGCCAACGATGAGGAGAATCGGAGCGAACACGATGTCTCCGGCCGCAAGTAATATGAAGCCGACAACGACCAGGAGGAGTCCGATCCCAAAGAAAATCAGATTCTTCTGTGAGAATTTGACGGTAGCAAGGGTTCCTCGCTGCTTTGCCGTTTTATCTTTCTTGGTCTTTTGCTTCTTTGCCATTTGTTACTCCTTCCCTACCCCGGTATCCGGATATCTCGGGGCCGCGTGAAAAGGTGACTACGCACCCTATTAACCTTCACTCTTCCTGATATCTGCCAGCTTGTTGAATTCTCCGTCTTCTATCTGGTAGACGCCGAGAATTTCGGTGCCGCGAAGGGTCTCGCCGATCAAGCGTGGAAGATTTGACCGTTCATAACTACTGATGGACCTCAGCTGTAGTAGTACACTATAGAAACGGGCAGTAAATTCGTTTATGGGAAGGCCAGCCGAAGAAAGTTGCCGTGAAATCGTTTCGTCAATCGCAGACGGTGCGACGAATACCGAGCCCTCCACATACTTCTCACCGAGGCGCGGTATCCTTTCACTATGGAAAGCTTCGGTGCCAAGAAGGGTAATACCCTCAAGGCCGTAGTAGGCGACCTGCGGTGCTGCATTGATGATCATATCCGTGTCCATAGCCAGGAACAGCGCACCAGGCTCTTTCTTCTTGATCGCCTCCAATTCCCTCTGCATGGTTATGGAATCGGGCGGGAAACTGACCATCGCTACAACCTCGCGGTTATTCCGCACCACTTCCTGTGCAAATGCATTGGCGATCAGCCGGTGGCGACTTTCCTCTGGAAAGAGGATCGCGAATCTGTTCAAACCCATATCATACACGCTGTAACGTGCTACCACCCTTGCCTGATCTTCATAGGATTGCCCGCGCGTGAAAACGAGCGGAAGTGCTTCAAAGCGTCCTTCCGTACTCATGGGCAAGATGATCGGTATTGCTTTTCCAAATGCAAAGCCGCATACCGTAAACGCCTCAAAGGAGCTGACCGGCGCGATCAGAAAATCAACACCCACTTCTTCAACAAGCCGTGCCGCGGCAAGGCTTGCATCTATGGGATCTGATTTGGTATCGAGGACGTGGAGTGAGAAGGGAAGCATTTTGTTTTTTTCGAACGTCCTGACAACACTGAGCAAGTTCTGTCCAATGCTCGAATATTTCCCGGTGAGCGGCAGCAGAATCCCAGCCCTTCCAGTTGCTTGTCCAAGGCTGATGAATCTCTTGTATTCTTCTGCTTCATATACATAGCGTGTCTCCGGAAAACGTCTCACCAGCAAGTTGAAATCACGCTCTGCTTCTTCCTTCTTACCCTTCTGTGCCTCAGCTTGAGCAAGATGATACAGTATATGTTCATCGACATCTTCTGCCATGAATATTCGATGCAACTTCTCGAGTTCGGCGATCGTAAGATCAGGAAGCATCTCAAGGATCCGTTCGAATGCTTTCTGAAGGCCGGATGAATCTTCTGCCTGCACGTAATACTTTGTCAAATAGTACGTTGCCTCATAGTCTTCGGCTAGATGGAAATGAGATTCACCAACCAGTGACATTGCATTCAGGTAGTATTTGGAATTGGGGAATTCCTTCAGGTATTTTTCTCCAAAGTGTACGGCGTTCTTGAAGCGGGCAAGCTTGTACTGACAGAATGACCCGAGGTATAGTGCCGGTTCATAGGACTCGGTCCCGCCATATTTTTCGACGATCTCCTCAAAGGCAACCAGTGCATTGCTGTAATCCTTACGCTTAAAGAAATCGTTGCCCCTTTCAAAGATGACTGCAGCCTTTTCTGCCGCTCGCTGCGAATCCATATCGGTCGGACCTTTTGGTCTTATGTACGCGCAGCCAAGCAGCAAAAGGAATATCAATGGAATACGAATAATCTTATTCATTTCCTCAATATTATTCAGAAAAAGTGCCGTGTCAACGGGGAACGGCGAAACTCTTCTTCCGTGCTCGTCTATCGTACATCGTATTCGTACACATACCCGTGATACGGGGCATGTGATTTTGCAGGCAGAATCCAGTAGCGAGTATCAGGGGGCTAACGGTAATAACGAGATTAACGAAATTAACGCTGTTCGTATTACGAATACGAAATACGAACACGAGTAACGACTTATTGACTTCCAGTCGCTATGTCAATATAATCCACCATGTCTGAAAATGATAACGTTAAAGAGCAAGAGGCTGCAAAGCCAGAGGAATCAAAACTGCTGGACGAGCCGATCAAGATGAAAGAGATTATCTATATGATGATACTATCGTTAGAAGGTAAGGCATGGGCGTATCTCGATAAAGTAGCACATCCGGAAACTCAGAAACATTTGAAGGATTCCGGAGAAGCAAAGACGGCAATAGATGCTATCGACGCGCTCTATAAGATAATCGAACCTATGCTTGAACAGGCTGACAAGAAAGACATTCAGGTTCGTCTCTCCAACCTGAGACTGAATTTTGCGAAAGAATAGACTTTCGTACTTGCAGAGCCGTTATCTTGTTGCAGCTGGATCATTCCTTGCGATATTAGCATTCTATCTGTATACACTCTGTCCCGACGTCTATTTGATAGATTCAGGCGAATTGGCTGCGGTGTCAGTCACCCTCGGCATTGCTCATCCCACTGGATATCCTTTGTATACGCTGATATCGTACTTAATTGCTCACCTTCCAGGGGAACCAATATGGAATCTCAATCTGCTTTCAGGATTCTTCTCAATAGCGGCGGCCGCTTTTCTCTATGCACTCGCACGACGCATAACGGGCAGCAAGATCCTACCCGTTCTCACTATCTCCTTGTTCGCTTTTTCGCCGATCATATGGCGTACCTCCGTCACAAATGAGGTACACGCGCTCACCGGTCTATTTGCCACGCTGCTGCTCTTTCTTGTCTACCGATGCGACAACGAACGAATAATGTACCTAATCATGTATGTGATCGGCCTCAGCCTAACCAACCACATGATGATAGTATCTCTAGCCGCACCGATTGTCATCTACATCCTTGTCAGTCACCGTCCAGGTTTCACTAAGATAGCGATCGGGTTCGTGCTTCTCATGTTTGGTCTCACTATGTACTATTACCTCATGGCACGAACGCACGGCGGTGCAGAGCTGGCATGGGGTAATACCGTGAACGTCGAGCGCACGCTGTGGCACATAAGCGGCAAACAGTACCGGGTATGGATGTTCTCGCTTTCTCAGTCAGAAGTAGTGCAGAACCTCATTAATGGCGGACAGATCCTTGCCCGCAACTTTCTATATGTTCTTGCCATACCATCTCTCATCGGCTTTTACGCATTGTACAAGGAAAACCGCGGGATATTCTGGTTGTTATTGACAATTCTCACGCTCAACGTTCTATACACCATCAACTATTCTATTCCCGATATCGAATCTTACTACATACCAACCTTCATTGTGCTGGTGATAGGTTTTACCTATGGGATAAAACAGCTGCGAAAATATCTGAAGACCGTGGTGGTCCTGCCGCTGGCTCTGGCGATTCCGATCATCAATCACAATTCGTGTACGATGAGAGGCAATACGTTTGGTATGGACTTCGCACAGGCGCACACAACGATGCTACCTCATTCAAGCCTCTTGATTACTCCTTATTGGGATATATATGCACCTCTCATGTATTCTCGGGAGATCGAAAACAAGAGACCCGATCTAGTGATCATCGACAAGGAATTACTAAGGCGTACCTGGTATCTCCTCTACCTGGAACGCGAATACTCCGATTTCTACACAACGGTCAAACCATCTGTCGATGCATACCTCACTGAACTTGAAAAATTTGAATACGGGCGACCATATGAACCTCAAACGATACAAGCAAGATATGTCGAAATGCTTGAGAGTTTTATCGAAGCAAGAATGGAGCAAGGGGTATTCTTTTGTTCCCCCTGGCCTGATTATGACTTCGAAGCTGCCAAACCACAGTACCCCAGAATACCTTTCGGTCTTGTCTACAAGATCATCCGTAACGGGGAATCAGTCTACTTCGATTTCGATGAATTCAACCTCAAACGACCGCCTATAGTAAATGATGAACGGGTCAAATCTAACCTGCATGCAGTGCGTAATATGCTGCGTCGGAACCTCGGATACTTGCAGTTCACAGAAAACGAGGAGCAAGCAGCAAAGGTACGAAACCTGCTGAGAACGTTCGGACCATAACACAATTTCGTTATTCCCGTTATTACCGCTATTTTCGTTATTATCGTTTGCTCGCTTGACACTCGATACTGGATACACTGCTAACGGTTATTTGCACGAGCACGATGGACGAAACACGATTACGAAATCTTTATGTTAACTTCCGATGTTCATAGCCTCTCAATTTCCGTCTTATCCGTTGTGTCTTGACAAGTCCAGACGAAGGTCTATAATTTGAAATGAAAAAGGCGGTTGTCGCCCTGGGTGGAAATGCAATCTCATCCTCGGGTAAAGAGGATATTCACGCACAATTCGCCAATACCCGCAGCAGTCTTGAAGGGATTGTCGAACTCATACAGGAAGAATACAAGATAGCAATAACTCACGGCAACGGCCCGCAGGTCGGCAATGCTTTACTCCGTGTTGAAAGAACAAAACAGGACATCCCTGCACTACCTTTGGGCGTAATAGTCGCCGATACGGAAGGCGGTATGGGCTACATGATCGAACAAAGCCTGCAGAACCGTCTCATGGCCCTCGGTATTAACCGCGATGTGGTGACGATCGTCACCCAGGTAATCGTTGACCCAAATGACCCTTCGATAATCAACCCAACAAAGTACATAGGCCCTTTCTATACGAAGAAACAGGCCGAGGGTCTGGCAGAAATGTTCAACTGGGTTGTAAAGGAAGATTCAGACCGCGGTTATCGTCGGGTTGTGCCGTCCCCCATACCGAAGAGAATTGTCAATCGAACAACCATTAGAACCCTGGTTGATCTCGGCACGATTGTTATCGCTGCTGGCGGTGGAGGCATACCAGTATATGTCGAGAACGACGGTTCCTACGAAGGCGTCGATGCGGTCGTTGACAAAGACCGTGCCTCGGCCGTTCTGGCGCACGATATCGACGCCAGAACCTTGCTTTTTCTTACGAACGTGGATTGCGTGTATTTTAATTACAAAAAACAGAACCAGCGGCCACTGAAAATCATCCATGCTGCTGAAGCAGCAGATTATCTGAATAGTGGTCAGTTCCCACCGGGTAGTATGGGACCGAAAATCGAAGCTGCTGTCAGTTTTCTAAAAAGCGGCGGAAAGGAAGTGATCATCACCTCACTTGGCAAAGCCAAGCAGGCAATTCTCGGGGACGCTGGTACGAAAATCGTTAGGTAGTTTCCGCTATAGGAGAACCGGACGCCACATCGCCGTCATTATGGCACTCGATATTCCACCAACGATAAAATAGATAACGAGCATTACTATCAAGGTTACAACGAAATATCCAACCAATTTGTCCTTTGGTGTTTCCATCATGACCGGCATACCGATGTATAACAGATAGAACGAATAGAGACTTATGAGGAAAACGAGCAAACCCAATGCAGGTATTATGTTGAGAATACCCGCAATGAACATTGGTGTTGAAGAATAGACGGCTAGTTTGTATGCGTTAACGCCACTCTGCTTGGACCCGAATGACGGCGCTAATGCATTGATTACCAAGCCTTCGATGTAAAGAGCAACAAGGATCAGTACATACCACACAATTGCCCAAACAAGTGCGTAGGTTAACGGTATCCTGAAGAAACCGGTGATCGGACCAAAACTCTGGCCGATCAGCGTGAATCCAAGAAAACCGGCAATTGCCGGGAGAGCAGCAATGATCATTGCGTAACCCGTAAAGACCTGGGTAATGGTCGTAGCCTCTGCCTTGATCTGAGGCCAAGTATCCTTCGGCTTGAAGATTATGTCCTTAATACGTTGAATCATACTACCTCCTTTTCCCGCCATACTTTATGCTAATGGAACTACTTTATACCAACTATATTTTGAGTTTCTCGGCTATGTCACCCAATACTGGCATCTTCCAATATTGTCCCTGAAGTGACTTAACCATCCCGATTATCGCCAGAATAATCCACACTATGCTGCCAATCGGCCCGATGATAAACCAACCAATAACCGGTATGTAGCTCAGCAACCAGACGAGCACCGCAAAGGCAAAAAGCACCAAACCCTGTTTCCCGTGAAACAAGGCGAACTTGTTATCTTTCTTGCCAAGAAGAGGGACCAAGAAAAGGATCCACCAGTATCCGATAAATGCCCATATTTTGCCGTCTTCAATTTCTTTGTTGGCCTCTGGCATATCTCCTCCTTTGATTATAGTATAACACGATTATTGCGTAAGTCAATATGTCGTTGATCGTGCTCGTATTTCGCATTCGTAGTACTACTCATCTCATGTACCGTTAATCTCGTTAGTATCGTTAATTTCGTTACCTACGTTTTTGTCCTCAGCTTCCTAACCTCCCAGGTTCTGAGCTTCCTGTCGTTCTAAGTTTCACAGCGCAGCGTGTCTTCAGGAGCGAAGCGACATGACTTCAGTGTAAGCGTGTCTTCAATCCGCGCTGCGGATGTGTCTTTACCGTTCATATCGTTATTCTCGCTAATATCGTTACTTGCGTTTTTGTCCCCAGCTTCCTAAGCTCCCAGGTTCTGAGCTTCCTGTCGTTCTAAGTGGGCAGTGCCGGGTCCACGAAAATCACTTCTTCCCGCATCATTATGACAGATCCTGGTTTCCCCTTTTTGTCTTTCTTCAGATACTTACGCTGCGTAAAGGACACTGGAACCTTCTTCTGTGTTTTAGCTTTGCTGAAATAGGCCGCGATCGCCGCTGCCAGTTTTATCTCGTCCTTGCCCGGACGCTGTCCCTTTGGTACATTCGCTCGTAGTATCGTATGCGCGCCTTCTACTCCCCGGGCATGGAAGAAATAGTCATTGGATCGTGCTTGCTGAAAAGTCAGCTGATCGTTGCTTTTTGCACTTTTACCGACGAACACTACTGAACCAGAATCCAGTTTGAACTTGTGAAAAGGTTCTCGTTTTTCGACCTTTCTAACGACTGCTTTTTTCGCTGGCTGCGCTAACTCACCTGCTCCTTCTGCTGCACTGATTTCCTTTTCCAACCTGGCTATCTGCTCACGAAGCAGGGGCTGTCCCCTTTTCTCCTTCTTATATCTTAAGAAATACTTCTGCGCGTTTGCCTGGGGTGTCAGGCGCGGGTCAAGCTTTACCACTATCCTTCTCTGTGTATATGGACTCAGTAGGTCGACTGATGAATGACCCTTCTTGACCTCTACCATATTTGCCAGGATCAACTCACCGCACTCACGGAAAAAATCTATCTCTTCTTTTGTGAGCAACTTTTTCTGCAGCCGGGTAACGCGTCTTTTCAGCCTCTTCACCTGCAGGCGCCTATCTTGCTCGACACGCTTATTCCTGAGTTCCTCTAAGAATTGCGCTATGACGTGTTCGAAGATCTTGTTGAAACCACTGAACTCAATCCCCTGGTCGTCTTGAAAAATACTTATCCAGAGAGGTTGCAACGAGACTAATCGAGGCGAAACTGACTCTCCCCGTACAATTTCCTGCAACACCTTCAGGTTTTCTACATCAAGGGATTTGGCCATCTTCGCATCAATCCCCTCGATGTTCTTCAGCATATCATCAACACTCATACTCGCGATATCGCCATCCGTAAAATCGCAAACCGACGACTTGGCTTTCTTCTCAACGAATCGGGTGAATACGTTCTTCTGCCGTGAACCAACCCTTATACTGAAATTCGGGGCTTCGTGATAGAACGAAACGATAATCTCTATCCGTTCGTTACCGGGAAATGGTTTCTGGAGCACCATTCTCATCACAGGCACGAAACCATCCTGTACGACATCAACAACTCTGCATCCCTTTACGATATCGGTAACCGCTTTCAGCGGTTCATAACCACCCGCTGTGTCCTTTGTGAAATACATACCCATAGCACCGGGATATAGTGATATGATGAGAGAACCCTCACTGAACACTACTACTATCATCCTGCCGTCTCGCCGTACGTCTTCCACGTAACTACCTACTAGTCCCGTACGAACCTCTCTGAGCAAGAGATAGAGGTAAATCCCGTTCATCGTTTAAAATAAGTTTCAGGCATTTTTGAAGGAGATTTTTCCGATCAATGCAGTCCCCAATTCACAGGATTTAGCGTGCTGAGTTCTTCCCCAGGTACGTCAGCACTGCTTGCATGTCCTCGGGAAGAGATACTTCAAGATGCATCTTGCGCTTCGTGCCAGGATGCACGAAGTCGAGTTCGGCAGCATGCAGTGCCTGACGATCGATCAACTCCAGAACGCCTTTGAAATAAGGCAGCTCTTCACTCTTCCGGATAACGCCGGGGCTGCGGCCCCCATAATCCTTGTCACCTACTATCGGACATCCCACATGCTTAAAATGGACCCTGATCTGATGGGTACGACCGGTTATTAATGAAACACTCAAGTGGGTTGCAATTCGAAAACGCTGCCGAACACTGAATTTTGTTGTTGCCAATTTTGATGACAGCGGGGTCACGATCATTTTTTTTCTGTCCAATCCGCTGCGCCCGATCGGCGCTTCGATCACTCCTTCTGGTAACCCCGGATAGTTCCAGCAGATCACCTCATACTTCTTCCTTACCTCCCGCCGTTCGATCGCACGGCTCAAGAAAGTCAAAGCGTTATCGGTCTTGGCGAATATTATCAAACCAGTAGTATCCTTGTCCAGTCGGTGCAGCACCCCTGGTCGGATCTTATCACCCAGGGTCGGCAACCGTCCACAATGATACAGAAGGGCATTCACCATCGTGTGTTGAAAGTTGCCTCGTGCCGGATGCACGACGATCCCCTTATGCTTGTTGACGACGATGATCTCACTATCTTCGTGAACGATGTCCAAAGAAATATCTTCGGGTTGCATCTGGGGAGCAACGTGAACCTGAAATTGTACATTAATCTCGTCGCCGGTCTTCACCCGGTAGGAACTTTTCACTGGACTATTGTTGACCAGCACTTTGCCTGTGTTTATGAGTTTCTGGGTAAGGCTGCGTGACAGCCCTACGCCGGCACTTATTAAGTACTGATCGATGCGCCGACCCTTCTGCCTCTCGGCGACGACCCGGGAGAATTCCTTAGACTCTTCTTGACTCAAGAACTTCCTTCTGTAACGCAATGATCTTCTGAATCCCGGCAAAGCCCAGATCCATCAGTTCGTCAAAGCGTTTTCGTGCCGCAGGCATCTTTTCCGCTGTTGCCTGCACCTCGATGATCTTACCTCGACCTGTCATTACGAGATTCATATCAACTTCAGCATTGCTGTCTTCCTCGTAGTCCAAGTCCAGCATGGGTTGTCCTTTCACAATGCCCAGACTTACGGCCGCAACATAGTCGAGAATCGGGGATTTTACGAATTGCTTGTTGACCATCATCTTTTCGACCGCGCTGTAGAGCGCAACAAAAGCTCCGTTAACGGCCGCAGTTCGCGTTCCGCCGTCCGCCTGTATCACATCGCAGTCAATGATGAAGGTCCTCTCGCCAACCAGACGCAAGTCAAAGACCGGCCGCAGCGAACGTCCTATGAACCGCCGGATCTCCTGCGTCCTCCCACTGAGTCGACCAGTATGCGCTTCGCGGAGGGTCCGCTCGTGTGTCGAGAATGGCAACAGAGAATACTCAGCCGTCAACCAGCCACTGCCCTTTCCGACGAGAAAAGGAGGGACCCGGTTATCTACGCTCACCGCACACAGGACACGCGTGCGGCCGGCAGAAACCAAACAGGAACCGGCTGGATATTCGAGATAGTCGAGTTGGAAAGTCATTTCACGTAACGCATCGACACTCCTGTCGTCACGCCTCATCTCTTCTCCTTTCACTCTTTGTATAATGGATTGAAGACGTGCTCGCACTCATGGCAAAATATGAATTCACTTCGCGCGGCCCTTTAGAGACACACGAGAGAAGTTTTTCATTGGTTCACCCAGAAAACGTTCACCTATCTCCTTGTAGTTCATTGAAAGGTCGGTCAGATATATTGCCGTGCTGCCCGCACCCCTGTTGTTTTCCATGTCTAATTCCCTGAGATTCTTTGCCAATTCAGAACCAACTTCGGCCGATGCATCCACATAGTTGATATCACCCATGACCGTTCTGATCGTTCCTAGCAAAAGTGGATAATGCGTGCATCCCAGGAGCAAGGTATCGATATTGTCTTTCTTCAGCGGTTCAAGGTACTCCCTGGCGACCAGCCTTGTCACCTCGTGATCGAGCCAACCTTCTTCCACGAGTGGCACAAAGAGTGGACATGCCTTTCCAACTATCTCCGCCTGTGTACCTTCTTCCTTAAAAGCCTTTTCATAAGCCCCGCTGTAAACCGTCAGCGAAGTTCCAATCACACCGATCTTGCCGGTCTTAGCCACCTGCATTGCCCGTCGCACACCGGGACGTATCACGCCGATCACCGGTATTGAGAACTCCTTCCTTATCATGTCGAGCGCCACCGAAGCTGAAGAATAGCACGCTATGACAACATACTTTGCACCGCGGTCAACCAGAAATTGAGTGTCCTCGAGCGAGAATTGAATGATCGCATCTATGGACTTCGTTCCATAGGGCAGGCGCGCTGTATCTCCCAGATAGATTATATCTTCCTTCGGTAGAACCTTCCTCACGGCTTTCACCACGGTTAGTCCACCGATTCCCGAATCAAAAATCCCAATCGGACTTTCCATCAGTTGTTCAACCTCCTCTCGTAATCTTCGATATAGCTCCTTATGCCACGGTATACACAGTAGGCCAAATCTCTCTGGAAATTCTTCTTCCGCAGCATTTTCTCCTCGGTCGGATTTGAGATAAACGCGCATTCGACCAGTACCGCCGGCATGAAGGCCCCGTTAAGAACATAAAAACCCGCCTGTTTCACTCCCCTTGATGGTATCTTCAGATTTTTCTCTGCCGAGATCTGAATATTCTCGGCGAGATGATTCGATTCATCAAGGAACGCGCTCTGTGCGAGGTCATACAGGATGAAACTCAAGTCATCATTCGGCATCACGAGGTTATCAAATTTGAGTGAGGCATTCTCCAATGCAGCGACCGCTCGCTCCTCGCTGGTTTTCGCATCTGAAAGGAAATAGGTCTCAAAGCCGCTTCGCGGCACACCCTTAAGGTGGGCATTGCAGTGTATGCTCACGAAGATATCAGCAGCGTTACGGTTTGCTATGTTGGTACGTTCTTTGAGCGATAGATAAATGTCCCGGTCGCGGCTCAGGATGACCCTGATCTTTAAAGAATCCTCTACGAATTTCTTCAAGACCTTGCTTATTGCCAGATTAACATCCTTCTCGTACAGTCCCTTCTTACCCACTGCACCAGGGTCAATGCCACCATGACCGGCATCGACTACGATCAAAGCCACTTTCGTAGTCACCTTGTTGAAAAATACTATCTCATCGTCCCTTTCAATAACCGAATTGACACCATCCAGGCCTAGTTCAATCGACGTGTACGTGTTGTGTGGCGTGAGTCTCGCACTGGTCACTGCACCCTTTGGCCTAAGCTTAGGCCTTTCTTTGTAGATCCCATCGATCTCTATTATTGCTTGTCTTGTTGAAAAACGCACATCAAAATCGACGGCTCGAGCCCACGAGAATTTGACAATCGTTGAATCAGCACGCGAATGCAATGAAATATCGTTGATCACTGGTATTTCCATGACTCTCTTGATAAAAATGAGCTTCTCAAAGGCGCTGCCCAGTGTTGTCGTGATCAATTGCACCGGGAAGTAGACCTCGCCATTGCGGTAGACTGGAGAGAAGGGCAGATGATAGTATCGATCGCCATATTCTATTGTCCTTAGGTCCGGGATCAGTACGAATCTCCGTCCACCCGCGGTGAGAAAAAGCTGCTGCGTGGTATTATCCATTACGTAACCAAGGCCTAATAATTCGGCCACAGATTTTAGAGAAACGTAGTCATGCAATTCGAACCTCTCGGGCTCGACGATTATGCTCGTCTCCTCATAGGTAAGTTCGTATTTATTTGGGACAAGGCATATCAGTGAGAGTAGCAATATCATCTCATCACTTTCCTTGCCTTGGCGATCTTCTTCTCTTCCTCTTTTTTGAGGATCTTCTCTTTTTTATCGTAGAGTCGCTTGCGCCGGCATACACCGATCCGCATCTTGGCATATCCCCTTTCCGTAAAATATATCTTCAAAGGGATCAACGTATTTCCACGCTGCTGCACTAAACCATACAGCTTCTTGATCTCCTTTTTGTTGAGAAGAATCTTGCGTCTTCGCTTAGGATCCAACTTACCGGTACTGCTGTATTTGTAATTCGCGATGTGCAAATTATAGACATACACTTCACCATCACTGATGTCGCCGTACGCATCACTTATCGACACCATTCCCTGACGCAGGGATTTCACTTCACTCCCGGAAAGTACGATACCCGCCTCATACGACTCAAGAACATGGTAGTCGTGCAATGCCTTGCGATTATTGGCGACAATTTTCACCGACGATTATAGCAGCAAAGACTGGTATAGTCAAGATATTACGGCAAAAAAACAGAAAATACTGTAGAATCTCAAGAATGCCGAGCAAGTAGCCTTGCACCATGAACAACCTGAAAATCCATCGCTGTAATCTATCTTTTGTCTTCGTAATCGGCGCTGCGATGAGCGACGCGCATCTCAGCGTGTTGTTGACAAAAAAAGAATTCTGGTTATATTAAAGTTAATGATTTCCTTTGACAAGGTATCAAAGATCTATCAAAAAGACTGGGTTGCGCTTCAGGACATTTCTTTCGAAATTGAAAAAGGTGAATTCGTCTTTGTTTGTGGTTCAACCGGCGCCGGCAAAACTACCCTATTGAAGATGATATACAAGGATGAAGAGCCGACCCGTGGCGCCATAAAAATAATGAACCAGAATCTCGTGGACGTAAGAAAGAAGGATATTCCCAAATTTCGTCGAAAAATCGGCGTTGTTTTCCAGGATTTCAAATTGCTGCAGGACCGGACCCTCGAGGAAAACGTCGCCTTCTCCCTTGAGGTCACGGACACCCCTCCTCGCGAGATAAGAAAGAAACTCATGGAAACGCTTACCTACCTGCGTCTAAGTCACAAGAAATACGCCTTCCCCTATCAATTGTCCGGCGGCGAGCAGCAGAAAGTCGCCATCGCCCGGGCTCTGGTCAGAGATCCGTATATTCTGCTTGCTGATGAACCTACCGGTAATCTCGACGCCAAAAGCTCTGAAGACATTACAAATATCCTCCTGGATATCAATTATAGAGGCACAACGGTCCTCATGGCCACCCACAGCATCAGTCTCGTAAAAAAGATGAAGAAAAGAATGCTCAGGATCGAGAATTG
Source organism: Caldifarciminota bacterium (assembly GCA_020343595.1). GTDB lineage: Bacteria > Hydrothermota > Tepidihabitantia > SM23-42 > SM23-42 > SM23-42. The sequence goes on along the minus strand of CP070802.1, from coordinate 803,016 downwards.
CCGTCTCGTCCAGGATAAGTGATTATGTCCTTGCGCATCGGTGTAAGAGAAGGTTTCCGCACAATAACCCGTAACGCGTCGCTTTTTGTGTTGTCGCTTTTGGTCGCCGCAATATCGCTGTTCCTACTTGCATTGTTTTCGCTGGTAACAGTGAATCTTTACAAGTCGATCGAACTCCTCGATGAGAAGATCGAGATCATCGTCTTTCTGGAGAGAACCGCCAACATAGATGGTCTCCAGGAGAATATCGAGAAAATAAACGGTGTCGATCAGGTAATTTACGTCTCCTCGGAGCAAGCCCTGGCAGACCTGAAGACAGAACTGGAGGATACCGAAGAGATACTGAACGTCTTCGAGGAAAACCCGTTACCAGCATCATTTCGTGTGAAATTGAAGAGCAGTTTCCGCAATGCTCAGGGACTTCAAGAGATCAGTGGCAAGATCATGCTCCTATCGGGTGTGGACGAAACACTATACGGTGGCGAGCTCGTGGACCAATTGAAAAGAGTCACCAGAGTCATCGTCATGTTTGACTTTGCATTGCTTATCATCATCATATTCTCGGTCATTTTCGTGATTTTCCAGACGATAAAACTTACCATATTCGCCCGTTCAACAGAGATCGAAATAATGAAATTGGTGGGCGCGTCCAATGGATTCATTGCCGTACCCTTCACGTTTGAAGGCATAGTCCAGGGTTTCGTGGGCGGTATAATCGCCTTCCTGCTTACTCTGGTAACCTACCATGTAGCGGGATTCTTCTTTGGTGATCTCTATTTCCCTCATTGGTGGTTCTTACTTGGTACAATAGCCGGCGGAGTATTTTTCGGGATCATCGGTTCTGGTATTGCCGTAAGGAGATTTTTAAAATGAAGATACTTATAATTCTAATTTGTTTGTTCTCCCAACTTGCCGAGAAACAAGAAGAACTCAATCAACTGAAAGCGAAACTGAACACCGTCCGCCAGGAGATCAAGGACCTTGAAAAACAAAAAGTCGGCACGCTGGCGCACATAGACAAGATCGATGAGGGCATCAACCTCACGATAAAATACATCGATGAACTAAACGCCCAAGAAGCATTGGAAAAATCCAAGGTTGCCGAGCTTGAAATAGAGCTTGCGCGCCTCGAGTCAAAGATGCGATTGAAAAAGAGTGACATGCAGACGCGCATTGTTCGTCTATACAAATGGAAACCTTTTTACAAAATGAACTTGCTTTTCTCTGCAAAATCGCTGCCCCAGATCCTCTCGTCTTCCTATTATCTGCAACTCCTCACAAAGGAAGATCAGCGTGCGTTTTTCGAATTCGAGCACGACTGGAAGCGCTACCTTCTGGACAAGGAACTGCGGAATGAGTTGATACTAACACTCGAGGGACGGAAACGCGACAAGGAAGACGAACTGGCAAGGTTGAATGACGAAAGGAATAAGAAGAACCAGATCCTGAATGAAGTAGCCAAGAAGGAAGATAAGAAGCGCGCCCTCGAGAAGGAATTGAAGAGTGCACAGCGTAAACTTGAAGATCTGATCGTATCCCTCGAACGACAGCGTGAAAAGATCAGCACCGGCGTAAACTACGTCGAGACGAACCGGGGTAAATTGTCCTGGCCGTGTCGGGGCAGTATCGTCACCAATTTCGGGAAGGTCATACACCCGAAGTACAACACGACAACCAAGAATAATGGGATCGATATCAGCACCAGCTACGGCGATAATGTCTACGCGGTGGCGCCCGGTAAGGTCGTGTACGCCGATCGCTTCATGGGATATGGAAATCTTGTGCTTGTCGATCATCTCGACGGCTATTATTCACTTTACGGTCACCTGGCAGAAATGCTGGTCAATACCGGCGATGAAATCACCGGCGGGCGTATCATTGGCCGCGTTGGCGAAAGCGGATCTTTGTCGGGACCGATACTACACTTTGAATTGCGTAAAGACGGCAAGCCGGTAGATCCAATGGCATATCTTGACTGACGACTCTTTCACACTACACAGCGGCTATTCAACACACTGAACTGGGTCCCATTACTTTCTCATTCCTTTAAATCTCAAAATACAAATATCAAATTCCAAGCAAATCACAATGACCAAAACAGATTAAACTTAGACTAAAACCGCATCACGAAGTTTTGATATTGAATATTGGGATTTGCGTTTTTTTGTCATTTGGAATTTGGTTTTTGTAATTTGTAGTTTATTCTTGTTGCTGAGCAACAAGAATTTTTTGTGCTCTTGTCAGATATGCCGTATGCGTGATGCCGCGCTCACGCGGCCTGACGCCTTGCAGGCGGACAAGGATTTCTCTCTCGATGATCTCCTTCGTCCTGATGCATTTGAAGTTTTGCGCTTCGAGCGCGTCGATCGTTCTCTTGACCTGTTCTACGTTTGGACTCCAGCTGACCAGATGGTGACCGCCCTTCAATGCCTCGTATGCCTTGGGCACGATGTCCCAAGGTTCCGGCACATCGATGAATACAGCATCCACACCGGTCTGCGAAAATCCCTCTCGGGCGACATCAGCGCAAGTGAATTCGACGTTGTTCGCATAACCGACGTGTATGAGATTCCTCTTTGCGTTCTCGATAAAATCATCGCGCCGGTCATAGCTGTACACGGTACCAGTCGGAGAGACGAGTTTTGCCAACACCATAGTTAGTGCGCCGCTGCCCGTCCCCAATTCTATTACTCGCGACCCGGGACCAACCGAGGTCTCAAGCAGCAAATAACCAAGATCCTTCGGATATACGATCGTGGTCGTTCTCTTCACTTTCATCATCAGGTCAGCCGTACTTGGTTTCAGGCAGAAGAAATCCCTGCCGAGATGCGTCTTCCCTATAAAACCAAAAGGCTGACCGATTATCTGGCTGAGGTTAAGATCACCGTGGTCAGTAGAGACCCTCAATCCGGAAATCGCCTGGACCAAAAACTGCCTCCGCTCATCGAGATACAGCATGACCAGGTCCTTTTCCTTGATGAGATTATTTGCTTCGTTATCCATGTATGCACAGTATAACGTAAAATAACAACAAGTCAATTACTGCAGAACGCCAATATCGTTACTTTCGTTAATCTTGTTAATACCGTTCGATACTTGATACTCGATTCTGGATACTTGACACAAAACAACGTCAGGAGCGTTGAGTTCGTTTGAATGTTATTAACGTTACATTTTTCAACATTTTAACCCCGATCCTTTGACAATCTTTTCGTTTCGATAGTTAGGATTTTGAATTTTGTATTTGCTTAGAGTTTAGGATTTAGGATTTAGGATTTGCGGGATTATCAATTCCTACGTCTTGATAATCCCGAGCGCGTTTCCTATGATCTCAAACTTATGCAGGCAAAAATCCAGGTCTTCTTTACTGTGTTCAACCGACAGGCAAAGCCTTATGCGTTCCTTTTTCTTCGCCGCAATGATCTGCTCGTCGATCAGTTTTTTGGTAAATTCACCGGCTTCTTCATTGTTGTTGAATACAACCACGACAAGTGGAGTCTCGCTAACTGTCTTGAAGCCCATCTGCTTCAAATTCGTGATGAAATAACGGCTATTCTTCCATATTTTATTGTACCGCTCCTTGTTCCTACCGGTCTCCTTGATCATTTCTAGGCCGGCCAGATTAACCGCAAGCATGAATTGAGGTGCAAAATCAGTAATATGTCCCACATTCTCTCTTATTTTATTGATCATATACTTCTTCGATCCGAGATAGCATCCGAAACCGCCAAGATACTTGCTGAAACTACCAATATCGATGGTGATATCCTCGTATACATTGCATAGGTCGATAAATCCCCTGCCTTCACGGCCAAGCAGTCCAAACGAGCTCAGCTCATTGGCAACGATGACGCACTCGTTCTCCTGTGCAATTTTCACCAATTCATTTGCCGGGCTGATGTTACCTAACCAATCATATATGCCATCGATGAACATTACCTTCTCTGCATGCGCACCAAGCAGTCTGCGGAGTTGGTCAAGATCGCGAAAATCGTAGTATTCAAGGTTTCGATACTGTAGTACATTGATCACACTCGACGAACTTTCATAATCAACGAAAAACGTGGTCTTCGGGCCGAAGATTGAAGCCAGTGCGAACATCATTGAAACCTCATCCGGAAAGAAAAGGAGCGACTCGAGCCTCTTTACTTCATGCATGACACCCTGCAGCTTTGCCATTATCTCGGCGCGTGAATCAGTCGGCACAATGCCCCTGGCTTCGATATTCATGCGCGCGGTTTCCCTTAGGTACTCACTGTTCTTCATATGCAAACAATCCATATGAAGGAAGTTAAGATACCTCTTGTTTCCGTGTACAAAGGATGGTTCTGGCGGGACCGACTCTGGAATCCTGCCTTCCTCACTGAATAGATGTACTTGAAATGGTTTCATGATACATTCCTACCACAACATTTTTTATACTTCTTCCCGCTCCCGCAGGGACAGGGATCGTTTCTTCCGACCTTCTTGGCCACTGTCACCGGAGCCGAGCCTTTTCGCCCTGGAGCTGCGGCACCAGAATGAGCAGCAGCAACCTTCGCCCCGACCGGTTCAGGTGCTACCTGAGCCTGTGGCCGAATACTGGGTTTGTATTCGCGTGTCGCAGCAGGCTGGCGTCTCCGTGCTGCTTCCGGCCTGGGCTGTGCCCTGAAAACGAGCCCCGAAAGATCCCTGGCAAGATCGCGTTGCAGTTCATCGAACATCTTGAAGGATTCATGCTTGTACTCGATCAGCGGATCCTTCTGCCCGTATGCACGCAGGCTGATACCCTCCCTGAGCGCATCGAGCGAATACAGATGATCACGCCATTTGCCGTCGACCGTGCCCAGGATCACAAACTTCAACAACTCACTAAAAATTTCCGGTTCAAACTCCTGCTCCCGCCAATCTAACTTCGCTTTCGCTTTTTCCAAAAGCATGTCGAGCACTTCTTCTTGTTTCATTTTCGGGATCTTCTCTTCAGGGATCTTGACTTCGGTAAGGAATATAAGGTTGAATTCTCCCCTGATACCATCCCAGTCCCATTCCTCCGGATTGGTCTTGGCATCGGTATATTTAACAACGATATCTTCCACCGCTTCCTCAAAGAATTTGATCACTCTTTCCTTGAGATTCTTGCCTAAAAGAACGTCATCCCGTATCTTGTATATCACCTCACGCTGTTTGTTCATCACATCGTCATATTCTAACAGGTGCTTTCTGACCTCAAAGTGATTTTCTTCGACGCGCTTCTGCGCATTGGCAATGGCACGTGTTACCAGCGGATGGGTCAACGGTTTCTGTTCTTCCCCGCCAAAACGGTCCATTATCTCAGCGACACGGTCAGAGCCGAAAATCCTCATCAGGTTGTCTTCCAATGAAAGATAGAAACGGGACGAACCAGGATCACCCTGACGTCCGCTCCTTCCCCTCAACTGGTTATCAATACGGCGGGATTCATGGCGCTCAGTTCCAATGATATACAAACCGCAGGGCAAATCTTCCACACACTGCTTCTTCTCTTCATGTGAACAGTTGGCGCAGTCATTGTCCAGGCATTCGTAACAGCATTTGCTGCACTCAACTATCCCCTTGCCCAGTTTGATGTCAGTTCCGCGACCGGCCATGTTCGTGGCGATCGTTACCGAACCGGGTTGACCTGCCCGCGAAACGATCACGGCTTCACGTTGGTGATGTTTTGCGTTGAGAACCTCGTGTGTAATACCTCTGCGCTGCAGTAACCTGGAAAGGACCTCGGACACATCTACCGAAGTCGTACCGACGAGTATCGGTCGCTTCTTCTCATTCCAGCGAGCAATTTCATCAACGATCGCATTGTATTTCTCACGCTTCGAGCGGTAAACGATATCTTCGTAGTCAATCCTGCGGACTGGCTCTTTGGTTGGGATCTCAACAACATCCAGTTTGTAAATCTGCCAGAATTCATTGGATTCGGTAGCCGCGGTACCGGTCATACCTGCGAGTTTTTCATACATGCGGAAATAGTTTTGAATGGTGATCGTGGCAAAAGTCTGAGTTTCTTCCTGTACACGTACGCTTTCTTTTGCCTCGATCGCCTGGTGTAATCCATCAGAGTAACGCCTTCCCGGCATCAACCGACCCGTGAACTGATCAACGATTATCACCCGGTCGTCCTGTACTACATATTCGACATCCTTTTCAAAGAGCGAATAGGCTTTTAACAAAGCCCTGAGATTTGCCAGAATTTCATTCTTCCGCGCATAATCCTGGTACGCTTTTTCCTTTTCGAAGAGTTTCTCCTTCGGGGTCAGGCGCGTGTCCTTATCGATCCCGCCGATCGCTTCGCTCAAGTCAGGCAATACGAACATATTGGGGTCTTTCGGCGAGACAAACTGCCTGCCTTTCTCTGTCAGATCGACAATATTCGATTTCTCATCAATGACGAAGTAAAGATCATCGTCAACCTCGGCAAAACTCTTGTCCCGCAGGTAACCCAATTCAACCTGCTCGATGAGTTTTTTGACCCCTGTTTCCTGCTCGAGTTTCAGCAGCTGTTTATTCTTGGGCGAACCTCTGCGCGCCTGCAGCAATTTCATTGCTGCTTCTTTTTCAACACCCTCATCGAGGAGTTTCTTCGCTTCGGCCACGACGCGATTCACAAAGACGGTCTGGGCTGAATTCAATCGCTGAACAATGGGATTCAATTCATTGTATGCCTTGGTCTCATGCTCGACCGGACCAGAGATGATCAGCGGTGTCCGCGCTTCATCAACAAGAATACTGTCGACCTCGTCGACGATCGCATAGTGATGTCCGCGCTGAACTTTGTCTTCGAACCGCCACACCATGTTGTCGCGCAAATAGTCAAAACCGAATTCGTTGTTGGTACCGTAGGTAATGTCGCACTTATAAGCATCTATCCGGTCTGCCTGCTCCATGCCCTGCTGCAGCACACCGATGGTCATGCCGAGCGATTCATACACCGGGCCCATCCACTCGCGGTCGCGTCGCGCTAGATAATCGTTGACCGTGATCAAATGCGCGCCCTTTCCGGAGAGGCCATTGAGATACAACGGCATTGTCGCAACAAGTGTCTTACCCTCGCCGGTCTTCATTTCGGCAATCTTACCCTGGTGCAATGTAATGGCGCCGATCAACTGGACGTCGAACGGCAACATATTCCACTCGGTTTCGATGTCCACAACCTGCCATTTCTTGCCGAGCAATCGGCGGCAGGATTCCTTTACCAGCGCAAAGGCTTCGGGCATGATCTCATCCAGGGATTCGCCGTCCTGTATGCGTTTCCTGAATTCTTCGCTCTGCTTCAGAAGGTCAATATCCTTATATTGCTCATAGAATGAGTTTATCTGATCGACCGTCGGCCAGAGCTCTTTGAGCTCGCGCTCGGTCTTTGTACCGAATATTTTGCCAAGGAATTTCTGTATCATATTTTCAAGTTAATTATATGGATTAATACCATATTGTCAACAAACTCCACGAAATTTCTACCTTTTAGACAACGGAACGCTAATATCGTTAATACTGTTAATCTCGTTACTTTCGTTTGACTCGTTAGGTCTGTTATTATCGTTTGCTCGCTTGATACTCAGCACTGGATTCTGCCTGCAAAATCACATGCCCCGTATCAGGGGTATTTGTACGAATTACGAGTACGAAATCATTACGAATACGCGCCAATGGTCTCTCCATTTCCCCGTTTCTCCGTTACGAATTTCGTTCAAATCTATGATTTGATCACGAAATTCAGTGTCCCGAAGCCCAATGGGCTGAGGGGATCTCCGTGTCATGCGAAATCCCATGTCCATCATTGACAATACACCATCTCTACATATACTCGAATGAAGATAAAAATTGAAGTAATACGCAATTACATCATGAAGAAGAAAACAAAAAAGCGCGGCAGAATTCCCAAAAACTATGCCTTCATCGACAGTCAGAATCTCAATCTCGCCATTCGCGAACAGGGATGGATCCTCGATTTCCGGAAATTCAGGAAGTACCTGCAAGACAAATACAGTATCACGAAGGCTTATCTGTTCATAGGTTATGTTGCAGAAAACCAAGACATGTACACACAACTACAGAAGAGCGGCTACATATTAGTATTCAAACCTACGCTGACTTTGCCGAGTGGAACGCCTAAAGGTAATGTTGATGCCGAACTCGTCCTGCATACTATGATTGAATACAAGAATTTTTCTAAAGCACTTATCGTTACTGGAGACGGAGATTTCCATTGCCTTGTCGATTATTTGTCAAAAAATCGTAAATTGCTGAAGTTGATGATCCCAAATAAACAAAAATTTTCTTCTTTGTTCCGAAAAATGATGGACAAAATTGTGTTCATGAATAACCTGCGGCGTAAACTTGCGTATAAACCAAAAAAGAGGAAAAAATAAAAGGGAGGCATTACCTCGGGACAAAACCCTTTGGATGGCCTCCCATCGTGATTCTATAATATTATAATTGAAAAACCCTTTTCGTCAAGGGGCGATCTGCGTCGAACCTCACCCTCTATTATCAATCATGGACCTACCTGTCTGTCATTCCCCGGTTCAACCGGGGAATCCAGGAAGTTATATCACCGTAATCATGGTCTTATATCTGCGTAATCAATGCCGACAGGCAGTCATTGCGAGCGAATCCGCCCACGGCGGCGTGGTCCCGCTGTGCGGGATTCCGATTCCTTGGTTATCACGGAATTCCTTTAAAGAAAGAATCGGAACAATCTCAGCAGTCGAACGGGATTAGCGATATTAACGAACTCAGCGATATCAACGTCTATTGAAATTACGAATACGAGCCAATGGTCTCTCCTTTTCCCCGTTTCTCCAAAGTACTGTCATTGCGAGCGAACGAAGTGAGCGTGGCAATCTCCGAAATATGTAACAAACGAACCTGTCGCAGATCCTGAAGAATGAAGGACCATGATTTGTTGAGTTATCAAGTATCGAGTATCTAGTATCAAGAATCGTACATGTCCACGCCTTGACATAGTCACGTGTGTTACTATAATAGAGTGCGCCAGCGTAGCTCAGTTGGTAGAGCAGCGGTTTCGTAAACCGCAGGTCAGCAGTTCGATTCTGCTCGCTGGCTTTTAGTCCCGAAGAAACCATGTGTTTCTGAGGGGCTTTCTCTCACATTCCTTGAATCCGGTTTCACGTTTATATATCATCAATAAACCAATACAATATGAAACGGGATTCTCGTTCAGCCTCTGTCTATGGCTGAACGGAACGAATCCGGACGCTGGCTTTAGGCCTCGTAGAGGCCGGAAGTCCCGTAGGGCCGCGGCACGGAGGGGCTACATTGTATGATCTCAGCAGCAGTTTCCCGCATTCATCATTAGTATAAATGAGAAATATGGAAACGGGATCTCTGTAGAGTCTCGTAAAATACATGTGATTTTGCGGACCGCGTCTCGCTTCCCTTAAGCGGGACGGGACGATTCTGCACCTCACTACGTTCGGCACTTTCACCTCGCTGGCCGCAGGTCTTGCCGAAGGTATCGAGTTCAGCGAGATGAGAGAACTACGTGTTCTCGAGAGGTCATAGGTCCCGCCGGAGGTATCGAGTCAATCGAGATGAAGGAACGAATCGTTTCTGAGGGAATTATTTTACAAGGCCTGGCGAGTAACTACATTGCTTCTACATCATCGTGTGCCAGATTTGTGCTTCTTTGTTGTCTATAACATCCTGGCGCGGTGGCCTTATCCTCCGAAGGAAGAAGAAGAATTTTACTCAACGTCCTCCGCTTCCGCAAATAAGTAATCGTGAAACCTCTTGTACCGCTCGCATTCTTCTTTCCCAAACACAATCTTGCCGTGCTTAATCTTCCGATTTTTATCCAGGAGAGTGAGCCAAACATACTTTGAGTCTATTACGTCAAAATCTATCGTCTCCAGTGCACCTGCTCCCACCCTAAGCATAGAGGTTGTTTCTATAGTCCTCTTAAATATGTATTTCAGCTTGACTCCTGCTTCCTTCTGTTTTGTCATG
>CP070802.1:749227-792935 GCA_020343595.1 Caldifarciminota bacterium | reverse complement strand
CGCGCATGGGGTAGGATTTTGCTCAGATTCACTAACATCGTGTTTCTCTCAGGAAATAATGATATTCGGAAAGACAGGTGATGTCAACGCTGCATACGGACACATAGCACTCGATTTATGTCTCTCGGTTTCGAGATGCGTTACGGTATCGTTAGTCGGCTTCGACTGACGACACCGCTAGCCGCCATCCGATTCGCCTTTCGAAACCGCAATCCGTCCAACGATTCTGTCTAGCATCTCAACCTCAACCTGTGGACTATCTTTTGTCCGGCGTTATTGCGGCGACGCACGAGTAGACCGCAGCCGCGCCGTGTTCTTTCAAGAGACGGGCGCATTCGTTCATGGTTGCGCCGGTGGTGAGTACGTCATCGATAAGCAGGATTTTTTTGCTTTGAACACAACCATTGCCTAAGGCGAAGGCATTCCGGACGTTTTCCCTACGTTGTTCTGCATTGAGGCGGGTCTGCGTACGGGTATTTTTGATCCTGCGTAGAATATACTCTAACCTGATACCCGTTTCCCTGCTTATTAGACGCGAAAGAATGTCTGACTGATTATGTCCACGGCGTGTTCGCTTCCACCAGTGCAACGGAATTGGCGTAATGATGTCGGCGCTTGACAAGATATGATCGGCTCGGACTATTCCGGCCATGGCACGGCCGAGCAGATCTGCAAGACGGGTTTTGCGCCGGTATTTGAAGTGATGGATTACCTTGTCAGCAGGAGGTATGAAGAGCATCCAGGCGCGTCCATGGTCAGCCGACGGTTCGCCGCGGCAAAAAGAGCAGTGCGTACCTTTTGCTATTGGCCGACCGCACGACGTACATACCGGAGGGTTCACAAGGGGGAGATAATCAAGGCAGTTGTCACAGATCATCCCGCGTTGTATCTCTTTGCGGCAGAGGATACATGACTGCGGCAGGATGAAGTCGAGTAGGGGTTTCAGGACATCTGAAAAAGAGGTCAAGACGGCTTTTTTACGGGCCGGACGAGCATTACGATCCCAGCGATGATTAGACCCAGGGCGATAACCTGGTTGATCCAATAATTGGCGCTATTTTCATAGTAGCGTATCAGGTCAATTCCGAAACGGAAGACGCCGTAGAATATCAAAAACTGGGCAAAGACGGCACCTTTGCGTTCAGATCTACCGAGCCGGTTGTTCAAAAAGAAAAACAGCGCCAGACCGAACACCGATTCATAGAGTTGTGTGGGATGGAGTGCTTGCGTGCCGATCGGCGAAGCTCCGGCCACGCACTCCGGCGGAAATCGTACTGCCCAGGGCAGGGCTGATGGTTCACCAAAACAGCACCCGTTAAAAAAGCATCCAATGCGTGTGAAGAATAATCCGAGGCCCAATGATGGTGCAACAAGATCGGCGATCTTAGATATGGGAATTCTCTGCCTCCGCATGTATAGTGCGCCGAGCAGAAATCCACCAAGGAAACCGCCAAAGAACATCATGCCGCCTTCCCATATCCTGAATATGCCGATGAAGTCGTTTTGGTATTGCTCCCAGTGGAATGCTACATAGAGTAACCGGCCACCGATCACGACGCCGAGCATGATATAGAAAGCAAGATTTTCGATTATTACACCAGAGATGTCGAACTTCGGAGCTTTACGTTTTACATACCAGAGTGCGGCGAGGAACGATACCGCAAGCATCACGCCGTACGCTGGTATCCCTATGCCGCCAAATTCGATTAGTACTGGTCGCATCTATTCTTTTGATTTCTTCGCTTCGTCCACTATTTTCTGAGAAACATCGCGCGGGACTTCTTCGTAATGACTGAACTTCACATTGAAGAAACCACGACCCTGGGTCATTGAACGTAGACTGGTGGAGTACTTGTACATTTCCCCCATAGGAACGAGCGCCTTGATCTTCTGTATCTTGCCTTCGCCTTCCATTCCCATTATCTTACCGCGGCGGCTGTTCAAGTCGCCAATGACATCTCCCATGAATGACTCAGGCACAAAGACTTCCACTTCCTCGATCGGTTCAAGTAGTACCACGCCGCCTTTTTCCGCATTCGCCTTCAGCGACATCGATGCAGCGATCTTGAATGCGATGTCCGACGAATCGACAGGGTGATAAGAACCATCATAAACAATTACCCTTATGTCAGTCAACGGGTAGCCAGCAAGAAAACCGTGCTCGAGACCTTCTTTAACGCCCTTTTCGACCGATGGTATATACCTGGATGGGATCGCGCCACCGACGATCTCATCGACGAACTCGAAACCAGTGCCTCTTTCCAGGGGCTCTACCTTCAACCAGCAGTCGCCGTACTGACCGTGACCGCCGGTCTGCTTCTTATACTTCCCTTGGGCGCTGGTCTTCTTGGTGAAGGTCTCACGATATTTCATGCGCGGTTTCACCAGATCAACACTGACATTGTATTTCCTTTTCAACCGCGCCAGGATGATGTCGAGATGGAGTTCACCAATACCAGATATTATTAATTGTTTTATCTCCGGGTCAAAGGCGAACGCGAACGTCGGATCCTCGTCATGCAGTCGAGTCAGACCGGTTGAAATCTTTTCCTCGTCGCCCTTTTCCTTGGGCACAATCGCCATTGAGATCGATGGTGTGGGGAATACTATGGGTGGAAGCGTGACCTCTACACCTTTTGTGAGGGTGTCGCCAGTATTGGTATTCTTTAGCTTGACCAGACCGACTATCATGCCGGTATTCAGTTCGTCGATCTCGGTTTTTTCTCTGCCCTTGATCAGGAATATCTGGTTGATCTTCTCCTCAGAGGACTTTGTCGTATTATCAACGACATCTCCGCTCTTTACTTTACCGCTTAGTATGCGCGTGTAACATACTTCGCCAAGGTGCGGTTCGACCACGGTTTTGAAGACATAACCGAGGAATGGGGAAGCATCCTCCCTCTTTATGCTCTTGCCGGCCACCTGTATGTCGGATAACATTTGCGGGGTTGGCACGAAATCAATGGCAGTATCAAGTAGATTGCTCACGCCGATCAATTCCATCGCATCGCCGGTAAGACAGAGCGCAACCTTTCCCGAGGTGACGCCTTCTTTGACTGGCTCGAGACATTCTGCCAGCTCTACTTTCTCGCCTTCGATGTATTTGTTCATTAGCGCTTCGTCAAGGTCAGCTGCAGCTTCAATGAACTTGTCGCGATATTTCTGTATTGCATCCTTCATCTCATCCGGAACCGGTATTTCCTTCCCCTTGGTCTCGTAGGCCTTACCGTTTATCACGTCGACGACGCCGCTCAGTTTGCTCGCTTCACCTATGGGTATTGTCAAGGCAACAACACTCTTCTTGTATGCTTCTGCGACTGCAGATAGGGTTTTTTGGAAATCAGTATTTTCTTTGTTCAGTTTGTTAATGAAGAATACGACCGGTATGCTCTTTTTGGTTATTTCATTCAGCAGTCTTTCGGTTCCAACCTCGATGCCTCCGACCGCATCAACGACGATTACTGCGCAGTCGACGGCTTCAATTCCGCTTATCGCCTCGCCGATAAAGTCGGCGTAACCAGGCGTGTCGATTATATTGATAAGAACATTTTTGTGTTTGAACGATGCGAGCCCGAGGTTAAGGCTGCATACTTTCTCCTGCTCTTCGGGTTCGGTGTCAAAGACCGATGTCTGTTCGTTGACTTTTCCAAATCTTGTGTTGGCGCCAGCAAGATATAGAAGGCCGTCGGCTATCGTTGTTTTACCGCTTCCCGCATGTCCGAACAATCCGATATTTCTGATATCATTTTCAGCCATGGATAACCTCCTTTAAAACATTGATTTTGAAATCGCGATGGCCAGTTCCTCGTTCAGCAATTCGAGAATTATTTCGAGCGAACCAATGTAGTTAGTTGTACCCCGTTTTATTATTAGCCCGCCCCTGATTCTATCATCCTCAACGATCTTCAATTCCAATTTCTCTTTGGCGAGGAATTTCTCCAGGTCCGAACGGTATCGTTTCAGGTCATCCTTACTGAGCAGCAGCTCGCCTTCTTTCTCGCCACTCTTTTTTATCAGCGCGTTCAGGAAAGCAGGATATTCATCGTGATCGTTGAGTCTTGATATTGCTTCTTCGATAGTTGCGTTGATGAGGTCTTGCTTGTGCCCGGTCTGCTTTCTATTGAGCGCAAGACGGTGCTGGGAAATCCCCCGCATTATTTCGGTCTCTTTCCTTTCTTCGATTTCTTTATGGATTTTCTGCTTTTTCTGCTCGATACGTTGTGTGAAATCAGCAGCTATCTTCTTCGCTTCATCCTTATATTGTTGAAGGATTTCCTGCGCGTTCTTCTTTGCGTCCTGGATGATCTTCTCGGTAACCTGTTGAGTCGACATGCTAGATCTTCATCTGGACAACTGCCAGGATTGTTACAATTAGGCCCAAAACAGCGTAGAATTCTACGAGAATTCCATAAATCATGGCCTTTGCCGCTTCCGTCGGTCTCTTTGCCACCATCTCGACGCCGGCCGTGCAGACCTTACCCTGCCAGATTGCAGATGCGATTGCGGCGATTGCCACTGGTAAGGCAGCGAAGAATATCTGCAGTCCCTGCTGCATCGACAGTGTGATGACTTCGCCTCCGAATATTCCAATCTTCTGTAATACCATGAAGGCACCGATAAAACCGTACACGCCCTGTGTTCCGGGCAGTGCAACGAGGATCAATAGACTGCCGAATTTTTCCGGATCCTCACTCAGAACTCCATTAGCGGCCTGCGCGGCGTAGCCGATGCCGATTGCCGACCCGATGCCGCCAAGTATCGCCGCCAGGGCACCACCTGCGATTGCTATTGCCAAACCATAAGATTCGACCATTTTACCTCCTACATATAATAAATGCCTAAATGCCTAAAGTCCTAAATACCTAAAAGCCTAAATACCTAAACAGAGAACGGTTATTTGATTTCGACATAGTCTGTTTCCATCTGAAACGGCTTAAATGGTTTGCTGCCGCCGCTGTAAAACCTGCCGAAGAACTCGATATACTGAAGGCGCATCGTGTGAATAAAACCACCCAGTGCATTGATGATCAGATTGAATAGATGGCTGGGGATTAGGATGACGATTACCAGTATGATACCCAGAACCGGTATACCGGTTATCATCCAGGCGATTTTGTTGATGGCGATCGCGATCACGCCGGTGACCATGCCCAGTGCCATCAATCTTACATATGAAAGGAGAACGCCGAGATAGCTCGATATACCGTATAGATTATACAGCCCCCAGGCAGCCTTGCCCAGCACCTTCTTCATCTCTTTCATTCGGGTGAACTCCAGTATGAGCAGGGGGGTGGCGAGCAAGTAGGCGAATGCCGGTACTTTGATCACATATTCGATGCCGAGGAATCCGAATGCAAAGCTGGTTAACGCATACCATAGCAGAAACACTATTGGTGCCCATATGATCTGGTCAATGACCTTGGGTTTACCTTCCGGGTGAGAGGCAAGGACGACTCCGACTATGCATGTCCAGAGTATTATCTCGAGCACCATCTTTGCCGCAGGAAATGACGAGAAGATGCTGAAATACAGAATGATGGACGGTAGGATTATGAACCACGTGAGGTTGGCGAAAATCGCCTGGCCGTATTCTCCGTTCTTGATGTCATCGTAGATCTCAATGGCGATGCCGAGCATCATGTGAATGAAACCAAGGCCTAAGGCGATGGCAATGAAGATCATGGGATTGGTCACCGGGTCGAACAACATGAGCGCCTTGCGAAAATCGATGAGCGGTTGGAACCCAATATATTCAAAGATATCACCCCCCCATCCCCCAACGATAGCACCTGCGAATATCGTGAGGATGCCGCCGACAAATAGTATTCTGAACAGACTTCTATCACCGGTGACACGGCGCATCAGGTACAGCGAAATGAGGATCAACATTATGCCGTAGAGTGCATCGGTAATGCACAGACCAAACATGACCGGGAAGAAGAATGCCAAAAACGGTGTTGGATCATACTCCTTCGGGTCTGGCATACTATAGAGTTTCACCAGCATTTCGTAGGGACGGCTAAGGGTTACATTTCGCAAAGCCACTGGTGGTCTCTCATCCGCATCCTTTTCGATCTTCTCGTAGAAAACGAGTCCAAATCTATCAACAATTCTATCCAGCCGTTTGAGGTCACGCTTGAGTACCCAGCCGATTATATTCGTTGTGCTTATTGTCTCGGGGAGAGCCGTCGCAAGGTCTTCTTTCTTCTTGGCGATCGAAAGAAGGTCAGCCTTCGCTTCCAGTTTGTCTATTTCCTGGGACAGTGTCTTTTCGAGTTCATTCAATTCCGCAACCTTCTGATGAGTTGTGGTCAGCTCCTGTTCGAGTTTCCGAAGCAATTCTCTTGGAATGCCCTTGCGCGTGAGGAAATCAGTGATTTCACAGCCATTCTCGATAAGCCGGGCGCGTAGTTGTGCGCTCTGCTCCTTTTGTACGAAGAAGATATGGTACTGGGCCGTGCCGACCGCATTCACTTTTTCCTGGGAATACGGTATGTCGGCGATTGCATCGGATAGTTGCTCGAATAGGTCTGAAGAAGGGATCATGACTGGTAGACTGTCGGTGTGTTTGAATTCGTAAAGGGTCGCCAGATCTGAGCCGAATGGCTTCCAGGGTGAAAGCAGTGATATCTCATCCTCAATCTGTCTCACACGACTCGACAGCCTATCCCTTTCGCTTTTGATAGATTCAAGCTGGGCAACGGTTTTCTCATGGTCATAGGATCTGGTCGCTTCAACGAATGCATCATATGGCATGGGGCGTCTAACATTGAAGAACATGGAGAGAGGGTTGCGCTTCTTGTAGGTAGTCAACTGATTGAGGACGTCATCGATACGGCTCAAGTCGTCGGTCGATACCCTAGTGGTCGATTCCTCCTGTTCTGTGATATGGATTATTCCTTCTTTCTGCAGCGCTTGAAGGAACTTATCCTTTATGTCCTTGTAGACGACAATGTGGATTTTTTCTACCGGGAGTACGGCCATTTGAGGATTATTTCTTGGATCTTCTTAATGGTTATATCTTTGTTTTTCTTATATAATTCATTGATTTTCTTCAAGGTCTTCTCATGTTCCGCGTCGATCTTCTTCACCTCGCTGTCAATATTCTTCTGAGCCTTGTCCAGAGCCGTCTTAAGCTCTTTTTCCCTCCACTCATCAAGAGCCGTCAATTCTTCTTCACCTGCTTTTCGTGCTTTTTCGATCAATGCCTGGCCTCCGCTTGCGGCATTTTTCTTCAGAATTTCGCCCTTTTCTTCGGCTTTCTTGATTTCTTCGATCAATTTCATAGCCTATTGTATGCAGAAATGGAACAAAGTCAAGACAGACTGCTTTTTCCGCGAAGCAGTTGGGTCTCTGACAAATCGCGTGTGCTCAGTGTGGATGTTTCCTTGCCAGTAGCCTACTGTTCATCCTTTCTACCGTGTAGAGTATGATCAGACCGACAACGACGAGTGCCGCCGATGACACGAATGAAATCCGGTAGGCAAAGACCTGTGATGCGCCGGTTCTCAACAGAATATCTATTAGCGGTCCGGCAATTAGGGTTCCGGCAACACCCCAGCTGAGGAAGAAGGTTGCATTGAACCACGCAAACTGCTTGCCGCGGTGAGCAGGGGGTATCAATCTCGAAGCGTATGAGTAGGATGCTGCCAATATCACGACCATTGATACGCCGGCCAGTAGATTACTTACGAAGATGACCGCCAGGTGGGAAGCAAAGGCGAAACCCATGAGGCTGATGATTGCGATGAGTGTACCTACATAAAGCAAGTTCACATCTCTGTAGCGGCGGGAAAGGCGCGTGATAAAGAGGCCGAAGATGAAAATACCGAGTGATTGCATGTTCACGATATAACCAAGAAGCTGGCTTGATACGTTGAATCCGGTATCGAGCGAAAGGTACTGGGCTTTTATGACCGCGATCGAGTTGCGTCCAAAATTGATGAAGATCATTGCTATGAGGAAGATCGTGAAAACACGATATGCTTCTTTGACATCGACGCGTGTGTCGGTATGTTCGGTCTTCTCCGTCTTCACTCCGCCTTCGGGGACAAAGAACATTGGTATGGTTGATATCAACATCGTCGCAGATGCGACAAAGAACAAGAATCCCTGGTCAAAACCCCATCCTTCATAGTACCGCGCAAGGCCGTCGTATGCAAAACCCCCGATCAGCACACCAGCCATTCGGCCCAGCGCGCCAAGGCTCGATAGCCTTCCCTGGACACCGGTGCGCTCCTCATCTGGGTAGAGATCGGAAATGATTGCGCTCCATCCGATATTCGACATTGACCAGAATATTTCAACAAGAGAAAGGCCGACGATGATCACATATCCTGCTGCGTGTTTGCTGACAGGGACCTTGTGGAAATACCAGACAAGGGCAGTACCGACCGCGGCCAGAACTTCACCGAGGATGATCAGTGTTCTTCTCTTCTGATATTTGTCAGACAGTATCCCCCAGACAAATCTCTGGAAGACGATGTTCAGCACCATGGGTAGGGTGGCGAACAGGGTGGTTTCCGTAACGCTCAGCCCGAGGAAGAACCGCAGATATATCGAGAGGTAACTATAGAACAGACCTCTCCGGAACATCGTCAGGATCTGGAACGATGAGAGGTTAAGCAGTGTGTTGCTTTTTGGTCTTCGGCCGTTGTTCATTATTCTATCGGCATTCCCGATGCTTCTTTACTCGATCCCGTACCATGGTCCGGTTTTCAGATCGCTAATGAAGAGCTGGCGGTCCTCGTCCAGTTCTATTTTCTCGGCCGCTTGACGAGCTAAATTCAGATATTTGACCGCTTCCTTCTCGTCGCCTGCCGCCGCATTGGCTCTGGCCATTGCTTCGTAGGCATACGCCAGGTCAAAATCCACAAAACCGTGTTCTTCGGTCAGGGCCAGACACTTGCTGGCGTGATATAACGCTGGGTCAGGCATGTTCAAGACCGCGTAGACATGAGAGATCAGCCAGTGCCCTCGTTGTATATTGATCGGTTTTCCAATCCTGGCCCAATGGTAATGCGAAGCATGAGCAGCATGGATCAGGTCTTCGTCTTCCCCCGTGGTCCTGGATTCTTTCGATAGGAGGCTCCAGACGGCGTTATTGCATTCAATGGCGAATCGCTGGTGGCAATGTGCCTCTGTATAAGTACTCTCGGCAACTGCTTCTGCTTCCTCTGCCTGTGCCAAAGGAGGGATCAGCAGTAGTAGCAGGCAAGCGAATGATAGATAACCTGTTGCCTTGATTTTCATGTTTTCTCCTTTCATACATCAAAAATGATTCTTGTTTTGAACTTACCTTTCTTCTCCTCGAGAAAGAAATCATGGTAAGTTGGATTTTTAATTTCGATTCTCACCTGGTGACGTTTTGCGTCAAACTCGTCGCCACACAGATTGGCCTGTAACGATTGCCCTTCAATTTTGATCCGATACTGTTTGGGGATGAACCCCTCAACAGAAAATATGTAAAGCAGTTCACGGCACCACTCGATGATGAGATCGCCGAGCGAATCGCTGGTTAGCTCTATTGATCGCTCTTTGCTTGACCGTATGGCACCGGTGATCTGGGTTTCAAATATCGCACGGCCGACATTGATGAACAGATCCTCACGATTCTGTCCCCGGATCTCAATTCCGAGATCGGCGGTGTGGTCAAGGTATTTGTAGGGTTTCTTCATCTACTCAGGTTGACGGTTTACTGCTTGTATCTAATGATCGCAAAGATCAATGACGAGCTCGAAAAATAGTGCGTGGTGCCGAAATTCGGCTTGATCAATCGAATTAGATTCTAAACGTAGGCTCTTCAGATTAGAGATGTTCTTTTACTCTTCTTACCACTGCATCCACATCCAGTCCGTATTTTCTGTAGAGGTTGACATGCTCGTCTGAGGAACCGTATTCGCCGATACCGATTTGGACGACGGTCGTCGTGAGACTGTTAAGCGAGATTAAATTGGCGATCGTGCTCCCTAGCCCGGTGGTCGGAATGTGGTCTTCGCACGTAACTACGAGTCCTGTATGCGCTGCTCGCTCAAGAGTGCCTTGGTCGACATCGAGAGGACATGGTGCATTGATGACAGCAGCCTTGATGCCTTCGTCCTTCAGCTTCTTCCAGGCGCTCAACACAATTGGAACCACAGGACCATAAGTAAATATCGCGCAGTCCTTCCCATCTCTCAGCATGTCGCACTTGCCGTATTCGAATTTGTAGTCCATACCGTAGCTTAACTTACCATCTTCGGTCGTGAGTACCGGCAATTTCGACCGGCTTATCCCCATCACCCAGTTACCTGGTTGTGACATCATGTAGCGGACAGCATGATCGGTTTGATTTGGATCGCCCGGGATGATGATCTTGAAACCAAAGAGTCCTCTGATGAGACCAATGTAGTCAATGCAGTGGTGGGTTTTGCCATCTGGCCCGACATTGTATCCGAGATGAGTGGCGATGACCTTCAGATTTGTTTGATTGATATCGTTAAGCCGGAGCTGGTTGTAGACTTCATCGATTGCGAACACGCCGAAATCAGCCCAGACCGTAATCACCCCGTTGATCGACAGCGCACCCGCCGTGGTTGCTGTTGAGTGTTCACTGACGCCCGCTTCGAAGAAATTGTGGGGCCGTAGTTCGGCAAAACCGTTCGTCTTCACCGATTCGGCCAGGTCGCAGTCAAACACGGCGATCGGGGTTTCAGGATTGACCTGCGCGAGTTCCTTCATGACATTACCGAAAACGACCCTTGGGTGTGTTTCCTTTTGATGTTGTTTCGGTGAACCAATCTTCAGCTGCGGCAGCGGGGCGGTATGATGACGATGGTCGGTTATCTTCCTGTCTTTACCAGATGCGCAGATCGCTTCAATATCGTTTTCAATATTGAGTTCTTTCAGCGCCTTTTCGCATTCCTCCTTCTTCAATGCTCGTCCGTGGTATTCGTGTTTGTTCTCCATGAACGAGACGCCCTTGCCGATCACCGTTTCGGCAATGATCACACAGGGATTATTTTTGTCAGAGATTGCCTGCCGTACCGCACCGTGGATTTCTGCGAAGTCGTGTCCAGGTATCTCCAGTACACGCCAACCGTCGGCAAGAAAATTCTCTTTTATGTTGACCGGCATGACTTGCTCGGTCCTGCCCGAGATTTGAATGTGATTATGATCGATGATCACGGTGAGCGCATTGATTGCATACTTGCGAGCAAACCGTCTGGCTTCTGCGACCTGACCCTTTGCCTGCTCACCGTCGCTCATCACGACGAACGTGTGGTAGTCCAATCCTTGCAGTCGAGCAGCGAGAGCGAAGCCACATCCAGCAGATAATCCCTGGCCAAGATTGCCTGTTGTCCATTCGACGCCGGGAACATTGCGTTCGATGTGCCCCTCATAAGGGCTATCCGCTTTCCTGAAAGAGTATAAAAGGTCGTCATGGTCTATGAAACCAAGCCGCGCAAGACAAGCATAAACACCGGGAGACGTATGCCCGTGGCTCACAATTATCCGGTCGCGTGAGATATCGTGGACCGCATCCGGAGAAATCCTGGCGTGCGCGTAGAGTGTAAGGTAGATATCGATCGATGACATGGAGCCACCAGGATGGCCGGAACCCGCGATGGTCGTCATCTTTATGATGTCGCCGCGGCAGAGCCGGGCAAATTCCTGCAGTTTCTTTATTTCGCTGTCGCTAATACGCTCATTGAATCCATGCATTTTCAATCCCTTTCCTTGTAGTATCAGAGCACCACGACCTTGAAATCTCCTTCGTTGAAAGCGTAATCCGCTTTGATGCGCAAAATAAGATTGTATTCTTTAGCAATTGCGGCTATCGTTCCGGAGTGCTGAAGGCTGAGAAAATCTGCGAGCCTCGGCGAGGTCTGCAGTTCAATCATTTTTCCTCGTATATTCTTTCCATTTTGCATGAACCACCGTTCGATGTAACCGAATGTGCTCATCCGGGACATCGTTCTGCCCCGGCCCTTGCAGGCTGGGCATGATTCGCTGAGGCTTGAGGTGATGCTGGACCGCGAGCGTTCACGAGTGAACTCAAGAAGGCCGAACTCACTGATGCCACCTATTCGATAACGCGCTTTATCCTCGCGTATCATTGATTTGAATTCGCGCAACATCCGGTCGATATTGTCTCTTTTTGAAAGATCGATCAGATCGACGATAACCAGACCCCCAATGTCACGAAGCCTTAGCTGACGGACGATCTCCCTGAGTGCTTCGAGATTAGTAGACAACGCCAGTCTCTCGGCTTGCTTTTCCTTCGATGACTTGCCCGTGTTGACGTCAATGGTCACCAGTGCCTCAGTCTGGTCGAGGACAATGTATCCGCCACTCGGCAGCCAGATCTTTCTTTCAAGTATGCTCTTGAGTTTTTCTTCCACGGAGTATTTTTCGAATATCGGCTGTGAATCCCGGTACAGTTTTACGCGCGATCGCATACGTGGTGATACTTTGCCGAGATAACTGATTATCTTATTGTATGCTGCTGG
Organism: Caldifarciminota bacterium; assembly: GCA_020343595.1. Taxonomy (GTDB): domain Bacteria; phylum Hydrothermota; class Tepidihabitantia; order SM23-42; family SM23-42; genus SM23-42. The sequence continues at coordinate 780,444 of CP070802.1, read as the reverse complement.
CGAATCGACGAATAGATTCCGGACTTCACTATTGAATATATCGCGGACAGTTTTTATCAATGCATCCGGTTCTTCATAGATCAGAATGGGCGCCGGGTTCTTGGCTTTTTCCATGTTTCTATCCCAGTCGCGCTTAAGCACTTCGACTTCTTTTCTGATCTCTTCAGGTTTTGCACGAGACGCCGCTGTTCTGATGATCAATCCCATACCAGGCGGCTTGACGTGCTTGCCGGTTCTAAAGAGCATCTCACGCACCCGCCGCTGACGGATCTTTCGTGATATGCCTACGTTCTTGGCATTAACGAGCAGGACTACGTAACGGCCCGGGATGGATATATAGGACGTGATACGCGGACCCTTTATGCCGTAGGAGTCCTTGGTGACCTGGACGATAATTTCCTGGTTCTCCCGAAGCTTTATCTCTTCGGGTCGGCGTTCCTGTTCCATTTCGATTTCACTCTCAAAGAGCTGAGAGAACTCCTCGAACGGAATTTCATTGAGCGGTAGGAATCCATTCTTCTCGATGCCGATGTTCACGAAGGCTGCTTTCAATCCGGAGATCAGATTGAGGACCTTCCCCTTGTAGATATTTCCTACAATACTTGTTCTTTCGGCGCGGTCGAGGTAGAATTCCGCGAAATTGCCGTTTTGCATAACCGCTATTCTCGTTTCAGAGTTTGATATGTTGACAATGATATCCTTCTTTCTCACTTGACCTCCATCGGAGAGATTTTTTCACTTTCTTTTTTGATGAACATTGTAGTTCTTGTTACCTTAAAACGTTTGGCCTGGTCAGGTGGGAGTTCTGTCAAATACGAAAGAAGATCGTAGATATTGACCTGCCCACCGCCGTAAAAAAGACCGCATGAAAGAGGACCATTCGCGATCGATAAAGAATCGAGTCCAGTCTTTAGATCCTTCTGGCCGGACTTCGTATTCACGTAGATCGGTACTTCCGAATTAAGGTCGATTGATTTCTTCAGGTCTTCTTTATCGATATTAACCTCGTAGTTTATCAGATTAATAGAGCTGGACAGAGATACCGTTCCCGGGTTGATGGCGCGGATGTCCAGCACCCGGATACCCGGTGGGAATCGTGCGTTCAATTCCCTCGAAATGTTTCCGAAGTACTCTGTCTCGAGATAGACATCGAAGAAATCACCTTTTGCTATCTGCCCGACACTTTTCGGAGGGCAGAATGAGACCTTGGGAATAGGTGAAAACCCCTGAGTGAATTTGATCGGAAGGTCTGACCTGCGAAGTGCACGGTAAATAGCCCTGGCAATATCAAGGTGCGAGGCATATCTGAAGTCCTCACCGACCGAGTATTTTACCCTGTAGATGACTTGGTTTCCAGTACTTTTTAAAGTTGGTGTGACGCTGAGATATTTGTCATCACCCTCAGAATGTGTCGGGCGATCCCCGTCGCATGCGCCGCATTTTACGCATTTTTCGTAGAAGCAATTTTCAGTCGTAAGAGCGAGCCGGGATCTTTGAAATTCTTTGGTCAGGAATTCTTTGCTGATCCCTACATCGACGATGTCCCAGGGATTCTCTGTCTTTGGTTTCAGCCATTCGGCTGGCGATATACCGTGCTGCTGTAAAGCTGTCTCCCAACGCGAGAAATCGAAGCCTTCGCGCCATTCTTCGAATTTCCCGCCGGCCCGGTAGACGGCTTCAATAACAGGAAATATCCTTTCGTCTGACCGGGACAATAGTGCCTCGACATAGGAGACTTCGGGAGACTGATATTTGACTTCAACCCGGCGTTTTTTGTGTGCTTTGATATTCTCGATTTTTTCCTTCAATGCATCAATCGGCGCGAATTCGACGGATTCGAACGGTGTGTGCGGTTTGGGCACGAACGAACTGACCGACAGTTTAAGACTGCCTTTGGGGCAGGCATTCAGGATGGTATCACTCAACCTGGTTATTTCCTTGATATCAGCATCAGTTTCGAATGGTAGTCCGACCATGAAGTAGAGTTTTACCTGCTTCCAGCCTGTACGGTAAGCCGTCTGGATTGAGTCGATCAGCCGGTCATTGGAGAATGATTTGTTCAATCGGCGCCTCAACTCGTCGCTCGCTGTTTCGGGAGCAAATGTCAGTCCGCTCTTTTTGATTTCCTTGAGTAATAGAGCAAGGTCTTCGGTGAACAATTCACCGCGCATGGCCGGTAACGAGATGCTGACCATTCGCTTCCTGAGGATCTCATTGAGTTTCCTTATGAGATTGAGCAGGTCGGGATAATCGAGGATTGAAAACGAGAGGAGCGAGACTTCTTCCCACCCGGTCTGGCGCAGGCCTTTTTCCACAGCCCGTAGTACTTCTGATTCAGACCTTACGCGCAACGGTCTATTTGTATAACCCGCCTGGCAGAAACGACAACCCCAGGTGCAGCCACGCATGACTTCGACAACATACCGGTCATGTGTTATATCACATGTGGGCAACATCGGCGGGAAGGGCACTGTATTTTCATCGAGTTTACTAACCATCTGCTTCTGTATCGTGATGTCATATCCGTGCAATTTTGGTACCCAGACACCCGGTAGTCTGGACAGGGCGCGAAGGCGGTCCTCCTTTTCTGCCGCCGGTATGTCCTCGAGTATTTCGGTAATTCCAGGAATTACGTTTTCCCCGTCGCCAACGACAAACGCATCGAAAACCGAAGACATGGGTCTCGGGTTCAACGTCGCAGGACCGCCGGCTATGAGAATTGGATGTTTGGAACTTCGATCGACGGCACGGAAAGGGATACCAGCCAGATCGAGGATATGCAAGACTGTAGTATAGCACAGCTCGCTCTGCAGTGAAAATCCCAGAAGATCGAAATCGTCGATCTCGCGTCTGGTCTCGAGCCCGTAGGGCTTTATAGAGTGTTCACGCATTCTGTCTCCGAAATCCGGCCACGGAGCGAAGACCCTCTCGCACTGAATGTTTTCCCTGCGGTTGAAGAGATGGTATACGATCTTGATCCCGAGATTCGACATGCCCAATTCATAGATCTCGGGGAAGACGAGCCCGACGTTTATTGTCGGGCTTTTCTTCAGCGTAATGTTGTATTCGCCACCTGTATAGCGAATTGGTTTTCTTACCAGAGGTAAGAGTTCATCCAGCTTGCTTATCTTTTGCAAAGATATCTACCTGTTGCAGCGGCATGAGCTATATGAGCCAGGAAGTGAAGATATCCCTGGTCATACTTGATCATAGCCGCGGTCCAACGCCCTGTCATTCAATGATAATTGATCTTCGCCCGCCTTGGTGAAGCGCTCACGTTGCGCCATCTTCAGCGTATCGACCTTGAGGATTCCAGTCTTCTTGATGAGTGCGCCGAGCATCACCATGTTCGCGATTCGACCCTGACCAAGTTCTTCAGCGATCGCGTTAGCTTCAATCGGGATTACCGTAATATCTGTTCTCTTTGGGACTGATTTGATCAATGTTTTATTGTAGAAAAGAATACCACCAGGCTTTACTATGGGCTCAAATCGAGTGAGAGAAGGTTCATTCATAATAACGACCACATCAGGGCTCGCAACGATTGGCGAAGCGACCGGATCGGTTGATATAACGACCGAACAGTTGGCAGTACCTCCTCGCATTTCCGCACCGTAAGAGGGGAAGAAGGTAACATTCTTGTCCTCGGTCAGCCCGGCGTGTGCAAGGATTATACCCGAGGAAACCACTCCCTGTCCACCGAATCCAGAAATAATGATCTCCATTGTCATCGCTCCTCCTTTGCTCGATTTCGGTACTCGCCAAGTGGATAGTATTTAATCATCGTGTCATCGATCCATTTTTTCGACTGGATTGGAGTCAGTCCCCAGTTTGTGGGGCACATTGAAAGGATCTCAACCATGGAGAAGCCCTTGTTCTCGAGCTGGTTGACGAATGCCGTTTTCAGCGCTTTTTCAGTAGCAATGATGTTCTTCGGGGCGTTCACTGCAGTCCTGACGAGATAGTGAGGTCCATCCAGGCCGGCAAGCAATTCGCAGACTTTTATTGGATAGCCCTGCGTCTTGATGTCGCGTCCTTGAACCGATGTTGTCGATCTCATCCCGGGGAGAGTTGTCGGTGCAAGTTGACCGCCGGTCATGCCGAAGATAGCGTTGTTAATGAAGATAATTGTGATATTCTCATTGCGCGCTGCCGCGTGTACTATTTCGGCCGTGCCGATCGCCGCAAGGTCGCCATCTCCCTGATAACTGAAGACAAAGCAGTCAGGTCGAGCTCGCTTGATTCCGGTCGAAACCGCCGGTCCCCTCCCGTGCGGGGGTTGTATCATATCGCAATTGAAATACTCGTCAGCGAATACCGAACAACCAACTGGCGCGATACCGACCGCGCGTTCCCGGATATCCAGTTTAACCAGTAGATCGCCGATTATTCTGTGTACGATGCCGTGACCACATCCGGGGCAATACCGTTGAAGAACATCGGTTAGTCCCTGAGGCCTACCAAAGAGCTGTTTCATCATGCACCTCCCATGATCGTTTTGATCTTCTCATATATCTCGGGAGGCGTTGGTACGCCACCTCCGGGTCGACCGTGGAAATGGATTTTGCTTCTGCACTCGGTGGCCAGTTTGACATCATCGATCATCTGTCCCATGTTCATTTCAACCACCAGGAAGTTCTTGATTCTTTTCGACATCTCAGACATGATTTTATTGGGAAACGGCCAAAGGGTTATTGGTCTGAGCAATCCAATTTTCTGTCCCTTGGCGCGTGCGATACGGACCGCGGCGTCACAAACACGAGCGCACGTTCCATATGCAATAATAACAAGCTCCGCATCATCGCACGCCGTCGCTTCAAATCTTTGTTCCGTCTCCTGAATCTTCTGGTATTTCTTCAACCTTTGCCAGTTCATTTCCTCCAGCTTTCCCGGTTTCAGGTCATATGAGCGGACGACGCGGCGCTCCCTGCCTTTGCATCCGCTCAAGGCATAGGGTGGCTCACGCAGTGTGTCCGGGTCGACTGGGGCTTGCGTGAACTCGACCGGTTCCATCATCTGTCCGAGCAGACCGTCGGCAAGTATCAGTGCTGGATTGCGATATTTCTCGGCTAGTTCAAATGCTAATTTGGGGAATTCATACAGTTCCTGTACCGAATTGGGCGCCAGGGTTATTGTGAAGTAATCGCCATGGCCGCCGCCCTTGGTTCCCTGATAGTAATCAGATTGAGCCGGTGCGATATTTCCGAGACCTGGCCCGCCCCTGATGACATTTACGACGAGCACCGGAATATCGGCACCAGCAATGTAAGAAATCCCTTCCTGCATCAGGCTGATACCGGGTGAAGAAGATGATGTCATCGCCCGTTTGCCTGCCGCTGCGGCGCCAAAGAGCATATTGATAGCCGCGATCTCGCTCTCGGTTTGAATGAATACGCCACCTATTTCGTTCATCCTGATTGACATAAATTCAGGGATCTCATTCTGGGGGGTAATAGGATATCCTGCAAAGAACCGGCAGCCCGCCGCGATCACACCTTCAACGATTGCGTGATTGCCGTACATAAGTTTTCGCTCTGGCATTTCTTCTCCTCTACTTGTACACTTCGATTGCTGGTTCCGGGCAGATTTTGAAGCAGTAGCCGCATCCGGTACATTTAGTATTGTCCGTAACTTCAGCTGGATGATAACCGCTTGAATTGATCCGATTCGCCAGAATGAGGATATTCACCGGGCAGACGTCATCGCAACAAAGACCACAACCCTTGCAAACTTCCTCCAGAATTTTAACTTGAGGCATTAAATCCTCCTTTCTGATAGCTATTTTGATTCATCGACGTGGTATATGATGTAACCAGTAATTATTATAGTCAATATGGTGTGAAAGTCAAGAAAAGTGCTTGAAAAATGGCACTTATGCGTACAATCGGTCATTATCAGAATTAAGTATCGATTGAGTATTGACAAGAATGCAATTTCTTCTATAATTTCCTGATGTTGGCGGTAGCTTTACTCTTGGTTTTTCAATTCGAAACGCGTTATGAGGCTTTTCTCCAGTCGCCCAGAAGCGAGGATATTTTTGTCGGTCTAACGCAGGGTTCATACGAAATATCTGATTTCGCCGATGACCCGGTAGTGTTATGGTTCTGGCGTAACACCGCAAGTGATCCGCAGGCTGATTCTCTTCTATTGCGGACCAGTTTTCGACGCAACTTCCACATTGCCGCCGTATTGCGCTGGGAGGCCAAGGAGGCTGCCGATTATGAGACAGCAATGAGTAAACTCAATCTCGCCAGCCATCTGGATTCCTCGGCAGTCGAGAATTTCCTTTCCCTGATTGCCTTGGCCGTCAGGGCGCGAAATGCCGATCCATTGATAGCCGCCCTTGCCCTTCCGGTTTTTAGAGATTTTAGGACCCAGATATTCTTCATTGCCAACGCTATTGTGCTGATCTTTCTTGCAACATTCATGTGCGGGTTTGTGTATGTCGCAGCCAAGACAATATTCTACCTTCCAGCCGTGAGTCACCGTATTGATATACAGGAACACGGGAGACTCAAAGGAATAATAGGTTTTGTCGTTTTGCTCTTTCCAGTGCTGGTGTTGCGAAATGTGTTTCTAATTTTCGCGAGCTACGCGGTTCTCCTTTTGTTCGTTTTCAACAAACGCGAGCGGAATTGGTTGAGGGGTATTCTGATTTCCCTGGCTGCAATTTTCATTCTCTCAATGCCGCTGCACGATTTGATGCGGTTTCTATCGAGGGAGTCGAAGAACTTCAGACTATATGAAATGGTGCAATACGACAACAGCGTGACAATCGACACGGATGACGAGCAGGACAAACTCTTCCAGGCCTATGCTCTGAAGCAGCGGGGCCGTCTTGAAGAAGCCATGTCGCTTTACGAGGAAATGTACTACAGAGGGCGTCGTGAGATCGCAGTTGTGAACAATCTAGCGAATATCTATTTTGTCTACGGTGAGGAGGCAAGAGCGGAAACTTTGTATAGCTATGCAATGCGGGCGGGTAGCAAAGGCGAACCGTTCTTCAATATGGGTCTTCTGAAGTTGAGAATACTCGAATACAGTGAGTCATCAAGATACATGGCCGAGGCGCGACGACGCGGCTTTTCGTCATCATCCACGGAACCTCTGGATATCATGCCGTCCACTGGTGAGTTATATCGGGCGCTACTTTCTGAGAAACTCGATCTTTTTGGCACGATAAATCCATTATTATTCTTCGCAGCATTGGCGCTCTTCGTTCTATCTTTTCTTCCCTTCAGATTCTCTCCGCCTTTCTATTGTGGTACGTGCGGCCGGGCAGTCTGCAGAAAGTGTCAGGAAGCAGAGGCCGATGAAGTGATTTGCATTAAGTGTTTCGCGAAATTGAAGACGACCGAGAATGTGGAAATGGAACAGTTGCTGCGGCATTCGGTCGGGAATCGCCGGCGCCGGATGAAGAAGACGATAGCGTATTTGTTGAACATCATTGTTCCGGGTGCCGGTTTGGTTTATTTGAATAGAAATTTCTCAGGTCTGTTTGTAGTCTTCGTGGTTATGTTTGCCTACACACCATTACTCTTCCCTCAATTCCTTGTCAAGCCTGCCGGATGGATAAGCTTGCCACTATCTTCCATCTTCGTGGTTGTTGCTGCAGTAGTAGCCTTCTTTGCGTATATTTACACGTTTTTAGCGATCAGGAGTGTTCATGGCGATTGAGGGCGATCTAAGAAGCCTGAATATAACCAGCGTCCTTCAGCTGATTTCACGCGAGCAGCTCACCGGTGTCCTTAAGATCAAGAAATACCCCGAGGTAGCAGATGTTGGTTTCATTGATGGCGATGTTGCTGGGGCCTTTTTTGAAGTGGGAGAGCGGGCAGAAAGGTTGGAAACATATCTGGTCAAGTCGGGCATGATCGGCAAGAATCTGTTCGAGATGATTGAGGATATTCATCGTGAGACCAAGAGGCCGGTCATCAACATCATCATTGAGGACAAATACCTGACAATAGAGGAAATTGAACGCACGATAAAGTTCAAGATTCAGGAAGTAATGGATGAGTTGTTCACCTGGAATGAAGGTGAGTTCAAGTTTGAAGAGGGCGTATTGATCTATCCCAAGAGCGTCATCAAGATCAGGATGCATACCGAAGGACTGATACTCGAATCAGCGCGTCGTCTTGATGAATGGCCGAGGATTTCGAAGGCCGTTCCGTCGGGCGATATCGTATTCAAGCGCGTCGATCGTCCGGAGCTGAAGTTACAACTGAAGGAAGATGAAGCACGTGTGTTGTCCCTGATCGATGAAAGGCGCAGTGTTGACGATCTTCTGGAAATCTCTGGGTTGGGTAAGTTTCATACTTATGCATGCTTATATCATCTGCAATCAACCGGACAGATCGAGGTTGCCTACGCGAAACCGTCGGTCAAGAAGAAGGAACCAAAAATAAAAATATCAATTAAATCCCTGGCGGCTCCAATTGCAGTCGCCGTAGCAGCAGGGATTCTGATTGTCGAAATTGTGGCTGGCGGCGTAATGGCACATACCCGCGTGTTTTCCTTCAATTGGTGCTGCAAGGATGAGCATGCCGATGCACACGACGATTACCGCAAGATTTTTTTCTACAAGCACCAACGCTTGCCGTCAGCGCAAGAAGTTGACGATCTATTCTGAAAAGAAACTTGGTCGGAACTACGGGTTTGGTTTGTGTTTCGTTTTGTTGATCTCGTAGCTGAATTGGCCAATCGTATATAACTGCATTAGTTCTTCATAGGAGAAGGTTGCTTTGCACTTGGGACACATGTAGAATTCTTCGTCGGTAATTATCAGATTGATATAATTAGAGGTGAATAAACATACCGGGCACAATACGTTATCGATTTTGGCCATTGGGAATTATATATAGCACGACCTGTTTGTCAATTAGTCATCGAGAAAAGTTGCCATTTTGCCATTCTTGATATAGCACCACGACATGGCTTTGGTGTTGTTGAGGCACAGCATGTTGATGTTCTTGTCAATGCCGATCATTCCACACCGGCAGCCTGACCTTGTCGCATGAGCCAGCGTTCGTCTTCCTGCTTCGGGCGCGCGCAGTCTTGACATCAATGTCACGGCTCGATAGGCAAGAAGCTGCCTCATTATTTCTTCACCATGTCCGGTCGTACTGACTCCGCCATTGGGGTCAGCGTAGGTCCCCGCGCCGATGATGGGTGTGTCGCCCACCCGGCCCGGCAACCGCAGATTAATCCCGCCACTTGATGTGGCGACAGAAATCGATCCCTGCGTGTCGATCGCAACCGCCCCAATTGTGCCGGAATAGTTGTCAAATGCCCATACATTGCCGAAATATCTGCTTTCACGCTTTCGTCTTTTTCTTTGCCAGATGAGTTCTTTTTCCTTTGTCTTCGGGTCGTAGTAGGGCAGACCCATGTAGCGGGCGAATTTTATAGCATTCTCACCACAAAGCAGGAGGTGATCTGTTTTCTCCATGATCATTCGTGCGATGGTAATAGGATTCTTGACGTCCCGAATCACACCGACGGCGCCGAATTTCAGTTCGCTGGTCATAATCGAAGCATCCATTTCTACTTCACCCGTCAGGTTCAAATAGGAACCAGTGCCCGCATTGAAGACCGGTTTATCTTCGAGTATGACGGCTGTTTTCTCGACGGCATCGAGGCTCGATCCACCCCGGCAGAGTATGTCGTAACCCGCTTCGACGGCCTCTTTGAGGCCACGAAGACGACGGCGGGCATAATTTATCCCGCCGGCGCCACCGTGTGCAATGAGTGCAATCTTCCTCTTCATCTCTGCCTTGCGATCTTTCCGACTTTCTTGAACCCGGCATCTTTGACCAGGATAATATATACACCCGACGCGACATCTCGTTGATTTTCATCCTTGCCATCCCAGAAGATCCTCTTGTCAATGATATGGTCAGGTTCGAATCTTTTGAGGCGTACGCCGCGCAGTGAGAATATCTCGACCGTGGGGTTGAGCGTGTCAGGATAATCAAGAGCGATATAGCAGGATGCCTGGAACGGGTTTGGGATCGAGTAAGGAGTAGCGTATTCTTCGATGTCAACTGTTACCATGTTACTGAGGTTGCTTGTGTTGCCATAGAAATCCTCAGCATGAATTACGTATTGATGTGTGCCGCGTCGTACGTTGAAGAAACCGAGGTGGGTTTCAGCAATATCGCTACCTGCAATGCGACCGTCCGTGAGCGCGGAGATCTGTATGTCATCTATGTAGCAACCGCCCAGATTGTTAAAACCATTGGTTCGGTAGAATATCCGGAGGGGATGATCCCCCTCGGGTAGTATGGTTTTTCTTTGGGTCCAACCGTCTGAATATCCGTAATGCACGTCCTGGAACGTACCATACTCGATGATCAGCGAATCAGCCATCTCTTCGGTATTATAGTGAAGGAACAGCTCTATCATACCAGGTCCTTCGAGTATGACGTTGTCTTTGGTTTCGATGTAGTTGTTGAGATAACCGGCGTTGCCCGAGAAGAAAGAATAGCTGCCTGAATGTTGATTCACCGGAGTTAGTTCGAAACCAGAGAAGTACCACTGGGTTGAATCCTCGCAAGGATCGCTGAAAACTGTTGTCAAACCGGACATTTCAAATACGTCATATTTGAGTGGTGCAAGGTCATGAGCCCCAGACCAACTTAAGGTGAAGGCATTGTCATTGCCGGGTGCAGTCGCCTGTAATGACGGGCTGGTCGGCCTGATGTCATCGCTGTCATAGTACCAGTTCAGAAATCCTAGCCAGTTCGAAGCACTCCACTCAAGATTTTCGTAGTTTTCGTACAGCTGTTTGAACTGCCGATATACATCAGGGAACCAGACGGTCATTCCTGAGGTCTGAGCAAAAACATCTCCCCAGTGAGCGATGTATAGTATTGCTTCCCCGTAGGAATCGATGAGACGATCGACCGCATCGTCCGTGTAGATATCATCGAGCCGCAGAATGAAATCTCCCAGGTCGATGAAATCATCGCTGGTGTCAGGTGTGCACCCGATCGCGGGAATCGTTTGAACATCGCGCCTCACTGCACGCACTGCCGGGCCGGGCGATCCATACAGCAGGACATCAGCGAGGTACCAGAAATCTTTCTGTATCTCGTTCATTCTCGAGAGGCTGACCGATGCAATCGAGATCGGCTGGATGTTTTGGTAATTGTTCACAGTGCTTTGCGCGATGCTGCGCGAAAGGTTTGCAGCGTTTATGCCGGGATCTTGGTGGATGGTTTGGATTATGTCATTGTAGCGGAGACCGGGTAGCGGCATTATTGACTGGGGAGCGAGGAATACATGAGCGAAATCCTTGAGCTCGAAGGCAACCTCAACCTGCTGCATCAGACATGCATCGAAGGCAAAAAGATCGATTCGCTCACCAGTGTAGTCGTAGGCATTTTCCAGCGCCCTTCGAAAATCGCCGTTGGCAATGCTCAGAACATTGCCGCTTGACCAATCGGCGCCGAATGAACGATTAGGCATTGCGGTCCACCCTGAACCATGGTCCCATAATATCACGAGGTACCGGTCGGCGGGGAAGTTGCTTATTCCCCAGGCAAGAAAGTCGTACAGGGTTTCCCATGAGCACATGTCGATGATACCGAGTTCCTGCAGGACCTGGGAAGATCCTTGATTAACGAATACACGCCTGGCGCCGATATATGGTTTATCGACCTGCGCAACAACCGACACGTTCTGGTTGCTGCCAACAAGTTCCATCTCCACAAGGTCTGAATCCGCCCACTGCGCAAGGTCATTGTCCGCCGCAACATAAACAAGCATTGTCCAATCCTGAGAAAAAAGGATAACGGGTGTCAGGAGACAGATAAGAAAAATCTTCATCAAGTCATTTTATTCCGAAACCGAGATGTGTCAATCAACGGTCTGGTTGTGTGCTATTAGTGCGTAGTTGCGCTCACTATCGCCCCGCCGGTGTGAATAGAAATATTCAGGATGACACTTGGTACAGAAATCAAGTGAAGCAAGCAGATTCTCCTTGCCGAGATCATTGACAACCGCTGCCTTCAAATCGAGGTAGTGACGGCCCTGGCGTTGCTGCAGCGCGTTCTGATGATCTGGAGTGAATTGGTTGACGACGTCGTGCTTGACTTCGTAGCAGCAGGGTCCTATCGATGCTCCCAGTACGTAGTGGAATTCCTTCAGTAAATTACTTGCTCCTTTCGCTATGCCGCCGATTATGCCGCGCCATCCGCAGTGAATGATACATGTTCTTTGTGGCGTAAATAAATAAACTGGCAGACAATCGGCGATCTTTAGGCCGATATTTCGTTTTTCTGTACTTATCAAACCGTCTCCAGTACGTTCTTCTTGCACGTCGATGTCGACAATAATATTGGAATGGATTTGCTTCAAGAAAACCGGTTCAAATTGGCGAATCAGGTCATCCTGACCATTCTTTAACGAGTATATCGCTGATGAGTTGCCCCAAGAATATTGGAAATAGCTAACCTTCCCGCGAGTGACCTGACGCCATGCATTCATGCTATCTTCTCCAATTCCTTTACCTTCAGGCTGGTCTTTTTCTTGCCGAGATATGAATCTTCGGCAAGAGAGTATAGACAATTGACTCGTGTTTTGCCGATCTCAATGCCGAGTATTTCGTCGGCCCGTTCGAAGGCAATAGCAGGAAAGACTTTCTTGCCCTGGCGGAGCGAGATCTTCAAATGATTCGTACCGATCACGCGTGGTACACCGACGACCTCGAGGTTTTCGCTCAAAAAGACAGGCTGCGGGTTGGCGATACCGGTAGGTTCGAAGTATTTCAGAAAATGCACCAGCTCGCTGGTTATCTCGTCCAAACCGAGTCTGGCGTCGTAGTAGCTTTGTTTTTCGAAAACCCATGCGTCAAGATTCTGCGCATGTTCATTGATGCAGGTTCTGAAACGTTCAAGGTTATCCTGGTTCATTTCCAGCCCTGCAGCCTGAGTGTGCCCGCCGAACTTGTTCAGCAAAGCGGAGCAGGTACCTATTGCTTCGGTGATGTCGAACCCTGGGATTGAACGCGCCGACCCCTTTGCTGTATCCTGCTTCATGGTTAGTATTATGGTCGGCCGGAAATTCTCGGTGGCGATCCTGGAAGCAACAATACCAAGTACACCCTCATGCCAGTCATCACCAGCCAGTACAATGATCCGATCCTTATCCCGGTTCTCTTCTTTCATGATCGATACTGCGTTTGCGTACATCTCATCCTGGATCTTCTTTCTTTCTTCATTATCGACCGTGAGGCTGTGCGCGAGCTTGAGCGCATGGGGCATGTCTTCAGTTAGCAGGAGTTCTAAAGCGATCTTTGCATCGTGCAACCGACCGCAGGCATTTATACGCGGTCCGATTATGAAACTCAGATGGTATGAATTGAGTTCTTTGCTGATGCCCGTTTCCTTCAATAGCGCCTGGATGCCTTTCTTCGTGCTGCGCAGTATTCTTTTCATACCGTATTTTGCGAGAATGCGGTTTTCTTCGACCAGAGGAACGACATCCACCACAGTTCCGAGCGCGACAAGATCCAAATCGATGTACAAGTCTTCCATTGGTTTCCCCGTTCGGTGTTGAAGTGCGGCAAGTAGCTTGAAAGCGACACCAACCCCGGCAAGTTCCTTGAAGGGATATTTGCTCCCTGGAAGTTTGGGATTAATGATAGCCAGGGCATCAGGTAGATTGTCTTTCGGCTGATGGTGGTCACAGACAATGACATCGATGTTGTGGCTATTTGCGCGTGCAATCTCGTTGATGGCGCCGCTGCCACAGTCGACCGTGATCATTAAGGTACACTTTTCTTCAATCGCACGGTTGATACCACTGGAGGATAGACCATAACCTTCTTCAATACGGTGAGGGATATAGTGCTGCACGTCTAAACCAAACTTCCTGAGATTCCTGACCAGCAGCGCGGTCCCGGTGATGCCGTCGGTATCATAGTCGCCATGGATCAACACTTTTTCCTTTTTTCCGATGGCGCGGTTGATACGTGTGACAGCTTTTTCCATATCATGCAGCAGGAACGGATCGTGCAGGTCCGAAAGGGATGGTGCAAAGAACTTCTCGATGGCCTGGGGAGTTTTGTAACCACGGTTCTGCAGGATCTGGACTATTGCGCGTGGTACTTTCTTGCCCCGTATCTGCAGCGCGGTTGCCTCAGCGCTATCGTTCTTAGGTTGCCATTTGGTCATGAATTCATGCAGGTGAAATAAAAATCAGGTTCGGGAAGATCCACAGAACCTTTGTATATGATACTTAGATGGTTACTCGTTGTCAACTGTTCAAGATGTGGGGTAATCTATAAGCCGGGTTCTGTAATTGATAGCCATTTCTCTTGTCCCGGCATCACTGCCGGGTTCTGCGCAACCTACCCGTTCCAGCCCCGACCGCTTTTAACGGCAAGAAGAGACGGGCCGCCTCTACTGGAACTGCTTGGTTTTGCTTCGGATGGGGTTTGCCATATTCCGTCCTATTAGGACGAGAATCCCGATTTAACGGGACCTCTGATGTCACCATCAGAGCGGTGAGCTCTTACCTCGCCATTTCACCCTTACCCAGCACCTTTGGTGGCACAACAGGCTGTGCATTGATGCTTTGTCAAAATTCCAGCGATTTGATGCAACACAACATCAAGCCTGCAGTTACAGCATTGAGATCGCCCGTAATCTCATCAGAGAGGTTTTCATCCATATTTCTCTGAAGGACGCGGAAGTTTCTTCTTCGCAGTCGTGGCGTCGATCTCATGTACCGCCAAAGGTGCTGGGCGGTATGTTTTCTGTGGCACTTTCCCCCCGCACCTTTGGTGATACAACAGGCTGTGCATCGAGGTTTCATCAAAAATGCAACGGTTTGACAAAACGCAAGGTCATAGCCTGTGGTTACAACTGTGAGATCGCCTGTAATACTCTCAGAGCAGGCCTCGTCTTCTGTTCTCTGGAGGACGGCGGCATCTCCTTTCAAGATACTGTTTATCGATCTCATGTGTCACCAAAGGTGCGGGGCTTCCAGTTAGGAAGCATCCTGCCCTGTGAAGCCCGGACTTTCCTCTCACGTGGAGCGGCTATCCGATTACCCCACAGGGAATTATAATCCTCCAGGATGTTAGTGTCAATATTTCACGATAAACTGAACGAAGTACATCCTGCCCGGCATAGGGTAATCACGGTCTTCCATTGTATTGCCGAATTGCAGCGAATAGTTGGTATCGAACAAATTCTTAATTCCGGCAGATAGTGAGATTCTGTTGAAAATCTGCTTGTTGACGACGGCGTTGATGACTATGTAATCATCCAGAACCTTTTCATCCATGGACACGACCGGGTATGCGTCATAGTTTGCGTAATAATTGACCTTTCGAGATTCATACTGCCCGGAAATAGTGAATCCAAGATCCTTTGGTAATTTGAAATTCAATACGGATGAAATGGTGAAATCCGGCGTGAAGGCAGCTGGGCGCTCTACCTCTTCATAGATCGTCAGAGAGGTATCTGCGATCCAATCATAATAGTCATAAACGATCTCATCGTTCGTTTGCCGGGCGTCCAAATACGTTAGTTCGACAGTGTGCTCGAGAAAGTTGGCGATCTGATGTTTTAATTCCAGATCAAGCCCCCGTATTGCAAGATAATTAACATTCTGCGGCTGCCACAAATTATTATCCTGCGGCAACCAGGCGATTCGATCCCTCACGGTACGCAGGAAAAAAGAGACTGCCGCAAATAGGCTGGGCAGCGGTGAACTCTCAGCACGTATCTCATACGCCCAGCCGTGCTCTGGTTTGAGGTCGGGATTGCCGGATTGCGGCCAGTAGAGATCATTGAACGTCGGTGCCCGATACGTTTTTCCTGCCGAAAGTTTGAGCCAGAGCATTTCGGTCGGCGCGTAAGAAATGCCGATCGCGGGTGAGAGGAAATCGCCAAAGGCAGAATTACGGTCGTAACGGATACTGGGCGTGGCAGACAAGATATCGTTCAGGTTTACCTGCATTTCAGTCCATATTCCGACGTTATTTGAACTCGCATGCCAGTTCGTGTCGCCATTCATAGTTGATACGGTCTTGGTGAGGAGTGTGTCATAGGTCGCGTCCAGCCCGAGCGTGAATGAAAGTTTCTCCCAACGCGCGGTCAACATCGTGTTGAAACCGAACATGTGAGTCAGGTAATCATATTTTTCGTTTATCGTATCACCAGACCATCCGCCGTATGTAGTATTATATACAGTACGTTTCCGGTCACCAAGGATTTTGTTGTGCCATCTGATATTGTCGGATATCTGCAGGTCCACACTCAGATGCATTAGCAGCGAGCGGTCAATTTCCTGGTCAAAGACTGATGTTGCAGTACTGTCGCCGAATTGCGGTACTGGATGCAAACTGTCCACGAGCGGCATGGGGCCGGGAATTCCATATTCCTTCTGGCTGTAGTTTATAAACGAAGTTACTTCTGCGCGCTCTGATTTGTGGATTATCGAACCGGTGATGTGATATCGTGTCAGATCACTGTTGCTCCGGTAACCTTCAGAATTCCCGTAACTGCCGCTGAAGTCAAATTGTGTTCCCTTTACCGGTAATCCAAGTCTGACCGAAAGATCGTTTGTATGCAGGGGATCATCAAGCATTGGTGTGGCGGGCGTGAATATTATCGCGATTTCTGGTCGTCTCAATTCACGTTTGGTGATTATGTTCACGACCCCGCCGAGCGCATTGGCACCGTAGAGGCTTGCGACCGGGCCCTTGACCACCTCGATCCTTTCGATCGTATTAATATCGATCATGCTGAGATCCGCCATTCCATTGGTTACCGCATTCAGCATATGGCCATTGACAAGTACCAGAGTGCCATTGCTCGGCACTCCGCGCAAGGAAATGCTGTTCACGCCGCCGGGCGTGCCGTAATCCTTGAAATCAACGCCGGCTGCAGCGTTGAGCACCTCGCCGAGGTTGAGGGGTTTCAATCGGTCGATTTCCTCCCGTTCGATGATCATGACCGCAACCGCTGCGTCTTTCAAGAGCGCGGGATAGCGGTGCGCAGTGACCACGACCTCATCCATTTCATAGATGATTTGTCCAGTCAGCAAGGATATAAGCAGAAATATCATGCATCCTCCTTTCGTCCGAAGGTTATTTGTGACTGGGGATAGGTCTCCTGGCTTATCCTGCTCTGATCAGCCTTCCCGTCCTGCAGAACATGAATACTGCGGTAACAGTGGCTTTCCTTGATCACAGAAAAGATGGAATCACAGTGGCGGCGACCACGTCCGATTCTCACGGCGCTTCCCTTGAATCCACCAGCCAGATGAGTATATATCTGCTGGTGAAATTTGTCAAGATAACATAATTTACTGGGAATAATGTGATGTAACTAGATTAATCCAGCTATGAAAGTAAGGATAATAACAAATCCCAATGCCGGCAGCAGGTTACCGACCTTGATGATTTTGATGTTAAGCAGTTTGAGCCCGATGGCAAAGATCATGATGCCGCCGACCGAAGTGAAATCATTTAGATAGGTCGGATCGGTCAGGAAACTGAACTGCTGCGCAAGTAATGTAAGCCCGCCTTGGATCACGAGGACGGTGATCGCTGAGAAGATGACGCCAAGACCCATAGCCGAGGCGAGAATGACCGATGATACGCCGTCCATTAGTGATTTGATAAGGAGCAGTTCGGGTTTGTTCTGAAGGCCGGCCTGGATCGAACCGAGTATGGTCATAGGACCGACACAGAAGAGGAGGCTGGCAAAAACAAAACCCTGGGCAAAGGACGCCTCGCCCTGGCTCTTGGCGAGGCGTTTCAGTTTTTCGCCGATCCCCTCGAGGAAATCTTCGATATGCAATATTTCTCCACACACACCGCCGAGTATCAAGCTCAAAACGACGACGAGCGGCCGCTGCATCTGGATGCCCATTTTCACGCCCAGCACGCAGGTGAAGAGGCCCAAACCGATCATGATAATCTTGCTGATATTTTCAGGGATACCCTTTCTCAGGAGCAGCCCGAGAAGACTGCCGGCAATTACGAGTATTACATTAACGATCGTCCCGATCATGGAATTATTATATATAATGCAGAAAGAATTTCAACGCGGATAACCGGTGCTATTCGTGCAGAAGGTGTTGGTTTCTCACAATTTACGAATTCGCCAATCTCTACGAGACACAGAGTGCTGGCAAATTAACTGTTGTAGAATGATGGATGTAATTTGTATTATATATGCGGGCAAAATGAGAAGCGAAAAGAGAAGAGTGTCCGAAATCGATTACCGGAGTTCACGAATTTGCAGGGTGCTGGGCAACCCCACGGCTTACCAGATAATCAAACTTCTGATGCGGGACGGCTGTACTCCATCGGCCATTGCCGCGAAGCTGAAGCTTTCACTCACTACAGTCAGCACGGTATTGCGACACCTCAGGGAGATCGATCTTGTTCGATACGAGAATCTGAGAGAGAGTAAGGTCTACTCGATTAAAGATAGTGCGGTCGGAACGATCCTAGACGAACTCGAAACGCTCCTTAAGCGTCTCAGGAGCCGCGAATACTGAGTCTGAAATTCTTCCCGGTTATTTCGCTCCGGCCTTGAAGACGACGGTCGTAAAGAGTTCAATGAAGAAACCGTAGATGATCCCCATGATGATCGTGCCGAACAAGATATACATTTCTTTACCCGGTACATAAAATCCTTGTAGAGCCATGGGAATGCTGAAGATGAAACCCATGATGATGCCGTGCAGCCACCATTTGATCTTGAACACACTGATGCCGATGGCAAAACCGATGAGCGTCCGGCTGAGAATGGTCGACAGAGCGAAAAACCACGGAGTGGGTCCTTCAGACGATGCCAGGATCCAGCAGACAATACCTGAAAGCACCCCGAACAGGGTCGCGATCAACAACCGTTTCTTGTTTACCATATTTCCTCCTTGCATACTAAAGATATTGATATGGCATGTTGTGTCAATATATGCCTCTACAGCGTTGACATCGCTGAATTTATGCGTAAAATCGTTACTAATAGTAACGAGCGGATTTCAGTACTTCTATACTGAAACATATTCCCTTGTTCATACGTAATATAGAGTAGCCAGAAAGGAGTTGTTATGGGCATACTGGATATATACTTTGCGCCACGCAAGGTATTCACAGCATTGAAGGAAAAACCCCGGTGGATTCTACCATTAGCGATCGTCCTGGCGGTTGTGGCTTTGACGGCTGTATTGACGGTGAATCTTGCCCGGGAAGAAATAACGATGCGACAGGAAGAGGTAATGAGGGAAAGAGGTTTGTCCGAGGAGCAGATGGAACAGGCAAGACAGTTCACTCAGGGGCCAGTAGCCATAATTTCTGGCGCGCTGAGTGCCGCGATCTTCACCGTTATTCTGATACTCATTTTTACCGTCGCAACCAATCTCTTCGTACCCCTTTTCGGTGGCGAGAGCGGGTTCAAGAAGATATTTTCGGTCATATGCTTTTCAGCACTGGTGGTTGTACCATCGGCGATTCTGAAACTGATCATGATCGCGATCACAAAATCACCATACGTGACAACCTCACTCGCAATGTTCGCTACCGGTCTTGGGAGAGATACTTTCGCCCACCAACTGCTTGCCGGCTTTGATTTCTTCATCATCTGGGAGATGATACTGGTCAGCATCGGCATCAGTATTACCAATGGTATCCCAAGGAAGAACGCCTACATACTCGTTTTTATCATCTGGTTGGTTTCGATATTTGCTGGTATCGGACTCGGCAGGATATTCGGCCGAGGAATGTAAACGTTATCTTCTGTCTAAAATAGTATAATAATGATAATCCTAGCATTATTCCTGCAGGTCGATTCTCTCTCAGTCTCGCAGGCAATAGACATTGCTTTCCAGAACAGCCCGATATACCATGAGTCACGGGTTGCGCTTGACAGATCACGCATTCAATTCTACCAGAGCCTTGCGAATCTTCTTCCGACGATCAATGTCACGGGAACGTATACAAAGAGTGAGTTTGACGGTTTCACGAGCAGCGATTATACCGGCGCGATGAACATCAATATGCCGCTATTCGACCTTGATATAATAAGTTCCATCTTCGTTGCGCGGGGTGAACTTGGCGGCAATAACATACAACACCAGGCGGATATATCAAACCTAATCCTGAGGATAAAAACAGCATACTATAATCTGATCAACGCTTATGAACTGTTGAATTCATCAGAGATTACGCTCGAGAGGGCGCAGGAAAATTTGAATCTGGTCCAGGCAAAATACGAGCTGGGTTCGGCATCGAGGCTGGAGTTGCTGCAGGGTGAGGTTTTCTATCTCAATGCTCAGCAGGACAGGTCGAGGGCACGAACGCTGGAGATATCAGCACAGGAAGAGCTCAGGTCCATATTGGGAACATCCGGGTATATTTATCCTATTGATACTCTCATTGCCCCTGAAGTGACCGATATGCCTGATCTGGATTCCCTAACGAAAATTCTCCATGCGGTGAACTACGAGGTGCGTCTTGCCAGGCAGCTCAGAGACCTCTCGAAGATCAATCTCATTTCATCTTATCTGGCATTCCTGCCTCGTATCTCTCTTTTCTATGGCTATAACGTGAGCAGTGATACGTTCGTATTTGATTTCCAGTATTACCGGGACAACGCCGTAAAGAACTACGGGATCAGCGTGAGTTTCCCGATATTTGAAATCAAGAATCTGGTATTCAGATATTTGAATGCGAAGAATGATCTAAGACGCAGTGAATTTGCCGAGCGCAGGGCGGAGTTAGAAACCGAAAAGCAACTACGTACGACCTACTACTTGTTAAGGGAGTCACTCGACAAACTGCAGTACGCGGAGAAAAGTCTCGATGCGGCAAACGAGGCTGCGGTCATCTCTCGCGAGCGGTATGCCTTGGGTGTGACGTCATTCCTGGATTTCTTGACCGCCGAGAAATCTGTCTACGATGCTCGTGTTTCCTATTCTTCAGCGTTGAGCGACTACTACGTGCAGCAGGCAACATTTTCTTACTTACTGGGCACGTTAGCACTCGGTAAGGAGCAGTGATGAAGAGAAAGAGATTACTCATAATTATCGGCGCCATTGTGGTTGTCGTGATAATCATTGTGTTGAATCTGAACCAGGGAGATTCAGGAGAAAAAGTCGACGTGAGCCTGGTTAAGCGTGGTAAAATTACCTCGGTCGTTACGGCCTCGGGCGAACTCAAGGCCAAGGCACAGATCGATATCTCGGCAGAAACGATCGCACGCGTGAAGAGAATACGATATCGCGAGGGTGATCATGTTAAGAAGGGCGATCTGCTAATTGAATTAGATGATGTACAGGCCAGCGCAACGCGTGATCTGGCACTCGCCAATCTGAAGCAGGCAGAGCAGGATCTTCAGAGAGCCGAGAAATTGATCGAACAGAATTTGATCTCGCTGGAGAGTTTCGAACGAGTGGAATTGAGCTACAAAACAGCCAAGGCTTCCTATGAACAAGCGCTGGATACTTACCGCAAGACGAGGATATATTCGCCTATCTCCGGTAAGGTAATGAAGATTAATGTAGAAGAAGGCGAAACTGCGGTCATGGGGGCGCTCAACTACGGCGGGACAGTGATGATGACGGTAGCCGACATGTCCCAGATGATCGCCGTTGTCAAGATCGACGAAACTGATGTTCCAGACGTGAGGGTTGGCGAGCAAGCAGAGGTGATCGCCGATGCCTTGCCCGATTCAACATACGCTGGAACGGTAATCAGAGTGGGTCTCATGCCAATTCAGAGCCAGCTCAGCACCGATGAGGTTACCGATTTTGAGGTAGAGATCGACCTCCATGATTTCTCTCCGCTTCTGAGGCCGGGGATGAATGTCAAGTCCGACATCATAACAAGCGAGAAGACAGATGTGTTGAAAATTCCTATCCAGGCTTCGGGCAAACGTGAGATTGACGATGAGTTGGTAGAGACCGTCTTCTTGATCCAGGACGGTAAAGCGGTTTTGAGGGAAATCGCCGTTGGTGTATCGAGTGATGAGGAAACCGAGATCATTTCGGGTATTGAAGAAGACGATACCGTGGTTGTAGGTCCCTATCGTGTGCTGAGCACGTTGAAAGACGGGCAAAAAGTGAAATTCGAAAGCCCGAATTCCGACACCCTATGAAAAAAAACCTGACAATTTGCCGGGCACTCGACATCTGCAAGACATACTGGCGCGGGAAAGTTGCGGTGGAAGCCTTGCGCGGGGTCACAATCGAGATCAAGACCAATGATTACATATCGATAATGGGTGCTTCCGGATCTGGGAAGTCTACTTTGATACACATCCTTAGCTGTCTCGATACCCCGACGTCCGGGGAATACTATCTTGAAGACAAGTTGGTTTCCAGCTACACAGACCTGGAACTGGCAAAGGTGAGAAACACTTTTTTCGGTTTTGTCTTTCAGAGCTTCAGCCTTCTCCCGAGGCTGACGGCAACCGAGAACGTAGCATTGCCGTTGATTTACGCAGCAGTTAGCAAAAAAGAACGCGTTAGGAAGGCAAGAAAGATTCTGGAGAAGATCGGTTTGGGCGATCGGATGAACCACCGGCCAAATGAAATGTCAGGTGGCGAATGCCAGCGTGTTGCCATTGCCCGCGCCTTAGTAAACGACCCCAAGGTGATTTTCGCCGATGAGCCCACCGGCAATCTCGATTCGAGGACCGGCGCTGAGATCATGGATATTTTCGATAAACTGGTGGCGGAAGGTAACACGGTCGTAATGGTCACACACGATTCTACGGTCGCCTCGCATGCGAGCAAGACGGTCCGCCTGAGGGATGGGATGATTCAGAATGAATGATTTGTGGCTAAAGGTATCCCTGTCGTTACAGACCTTCAAAACCCATCGCTTGCGGTCATTTCTTACAGCGCTTGGCATCATAATCGGGGTCAGCACAGTGATCGCGATCCTTTCATTGATCGAAGGGCTGAACCGTTCGGTTGCCGAACAGATACAGTCGATCGGATCAGACCTTGTGTTCCTAAGTAAGTCGCCGATTGTCATGGCCGGGCCGCGGAACATCGAGGAGATCGCAAACCGTCCTGATCTCACGCCCGAAGATGCCGAGGCGATCAATCAACTACCGTCGGTCGATGTGGCGATCCCGGAAATATCACAGCAACTGACAAAACTCAAGTATCGAGATAAGGAAGTTGCTTCGGTACGTGTCATCGGTTCTGCCGAGAATTTCTCAAAGGTGAATAATCGCTTTGTCGAAAGCGGCCGTGATTTTACGCGCGATGATGTTACGCATCGCCGTGCTTTGTGCATAATAGGTTCATACGTTGCCAAGAACATTTTTCCGGAAGGCTCGCCCGTAGGTAAGGAATTGAACGTGCGTGGTCACCGTCTGAAGATAATCGGCGTATTCAGAGAAAAAGGAGCCTTCCTCGGACAAAGCATGGATAACATGCTGGTTATGCCCTATACGTTCTTTGAGAAGATATTTCCGCGGGGAGAGTCGGTAATTGAACGGGCATTCTTTGGATATTCAGTTGACATCAAGCCAAAAACCGGTCAGTCCGAGAAGACGATAGATGAAGTGAGAGAATTGATGCGCCGGCGACACGGGCTGTCTTTCGACAAAAAGGATGATTTTGAGATAGGCACGCAGCAGATGCTGATGGAGATATATCAGAATATTACTCGCGTAGGATTCATCGCGATCGTAGCGATCGCGGCGATTTCGCTGGTGGTCGGCGGTATCGGTATCATGAATATTATGCTCGTTTCCGTTGCCGAACGTACCCGGGAAATCGGGATACGGAAGGCAGTTGGTGCATCCAACCAGAACATCCTCTCGCAGTTTCTGGTTGAATCAGTATTCCTTGCTCTCATCGGTGGAGTCATCGGTATTATGTTCGGTTTGATCCTTGCCTGGCTCATCTCGGTCGTTTCCCCACTCAAAGCTTCGGTATCGCTGTGGATGGTGATTCTCGGCTTCGGATTTTCTGCTGCGGTGGGTATTTTCTTCGGTATCTACCCGGCGCGGCGTGCGGCCGGGCTCAACCCGATAGAAGCACTGAGATACGAATAACCCTCTAGCGAGGGAAATCCGAAATTCGAAGCACGAAATCCTAAATAAATTCCAATACTCAAATCCAAACTACCAAAACAGATACTGAAATATTGGTGACGTTTATCGGTTACGAGGCCCGTTTCGTCCAAAAAGGTTACGTCCCACGGCACGAAACCGAATCCGTGTCTCGATAACGTACCGCTTTTCGAGACCGCGGGACGATCGCCATAGTTGTTGGGTTTGGCTGCCTGTATGGTCTTGGTTGTACGTTTTATGGTTCGCAACAAAGGACCAAACCCGGTGACAATACTGGCAGCAAAAACAAATAACCACAACAATAAGCCTCTTTCGTCGCAGTTTCCCACGAATACGAGATACGAACACGACAAACGTATGTCGTTCATAGGCGTCAGTTGACTTCACTTAGTTGAGTGATTATAATCGTTTGGAGATGAAGGAAATATATCGCGACGACCTCACAAATTGTTACAACCGGCGCTATATGCGCTATTGGATCGACAATGAAATCAAGCGCGCCAAGAGGTTTGACACAAAATTCGCACTGATGCTGGTCGACGTTGATGATTTTCGAAGCATCAACAATAAGTTCGGACACCTTGAAGGTGACCGCGTGCTGGCGAAATTCGGCGAGTTTTTACGTGAGAACGTCAGGGAGGTCGACAGCGTTGTACGCTATGGCGGGGATGAGTTCTTCGTGCTTATGCCCAACAGTTCGGCTGGCGGGGTCCTGGAGCTGGGCCGCCGCATCATCGCAACCCTTGCAGAGGTTGAAGTGCGAACCCACAAGATTCAATGTAGTATCGGTTTTGCGGTTTTCCCGGATAATGGAGCACAAGCGGATAATTTGATCGACCATGCAGACGTGCTGATGTACCAGGCAAAGCGAGAGGGAAAGAACCGGATAGGCGTGAGGCACACGGCTGTCAGGCGGTTGAGAATACCCTCTCCGGTGACGATCGGCCGTGAAGACGAAACCAATTGGTGTATCAATCAGCTGAAGGAGTTCAAAACGATTTTCATAGCCGGTACCGTGGGAATAGGTAAGACCAGATTCGTAATGGAAATCAAGGACCGTTTGAACACCCAGATCGTTGCGAGGGGCAATGCGTATGAGGCTCTCGCACTGGTTGCGTATCATCCATTCAAGAACATGTTGCGGGATATGCTCAACAGCGATTTTTCCCTGGTGCAGCAGACATTCAAGAGAATGGCAGAGATCTACCAGAGCGAACTCGCGAAACTACTGCCGGTGTCTGGAATACTCCGTACTGTCGAGGTCGAAGAACTGGACAAGTATCGTTTGTATCACGCTATCAGTGAGTTTCTTGGCAAATTATCCGAGGCAGTTTATCCGGGTACGACTATTCTCTTTATCGACGATCTGCATTGGGCAGACCGGCCGAGCATTGAGCTGCTGGATTTCCTGATGCGAAGCACAAGAAACAGCTTGGCGATCTTTGGCACGTATCGTATCGAAGAGAAGAAGAATTCTGCGCTCTCAAATTACCTCGGGCTGTGGGCACGGGAACGTCTCTATACTCAGATCACGCTCAGCCCTTTGAGCGACGTTCAGACCAATCAACTCCTGGAGTCTGTAATGGGTAAGGTCCCGCCGCCCGTCGCCCGGTTGATCAATAAGGAAAGCGGTGGCAATCCGTTCTTCATTGAAGAGATTCTGAAAGCTTACTGGCACAGCAAGAGGCTTCATTGGGATGGCAATGAGTGGGTTTTGGCGAAAGGCAGTGCGGTCTCGATTCCCTCAACGATTGAAGAAACGATAAAGAGGAAATACGAAAAGCTCGATCCCGAAACACAAGCATTTCTGGAGATCGCTGCGGTCTTTGGTCAGGAGTTTTCTCCGGAGATCATTGCGCTTGCCAGTAAACGGAATGTAGGTCAGATACTGGAGGAATTGGATGAGCTATGCAGAACGGGATTCTTGAAGAATAGGACTGCGGACACTTATTTCTTCTCGGAGGATATAGTCCGTCAGATAGTATATAAAAACATAACACGGAGCAATCTACGAAGCTACCATCGTTCGGTCGGAGAGGCGATAGAGACAACATTCCATAGTAGTATCTCGGATTACTATGAGGAACTGGTAAATCATTTCACGCATGCAAGAAATGCTCCGAAGACATTAGATTATTCAAAGAAGGCTGCCCTGAAGGCGCGAGACAATTACGCTCACAGCCTTGCCCTTCAGTTCTACGAGACCGCTCTTAAATACGAGGACAATATTGAGCAGATCTTCCAGATAAATTTTGCCCTTGCCGATATTCATATTTCGATCGGTCACTACAGCCGAGCATTGGATCTTCTGCGTAAATGCTTGAAGATCAACCCGCATGCCTATCGTATATACGAGAAGTTAGGGAATGTCCATGAGAAAATGGGGCAATATAGAAGAAGCTTGAAGTACTACGAAAAAGGAGTGAAGATCACAAAGGGTTCAAATGCTGTGTATATATTCAGAGCGGCGATCGCATGGCTATATACAAGGATGGGGCAGTATGCACGAGCACGAGAAGAGTGCTTTGACATATTGAAAAGGAAGAAGTATGTTAACAGGCAGACGCTCGGCGATGCGTACGTCATACTCGGCGTCGTCCTGCTGAGGATGGGGAAATTCAATAGTGCAGAGCAGTATATCAAGAAAAGCCTGCGGATCAGAAGGTCGATCGGCGACAAGAAGAACATTGCCGCCTGCTTCGTCGACCTGGGGCTTAACTACCAGGGAAAATTCAATATCACCATGAGTGAGAGGTTTTTCAATCGTGCACTCAGTATCTATCAGGAAGTGGGCTACCAGGAAGGTATTCTGATAACATTGAATAATCTTGGAGTGATGTACGCGAATTACGATCTACCAAAGGCCGAGGCATATTGTCTGGAAGCGTTGACAAAGGCGAAATTGATAGGAGCCAAAAGAACGATCGTGCTTCTCCACAATAACCTGGGGATGATCAGTCACAACCGATTGATGAGTGATCAGGCACTGGATTATTTCCGGCATTCGTTGAGACTTGCTAAGGATATATCCTTTTATGAAGGCATCATTTTCGCCGGCATCAGCCTGAGTGAACTCTATCGCGAAAAAGGGAAGATCAAGAAAGGAAGAAGATATCTCCAAACGGCGCTTGATGTTGCAGCAGACATAAATATAAAATTCCTCAACATCGATTGCCTGATGGAAGAGGTAGAGTATTACTTGAGAGCGGGACAGAAAAGAAAGGCTGCGGGTCTTGTGAAAAGAATGACCGCGCAGCTCAAGATGGAGAGCAATGTTTTGTATAGAATATACAACCTGATATACCGTGCCCGGATCTTGGCCGTATTAGGCGAGAACTCGAGATGTCAGACATTATTCAGACAGGCACAGACCTATCTTCGAGGTCTGCCGCCGAACAAAATATCCGGTGAAATTTTCTATCTGAGAGGTGTTGCCTACAAACGTGAAGATAAATCCAAAGATGCATTGAAGATGTTCCTTGAAGCAGATAAGATCTTCAAGGTTATCGGCAATCTGAGATATCTGGACAAGATAGAACAAGAGATCGCCGGGACTAGAAGCGAATAAAAAAGGGGGCCTGAGCCCCCTTTTTTGTTACCATTACTTAGATGATTACCAGCTTAGCACCTTGAATTCAATACGCCTGTTCATGTCACGGCCGCTGCGCGTCCGGTTATCGGCGACTGGCTGGGTTTCGCCGTAACCCACGGCGATGAGACGGCTCGGATCGATATTGTGATACCTTATGAAGTAATCTCGCACCGAATTAGCGCGCTGATTAGAGAGTTTCATATTATAGGAATCAGAACCAATGCTGTCGGTGTGGCCGCTTATTTCGACTCTCATTGTTGGTTTTGATTTGAATACCCGTGCTGCATCATCCAGCACTGGATAAGAAACCGGTTTGATAACGGCCGAGTTGAAATCGAAGGTGATGCCTCTCAAGACGACCCTCTCGCCCACTTTCGGAACAGGCTTAAGAACGAAGTTCTGTATCTTTGTTTCGTCTTTTGCCACCACGACCGGCACGCTTTCGGCAATATAGTCCTCGGCTTCGACCATGACCGAGTAGGTACCCGGTGGGACGGCAACCTTGTATATGCCCGTGATTGCATCGGTAGTTATTTTTGGAACACTAGTATTAACGAACGTTATCTGCGCGAGTAGAGCCTTGCCGGTTTCAAACTCGGATACTTTACCGGTTAGAATACCGCCCGTGTGCATGGCGATATCAACGACCTTTGTTTCATCGTCAGCCAGATTAAGGGTTTTTTCCATAGGCTGGAAATTAGTGGCTTCAACGCGCATCCTGAAAGTTCCCGGCAGCAGCGTCACCGTATAGAAACCGGATGTATCAGTCACGACCTTTGGAAATTCGGTCTGGGGGAAGGTGATCGTCGCAACCACCGGAGCGTTTGTTTCGGCATCATATATTCTGCCGGCTATCTTTGCCACCGGTTTCTTGTTCAGCTGAAAATCGAGCATTATCTTGTCCCCATCCTTGAGTACGAGCCCCTGCTCACGCCACCTGTAATCAGTAGCGTCGCCGCGAATCCGGTAGCTGCCAGGTGCCAGAGATAATTCGTAAGTACCGTCAGTCGATGTCTGTACTGGCTCCTGCTGGGTGTCTGGGAAGCTAATGGTTCCTGCGAGTGGGGTGCCGGTCTTCGCATCGGAGATTCTCCCGAAGACGCGAGCGATCGGCACTTTGGGCTTCTGTGCCAGATCATAACCACCAGAGAAATTGAAAAATGCTTTCCAGTACCATGTGCCGACAAGTCCGAGTTCACAACCGACGTCGAATGCTACACTCTTGGAACCAAAACGCAGGCCAGGCGTGACCCAGAGAGATTCAGATTCAAAGTCAGGGGTGGTATAGCCATAGGTCTCGAACAGGAGTTTGAGTCCCTCTGACGGCACGATTTCGATGCCGATACCGTGGGGAACGAAGTTGGGGCGCTGTAGTGCCGCGAAATCAGTCGGCGTCACATACCCGGGGTTTTCATCGTCACCCGTTATTACATAGCCGATATTGAGATGGGCGGCAAAGGGGCCGGTTCTGAAATCAAAGAGTGCGGTAAAGCCGTAATCCGGGTCATGTGGGATATAAGGAGGCATTCGGTACATCGAATCCTCGTAGAGCATCCGGTCCTTGTTCAGCGCATTGCCGAAGAAATCGGTTGAAAGACCAGGGCCAAAATCGACGCGGGAATCAATGCCGAATGCATAAAGCGTAGGACTCAGTTCATCGACGATTATCGGATAGCCAATTTTCAAGCCGATCTCATACTGGCTAATGCCAACAACCGGATCCGGGTCGCCACGTGTCACTGGATAGTCGTTCGCCTCATAGTATTTGACCAGCGGTGCCGCGTGAAAACGTGTTTCGACATAGTTGTTGATTGCGTAAGATATACCTACCACAGTTTCCAGGAAATGTCTGCGGTCGTTCACAGAATCGCCGGCAATTTCAACCCTGTTTTGTTCGAATCTTTCCATGGCAGCCAGGTGAAATGATAGCATGCCCATATCATGGGGCTGTGCATATTGCAGTTTGAACATACCACGGTTACCATAGATAGAGATCTCCTGGGCCGATGCAGCGATTACGGTCATTACAATCACAAACAATATTTTTTTCATAACCTCTCCTTGTTCAAATGGTGGCCCCAACGGGACTCGAACCCGTGTCTCCACCTTGAAAGAGTGATGTCCTAACCACTAGACGATGGGGCCTTTTGGGCAAGTATGTAAAGATCTCTGAACGATTTGTTATCAACAATCGCCTGATTAATCAGGAAATAAGTCTCCAAATTATTGTTCGTTGTGATTATCCTGTTGGACAAATCCTCGGTCATTGCCAGGAGGAACTTGGCGGCTACCTTCGGATTTTCATTCACAACGTCCATAAAGTCACGCTTTTTCAATACAAGTAACCTAGTATCGGTCTTAGCTTTGGCCGTGACCGCTCTCGGTTTATCGGTCATGATCGACATTTCTCCGAAGAAGAAGGATTCCTGAAGCTCGGTCAATAATAAGACAACATCACCGCGCACAAGGTAAATTTCCACACGTCCCGCTTCAATGATGAACATCTCGTCACCGGTCGTACCCTCCTTTATAATAACAGAGCCTTCGGGTACTTCCCTGGCGTGCCAGCGGACCATCATCCAGCTGACCTCCTGGGGCGTCATGTACTTGAAAAGCCTGACTTTCTCCAGTTCTTTCACACCTTGATTTTACGCATTATTCTGGAATTGTCAAGCTTCCCCGTTTTCCCCCCTTGATTTTTCTGCTAAGAAATGTATAATCAAGCAGCATGAAAACCGGGTCGATTTATGACCAGCTAAATGGATCAAAACCGGGTGTTTTTGCTCTACTTGACCCGGACCGTATTTCCACAGAAGATGCCGGGACAGTGACAAAACTGGTATGTGACAACGGCATCAAAGCGATACTCATTGGCTCTTCCATACTGGTAACTCCTCATTTTGACAAGTTCGTAAGCGGGGTGAGCGACAACGCAAATTGCCCGGTAATATTATTTCCGGGCGGCTCGCACCAGGTGTGTTCGAGTGCCAGTGCGATCTTCTTCCTGTCCTTGCTGAGCGGCCGGAACTCGGAGTTTCTCATCGGCGAGCAAGTAAAGGCGGTGTTCATGATAAAGGAATGCGGTCTGGAAGTCATCCCGGTTGGATACATCCTGGTTGAATCCGGTAATTTCACTGCTGTTGAATACATATCGAACACCCGGCCGATACCGCGAGCCAAACCCGAGATTGCGGTTGCGCATGCACTGGCAGGACAGTATTTCGGTATGAAGTGCATCTATCTCGAGGCCGGCAGCGGTGCTCAGAATCCAGTACCAAATACCATGGTCAAGAAAGTAAGACACAATATCGATATTCCTCTGATCGTCGGCGGCGGGCTCAGAGAATATGATGAAATCAGGAAAACCTTCGATGCCGGCGCGGATTTCGTAGTATTAGGCAGTATCATTGAGCAGTCCGAAACCAAATTCAAAGATATAATGAGGAGATTACGATGAGAATCTTGATCGTTGGAGGTGGCGGTCGCGAGCATGCCCTTGCCTGGAAACTGAGCAAGGCGAAGAGAGTCAGGAAGATTTATGCGGCGCCAGGTAACCCAGGTAT
>CP070802.1:704069-749127 GCA_020343595.1 Caldifarciminota bacterium | reverse complement strand
GGCTGTGGATCGGCAGAACCAGCACCAGAGGTTTTCCTGCGCAGATCAGATGTGGCCATACTCAAGACGTTAATGCCTTTTGGTGAAGGCAACCCAGCGCCGGTACTGACCGATGGCGTGAGTACGTTCACCGTGGACAATTCCCTTAATCTCGTAGATATATCCTGAACCATGGCGAATTACAATTACTCCAAGAAAGAACTGAACCTGAAAATCGTCTACTACGGGACGAGTCTTGGTGGCAAGACGACCAATTTGCGTTCGATCCATGCTAAGTTGTCGCCCGGCCAGAAGGGTCAGATGATGAGTCTGGCGACCGATCTGGACCAGACAATATTCTTTGATTTCCTGCCGATTGATGTAGGGGAGATAAAGGGATGGAAATTAAGGTTTCATCTCTATACGGTACCTGGACAGGTTTACTATAATGCCTCACGTAGACTTGTTTTGCGCAATGTCGATGGATTGGTGTTTGTGATTGACTCACAGAGGGAGCGGTTGGAGGAGAATATCGAGAGTCTTTATAACCTGCAGGATAATCTGAGGGCGTACAATTTGATTCTGAAAGATATCCCGATGATAATCCAGTACAACAAACGCGATCTGCCGAACATCATGGAGATTAAAGAACTGCAATCCCAGCTGAACAATGAAGATTATGAATATTTTGAAAGCGTAGCAATTCGAAATATCGGCGTATTTGAAACCCTTAAGAGGATATGTGAACTTACCATCATATCGCTGGCAGATACTTTGCCCGCTGTATGAAGCATGCATATTGTATTCCTGGCTGCGCTCTTGACTAAGTACGGAGATTCCATATAATCACACATGAATGTTTCCGTTGTAGTCCCTGCATATAATGAAGCAGTCAATATACCGTTTTTTTTCGAGGAATTTGACGTATTCATCGGGAAGAAGAGGAACTACGAGGTGATATTTGTCGACGACGGCTCTGAAGATGGGACGTCTGACCTACTGAAGAAAATACGGAGACGTTACTTGCGCTGCGTACGGCACAAACGGAATATGGGCAAAACGCAGGCCATAATGTCCGGTGCCAAAGTTGCGAAGGGTGATATCATTGTGATATTTGACGCTGATATGCAATATGACCCGAACGACATTCCCAGATTGATCGCGCTAATTGAAAGTGGGTACGATATCGCAACAGGATGGAAACAGGGTAAATATGAAAAGAGATTCGTATCAAATACGTACAATTTGTGGGCGAGGAAGCTTTTCGGCCTTGAGGTTCATGATATGAATGCGATCAAGGCGGTAAGGAAAGACGTCCTCAATGAAATCCCGCTGCGCAAGGACTGGCATCGCTATCTGGTACCACTGGCCAAGGAAGCGGGTTACAGGATCGGTGAAGCGAAGGTGGACATTCGCCCACGGAGGTATGGAGTTCCGAAGTACCAGCAGAAGTCCCGTATTCTCATTGGGTTTTTTGACTTGCTCGCTGTGAAATTTCAACTTTCTTTCATGAAGAAACCCATGCTCTATTTTGGGACGGTCGGTCTATTCTCCATTCTTACAGGTGTCGCTGTCGGGGCATTGTCGATCATCCTTCGGCTCTTTGGATACGGCTTTCGTCCCCTCCTGTATCTGGTGATTCTATTAGTCATATCGGGCATTCTATTTTTCTCGCTGGCGCTAATAGGAGAATCGATACGCGCTATACTGGACCATCTTGAAAAACCCAAAGTTTAAGACATTGTTGACAATCGGTCGGGTGATCGTTGGTTTGGGCCTGATCGTGTTTCTCTTCTGGGCACTCGATATAGAGGAAATACTGGTAAATATCCGTGGTGTTAGCGGGATATACCTTTTTTATGCTTCGATTCCCTATCTTATCTTCGTCATCGTCTCAGCCTGGCGCTGGCAAGTGTTGCTTGATTTCAAAAGATTCAATATCCCGTTCATGCGCACGCTGGCGATATACTTTATTTCCCTTTTTTTCAACAATTTCCTACCGACTACGGTCGGTGGTGATATGATGCGGGTAATATACACAATGAAGGACCGCCGGACTGATTCGCTGGCAACTGTTATAGTAGACCGAATACTTGGTTTCGTTGGTCTCTTCATCTTTGCTTTGATCGCGGTTTTTTATCTGTTGATAGTGAGGAACGAAACCGAATTTCTTCCGTTCATGATAGTAGGACTGACACTAGTTCTGCTCGTTACCTATGTCTTCTTTTCTGAGAAAGCGTATAATGTTTTTTCACCGCTGATCAGCAGGCTAAAATTGCTCAGGCTGGGTGAGAGACTTAACCGGCTACATGAAGCAGGGACCGAATTCGGCGGTGCATGGGGGACGATAGCGATTTGTATCGTGCTTTCAGTTGTAATACAGGCAACGCTGGCGATCGCTCCATTCTTGGTGTTATTAGGCATGGGACACACTGAAGTTGGGATTATACCCTTTTTCATCTATGTTCCGATCATAAATGTAATATCCATGATCCCGGTTTCGCTGAACGGACTTGGCATAAGAGAGAATTCTTATGTTCTTCTTTTTTCGCGGGTCGGGCTCGAGGGCGAGGTGGCTCTTGCCATGTCGTTATTGTCGTTTTTTATTATTTTTGTTTACTCTCTAATTGGCGGCGTGCTATTTGTGTTTTACAGACGTCGATAGAGATGAAACACTGAGAAAATCATATTGGAAGGAGGATTTTAATGAAGGTGTGTATGATCGGCACGGGCTATGTGGGGCTTGTTTCTGGAACGTGCTTTGCTGAGATCGGACACGAAGTAATTTGCGTTGATAACGATACAAGCAAGATTGACATTTTGAAGAAGGGGGGAATACCGATCTATGAACCGGGACTTGATGAATTGGTGAAGAAGAATGTGCAAGCCGGTAGATTATCCTTTACAAGCGATACGGGCGAAGGTGTCGATAAATCACAATTCGTATTCATTGCCGTAGGAACGCCGCCGAAGGATAACGGGGAACCTGATTTGTCAAGTATCGAGCAGGTCGCCATTGAAATCGGTGCGGCAATGCGTGATTACAAGATTATTATCGAGAAAAGCACGGTGCCGGTGCAGACCGGTCAGTGGGTGCGTATGGTTGTTGAAAGATTCAACAAACACGGCAGTGAGTTCGACGTTGCATCGAACCCTGAATTTCTTCGAGAGGGTTCAGCGATAAACGATTTCTTGTTCCCCGACCGGATCGTTCTGGGTGTAGAGAGTAAGCGAGCAGAAGAAAAGCTCCTTGAGCTCTACCGTCCCATCGAAGCACCAAAGATCGTGACGGATATCGCGAGTGCGGAATTGATAAAGCATGCGTCAAATTCGTTTCTCTCAACGAAGATCTCTTTCATGAATGCACTCTCGGTCATTTGCGAGAAATCCGGTGCAGATGTTACAAAGGTAGCCGAGGGTATGGGATTGGATAAAAGGATCGGGAGAGATTTCTTGAACGCTGGCGCGGGGTTCGGTGGTTTCTGTTTTCCCAAGGATCTGAAAGCCTTCATTGGTATATCTGCGAAACTTGGTTATGATTTCCGTCTGTTAAAAGAAGTGGAAAATATCAATGATGAACAGATGCAGCGGGTCGTAAAGAAGGTCGAAGAACTATTGTGGAACCTCAGGGATAAGAAGATCGGAGTACTGGGGCTTGCTTTCAAGCCTAATACGGATGACATGAGATTTGCACCCTCCATTACGATCATTAATCGGCTAATTGATGAAGGTGCTACGATCAAAGCATACGACCCTGTATCCATGAAGAGGGCGAAGAAGATAATGCCTAACATCACATATTGTGAAAATGCCTATGATGTTGCGGCGGATGTCGATGCGATCATACTCGTTACCGAGTGGTCGGAGTTCGGGAAGATGGATCTACAGAAGGTCAAGAAGGCAATGCGTCAACCAGTATTTGTTGATGGACGCAACGTATTTGAACCGGAGAAGATGAAGAAATTAGGTTTCATATACAGCGGAATAGGCCGATGAGAATATTGATAACGGGCGGCGCTGGTTTCATCGGATCGCATATTGTTGATCATTATGTTGCGGCCGGTGATGAGGTGATTGTCATCGACAGTCTCATTACCGGGTGCAAGGACAACATCGCTGATCACTTGAGAAGCGGAAATATCAAATTTATTGAAAGAGACGTCTGTAGATTCGATACGATTGCGGATGAAATCGATGTTATTATGCATCTGGCATCTCCTGCCAGCCCGTTTGACTATCTTAGGTATCCGATCGAGACAATGCGGACCCTGTCTCTTGGTACATACAACATGCTTGAACTGAGTAGGCAGAAGAGCGCGAAGTTTCTGCTCGCATCGACAAGCGAAGTCTACGGCGACCCGGAGGAGCATCCACAGAAAGAGGATTACTGGGGAAACGTCAATCCAGTTGGCCCACGGGCGGTCTATGACGAAGGCAAGAGGTTTGCGGAGGCGCTGACTGCTGCGTATAGCCGTGAGCATAATGTTGAGACAACCATCGTTCGGATTTTCAATACCTACGGTGAAAGGATGAAGGAAGAAGACGGCCGAGTAATTCCGACGTTCATCAATCAGGCATTGAAGAATGAACCGCTGACCATTTTTGGCGACGGCAAACAGACCAGGAGTTTCTGCTACATTAGCGACATGGTAGATGCGCTTGCAGGATCAGTGAAGATCAAATATGGACATCCGATCAACGTCGGAAATCCAAAGGAATATACCATGCTTGAGGTCGCTGATATCGTGAAGAAACTCTGCTTGAGCACGTCGGGGCTCGAATTTTTACCTTTACCGGAGAATGATCCCAAGAGGCGGAAGCCTGATATATCTAAGGCACAAGAGGTACTTGGTTGGACCCCGAAGGTCGACCTGAATGCCGGTTTGATCCGAACGATTGAATGGTTTAGGAGGAAAGATGATTGAATGGCTGCAGGAACATGGCATAAGGATTGCCATAATCGTTGTCATCGGATTCATTTGCTGGTTGATATTCAGACGTATTGTGCCGCGAGTCATCAGCAGAACGATCAAGTATCGAATGAAAGACAAGTCTGAATCGATAGTGAAAAAGAGGAGCAGAACGATCTCTCATGTGATCACTAATACTATCGGCGTCGTCATCGGAATAATCGTGCTCTTCACGATACTGGCACAAGTAGGCGTCAATATCGCACCTGCCCTGGCCAGCCTTGGAATCGTCGGTCTGGCCGTCAGCTTTGGGGCTCAGAGCCTAATAAAGGATATAATCAATGGTCTTTTCATATTGACAGAAGATCAGTACGGGATCGGCGATATCGTGAAGGTGGGAGGAGTTAGTGGATTGGTTGAGGAGGTGAATCTGCGGCGTACTGTGCTGCGTGATCTCGATGGTATCGTCCACTATATTCCGAACAGCGAGGTGTCGATTGCGAGTAACTATACTAAGGAATTTTCACGGGTGAATTTGAACGTCTCGGTTGGATACGGTGAAGACCTGGAAAAGGTTATCGGTGTAATCAATCGCGTTTGCTTCAGAATGTGCGAGGAAACTGATTGGAAGAAGAAAATAATAAAGCCACCGCAGGTGCTGAGAGTAGACGATTTAGGTAGTTCTGGTATTGATATCAAGATTCTCGGTGACACGAAGCCACTCGTGCAGTGGGAAGTCATGGGTGAATTGCGTAAGCGGATCAAAGCAGAATTCGACCGGCAGGGCATTGAGATACCATGGCCCCACATGAAGGTCTTTTTCGGTAATAAGATGGTCGAGAATTAAGTCTATTGACATAATTCTCATCCCCTGTATAATCCTATTAGATACGATTAGGGAGGCTCATCTATGCGACGTTGTTTAATAGTTGCTATGGTTCTGGCACTCGGGATTCTTTCCTGCAGAGGTAAGGTGGAAAAGACGGCTGGTGAACCCGGCGGCATTTTGACGGTGGGTACGATGGAAATGCCAGCGGCGATCAGCCCACTCCAGCCTTCTATTTTCTCGTCGAATGAAATTCTGGACTTGCTATTCTTGCGCCTTCATGAGATCGATCCTGCAACCGGCAAGATGAAACCTATCCTTGCCGAGTCCTGGGAGTTCTCCGAGGATCTTAAGTCGATTACGTATTACTTGAGAAAAGGTGTTACGTGGTGGGACGGTGAACCCGTCACTGCCCATGATGTGCTGTACACTTACGAGCAGATGAAAGAGCCTTCTAACAATTATCCGAATGTCAATATGCTTCGGTTCATTGATAGTGTTGAGGTTCTGAACGATTTTGCGATAAAGTTCTCGTTTGACAAAGTATACGCTGATATTCTGACCGATTCGGATATAATGCCGGTACCCAAACACATCCACGAGCAACTCGGCAGCGATTTCGGTACATCCCCAGTTGGCAACGGACCCTACCGCTTGAATGAGTGGGTTCCCGGTTCCGGAATCATTCTCGTTGCTAACGAAACTTATTACACAGGTCGGCCGGCGCTCGATCAGATTCATATCAGATTATACAGGAACACAAATGAAATGGTCGATGATTTTCGGGAAGGCGATCTCGAAATGATGTTCAGTATTACACCCGGTGCAGCTGACGCAATAAGGAACAATGAAAATGTCGAGATATATTCAGAAGCGGGTAATTCTTATCTCTATATTGGGTGGAACCTTGATCATCCTTTTTTGCAGGATGTGTTTGTACGTAAGGCGCTTACAATGGCCATTGACAGGCAGCGTATACTGCGGGATATCTACGACAGCAGGGGAGAGATTTCATTGGGGCCATTGCCTCCGTCTTCGTGGGCGTACAATTCTGAAGTTCCTCCCGTTACGTATGATGTGGACGGCGCGCGATCTTTATTGCAGGAACAGGGTTATTCAGACTACAACCGCAACAGGGTAATTGACAAGGACAGACGGGAGTTTACTCTGCGACTCATTACCAATGTAGAGAATCCTGATCGCTTGGCAATATTGCGCTACATTGCCGAGGACCTACAGAAGATCGGCATAAGGGTGATCACCCAAACGCTTGAAGCAAATGATTTTATTGATGTTCTGATCAGCGGACAATTCGATGGTTTCGTGATGGGTTGGCGTGTTGGTGACAAGATCGACCCGACCCTCTACTGGCATTCAAGAGGGCGTTATAATCTTGTGTCTTATTCGAATACACTCGTCGATTCATTGATAGATATGGGAATCACAATGTTAGATCGTAACAGAGCAAGGGCTATTTGGAGTGAATTCCAGAGGATAGTGTATGAGGAACAACCCTATTCATTTCTTGTAGTCCCGGACAGAATCGCCGCAGCTCATAAGCGGGTCAGGGGGATTGACCATGAAGTGCGTTTGGCTAGCACATCCGAATATTGGATACCTGAGGCTGAACGCAGAGTTAGCGTAGCATCAGCAATTCCTCCTGCCAATCCTTCGCCCGAAGTGCCGGTAGGTGTTACGTCATTGTCTGCTACCCTGGAGACCACGGGTACGGCCTTAGAAGAACCACCCACGGTTATCGCGCCGGAGAATCTTATTGAAGCCGCCGCACAGAGGGATACGGCGGTTGTCGATACGGGCACCGCGTCTCTCGTTGCAGAGCTGCCACCGCCACCGCCGAAACCGTCAGTTATCACGCGCGCTGAAGCTGTAAGGCGAGTGCAACCAAAATACCCTGCAGCCGCCCGTGAGTTTGAGGCTGCTGGAACTATCGTTGTGAGAGTACTTGTTGATACCGACGGTTCAGTTAAGGATGCGACGATCATCAAGAGTTTCGGTAATCCGGCATGCGAGCAGGCTGCGCTGGATGCCGCGCGTCAATGGGAGTTCAAACCTGCAACAAAAGACGGGGCACCATTTGAGCAAAGGGTGTCTATTCCTTTCACTTTTACACCGTAATGAAAGAATTGGGGTCTCTACTCATTTTTTTTGTTATTTGATATTTCGCCCTCCGGTAGAGGCCCCACAATTTCAACAGGTAACGTCACCCGGTCACGGTAACGAAGCCCGATTCTTCAAACTCTAAATTCTAATATCTAAATGCTAAACAAATCCAAAATCCAAATTACCCAAAAAAAACATTACTGTGGTTACAGACGGGAAAACGTACAACCAAGATCCATACAGGCTGCCATAGGCGATAACGGCTAACCATATCTTGGATTGTGTGTCGCATAAGCAGGGCAAATCTTTAGGTTTGTTCTAAGTCCAAGCCTTCTGGAGATTGCCGCGTCCGCCTGCGGCGGACTCGCAATGACAGCCGTTGGAATGGATATGCAACCGTTATCCGTGTACCCAGTCTGTTATCTTGGTTTCAGTATTCCCACCGGGAGGATCATTTCTTCGGTGGATATGCCGCCGTGTTGGAATGTGTACTTGAATTCCCTTTCGTACTCGGTCGGCTTTGTCGGATAGATAAAGTAGTGGTCTTCCTTAGCAATAGCAAAACGTACTGAAGGATCTTCGCTCGGTAGGGAGATATCTCCTGGATTGTTCAGAAGTAGCGCGGTTTTCTTGTCCACTCTCAGCGCCGGACCGTACTTGTACCTCAGGTTTGGTGATATCTCACGTCCTCCATAGATAATTGTGGGGCGGCGTACCCTTATGAAACCGTGATCGGTTGTCAGAATGACTCGCCGCTTGTTAACAAGTAGATTTTTGAATAGCTCAAAAATCGGCGACATGGGAAACCAGTATGCCAGTATATTCAGGAGTACTCTTTCATCGTCGAGTATGCCTTTCATATCACCCCTGCCGGGAATAGAATGGATCAGCATGTCGAAGAAATTAATGACTATGATCACTATGTCGGTCGATTCTCCCTTTATCTTATCAATACTTCTTTCGATCTCGGAAATTGACGATAGTTTGTAGAAGGAGAAATTCACCCGAAGGTTATTTCGTTTTAATTGTTCGCTGAATAGGTCACGTTCGTATCTATTCTGTCCTTTCTCGTCATATGTCCAGTATTGAGGATATTGCCGCACGATATCAAGTGGAAGGAGTCCGGCAAATATGGAGTTTCGTGAGTAGGGTGTAGCAGTCGGCAATATCGAGTAGTAATAGTGGTTGTTTATTTCATAGTAGTCTTTCAAGAACGGGATCAATTTCATGTATTGATCGAGGCGCATTGAGTCAAAGATCACAAAATAGATCGGTCCTTCGTTCAAGGTCGGGAAAATGAGATGAGAGAAAATCTGGTGAGACATGATGGGCCCTTTTCCGTGAAGAAAATTGGGATAATTGTTTTCTATGAATTTGGCGAAACCGGCGTTGCCTTCTCTTTTTTTCTCTTCGTGTATCGTCTTGAGATCTTTGCTTCCGAATTCTAAGAGGCGTGTGTCCCATGAAACGATATTTCTATAGTACTCGATCCAGCCATCATATCCTGTCGGTTCGGTCATCGTTCGAATTTGAGTTGAATACTCCTCAGCCATTTTTTCCTCGATGATCACGCGCCGCTTCAATGTACGGTTCAGGACTGAAAGTAGTTGGTTGAAACTGAATGGTTTTGTTATGTAGTCGTCTACCCAGCCGCCGTATGCCTGTGTCATCAGGTTTTCTTCCTCACTCTTGGTGACCATAACAACTAACTGTTGTGAGTTTTCGCTCTTGATCTTTCTGAGTACCTCGAGGCCGTCGACTCCTGGCATTATTTCGTCCAAAAAGATAAGGTCGAAGGGTTCTTTGTTGGCCAATTTCACTCCATCCTCTCCGCTGGGCGCGGTCTGTACATCATAACCCTCTTTCTGAAGAAGATAGATGAAAGGTTTCAGCAGATCTATTTCGTCATCGATCCAGAGAATTTTCATTTTTAAGCTCCTGGTATGTAAATTTCAAAACATGTTCCTTTTGAGCCGGTTTCCCTTAGGGTCAATTTCCCTCGGTGAAATTCTTCGATGATCCTTCTGGTAAGAACAAGACCTAATCCCCATCCGTACTTCTTTGTGGTATAGCCGGGCTTGAATATTTTACCGCTGCTCTTAATGCCTTTTCCCGTATCGGTTATTTCAATGATCGCGCCATTGGTCTCATATTTCCTGGTTCTGATGGATATTTCACCAGGCTGGTCACCGATCGCATCCAACCCGTTCTTCAGGATATTCTCAACTGCCCAGCCAAGTAGCACATCATCGAATCTCACTGCAGGGATTCGTCCGTACTTTTCATTGAATATGATGTTCGCATGTGCACGTCGTCTTATGTAGTCGACTGACTTTTTCACCGTGTCTGTAGGGTCCTTTTCAACCAATCGCGGCGGTAGACCGATGCGGGAGAATTTTTCCAGAACTTCGCGCATGCGCATGGCGTCTTCATGTATTCCTTGGTATATTTCCGAATCTATGTTTCCCTTTATCGTTTCCAACCAGCCTACCAGGGAAGACAGCGGGGTTGCGAGTTGATGAGCCGTTTCCTTAGCCAGTGAATTCCATATTTTCTCTTCAATGCTTTTACGATATATTAAGTATCCCCAAAAACCAAGGAACAGAAAAGCGATGAGGAATACGGTTTCAACGAATGGTAGGATCTGCAGTGATTTTGTGAAGGGTGATAGACCCCAGTGCACGTGACCGAGTAGTGTTGAATCTGCCCCTTGTCGTATCACCATTGGTATAGGTTTCTGAACGCGATCAAGTTTCTCGACGGCTTTGTACAGATCCTTTTCATCTACGTTTTTCGATGAATACGGCGTGCCGTCGGCGTCGGTCAGTATCACTGGAAAATCGATCCGCTTTATGACCA
The DNA here is from genome assembly GCA_020343595.1 of Caldifarciminota bacterium. Lineage (GTDB taxonomy): Bacteria > Hydrothermota > Tepidihabitantia > SM23-42 > SM23-42 > SM23-42. The sequence goes on along the minus strand of CP070802.1, from coordinate 738,432 downwards.
TTTCGTAGAACAGTTCAAGGAGGCGCTGTTCGTCGATGCTCGGACCGCGTGCAAATTCTGCGAACAGACGGGATGTCGTTTCTGTTTCCGTTCTTATACGCTGGATAAGGTAGTTCGAATAAATGTAAGTAACGATGCCTATGAGCGCAATTCCAATCAGGAAGTATATTGCCAGAGCTCTTGAACTTAAACGGTGTCTGATGATCATGTTCTACTTGTTCAATATCTCTTTGTTATACAAGAGGGCAAATTCGTAGAAAGCATCCTGCTTGCCGTAATATGCTTCGGCGCCATACAAAACCTTCCAGATTGCCGGGTCGTCAGCCATTATGTCTTTTCCGACGACGATAGTATTTCCATCCCAATCAATTGTATCTGCTTCGTTGACAAAGAGCAGTGGGTGAGAGACCTTGAGTTTTTTTTCGGTCGCTTTTAGATCGCGGCTATAAAAGTGGAACATTTCCTGACCATCGGGCGATTGGATATTGAAGAATTCTAATAGTGATGCATAACTGTCTTTGACAAGGATATTGTAATATGGTAGGATGCTTTTGTCGAAGAAGGATACCCTTCTCTGGATATTGCCGAGGTAGGGTAGAGATACGTTTGCTGGTTGATTCAACTCTATAAGAAAATGGAAATGCCTGTTTCCAAGTTGTACGGCCACGCGTTTATAATCCTCTGAAAAGAGAGAGGGTTTCTTCTCATATAGAATCACTTCGAACTGTTTTGCTTTCATGAATGATCGTATCGTTTCAAGGCTCTTTGGCATTAGCATGACAACACTTCCGATCTTACTAAGACCTACCAGGAAAGGAGCTGCCTTGAAGAACTCGGCAGGATTTTCGGGGACAGAGACCAAATGCCACAATTTTCTTTTTGCCCCGAGCGGCTTGAAAGAACGGGAGAATTTCTTCTTGCTTAACTTGAGGTACAGTGGTATGAGGATTTTCATTGTGCCCTCTTCCTCTTTTTGATGACGTATTCTGGATCTGCTTTCCTCTGTAAGACCTCACGTGTGATTATGCATTTCTCAATGCCCTTTTTGTCTGGAAGGTGAAACATCACGTCGAGCATGTGGTTTTCCATAATTGATCTTAGAGCTCGTGCTCCTGTATTGTATTCTAAGGCCTGCTCGGTTAGTTCGGCGATCGCATCGTCAGTGAATTCCAGTGTCACACCTTCCATCTGGAAGTATCTTGAATACTGTTTCAATAACGAATTCTTTGGTTTGATCAGTATTTCAGCGAGGGCCTCTTTTGATAACTTGTGAAGCGGTGCGATTACCGGTACCCTGCCCACGAATTCCGGGAGCAAACCGTACTTTACCAGGTCATCCGGTTCTATCGATTCGATAACCCGATCGTATTTATCTTTCCTATCACTCGTTGCACCAAGAAACCCCATCGCTGACTTGTCAAGTCTTCTTGAGATAATTTCCTCAATGCCCGTGAACGTCCCGCCTAAGATGAATAATATGTTCGAGGTGTTGATACGGATGTACTCTTGTTCAGGATGTTTCCTCCCTCCCTGCGGGGGAACGTTGGCTTCGGTTCCTTCAAGGATCTTCAGCAGGGCCTGCTGCACTCCCTCGCCGGAGACGTCCCTCGTGATCGATGGCGAATCGGATTTCCTGGTGATCTTGTCAATTTCGTCAAGGTAGATGATGCCGATTTCAGCATTCTGAATATTGTAGTTGGCAGCCTGGAGGAGTCGGAGCAGGATGTTTTCAACGTCCTCGCCCACGTATCCTGCTTCTGTAAGCGGGGTTGCATCGGAAATCGAGAAGGGAACGTGCAGCAAACGGGCAAGCGTTTGCGCAATTAGTGTCTTGCCCGTACCGGTTGGACCTACAAGAAGTATGTTGCTCTTCTGTATTTCAATGTCATTCCTTTTGTTCTTGATCCTCTTGTAGTGATTATATACTGCGACCGAAATGGCTTTCTTAGCTCTGTCCTGTCCAATGACATACTGGTCGAGAAATGATTTGATCTCGGCGGGTTTTGGAAGCACAAAATCATGCAGCGGAGAGAACTCTGCTTCGTCCTTCAGGATACTACCGCAAATGGTTACACACTCGTCACAAATATAAGCACGGTGGCCACGAAACATTCTTTTGACCACTGGTTTTGGCCTCTGGCAGAATGAACAAACGACACGGGGCATCGGCTATTTACCTTTATCGAGTATTTCGTCAACTATGCCGTACTTCTTTGCTTCCTGGGCAGACATGAAGTAATTACGGTCAGTATCTTTTGCTATCTTGTCTTCAGTTTGTTTGGTATGCTTCGCAAAAAGCCTGTTCAATACTTCCCTGATCGTCAACACTTCTTTTGCATGTATAGCGATATCGGATGCCTGGCCTTGAAAAGCTCCCTCTGGTTGATGAATCATCACACGTGCGTGGGGTAGCGCGTATCTCTTACCGGTTGCGCCAGCCGTTAGTAACAATGCGGCCATACTTGCAGCCATGCCGATACATATCGTTGAAACTTGCGGTTTGACGAATTGCATTGTGTCGTAGACCGCCAATCCGGATGAGACGATGCCACCCGGAGAATTTATATAGAGGTTTATGTCCTTTGTAGCGTCCTCCGCAGCCAGAAAGAGTAATTGAGCCATTACAAGATTCGCAACGTTATCATCGATCGGTGTTCCGATAAAAATAATACGTTCTTTGAGAAGACGGGAGTAGATATCGTACGCGCGCTCACCCCGACCGGTTTGCTCTATGACGAACGGTATGGGTATCATCTGCTACCTCCTTTGGAGTCAAAATCCGACTCTTCTCACTGATCTTGGCATTCTTGTAGAGAAAATCGAGGGTCTTTTCTCGGTTAAGAAGACTGCCAATATATTCAATAACATCATTACGATTTTGGTCATTGAGTTTTATGCCCATCTTTGCCACAACGTCCATTATCTCAGGCTCTCCAACCTGCAGTTTCTCTTTTTCCGTGATCTTGCTCATGATAAGATTGAATCGCACCCTTTTTTCGGCAACAGCCAGGAATCTTTCTTTGTTTGATTCAGAATCGGGGATACCATAATCCCTAAGGATTTTTTCATATTCCTTATTTATTATGCTTTCCGGCACCTTGAATTTTATCCGTTCCAGAAGGACCTCTGAGATCGATTCCTTCACGTTATCTTCAATCCTCTTCTCCTCTTGTTTCTTGACGCTTTCGAGGATCTTCTTCCTGAGTTCTTCTGCATCATTCAATCCAAGCTTGCTGGCGAATTCGTCGTTCACCTCCGGCAGGATCTTCTCCTCGATTTTCTTTACTGAAAGTGTGTAGACCGTTTCGCCGATCTTTACTTCTTTGCCAGCCGCTGCCTTCATGCCTACGAGTTCCCTGTTCAATTCATCAGGCAGTGATCGGTCGCCAATCCGCACTATCTGATCGGATTCCTTCCTGGATTTGCCTTTCTCTTTGATCTCCATGTCCATGGTCACGAGGTCATCAACCACTGCCGGCCGGTCCACTACGCTTATTGTTGCATGCTGCTCTCTCAACGCATTGATACCCTGTTGAAGTAGAAAGTCATCAGGCGACGCAGCTTCCTTATAAACTTCTATATTCAGGTAATTATCAACGGTAAACTCAGGTATTACTTCAATAAACAGTGTTATCCGTATTGGATCGGCATCTTCAATATTCCTGATCTCTGCTTGTCCAGCGACCTGCCAGGCCTTATCTCTGATTACAGACAGGTAAGTCTGCCTGACGAGCTTGTCCATAGCCTGGGCTTTTAGGCTATTAGCATACTTGCTTCTTATCAAAGTCCGAGGCACACGGCCCTTGCGGAATCCATCGATCGTCAGGTCCTTGCGCACGCTCTCAGTTTCCTCGTGGATGAGTTTATCGAACTCGCCACGGGGAACTGATATTTCAATCTCCTTGGTTGTATCTGTTTCTTTCAGCAATTTGTATTCCAAAAATTCATCTCCTCATACGTGCGATGTGCGAGGAGGGGGAGTTGAACCCCCATCCCTATTCGGGGCTGGATCCTAAATCCAGTGCGTCTGCCGGTTCCGCCATCCTCGCAAACGTAATTGCAGCAATAATTCCTGCGAAATTATAACCCAAAACCCAGACATGTCAAGTTATCCAGAGTGGGATGTTGGGAGAAAGCGTTGATTTCAATTACTAAACAATCACTCTATCAAAGGAAGAGAGGTTTGTGCTCAATAGACCGTCACCCTGAATTTCTGCGGAACGGATTTGACCGGTATGACATATTCGGGTGGATCTATCTCGGCTGGCAGCAGGTACTCGCCTGCCTCCAATTTTGTCAATTTGATCCTCACCTCGATATCCGTGCTCGATAGTTCCTCTATTCGTTGCGGCGCTCCTTCTACGATAAGGGTATCGAGGGCATACTTCTCTGATCTTGCGTTTTGTCCAGGTGCGTATATGAGGATCAACGGTACGTCAATCAACGTCTTGCGTATGCTTTCTTTGATCGTCGTTCTCACTTTGACACTTCTCTTCTTTGTGCCAAGCATGGGGGAGGGTAATTCCAGTTTGAGGTCTTTTTCGAATGAAATGCTTCGATTTCTTACATTCAGCGATTCAGTCATTAGTTCATTGATTTGCCCGAGTATCTGCCGAGGGCCGATCAGATCAATGGTATCGAGGACGACAATGTCGCTAATTGCGTATCCTTCTTTCAGAGTACCCTTTATGGGGACACTTACTGCAATCGTTTCAGTGATCTTTTGGTCTATTGAAACCGTAATGGCGGTTTTCTCAAAATCAATTCTTAGAGGTCCGTAACCAACAGGGATCTTAAGATCTCTTGTAGGTATCTCAAATCGGCCGATTTCCTTTTCTCTGAGATCGCATTGTGCCTTTGGGGGAGCAGCCCATATGCTGAAAAGTGCTCCACCGCGACCGGAGAAGGTGACTCTGATGCTCGGTACCGAATCAACAACGATCAGAGTATCGGCGAGATTCGTGTACACCACCTTTATCTCTTTGTTGTACGAGTAGTTATTGCCGATCGCTACGTATATCCACAAACCAAAAGCGAATACGGTGGCGAATATTTTTCTTATAGGATCCCGTGCAATGTATGAGACAATATTGTAGAGCATTTGATCTATTATATATATATCCGGCAATTAATCAAGCAACACAAAGTGGACATTATTGAGAGTATGCTACGACCAAAATATCCAGACGAAGAGCGCTCCTGCTGCGACAGCAAGGAGTGAGAAGGGGAGACCTACCTTAACGAAATCGTAGAAGTTAACCGCATATCCTTGTTTCTTCAGCAACCCGACACCAACAATGTTCGCAGACGCGCCTATTGGTGTGATATTGCCACCGACCGTTGTGCCGATTATAGTACCGAACAAAAGCAGGTAAACCGGATAGCCGTACGAAGAGGCGAGCATGGGAATAATGCCAACTAGCGCGGTGAAATATGGAACATTATCTACAAATGCTGAGACGAATACCGAGAACGAGACCAGGATCAGGTAGGTTACGATCAAATTACCCGAAGTCAATTTGCCCACAGCATGAGCAAGGAAGGTTGTTGTTTCGGTCTCGGTCAATGATCCAACAATACCGAATATCGCCGCCAGAAAAAACAGAGTTTCCCAGTCCATGTCCTTGAGTACATGGAATGTTTTGATTTTGCGCGAAAAGAAGCTCCAGGCGACACCGATGGCGCCAAATATCATACACACGAGACCACCCAGGTAATCCATGAATCCCCCAAAGAATGAGGCAATTGCTAAAGCCAGAATAAGCCCAAAGAGCAGAAAGCCAGGAAATTTGCTGACGATTTTCTCAGGCTTGATAGGTTGAATAGGCTTCTTCTCTTTTCTGAAGATAAAATAGAGAACAATGAGTGAAACTATGGCGGCAAATTCGACTGCAAAGAAAAGGCTCGGCCGCCCATTGAAGAAAAAGAAGTCATTGAATGTCATACGGGTGTAACTGGCAAGTATCATGCTGGGCGGGTCACCGACGAGCGTTGCGGTGCCCTGAAGGTTAGAGGAAAGGCATATGCCCAGGATGAATGGCACCGGTGAAACTTTTAATTTACGAGAAACTTCAAATGCGATCGGCGCCACGATCAGAACAGTCGCGACATTCTCGACAAAAGCCGAAATAACCCCGCTGAAGGCCGACAACCATATGATTGCCCAGACGAGATTCTTGGACCGGTCTATGATCATTTCGGCAAGGTAGGCCGGAATTCTTGAGTGAATGAATAGCTCGGCGACAACTAAGCTGCCCCAGAATATGCCAAGTATGTTCCAGTTGATATACTGCATTAATTCCAGCGGCGATAGAATACCGAAAATCAGGATGAAACCAATGCCAATCCAGGCAATAATGAATTTGTATTTATGGAACGCTATGATCGCAATGTAAGCGATCACAAAGATGATGAGACAGGTTAGCTGCTCAGCGGACATGCGTTGATCAGTGCTGCTGACTGAGCCAGACCATTATTGCCTTTTGAATGTGCAGCCGGTTCTCGGCTTCATCAAAAACAATTGAATGTGGACCGTCGATGACTTCGTCGGTTATCTCTTCACCGCGATGTGCAGGGAGGCAATGCATTACAAGAGTATCTTCCTTTGCGTGCTTCATTAACTCCGCATTGACCTGGAACGGTGCGAATACTTCTTTCCTCTGCGCGGCCTCCTTTTCCTGTCCCATTGATGCCCAGACATCGGTATAGACAATATCGGCGTCTTTGACCGCCGCGCGCGGATCGTTTGTGAGCGCGGTGTACTTTGCCTTTGCGATATAGTTTTTATTGGGTTCGTAGCCTGCTGGTGTTGCGATCTTGAGTCTGAGACCAAGAATGTTGGAGGCTGCCATAAATGAATTACAGACATTATTGCCGTCACCAATGTACGCAAGCGTTATATTTTCAAGGCTTTCCTTCTTTTCGACGATGGTGAAAAGGTCAGCCATGATCTGACATGGATGCTCCAGATCAGAGAGTCCGTTAATGACCGGTATCGTTGCATTTTTTGCCAGATCATCGACCGTCTTGTGGGCAAAAACGCGAGCCATGACAATGTCAACCCAACGAGAAAGATTTTTTGCTGCATCCGGTACTGTTTCCCTTTTGCCCAGTTGGATGTCTGAGGGCGCAAGGTATATGGCGTGACCACCAAGCTGTGTCATGCCTGTTTCGAATGTAACCCTCGTTCTCAATGATGGTTTTTCAAATACCATGGCAAGTGTTTTGTACTTCAGTATCCGATGCTCCACACCTTTCTTCTGCGAATTCTTCAGGGTCTTCGCGAGCTCGAATATTTGGTGGATTTCTTCTTTCTTTAGGTCGAACATGGTGATAAAGTCTCTTTTCATTATGCCTCCGTGCTATATATTATCGATTTTCAGGTTTTAGTCAATTGCGTTCTGCCCTCTACATTGAGTGTAACAGGTGCCACAAATTTGTGTGTTGGTGACCTTATGAACATGATCTGAGTTATTCTGTTGATCTTTGTGAATATATGATTACATTGCCCTTCATAATATTGACTTCATCGATTCTTTTGGTTATTATGAACGTACATGGCCAGAGGAATGAGAAGGTACTTGTTGTTAGGCATAATACTCCTGGTTCTGTTAGGAACGTTCCTTGGTTTTGGACTATTCGCCGGCCGGCGGATAATGCTCGATCTCATCAAAGAACAGGCGCGCTCCTTCCTCTCGGTTATTGCTTCGACGCAGGAGAATATGATCTTTGCCGAAGCTCGGTTAGAGGATGAACTCATCGATAAAATGCTCGGCGTCTGTAGTGCGCTCGAGGCCAATCTTACACGATCAAATACCACGAACATAAGACAGAGTTTTGGCTTCCACTCTATCGCGGTATTCAATAAGAAAACCAGACAAACGATTTTGGGCTCCGGGGCACCCTTTCTTGTCAGTGATGAAATTTTCGAGCAGAAAGAGCCGATTTCATTTATGTATTTTGACGTCGCGAACGAAACATTCATGCGGTTTGTCTATGTGGTTGCCGAACGCATATACCAAATTGAACTATCGGCAGAGGTGATAAAAGAATTTCGTACCGAATTTGGCATCAACAAGATAATGAGTCAAATGTCGGCGAATCCGATGGTCAATTACCTTGTACTTCAGGATACCGAAGGCATATTGTTTGCCACGCCTAATATCGAGACGATAAGCAGAATTGAGGATGACCCTGAGTTGGTTAGAGTCGTAGAAAACAGGATCGAGACAAGCCGTATCGAAAAATTCAATGATGAGAATATTCTTGAGTTAGTGCGTCCTTTTATTATCGAGGGCGAGATTGTTGGTATCTTCAGAATCGGAATAAGCCTCAGTAGTTATTATCGGCACGTCAGGAGGACAGAAGGGCAATTGATCGCACTGTTCGTGATAATATTCGGGGCAAGTTTTCTTTTGATTCTATGGTTAATGAATTATCAATCCTACGCTAATATCAAAGATCTATTCAATAAAACTCTTGGAGCAATTGAAGACGGTGTTTTGCTTGTGGACCAGAAAAGAATGATCACTGCAGTAAATGAGATGTTCTGTACGATGTCTACCTTCGATGAGGATTTTCTCGTCGGAAATACCTATGTAAGAATACTACCTGAGGATCCCTTTGACATTGAAAGAGTAATAAAAGAAGGTAAGAAGGTCGCCGACGAGAAGCAGGTTTTTGGCCGGGATCTTCGGTACGCAGCGTATCCACTCTTCGATAAAAGACAGAGGATTTCGGGTGCGATCGCCATATTGCACGACGTAACCACAATACGGGAGTTCGAGAGGGAACGAGAAGAAGCAGAGCGGCTTGTCTTCCTCGGAAATCTCGTGGCGAACCTTGCCCACGAGATTAAGAACCCACTGAATGGTCTTTCAATTGGAATACAAAGATTAACGAAGGAATTCCCCAGTGAGGACACTGACTACGTGCGCATTACCAGGAGTCTGAAGCATGAGATAGATGTTCTTACAAAAACGGTGAATGATTTCTTGATGCTTGCGAGACCAAAGATGAGAGAAAAGATCTCGTTCAAAATTGGCGATATTCTGAACGATCTTGCTCCTTTGATAGAGAATAGCATAAAAGATAAGAACATAGAGCTGAATAAGGCCATCGGAGCCGACATGGACCTTGTCGGCAGCCCGCATGATTTCAGGAGGGCACTTCTGAACATCGTTGTGAACGCAATCGACGCGGTCACTGCGCTGAAGGACCGCGAGCCGAAGATTGATATCAGCCTGGAAGAATCACGCGGCGAGATAAGGCTCATCATAGCTGATAACGGCATCGGTATGGACGAGGAGGAAAGGAAACGGATCTTCAGTCCGTACTACAGCACAAAGAAAAGTGGAACGGGTCTCGGTCTGTATATCGCGCAGAAAATAGTGAAAGACCATGGCGGCAGTATCAGCATCAAGAGTCATAAGAACACGGGGACTAGGTTTGAGATTACTTTTCACACGTGAAAATGATTAGATCAGTTATATTGTATAGTACTTAGTCGTACATTTTTTTAGGTGATATCACTTCCTCTCTAATACATGGTCATTTGTATCATTGACATGTTGGAGGAATTCGTGTATAATATATGTAAGTAAAATTACTGTTGCAGATTCAAGGAGTGTGGAGTAAAACATGCCTGAGAATGAGGTTATCCTGATGAAAAGAACAGAGACAAATAGAGGAAGAATACATGCTGATTATACGTGGCGTCGTGAGCTCAGAGAAAGTATAAGGACTGTTGTCCATCTCGACAGACATCTGTGGCTATCGCAGCGAGAGAAAAGGCAGATGTCAGATGTCATCGAGAGACATCCAATGCGGATCAGCCATCACTATCTTTCTCTCATTGACCGGAACGATCCTGATGATCCCATAAGAAAGATGATCGTCCCGTCAGCCGAAGAATTCAATCTTCTTGGACAATATGATACGAGTGGTGAGTTATCCAATACAATGATGCCGGGGCTTCAACATAAGTACGCACAGACCGCATTGATACTCGCTACGAACCGCTGTGCCACGTACTGCCGCTATTGCTTCAGAAAGAGGCTAATTGGGTTGGAAACCGGCGAGATATTGAGACGGTTCAATGATGCGGTTAAGTATATCGAAAGACATACTGAAATAACCAATGTTCTGGTGAGCGGTGGCGATCCCCTGATTCTCTCAACAGATATTATCGAGCGATTCCTGCAGAAACTTTCGGCAATTGATCATCTGAATTTCATCAGATTCGGTACTAAGATTACGGTTGCCATGCCAGATCGCATTCTCTCAGACAAGCATCTCCTTGAATTACTCAGGTATTATACAACATATAAGAAGAGGATCATTGTGGTTACGCACATAAATCATCCTCGTGAAATCTCGCAGAAGACCGTAGTTGCGGTAAAGGCCCTCGAAAGAGCATCGATTGCTGTTAGCAATCAAGCTGTTCTACTTAAGGGCGTGAACGATACTCCAGAGATCCTTGCCGACCTTCAAAAGCAATTGCTGAAGGTTAGCATACAACCGTATTATGTATTCCAATGCCGTCCGGTAAAGCGCGTGAAACACAATTTTCAAGTGTCGCTGCACAAGGGATTGCAGGTCGTCGAACGTGCGAAGAGGATGTTGGATGGTCCGAGCAAAAGGTTTAGATACGTCATGTCGCATAGAACCGGCAAGGTCGAGATACTGGGTATTTCGGACGGGTATATGTATTTTAGATACCATCAGGCAAAAGACCCTGCTGATTCAGGTAAGTTTTTCAAGCGCAGGCTAGTTGCGACTGCCGGCTGGCTTGACGAGTTAGAATAATCAAAGCAGGACACCAGAACTTTCCATCATAGCTTTCATATGATAGGATACTACGCTGACAAGCTTTATGGCGACCGATTGAAACGCTGCTACGATATGGCTCCGCCTCGTATTCAGCAATATCTCGTTGGTGAAATGGATTACGTGGCAAGATACTTAGTTCCTGGGGAGAGCGTCCTTGAATTAGGATGCGGATACGGACGAGTCATGAAATACCTTTCAGAACGCGCTGGAGCAGTATATGGCATAGATATATCAGCGGCGAATATTGAATCTGCCCGGCTCTTCCTGCGACGTGAATGCAATTGCCATTTGGCTGTAATGGACGCGATAAGATTGGCATTTGCTGATCATTCCTTCGATCACGTAGTCTGCATCCAGAATGGTATTTCTGCGTTTCACGTTGCTCAGAAAGAACTCATCCGTGAAAGTGTCCGCGTGGCAAAGGGTAATGGAAAGGTTTATTTCTCCAGCTATTCTCCGAAAATATGGCAGCATCGGTTGGAGTGGTTTGAGCTACAAGCCAGGGAAGGATTGATCGGCGAAATCGACCGTGACAGAACACGCGACGGTGTTATTGCGTGCCGAGACGGATTTGTAGCAACGACGATCACTCCTGAGCAATTTCGTGGTATTGTAATGGGTGTGCCGGTTACATTTCGCATCGAAGAAGTAGATGAGTCGAGTTTGTTCTTCATATTGAATCCCGCATTATGAATATACTCGTAACCTTCTTTATAGCGCTTGGCCTTGCTCTTGATGCGTTTGCTGTAGCCGTGAGCAGCGGTATTGCCGCCCCGCGTGTCCGTTTCAGGCATGCTCTGAAGGTAGGCATGTTCTTTGGTATTTTTCAGGCTGGCATGCCAATAATTGGTTGGACAGCGGGCTCATTGCTCAGTGACATTATCGGTGGCATCGACCACTGGGTTTCTTTTGTTCTCCTCTGTTTCATTGGTATGCACATGATGTACGAAGCCCTGCAAACCGGCTCACAGCGCTCCGGTGTCAATCCGCTTGACATTCATATTCTGCTTTTGCTTTCCGTAGCAACGAGCGTGGATGCCCTGGCGGCAGGTGTTAGTTTTGCATTCTTGGATGTTGCCATCGTTCGAACCATACTCATTATTGGTATTGTAACGTTCTTGCTCTCTTTTTTCGGGTATTATCTTGGCGATAGACTGGGAGCATTCTTCAAAAAAAGGATCAGGATCATCGGTGGGCTTATTCTGGTAATCATCGGGGTGAAGATCCTCCTTGAACATATCTGACGTTCGTTTCAAATCTGTGTGATCAGGCAGGGTATCTGTAATTCCATCACACCTGGATGAATGTTGACTTCGAGGTAATTCCATATAGAATATGGCATGGAGCGCCATAGAAAAGGAGTTGTATGATCGGAAAAAGAGAAGCCAGAAAAATCATTAATTTTGTGAAAGATAGCTCAAAGGCTGATCAGGTCGAGGTTTCTATCGTTAATCATGAGCAGGCTCTTACACGTTTTGCCAATAACTACATCCATCAGAATGTCAGTGAGTCGAACAGCAGCATTTCAATTCGTGTTGTGTTTGGTAAAAAGCTCGGTATTGCTTCAACCAATTCCCTTGATCCGGGGAAGATTCGTGAAGCCGTTGCTTGGGCCGAGAAGATCGCCCGCTTCCAGAAAGAGAATACTGATTTCGTTACGCTGCCGAAGCTTGCTTCGGGAAGGTACCGTGAGCTGAATGTTAATGTGAAGGGTACGGGATCGTTCTCTGAACGAGACCGCGCAAGAGCGGTTGGAGCGGTCGTAGATGTTGCCAGGCGGAACGAGCTCGATGCCTTTGGTTCTGTGTCAAACGGTACTGCGGAGATATGTGTGGGGAATTCGCTGGGCGTTTTTGCTCATTCGGTCTGCGGCGATGTTTTTAGTAATGTCGTTATGTCGACCGGTAACTCGACCGGGTATGCACAAGCCGGTAACCGCGATGTGCGTGATGTTGACTTTCAGGAACTCGCGGAAACAGCAGCAAGAAAAGCATTGCTTTCAAAAGACCCCGCGGAACTGGGGCCGGGTCGATACACAACGATATTCGAACCACTTGCCGCTAGTGAATTCATAGATTACTTGTCATTCTATGCATTTAACGGCAAGATATTTCAAGAAGAGCGCTCTTATTTGACCGGCAAATTGGGTACGAAGATCGTAGATGAGAGGATCACCGTGATCGATGATCCCTTTGCAAAAAAGGGGTTTGCTTTTCCATTCGATTTCGAGGGTGTTCCCAAGAGACGTCTTGTTTTGATCGATAAGGGTATTGCCAAAAATGTAGTCTACGACTCATTGGCGGCATACAAGGAGAAAAAGAAATCAACCGGGCACGCGCTCGGCGCACCCAACCCGTTCGGCCCGATACCTTTGAATGTCGTCATGAAACCCGGCAAGAAGACTATCGATGAGATGATAAGCGAAACCAAGAGAGGCATACTAGTGACACGTTTTCACTATACGAATATCATCGATCCCCACAAACTAGTATTTACCGGGATGACCAGAGACGGTACTTTTCTGATCGAAGATGGTAGGGTCAGGAAAGGTGTGAAGAACTTGAGATTCACAGAGAATATCATCGACGTTCTGAACAGGGTGCAGAGTATTTCGAATCGAACGGAATTGGTTGCAGGTGATCCGGGCTACGGTTCGCGTTTTGCCACGGGTACTGTTGTTCCGGCAGTGAAGATCAACGATTTCAATTTCACGAGTGCCACGGATTTCTGATTAGACTAGATTTCTCGGGGAGGCGGGTAATTGAAGGATTATTTTAGATTATTACGCCCCCGGCAATGGTTGAAGAATGTATTTGTTTTTGCCGGGCTCATCTTCAGTCGAAATTTCCTGATTCCCACCAGCATTACGAAGAGTATTGCTGCATTCGTAGTCTTTTCAATTCTCAGCAGCAGTGGGTATATCATCAATGATATCATCGATTACAAGGATGACCTTAAGCATCCGGTCAAATCAAAACGACCCATTGCAGCAGGTCGGATACGAAGGAAAAAGGCAGGTGCCCTCGCCTGTATACTCATGTTGTTGTCCATTGCGAGCAGTTATTTCCTTGGTATTGACTTCCTTATTATCTGCTGCGCTTATGGTCTTTTGATGCTTACCTATTCTCTTGGGGTGAAACAGATCGTGATACTCGACGTTTTGTTCGTAGCCTTTGGATATGTCTTGAGGGCGATTGCTGGTGCCGTCGCAATAGACGTAGAGATTTCTTCCTGGCTGCTGCTCTGCACTCTACTGATTGCGCTATTTCTCGCGGTCGCCAAGCGTCGGACAGAGATCGTTTTGCTTGGAGAAGATGCATCAAAACACCGGAAGATACTATCACAGTATTCACTGACACTCCTGAACCAGATGATCTCTGTTGTTACTGCTGCATGTATAGTTGCGTACTGTCTCTATACACTCGCGCCTGATACCGTTGCCAAATTCGGGACCAAGAATCTAATATTCACGATACCTTTTGTTATCTACGGTATCTTCCGGTATCTGTACATTACATACCAAAAGCTTGATACAGATATTCCAGAAAAGGTGCTGTTCAGCGATTTGCCGCTTCAGCTGTGCCTGATGTCATGGGTTGTCGTTTGTGTATTGATAATAGCTCTCGTCTAATGATGCCGAGAATCAGGTTTGCGATCTATTGGTTAAACGAACCCTTCAACAGAACGATCTTCTGTATTGTTCGCTCCTCTTCACTTCTTCCCAACAACCAGTAGATACCTTCGGCGACGGCGCGGTTCTGTTCATCCACTCCCTGCCATATCACTCTACGATCCGGATTTTCAAAGTTCTTTACCAAACGTCCGGACACATCATACACAGTCAGTGAACTGAGCGCCATTCCATCGTCAATCTCGATGAGAACGTTATGGCTGCTCGGGTTCGGTCGCACATTTATTTTTTTTTGAAGAATGGGTGCAGGCATTTCCCCTCCGGTTCTACTCATTAGAATGTCAAATTCCGTCATCCGGCCGTCGGTGATTTGCATGTCGTCGTAGTAGATGGAGGCATAACCGTGTTTACGTATCTCGATATCATATGTTCCTGGTTTTAGGATTCTCAAGAAGCGACCGTACTGCGGATCACTTTTGCGTGGAGGCAGATTCGGGTCGTAGTAGTTGTGTATAATGACCTCTGCACTCAAAGGTTCACCGGTCAATGAATCGTATATGTGACCCGTAATACCGCATTCCGATACTCGCTCAAGCAAGTAATATGCACCGGGTAGGTTTCTTTGACACAGATCATCGACCATTGATGCTGGTAGAATTGTTGTCGTACCTACCTCGATGCAGTAGGTGAAAACACCGCATACGCCGTAGAGCCAATTTCGTGCGCGGCCGTCCAATCCCTGACCCGGCAATGCGCTGTAGTATCCTATGCCTGAATCCCTTATTATCCGTTTCGAGATCGTATCGGCAATAGTCCTTATAAAAGGAAAATCCGGGGAGAATCCACCTTCCCAATCCCACGGGAAGTACACAACTTCGGTCAGGCCGTAGCGTGCCGAATGGTATGTAATGCAGAAGGTGAAGTTGTTTGCATAGGTGAGGTCCCTTATCGCGCGCGTTTCGTTCTCGGAAAAGGAGTGCGGGCCTATATAGAACTCTGATGTGGGATCGGTGCTTCCACCTTCAGTCCAGTAGAAGTCATAATTACGATTCAGGTCCACACCATCATATTCGAGTTCAAAGAATCCGCTATTGTTGTTGTCGCTTTTGTTGTCACGCCAGGTAGTGTCACGCCAGAGGGTTTCGGGGGGCGCCATCACCACGCTGTGGCCGTCCGGATTCATCAGTGGCACAAACCATATTTCACGGTCATCGATCCACCCGGTGATCGTTGAATCCGTGCTGTAATTACTGGTCAGTTCTGAGATCATGTACATGCAGATCTCAATGCCGAGTATCTCTTCGGCATGGTGGCACCCGATATAGAGTACGGCCGGTTCGTCCTCGTCCGCAGCCGGATTATCAGATATTTTCAGGCCGAGCAAAGGAATAGAATCAAAAGACGAGTAGCCGATGGTATCGAGCATTGTGATGTCAGGATAGCTTCTTGCTATCGAGTCCAATTCATGGGCTACTTCGTCACGCGTATGGTAGCGGGGGTCGAGCGTGAGGATGAAAAGCAGCAAGATCATTTGATCAGGATCACCTTTACCCTTTCCTGAAAATCTTGGGAGTCAAGAGCAATGAAATAGATACCGTTGGCGACGCGCCGTCCATTGTGATCAGTGCCGTCCCACCTGAATGTTGCGCTGTAGCCGCCAGCCTGCAGCATTCCTGAAAGGTCTTTGACCATTCTTCCGGTTACGTCGTATATCTTCAAGGTGGAAACCGCCTGTGTCGTCTGTTCTGAATAGGGAAGGGTGTAGCTAATGGCGGCTGCCTGTTTAAAGGGGTTGGGGCAAATGCTGAGGGTGGCGATGGTAGATATGCCGCTTTTCAATTCTTCCACCCCGGGCGAGCCGTACAGGTAGAAGGTGAAGTAGTCTGATTTGTGGTATGCTCCGCTGTTGCAGCTGATATCAAGTACAAAACCAATCGTTGTATCTGATGGTGTGGCACTGATCTCGACTACAAATGGATCACCATAATTTGTCGCCACTGAACCGGCTGAGATCAATCCGAATGCTGCAGTGCTGTCAGTGATGTTAGCATCAGGGTCACCGGTCCTGAGAATCGTAGTAACATCGTTCGCTGTTGCGTTACCGCTGTTCATTAATTGCACAAAGATCTGTATGGTTTCACCGGGGTCTATGATACCGTTATTGTTACCACCGGTTGAATCCTCAAAAGAATAGTTGACGGTATGCAGCCAGATTCCGGCTGGTGTTTTCGTTGTTATTAGTATCGCACGTCCGTTCTGCAGCGGTGCCGCATTTGGATGATAGTTGTTGTTGTAGACGTACTGCAGTCCGCGCGCTTCAGTATGGTCTTCAATGCCGATCGTATTCGAACTGGCGTTCATCACCGTATCGTAGAGAAAGAGTATTTCTCCATCGCCGGTCGGTGTAGTGTAGTATTGCGGATCGAGCAGCTGTACCTGGAATGTTTCGCGCTGGGTCTGGGGAACTGTACCCCAGTGACCGATGCTGCGGAATTCCACTACATAGCGATGATTGGTTGTATCATAAGCATAGTATACATCCCCTGAGCCAGAATCGACCGTAGGATCGAGGTCATCCCAGAATGCCGCGAGCAATCTTCTCGGGCCACCTGATGCCGGTATCTGCGCGTTAGTGCCAAACCGATGGGTCGATGCGCCCATTTCAAGAAAACCATTGGAGCACATACCTACTGCATTGTAACTCAGACCATAGAATGGAAAAGTGAATGGCAGTGAATAAGTTACGGTGTCAGCATCTTCATCACTTATTTCAGGAACAATGGTCATCGCACCAGCATACCAGTCAAATGAGGGAGCGTAACCGGTCAGTGTATCCGTATCGTCGTAGATATAATACCCGTATTCATCCGGGCCTATCCAGGTGCCCGATGCAGTACTAGTGATGATTATCGAGAAGTTGCTAAGCCACTCGTTGCTTCCAGAATCGGTCATCAGGAGTTGCAACCCTGCGATGTGACCGTCGGGGCACGTATTGGATATGGCGATGACAAAGGGGCTGATATTGTCAGCCGAGTCCTGGGGCTGTATGTCTCCATAATAGGAAACACTGTCGATTATTTCTATGAGCTCGTCATCTGATCTCAGTGTTGCACTCACCCCGCTGGCGGGCTGTAGACCTATGTTCGCGACCGTCGCTGTGAGGAGTATCGTTTCGCCGTTTTCCGGTATTCCATTGTTGTTGCCGAGTGAATCGTTTATTGTATGACTCTGATGTTGCAGATATGCGTTGTTGCCGACGATCTCGATCGCCCCTTCGTGCGGAATGAGATTCCGGCCGGTTACGGTTATATCCATCTGTCCCGGATGCATACTCGGGAGTTGGAGTACTATCTGCCCGTTGTTGTCTGTAACACCGTACTCGTATACCGTTGTATCGAGAACGACACACACCAGCGCCGAATCGATCGGGCCGCCGTTACTCAGCGTAACGGTCACCAGTAAGGTTTCGTCTTCAGCGGCCAAAGACGGTACGTGCGCAACATCTATAGACCTGGGCGTCGCGGTCCAGATATTCATTTCCGGATCGCCGAGCGTACAGAATCCCTGGTAGTCATACGCATCGCTATAGAGGTTGTACAGGTTCAACCTTCCACCTTCGCACGCTTCACCGAAAGTCCTCATTCGATCGGTGAAGATAGCAGTAAAGAAACCTCTCGAAACTGCGCTTCTTATGTGGGCGACGCCGCCTCTGACCGTCGTTGTCGCAAAGTAACCACTTCCACCGCGTGGTGTCGTCGGGCTTCCGGTCAAAAGCCAGCGTTCGGCGCCGTCTGGTATTGAACCAGTACCAATTGTTGAACACGTTATCGAGAGTACGATCGGCAGCATGCTGCCGTTTGCAGTATTATCAGGATTGACCCCAAATGGCGACCACCAGTTACCGACGCCCTGTCCTCGATACTGCACAAAGGCGGTGCCATTGTTGACCGACTGGATGATGTCGTTGTATGTGTCGCCGAGTAATCGGGAGAGCGTGTCCATTCTGATATATCCGTTTGCCAGCATCAAATTGTAAGCATGTCTACTGTCACCCCAGTAGATATAGTCATCACTGCCTGGCTGGGGAGGGTATATTGAACCATCTTCCCGGACAACAAGACACGCGTTGCGCATCCACGTTGAGTCACCCAGGTAAGGCGTGCGTTCGTATTGTAGAATTTTGTTGACCACGGTTTGAGCTTCGGTGTTGTTGTGCACGGTCAGTCTGCCCAGCAGGATTTCGTTGTATATGTCCCCATTCATATTCATATAGAAGTGATCCGAGTATGGATAGGTCTGTCCCCAGGGAATGAGGTTCGGCGCACCGACGAGCAGAACGAATTCTGGCCGCACTGGCCAGGTGTTGAAACCGGTTATTATGTAGTCCTTGATCTGGGTCGATGTCGTACCAATTTCCGAGAGGGTGACGACTTTTGTCCGCATGCCCTTTTTGTGCTTCCACTCGGCAAGGGGTTGGATATCATTATAAAAATCGTCGTGCGTTATGATCAGGTATTTTGCACCGGTCTCCTGAGCTTGAACTCCCACCAATAATATGATAATAAAAAAAATGAACTTCCTCATGCCTTCTCCTTTTATTATGCTGTCATTATAAGACACTTCCTAGTCAGGTAATTATACGCCAAAACGCGCGTCAGTCAATAGAGAAGCGATGTTGGGGCTGTCTAGCGGAGGATTATGGCTTTTACCGTGTTATGGGTGCCTCGTGTCTCAAGCCTTACGAAGTAGATGCCGGCGGGTGCTTTGCGGTTCCGCTCGTCGAGTCCGTTCCAGAAGAATACTTGCTGTGCCTCATCAGGCACGGTGTTATCGGCCAAGGTGCAGACACAGCGTCCAGAAACATCATATACCTTGAGTGTGATCTTCTCCATTGCTAATCCGTGCAAGTTGATGCTGAAACCGTACCGCGCCGGATTTGGATTGATGAGCAGCACCGGTGTCGCAGAAGTGCTCTTGAATTCCAGCTCTTCGTCAACCCCGGTAGGAGGGACACCAAAGTAATCCATTATTGCGGCGATTAGATGGGTCTTGGTCGAGGGCGCTGTGGTGTCGACCAGGCCGCTTAGTTCAAAGGAGAGCCCGACCGTCCGGTTGTTGGCGGCGACGCCGCAGCCGTAGTTGCTGCCGGTCTTCTTGAAGAGCAACTGCGAGCCACCGGTTGAATCGATATAGTCGAGCATGGTCGCTTCGCCTGTGTAGTTGAATGCCATGTTCTGGGTGAAGGTTCCGGTGCATCCGGAGACACCGGTAAATGTGCCGATCGAATTGTATACCGGGTCGATGCCGAAGAGCGGTCCGAAATCATAGCCGTGGCTGACCAGTGGACTGTACCAGACATCACCACCTTCCAGATAAACATTGCCGCTCTGCTGCTGGAGAAAGTGTTCGATAGCGCTGCCGGCTTGGCTCGTATCAATGATGAGATAGTTATCCGGGTAAACACCGGCACAGACGAAAAGAGATTTGTAGAGTGAGAGAAGTTCGTATGGTAATGTGATACTGTATTCGCCGTAAAAACCGAGCGAATCGAGCAATTCATCTATCGATGGTCCACTCGAATGATTGATATCCGGATCCCATACAAAATAATCCTTCTGCCCAACATGAATCGTGAATTCATAGTCTGCCGTGTAAACACCTACGCTTATGTTAAGTGTGATAGTTGCTGTATAACCGGTCGGGCAGTTTGCCGCAGCTGTGACAATGAAAGGATCGGAAGCATTAGAACCAGTACTGTCCGGAAGGATCGTGCTGAAATCAGCGAGCGAATCGATTATGGTAATTAGTGAATCGCTTGAGGATATTCGCCCGGTTGGATTCTGGGCTACGTATGAACCGGTGTTCAATAGCTCGACGACCAATTGACTCGTATCGCCGGCATTTGTGTACTTGACATATTGGTCAAAGTAGTAATCCTGATACAGTACCTGCGGTGAATGGACAGTGAACCCCAATTCTGACAACCAGGTTGTCTTTCCGGCATCGCTGATGCGCATGCGCAGGTCGATCTCCTGCAGGTCGGGGCAATTCGTATCTATCACGACATTGTAACCATCCGGGTAGACATGGACAGATTCGTACGGTGCGATATCACCAAAGTATCTGATCGTATCGTAAAGGGTGCAATATGCACTAGACGAGGTCAGTTCGATTGTTGCCGAAACACCGGTTGCCGCTGCGTTACCCCAGTTCTTCACGCAAAACGGTATTTCAATGTCTTCTCCCGGATTGGCTATTCCGTCACCATTGCCACCAATCGAGTCGAGCAGAATGAATGAGTAGAGGTTTACGTACGGCCCGTTCAGGTAGAGTACGGGTCGGGAATTATGATATGGTTTGAGATTTCTTCCGGTCACCGTAATATATACCGAATCACCGGGAATATTCAGTGTATCAATGAATTGAATACCGCCCAGATGGTCGGTATAGCCGTAGTGATAGAATGTACTGTCGTTTTTTGCCGCGACGCAAACGAGTGCGCCGTGGACCGGAGCTAAGCCGTCTTGGACATAAACCGTCGCCGTACAAATACCGGTATGGAAGTATATATTGTGGCCGACAAAGATGTTCTGTGGAGTTGCGGTCCACATGGACATCTCTGGGTCGCCAAGAAGCATCCAACTGTGATATTCGATGAGGTCGTTGTATTGTGCGTAATACGCAAGCCTGCCGGCTTCAACTGATGCACCGAGCGAACCTGTGTCGCTGAAAAGACATTCGGTAGTCGCGCGAGACAATATACTGCGCATCTCTGCTGCCGCGAACAGTGACGTGGTAGTGCCAAAGAATCCGACGACTCCTCTGGGCTGTGATGGTGTTCCAGCGATAGTCCAGTCCCGGCCGATGCCTTCGATGGTCGCGCACGTTGCTGAGAGTACAACGGGCATTCTGCAACCGTTATTCATCAGTGCAGTATTTACACCGGCGAATGGCCACAGCCAATCGCCTCCGGCAATGCCGCGGAATAGCATGTACGTTCTGCCTTCGTTTATTGCGTTGAGGACATCTGTACTGTCATGGCCGAGCCAGTAAGAGAATGAGTCAATATGCACGAAATCTGCATCTATCATTTGCTGGTGTGCAAAGCGCGCATCTGCCCAGTACAAAGCGCCCGACGATGGCTGACCTTGCTCCCATTCATTCACGATCGTCGTGCCCTTTCTGAACCACAAAGAATCTGGCCACACCTCAGGATCTTTCTCATATCCGAGGATCTTGGCTACGACCGTCTTCGCCTGTATAGTATCCGAAACCCACAAACGGCCGTGGTACAGTTCATTGTGAAAGTCGCCCTCGACATCTGCATAATAGTTATCACTGTATGATACCAGACTGGTTGCGTGGACGAAGCGGGGGAAGGGTACCTGATATTTGTTGCCGACTATCAGTAAATATTCTGGTCTAATATCCCAGGTGTTGTAGGCATTTACGATGTAGTTTCTAATTTCGGTCGAATCACTCCCCGTCTCAGAGAGCGTGACGATTCTTGCCTTCATGCCCTTCTGCGTCTTCCAGCGCGCCAGCGGCTGGAGAGCATTGTAGTAATTGTCGTGGGTGATGATCAGATACCGCGCACCGGTCTGCTGCGCAGTCAAAAGGGAAGCAGACAGTATCAGGAATATCAAGGTTGCGGCGTATCTTCTATTGCGCGTAGCTGCCTCCCATGTTATATCCTGCTCCTATTCAAGCAAGACAAGTTTCCTGCTTGCGGTCTGCTCAGGCGTGCTCAGTCTGACAAAATATATGCCCGCAGGTGCGCGTATACCCTGGTTGTCAGTACCGTCCCACACGACAGATGATTCTTGATGCTGGATGCTTGATACTGGATGAAAAGACCGTACCAATCGGCCGCTAACATCGTAGATATTTAGCCCTATGCGCTCTGCGCTTTGCTCCATGCCGTAGGTGATGTTTATCAATTTGGTGAATGGGTTTGGGGTGGCATGCAAAGCGATGCTTGTTGGGACAGAAGCATTGTATTCTTGAATGCCGACACTCAACCAGTTCTGGCCGCCGTCGGTTGTCCGCAGAATATGGTCATAGCCGCAGGCAAGACCATTTTGGTGGTCGATGAAATCAACATCGAAGAGCGTGCTATCTGCGGGGCTGGTTTGTGTCGTCCAGGTATTGCCTCCGTCAGTAGTATGTATCATCGATCCCGATTTGCCGACCGCCCATCCCTCAAGTTCAACAAAGTCAACCGCTCTTAAGTAGTAGATGTTGGCAGGAACGTTTATCGGGGTCCAGCTCTGCCCGCCGTTCGTCGTTTTCCAGATGATCGGTGAGTAGTCACTCTCGTCACCGCCAACGACGATTCCTTCATTGATATTGAAGAAGTGGATGTCGAAGAAATCTTCGTAGCCCTCGGCATGATAGCCGTCAAGCGTGTCCCAGAAAATACCGCCGTCGTTTGTCGATACGATATAGCCTTGTCCTGTCGCCAGCGAATCAGGCCAGCCGGCGCAGATCCAGCCGTCCCATTGATTGACAAAGGAAACGCCGTAGTACTCGGCCTGATACCAGTCGGTGAAAATCCGTTCCCAGAGCGCTCCACCATTTGTCGTGCGGGCAAGTGCCCCGTCTCCACCAACGGACCAACCTATGTTCTGATTGTAGAATTCTACCCGTGTTCCATATTTCGAAAATCCTGCTTCCTGTCGTTCCCAGAGATCGCCGCCGTCGCTCGTCCCGAGAATTTCACCGGCGTGTAGATTGTGCTTTCCGGTTGTCCAGGCATGTAGTTCATCGAAGCAAGTGACGTCCCACAGCCGGCGTCCGATCGTATCGGGTGGTACTTCCTGGGGCAGCCATGAAGTACCGCCGTCACTGGTGTATAGGATCAGTACTGTGTCTATGCATACGACCCAGCCATGTTGGTTGTCGGGCGCTAATGTGCACCCGTGGTAATTGATGGCAAATGCTGTTGAAGCAAGCGCCAGTAAGATTATCAAACCTCTCATCATACCTCCTTATTTTATCTGTGACTGTCACTTGCTTGTCACAGACAAACTCACAAAACTAAATATCAATTGTTGGCTGTGATAGCCTTAGTCTACTAAGACAATCTTTCTGGATATACTGGAACTATCTTCCTGTAGGACAACGAAATAGATGCCCGCAGGTAATCTTCTTCCTGCCACATCAGTACGGTCCCAACTGACCGATGACGGTTGACCGAATACAGATAACTGATTGGTGAGATCCTCTACCATACGACCCGCCACGTCATATATTCTCAGACCTGCGTTTCTGATATCAGTAATCTGGTATCTGATATCCGTGAGCTGTTTGGATGGATTCGGTGATATGTTTAGTATGTTTTTGTGACCGGCGGTTGTTTTTAATTCAGAGACGCCCGTAAACGTATCTGGAGGGTCGGTCGTGAATTTGATGGCGCGGCCATTTGTCAACGGCGCTGCGGCCGGAGGGTAATCGTTGGCATACGTATACTCTATTCCGGTCGTGTGATGGTAATCCTCAATGCCTGTTGTAGCGTAATTGTGCCAGCCGTCATCATTCGTGATGTCCATGTATTGAAAAACTATTTCTCCGTCACCGGTTAGTGTAGAGTAGTACTGTGGATCATAGAGAATAACTTCGAAGGTCTGAAGTTCTGATGGTGTCGGGTTCGTTGGATCGTGAATATGCTGGATCCGGGAATGTTCGACTATGAAACGATGTCCGCTTGCGTCATACCAGTAACATACGTTACCACTCGAATCCGTTGCATTTGGATCCAAGTCATCCCAGAAGGGCGCGATCAACAGTGGTGGTCCTCCGGCAGCGGGAATGTGCCAGTTATACATGTCGGCAACGTCTGTTGAATCCATTGCGATATATCCGTCAGAGCTTATTGACACCCGGTCGTACCAATTTCCATAGTACTTGAAGTTGAACGGCAAGGATACTGTTTTTGTTTCATCGGCGGCAAGACCTATAGTATCTCCTGGACCTCCGTAGGCAGGGTCGATCTCAACCCAGGAATAGTTTGGCGCTTCAGGATAATCCGTGTCCGTATTATCATAGGCATAATACCCGTAGTCATCAGGACCAAGTGGTTCGTTCGTATCAACGATGCCAATGGTCAGTCTGAATCCGGTTGTATCCACGAAGCCATTGTCTCCCGTCACAATGAGCGCAAATCGAACACTGGTACCCGGCGTGAGGTTCGCATTCGCCGCCAGAGTAAAGTAGTTCGAACTGTTTGTCGCGGAATCCGCAGCCGCGATATTGCCGAAGAATCCTGCCGAGTCGGTCACGATCAATCCGCTGTTTGCCGACCTGAGTGTTCCTGATGTATTGCTCGCCTCGAGGCCGCCGTTGTTCTCTATGCAGAGCATGAAATCTCGCGTTTCACCAGGTTCGAGTATGCCATTGCCATCCATCACCTGGTTCCATTTGTATATGATATTGGGCGCTCTGACCGTGATCCATATGCTTCCCGACCAACTTCCCTGCGCCGACGTAATGTCGAGGTCGAACTTGAGGATATGCCCGTTGCGCGTCTCAGATGCAACATTGAACGCAAAAGGCGATGCGGTTGCCGTTGCTCCTGGAGCTATATTCGGGTATGATTCAACCGAATCGGTGATCGTAACGTGCTCGTCCTCAGTGGATAGACGCGCCGATATGCCGGTCGCCGTGGTCGAGGTGCCGTAGTTCTTCAGCGTGACATTGAGGCCTATCGGCTCTCCGGGGTTCACCTGCCCGTTATTGTTGCCGCCCGCGTCGTCTATTGTATGAGAATAATGACCGACATAGACCGCAGAATTGTTTACTGATGCAAATCCAGTGTATGGTTTGAAATTGTGCTTCGTTATCGTCACGAATAGTGTGTCCGGCGTCGATGTTGCGAAATTGAAATCTGCATTGCCAGAGGCATCAGTGAATTGTATTTCTTTGACTTCATTCTCCTTATACAAACTGACCATTGCTCCTGATACCGGTTGCGAACCATCGTCGGTAACATGAACCGCGAATGAATTGGCACCCGTTGGAACAGACGATGGATGTGTGACAATGAATGAATCAGGAATTCCGGTCCAGACGTCGATCGACGGATCGCCCAGAAGGTTGAAGGCATGAAAGTAGAAGGAACTGCCGGTAGCTATGGTTGTGTCGTCGGGAAAGTTGAGAAAGACTTCCATCTTACCGCGGTACAGCGCAGCACCAAGGTTGTACATATGTTCCTTCAGGACCGCCCAGTAGATACCATAATCGAGACAATTGTTCCAGCGGCTGTGACTCTGGGGCGATGATGCGCCAAAGAATGCCACTGCACCTTTCGGAGCAACCGGATTGCCCGCTCTCAACCATGCTTCGCCAAAGCAATTGCCGGCAAAATTGCCGGTCCAGCAAACGATGCTCGTTACGACCGGCAGTTTCCAGCCGTTGCTCAAAGCATACACGTCGGTATTGTAGAAGGTAGGCCATGGCCAGCCGCCGATGTCGCCGTCACCAGAGCGGTAATTTACAAATGCCACACCGTTGTTAACCGAACTCGTTATCAGCGATGGCGGCATGGGATCAAAAGCCGTGTCGACCGCATTGAATCCGTAATCGAAAAACCTGTCCTTGACCCAGCGTTTCGTTGGTATTGGTGTTGTCATGTTACCGGGCAGGTTGGCGCCTACCATCAATGCCCGCGAATACCACGATGGGTCGCTCATTGTGGGGTTCGTTTCATAACCGATGATCTTGGCAACGACCGTATTCAGTTCGCTCTCCATGCTCACTGATAATCGTCCGATCAATAATTCTGAGAAGAAATCGTCACCTTGGAGCAGGGTATATGGATGGTCAGTCGCAGATGGATTGGTGAATGCTGGGATATGGTTGACGTCGCCGATCAGCAATGCATACTCGGGCTGCGGTGACCACGTATTGTAGGCGTCCGCAATGTAATCCCTTATTTGTGCAGGGGTGCTCCCGGTCTGAGCGGTTGTTCTAATTTCGACATCCCATCCTTTCTTCTCCTTCCATATTGCCAGCGGTTCGATCTCCTCTACGAATTCACTCGGCGTGATGATCAGGTATCCGCGAGGTCTCGGATCGCCGGTGGAGGTGAAATTCAGGACGAGGTGTTCGAAGACACTACTCATTGACGGATTGAGTTCCAGTGTTCTGGCTGGCGGCGAAAAATCGACCCTTATATTTGCTGATTTGATGAACTGCTTTGAATTATTATTGATGAAGGAAGGTTTGATCCTGATAGGATAAAGGGTTACGTTCTTTATTTTAACCGGTTCGCCGATGGTTACGGGCGCGGTCTCTTCAAGGTCTCTGACAGCGTGGGACGAATCGAATTCGGTAATCTCATATTCACAGATTGGTCGGGTTTCGGTCATCACGAAGCGGGTTATGGGCAGTTGCTCATTCCTTTTGTATTCGGAGAACTCAACGCGGAAAGCAGCCGTTGAGGGTGTGGATTCAGTTATTAAGATGTTGTCTTGTCCGAGAGACAGTGTGAGGATAAGTAGTAATATCATCTTGCCTCCTCGATCACAGTGACAAAACCCATATCGCGATCGGCAATGTACACGGTATCATTTCTCGCGAACACACCATTTGCATATGACGTTTCCAAACTGCCGTACAGTCGCGGCTCCGCAATATCAACTATATCGATCACCTGCAATCCGCCATCACCGTCAGCAACATATGCTTTATCCTCAAGCACAAAGACGCCGTTGGCGTATCCTGGAGTGTCGTATTGACTCACGATCGTTGGATTCTCAATGTCTGATACATCGATGATGATCAGACCGCCCCGGCCGTCAGCAATGAAGGCATGATCAGCAGCAACAAAGATCCCTCGTGCATTGGAGGGTGTGTCAACCCACCCAACCAGCGCAGTGCTGTCCGGTTTGGCGAGATTTATGATCTGGAGGCCCATCTGCTCGCAAGCCAGGTATGCTATCGAATCGACCATAGATACTGCCCTGATATCTCCCGGCGTCGTAAATCTCCGTGCGTATGAGGGGTATTGAGGATATGTATACACGTCCTCGACATGGAACCAGTACCCGGCAGCAACATATACGTACATCGTGTCA
Organism: Caldifarciminota bacterium; assembly: GCA_020343595.1. Classification (GTDB taxonomy): domain Bacteria; phylum Hydrothermota; class Tepidihabitantia; order SM23-42; family SM23-42; genus SM23-42. The sequence continues at coordinate 710,895 of CP070802.1, read as the reverse complement.
AGCGGCGGCGCTGCGACATCGTAAGCGTAGATCGAAGGATCCTGCCCGACAAAAACAGGGTCGGTCGGGTCGACGATGTTCAGCACAACCAGCCCTCCACTTGTCGACGACCCGAGTGTTATGTAGGCGAACGTGTCACGGACAGCAACACCTCCAACGTCGCGATCAGCAACATACTGTCCAATGACAAAGGTCGAGTCCGGATCGTTGGTGTTTACGATCTGGAGGCCTCCCTGTCCGTCTGCGATGTAGGCTATGCTGTCGACAAGGGCGATCTTCTTCGCATACCCAGGCAAGGGACATTCGCTTACAATAACATAGGATGCCAATTGTTCGGTGACCTCAGGTCGGCCACAAAACACCAGTAAGGCAAGAACTAAAAAAAGGTAGTTATAACTCTTCACTAAACCCCCTAGTAATAAAACTCTAAGCCTGCACCTGCTTTGTATTTAATGTAATCTTTGATTGCATCAATATCCGGAAATATCTCGGATGTTGCGTTTCTCCACTGTCGCATCAAAATTGTCTTGAACCGTAGACCGGTCATCAATCGCGACCGGGTCGTTAACATAACTCGGTGCCGATGATCACGGCGTCCGAAATGTAGAGAATCATCGGTTGTCGAAGCGTCATAGCTTCTGAAACCGTAGTCATATGACAAGCGTATCAGGGTCGGGAGGATTGTGACCATCTGAATGGAGAAATCGCCGCTGAGCGAATGCTGATAAAAGGAACCATCCGGTGTTATGTCGGATCCGGAGGTATTTGTTTCGGCCGAATCAGTGTATGAATTCCTGTATTCATAGCCGAAAACAAAATCCATATGTTTGTGCAATTTTTTCTCAATACCGAACGATACGATATGTCCGTCTGCATCGTGGCGATTGAATTCCTTGATATAGTCATCCCACCTGTGACTATAACCCGCCGTCAGCTTGATATCATGTACGGTCATGAATGACAACTTACCGGCGGCAGTGTGGTATGTCGCCTCACAACCGATATAATCCGTGCTTCCCCCGAAGGGGTCACGGTAGTATCGTATCAGGTAACCAGGGATGATCTGGTAGGAAATCTTGACTGCGGATCTTCCGAGTGACTGCCTTATCCCGAGAATATAGCGCTGGAAATTCTTCTGTCCGTTGCGCAGGTAGTTGCCGGAATACAAGTCGACGCTGAAGGTTGTTGTACGTCTTCCAAAGAATTTCCTTCTCAGCAGGAGTGAAAAATCGAACGAAGTGACCATATCGTCATACGTTTCGAAAGGAAATCGGTAAGGATATATGCCGTTCAGGAAGTCATCGATGTACTCCTGAGAATAGGCATAGACGTTGTTATCATAGGTCACATCAACGTCGAAATCATATGAATAGTCCCAGATTGTTAGCAGTGCCAATAGTATCATTTTTCCTCAACCAGAAATCTCAGGGCAGCACTTTCGGCGACAGTGCCGGCCAAACCAAAGCGGAGTATATGCGTACCTGCGCCTAAATTGATATGGAAGCTGCGGGCATTCGAAGGCACGATGTTCTTTCTGTCCTTGTATGTGATCATTTGCGATTTGTAGCATTTAAGCGGGAACCTTTCTATCTTTCCATTTTCTTCGACGGTGAGTGTATAATTCTGGTCGCCGATCATTTTCTCATCGTAGTTCAGCCGCGCTATTACACGCAGTCGTTGCGGTCCGTTTACGCGCAATGCGACAGTTCTACTATTCGATAACTCATAGTACTTTACGATTCTCTCTTCTTCGATCGCCTCGATGATCGCACCGTATTCGGCGGCAGGTATCTCTACCCAGCGCTTCGGTGATTCGTAGGCGAACTTAACGAGAATCGTATCCTGAGGCGATGCCCAGTGGGTCAACTTGTAGTTATTCATGCCCTCGGGTACTTCAATATAAAAAGAGCGCCACTTGCTCAGGCTTCTTCCTCTCTTGTCCCTTGATACATTGGACTCCTCTGATTCAAAAGTGATGATATCTTCATCGATCTCATTTTCCTGTAATATCAATTTGTAGACCTCACTGCCCAGGTTTCCCTTCGGCCAGACGATTCTTGTGTATACCCTCAGATAGGTTGGTCCTTCAACCGAAAACGAAAGTGGCTGGTTCTTGACCAGCAATAGGTACTCATCAGTCTTCTTGGTGACTATCTCGATTTCCCATTTCTTGTAAGGTTCTATCTTCTGCAACTGAGAGAAAAGGCAGAGAGCCATCACAAGATTAACCATTTTTTCTCCTTTTTAGATAATAATCGATGTCATAACGTAAAACGACAAACAAAATAACTGCCAGAACGAGTGTCGCCACAATGGCGATCACTACTGAATATTTGTATTCGTAAAACAGACGGCCATCTCCAGGTTTGGGTAACGGTATCGGCGCGACCGGTAGCCCGTTCTCCTGCGCCAGGTCAGTTATGTCAACCAGATTGATCACGGGAATACCTGATTGTGAGAAACGCGCGATGAGTCCATTCCCGGACCGTATCGAGAATGGTCTGACCAAACCACGTTCGGTCACGGCGCCGGCGAGAGCCGTTACTCTCTCACCGATATTGATGAATATCTTGATGTCGCCTGGAGCGTTGAATTCTTCCATCTTGATTCCGATAGCCTCATCCAGATTCCCGGCTTCGATCAAAGGAACATTGTTTCTCGTTGCGGCTTGTTCAACGATGTCCCGACCGGCGGGACTCAAGCCACGGCCCACGTCGTCGTCGCCACCGAGTGATGCAGCAGCGCTCCTCCAATTCAGAACACCGTGTTCAACGAGTATGCTTTCCATGTCAAGATAGGTCAGCCCCGGATAGTTAGCACCCCACATTGAGGCGGTTACCGAGGTGATTATGACCGGCCTTAATCCGAGGACCTCGACCGCACTCATTGCGCTGATGTTAAGTGCCGGGAGCGAGCCAGTAAGGGATACGGCCACGAGGTCATCCTCCCTGGCACCGGCTTCTTTCAATAGTCTGACGACGAGGGCGGCCATATTCGGATTAGTCGATGTCAATATCGCTTCGAGGTCGCCGCGTTGTGTGGTGATAGTTGAATACTGGAGACCGACGATCCCAGTTTCGTTGGGATCATTTATTCGATCGATGGGAATGCCCATACGCAGTACCGTGTCTTTGATGACGGCAAATGCTCTGTCTGCTTTTTCTGCTGCTTCCAATTTTTCGCTGTGGTATTCGGTTTGAACTCTGGTTTTTGAATTCAATTCAACGATCATCAACAGAACGGTGATCGTCGTAACTATGAGTAGTGATAGAATTGAGATCTTACCTTCACGCTTTCTCATGGCAACACCATCCCGTTGTGAATAATGATAATGATAAGGCGCACCAAGCTCGCAACGATGATCATCGCAGAAAGTGTCGGGATGATTCCCTGCCGGGCGATCCAATACGCTATCAATCCAGGGATAACAAAACCGACGGTCTGAATATTCATACTGAATTCATTCAACGTAATTGTAGGAGCGATCCGCGTAACATATGCTATGAGGTAGCCGATCAGGATGGATATGATCAAAAGCCTTCGGCCATATATTATGATATATGTCGATAGCAGCTTTATGATTAGATATGTGATCAACCCTGCGACTATGGTGGCGATCACCTGCACCGGGTTGTGCAATACAAGCGCGATGTAGCCGGGTACAACTATACCGCCGGCGGCGAGTCCGATCGTCTCGGTCAGTAGGAGACTTAGAAACATGCCGATTCCAACTGCTTCAATTAGTATCATCGATTCCTTTCATGGAGCAAAAACTGCCTCATCATTTCTTCTCCATATCCAACTGTATTGCCCATGGCAAATATGAAACTGTTGTTCAATACCGCGTCAGCAACGGCTTTCACAACATTCTCAGGAGTTTTGCCACCTATATCGAGGATCTTCTCGTGCGCAGTTGTCTTGTAGAGTTTCCTTGAAAGAATTTCGGTGCCACTGCCGGTCAGTATGTAGCGGTCGGCCGGCATCCGCTCCCTGATGAGCTGTGCCATTTGGAAAGAACGGTCGATCCTGTCATGTCGGCAGTTCACAAGAATATTTATTTCCGGGTAGTTCCTATCTACCATCTGCCATATCATATAGGTTGAATCGGGATCATTGGCGGCCATGGCATTGATCAATACGATCTCCTTGCCGTCGACTGCTAACAGATGTCTGCGCAGGACGCCCGGATCTGGTGATGCGGAGAGCATGGCTTGCAGGGCGTCTTTGTCATTGATGCCGAAGTTCTTGCACACATCAAGGGCCAGCGCAACGTTTGATTTGTGTTCGATATAGTGAAAATCAGCTACAGTGGTATCGGGAATGCGGTTCACATCACATAATTTGATTTCTATGTTCTTCATACGCAGCATCTTCTCATTATCCTCTAGTATGCTCTCATCGCCGATAAAGAGGGTTGCACCGTGCGGTATGGCGTTGAGGAAGTTTTTGGCAATGTCCTTGATTCCGGGCCCCATGACATCGAGATGGTCAGCACGTACATTTGTGACCACGACTACATTCGGTTTGACGATCTGTACTGCCTCCGAGTACTGCAGGTCCGGTCTCAAGGCCATACATTCGAGCACTATCGCGTCAGGTTTTTCCGGGGTCGCTTTCTTGAATATTCTGACCTGCTCCCTGATATTGGGCATGCCGAGACGTACTACGGGTTGTTCATTTTCGCTATCAGTAATGTAGCTTGCTCTGGTGCCGGTTGTTTTTGCTATGATTTTCTTACCACCGCTTCTAAGCCCGGCGGCGATCAATCGAGTGACTGACGATTTTCCACGGCTTCCGTTTACCCAAATGCGTAACGGTATCGATCTCACTCGCTTCTCATGCCTGGCCTTTTCAATTCTGAGAAAGAGTATATATAGTCCTATCAATGCTAAGACAGCATAAATTCCTAAGAGCATATTAACCCATATTATACCCATATTCACAACGGTGTCAACGAGATATGCCATGGTTTTCTAAACAATTTCCATCTCTTTCGTGTCTAAATCGTGTATGAGACTAGACAAATTTACCCAGAAGGCGCAGGATGCGCTGTCTTCTGCTCAGGAGCTGCTTGATGTGTATAATCATCAAGAATTGGATATCGAGCATGCCTTCATTGCACTCCTCAGGCAGGAAGATGGATTGGTATCGAAGATCCTGCAGCGGCTGGATGTGACGCCAGACCTTATCCAGCGCAGGCTGGAAAATTCACTCGAGAAGCGACCCAAGTTGTACGGCGGAGCCACAGCACAGATATACATTACGCCGAGAACGAAGAAAATGCTCGCCCTGGCACGTGCTGAGGCCGAGCGAATGAAGGATGAATATGTGGGATCTGAGCACATGCTGTTGGCGATATCGGAAGAGCGCGAAGGTGAGACAGCGAGAGTTTTGCGCGAATTCGCCATTACCAAGGAGAAGATATACCAGGCGCTGCAGACGATGCGTGGTTCGCAGCGGGTGACTGACCAGGACGCCGAGAATAAATATATGGCGTTGGAGAGGTTCGCCCGCGATATTACCGCCCTGGCAAAACAAGGGAAGCTTGATCCGGTCATTGGCCGGGATAGTGAAATAAAGCGCTTGATACAGGTTCTGTCACGTCGAACGAAGAACAACCCGGTGCTCATTGGAGATGCCGGTGTTGGTAAGACTGCCATAATCGAGGGGTTGGCGCAGAAGATCGTGGACAAGAATGTTCCCGAGATCCTCAAGGATAAGCGGATACTCGCGCTAGACATGGGTGCTCTTGTTGCCGGTTCAAAGTACCGCGGTGAATTCGAAGAGCGGCTCAAGGCGGTCATGGACGAGATAAGAAAGGGAAAAGGAGAAATAATTCTTTTCATCGACGAATTGCATACGATCGTGGGCGCCGGTGCTGCCGAGGGTGCTATCGACGCATCCAATATGCTCAAACCGGCTCTCGCCCGTGGTGAGTTGCAGTGCATTGGAGCTACTACACTCAATGAGTACCGCAAGAATGTCGAGAAGGATGCAGCACTCGAGAGGAGGTTCGCGCCGGTATTTGTTGGTGAACCATCGGTAGATGATACGATCAGGATACTGGAAGGTTTGAAGAGCAGGTATGAGTCGCATCATGGCGTTGTCATTGATGCGAGTGCGATCGAAGCGGCGGCAAAGCTTTCTGACCGCTACATCACCGAACGATTCCTGCCTGACAAGGCCATCGACCTGATAGACGAGGCTTGTGCACGGGCACGCATTGAAGTGTATTCGATGCCGGATGATCTCAAGGAGATGGAGAAGCGTCTTGAGCAGCTGACGGTCGATGGCAAACAGGCGGTCGATATGCGCAACTATGAAAAAGCGGCCGAGTTGCGAGACGCTTCTGAAAAACTTCAGAAAGAGTACAAGCAGAAGAGGGGAGAATGGATGAAGCAGCGCGGTATTGACGATAAGGTTACGGCAGATGATATCGCGCATCTTGTTTCAACGTGGACCGGTATTCCTGTTTCGCGAATGATGGAATCGGAAATGGACAAACTCTTGAAGATGGAGGACCGGATCCATATGCGTCTTGTCGATCAAGAGGATGCCGTCGTTGCGGTGAGTGATGCAATAAGGCGTTCACGTGCCGGCCTGAAAGATCCTAACCGTCCGATTGGTTCGTTCATATTCCTTGGACCGACCGGTGTTGGTAAGACGGAATTGAGTAAGTCGCTGGCTGAATTTCTGTTCGACACCGAAGAGGCGATGGTCCGGATAGATATGACCGAGTATCAGGAGAAACATACGGTATCGAGGTTGATCGGTGCACCGCCTGGATATGTTGGTTTTGAAGAAGGCGGCCAACTCACCGAAGCAG
>CP070802.1:658534-703969 GCA_020343595.1 Caldifarciminota bacterium | reverse complement strand
CAACCGATACCGTTATCCGTATCGCCTTTCGAAACCGTCAAACCAAGACAAATGACCATACAGGCTGCCAAACCCAACAACCAGAAACCAGTTGTTCTTGTTGACTTTTCCTGCAATCGCCGTAGAATTGAGCATGCGGAAAGAGTTAATTGGTAGTATTACACTGATCGCTATACTGTTAGCCGCCTGCGCCCATAAAGCACCACCGATTTTCAAAGATCGGCTACAGCCAAAACTGGCCAAGGTCTCGGTCATCAATAATCGGCAACTGCAGCTAACCTTTACCGAGGAGATCGATACCATGACGCTTGCGCCGGATAGTATATTTATCACCTCAGAGCAAGAAACACTGACAGTATTGTTAACATACCCTTCTCTCTCCGCTTCCGAAATAATTGCTGCCACTGAGCCGATGAAGAATGTCGACTACGAGATCAGTGGGTCGGTTTTTGATAAGGCCGAGAATAAAGGAATCTTCAAAAGCAGCTTCAAGGGGTCATCATCACCCGACACTATTACACCATGGATAACATCCTATTCCCAAGGTGGAAACAAGTACGAATTCTTTCTGCAATTTTCAGAGGCAATGGACACAACCATCGTGTCATTTGCGATCATACCGAAGAGAGAGTTCACTGCCACCTGGTCAAACCATAGATACGTAAAGTTCTTGCCGACCTCAGAAGATCAATCTATGAATTTCGACACAACCTATTACCTTTTTCTAAAGAGCGCGCGTGACATCAGCGGTAACCGAGTGATCCCATTCGTTACATCAGTCACCCCGGATACGTCATATGCCCCTATAAGCCTGTCCGGCAGAGCATTGATCGACACTATTCCGATCAAAAGCGGACTGGCGCTGCTGTCCAGGGATCACGTCATCGGCATCACCCTCGTAACGAACGGAGATTTTCTATTCAATGTAAGAGACTCACTTGCGCATACGATAACAGTAATTGCACAAGAATACTCTGGTTCGATCATCACCCGGCCCGGAACTGAAAATATTGTCATCCTGAAAAAGGAAAACATCGACATTGATTCTCTTATCGATTAGCCTACTGGCTATTGTCGCAGCATTCTTTGTCTACAGGAAAAAGCCCCTGCAGTTCATCCTGCGTGCTGCTGCAGTTCTATTCATGTACTTGGTTATCAGCAATTACCAGCTGCGCCTCTACACCGATGTATCACATCACGATCCTATCGTTCTTATCGACTACTCAAAGAGTATGGAAAACAGTCTTGAAGATATCATCGAAACTGTTTCAAAAATTGATTATCCTCACCGGACTCTGTTCGTTCAAGAAAGTCTAATCATCGAAAATAGACCAGATAGACTCGGATCCTACACGAACCTCACCAAGGCTCTCAGGGAGTCGGATAGAATGCACTCATCGTCGATTTTTCTCATAACGGACGGTAATCATAATTCAGGTGTATCACCGCTTACCGTAATAAAGGACATGGTGACGCCGGTCTACGTATGCGGCGCAGGTCCAGATGGGGCCCGTGATATCGCCATTGTTGACATAAAAACGCCAGCATACGCATACCAGGACGATTCGATACACATCGATGTCATCGTCGAATCGAATGGCTTCCCGTCTGGTGAATGCCAGGTCTCTGTCGAGCTCTCCTCCGGCAGGAAGGTTGCCACTCAGACGATCCCCTTGAGTGAAAGCCGGGCGAGACGTAGATTGAGATTCGGATTTACCACGGATGTGATCGGTGAATCCCGCGTGAATATCAGTGTCACACCAGTATCCGGAGAGTCGACTTATGATAACAACAAGCAATCCGTTCTTCTCAACGTAATCAAGAGCAAAATACAAGTGCTATACTACACAGACCACATATCATTCAACACAAAATTCCTCAGACAACGACTGACAACGGACGATCACATATCTCTTTCATCCTTCACAAGAAGCGGGACAAATCAGTTTTTCAATCTGGAGCACACAGACCAAGCCAACGCGCGACCAAATCCCGCGACCTACGACGTCATAATCCTTGACAATGCGAACATCGGCAGACCACTATGGTCACGTGCCGAAGAATATTTGAAAGAAGGCAAAGGATTAGTTCTGATCGGCACGATCGAAGGCATCAATGCCAGCTGGCAACGGATCATACCGATCGACATCGCAGGCGGCGTAATCACCGGTACTCATCGGCTGCAGATCACAGAATCCTTCTCTGCTCTTAAGCAGGAAGACTACCCGCCTGTTAGTCTGATCGGGCGAGCAGTTGGCTCAAAGGATGATGCAACAATTATCGCTTACGCCGGCAACATACCTGTCATTGCCTACCGTCGCGAAGGTCGGGGCATCGTGTACCAGATATCTATTATCGATCTTGCCAGGTGGAGTTTCATGCAGCATGGTGTCAAAGGTAGAGAGAGACTCGGCCAACTCATTGGCGACATCATCAGATTCTTGTCCCATTTTGGCGACCACGAGAGACTCGTCCTAAATTCACAAAAAAGAGACTATGCCGCTGGCGAGACAGTGAATTTAAATCTGCAGAGTTACGATAGAGATCTACGCCCCGCCGGCGGAGGAGATTTCTATCTCGCAGCCAACGACGGTGAAGTTCCTTTCTATGAGATAGAGTATGGACATTACGAAACGAGTACTGTTTTCGAGATCCCCGGCAGATATCAGGTATGGGCAAAGGGGAATCTGGATGATGAACAGCTGAGCAGCAGTATGATCGAAGTCAATATCAGTTCACGCCCATTAGAGGTAGAACAAAACATCAACATAAACCTACTCGAGCGTATTGCGACTGGAACAAATGGCGAGTTCTTCTCGCTCGAGGAACTTGCGAATATTGTGCCACCCGAAAGCAGTAAGAAGCAAATAAGTAGGGTGTTCGACTTCAACTCGCCCATCACCTACGTTCTGGTATTAACCCTGCTTATTGTTGATTGGGTGCTGCGGCGGCGGCGAGGTATAACATGAACCCGCAAGATCTTGTCGCACGAGGACTGACCCCGGAACTCGCAGTATTCCTGACCTCGATGCTTCCGGTCATCGAACTGCGCGGCGCATTGCCGCTCGCGATAAACGTGTTCAACATCGCGTGGCCAAAAGCCTTTCTCATTGCCTACATCGGCAATATGATTCCGGCGCCTCTTATTCTCTGGCTACTGGCTCCTGTGGTCAAGCTTCTATCTAAAATAAGGATCTTCGAACGTTTCTTCTCCTGGCTCTTTGATCGCACAAGAAGAAGAAGCAACCGGATGATAGAAAAATATGAAGAAATTGGACTCATGGCATTCGTCGCAATACCGCTACCGGGGACTGGCGCTTGGACCGGAGTTCTGATCGCTTTTCTGTTCGGGCTTGACTTCAAGAAGTCATTGCTAATCATAGCCATCGGCGTGTTTATCGCCGGCATAATCGTGAGCAGCCTGTGCCTGCTCGGATGGCTTGGCGCAATAATAGCCGGAGCAGGATTCATCCTCCTCGCCGCGTTGGGATTCTGGAAACTTTAGATCTTAGGAATAACGCTGGGTGCTACACACCACCCAATTTCTGCAACTGTATACCGCTTTTGCACAACGGACATTTCTGAGGATCGAAATTCTCAACCCCCTTCTTATAGACTGAAAAGGGATCAAAAGAAAGTTCTTCAACTGAACGGTCAATTAACACGGCAACGCCGACAACCTCCCCGCCCTTCTGCCGGATCGCCTCGAGCGTCTCGACTATCGATCTGCCTGTAGTCAGCACGTCATCGACCAGAAGAACACGTTTACCCATGATATCGAAACCCCGACCGACAACGCGTTTTCCTTCTCTCTCCTCGGCAAAACCTGAATGTACACCCAATTGCCGTGCGACCTCGAATGCGATTATTATTCCACCGGTCGTAGGGCCGATAACCCATTCGATATTTTCCCCGGCGTATTTTTCGACGATTATCTTGCACAAAAGGGATGTGGCATCAGGATTCTCTAGTATCCTGAACTTCTGAAAATAATACTTGCTGTGCAGTCCGGAGTTGAGAAGAAAATGGCCCTCCTGCAGCACCATTAATTCCTTAAGCAGTTTCTCGATATCCATCTTCCATCTCCTTCAAAATTGCTTCGGCAGCCGCGATTGGATCCGCCGCTTTGACGATAGGTCGCCCGACCACCAGATAATCAGCGCCAGCCTTTATCGCCTGTCCCGGAGTAGTAATCCTGGCCTGGTCATCATCCATGACTCCGCTGCCTGCCGGTCTGATACCCGGTGTCACGATCAAGAAATCATCACCACAACACTGACGAATCGGCACGATCTCCTGTGGAGAGGCTACGACACCATCGAGGCCAGCACTGCGCGCCAGCTGCGCGAGAAACAACACCTGCTCAGCAAGACTCCTCTCGACATTACCGAAAAGGTCTTTGAAATATGCTTCATCGATACTGGTGAGCACCGTTATCCCAAGTAATTTTGGTCTTTCGCCATCTTGTCGACCGATACCACTGAGCACGGCCTTTACCGCTTCCTCCAACATCGAGAATCCGCCACTTGCATGAATCGTTATCAGGTCAACGTCCATCGAGATCGCGCCATCGCAAGCACGGGCGACGGTGTTCGGTATATCATGATACTTCAGATCGAACATTATCCTCTTGCCATGCTTCTTCAGATACGTAACTATTTCTGGTCCGAAAAAAGTGAACGGTATTGCACCAATCTTGTAGTATATCACACGATCGCCCAAATTGTCGACCAGCGCTTTTATCTCCGAACTATCGGTCATGTCCAGCGACACGATCAATTTTTCCTTCATCAGACCCCCTTTTGACAGATGGTCACAGGCTGCTGGGTTGGGATGCTGGATAGTAGCACTATCGCCTCAACCTGTGTATTTCCTCAATTCCTTGATGATTCTTAGCGGTGCATATGGATCACGTAGTGTTGCTGAGCCGATTTCAACGGCAGAAGCCCCGGCAAGCAGGAATTCATAGACATCACGACCGGTCATAATACCTCCGACGCCGATGATTGGAACTCCCAGATCCTTAAGGTGATGTACACAATACAAAGCAAACGGTTTGATAGCAGGACCGGAGAGTCCTCCTTTTATCAGAACTCTCTTCTTCTCGATGTCAAAAGCCACAGCGTGGAGCGTGTTGATAAGAGAAATACCATCTGCTCCTGCTTCGACACACCTTCTTCCAACAACCAGCGGGTCACAGAAATTCGCGGTCAGCTTCACGATCACAGGGAGGCTCGTTATCTTACGCACCTCAGTGACTACCCGGTGGCAAACCTCGGCGTCACGCCCGAACGCTACCCCGCCCTGATCAACATTTGGACAGGAGACATTGAGTTCGAAGCCGTCAACCCTTGTCCCGATTTCACCGACGATCTCTACGAAATCGTTCACGCTGAACCCAGCGACATTCACGAATATCCGAGTCTTCAGCCTGCGCATCTTTGGCAATATATCTCTGCAGAAAATCTCGACACCAGGATTTTCGAGCCCAACCGAATTTATGAGCCCGCATGCCGTTTCATAAACTCTCGGGGGAGGATTCCCGGCACGGGGTCGAGCCGTGATGCCCTTTGTGATTATCGCACCCGCCTTGTTTGTGACGGTGCTGTACCTCAAACCATACTCGAATGTCCCTGACGCAAGGAATACAGGGTTCTTGAAATCGATTCCGAAAATATTACACTTCAAATTCAATTTCCTTGAGTTCGAGAACAGGTCCATCTGTGCATATTCGGTGGTACTCGTTCTTGTACTTTATTGCACAGCCCAAGCAGAGACCACACCCGCACCCCATGAAATCCTCACAGAACGCATAGACCGGCATTGGCAGATGCAATTTCTGGAGGGCGATGAACATCTCTCTCGGTCCGCACGTGTAAGCGGCGCCATAGTCAGAGAGATCCATCTTCTGTATTTTCGAAACGACTGTATCTTTCTTCTTATAACCTTTTTCTACAACGAAAACACACCGGTCAGCCTTCTTCATGAATGCGTCCCTGAAGATGAATTCATCTTTCGTTCGCACTCCGTAAAGCAGGTCAAAGTTGATCATATTATTGTACATATATTCGGCCAGGAAGTGCATAGGTGCAATGCCAATACCGCCGGCGATGATCAGACTCTTCTTCTTCTTCTTCGAAGGCTTGAATCTATGTCCTAGAGGGCCGAGCATCTCCACGAACTCACCAGGTTCTTTAATCCCGAGCATCCTCGTGCCCCTACCAACGACCTTGACCACAAGTAACAGCCTGCCCTTATGGTAGGAAGCAACACTGATCGGTCTGTTAAGAAAGGGATCGATACCTTCACCCACCCGGACCTGGAAGAATTGCCCCGGCAATGGACTGATCCCGGGCAACCGTAACTCAAGCCCAAATATGCCTTTTGCGTACCAATCTTTTCTTATTATCTTAAGCCTGTGTAAAGCCATGGCCTATTCTTCTGGCATGACTGACGACGAATCAGATTCCACGGCCTCGAGAATCTGCTGCGCGCTCATCGCATATTCAGTGCGCGGGTAGGAATTTATCAGAGAACGCGCAAGTCTGGCCGCCAGTGTGTCATCATCGTGGACGTTAGAAGCAATCCACAGATGAGCGTACAATGCTTTTGGCGCCCACTTGCTTTTCGGAAAATCTTTGTATACCCGTTGATATCCTTCAAGGGCTTTAGGGATATCATCCAGGTCTGCAAAATAGATCTCGGCCAGCAGAAATTGTGCCCTCACTTCATCCTCAGTTTCTGCGGTCAAGGTCTGGATCCGTTTCAGCACTTCTGATCTCTTTCTTGCCTTGAGGCCGTATTCGCTGTTTGGCGATTTGATCAGGGCGCTGTCATAGTTAGCCACTGCGACATCAATACTATCTTCACTCTCCTGCAACTGGGCGATCTCATAGAAAGCCTCAGCCGACACTTCGGGCAATCGATTCTGCGAAAGTTCTATGCAAATATCTTTGGCCTCGGTAATATTCCCCGTTCTCATATACAGATCGGCAAGGAGATCCCTGAACTCCGGATCGATTTCAGCGATTAGAAATTCCTTGCACAAATCATATTCACCGATCTCAAGGTATATCTCTGCTATCCGCAACTTGAGGTCTCGACGCTCGTTCTCGTCCCTGGTGATATCAAGCAAATCATTCGCCGTTTCGAGTGCCTCCTCAAAACGTTGCTCACTGAACTGCGCCATGCTCACGAACCTCAACACCGTGCGCCTCTCATCGTAGCTCAATGAACCAGCCTGCAACGTATCTGCAGTCTCATATAGATCCGCATAATTGGCATCACCGTGATACACGTAAAGCAAGGCGAGCAACGACTTCTTTCGGTATTTCTTGGAGTTCTTGGCTTCAGCCAACGCAACGACTGCCGAACCGTAGCGTTTGAGTTTGTAGTTTGCCAAGCCGATCAGGTATAAGGCCTCGTGCTCGAAGCTCGAACCCGGGTAGTTCTGGATCAAGAAATCCAGTTTCTCCAAACTCCGTGAATAGTCGCCCTTATAGTAGTACGACGCACCCATCATGAAAAGCGCATCATCGACCCACTGAGTACCCGGATACTTAACGATTATCGAGGTCGACTTTTCAATCGCTTTGCTGAAATTCTCAGAATCAGTCACAAGCGTGTCATGCCTGACCGACTTCCTACCTTCACGGTAGTAATTCCTTGCATTATAGACCGTGTTGAAATAGGCACATGACAAAGAGACAATGACAATAATAAAGATGGATAGTAAACCCGACGATGTGCGGCTTTTGCAGCTATTATGTTTCAGATCTTTCAAAAATACCTCTAACGCGCCTTACTTGGCAATCCCGATCTGTATCCCTCGAAATCTTGCCGGCGTAGTGCCGTGCCCCACGAACATGATCTGCCCGGGTTCACCCTTGCCGCAATTCGGCGTACCGTGTATGCGCCAGGAAGACTTGTCTGCCACTGCGTCGCAACTCTTCCAGAATTGTGGCGTGATTCCCGCGTATGTCGGATTCTTGTAGACCCTGGTCAACTTGCCTTTTTCGATCTTCCTCGCCATTTCGCAGCCGAATTGAAAATTGAGACGTTTATCGTCTATCGACCACGATTTGTTCGTTGCAAGAAATACACCGTCATCGGTGTCAGCGATCATATCGGCAAGTTTCCACGTACCCGGTTCGAGATTGATATTGGTCATACGGATCAAAGGAATCCTGTTCCAACCATCGGCTCTCATCGCCCCGCTCGATGTACCGTCGACTATGCCCGCAGTCTCCCGCGAAGTCAGATATCCAACGAACATTCCTTTCTTAACAAGGTAAATGCGCTGGCCGGGTACACCTTCATCGTCCCAACCGAAAGTACCAAGTCCACCAGGTACGGTCGCGTCGGCAACGATACTGACCGAATCTGACCCGTACTGGAACTTGCCTAACTTTTCAGTGGTCAAGAAACTCGTACCCGCATACGACGCCTCGGTACCGAGAACGCGATCCAGTTCGGCAGGATGCCCGCATGATTCATGCACCTGTAATACCATCTGGTCATCATTGATGATCACCGTTGTTTCCATCTGCGGGCATTGGTCAGCAGCGAGTAACATCAACGCCTCATCTGCAACCCTCGGTGCATTCCCCGGGTAGTCCATAGATTTGATGAACTCGAAACCTTGCTGACCATAATCACCGTACGACCGGAATTGGATCTCGCCCTTGTCCATCGCATACGCCTTTATACTACCGCCAGAGAAAACAAATTCCTGAGCAATGAAAGAATCGTTAGTCGAAGCAAAATAGACCTTCTTCCTCTGGAATCTAAGCGAAGCCTCCGTATGCCTGATTCTGGCGTCTTTGCGCATTGCTTTGTCACATGAGAGCAGCAAGTCGATCTTCTCGCTCAACGGTATTTCCATTGGATCGGTCTTCACTCTTGTGCTGTAATTTCCTTGCTGTGGTGGCAACGAGGTCAGTGCAACGCCTTTTGACCTGATCGTCGCCGACGCAAGTGCGATATTCAGAGCATCCTTTACGATTTTCGCAGCCACGCTCTTCTTGAGCTCATTCGATGATGCAAAACCCCAGGCCGAATTCTTGAGAACGCGTACGCCAAAACCTACATCGGAATCACGCGTGATCGCTTCGATTATACCGTTTTTCAAAACTATCGATTCGGATTCCCGCTGTACGACACGCACATCGCCGTAATCAACCTTCTTCATTCTTAGACTATCAGCGACACGCTTGGCAAATTGATCCATCAAAAACTCCTTTGCATTAATATATTCAATTTATCGTGGAAATCAAGACAGATATGAAAGACCGCAGTCCATTCACCGTCCGTATACACGGAACGCCAGATTAAATGCCGTACCCTTGCCCTTGCGTGATGTGACATTGATCCTTCCACCGTGTTCCTCAACGATCTTTTTCACGTACGCCAAACCCAAACCCATCCCATCTGCTTTCCTTGAATAAAACGGGTTGAAAATCATATCCAACTCACGCTCTTCAACACCCACTCCACTGTCAGCGATCGAGAGAACGACGAATTCACCTTCCCGACCGAGGCAAATTTCAATGTGGCCTTTATTCTTGATCGCTTCCTTCGCGTTCTTCAGCAGATTGGTGATGGCAACAGCGAGGAGTTCGTGGTCCCCCTGGATCTGTGAAATATCAGAAGCGCCCTTTCTGGCGATGCTTATCCGCTTGGGCATAGAGACCCTCTCCATCGCCTCATCCAGCACTTTATTCAAATTGACTCCAGTGATATTAAGACTCAAAGGCTTTGAATACTCAAGAATACGCGTGATCAGCTGCTCCATATTTCGGCATTCCTTCACTATATCTGAGGCCGGCTTCTTGCCTTTCTCAACGAGCCGCGCCAGACCGATTATCGCACCGAGTGAATTCCTGAATTCATGAGCAATGTATGCCGAAAATTCCACGAGCATTTGTTCCCGCAATTTGAGCTTGCGGTAGACCTCATTGAAAGTCGTCGAAACAAAATCCTCGCGCTTCATTTCAATGCCAAAATCACGTGCAAGGTTAGCGACGTAACGCATTGGCAAGAAGAGGTTTCGGATCAGGAAGAACCCCAGAAACCCTGTAAAGACCAGCGAGATCGTAATATAGAAAATATGCCAACGAAAGATGTTGCCGAATATCAAAGAATAGGCCGGGATCAAGGAAACGTAGATATATACGGGCGGGTCGGCACTTCTGTAGAGAAATTCGTTTTCTTTCTGGACAAGTTCTTGAACATCCGGTACTCGCTCAAAGCCACCAGGAAATTCAAACCTGTTTGACGTACCCATTATCCCGAAGTGGGTCCAGGAATCGTACACGCGATTGCCAAGTGTATCGGCGATAACAAGATGATCAAGATTGAAGGCACGGGACAGACCCTTAAATAGAGCGCTCAGTTCACTTCTATCATAGCCGCTCCGTAAATAGTCACGGCAGACATTCGAAATCGCAAGGATATTACTCCTTCCATAACTCACGAATTCGTTCCTGAATTGAAAACTGATGTAGAGATTAATAATCGCAACGAGGAGAATGAGCACAATGAAAATGATCGCGATCGCACCGATGTCACGCGGGTATGATGCTCGGCTCTTCATTGTACTTCTCCGGTCGGCAGACGTTCCCTCGTTGCCATGTACATATGGTATGCTACCTTATGACGGTCAACCGTCCGGTCCGCCTCTCAACTCTATCACCACGGATCTCGATGACGTACAAATACATCCCGCTTACCACATTTTCGTCCCTTTCGTTCTTGAGATCCCAGAAAGCTCTACGGGCAAACCTATCGATCTCATACGGCTCGGTATCGAGCACCCTAACGCGCTCCGCTGCTATGTTATAAATGGTAACCTTGAACTCGGGAAATTGACTGCCGAGTTCCGCCGTATCAGAGGGTACGTATGAGATAATCACACTTTCACCCCATGACGGCGGCCGGTCAGCGCGGTATGGATTGGGCAGTGAGTAAATGCTGCCAAGGAGAACAGGCGTTACCCAGAACGATGCGGTCATGACCGAATCGGGCGGTCCTATATCATACACCCACACTCCGGTCGGATTGCCCGCGTAATCTAAACTCGCCGGACGCGACGTATCTCCGAAACCATACTCGCTGTTCTTCCATAAATCGGCTGAGGTGCCCGTATCTGGCAGAAGGAATCGAAGATCACCATCGGCCTGCATGATCCCGACCAGCGGATGGTTTTCATCGCTGTTACTCCCTTTTGCGTCATCGATGTGCAATATCAAAAAACCGTCCCCGGGCAGGCTTTGGTCAAAGCCGCGACGCATTCTATTCTCGACCATGAAATATTCTCCAATCGTCCCCGGATACTCCCAGTTTGGCCCGTCAGGATCGTCGAGAAGCCTGACCGCAAAAGGGCTGCATGATGCACAGGGGACGCTCAAATTTTCATATCTTGAAACACCTATCCTGTCAACTGCCAAAGGTGTAACAAACCCCAGTTGATACTTGGACCAGGCACAGAGATGGGAGGGGGACGAACCAGGAATCTGCCGATCGCTCTCTCTTCCCCAAGACCCGGCGCCCATAAGGCCAAAAAAACCGATACCGAACGTGGAGTAATCTGTATCATAGAGATCAGGCAATCCGAGAATATGTCCGAATTCATGAGCAAAGACCCCTACCGTAATGCGGCTGGTATATAACTCGAACCTCTCCGGTTCCATGGAATAATGATCAACATATACTCCATCGTCGGTCAGATAGGCAGAAGGGCACCCGGTACCCGTGTTGGAAAGCTGCCATTGATGGGACCAGATATGCCCGGTGTAGCCAGGAAATCCCTCTTCTGCTCCGGGGCCGGAGTGAACTACGAACAGGATATCAACCGTATCATTGCCGTCCTCATCGAATTGCGCAAAATCCACTACCGGGTCGGCAAGACTACATGCTGCCCAAACAACTCCCTGCACGTTCCTCGGAAATGCCCCCGGGTAAAAACCGAATGAATCGCCCACGTAATACGAATAGTCCACTGGTATCCGGTACCAGTCACTGACCTCGCTCGTCTGGCTTACCGTGAATCTTCCGTATGATACTTCCTGGTAATAGTCTCTGAGTGAACCGGTATTGTCGATATATACAAGCGAATCAAAAGAGAAACTTGCATACTGATGCTGGTTATCGGGAAAATCGACGAGCAGGACAAGAGCCCTCTTCTCTCCGACTGGCTTTGGCAGGCGGGCGATACCGGCATTCATTAAATAGGGATATCGCGGCGGGACGTTTCTCAGTTCTGTATAGGGATTGGGCGGCATGAAAAAGACCACCAGGCTGAGTACCAGCATACGCTATTATACGTAAGTATGAGTCACTGTCAACGCTCCCGATTTTCTCGCGGAATTCTCCATTTTTGCCGACCAGAGCGGCGACTCCTCTCAGAATTTCGGCCCATACTCGCCAGGATAATTGGGTAAAGACTTACCCAATATGTGGAGTAAACTGCCTATCAGTGGTCAATTTTCAATAAAAACATATTAAATTTAAGCTCTTTTCACCGGCAGATCGGGAATGAATTTTGCAATATAATACTATGGAGAATGGAGGTATTATGGGAGAAATTATGCAAATGAATCGGTCATCAAAACGGCGCGGCTTCACACTCGTCGAATTGATGGTCGTAATTGGGATCATTGGCATCATTGCGGTGATCGTCATACCAAATTTCGCCGGCATGCAGCGAAGAGCGAGAACACGCAGCGCGGCACAGAAACTCGCCCAACAGTTCAAGATGATAAGGGAAAGGGCAATAGCCTCGAGCAGCAACTATCTATTCTCCTTTCCTGACGACCGTCACTACCGATTGCAGCGTCCGGATGGAACGACAATTGACTTCAGGCTAGGAGACACCGATGCGGGGCATGTCCGTTTTGGCGGAACCAACGTCGCCAACCAGCCACCCGAAGCAAGCATGGTTGCACCAGGCGTTAACGGCATCGATTTTCCGACCGGTGTGCTTTTGATCGATGCACGCGGCGGTGCGACGAGCGGTGTCGCATACATTACCGATGGAGTAGATAATTACGCAGTTGGTATTAATCGAGTGGGTAAGGTTGCCACGTACGAATACGCGGGTGGCACCTGGAATCCGTAAGGAGGTGGAGATGAATAGAATCTTCAATAAGAATTCAAAGAAGAACGGTACGTTGCCTAAGGGGTTCACTCTTGTCGAGGTACTCGTAGCGATCGTCGTTCTGGCGATCGGCGTGCTTGCGGTTTCCAGGCTCACCGTAATGGGAATTCGGACCAGCACGCTCATGAATCGCCGTATGTACGCGAGAGACGTACTGAACCGCTACCACGAGGAACTCATGGGTTTGCCAACGAACGACTCGATACTACGGTACATCACTTCCGGGGGCCTTGATGATACATTGACCCCAGATTATGAAGTGAGCGAAGCAGTTGGCGGCGGTGTATTTCGGATCCTGTGGAACATTGCCGACAGCATGATCGTCGCTGTACCAGATCCCCGTTTCAAGACGGTACGCATTCACGTATTATGGCTGCAGGCGGCACGTCCGATCTCGTCGGATTTGATAAAACGTTACTAGGAGGAATGATGCGATTTTTAGAACATCATTTATACATCTCGAATGCAAATTCTACGCATAGAGATCACAGGTCCGGCATGACACTCGTCGAGTTGATGGTCTCACTGGTCATTCTGATGATCGTCCTCGGTGCAGTCTATTCGATCCTTAACCTGCAACAGACAAAATCCATTCAGGTCACGCGGACGACGGTTCTGCAGACCGATGCACAGGTTGCTTTCACGCTTGTGAAGTGGGATCTATTGCTCGCCGGGCTCGGGTATCCATACGAATTACAGGATGCTCTGCAGCTGACGAACGTGGGGTCGGATCTTACACTCAAGGGAGTAGGCCTCGGTTTTGAAATGAATCGCACACAATGGAGTTACCTGCTCGACGATGTCAATGGCACGACCCTGCCGGTACGGAGATGGGACGACAGCCTCGCCAATTTTCAGGTTGGCGACACCATTATCGTCATCAACGAAGTGCGTAAGGCAATTCACCAGAACTTGATCGTCACGGGTATCGATAGTTTCACATATTACGACCCGATATGGAATATTGCTACAAATGGATTTATGCTCCATATCGGACCATCGATAACCGCGCGTGCCGGGCTAATGGTATTCAGACGTAACTCCGACACGTACAACGCTGGTTTGACCTACACGCTCAGCGGCGACACCCTGATGCGCGGTAATGAGGCGCTTCTGACCAATGTTGAGGCGATTCAATTCCGTTACGGCATTGATACTAATGGCGATGGCATTGTCGATTCCTGGGGTACGAACAATAATCCGCCCTTCAATGCTAACTATGTCAACAAATGGGCAGTCCGTTTTACCATGGTCGTGTCATCAGAGGGCATGGCCGGATACCAGACACTCGATGATTCGGTGACCATTGAAAATGATCCACCTTACACCTATCCGCTTGACTCGGACCAACAGAGAAGAAAACGCGCGATCCTCAGCAGTGTTGTCTATCCGCAGAACCTGCAACCACCGGAGGGATTATGAAGACCGGAAAGATCAAAAATCATGAATCAGGTATCGCCCTGTTAGTGGCGTTGGGAACCATGATCGTCATTCTGATCGTTGGCTCGCTCGCCCTTTATATCGTCATTCGGGGCATGAGTGTTACCAGGGGCCAGGTACGATACGAAACGACTTATGAAGCCGCTGTCGCTGCGCTCGAGATCGGCAAAGCAAAAGCAGAAAGTCTAAATACCTTTCTCGATGCCTCACCGTACATGCATGATACGGTGCAGCTGGGCGGTTACATAGCAGCGGTCACGGCCGAGCGCACCTCGGCACAGGTCATCACGATGTCTGGTACCGCCATGAAGTTCGCCCGTGCCCTATCAGGGCCAGGGTCAACGCCAGCATCAGGCAGTTACCGAACATATTATATCAGTGCGACAATAGTAGGCCGGGGCGGTGAGAGAGTCGGTGTTGAGGCTCTGCAGCGTTACACCGTACAGGCCAATTAGTTCTAAGGAGGACAAAATGCACAAGATTACAGGGTTTAATAAAGCATCTCTCATACCATTATTCAGCGTCATGCTGTTATTCGCCACGCTCGGTATGGCTCAAGATACGACCTCGATCGACACTGTTTTCTGCTGCTTTCCGCCTTTTACCTGGAAGACACCCACCCCGAATATTATGATCATTCTCGACAATTCTGGCTCAATGGCTGATCGCGCCTACACGACTACGACGATCGTTCAGAATACAGCAGCTGATACGATACGGTACTACGGATACTTTAATCCTGACAGCAACTATTTATGGGATGTGAACCGCTGGCGCGCAGACCCGGCAGGGACAATGCCCGGCCATATCATGAACTGGGCAATAATGAGCCGCGGCGATGTCGCAAAGAAAGCATTGATCGGCGGTCGAGGACCATCAACATTCGTTGCCATGTCCAACCCCAATCCGGTCAGGTTGGAAAGCGAAGGAAGAGGGAGTTGGACTGTCTACTACCGCTCTAATCTCGGCCAGGATGAGAACTATTCAAGGATCGATGTGACCCACAACCCAGATAACATGCTGAGTTTGGTTTCGGTAACCCAAGTTGGTAATGGACCGTTGCCCAATTCGCCTGAACACGACGTGCAGGTCGACGTACCCAGGGCAACCTGGGGTGGTATCATGGCGCAGATGGCAGATAAGGACGGCGATGGCTTCTGGGACGAAAACGCGCCGCGATTCGGACTTGGTGGCTATCGTTACGGACCCGGCGGTCTCTGGGACGGCTTTGATGAAGGCAGCGGCACATTTGCGGACAATGGCGGGGAACTCGTCGGAGGCAGCGGCTACATTGGTGGTTTCCTGTACACTGATCTCTACCAGGACATTAGAAATGTAATCTTCGACACATGGACGCCAATGGGTGAATGCTACTGGGTAATGCTGCGGTATTTCTCACAGGCACAGACGTTCTATAGTAATGCTGAATATTCAGTCGGACCGGTAACAGTAAGGGATCCATGGTACGAAAAATCGATACCCGGGCCTTCAAACTGGAGCAAGATGGTACCGTGCCGCAAGAGTTTCATTCTTCTCATCACGGATGGCGTGCCAACGATGGACCTGCACGTACCTGATAACAGCCTAATCGACATGCCCAATGCCACAAATCTACGTTCTTTTGCAACCTACGCGGGTTCGGGCATACCTAACGGACCGAACCTGGCTGCATATGCTGATAATGGTTCCAACTATCTCGTTCATCTTGCTTACTACGGCAACATAACCGACCTCAGACCGGACAGTGTTGACCAGAGCAATGCCCTTTGGCGTAATCGTAACCTGCCCGATTTCCAGAACGTTGCACTTTTCGGGATTGCCGCCTTTGTAGACAATCCACTCCTGGAGCAAGCGTGTAAGTTCGGTGGATTCACTGACAACAATGGAAACAACAGACCTGATCTGCAGATCGAATGGGACAGCGATTTCGACAATACCCCAGACAATTACTTCTTTGCAGAGAACGGATACGCCTTGGAAGAAGCACTAATAAAGGCGATTATGGAGATGATGGCCCGGGTCGCGTCGGCGTCACCGGTTGCGGTCGTTACCACCGGGTCAAAGACCGGCGGCCAGGCAGTCCAGTCGCAGTTCTATCAGGTGAAGTTCTTCCCGGACGGCGAGATCGTCGACTGGCTCGGCACTACACATTCGTTATGGCTCGATCCTTTTGGCTTGCTCCGTGAAGATACCCAAACCGATGCTACACTCAACCTGTTAGACGACTATGTCATCAGCATGATCTCACATCAGACTGGAGTAACCATTGTGAGATACCGTGATCTCTATGGCACTGGCGAAACGCTTGATTCGGTCGGAATGGCCGATATCGACGACCTCGTTCCGGTCTGGGATGCCGGCGACTGGCTCTGGAATGTACAGCCTGCCGAGCGTAATATCATGACCTTTGTCGATGCCAACCAGAATCATTTAGTGGAAGCAGGCGAGATCATAGATTTTGCTCCGACCAATACGGCTGTGCTGGCAACTTATCTCGGCGCAGGATCCAATGAACAGGCCGATACGATCATAAGATATATCATGGGTCAGGATTATCCCGACTTGAGAACACGAACCGTTGGCACCAATACCTGGAAGCTCGGCGATGTGATCAATTCGGCTCCTGGTCTGGTCGGTCGTCCGATCGAGCGATACGATTTTATCTACGGCGATGCTTCTTATGCCCAGTACTACACCACATACCGCAACCGGCGCCAGGTCGTATACGTCGGAAGCAATGACGGTATGCTACACTGCTTCAATGCCGGTATTGCCCAGGTTGGGGATGACGCGATGAACCCCATGTCGCTCGATCCTGCAGGTTATGATCTCGGAGAGGAAATCTGGTCATACATACCTTACAACCTCTTACCCCATCTCAGATGGTTGAAGAGTCTACGCTACCGCCACTGCCACACATACTATGTCGACCTCCGTTCATATGTCACTGACGCCCAGATATTTGATGGGAACAACCCGAAATATCCAGGTGGCTGGGGTACATTGCTCATCGGCGGCATGAGACTGGGTGGATCTCCAATCTCAACACCGGCCGATACCTTCAGCTCTGCCTACTTTGCCATTGACGTTACTGACCCGGTGAACCCGGTACCTCTGTGGGAATTCACCGCACCTGATCTCGGCCTGACCGCATGCTACTCAACCGCGGTCAAGGTGCAGGACCGGTGGTTCCTCGTGTTTGGTTCGGGTCCACAGAGCTGTTCCGGTGAATCGGCCCAGAACGCGCGTGTTTTCATTGTCGATCTGCTGACCGGCGCTCTGTTGCGTACGATCATCGTACCGGATGCCGGTTCCTTCATTACCAATATCTTCGCATGTGATTGGGGTATAGATTACAATGTCGACCGGCTGTACTTTGGCGACGCATTCTACGTGGGACCGCCAACCAGGGCTTGGCGCGGCAGGATCTACCGGATACTCACCGACGACAACCCCGATCCGGCTGCCTGGACACTTAGCATGGTCATGGATCTGCAGCGCCCCGTCACGGCCGAAGGCAGCGTATCCACCGATGAATACAACCATCTCTGGGTTTATTTCGGCTCGGGAAGGCTTTTCAGCGAATTCGATATCGCTGATACGACAACGCAGCAGCTTTATGTCGGTTTCCGCGATGACACGGTACACACCACCGATCCGTTCCAGTTGTACAACGTAACCGATGTCAATATCGATACGCTCGGCGACGTGCTGTTGGGCGGCGGTACAGTGATCACTTTCGACTCCCTTACTACGCTCGTCAACGATCGGCTCGGATGGTACCGGTGGCTGCGAGCCGGTGAGAGAACTCTCACGTCGACCCTGGTCATGGGCGGTGCCGTACTCTTCACGACTTTCCGGCCGACCAGCGACATCTGCTCCTACGGCGGCACGGCGAAACTCTATGCGCTCTACTACCAGACTGGTACTGCGTATAAAGAACCATTCCTCGGCGCCACCGGGAATATCAACAACATCTCTCTCGATCTTGGCTCAGGAATGCCTTCTGAACCCGCACTTTACGTCACTGCCGACCAGACAAAGGTATTCATCCAGGTCGGCGGTGTGATAGTATCCCCAGAAACAGGTATCCCTGGCCTTCCAAGGGGTGGCGTGATACTATGGAAAGGAAGATAAGGAGGTCATGATGAAAGCAATTATGCTGCTCTTATTGACATTTTCACTGTGTCTTTTTGCCGAAGAAACATATCTTGGTATTGTACACGGCATCGAAGGAGATTCCCTCATTCTGGTCGACGGTCTCAGGGTCTATGTTCCGAATGCCCGTGGTTCACTCGTGTACAAGAATGTGTCGACTGATGCTCAGAATATTTCCTTTCCTTTTAGGGCCTCGCTGGTAAGGGACAGGACGAGCCGGGCAGGAGCAAGGACTTATGTCCGGATCGAGCGCTTGTACGAGATAAGAGAAGGTAAACTGATCGCAAAAGAATAGGAGATGGATTATTGAGGGTCAGGGGTGATAAACGAAACCCTGACCCTCCTCCAAAAAATGATCAACCACAGATTGACTTGCCAGAAAAAATACCTATACTATAATTACGGAGGTGAAAATTGATCAAGAACACTATCGCATCCTTGTTAATTCTATTGATTCTTTTTGCCGCATGTGGCGGTAAGAAAGAGGAAAAAACCACCGCATCCAATGATCCACCGGTACTGCAAAGCGTAACCCTGCTTCCGTTGAATCCGAACGTTCGCTCAGAGATAACCGCGCGGATCCTAGCCTCGGATAAAAACGGCGACCCGATCACCTACTCTGTCAAATGGTTTGTTAATGGTGACGAGATAGGTGAAGGTATGTCATTCACCTACCCCGAAATAAAAAAGGGAGACAAGATATTTGCCGAGGTCACGCCCTACGACGGCAAGGAATACGGCAAGGCAATGAGGTCGGGTGAAGTGACGATTGGGGGTACGGCGCCAAGGATCGTTTCGGTGTCGGTGATTCCTGAGATGGTCTATGTCACAACTACCCAGATCACCCTCAACGCGCTATTCGAGGATGTGGATCAGGATGAAATAGATCTGGTCGTCCACTGGCTCGTGAATGACGAAGTGCTGACCAACACATCCAATGTTCTGCAAACAAGCGGTCTCGGCCTGAAGAAAAACGATGTGATAACCGGTGCCGCCTTTGCCGATGACGGTGAGAACCGGTCCGAGGGTTTCCCCTTTGAGATCACGATCGCCAATTCTCCACCCGCCTTCAAAATGAAGATCGACTCAGTGAAATGCGCTACCGACAGTGTTCATTATGCCCTACCGATATTCGACCCGGACGGAGACCCCCTCTCCTTCGAGCTGCTCGGTGCGCCTGACGGCATCATGATTGACAAGGATAATGGTATTATCTATGGAACGGCCGGTCAAACAGAAGTTTTTGAGGTATTTGTGCGTGCCACTGATGCTGAGGGCGCTTACCTGGATGCGCAATTCACCTTAGCAGCAAAATAGGCCAATTTTTTAGTTAGATTGACTGTCTCTAAAGAAATGCGGTCGGGCATTCCGACCGCATTTCGCATTTAATCCCTAAATTTAGTTTTATTTCTTTGGATGATCCGGATCAGAAACGCATGCATCTACCGGACAGACTGCAGCACACTGGGGCTCATCAAAGTGACCTTCACACTCCACGCATTTCTCAAAGTCGATGACGTAAATCGGGTCACCGGCCGCAATTGCTTGAACCGGGCATTCCGGTTCGCATAACCCACACGCAGTGCATTCATCATTAATTTTGTATGCCATGTTGCCTCCTTATTTACTCCAGGGATTATAGCCATTTATGTCCTGTCTGTCAAGCGTATGCTGCGGTCCTAATGACAAAAACTCTCTCCCATCCTCAGCTAGGTTTGCTGATTATTACCAGGGCGAGCGGCAATTTCTCTACAGGCGTTGAAATATTGATCACCTTGGTCTTGTAGCTTCTTCTTCTTATTATATTCTCCGCCTGCTCAAGTTCGGCATTGACGGCAGGTGACTTGAAAAAGACCGCCTCGCCTCCCGAAAGGAGCAGCCTGTCAACCACCCGGAGCATTTTGCCGATCTTCCCCACCGCCTTGAACAGCATTAGGTCGAACTGCTTACCCTCATAATCTTCTGCTCGTTCGTTCCGTATTTCGACCCCACTGAGACGGAGTCCTTCAACCAGAAATTGCAGGAATCGTGCTTTCTTGGCTACCGATTCGAAGATCACCAGATCGAGACCAGGCAACACCAACTTCAATGGAATCGAAGGAAACCCGGCCCCGGCACCAACATCACAGACCCGTTGATGATTCTGTAGATACTCTATGGCAGCCAGGGAAGGGAGAAAGTGGCGTCTACTTATTCGTTCATAATCCCTGTGAGAAACCAGGTGCAACTTGCCGTGGTATGAATGCAAAATCCGCAAGTAGTCCCTGAATTGAGTAATGATTTCTGTCTTGCTATCTATACGTAGTTCTGTAAGACCGCGTCTAAGATCATCTACTTCGCGTTCCATACTCTCCAATTGGCTATTCTCGTTTTTTGATCTCATCCCATATCGCATCCAGCTCTTCGAGAGCGGCGCTATCAATATCACGCCCTTTTCTCTTCAGTTCCTCTAAAACCTTCCTGAATCTTCCCACGAATTTCTTGTTGGCGTCTCTCAGCGCATCCTCGGGATCGATCTTCAGATGGCGCGCCAGATTCACGCACGCGAAGAGGAGATCACCTATTTCCTCCTGCCGGCCAGGATCCCCTTCCATTTCGAGTTCACGAAGTTCCTCACGGACCTTATCGAGCGGCCCTTTATGCGTAGGCCAATCAAAACCGATCTTCGCCGTCCTCTCCTGGATCACCTTCGCCGCCAGAAGAGCCGGGAGGATTTCAGGTATTCCGTTGAAGATATCATCCTTGCTTTTATGCCAGAATTCCAGTACCGCGCTTGCATCTTTCAGCTCCTTGTCCTCAAAAACGTGAGGATGCTTGGAGCGATACTTGCTTATCGTCGATTCGATAATTTGAGCGAAATCAGACTTGCCCTCCTCCTCCAGGATACGCGCGAGAAACATGGCAAGGAATATGACATCACCGATCTCCTCCGTAATAGCTCGGATGTTGTCTTCAGAGATTGCCTCCACGAGCTCATAGGCCTCCTCGATGACCTTACCCTTCAAAGAACGAAGGGTCTGAGAACGGTCCCAAGGACACTCTGCCCGCAGCGTCCTAACAAGTCGAAAGAGTTCATCAAGTTTCATGGGAATCAAAGTGTCGGATACGAAACAGGCTTATTCTTCCTCATCAGCCTGCATCGTTCGACTGAGGTTTCGCTCCTGGAAATCAGTATAGAAATTTTCTTCGAAATTCAGGCAGCAGAGCAGTTTACCGCATACACCGGATATTTTGCTCGGGGAGACATAGAGTTTCTGCTCCCTTGCCATGCGTAAGGAGATAGATTTTAGCTCGGTCAAGAATGCCGAACAGCAAAGATTCCGGCCGCATGGTCCGACCCCACCGAAGAGTTTGGAGTAATCGCGAACGCCGATTTGCTTGATCACTACACGTTTGTTCAATTTCTGCGAAATATGCCGGTGTAGTCTACGAAACTCCAATCTCTTCTCGGCCGTGAAATAAAACATGATCCGCTCTTCATCAAACTGGCAGTGACAATATACCGGCTTCATTGCCACGCCGAATTCTTCAACAGCCTTCTTGAATTCAATGAGGCAGAATTCCTCGTATTCTTGCAGTTCACGTCTCTTCTGCAGGTCCTCATTGGTCACTCCTCGCAGGATCTCTCCATATACACTCCCTGTCTCATCTTTCTGCAGAGAGAGTACTTTGCCGATGTCTATACCTTCCTTGCTTTTGAGTATGACGTAATCGCCTCCTGCGCAGCCGGTGTCGCTGCGGCAGGCTTCAATTCGAAAAGGCGTAATAAGAGTCTGGTAAATCATCTCTGGCGTATCAAATAGATCTTTTCACCCTTCTTGATCATGCCCAGATCTTCCCGGGCTTTTGTTTCGATCAGGCTACCCTTCTTATAATCATTGATCCTCTGTTGCAGGAGATCATTTTCGGCACGAAGCACTATCCGCCTCTTTTCCAAGTCCTTCTCCTCAAATACCGCACCAGCAAACCGATACACCCTTCTGCCCATATATAGCAGAGAAACCGCCAAAAGGAGCGTAAAGATCAGCAATCTGTATCGCTTCGATCTCTGCTTGGTCTTCCTGGAGCGTCTTTTCATCTTAATCTACAAGTTAAATTATACGGATATTCAAATATTTGTCAATAAACGCAGCATCACGGTCATACTGAACGATTACCTGACCATGAGCTCGCCTGGGGTCAGATCTTGACTATTGACAAATCTGTGTTATCAGCTTCCCAACCCCACAAATGGGTCCATGTTATAGGTCATGGCAGCCCGTATTGTCTCAAGTCTTTGTCACTGGTCACAAACCGAAAAGCATACAACCAAAGACCATACCGGCAGCTACGACAAAAAACCAACAACATATGGTTATTAGGTTGAGAATGGATCTTCTTTGGGCAACTGTACTATGTGCGTCCGTTAAAAGAAGAGGGGCGGCCGAAGCCGCCCCTTTTGCCTGCATAATATCTTGATTACCGGACGTGGATGATCTTCTTCGTTTCCTTCAACTCGTCAGTCGTTATCCGCATGAAGTAAACACCGTCGGCAAGACGGCGACCAAGGTTATCAGTACCCTGCCAGTTAACAACATGATAACCCGGCGCCTTATTCTCGTCGACCAGCGTCTTGACTCGCTGTCCGGCCGCATTGTAAACCGAGATGTTCACATGCATACTCTGCGGCACGCCGTACTCGATCCGCGTCAGCTGGCTGAAAGGATTGGGTCGGTTCTGGCTGAGGAATACATGATCAGGGATCATTCCAATCAAGTTATTCTCGCTGATACCGGTAACAGTGAATTCATAGTAACCAGTCAACGGGTCCTGACCAGTGTTCATCAACCACGACGCATCCTGACAGAACAGATAGAACTCGATCAGCGTGTAACTCGGATAACTTGGTATCGTGTAGTAGTAGGTGTTGCCGGATACACTGTCACTTGAGACATACGAGAATGAACCGCCGTCGGCACGGTAGGCGAGCGAGTCATAATCCAACCCGCTCCACTCGGAGATGTCGGTCGACACACTCCATGGTCCGGCGACGAGTGAATCGTAGGTCGTGTTTGCGTAGACCGGTGCGGTGAAATCGACGTCGATCGTGACTTCGTTTGAGTAGTACGACATGGTATCGGGCGCCGTGTAGTTTGCCTTCACCACATAGTAGTACTGACTTTCGCTCACCAACATGCTGTCGATGAACGAACTCATCGTACTGGTGCCGAGCGAAGTGTACGGTCCACCCTGGGTCTCGCTGCGTTCGACCTCGAAATTCGAGATGCCCAGAATCTGCTCTAGCACAGACTGACCGGCAGCACCGTCAAACGGTTCCAGTACAACCTTTGTCAGCCGATGACTTACTGCCCGCTCAGTGCTGATCTTACCCTGTCCCGCGCTGAACGGCCGCACCACACTGCTCGAAACAAGACGGCGCGAAGCAACACCTTCGGTAGTCGGTGGAATGTAACTTACAACCGCGGTCGTGAAGAAATCATAACCACTCGGCAACCAGCCACTACCTTCATTGTACTTGCTCCGGGACGTATTCGCTCCAGCATCACAACATATCCACGGCGTGTTATCACCCAACCACTCATACCCAATATGGAAATCACCATCAACAACGATGTTCTCGCCCGAAAGATCGAACACCTCGGCATTAGGATATGTCTGCGTGTTGATCACCGTATCCACGAACAACGGTGTACCCGGATAGCCAGATCCGTCGTCCGCCCAGACATAGAAAGCGAAGGTATCCTCCTGCTGGTAGAACATGATCGAAGCTGCTTCCAATTTGCAGGGCGTGTGCTGCGGGGTGAATTGGGTGCAAACCATATCACCGCTGTCGGACGACCAGTAATAGGTAAGAGTGGCGTGATAGGACAGCTCCTCACCCGGCGGCAACCATTCGAGCAGCACCGTCGTATCGACCTGGCCCTCAGCCGTGAGATCGGTCGGCGCCATCGGTGACAGCACCCAGAAGGTCTCAGTAGCACTGGCCGAACTATTCATGGAATTGTCCCAAGCACCCACATAGTACTCGATCACTGTTCCCGGTGCCTGAGTCGGCATCTGGTACGCGAAGGTATCACCGGTCACGCCTACGTTACCGACCGCCGTCACCACATCATCAACAATGTAGTACAACGAGTCGGCAAGGATACCCGACGCGTCGGTGATCACCGCACTGACACCATATGGACCAGGACCATAAGTGTTGCCCTGGAGCGTAACCCATGTTATATCCGGACCGGTTGTATCCGCCAGGAAATCAAGCCGGAAATCATCGACATACCAATACATTTCATCCGTAGCCACATAATGGAATGCGACCTTGACATCAGCCTGGCCAGCAACCAGACCGGTCACATCAAACGTCTCAAGACCTGACGAATCGGCATTCGAGTAAATGGCTATCGTCTGCCAGTTCGAACCGCCATCCGTGGTCAACAGCACCCTTCCCGAATCAAGGTTAGAGGTAGTATAATCATTATAATAGTGCCAGTAAGATAATGTATATGTACCACTACTCGAACAATCGAGTCGCGGCGAGATCAACCAGTCGTCACTTGTCTCAACTGGCGACCAGTAGATCCGGGCCACATTACTGGTAATAGTCGAATAGTAGTATTTGTGCCAGTCATTATTGTTAATGATATTAGGCGTTTCTGATCCGCCGTCGATGATCGTCCAGCCGCATAGCGGCGGGCTTGTCGAATTCACCCACGACTCTTCAAAATCCTTGAAGTAAGGCGGCACGTTGGCGAACGGGCATACCGCGAAGGTCATGCTCGTCGTGTCATTTGACGGATCCTGATCACCAGACAATTCCGTACCTGCCCAGAGCGTGATGTCCCCTGAACTGGAAGGCACGTATTTTGTCGAGAACGTGAATTCATCGGTCTGGCCGATCAGCAGTGAACCGGTCCAAGTCTCGGTCGTCGTGTCGGCACCGCCTTCGGTAAAGAAAACCGGCGTCGATGTCAGCGCATTGAGACCGAAGTTCCTCACCGTGACCGTCACATCGAGACTGTCGCCCTCAAATATCGGCGGACTGAATGGCGTGATCGCAACGACACCAGCATCAGTATTTGCCGCCGTAGCCGTTGTCGTATATATCCAGACTGAATCGATGTACATCCGGTATCCAGACTGACTCACCGCAAGGAAACCAACATACAGGTCCATATTCGCGGCGAAGTCTCCGATCTCAACATCGAACACCCGCCAGAGATCCGCGGTATCCAAACGGGCAAACCCCGCGACCGTCGTGTAATTCACGTCATCGAAAGAATACCCGACGTATAGAGAATCATAGTATGTCGCATAACCGTCATCACCGAACATATAGAAACGCAACATGACCTTTTTCGGCGTCGGACCAATGTTGAATTGATGGGTTCGCAGCCGGGCCATTGCACCAACCGGCGCGCTGTAACTGTTGTATCCGGCAACCGCGTAACCCTCAAGCACGGGTGCCGTCGGAAGGGTCGGTGACGTGTACCTTGCCCAGTTATACGTGCCGGATAGCATGGTCGCAGTCCATTCCTGTGGTGGGAAATTGAGCACGTTGAAGCCCGACGCGGCTACCGTACTGTCGTCATAGACCTCCATATGTAGTATTGCGGTATCATTAGCCGGATTCTCATCACCACCGAGCATCGTGTAAACATACAGCGTATCCCAGCCGAGCGTGTTGAACGTAATGGGGATCTTCACTGAATCCATCGTGGCCGGAGCCAGGGTACCGCTGTATACTACACTACCGCTTGCCGGGTTGGTCTGGAATGAATAGCCGATGCTGAACCCTGACTGCGCGGCCGTACCGGAATTGCTGATGCTGACCGTGATCGTATCCTGCAGGTTGATGATCGATGTCGGATTGTGCAGCCTCGCCCAGTTGACACCAAGATCATTAGTATACCAGACCTGTTCTGCCTCGTAGATATCATAGTAGCCGGCAATCGCTATCTCGTCATTCGCTGTACGGTACTGATCCACGTCACCAACGTCAACACCGTAACTCGTTCCACCTGGAGAGAAGAGTGCCTCGTCATACCAGGTCGTACCAGAACCGTATATCACCCGTACCTCATAGGGTGATGTGCTGGTCACGAAAACGATCTCGTCGCCCGGATTCGCATCGAGACAATCCCCGACGTCAATTTCATAGATATATTGATAAGCCGGCGGTGTATAACATGCCCGGTAAGACCAACTTGTGCCCGAACCATAGACCTCGATGATTGAACCGTAGTCGTCTGTGAGTGTCCCGCCGCAACCGATCGCTATTTCATTGCCCGGGTGGCTGGCGTCGAAATCACCAATTTCCACAGCATACATATTGAAATCGACTGGAGCCATGAGTATCTGGTATGTATCCCAGGTGCTGGACACTGAATTCCACATTATCTCCATGACTTCTGCAGAACCGGTCGGACCATAGGTGACCGCCACGATCTCATTGCCGGCATGACTGGCGTCAAAATCACCGATCGCCACACCGTAACACGTGGTACCGTTGCCGGCCCAGAGCCGGAGCGTGTCCCAACTGGCGCCATTCCAGTACGCTCTCATAACCGCATACCGGTTCGTGTAGATGATCTCGTCGGCATACCCATCGTTATTCGCATCACCGATCTTGATATCATAGATATAGCCGTATGTGGGGTTGTATGTAATGATCGTGTCGTCCGTATTCCAGCCCGTGCCAGTCCAGTATTTCCACAACATGTTGTAGGGAGAGCTCGTCCGGCCAAAAACAAGGTCGTTATCGCCGTCACGGTCAACGTCGCCGATCGCCGCGGAATAAAATCCTGTCCCGGGCTGATACAGCGTATCAGCACTCCACCGGTTCTCTATCGGTGTGGTCGATGAGGTCGAGGTATCGGTCATGAGCATGACGTTTCTTGGTGATGCGGACGAAACACTGAAAAGCCGGATCGTGTCATCAGTTGCACCTTTTATCTTTGTACCAATGATGATATCCCGTAAGGTAGCCGTGCCGTCATACAACTTAACGTTCGACCAGTTAGCACGTGTCCCGAAATAGCCTCCATCATACCATTGGATATCCGTATCACCCTGCTTCTCTGCCCATACTGATGATACAATAGTGATCATCAATAGAAGCACGATCAAAGGTTTATTCATCATTCCTCCTCATTGTCTTTCTGTGAAGTGATTTCGCGTGGTGCTAATCGTTTTGCGGTTAAAGAAGCCACAACACTGTCGCTGCGGCTTTCGCATGTTCACTTTCTCCACTCCTCCTTTGATGCGATCTGAACATCAAGGACTTTTAGCAAACCTGCTTTATACACCAAGAATCTGTGTTTTCCAGGCACCTCCATCTTGTAATGTGCGCATGATACACTCCGCCTGATAATCCACCAATCTCAGTTACTTACCCATACCAGTAAAGCTGTACATTCCACTACACTAACTAGAGCTATGGATTATAGTGTAATGACGAAGCCTGTCAATAGCTCATTTTGTCAATAAAATCAAGCTCCAGCGCAACAGGAGGTCGAAATAACCATCCCCGAAAAAGAGCATAATGACATATCGCGATGAGCCATGAGAGATCTGTCTTGCACGCTGGCAGCTAAGCTGAGTCTTTAAATAGTTGATACAATAGTCTTGGGGTTTGCGCAGGTTTTCAGGATCTACCTATATACTTTTTAGTCAGCAAAGAGGGTAACAGCAAAAGACGACCGGTACTAAGTAGAAGAGCAGGCGACCATTACCTCTTCTGCCGACGCAATGGTCTACACTGAGTTGATTATTTAATAAAAGAATCTATTGCCCGAAACCCTACTGTGCCACAGCGGCGCTGCCCAACTTAACACTGCGCACCGAGCTGGCAATAACATATACTCGTTCGTTATTGCTTTGAGGATCAACCGGGATGATGAAAAAACCCTTACGGTTCTTACTATATCCGAGGCTTATACCACACATCACCTCGCCATCGTTGAACTCGACCTTTATCTTGATGCCCCGGAGGTTGGATGTGTCGACCTCATCGAACCGTTTCTTCTCCTTGTAGTTTACGTTACCGGTCAGGGTCTTCACAAAAAATATCGCCTTCAAGTCTGAACATGCAATCTCGTAGATCTTGCCCTTGTCATGGTCGAGTTCAGAGGTCATGTGAAATGTTTCCTTAACCGGATTAAAATCATGTGTATATCCTTTGAGCAACCGTCCATCCTTTAAGTGAGCAACGATACGATTTCTCTCGGTAGTCACCCCGTCCATCATACAAACCTCCTTCGGCAAATGATACTCATTATCTGCCATATGTCAATAACTCCTTTACCGACAAATGAATTCATCCTACGATTTCGTTGACAAGGAAGAGTATTTCCTTATACTGAACCTTCCATAACATTACAATGATGACCAACAAAAGAAAACAGTCATATCAAACCGATGGAGTGAAAACTCTTCTCGGTAATCCAAAGAGGGCCATCTTGAAACTCTCGATACCGATGATCGTTGCGATGTCGGTACAGACCATATATAGTTTCGTTGACGCAATATGGGTATCCGGACTCGGGCCTGATGCCCTGTCAGCAGTCGGGTTCTTCTTCCCGTTCTTCTTTATGATCATCGCCCTCGCAATCGGGCTCGGCGTCGGTGGGGCCGCGGCGGTTTCCCGGCGTATCGGAGCACAGGACAAGTCTGGTGCGGACAGCGTTGCGGCACACTCCATCGTGCTGCTGCTGCTCACCTCGATATCTGTTACTCTACCGTTCTACTTCATGATCGGTGGAATATTTGCACGCATGGGCGCAGGCAGAGTCACGACCCAGGCAACCGCATATGCTCAAGTGATGTTCCTGGGTACGATCATCATTTTCTTTGCACATGTTGCCAGCGCTCTACTCCGGGCCGAAGGCGACGTGCGAAGGGCGATGTACGCCATGATCGGCGGAGCAGGATTGAATATCATACTCGACCCGATATTCATCTACTCACTGGGGCTGGGTGTAACCGGCGCAGCCTGGGCATCCATCATTTCCATGACGATCTCGTCATC
Organism: Caldifarciminota bacterium; assembly: GCA_020343595.1. Taxonomy (GTDB): domain Bacteria; phylum Hydrothermota; class Tepidihabitantia; order SM23-42; family SM23-42; genus SM23-42. Next base: position 674,189 of record CP070802.1, on the reverse strand, counting down.
ATTGCTGTTCTACTGGGTATGCATCAAACAGAACACATATGTCGCCTTCAAATTGAAAGGGTTTCATTTCAAAAGAGATATCCTGATCGACATACTGCGCGTCGGACTGCCTGCATCGGTAATGCAGACCACCATGGCCTTTTCGGTTTTTTTACTGAATCTGATCGCAATAAGGGTCGCGGGGACCGACGGCGTCGCGGTCTTCACTACTGGTTGGCGAGTAGCAATGTTCGCTTCACTGCCCCTGATCGGCATGGCTACCGCGGTGGTCTCGGTGTCCGGCGCAGCATTTGGCGCGCGGGAATTCAGCAAACTCAATGTCGCCCATATTTACGCTATAAAGGCGGGTGTCATAATCGAGATATGCGTAGCCTCGCTCACCTTCATATTTGCTCCGCAGATAACTTCTCTATTCACGATGAGCGACGAAGCTGCGCGCATATCCCACGACCTCATCGTCTTCCTGAGGACGATGTGCATCTATTATCCGGCCGCGGCATTTGGCATTCTTTCCTCCGCGGTCTTCCAGGGGGTCGGAAAAGGCATCTATTCTCTTTGCGTAACCGTGGTGCGAACCATTATCCTCGTCGCGCCACTGGCCTACGTCTTTGCAGTGCAATTCAACTTGAGACTACCCGGTATCTGGTGGGGGATCGTCACCGGCAATACCATCGGCGGGATCATTGCCTTCACCTGGGCGCGGCACACGATCGCTAAGATCAAAGAGCGCAGGCGTTAGTCAACACTTTGTCGGGAAAATAAACAGCGGTTGCTTTGATCTAGACTATCTACCCCCACGCATGAGCATCCTGTGCAACTTGAGCGGGATAGATCCATGGCTGAGCAATTCGTCGTGGAAGTCCTTCAAATCAAAATTATCCCCCCACATTTCCCTGCACTCATCCATGAGATCGTTGATCTGCAGCTTACCGACGAGATAGCTCGACGGCTGTATCGGATTACCCAGGTATCTTTTTATCTCGCGCGCGTAATAGGAATCACTGCCCCCGAAAGTATCTACCATGAAACGCAGGGCATCATCGTAACCGAAAACTCCTGTTTGCAGATTAACGTCGACGACGATCCGGGCAGCGCGGTACCTCACGCCGTCAAGGGCATTGATGAGAGCACCGATCGTGTCTTCAAAAAGGCCGCTTGCCACCATCAATTCTTCGCAGTAAAGCGCCCAACCTTCGACAAAGAAAAATGTACGAAACCCCCTGCGCACACTCGAAGAATGATTATTGGCGATCGACAGCTGAAGATGATGACCTGGATAGGCTTCGTGAATAGCCGCGCCGAGAAACCAGCGATTGTATATGTAGTTGTAGAAGTATTCTGCCTCTGCCAGATCAAATTTCCTCGGTAGACGCGGCGTGAAAAAGCGGCTCCTTCTGGACCTATCAAAGGGACCGGGCGGCATCATTGCCGCGCCCGGCACCAGCCCGGCAAGAAAACCCGGAGTCTCAACGATCTCAATCTTGCCGACAAAGTCTGGTATCGTCACCAGTTCCGACCCCGCCACGAACTCACGCAATTGGCTCAGTTCCTCGGTTCGATATGCAACGACAGACTGTGGACCGAAATCAAAAGGCAGAACGACCCTCTCCTGGCGCGCTGGTGCTAACATGTCATCCAGGCTGTCAATCATTGACTCAGTCCAAAGGAGATAATGTTTACCTATTTTCAGTATGCTATCGGCGGTGATGTCCACGAGATGCACGTTCTTCAGTTTGTAGTTGTATTTCTCTTCACCGAGGATAAAGATCTTTTGCGGATCCTGATTCTGCTCAAGCCAATAAGCAAAGGACATCATCGATGCAACCGCCTGTATCGTTGCCTGCTTTAGGTTTAACCGCTCCTCAATTTCGACCGAATCCTTGTAGTATTCAAATATTTCTTCAATGAAGCGCTCCCCTTCAGTCAATTGGTCGATCGCCGCCTCGCATAGCAGGTAAGATGGTCGTCTCAGATTCTGCCTGGCAACTTCAAGGAATTTCGGTATCTGGTTGAGACGCAGAGTTGCGCTGACCATTTTTGCCCGTACCGATTCGGCGTGTCTGATCATGATCGTGTAAACACCATTAACGCACGCCCGCGAATATACGAGGGGATCGTTCTCATAGACCCTACTTTTCTCGATATCGAATATTTCATCGCAGAGAGAAGCCCTCAGCAGGTAGTAGTCCACCAACTCATCGGCCGAGAGCGTAAGGGTGTCTAATTCGATCAGGCGGTCGTGAAGGGCTTTGAGTTTTTTCAATTTTGAATCCAACGCCTTTCTGGAGTAATCAGGCATATACTTATCGTATTTATGGATACCGAGATACGTGGCGCCGATGGGATGGAAACTCCATATCTCCTCCAGTATCTCCATTGAAAGTGGCTCAAGAACTGCGGAAATACCAAAAGAGTTCAAACCGAGTAATAAAATCAAACATGCCATTATCGAAATTTTCATGTCTTGATAATATGCTCTAGAATATGTTGTGTCAAGGGCAGGAAGTAGATTGATTTATGAGTTCAGCCATGCAGATCAAAAAAATTCACGGCTGTGGGATCCTTATTTTTCTGCTGCTATTTCTCGGCCTCAGCGCCGACGCGCACGTCACGAAGTCTGTTTGTAACGACATAGATGCGTTCGTTATTGCTGCCAGGGTCAACCGGTATGACGAAAAAGCCTTTTCGTGCCCTGCTGTACCCGAAGCTCGTTCCCCGAATCACCTCACCATCAGGGAACTCAATTCTCACCTTCAACCCTCTGAGCCCGACCGCATCAACGTCACTGAATCGTTTCTTCTCGATGTAATCTTTATTGCCTTTGAGTGATTTAACGAAAAACACCGCCTTGAGATCTGAGCAATTGACTTCGTAGACATTACCCTTATCAGAGTCCTCCTCAGAAATCAGATGGAACTTGTCTCTAAGTGGGGTAAAATCGTGCGTGTAACCTTTGAGCATCCTGTTATCCTTAAAATGAAGAACGATACGATTTCTCACAAACTCAGGAACTTCATCCATCTGGCCTCCTTTACAGAAAAGTGCACCGATTCTGATTCGAAAGCGTGAACGACTAATTATACGAAACAGTCATTAGGCGTCAAGGCATGTTACATAGGCTTAATTCTCGTTGACGTGAACATGCAAGTTGTGTATCACTCCCCGAATCGTTAATCGCTATGCCAGACTATTGACTTGATGAGAAACGCATCGTATAATCGATACGAATGGACAAATTCGTACTGGTAACCGGCATCAGTGGGCTGATACTGCTGACTTTGTCACTGGTCCTGTTCTTCAACATCATAGTGAATATTGTAAAGGGTAGAGCACGAGTAAAGCGATCAATATTCGGACTCTTGATCTTTGTGACCATGTTGGCCTTCGCATCATCTCTCATATATCTTTCACTATTTCTACAGACATTCGCCCGGTACACACACGAGAAACAAATCGGCTGGGTAACTACCGAATCTGTCAGCGACAGCACACGGATAACATTCTATGATGGAAGAAGTAACCGCATGCATTTTTTCACAACGGCGGGCGAACAATGGATGGTGGAAGGATACTTTTTGAGATGGGGGACGGTTTTGCGCTGGCTAGGCGCCGGCGCCTACTATCGGATCACGCGGCTATCCGGGCGAAGGATCACTGAGGAAATGAAACCCATCCCGACCTATCGAATACATCCTGAAGAGGGTCTCTGGGAATTCTTCCTTAAGCACGCCGAGAAGATCCCAGGTGTTGACGCCGCGTACGGCATAGCAGTGTATCAATATCCGAGCGCGGACACCTTCTATCTTTACATCAACGACACAGGCTTCATCCTAAGAAAGAACTAGTCACTCAAGCCACAAGTACAGACAGCGCAATCCTTTACTTTTTCAGCCTGTGCAGTTCAATCTCGCCATTCGAAGTACTCACAGAGATCAAACCTCCACCTCTGCCGATCTCACCCGTAAGCAGGGTCGAAGCCTGAGATGTGACCTTGAACCTCGACCGCAACTCAAGATCTTTTAGGTGTACATTCCCCATCGAGGTCGCAGCGCGCAGGTCTGCATTAACCTCGTCGCTTATGTAAACATCGATCGAACCATTGCTCGATGAGATGTTCGTGCCATCCTCGGGTATGCTGTGGACTTCGACATGGACTTCACCGTTTGAGGTATTTGCCTCCAGCACTCCGGAGGTCCGCCTGACCTCTATTTCACCATTAGAAGTCTCCAGGCTGACAATTCCCTCCACGTCAAAAACATAAATTTCCCCGTTCGATGTCATCGCCTTCGTGTTACCCGCTGTTCCGTTCAGTTCTATTTCACCGTTTGAGGTCCTGACTTCCTGAACGGTCACACCTTCAGGGACCTTAATGTCGTATTTTACTGACACACGCACGTTCTTTTCCAGATATTTCGTTCGTATCTTCATCACATCATCGACGGTGACTTCGATGTTCACTTTTGCCAACTCATCCTCACCGTAATTCGTCTTCTTCTCGGCGTAGACCTCAACATAATCCTCGGACCACTTGCTGATCTTGATTTCTCCATTTGCATTCTTAACCTGCACTTTTGTGCCCGAAGGCACGCTGTAGGTTTGACGGAATTCTTCGGTCTTTTCAAAGATACTGACCAGGGTATTTGGCGCAACGACAGATATCGACGGATTCAAAGCCTGTGCCGCAACCAGCAGTGCTGCAATCATGCTCGTCATATGACCTCCTTTATCAATAAGTCCCAATAAAAGACAACACTACCTGCTGTAGTTCTATAATATGTTATACGTCGAAGGCGAAATAATGTTTCACTTCCCCTCATTCGACGGACATTAACCTGTTTTTTCAGGGTATTTTGCTGTATTATTGATGAAAAAAGGTCCTTTACCGGCTACGTAAATGATGCTATTTCTTCTTGGTCGCGAGACCGAAGATCACATACAGGGGACAAAAGCCGAACACGCTGGTCACAAAGAAGATGATCGCGATAATACCCAGGACAACAGCAAGAGCACCTTTCAAAACTCCAGCAACGAGTAAGATCACGATGACAAGGGTGATCAGCAGTCTGATGATCCGGTCCATTGAACCCATGTTGAGCTTCATGCTAGCCTCCTGTTATGGTATAGATTACGAGCGGAAATATGTCAAAGACAGTCTAAAAATTCTCTGCAAGCAATTCGTAATGTGACTGAGGATGCTTGCAAGCCGGACATTCCTGAGGTGCTTCAGGTCCTTCGTGGACATACCCACAATTCCTGCAGTGCCATTTCACCGCTGTCTTCCTCTTGAAAACTGCGCCATCCGCGATGTTGCTGATGAGTTTCCTGTAGCGCGCCTCGTGAAATTTCTCAACCTTCGCGATCTGCTCAAATGAAACGGCCACATCGTCGAATCCTTCTTCCTTTGCGACTCTGGCAAAATCAGCATAGATGGTCGACCATTCCATTTTCTCGCCGGCTGCCGCTTCTTCAAGATTAGTCTTGGTGTCGGCGATGACACCGGCCGGATAGCCGGCAGTGATCTCCACTTCACCACCCTCCAGATACTTGAAGAAGACTTTTGCATGCTCTTTTTCATTTTCAGCCGTTTCAATGAATATCGCACTGATTTGCTCGAATCCCTCTTTACGGGCCTTCGATGCGAAATAGGTATATCTATTCCTGGCCTGTGACTCGCCAGCGAAAGCAGCCAGCAAATTCTTCTCGGTTTTTGAACCTTTTATGGACTTACCCATTTAAAACCTCCTTTATTCTATTTAGGGATTGCTCCACCAATAATCAAATCACACTGTTAAATTATTTCACATTTGCTCAGGTATACCGAAGTATTAACCCCACAATAATAGTCGGTTATCGAGTACTGTCAATAACCTAAGAGGCATACATGGCAGTGTCTAAGGGGGACTCTTGCTTCTTTCTTATTCTTGTGCTATATTAAATAAGGTTATCCCAAGCAGGCGATGAAGATCAGCATAAAGAGAAAGATAAAGCAGCGCGCGCCACACAAACCGACCCGCGTACACAGAGATAAATCAAAGTACACACGCAAGGGTAGAAAGGCGAATGAAAGGCGCAAGGAATTAGTGGCAGCAGAGCACGAACGAGTGAAGGAAGGCAGAAAAGACGATGTATTCTCTCTATGGTTCATGCCCGAAGGAGAGATCGCCGATGAGTTGAGTTCCTTGATCGCAAGATTAAGCCGCGAACACTCAACACCTGCGTTCGAACCACATGTAACATTGATTGGAGAAATCAACCTTCCCATAGCCGCGGCCATTTCCAGAACAAGAGAGTTAGCCACCTCGATACCACCCTTCGACATTCGGCTAAATCGAGTGGCACATCATGATAGATATTTCCAATGTATCTTCTTACGGGCAGACAAAACGCCGGAAATAATGAACGCCCATTCGTCTGCGTGCACGGTTTTCGAACAGACAGATACTGAAGAATACCTGCCTCACCTGAGCCTGGTTTACGGGAAGCTAGATACAAAGACCAGGCAAAGGGTCATCCAGTGTACCGGGAATATGATGAATATCAAATTTCGTGCGAGGGAGATCTTCCTCTACTACACAGAAGGTGAGCCAACAGGTTGGCGCTGCCTCTCACGCTTCCCGTGTGGGGGGGATCAGTAGCTCAAATGTGCCCCCACATCAATTTGTCGTCTTGCCAGTCCAGCAATACGTACACAGGCTATCCGCCGACAATCCGGTAGCCGCCAGCATATCATCAAGGTTCTGATATCTCAGCGAGGTGACATTCAAATCCTTTTCCATGGCAGTTATCATCTTTTTGTAGTCATCTGAACCGATATCGAGGTAGGCCTCAACATCATCGATATGCTTTCCGTGGAATTGCTTTATGATCCGACGCGCGAACAATTCATCTAGCTGTCGTGTCGAATACAGAAACTTGCAGGGAAACATGAGGGCAGGACATGCCGGCCGGACATGCACCTCTTTTGCTCCCGCGTTCCAGAGTTTGACCAACAAGTAGTTCTTCAACTGCGTCCCACGCACGATCGAATCTTCGGTTATTACCATCCTCTGTCCCGTAATGAGAGTATCAGCCGTGATCTGTTTCATCAATGCAATGAGATCTCTCGTTTCCTGCGCCGGCGGGACATAGCTCCGTGCCCACCCCGGGGTATATTTGAGAAGGGGGATCTTGACTGGCACGCCTGACTCATGTGAGTAGCCGTGCGCGTAGGCCGTCCCTGAATCGGCAATGCCAGCAACGAAGTCAACTTCAACATGGTCATTACTGGCGATTATCTTCCCTGATTTCTCCCTGAAATCCTCTACGTTCTTGCCTTCATATTCTGAGGCAGGAAAACCTGCGTAGACGAACAAAAAAGTGCATAATTGCAGGGCATCGTGCGGTTTCTTCAACTGCTTGCATCCTCCGGTATCCACCAGAACGATCTCGCCCGGACCCAGATCCCTCTCGGTCACGAAACCAAGATTCTTGTATGAACATGTCTCGGTGACAACGGCCCGGGCGCCGTCTCTCTTTGCGAGCACCATCGGCGTGCGTCCGTACCTATCACGGGCAGCATATATGCCTTCCCTACCCAGAAGCAGTAAAGACATGGACCCATCGATTCGTTCATGCATGTACTCGATACCCTCAACCAGAGATTTACCTTTGTTAATCAGTTTAGCGGCGAGTTCTATCTGGTTCACATTCCCGCCCGGCATCTCTGAAAAAACCACGCCTTCCTCTATTAACGCAGCGGCGAGTTCATCCTGGTTGTTTATGTAACCAGTGCCGCACAGCGCATATTCACCAAACTTCAATCTCATAATGAGCGGCTGGGTATCACGGTCGCTGATCACACCAACACCTGCATTGCCACGCATATTTATAAAATCAATATCCTCACTGAAGCGTGATTTGAACTGAACCCGGGCAATACTGTGTATCTTCTTCACGAGTACGTTGCCGTCTGAAACGGCAATACCGCCAAAAGAAGTACCGAGATGTGAATGATAATCGGTTGCATAAAAAAGGTCATCCCGACAATCCTTCTTTGAAATAATACCTACAACGCCACTCACTGAGATACCTCCTTTCTAAAATTCTCTGAGACTGCCGCATTTTTGTGTATGACCATGGCAGAGTGTAATATTATAGCTGTGATATTATAGGGGTCAAGTGAAAAGAGATAATATAAGTGCGCTTACTCTTGCTGGGATATTTTCACGTCATCATAGTACACTATGCCGGGAGCTCCGTACTCTGTAGATATTGCGAAGGTATCTGACCACCAAATAGGAACGGCCGGAAGGTCGAAGACGATCTGTTCATTATCCACCCAGACATCCATGTTGAGATCAGCATAATCGAGCGCTACTTTCACCGAATACCAGGTGTCACGCAGCCAAACATGGCCGGTGCTGTCCTCGACCGCACCGTGGGCGTAGATCAGACCGTCACTGTAATCGAAAAGCACGCCATTACAGATCATACCCGTTGTCGGATCGATAAGTGAGAAGAAGCCGAACAACGCACCGGCCGAGTCCGGCGACGGGATCATCACATTCAACTCATATGTAAGACGCTGACCATTCGACAAGTTCAGCTCGACACCGTCGGTTCTCACCCAATCACCGAGCCCGCGGAGCCGGAAACTCTGCGCGCCGCCGCATGACACTTGATCAGTAACATAGGTATGATCATTACCAGCACCGGGCCAGACCTGAAACCAGGCGGCATGGGGGTAACTATTCAGGGAATACGTTTCGAAAGGATCTGCAAAGATCACATCCCCGTTGTCGACGAGAACGAGCACGGAATCAGAACACACCGTTTCACCGCTTCTGTCCCGGGCGATTGCATATAGATAGTGATATGAACTATCGCCAAAAACAAATGTATTCCAGGAACATGCAAAAGGCGCAGCACGGGAACTGTCAATGCAGGCACTATCCACATGGAAGAAAACTGCAGTCGCACTACTACTTGTCTCGGCCTCGATCCGTACGATGCCACTCACACGTGTATCATTGACCGGATGCGTAATACTGATATCGAAAGGTTCATCGCCGCACCGTAGCATAAGTGCAAACAAGAATAACGCCTTTATTGCGGACTTCTTCATTGGAGTCATGTCCTATCCTCCCACGGCAAAATACTTAGTAAATTCTATATACCAAAAAGTCGCTGTCAACGCCAACTATCCATCAAGGAGCACGCTTGACAAACAGGCGTCCCGGCATATCCTAAATAGTAGGCTGTTGATCATATTAACGCAGCTAATAAGAAAAACATTGGAGGCAACATGTCGAGATTTACTGATTTCGTTGAAGGATATCTGAATTTCAAATGGCGAACGTCACCGCTCAGTGCGACGTTCGCCGGTATTCACGAATATGACCATGAACTGGACAATGTGAATGCTGATTTCATTCACCAGGTCAATTTAAACAAAAAAGAGTATCTCTCTGAACTTGAAAGGATTCCAAAACACGAATTGACGGATACAGAACAAATCGACTGGCAACTCTTGGGAAATGAAATCAAATCTGAAATAAAGGATTATGAAGAGATACAATTCTGGAGAACACACGCCGCAGTATACCCTGAGATATGCGCACATTCGATGTTCATTCTCTGGATAAGGGAATTCGCGCCGCTCGAGAAACGAGCTTCGGCAATACTTGCCAGGATGCGCGAGGTTCCGCGTATACTCAGGGACGGCGCGAGAAATTTGGAGAATTGCCCCCAATTATTCGTAAACCTTGGCATCGAGATGACAGATGGCTGCGTTTCTTTCATTCAGGATCTCGTTCCGAAACTCGGTGCGAAAGTTCCCGGGATAAAAAAACCGCTCGAAGATGCTGCAACGAAGGCCCTGTCCGCGTTGCAGGACTACCGCCAGTATCTGAAGGATGAACTACTGGAAAAATCAAGCGGCGATTTTGCTGTTGGAAAGACACTATTTGAATTCAAGCTCAAGAATGACCACCTGCTCCCATATACTGCCCAGGAAATTCTCGAGATAGGACAGGACATGAAGGCCAAAACCGAAGATGCCATGAGGCAGGTGGCCCAAAAAATAGATCCAGAGAAAGGGTGGTTCGAGGTTATCAGCGAAGTCAAGAAGGTCCACCCAAAGCCATCGGAATTGCTTCAGACCTACAAGAAGGAAATGGAATCCGCCAGGGATTTCGTAATCCGAAAAGGGCTGGTAACCATACCTGCTGACGAGCGTCTCGATGTAATACCAACACCTTCATTCAGCCGGCCGATCATTCCCTACGCTGCATACATGAACCCGGCACAATTTGAAGAAGAGCAGACAGGGCATTTCTATGTTACCCTCATCGACGAAAACCTATCTCCAGAAGAGAAGGAAGAAATCCTGAGAGGCCACCCAAGTTTCGGAATACCAGTAATAGCGCTGCACGAGGGCTATCCTGGACATCATCTTCAACTTGTGATAGCCAACAAGCTAGAAAACAGACTCAGACGTCTGTTGGAAACGACGGTTTTTGTAGAAGGTTGGGCACTCTACTGTGAAGAAATGATGTACGACGCGGGATTCTACAGAGACCCTCGCTCGAGACTCCTGCAACTCAAAGACCAACTGTGGCGTGCCTGTCGGGTAATAATCGACGTGGGGCTACACACTAAGACAATGAGTTACGAGCAAGCTGTCGATCTACTCGTCAACGACGCAAAGCTGCAACGCGTACACGCTCAGAAGGAGGTGACACGGTATACGTACACTCCGACCCAGCCGATGAGCTATTTGATCGGCAAGAAGCAAATTCTTGAGTTCCGGAATGATTACCAGAAAAAACTAGGCAACGATTTCAAGCTGAGAGATTTTCATGACAAACTACTCAGTTTCGGTTCGATACCGGTGTGCCTGATCCGTGACGCATTTGGATTATAGCAATGAACAGAGTTGCCTGAAAGCGTTCAGAAGTGGAAAAAATCCTTGATGTTATCAAGCAGTTGGCGGAAAAATTCTACGGCCTCAGGATCTCGGACCGCACGGCTCCATAAGTATTCTGCGTAGCCGATCTGGGCGAGGGCATAGTAACCAAGTGCGAACTGCCCGATCGCAACATACCCGGTCGCGAACTGCCCAATGCCGAACAGACCAGTGATGGCGAACTGCGCGATTCCGGTCAAGCCCAGAATGAACTGACCGAAACCGAATAGAACACCAATGCCAAACTGAGCGAATGTCACAAGGCCAATACCGAATTGGCCGATCGCGATCACGCCTCTGGCAACCCGTAACCGGTTATTCTCATCGCGTCCAAAAGCAACATGCACCAAAGGATAGCCGTAAAATGTCTGACTGGATTTCCACTCAAATCCGCGGCCAGACCATTTCCTCCTTGCGGGAAACGGCGCGCCACAGTGCGGACAACTGGTCGCTTCGGTACTTATCTCCTTCTGACACTCACGGCAGCGCTTAAGCGGCACGACAACACTCCCGGGTATTACTCGATCCCAACGAGCGATTTGACGTACTGAAGACGCTCGTAGAGCTCGGGCTTCTCGCTCTCCTTTTGACTTAACTTACCGCGAAACTGCGATACGGATTCAAAATGGTGTTTTTTCATCCAGGACTCGAGGTTGCTAAGAATGTTCGCAAGATGCCCGATACCGTGTTTGTACAGCGTAGAGCAAACCTGAACGGTCGTCGCTCCCGCGAGCAGCTGTTTTGCAACACCCATAGCATCATGCACGCCCGTGGTCGCAGAGAGATCGCATTCGATACGCCCGGCGAGCAGCGATATCCAGCGCAGCGATATGTTTATTTCCTCGGGTGTGCTGAAATGATATCCCGGTACCAATGTGAGCTTGTCAACGTTGATATCGAGTTGATAGAACCTATTAAAAAGCACAAGCGCCGATGCCCCCCTGCTGCAGAGTTCTCTGCCGACGCTGGCCAGCGATGTGAAATAGGGACCGATCTTAATTGCTATCGGGATGCCGACGTTCTTTGCAACACCTTCCAAAATGGAATAGTAAAGTTTCTCAATTTCATTGCTGCTACGCTGCGGATCGCTGGGCAGTATTGCTATGTTGAGTTCAATACCGTCGGCGCCTGCATTCTCCAATCTCCTTGCATAATCTGTCCACCATGTCGGCGTAATGCAGTTAAGACTGGCAATGACCGGAATCGAAACAGCTTTCTTCGCCCTTTCCATAAGATTGAGGTAGTCCTGTTCACCGGTCTGGATCCCGATCTGCCTGACATAATCGTAGGCCTCGGTATGCCCGGCGAGCCACACGTGTCTCTGGATCTCTTTCGTATCAGCCTCGATCTGCTCCTCAAAAAGCGATTTGAGCACCACCGCTCCCGCTCCGGCATCAGCACAACGCTGGACGCCTTCTACGGAATTCACCAGACTGCAGCTCGCAACGACCAGCGGATTCCGCATTTCAATTCCCATATAAATAGTATTAAGATCAGCCATCAAAGACCTCCTTACCTGAGTATAAAATCAAACCGCAAAATTATACACGCAAATCTATTATAATCAATATACTATGAAAGTGCCGGCGGTCAATTCATCTCCAGTTCATCGAGCCGCCGCCTTGCATTGTCGTTTTCCGGATTCAAATCAAGAGACCTCCGGTAGTGTGTCTTCGCCTTTTCAGTCTTACCCGCTGCCAGATATGCTTCTGCAAGGCTGTCATGTGCATTCCAGGAGGCAGGAAAAAGTGCAACACAAATCCTGAAAATACCGATGGAACGCACAACATCACCAGCCTCCAGCAGTTGATAACCCTTCTGATTCAGGAAGAACTCATCGAGCTCGACATATTTTCCATGTCTATTCTTCATTTCGAAATATTCAGCGCACGCAGATTCGATCCCATGATCGCGCAGTGTTTGGTACAATCTTTCCGATATACTGAGGTCAGCCTTTTTCAAATGATCGGCCAATCCCGCTTTCAGCCAGTAAACACCGTGTCCCAGACCAAGAAAGAAAAGATATTCTCTATCCGGTGACAAACTAGCCCACGTGGCATTGAGCATGTTTATATGATCACCAACGCTCTTTGCTTCGGTCCATGAATGGTCCTCCAGTCTATACGAAACGTAAAGCCCGGCATCTGCCTCGACGTTCCTGTCATATCGATGTAATATCAAGAAACTCAGATCCGGCGAAACGCACATGACCCGCTCATCTGCTCCTGTATTCACTCCTTCACCAAGGCCAACCGGTTCAGAACAATCACCATTGACGCCTTCTGTCAAATAGATATCAAAACCTCCTTTGCCACCGGGACGGTTCGAGCTGAACAGAAAGACACCATTTGATGCCACTGCTCCAGATACTTCACCGTAGGCTGTATTGACCGGATGACCAAGCCTTCTGGGTTCAGAGAAGCCGTTTTCATTCTCTTCTACATACCATATATCAGCATCACCGGGCGGACCTTTTCCACCTCGAGGCCGCGGCCGCGTCGAGGCAAAGTAGATGATCCGACCCTCCTCCGATAGAAAAGTTCCCCAGTCGCTGTAATCACTTGAAAAGGAAGTAATATGGGGTTCAATCCATGCTCCACTGGTCTGCTGAATCAGCCATATCGACTGACTTCGCCCCTTCACAACAGGATGTGATTCATCCGTGAAATAGATTTTGTCTCCGCCAGGCGCAATAACAACGCTGCTCTGCGGGTGCAAACCGTAATCATTCCATACAGAGAAAAGATCAGGAGCAAATGGCTCGGGTTTGTGGCCAGGCAGATCCTGGCCCAGGTATTGCCCGTGGTAATCAGTCATTTCACGGATCGGGGATGCCTGCTGTACCGCCACCAGAATACAGCAGACCGACAAGAAACAGAAATGCCTGTTCATATCGTCCATTCCTCACACTCGGCCTGCGAAGGCAAAGAACACCGACCTTGTACCGCAAACATATATGATGAACTGTAATTGGATTATCCCTGCTGTCAACACATTGCTCCATATTTCCCTTTACTTTTTACGAACGTATGCTATAATAAGAGGGTGACTGATGATTCGTAATGTGCTTCTTGCCTCGCTTCTAATAGTAGTAGTATCAGTACAGTTAGGTCGCTCGCAAATTTCCGAGCAAGACACGATTCTAACTGTCAGCTACGTGCTGCAACCTGGTAAGAAGTTGTTCTACACTGCGCGATCGAAATTCGAGTATTCCAAGGGTGTTTTCGAGTCCCAGGAGATACTTGAAATCTGGGTCATGAGAAAGAATGATGACGGAAGCTGGCAACTGGTACTTCGCAACACAGAGACTGCAGCCAAGACTGAAGAACGTGGTGCACAGGTGGAGTCAACAACGGATACCAGTTGGGCAATCTGCGATTTCTTCCCCGACGGACGATTTGCCCGGAACCGCACAATGGATAGAATCTCACAGTTAGATCTTTATCTTCCTAATATATTCATACCACTACCCCGTGAATTCAGAAGCGCAACCATTGAATGGGAGTCTGGTGATCGTCCTTATGGAGAGCGCACGCGATACTCAGCAAGCAAGCCTGATACCACACAACGCTCCTGGATCATCCAGCTTACGCACGAAACACCGCTCGACGTCATCTATCTTATCGAGCAAAGGGCAGAAGTCTACATTGACCTGGTCAAAATGATCCCGGTTTACAAAAAAGGTGAGAATGAACGGTCATATGGGCAATACGCAGGAAGGGGAACATACACAGTACTACTTGATTCGATTATTGACCTCGACACCCTGACGGCAAGACGACATGTGGATGAACTCATGCTCTTCTTTGCAGCAGATTCACAATACAATGACATCATCAGCAGGGTCGAAGATAATCCACAACTGCTACTGCAATTGCGTAAAGAAGCCGAAGTGCTCCTCAATAGCGTGAAACGCAGGATAACGACGGCGGACATAAGAATGCTCATAACAGAAATCATTAATGATCTTCCCGAGGATTTCGAATACCTCACCGCCCAAATAAGAAAACGCGCGAAATTCGTCAATAAACGATCGCCACGCTGGGAGGCAAGAGATTTTTCCGGGAAGAAACACTCCCTCGATGATTACCGCGGCCGGGTCTTGCTGCTCGATTTCTGGTACCGCGCCTGTCCCTGGTGCATCCGGGCCATGCCCACGATCAAGAGACTGGCTCAATACTTCAGAGACAAAGATTTCAGCATTCTTGGCATCAACACCGATAAGGATCGCTCGGACGCGATCTTTGTGCTGGAGAAAATGAACCTGCCCTACGTCAATCTCGAAGGCAGGAATCTTATCAAGCATTATGACGTCACCAGTTATCCGACATTCATAATAATAGATAAGCAAGGTCTGGTCCGAAGAATTATCATCGGTTACGAACCATCACTTACAGACAAGCTGATCCGTATAATCGAACCCCTTCTGTAGCAACGGTCAGAGCGTTCCGTTTTAGATAAACACCAGGGTCTTGGTACTCACTTCCGCGCCTTCAGTATTTCAATAGAGCGTTTCGGATTCATCAAGGGCAGACCTTCGGAGTTAGGGTCAGCACCATTTCTGATCAAATTGATAACGTCGAGCGGCGAAAGTGAAGGTTCAACGGCAAACAGTTTCGCGGCGAGATTAGCCACATTGGGCGATGAAGCAGACGTGCCCGATGCAGCCAGGCGCTCACCGCCGGGCAAATAGCTTTCCACTTCATACCC
>CP070802.1:612034-658434 GCA_020343595.1 Caldifarciminota bacterium | reverse complement strand
CCCTCGGCACCGTCGTTCTCAGTACCGATCATACCGACGAATGCGGAAGTTCCTGCCATCTATCCTTGGGAGCCGACCATTGTCGTGGCCCCGGATGATCCGATGTACGTCGTTGCCTCTGCCTGGAGTTTTCTGGCAAATGGTAACGAGTGGGCATACGCCTGGATATCCACTGATGGCGGCTACTCATGGACTGATAGCATTCCAATGGGTCATGTCAGCCAGGACGGCGCTTGCGGTCCGTTGTTTGCAGGTCCGGGCGGCTGGCTAGGCTATACTACCCAGGAATATTACAACTTCAGTGGCACCGATTCGACACCATTCCCATATTTCAGGGAATCGACTGACGGCGGCTACACCTGGAGTGCGAAGGAAGCGTTGACCGTATTCCCGGCCAATGTATCATCACAGTACTGGTGGCATGAGATCGATGGCATCTATGCTGATGGTGCTGTCTGGTTAATTCACAATGACATCGGTGTTGGCGGTACGGGTGGACCTCACGTTGCAAGAGGAACCGGCGGACCGGGCAGCTGGACATGGACACTGTGGAGCCAGGATATTGTCGGCAGCGATTCATTCTGGGTTGCCGATACCCTGTTCTATGCGGCGGCAAGTCAGTATCCGACGTTAGCGTATGATCCAGCGACGGGTTGTGTAGCGGCTGTTTGTAAATACAACTACTATATTGGCGACAATGTCACATGGGCGACATTGAATGGTGCGCATGTTGGTGCAATGTATACATTTGACGACGGCGCCACCTGGACAGTTTCTAATCCGCTTTCCACGGCCAATACCGGTGGTATCATCTGGGAAGATTGGAACGCGACCGAAGCCGCTGATCTCCTTGAGCCGAATGGCTTTCATCCTTATGTCCATACCGTATGGGTGCATGAGGATCCAGCCACTGAGGCCGGCGAGCTATACTATGAGAGAGAACTTCTCGCCGAGTTCCCGATTGGGGTTGACGAGGTTACCAGTGGCTTAGTCAGTGTATACGGGTTCTCAGTGACGCCATCCGTGACATCGGGTATCTGCCGTGCAGCATTCACGATGCCGGCTTCCGGCAACGTAGCGCTGAAGGTGTTCGATGTCAGTGGCAGAGTTGTTGAGAACGTGTTCAGCGGCAGGGCTGCTGGTGAACAGGAGTTCAACATCAATACCTCGCAGCTGGCCAATGGTGCGTACTTTGTCGTGCTCGAGACCGAGCAGGGCAATGTTACTCAGAAGGTCATCACGCTGCACTAATATCACAATAAGTACAAGAAAAGGGGAGGCATCATGCCTCCCCTTTTTTGTTGCGCGGATATATCAATCAATGATGCCGAGCCATGGTCCGATTATGAATTGGAACCGGCCGATCAAAAGGCTGACACGTGCCATCACCGTATATCCGAATGCCGCGCCGAATCCGATCATGATGAATATGATCCCGATCCTCGAAGTGACGCCGAGTACCCCCTTGTGTTCTCTCGAGAAATAGAAATAGGAAAGGGTGCAGACGACACCGATGAAAAGGATCGCCTGCCAGATGATCCCGGCTGATCCAGCATTCCAGGCAACGAAATTCTGCTGGGTCAAGATCGTTCCCTGTATCTGCCTGATGATGTCGGCTTGTACCGTCGCCGGGATGACAAGCCCGGTGTAGTAACCAATCGTGATCGCTATTGGGATGCGGACAAGCCACGAAACTCGCGGGATGAAACGCATGACATAAAGCATACCAACCATTAGCGGTAATATGAAGAAGAGTCTTCCTTCCCTGAAAAGAGGCGTGAAGAGATTTGGAATGAGTACCCGGTGGACGGTGAAGGTTAGAAAATAGCCGTTGGCAACACCGACAAAAAGGTGTTCGGCAAATTTGTAGAACGGGTTATCTTTGTAAAGAAACGAAAAGATACATATGGTCAATAACCCGCCGATCCAGACCCATGGGTCATGTGCGATATTCATCGTGCCCTCCTTGATGAAATTGCCTCAATGGCAATTTCGATTACGGCGATAAAGGATAGATTACAGTGATGTTTTTCGTGGTCTGTGGCTTTTGTATGGGGATGTTGCAGCATTATCATCTCTGTACTCCTTTCTCCTTGCGTTTACGGATGAAATAGCCGATGTTGCCGACTACGATGAACGCGATCATCGTCAGGTGGGCAGCGGTCAAGGACCCGAGTGCCTCGCTTGCCTTCCGTCTGCTCGTTATCGATAATCTCGATTGGACCATTTCTTCATATTCGGCAGCACCTTTCATGCCGATCATGAGTCCAGAAAACTGGCCGGTCTGATAGTACTGGTAGAATTCAGAAGCGCTGACCGCGGTGATGCCGGCACCGACCGCGACGCCAAAACGGGTCTGTGAGTAGGCTATCCACCAGAGTGGCGCGGTGGCGCCGCTCAATGATACCAGGATGCCTACGTCATTGAAATTCTTCACTCTCTGCATCATGGGTAAGGAATCGGTCCGGTAGCCATAGTAATCTCTCTGGTAGACGTCCACAATGCTTATACCCATACCCAGAAGCGGAACGATGGGCGGCGGCTGCCAGCCCAGGAATACATAATCGCGTCCATAGATTATGCTATCTTCGTACGAGGTCGCGCGACTATTAAACTCCTCGGTTACCTGATCCAACGCTTTCTTGGCAAGCCCAAGAGGTTGGACATAGAGCGAGAGCACTGCGACTTTTGTACGTCGGTGAAACGCATGCCGTAACATTGCGACGCCCATAGGTTCGATCTCAGGTAGTGTCTGCGGATCGTAATCGAAATCTAGCATTAGAATTTGGTCGTTCGGAATTGCTTCTACGGCGTTGAATAACTTCTCTACCGGAGTCATGACGCGGACCCTGGGAACCGTCGGGATCACCAGCGGAACCATTACTACGGTTGCAAGTACGAGGTAGATGATGCGGCGGTCTAATCGTGATAAATACTCGATTATCTTCATTCCTTACCTCCGAGCCATGATCGTTCAATACCAAGGATGATCTTCAATGAAGTAGCAATGCCACCGAGGGCAATACCGAATGTGATTCCGCGTTTCGCAGCAACATTGGGGATATCCATTATCCACTGAGCGAAGGACGGCAAGTGTGAAGAGATACTGTCGGCAAGGGGCAGTACTCCGATCATAATGATGAAAGCCGCGGATAGTAGCAGACTCGATTCAAGAGAGCGGGCGCGGAACGCCCGGTATGATGCAGATGCCATGAAGAATGCCAGTAGCGCGAACATCGTCGCCCCGAGTGGAACGATAATGTTGAGGTACAGGGTCTGGATATCAAATTGAAATCCGGCGATCTTGGTTGGCAGGAACAATTCACCTTCGATTCCGCCAAAGAGGCCGATCGCGCCGCTCACCACGAAACCTATGATCAGCACGTAGGAGTATTGCCAGTTCTCTCTCTTCCTTTTTATCTTATCCTGATGTACCCTCAGCAAGCTGACCAGGCCAAGTATTATGGCAAAAGCAGATAGTATTCTAATGAAATCGTTCCTCAGGGCATTGTCGAAATCCTGGTAACCACCATGTGGTACGAAGTAGGGTATTATGCCCAGGAGCCCGAAGAAAAAAACCAGTAACAAAGGGAATCTTCTTTTCATCTTTATCTCCTATCGGAAAATATTAAGAACGGGGAATTTGGTCAGCAATCCGACGAGCGAGGCGACCACGAGTACACTGAGTATGACGATCTTACCAAGGTCTTCACCCTTGATTGCGCCCAGAAGAAGGGGTTCTTTTGAGATATATGCCGAGGCGGCATACAATTCTTCGCCGATCAAGGTAAAGTCACATGCGGTCACAAAAAATGGCAATTGCGTGATCTGATCAGTGCCGGCGATCTGGATGGCACCGGTCGAGGCACCGGTTTCGGCCATTATCAAGGACTCGGCCTTGAAGTATCCGATGAAGAAATTCGCTGCTGGTTTTTCTCTGAGCATGACCCCGTCAACAGCCGCAGCATAGGCAAATTGAGAGTCGGTGACGAAATATACCTTGTCCGTATCGAAGAGGTCTGGTCTGCCTATTGTAGAATATGATTCCTTGACGATCTCTCGTGCTACAGTATAGACGACCGGATTGGAAGTTGGAACGATAAGTGGCGTTTCGTATTGGCCGGTCTTCTTTGCGATCTCGCCAAGAATATTGAAGGATGCAATTGTGGCAATGTAGTCTACGAGCCCGATGCCCATGCTGTATAGAATTGGTCGGCCCATTTCCGTTGCCCGGCCGACCGCTTCGTCAACCGCATCAAGTCCGCTGATCTTGCGGATTTGTAGTCTCTTTCCTCTTCTTGCCTGGTCTATGAAATACAGGATTATCAGGCAGAACACGATGACGCCGATGAGCAGATTGACCGATTCTTTATCGAACCACTGCGGTTCGCTTCGGGCTACCGGTGAAGGTTCTGAATAAGACCTTTCTGAATCATACAGAGCAGCGACCTTGTAAGTGTATTCCGTGCCGGTTTCTGTTTGGTCTTCGTATGTGGTGCGCCCGGCACCGATGAAGCCGACGAGTTCGTATTCCTTACCTTTCTCGCTGCGGTATATTTCGTAGCCCTCGATCATGTTGTCATCGGGCGAGAGCAGCCATTCGACCGTGATCGCATCGCCGCGATCGTTCGGTGTATCATAGGCTTTTACCCCAGTCGGCGGCGCAAGTGCAAAGATGCCGCTAAAGAGAATATAAATCATTGAACCTCCTTATGGAACTGAGTACATGGTTGTTGGTTTTTGTCGTGGCTGCTGGTATGGTCTTTGGTTGTATGCTTCTTGGTTTGTAACCCGGGACAAAGACCTACCACAATACGGGCTGCCATGACGAATAACATATGACCTATTTGTGGGTTTGGGATGCTGGAAAACTTTTGCTCTTGATGAAGTGCTTTTGTATCTAGCATCTCAACCTCAACCTAATGACCATATGTTATTGGTTTCTTGTCGTGGCTGCCGGTATGGTCTTTGGTTGGACGGTTCTCGGTTTGTAACCAGTGACAAGGGCATAAGACAATACAGGCTGCCATGACGAATAACCCTAGACCTCGGTATTGCGTTGGTTGGTTGCGAAATGCGGTATGTCCGTAGAAGTTCGGTTTCGATTAACGACACCATTGTCCGATTTACTCTTCGAGGCCAGTAGCCGCATAAGGTTCCCATGTGGTTCGATGGATAGTGATTGTCCATTCGTTTTGTGTTTGTTAATTATATCAGAGAAGGTAGGTAAGTAAAGACTTATGGTTTAAAGAGGCGGCGCCCGGTAGAAGTGTCCGTTCGCCGCCTCTTGTGTTTGAAACTAGAGTTTTTTACTTAATCGACAATGCCTAACCAGGGGCCGAGTAGATACTGGATGCGGCCGATGAGTAGGCTAATACGAGCCATGACCGTATAGCCGAATGCTGCACCAAATCCGATCATTACAAAGACTATACCGATACGTGAGGTGGTGCCGAGAATGCCCTTGTGTTCTCTGGAGAAGTAGAAGTACGAGAGGGTGCAGATAACGCCGATGAAAAGGATTATTGACCACACCACGCCCAGATTGCCCGCATGCCATGCTTGAAAATTCTGCGGTGTTAGAAAAGTACCCTGTATCTGTTTGATGATAAGCGCCTGGCTCACAGCGGGTATGCTCGCTCCAACGTAATAGCCCATGGAGATGCCAATGGGGATGCGAACGAGCCATGATACACGCGGGATGAATCTGGTGAGGTAGAGCATGCCGATGATGAAGGGGATGATGAAGAG
The DNA here is from genome assembly GCA_020343595.1 of Caldifarciminota bacterium. Taxonomy (GTDB): domain Bacteria; phylum Hydrothermota; class Tepidihabitantia; order SM23-42; family SM23-42; genus SM23-42. The sequence goes on along the minus strand of CP070802.1, from coordinate 652,683 downwards.
TAACTGGCCTTGTCTGAAAAGCGGATCGAATAACGTAGGCATGAGCACATTGTGCCAGTAGAAAGTCACTGCCCAGCCATTGGCAACGCCGACGAATACATGCTCGGCGATCTTGTAGAAGGGATTATCGCGCCAAAGAAACGAGAAGATCGCGATTGTACAAAGCGCACTTATCCATACCCAGGGATCAGTTGAAATATTCATGGTCGTTCCTCCCATTCGATTGCGGTGATGACAAACAGATTACAGTGATGTTCGATGTTTTGCATATATATGAGCTGATGGTTCATTCGCGCGGTCATCTTGGCCTCCCTGTGGGTGTGGTCGGTGACGATTTGGTCTTGCGGCGGGATATGAAGTATCCGGTATTGCCGATCAGAATGAATATAATTATGACCAGATGAGCATAAGTAAGTGAAGACATGGACTCGCTCGCTTTGCGGCGCACTTTGATGTTGAGTTTGTTTTCTACCTGTTCTTCGTACTCGGCTGCACCCTTCATCCCGACCATGAGTCCGGAGAATTGACCGGTCTGCAGGTAGGGGTAAAATTCAGAGGCGCTCACCGCGGTTATCCCGGCACCGACTTTCAATCCGAATCTGTTTTGTGCGTATTCGATCCACCACTTCGGAGGATCACCGCTGCTCAGTGACACGAGTAGCCCGACGTCAGCGTAGTTCTTCACTTCTTTCATGAGCGGCAGCGTGTCGGTTTGATTGCCGTAGTAATCTGTCTTGTAGACATTGACAATGCTCTCGCCCATACCGAGTATTGGGATCAATGGCGGTGGTTGCCATCCAAGGAAAACGTAGTCACGGCCGTATATGATGCTGTCTTCACTTGTTACGGCAACGCTGTTGAACTCCTCAGACACACTGATCAGTGCATTCTGCGCAAGGCCAAGAGGTTGCACATAAAGGCTCAAAGCAAGGATCTTGATCCGTTTCCTGAATGCGTGACGCAGTATAGCAAAGGCCATGGGTTCGATCTCTGGCAGGGTTTGGGGGTCATAATCGAAATCAATGATCAGTGCTTTGTCTTCCGGGATATTATCTATTGCATCGTAAAGCTTCTCGACCGGCGGCATTACCCGTATGGATTTTGCGGATGGGAATATGATCGGCAGCGTCACGACCGCAAAGAGTATCAGGTAGATGACACGGCGGTCGATCTTCGTCAAAATGTCGATGATCTTCATTCACCACCTCCACCGAGCCACGAGCGTTCGATACCGAGGATGATCTTGAGCGCAGTAGCCAGCATGCCAAGCGCAACGCCAAAAAGAATGCCGCGCTGTCCGGCGACATTGGGTACGTCCATTATCCACTGCGCAAAAGAGGGAAGGTGGGGCGAGATCTCATTGCCGAGAGGCAGAACACCGAGCATGACGATGAATGCCGATACCAGCAGAAGGGATGCTTCGGTCGAACGGGCACGGAACGCGCGATAGGCCGCCGAAGCCATGAAAAAGGAAAGAAGTGCGAACATGGCGGCGCCGAGCGGTACCTCTATGTTGAAATAAATGGTCCAGATATCGAAGGCGAAAGAGCCGATCCTCGTCGGCAAAATGCCCGTGCCTGAGACACCCCCGAACAATCCGATGATCGAAGTAACGACAAAGGTCACAATGAGCACCCACGAATATTCCCAGTTCTGACCCTTGCGTCGGATCTTGTCGTAGTGTACCCTTAAAAGGCTGCCCAACCCGAGTATGAGCGCGAAGGCGGCGAGTATCTTAAGCAGGTTGTTGCGTAGGAATTCATCGGTGCCTTGAACCACTGGATGGGGCACGATGAATGGTATGATACCGAGTATACCAAAAACGAATACCAATAATAAAGGAATATATCTTTTCATGACAGCCCCCTAATCAAAAAACTGCATGACCGGAAACAACGTGAACAACCCGATGAGTGAGCCGACGACAAGTATAACACCGATTATCACTTTGCCCCAATCCTCACCCTTTATGGCACCCAGTAGTAGTGGTTCCCTTGAAATATATGCTGAGGCAGCGTATAACTCTTCACCTATCAGCGTGTAGTCGCAGGCAGTAACGAAAAATGGCAATTGAGAGACCTGGTCAGTCCCCGCGATCTGGATCGCGCCGGTCGAAGCACCGGTCTCGGCGAGGATAAGTGATTCCGCACGGAACCAGCCCACGAGGAAGTTGGTTGCAGGCAGTTCCCGTATCATTATGCCATCGACGGCAGCTGCATAGGCAAACTGAGAGTCGGTTACATAATATACACTATCCGGATCGAATGCGTCGGGCCGGCCCACATCAGTGTATGATTCTTTCACTATTTCGCGAGCCACCGTATAAACGATCGGGTCAAAATGCGGATTGATGAGTTTGGTATCATATTCGCCGCATTTTTTTGCCACTTCACCCAGAATGTTCAAAGAGGCGATCGTCGCAATGTCTTCGATATACCCGATGCCCGGACAGTAGAGGATCGGTTTGCCCATTTCGGTTGCACGGCCCACTGCATCGTCGATCGCGTGGAGTCCGGCTATCTTTCTAACGAATAGCTTCCTGCCTCGGCGCGCGTGCTGTATGAAGGCTAGTATCAGACCTCCAAAAACCAATACGGCGATGATTATGTTGATCTTCCTACGGTTGAGCCATTGAGCACTGCTCGCTACCGATGCAGTTGGTGCGGAGAATGCCGTTACGGTATCGCTTACCGCAGCCACCTTGTAATAATAATCCTTGCCATCTTCAGTTTCATCTTCGATCTGGTTGCGACCCCGGCCTATGAGCCCGACCTTCTTGTAATCAACGCCGTTTTCGCTGCGGTAGACTTCATATTTGTCTACGGTCATATCGTCGGCCGATAGCTGCCACTCGATTTTCACTGCCCCGCCGCCGTCATCCGGTGTATCATAAGCATGAACAGCGGTCGGTGGAGCAAGCGCGAAGATGCCCGCTAATAACGTGCAAATCATTGAACCTCCTTGTAGAACCAAGTACATGGGTGTTGGTCGTAGCTGCCGGTATGGATCTTGGTTGTACGTTTTACGGTCGGCACCAAAGACAATGACCTAGGACGATACAGGCTGCCACGACCAATACCATAGGACCTATTTGTGGGATTATGATGCTGGATACTGTTATCAGTGCTCTGCTGTGGAGTCATGTCTAGCATCTCAACCTCAACCCAAAAATCATGCGACAAAAGCGCAGGTAATAAGCAATTCACCTGCGCATTTCGGGTTGAGAAACAAGACGCTTCGTTCCGAACTAGGTGTTTGTGCATTGAATCCTTTGGCATGAATTCGTGAAAGGAGATTATACCGAAGGAAATAATGAAGTAAAGAGGTTTGTGAAAGGCGGCGCACTGCCTCTGTTATTTCAGACAGTGCGCCTGAATATTTTATGAAATATGGCCTTGTTACGGTTTATCGAATTATCCCGAGCCAATCTCCTAACAGGAACTGTAATTTGCCTATCAACAGGCTGATACGCGCCATGACCGTGTATCCGAAGGCGGCGCCGAATCCGATCATAACGAAAACGATTCCGACACGTGAGGTAACGCCAATGACACCCTTGTGTTCGCGTGAGAAATAGAAGTAGGAGAGAGTGCAGAGAACGCCAATGAAGACGATGACCGACCATACTATACCCCAGGCGCCTGCGTTCCATGATTGGAAATTGGCGGATGTCAGTACCGTACCCTGAACCTGTTTGATGATCTGTGCCTGAATGGTCGCCGGTATCAGAACGCCGGTCCAGTATCCCATATAGATGGCGATCGGTATACGCACAAGCCAGGATATTCTCGGGATGAAACGCGTCAAGTAGAGGATGCCGATGGTGAAAGGAATGATAAGTAGTAATTGACCTTGCTGGAACAGTGGCCTGAAAAGTATAGGCATGAGTATTCGATGCCAGTAGAAGGTGACGAGATATCCGTTAGCAACGCCCAAGAAGATATGTTCAGCAGCTCTAAAGAACGGATTTTCCTTGTAGAGAAAAGAGAGTATTGCCAAACTCAAAATCGATGATATCCAGATCCACGGGTCAGTTGAGATATTCATTTTCTCCTCCTGTGCAGAAAGAACCCAATGTTTCCTATGACAATAAAGAGGATGATTGCCAGATGCGCGTAGGTGAGAGATAGCATTGCCTCACTGGCAACTCGTCTTCCCTTCACGCCGTAGTTCGCCTCGACGAGTTCTTCGTATTCTGCGGCGCCCTTCATTCCTACCATGAGACCGGTGAATTGTCCGGTCTGGTAGTAGGGATAGAAATCTGCTCCTGAAACAGCTGTACACCCGACGCCAACTGCGAGGCCATACCTGTTCTGTGCATAGGCGACCCAGGATATCGGGATGCGGGAGCCGCTGAGTGCCACGAGTATGCTTATGTCATTGTAATTTCTGATTCTTTCCATCATTTGGAGAGTGTCAGTTTGGTTTCCATAGTAATCGACGACATATATGTTGGATATACTTTCTCCCATACCGAGCATGGGTACGATCGGCGGTGGTTGCCAGCCGAGGAAGACATAATCACGTCCATAGATGAGACTGTCCTCGTAGGTCTGGGCATTACTATTGAATTCTTCGACAACCTGATTTATTGCCCTGGTTGCCAATCCGATCATCTCGACATACAGGCTCAAGACAAGAATCTTCTTTCTCGTTTTGAACGCGTGTCTGAGCACGGCGATGGCCATGGGTTCGACCTCGGCTTTTATCTGGGGTGAATAGCTGCAATCGAGGATGAGCGCCTTGTCGTTCGTTGTGTTGTCAACCGCAGTGAAGAGTTTCTCGACCGGCGACATCGGTGTGACCTTCACAACAGAGGGGAAAATAAGGGGCAACGTGACGACGCCGAGCAGGATACCATAGATGATCCGGCGGTCGATTGTCATGAGTCTTTCGTATAGTTTCACTCGCCACCTCCTAGCCAGGCTCGTTCAATGCCGAGGATGATCTTGAGGGATGTCGCGACCACGCCAAGCGCAATACCGAACACGATGCCGCGTTGGCCTGCCACATTAGGGACGTTCAATATCCACTGGACAAATCCAGGGAGGTGTTTTGAAATACTGTAACCCATAGGCAAAACGCCGACCATTACGATAAAAGCCGCCACCAGAAGGAGTGTTGCTTCCATTGAGCGTACTCTGAACGCCCGGTATGCTGCTGAAGCCATGAAGAATGCGAGGAGTGCAAACATGGAAGATGCAAGTGGTATTACGATGTTTTCGTATAACGTTTGAATATCGAATTGGAACGAACCGACTGCTGTTGGCAAAACGCCGTCGGCTGCCACGCCTCCAAAAAGTCCGACGACAGCCGAGCCGCCGAACGCGATGAGGAGTAACCACGAAAATTGCCAGTTTTTCCTTTTACGTTTGATCTTGTCGAAGTGCACCCTGAGCAGACTGCCGAGCGCAAGCACCACTGCAAATGCGGAGAGCACGCGCAGGAGATCATTGCGTATCCATTCGTCATATACCTGGTATGAGGGGTGAGGAATAACAAATGAGATCACGCCGAGTAATCCGGCAATGAATATAAGGGTTAAAGGTATTGTTTTTTTCATGGTTGGCTCCTATTGAAACAAATTCAGTATCGGGAATCGGGAAAGCAGTCCAATCACCGAGGCGACAATGAGCGCAGCGGCGATAATGACCTTTGCCCAGTCCTCGCCCTTTATCGCGCCGAGGAGCAACGGACGTTTTGATATGTATGCGGAAGCAGCGTACAATTCCTCGCCAATAAGTGTATAGTCGCAAGCAGTTACGAAGAAGGGCAACTGGGCTAGGGCATCGGTACCAGCGATCTGTATTGCGCCGGTTGCTGCACCGGTCTCAGCAAGCACCAGTGATTCCGCAGCAAAATACCCGACGAGAAAATTAGTGGCAGGTCTTTCACGTGTCATGATGCCATCGATTCCAGCGGCGTACGCCATCTGTTCGCGCGCCAGAAAGAAGACACTGTCGGGATCGTACGCATCGGGCCTGCCGACCTTGGTGTATGATTCTTTCACGATTTCACGCGCCACCGTGTACACTATGGGGTCGGCATTAGGGACAATGAGTTTCGTGTCGTACTGGGCGGTTTTCTTTGCCACTTCACCGAGGATGTTCAAACTCGCGATGGTGGCAATGTCTTCAATATAGCCGAGGCCGAGTGTATACAATATTGGTTTTCCCATTTCGGTTGCCCGTCCGACAGCATCATCGATTGCCTGTAAACCGGCAATCTTTCTGATGAACAGTTTCTTGCCCCGGCGCGCATGATATATGAAGTAGAGGATGAGCCCACCAAAGATCACCATGGCGATGTATATATTGATTTTGCCGACATTGATCCATGATGCCTCGCTTGCGATCTCGGTACTTGGTTCGGAAAAAGCGAGCAGGGTATCTGATACTGCGGCAACTTTGTATTGATATACCACTCCATCTTCGGTTTGATCGCTGTAGGACGAGCGGGACTTGCCGATGAATCCGACTTTGCTGAAATCTATCCCGTTGTCGGAGCGATATATATCATAGCCGTCGATCGATGCATCATCGGCTGATAGATTCCATTCGACGACTATAACGCCTCCGCCATCACTCGGCGCGTCGAACACCCGGATGTCGGTCGGGGGAGCCAAGCCTACTAAGGCGCATAGTAGTATTGTTATCATCTAACCTCCTTCCTTATCACATATCTTATCGTATTCGTGTTACGTACTTCGTATTCGTTACTTTATTTTTCAATGGACTACTGTTAATTTTTTCTCTAGACTTTGTACAAGTCTCGTGAGCATCATGCCCACGCGGTTGTATCCGTCGAGCAAGTCATCCGAATCTTTACTATTCAAATAACCCAGATCTCTGCTCAGTATAATCTGGTACGACACCTCTCCTACTGAGCCTTTCGCAATCGATACAAGCCTCCGATACTCGGGTTTAGTGTTCCGTGCAGCTCCCTCTGCAATGTTCATAGGTATAGAACTTGCTGCTCGCCTCATCTGGGAGACAAGGGAGTACAATTCGAATTTTGGAAAAGCATGAGTTTTTTTGTAGATTCGGAGAGTAAGTGCGTGTGCTAATTTGAATACATCCATGTCCCATACGTTTCTTATTTTTCGTTTCTTCATATTTCCTCCTTTAGAAATAGATTTTTTTAAACGAATACGGTTTACGAGTCGCAAGTACGTTTTTCGTGGCACACGCATGGTGCTTGGTGACATTTGGGGCAGCCGTTCCGGTATTTCGTCATCGCGTCTTCGGCATCGATGCCGAGGATCGTGGCAACGGACAGGAGCCAGGCAAGGCAATCGGCGAATTCTTCACGTATCTTTTGGGGATCTCTTTTGCGCATTGCCCTCGAGAGTTCGCCAATTTCCTCAACGAGCCAATTGAACGTCTTGTCAAGGCCTCGCCTCGAGTCCTTATCAAAGTACAGTTTTCTGATGATTTCCTGGTATTTGTTCAGATCCATCTTTAAGGATGGTAATTGGGTTTGGTTTGGAATGCTGGAATTACGGAGAAAATGATTTTCCATTTGATGCAGGTAGCAGTGGAACATTCTGGGTGGTGCGATAGTCGGTTCGTTTGTTCTGTCATGGATGTCATTATTATTATATTTGTAGTGATTGAAAAATCAAGACTTATAGAAGAAAAAGGAAGGGGCGGTTGCCCCTTCCTTCAGGTTATTGACCTTTCGGATCGTTAATCGTGAATATAGAAAGATCTAGTCGAATCGGAGTGTTGCGGAGAGCCTCCAGTTAGAGAGATCGGTGAGTTCATTGAAACCCATGAGATCGATCTGCAGATTGTTGGTGACCATCCATCCGATTCCATAGTAATAGTCTGTTGCAGGTATTTTCTCATTTTCCTGCTCAACCGATAAAGTTGGAGTAGCGCCCGGATCATCGATGACTTCGGTCTGGCTGCCGTCGCCGTAAACTGTGAGAGTACGTTCTGGTTCGAAGGCAATACGTTCGGTCGTCGTTGTGTAATCGTTGTAGGAGAGAGTATGCTGAGCACCTAATCTGAATACGAGCGGCTTGGTGACGAGGAATTCGATGCCCACGGGAATGACGAAGCTATTCACGCTACCATCGACCAGCGTCATCCACGTTTCACTTTGCGTGATCGTACGGGTGTAATCTTCAGGACCGGCAATGGTATCTCCATTGTCAAATACCCTTATCGACACCGTGTTGTCGGTCGCCGTTGTGGAATCAGTATATGAGGAGGTATTGAAGAAGAGTCCGATACCGAACTTCACGCGTTGCGAGATGTTGAAAAGATGCTTTGTACCGACCCGCAAGCCCTTGGTGCTTCTGTTTCCGTCATAGGAGGTGACCGTGTTTACGGTGTCATAGGTGAACGTGCTGTAACTCTCCTCGCGTGTCTTGAAGAAAAAGTCCATGGCATCGTCGCCGTAATCAGACGATTGGGTGAAGAAATCGAGATAGAATCTGCCTTGAGCATTTTCGTTATAATCGTAGAAGGATTTTAATCCTATGCTTATTCTTGTACCGGAACGCGGTTGCATCAAGGAGTCGAATATCGAAACAACGGTGAAACTAGTATCTTGATTCATCGGGTAATCATACTCAGCCGAATCGCCGAGGATTATTGCTTCGCTCGTCGCACTTAGCAGATCAAAGCTGACGTTCAGACCAAAGGCAATGTTGTCATAATCGTTCCAGGCGCTGAACATGAATGCGTTTCTGCTGTTCTCGCTGACCTCGTCACCGATGAAGCTTTCGGTACGAAGATACTCCATGGTATCCGCCAGCAGGTCTTCGCTGAAGAATGAATATGTATAGTTGTTTGCCGGGTCAGTGAACGTCGTGCTGTAATCGCTGTGCATAAAACCAAGACCTAAACGGAATCCATCGAGTTTCGTCGCCAGCGCAAGGTACCAGTCACTGATTGCCATGAGGTCGTAAGCCGACCGCGTTTGAGTTTCCACGGTTTGATTAGTGAAGTTGCCGAGCGTGTCCGGGTTATTGAGGTTAATTGTCGTCAATTCACCTTCTCCATAGATAGTGTTACCATAGGGATCAACGAGGCCTGTATTCAGAGCTACTTTTCCTGCAAATCGGTCATACATGACACCTGGATAGAGGCTGCCTAAGCCGGTAACGCCACCAATGATGATGTGTGGCTGGCTGCCGCCCGAGAATAGGTTCTCGTCGCCGGACACGAAATTCGCCAAACTCGTCCACAGCCGCGCTCCATTTATTTCAGGTATCCTGGCGGCCTCAAATAGCAGGTCATAGTCATCCTCGAACAGCCCTGCGGTCGATTGATACCTGAACGATTCGGTAACCAACCCGAAAGAGAGTGACACCATAATCGTGATAACCACGATGTGCTTCATGCTTATCCTCCTTTTAAAAAGATGTTTCATCAAATACCTTTTTCGTTGTGGGTCCACCTCCTTTCGCTGCTAACACGTGTAGCAAGCTTTACTGGTCGAATTATACATAACATTGAGAATATGTCAAGATTCGTCCCCGGGCGTTCCCTGCTTGACTAATCAGGCTATTGCAGTATGATGTATGGGAACAATAATAGTCATGATTAAATTGTGTGATCTTGAATATTCAATCGGTGAACGGACATTGATACACAATATCAATGTCAGCATCAACCGTCATGACCGCATTGGATTGGTTGGACCTAACGGCAGCGGCAAGACCACGATGCTCCGTATCATGAAGGGTGAGATCATGCCCTCTGGTGGGTATGTTGAACGAAGCCGCGGCATAAGGTTTGGCTATCTTCCACAGGAGGACATGGTACTACGCGGCGCCAAGTTGAGAGATGAGGTGCTGCGTGAGTACAATGATTGTCTGCGGGAGTTGGAAATGGCGAGAGAAAATATCAGTTCTGATCCGCATTCGCGGGAATTGATGTTGGTATGTGAGCGTGCCGAGGAGAAATTGAACCGCATGGGAGGATATGGCTATGAAAATCAGGCGCAGCGTGTCCTTGCCGGGTTAGGCTTTACGCAAGAAGAACACGACAAGAAAGTTGAAGAATTCTCGAGCGGCTGGCAGATGCGTATCGTGCTGGCAAAGATCCTGCTGAATAGACCAGATGTACTGATGCTCGATGAGCCGACCAATCATTTAGACATCGAATCCATTCAATGGCTGGAGGAATATCTCGCGGGCTATGGCGGTGCGATAATCACCGTCTCTCACGATCGCTACTTTCTGGATAAGCTTCTTCAAAGTTCCAACGGTATCTGTGGGATTTGGGAGTTGGATGACGGTATGTTTCGTACCTATCGCTCAGACTATACCGGTTACCTCAGGCAATCGGACCTGAGGAAAGAGAAGCTGGTGCAGCGGGCAAAGGTTCAGGCGAAGCGCGTCCGTGAAATAGAGGAGTTCATTGCCCGCAACAAGGCCAACAAATCGAAAGCAAGAATCGTAAAAAGCCGAGAAAAATACCTTATGCGGCTCGAACGGATAAGGGTCGAGCGGGAAAGGCGTAGGCTGAGGGTTGATTTTCCGGTTGCGGAAATTCATAGTCGCAGGCTGGTCGAATTGAAGAGTATCATGAAAAGGTATGACGGAAAGACTGTTTTCAAAAATGTTAATCTCACAATCGAGAAGGGAGATAAGATCGCCCTTATCGGGAAGAATGGGGCAGGCAAATCCACTTTGAGCCGTATCATTTGCGGGTTCGAAGGCGCAACCGGAGGCGAGCGCCAGGTAAGCAGCCGGCTTCGGATCGCGGTTTTTTCCCACGATCTTGTAAGGGCGCTGGATCCGGCTTCCACGGTCATCGATGAAGTGCTGAAGGACACCCTTCCTGAAGTCCGGCAGAAGATCCGTAACTATTTAGGGTTGTTTCTGTTTTCCGGAGATGACGTCAGCAAGAAGGTCAGTGTTTTGAGTGGGGGCGAAAAGACAAGGTTGGTGATACTGAAGGCAATGCTGATATCATCCAATCTTCTTGTCCTCGATGAACCAACGTATCATCTTGACAAGGAATCTACTGATTCTATACAACATGCGGTGCAGCTTTACAAGGGCGCGGTGGTTCTGGTGACCCATGATCGGGATTTCATAAATGCCTTTGCACACCGGATTGTAGAAATGAAAGGAGGGCAGATCTACGATTACCCGGGTGATTTTTCTTACTATTTACGCAAGAAGAGAATTGATGGTCTCTCGGACGGAAGGGAGAGAGTGCCGAAGAAAAGACCATTTAAGTCTGAGCTGATAAAAAGTCAGATTTCTGCTAAGGAAGAGCGCCAGGAAAAGTTGCGAGCGATTTTTATGCGCGGGATGTCCGGTGCTAATTCTAAAAAATCGCGGCGTATGTTCGAGGAATATCAGAAACTTACACAAGAGATTCAAGATCTTCAAGAACAACTTGATGCAGGGGTGAGTGATGTACATTGAGAATAAGAGTACCGTCAAGAACCGGCGGATGATTGGTAATAAGGCACACAGTCTCTTTCGACTTGCCAGAGTGCTCAGGGTGCCAGGATTTTCTGTTATTTCTACCCGAGCTTATCGAGAGTACAAAGTCAGCAAGGGTGTTCAGCCATTGCTCAGGAAGGAAATAGAACGTGTGCTAGCCCGTTATCTGAAAGCGGGAAGGATCGCGGTTCGTTCATCATGCACAGCCGAAGACCTTGCTGGCATTTCGTTTGCCGGTATGTATGTGACGGTACTCAATGTGGGTGATGCAGAACACGGTATGCGCGCGGTCACTGAAGTCTGGGAGTCGGCAGATTCGCAGCGTGTTTCCGAATACAGTAAACAGTTGGACGTGCCGGCGGGCGACATGGCAGTGATCATTCAGCACCAACTTTCCCCCGAGGTGAGTGGCGTAATGGTGACCCAGAGTCCGTTCTCCGTCAATGAAGTTCTGATTGAGTGTTGCGAAGGTCTTGGTGATAAGATTGTCAGCGGCAGGGTAGCGCCGACCCGGTATCGGATAAGAAGCAAGAGGATGATCGAGAAGAGGGGAAAGGATATTCTGTCGACGGCACAGCTATCCGAGTTGATAAAGATCGGGAAGAAGATCGAACATCTTTTCAAGGCACCGCAGGATGTAGAATGGGCATACGAAAAAGGCAAACTCTTTATTCTACAATCGCGGCCGGTCTTCGTGGAGGCATCGGCCCGCGGTAACCGGGGAACCGTATGGTGTAACGCAAATGTAAGAGAGACGATCCCTGATCCGATCTCGCCCATGGCCTGGTCGATATTCGATTCATCATTCTTTCCCGCCATCATGATCGATGTCTTTGGCTTCCCGATTAGCGAAGAAAGATACCGCCAGTTCCGTCCGGTGGAAATGCTTTCGGGGAGATTATATTGGAACATGAATAACACCTTTGCTTACGGTAAGGTGATCGGTCCGCTCCTCGATTTCATGGGCGGTGATAGTGCCGTTGACCCACAGATGGCCGTTGCATTCAGATCCGTTGACATCGATAACCTACCCGAGATTCTGCCCAAACCGAGGATGGTCGCTTTTACCTTCACTTCACTCATACGACTTTTCTACTACCTTATGCTTGGTTTCGTACGATACGGCTGGATGCGCAACAAGATAATACGGGCGAACGAAAGTATTGATGCTTACTACAAGGATTTCAGACCAAGCGATGACCTGAAAGTCATGACTGATAAGGCATCGGATTGGGAAAAGCTGATACTGAACCGATTCGCGCGAAAATATTTCGGCGGGATTTTGTTAGGGAGTTTCTACCTGGCACTGCTCGGTGTCTTGCTGAGTATCAGGCTAGGGAAAAAGGGAGAGGCATTAGCCCGCAAGTCCATAATCGGCATCATCGATAAGACCGGTGAGATGGCGATCAGTATAAATCGCCTGGCGATGATGGCAAGAAGCAAATTGGGAAGCGTGAGTGAAGCACGTCTAAAAAGGCTCTATCGTGACGATCGCGAATTCCGACAAAAGATAGAGGACTTCATGAATAATTTTGGCCATCGCGGTCCGGCTGAGTTTGATATCGCCAGTCCGAACTGGCGCGAGGATTATTCTATGTTGTTCAAGGTTCTCGCCGCAGCAAGGGAAAGCCATAGATATAACGTCCGGCGCAAAGATGTCATCAGGGAGATCATGAAGAACACAAGGCCATATGAGCGCTTTGTCCTGAGAACGATAATACCGCGTCTCGAAGCGTTCATTCCACTTCGCGAAAACGGAAAGCATTACTACTTGAAAACAACGGCTAGGACAAAGGACCAGTTGTTATTGGCCGGAAAGCAACTGACTGAGCGCGGATACCTTGGCAGGCATCGTGATGTTTTCTTTCTTTCGCTTCGTGATCTGGAGCGCGTTGCAGACAGTCGGATGACAAAACGAGAAGTCCGCGCTACGGTTGAAGAGCGCAAGAAACAGTGGCGTCAATACGCAAGCGCTGAAGTGCCGGATATCATCTACGAGAACGGCATGCGGGTGAAGACGAGAGTGAAAAAGTCAAATGTGATAAACGGAGAACCGTTGAGTTCTGGTCGGATCAAAGCGCGCGCTCGTATCATCAGGGATTTTTCAAAGATCGGTAAACTGAAGCAGGGTGAGATATTGGTCACTCATCATGCCGATCCCGGATGGACGCCCTTGTTCACCATTGCATCCGGATTGGTTATCGAGGTCGGCGGGGTGATATGCCATGCGGCAATGGTTGCACGTGAACTCGGCATACCGGCGATATCGGTGACCGGTGCCACATCACTCATCCCCGACGGGTCGACCATTGAACTGAATGCGGATGAAGGTACGGTCATCTTGCTCAAAGATTAGTATCGAGAACACCGGCGAAGGCTTGGAATCGTTATTTTTTGTGTTTCAAATGCTCTTCGAAGAATTTCCTGGCTGCTGCTTGCTGGGCTTTCTTTTTTGAATCCCCGGCCCCACGACTGACGCGGCGCTTGTCGACATAAAGATCGACATGGAATACCTTACGGTGCGGTGGCCCCTGTGATTTGGCGACTCGGTATCCAATACTGCACTGATTCTTCATAGCCCATCTGTTAAGCATTGATTTATAATCGAGCAATCCTGAAAAATCCTTCTTGAGGACGTGTTTTTGCACGAATGCCCGCGCCCTGCTCAACCCGCTGTCCAGGTAGATCGCGCCGATTAGTGCTTCCAGGGCACCGGCAATATTCGATGGTCGCTCCCGGCCGCCGGTAAGCTCTTCTCCTTTGTCCATCAGAAGAAATTCACCAATCTTCAAGTCCTTGCCGATGCGGTGGAGTGAATCAGTATTGGTGTATTTTATCTTGATCTCATTCAATTTTCCCTCGGTCAGCTCAGGAAATTTCTTATGCAGGTGTTCACGGGTGATCAATTCCAGGACCGCATCTCCAATGAACTCGAGCGTTTCGTTCGATTTCGCCGGTCTCTTCGCCGTGCCGCCCTGAAAAGACGAGTGGGTGAGGGCGCGCTTGAGCAGTGTTTTTCTGCGAAAACTAACCTTGAGGTTCCTTGTGACTGCTTTATAATTGAACGATGGCATCGATTTCCACGGCGACGTTCAAAGGTAATGAAACGACAAAGACGGTGCTCCGTGCAGGAGGATCTTTCGGGAAGTACTGCGCATATACCTCATTCATATGAGTGAAATCATCGGGTTTTGTTAGGAACACGGTCGTTTTGACCACCGTGGAGATGTCTGCGCCAGCTGCTTCGATCACGGCCTTCAGGTTGTCCAACACCTGTTTTGTTTGCTCCGCGACTCCCCCACTAATAACCTCGCCGGTGGCTGGATTGATGGCTATCTGGCCGGCTGTGAATAGAAACCCGTTTGCCTCTATTGCCTGGGAATACGGGCCAACTGCTGCTGGTGCCCGGTCGGTGCTGACTACACGTTTCATGTATTACTCCTTTCTTACGATACCTTTGTCGATGATGAATTTATCAACGCCAACGTAAAATATTGCGGATTCATCGCGATATTTCCTTGGTTGAAAGACAAGCCAGCCGTCGAGCTTCATCGCTTCCGCGATGTCGAGCGCTGCCGGCTTGTCGGTGAACCCGCCAAACTTAATACGATAGAGTTCCGTCGTGTCCACAAAGACGGGTATCCCATTATTTCTGAATTCCTCATACATGAGCAGGGCATTGACCTGGTCTGAGAAGGCACCAAGCTGCACATACCATAGTGAGTCGGCACGTGGTGATGATGGTACTACCTGTACCAGTTCACGTCGGTAATTTCTTAGTCTGGGTGCTCGGGTTGGTGTGTTTTCGATCAAGTACATTCCACCATCAGGATCGATGCCGATAAGGCGGTCAGATCCGGCATCGTGAAGGAGTTGGGTGATTCGGTCGGAGTTCTGAAGCCATCCGTAGATCCTGAACGTCAGTGCGTCGAGCCAGAAGATCGCGTCGTCGGTCACTATCGCCGAACCGCAGATGCTTCTGATGCCCGGCAATGGTAGAAAATCGACCGATGCGCCATCCTTTGTCATGAGGAAAACTCCATGGTCGGAGACAATGTATAGGTTTTCATTCTGTCGTGCGAGGATAATTGCCTTGAAATGTAAATGTAATCTATCTCGTATATTCATTAGATGATCAAAGATCACGAGATTGCCTCCCTCCTCCAGCCCAATGAATATGCGATCTTGAGGGTAATAGACAACATCTTTTATGTGATCTAGCGTCAGTCTCGCGATCGTTCTCCCCGATTCAAGGTCAACCTTCCTCAGTGTGCTACGGAGGCCGTCATCGCTCAATAGAATAATGCCGGCATGACCAAGGATCCCGGTGGTATTTTGGTTCTGTATGAGCGGCCTGTGGTCGCCGCGTTCAATGCCGATGCCTGACTTAAAAGCAAGATTTGCCCGGTCGAGCACGATGATCTCGTCGGTTGATATCAGGATTATCTCTGCCCCATGAAGGAGGACATGGTTGAACCGGAGTGGTAAGGGTGTCCGGTCGATGATTTGCGCTCTCGCTGGATCCATCTTGTAGAGGCAGTCGGGAGTGACGATATACGTGAAATCGGCTGTTACGTAATCAATGATCGTTTCCGGGAAGTTGATTTCATCAACGGTTTCGTGCTCGATGTCGACATGGTAGAGAGTAGAATCAACGACAAAAACCGAGAAAAGGCACGACAGGAAGAACACAGATATTTGCATCCCTAATATTAGGCTAAAAACTCACAAAATCAATAGTTTGCTTGTTTGCATTCAAGCGCTGTGCATTTCCCAGTATGAGTGGATGCGAACCTTTGGTATTGACTTCGAGGGAATATTAATTAGAATTACAATCAAGGAGGCACGATGAAAAAGATTATCTTCCTCGGTTTTGTTATTCTTTTTATTGCCTGTCCACCCACTGCGAAAAATGCGGCCAGAATATACATTCAGCAGGGCGATTATGACGCTGCGAAGGCGCAGATCCTCGCCGGACTTGAAAAAACGCCCAATGATTATGAGTACTATGGCTTGTTGTCAAAGGTGGAAATCGGAATGGCCAACTGGTTGGCGGCAACCGATGCATTCCTGCGGGGTGTGGCGATCGATTCGGCAAAAACCGTGAACTGGATGATGACGGATAAGCAGAATATCCCGGTTTACTGGCAGGCTTTTTACAATGCGGCAATAAGCTTTATGGGTGAGAAGAAGTATGACGAAGCTCTGCAAAATCTGGGCTACTGCGAGATATTCGATCCGACGAATGTGAACCAGTATATATTAGAAGGAGGGATATACAGCGAATTGGGGGAAAATAGCAAGGCTAATGAGGCCTATGCAAAGGCGTTGAGTATTGACCCGGAAAATCCAGAGGCCTATTTTCTCATTGGGAAAGCAATATTTGAAAAGGGCCAATATGATTCGGCGCTTGTCAATTTCATTGAGGCGGATAAGTACTTCCTGAAAAAGTATGAGCGGACTTCAAGGGTGCTTTTCCAGAATCTTCCAGCAGTTGACAAGGGTATTGCGAAAGAGATTGTTTCTTTGTGGGCAAAGAAGGACGAGGATGGACTGGACCAACTGGTTAAAGTCCGACTCGGTTTTGATGGTGGGTTCAATGCGCACAGGAGGACGCTGGAGCAGTTCTACAAGACATCAGATGGCATGTCACGCACTTATTATTATACGGGAATGACTTACTACAACTTGCGAAATGACGAAAAGGCGCTGCAATATTTGCTCAAGAGTCTTGATCTCAAGGGTGATGACGTCGATGCTTTGTACTACACCGGTGAGATATATTTGAAACAGAAGAAATACGATGAATCTATTGCTCTTTTTGACAGGATAACCCAGGTCAATGCAGATGATGCGTATGCGTGGTTCTATCTCGGCGTCAACTATACCCAGAAGAAGGAATACCAGAAGGCCGTTGATATCTATGAAAACAAGGTTCTTGCACTTGAACCGGAAAATGTTGATGCAATGACGAATTTGGCTTATGTGTACAGGGAGATGGGCAATAACAAAAAGGCCCTGGAATGGTTGACCAAGGCGGAGAAACTGCAAAAGGAGTAATCGATGAACAACATAAAAGCAAAGGAACGGATACTGACCATATTCATCTTTATTGCTTTTGTGGGTCTTTTGATCGTGGTTGGCTATCCAATCTACAAGGAATCCCTGCCTTCAGAGGTAAGGTTTGGCGTCGACAAGTCCTACAACACGGTAGCTTTCTATGTTGCCTTGATGGATACGACTAGGAATTACTTCGCCCTGGAGAAGGTTAATGCCGAGTTCATTGAGGTCGATGGTGATCCCCTTGAGGGTGTCAAGAACGGCGAATATGACGTTGCCGTCGTTCCCTGGTATTGGTTGATTATCTCGCCGAGCCTGAACGGAGATACAGTGAAGGCCTTCGCTTCACTGGAGATCAAATCAGGAAGGCCGTTGGATGCGTTCATCGTTCCTCCAGAATCCAGGATCACACGGCTCAGGGATATCGGTGGTAAACGCCTGGGGTTCGTCGCACATGATGAGTACTTCGTCAATTTGATCATGACCGAGATGAGTGAAGATCTGGATCTCAAGGAGGTTGAGTACGTACCGCTCAGCGCTGACGAGATAAAGAGTGCGTTTGAGGACGATAAGGTCGATGTCCTGTATATACTCGACCCCTACCGCGCACATATGATATACTCGGGCAATATCGTGATTGCCGAGGGTCTGGCGTCAACCTATATTGTTCCTAACATACCTTACGGCGCTGTTGTCATGCGCAAGAATTTTCTTACTACTGAGAAGAAGCTGGCCGCAATACGTGTGAAGAATGCGGTCGAGGCGGCAATGGCTTATTTGTCCCGGAACCCTGACGTGGCAAAACGCTATGTCCTGAGGCTCAACGGGATGCCAGAAGAGGGTGAATTGGCAACGAATATGAGAACCCCGGAATTCGAGAGGCTTGCTGAGGTAAGCGTCAAGAGCGTGGAAAATCTGCAGACCGAACTGGTCAAGAGAGGCATAGGTACTTGCGGTATAAAACCCGCTGAGTTTCTTTTCGAAAAGGTTAATTTCGCGAGATAGCCCCGGTCGTGCTAGACGGGGAGCTAGCGGTGCCCTGATGCCCGATGCAAATCAGGAAGACCCGAAATCCGCTTATGCGGGGTCGAATACTTTGATTGAGTTAGGATCTTCAGGGGCAACAGCAGGGAATTGAAGTACGTTGACGGTCGGGTCTTGCGATAGTACCGTCTACGAACTCCGTCAGGTCCGGAAGGAAGCAGCGGTAAGTAGAAAGGGCTAGTCACAAGGTAGCCTGCTCTGAGTTCTTCGACTTTGCTGTTCCTGATGTTTCTGGCGAAACGAGTTGCACGACCGGAATTGACTGATTTCTAAAGGTCCAATACCTGGAATCCTAATGTCGAGCTATGAGGAGAGATTATTGAAAAACCAAGCGATAAATTCCAGAATTCAAATAACAAATTTCAAACAAATATCAATGCACAAATTCCAATCGATTGGCCGGTTTGGTTTTTGGAATTTGGGATTTGGATTTTGCCTGTGATTTGGTACTTGTTGTTTGGGATTTCCGGAGGTTAGTGAGGTTTTGTGAATCATCGTATTATTTCACTCCGCTACCGACCGCAGGATTTTGATGAATTGACCGGTCAGGCGCACGTAGTGCTCTCGCTCAAGGGTGCGATAAAGAGTCAGCGAATAGGACATGCTTTCCTTTTCTCCGGTCCGCGTGGTATCGGCAAGACCACGGCGGCGCGGATATTCGCCAAGAGTCTGAATTGTGTACAGGGTCCCACAATTCATCCTTGCCAGAAGTGTCAGTCGTGTCAGGAAATCAAGCTGAGCCGCAGTATCGATGTGGTGGAGATCGACGGTGCGTCGAACCGCGGCATCGACGAGATAAGGAATCTACGTGAGTCAGCGCAGTACTCACCGCTGTACGGTAAATACAAGATATATATCATTGACGAAGTGCATATGCTGACCGCCGAAGCCTTCAACGCGCTGCTGAAGACCCTTGAAGAGCCACCACCTTCGGTGAAGTTTGTGTTCGCCACGACAAATCCGACCAGGGTACCTCAGACAATCCTGTCACGTTGTGAGCGGTTCGCTTTCAAACGGCTGTCAGTCAAGGAAATCTGCAGCCGGTTGAAGTCGATAGCGGAGAAGGAAGCGATCGATATCACAGACAAGGCGCTACATTATATTGCACTACGGGCCGATGGGAGCATAAGAGACGCGGAAAGCATTCTGGAACAGCTCGTCTCCTTTGTTGAGGGTACGATCACGGAAGACCATGTTTTTAAGCTCGTTGGGTTTCTCAGCAGTGAATTCTACTACAACGTCGTACGACAGATAATAGAGGGGAATTATGCGGAAGTCCTGACCGCTGTGAATTCGGGTATTGAAGAAGGGGCTGATCCACTTGAGATCTATCGCGGTGTGGTCGACTATTTGCGTGCTGCACTCCTCGTGTCCAGCAATATGCCACAAGAGTTCATGGATCTAAGTGATGAGGAGATAGACCATATCAGGTCTCTGGATATAGACAGAGAGAAGATAATACGCATGGTCGAAGCGCTTCTCAAGTCGGAGGATATGGTCAGGAGGTCCATAAATACACGGATCGCTATTGAATTGGTATTTTGCCAGTTGCTCCAGATTGATGGTCCGGCGCCAACACCACGAGAAGGGACGAATAAAGGGGATTTGAAGCAGCAGTTGCTTGCTGTCCTGCAGGCAGAGAGCCCTAAACTCGCGGCGCTGATACAGAAATCTTCCCTGGAAGCTGACGAAAAGAACGTCCGCATAACAGTCGACCAGGAGTTCTCTCGGAAAATCCTTGTCGAAGGCGGGCATCTTCTCCAGGCAGTGTTGAGAAAGATATTAAAACGTGATATTGAGCTGGTTGTCGAAGTGGCGGAGAATAAAAAGAAGGATAATAATCTTGAAAATGCGATTAGAGCACTATTCGATGGTGAGGAAGTGAGATGAAGAACTTCATGAAGGAAGCGCAGAAATTACAGTCGAAGCTGCTAGAGCAGCTTCGAGCGATAAAAGTCGAGGGCAGTGCCGGTGGTGGCATGGTGACCATCCAGATGGATGGGGAACAGAATGTCCTCGCGGTCAAGATCGAACCCCAGATCTTCGAAGAGAAGGACGTGGCAATGCTTGAAGATCTTATCGTTGCCGCATATAGCGACGCAAAGAGAAAGATTCTGGAAAAGACGCAGGAAAGCCTGAAGTCACTGGCCGGTTTTCCCTTACCTCCCTTTTCGTAGCCTGAATTAGTCGATCAATAGTATCTTACCTGTTCCTTCTTCCAGATCGTTGTACATTCTGTAGAAATATATACCCTGCGGCAGTTTACGGCGATTTTCGTCGGTAAGATCCCAGAGAATTTCAGTATACCCCGCTTCATAAGTAGCATCGGCAATGATCTTGATCATCTGTCCGAGTGCATTATACACTTCTATTCTAACATGCGCCGGATCGTTGAGATCAAAGGCAAATAGCATGTTATCACGTGCTGGATTTGGTGAGGTCACTATCCGGGTTGATATTTCTCTTGTGTAATGCTCATGGACACCTGGATTCCCCGCGACGACGAATGAGTAGCTCTGAGGTGGTACGTGCCTGGGAGAAGTGCGCTGGCTACCTTCTTCATTCTGAACTTTGATATAGTAATGAATCGTGTCTTCATGACTCTGTGCCGGAATGTGTCCAGAATACACTCCGGGTGTATCGACAACTGGGGCCAGTGGCACGGTGGTATAGACTCCACTGTTAACGCTATAATAGACCAGAGCAGAATCACTGATCAGAGCACTCGAAGTGATTATCTCGGCACGCACCCGGTAGTCGTTCAGCGTGTCATTGGTGTCCGGCAGCGGCCAGTGCTTGACATGTATGAATTCTGCTTCAGGGGCGGTGATGGTGATGCAGTGGATGGCGCCCCCTGAACCAAGCATCGATGAGCAATCGATGCCAATGATCTCATGTTCGGGCAGTGCCTGCTGGTAGACAAAAAGAGCAGTATCATCCTCAGGTAGGTTATAAATCGGAACCAGTACTTTGTTGTTGACAAACAATGAATTAAGGTAGGAAGGCGGTGCGCTCGATGTCGACCACGGCATCGGTATGCGGACGATCCTGTAGTTGAAACCTTCGCGGTTCATGCAGCGGCTGATGGAGTCGGCATTATCATTTAGCATAGTGTGATTCGGATGACCCGGTGCATATTCCCCGACCATGACCAGGGTGTCATTAAGTATCTTTGTCCAGAGGTCGATGTGCCCGGTGTACTCGATATTGATCCGCGGCATGATTATGAACTGGTCGAGGCCGCTGTACGCAAGCATAAGTGATTCGATCTGTGCTGTTGTAAGCCATGGATTCTCCTGCTGTATGAGCGTGCTCGCGAAGCCTGTTCCCAGTCCATCGACCATGAAGTTGCCACCGGCGTGCTCCAGGGGCGAACCGTAGACCGGCATCCCCCAAGATTGACCGATCCGCCATGGTATCGTGTCATCAAGCGGACGTGGTCGGTTGTATATGAAATCAGCTATCCCTTCGGTATTACCATGTTCGCGTATGAACCATGGGCCGTAGTCTCTTATCCAGATGGAATTCCTGGGCCATATGTAGAAATCCACTGAGTCGAGCGAGATATTGTAGGATTGCAGGTAACTGGTGATACTATTCTGCTCGCTGGTACTGCCGACGATTACGTATACTTTGCAGATCTCACCTGCCTCTTCAACGATCTGCCTGAAGATCTGGTTTGTCGAAGATGAACCGTAGATCCAGGTGATGAAAATGCCCCTAAGTTTCTCAAATTCGGCGGGGGTTTCAACCCATCCGTCCGGCGGTGTAGTGATCAGGTGTCCCCTACCGATCTCGTTAACCATGAGACTTTCCTCTTCTGTCATCCATTGCGGTAGCAGCGGCTCGCCACTTGCAGTTAGTACTGCCGCCAACAACAATACGTTCATATTGCCTCCATTTAATTCGATGATATCATTATCGCGTCGTTCTTCTTAATTATTGACCGATCACGTCTCTCTGCTATTTTTTGTGCTCGGCCAGCTTGGCAAAGAACAGTTCTCTGATTTCCTCGAGCCTCGCTTCGGTCTTTGCCTCAAACCTGAGAACGAGTACGGGTTGGGTATTTGATGGGCGTATCAATCCCCAGCCGTCGTCAAAATCAACCCGCACGCCGTCGATGTCTATGACGCGGTATGATCTTTTGAAATCAGCTTTCAGTGCCTCGACGATCTCGAACTTGGCAGCATCAGTAGTATCGATCCTTATTTCAGGAGTAGAAAAATACTTTGGCACCCTCGAGGCAAGTTTTGACAGCGGCTCGCCCTTGCTCAGTATCTCGCACAGTCTCAATGCTGCATACATGGCATCGTCATATCCATAGTAGCGGTCGGCGAAGAATACATGGCCGGACATTTCACCGGCCAGGGGTGCATCCTCTTCTTTCATCTTGGCCTTGATCAGGGAATGCCCGGTTTTATACATGATCGGCTTGCCGCCCAGTTCGTTGATTCTCTCGATCAGTCCCTTGGAACATTTTACTTCAAATATTATTTTGGCTCCCGGCACGCGAGAAAGCAGTTCTTCTGCGTATATTGCGAGCAGCACATCTCCCCATATTACCCGGCCGTTCTCATCGAGCGTTCCGACCCGGTCGCCATCTCCATCAAAACCGATGCCGCATGCGAATCCGTCTTTCTTGACCGTTTCGATGAGGGTTTTTATGTGTTCGGGTACTACCGGATCCGGGATATGGTTGGGGAAGTTTCCATCCGGTGTTCTGAAGAGCATTAGATGATCAATACCCAATCGGTTGAGTATCTTCTCGAACACCGGGCCGCAAGTCCCGTTTCCCGTATCAACCGCTATCCGCATGCCCTTTTTCACTCTGATCGAACCTGTAACATGTTCAACGTAAGCATCAGTGATCTCCCTCTCTTCGGTGTTGCCTTTGCCAGTTGAGAAATCACCTGTTTCGATCAATTTTCTGAGGCCCTGTATCTCGGCGCCGTGTATTGTCCGGTGGTCATATGCCACCTTGAAACCGTTGAATTCTTTGGGGTTGTGGCTCGCAGTTATCATTATGCCGTTGCCAATGCCGTAATGGAACAGCGAGAAGTACAATACCGGTGTCGGCACCATGCCGATGTCGACGACATCGCAGCCCGTATCGTTCAGGCCTTTGCGGAGAACGGTCGCAATGCGGGGAGATGAGATACGCATATCACGTCCGATGATGATCTTATTTTGTCCAAGGTTCCTGTAGTACGTGCCAACACCGCGTGCGAAGAGGAAGACATTCTCGTCACTCAGATCGGTTTCCGCAAGTCCTCTTACATCGTACTCCCTGAATATTGAAGGATTGATCATTTCATTTGCTCCTCGATTCCGCTTATCACCTCATCGAGGATCTTGACGGCAGCGCTGGCGTCATCTTTTGTAATCATCAGAGGGGGAGACATGCGCAGGGAGCTTATGCCGGCTCCGTAGATGATGAGCCCTCGTTTGAAGCATTCACCAGTTATTACTTCCTTGATGTTCTTTCCTTCTTTTGTTACCTGAGACGGGAAGAATTCTTTGGTTTCTTTATTCTTCACAAGTTCCATTCCAAGCATCAAGCCAAGACCGCGGACTTCTCCTATGATCTCATGCCGATCCATCATGGCATTGAGCTCTCCTTTGAGGAAACTGCCGATATCGCGGGCATTCTCTATATACTGCTCTTCAAGCAACTTCAACGTGGCGATGGCAGCAGCGGAAATTACCGGGTTGCCGCCGAAGGTTGATCCGTGAGAACCCGGTACCCATGCTCTGCGGTCGACACCGGGATCCATGAGCGCGGCCTTGCCGATCGTAGCGCTCATTGGGAATCCTGATGCGATTGCTTTGGCGGTAAGTGTAATATCCGGTGCTACACCGATGTGGTCACAAGCAAACCATTTCCCCGTCCTCCCGAGTCCACTCTGTATTTCGTCGAAGATGAGAATTATTCCGTGATCGTCACTGAACGTTCTGAGCGCTGGCAGAAATTCTTTGGGCGGTACTATATATCCTCCCTCGCCCTGTATTGGTTCGACCATTATCAGGCTAACGTCGTCGGGCGCAATGAGCCTCTCAAGTATCACATCGATGAGATAGGAAACACAATGCAGGAGCGGAACGCCGTTGTATTCATGGGTTATGCAGTCCGGGTATTTTTTGTCAAATACACACCTATAGCAATAGGGATACGGTACGTGGTACACTTCAGGTATTAGCCCTGAAAAATGTGCACGCTGAACCTTTTTGCTTCCCGACATCGTCATGCCGGCAAAGGTACGGCCATGAAAAGCGCCGAGGAAGCTTATCATTCTCGGTCGCCTGGTAAAACAACGGGCGATCTTGAGTGATGCTTCGACCGCCTCGGCACCCGAGCTCCCGAAATACACCCGCTTGGCATAGTCCCCGGGCGTTATTTTGATCAATTTCTCGGCTAACTCGATCTGTGGCGTGTAGTAAAAATCTGACCCGGAAATATGGATGAGCTTTCTGATCTGTTTTTCGACGGCAGATATTACGTCAGGGGGACAGTGTCCTGTGCCTACGACGGCAAAGCCGGCTCCGAAATCGAGGTACGTCTTCCCGTCGATATCGGTTACCTTTGCTCCTTGAGCGTGGTCTACCACCAGTGGGATCTCACTGGTGCGGGTGTGTGCTCCGAACATGATTCTTTGGTCCCGATCAATTACCGCTCGGGCTCTTTTGCTGATTTCTGGAGACTTATATTCTATCATGCGTTATTGCTCCTTTTACATGAAAAAATCAAATATTCATCGGTCATAATTTAAGCAATTTCAATCCCGTAGCACTGTCGAGATAGCGGGTCAGCGGTTCACCAAATGGGAGAAGAATGATTTCAAGAGTTGCCGGTACCGTGCCTTCGAAGAGATGCCCGCCATAAGCCTGAAATTTCTCATCGGTAATCGTTGCATGACAATGAACCATGATTTGCTCATCGACGACAGTGATATTGCCGGCAAGACTCGTGAACTCATACTCGTCATTGAATCTCTTCTTAACGTAGTTCTTGGCGTGGGCATCAAAGAACCCCAGTTCCAGATTCTTTCCTACGCCCAAGCCGAAAAAGAATGCGCCTTCGATGCCGGCACGCTTGATACCTTCTTTCAGTGCCGAGATTATTTCTTCATCTTTCTCGAGACGTAAAACAAGGTAACTACCGAATTTTTTGAACTTCATTTGCTGTTCCTGTCATGCTGGCGATTCCGGCGTGTGCTGTCTGCCTCTGCAGCGGGTTAGTCGATAAGCCCAAGCCACGGGCCAAGGAGGAATTGTATTCTGCCTATCAGGAGGCTGACTCTTGCCATTACAGTGTATCCGAAAGAAGCACCGAAACCTATCATAATGAAGATTATCCCGATCCGTGATGTGTGTCCGAGAATTCCTTTGTGTTCTTTTGAGAAGAAGAAATAGATCAGGGTACAGATTACGCCAACTAAAATGATCAGGGACCAGATACCGCTCATCGGATTTGTGAAACTTGAAGGTGCAACTACTGTTCCTTCGAGCTGCCTGAGCACTTCAGCCTGAAACAGCGCTGGGATTGACAAACCTGCGCCCCAACCGATCATAAAGCCGATCGGTATGCGTACGAGCCAGGAGACCTTCGGGATGAACCGTGTGAAGTACATTAGACCGAGTAGTAACGGAACGAGATAGATGAACTCACCAGCCCCAAGTGGTTCAAAGAGGTTGGGTCTCAGTGAATTATGCCAGTAGAAGACTATGTAGTAACCGTTCGCTACACCGACGAAAAGATGCTCACCGAATTTGTAGAAAGGGTTATCTTTGTAAAGGAACGAGAATATCATCAGGGTTAACAGGGCACCCACCCAGATCCACGGATCGCTACTCATGGAGTACCTCCTCCTTTACAATGATATAATATTGATTGCTGTGATGACGGTGAATAGCGCTCATTTATCCGCCCCCTTTTGTCTGCGGGAAAAGAAGTATCCTACGTTTCCAAGAATGATGAAGATCATGATGAGTATGTGTATCATCGACTGGGAATTCATGCCTGTTTCTGCGTTACCCAGGGCGCGTGCGTATCCATGGTCGAGTACCAACTTCTCATATTCGGCCGCGCCCTTCATGCCGGACATGAGACCCGATACCTGCCCGGTCTGAACGAACGGATAATATTTGGGGGCCATGACCGCGGTGAGGCCAGCCGCAACATTCACGCCGTAACGCGTCTGAGGATACCTTATCCAATCTAATGGATAATCCGCTGAAGCCAGTATTACCACGATGGCAACGTTCTTATAATTCTTCACCTTGTTCATCAGAGGAAAAGAGTCGATTAAAGCACCAAAGTAGTCGCGCGGAAAGACTCCTCCGATGTCTTCGCCCATATCGAGTTGGGCGGCGATTCGACCTGATTTCCAGCCGAGGTATACGTAATCCACTCCGTAGACGAGAGAATCTTCCTTGCTCGTTGCGAGGCTGTCGAATTCGTTCACGATGGAAGTTAAAGCGTCGACCGCCAGGCCGGGAGCCTGTGGGTCAAATGACAGTCCGATCACGGGGATACCACGGGAGAAGCATTGCCGGAGCAGGGATTTTGCCATTGGATGGCATTCGGGCTGCGTTTGTGGGGTGTAGTCGAAAGATATCATTACCGCTTTGTCATTTGGTGGTATTGCCTCGATGAAATCAAAAAGCCTTTTTGTTTGCGGCATAATGTTCTGCGGTATTGTGACCTTGATGAAGAAAGGCAGGATGACCAGGGAGGTGAGGAGCAGATAAATAATACGTCGATCGATCCTGGTTATGCGGTCATACCACTTCATTCCTTACCTCCTAGCCATGAGCGTTCGATTCCGAGGATTATTTTCAAAGCCGTGGCAATTGATCCGAAGGCAACACCGAGCAGAATGCCACGCTGTGATGCCATGTTAGGGACTTGCATGACCCACTCGGCAAACGCAGGAAATCTGGTGTGTACGTATTGCCCGAAGGGCATGAATCCTATCATCACGATGAAGGCCGATATTAGTAACAACGTTGCCTCGAGGCTTCGGGCACGAAATGCGCGGTAGGCTGCCGAAGCCATGTAGTAAGCAAGAAGGGCGAACATCGTTCCGCCGAGTGGTGCTAGAATATTCAAGAAGATCCTCTGGTAAAGGGAATCAGGATCGACTCCCCAGATCAATCCGATGACGGCCATGGCAGTCATGCCAAAAAGGGTGACTATGCTGTAGGGCCAGTCCTCCTTTCTCTTTCTTATCTTGAGCGTATGATGTCTTATTAGATTTCCGATTGCCAGGACCAGGGCAAATGCCATGAGAACGATGACCCATTTATATATCGTGCTGGCAAAACCCAGTGACACTGGATGGGGAATGAAGAACTGGATGATCATCATGATCCCCATGATCAAACAAATACCTAATGGAATTTTTCTCTTCATTGTACCCTCAATATTCCAAGCAAGTTGATGTTGAGAAATGAAAAAGCCGTGAGGAAAATCAGCATCAAGAGAACGATCAACTTGCCATAATCTTGTGCTTTTAGTGATCCGAGCAGTAGTGGTTCCCTTGATAGATATGCGCTCGCGGCATAGAGTTCTTCACCCATGAGCGTGTAATCACACGCCGTTACGAAAAAGGGTAGTTGTAGAACTGAATCCGTACCGGCTATCTGGAACGATCCTGCTTGTGAACCGGTTTCTGCCATGATCAATGACTCGGCCCAGAACCTGCCGACGAAGAAATTGGTGGCGGGTTTTTCCCGCATGATTATGCCGTTGATCGCGGCGGCAAAGCCGAATTGGGCTTCAGTGAGATAACGTACATAGTCTTCCTTGAATTTTTCCGGTCTGCCTTCGGAGATGAACGCTTCCTTCACTACTTCCTTGGACACCGTGTAGGTCACTGACCATCGATTAGGAACGATCAATGCCGTGTCATAGAGGGCGATCTTCTTTGCCACTTCACCGAGTATGTTCATCGAGGCAATGGTTGCGGTCCAGTCGATATCACCGAGACCGGGAACATAGAGAATTGGTTTGCCCATTTCGGTTGCCCGGCCTACTGCTTCCTCGACGGCGGCAAGTCCGGCGATCTTGCGGATAAATAGCCCTTTGCCCGAACGTGCCTTGGCGACGAAATAAGCTAGCATCAGAGTAAATACTGCGATGGCGATCAGCACGTTCGTGCGCCCGGTGTGAAAGACCTGGGGTGATGAAACAGTGGGTTCGCTGGGCGCCGACTCAAATAATTCACCGTTCTTGATAACTGCCACGACGTACTCATACGGGATGCCATCTTGAGCATTTTCGTCCTCAAAAGCCATGACCCCGCGGATTGTCGAGCCGATCTTCGAATATTCGCCGGCTTGATCAGATGCTTCCCTTTTCATAATGACATAACCGTCAATCAGAGCGTCATCTGCCGAAAGATTCCAGGATAGAGAAATCGTGGACCCCGCGTCATTGGGTTTATCACGAGCTATGACGTCGGTTGGGGGTAAAAAGCTAAGGAAAATCAGCAGAAATGTCATCCGTTATTATACTCGAAAAGGGTTTTGTGTCAACCAGAAGGCAGTTGGAATTCTGTGTTCACTGTACCTTAAGCAGGTACAGCAGATCGATCCTTAGGAACGCCAGGATCGAGAGTCCACCGAGAATGATAAGAGACATGAGTTTGCCATAATCCTGAGCTTTGAGCGACCCAAGCAGGACCGGTTCGCGCGAAAGATATGCGCTGGCAGCGTATAATTCTTCGCCCATGAGCGTATAATCGCATGCGGTTACAAAGAAAGGTAACTGCAATACAGAATCGGTGCCGGCAATCTGGAAAGCCCCGGTCTGGGCACCCGTTTCTGCCATGATAAGTGATTCAGCCCAGAATTTGCCAACAAAGAAATTGGTTGCCGGCTTTTCACGGATCATGATCCCATTGACCGCGGCGGCAAAACCGAATTGCGCCTCAGTTACATAGCGCACATAATCCTCCTTGAATTTCTCCGGTCGTCCCTCGCTCATAAAAGATTCTTTCACCACCTCCTTGGAAACAGTATAGACGACCGACCACGTATTGGGGACGATCAATTCGGTATCATAGAGGGCGATCTTCTTTGCTACTTCACCCAGTATGTTCATCGAGGCTATAGTTGCAGTCCAGTCGATGTCTCCGAGGCCAGGTACGTAGAGTATTGGGCGACCCATTTCCGTCGCCCGTCCGACTGCTTCTTCGACGGCGGCCAGCCCGGCGATCTGCCGGATGTATAGATTCTTGCCGGAGCGTGCCTTGTACACGAAGTACGCGAGTAACAGCGTGAACGTGATCAACGCTGCCAGGACATTGATTCTGCCAGTATGGAATAGCTGAGGTTTCGAAGTCACGTTGTTGCTCTGCTCTGAAGGATATTGCATTCCTTTGATCAGGGAAGCTACGAGGTATGTGTAGGTAGTACCATCTGTTACGCCATCATCTTCGAATGTTGAAACGCCTCCTGCTGTGGAACCTATACGTTGGTATGACGGATCCGTTGCTGCTTTTCTCATTATGACATAGTTCTCCACCAGAGAATCGTTTGATGCCCGAGTCCAGAAGATCTGTATGGCCGAGCCGGCGTCGTTGGGTTTGTCCATTGCCTTGACGTCGCCTGGTGATGATGCGGATGAGGTCGCTGGGAGAACAAACGAGAATGTGACAGGGAGGCAATGGAAAAACAGGAAGGACAATAGAGTCACCTGTAATTGTACTTAAGGACGATGCACTGTCAATTACCAAGCAGTTGACTTTGGTAGCCAATCGTTTATAATACGGCTATGAGAATCCTCGTTACCAGTGCTTTGCCTTATGCCAATGGCGATATTCATCTCGGTCACCTTGCAGGAGCTTATTTGCCTGCGGATATTTACGTTCGCTACCAGCGCCTGAAGCGCCGTGATGTTCTATATATTTGCGGCACTGACGAACATGGAGTACCGGTTACGATAAGTGCCGAGAAAAAAGGCAAGACCCCGCGCGAGATCGTTGATCAGTACTATAAGTCGATCAATGAATCCTTCAAGGATTTCGGGATGACATTCGATAACTTCTCGCGGACATCGTTACCCATACATCACCGTCTGGCGCAGGATTTTTTCTCAAGGATACACAAGAAGGGTTTCATATACCCTAAGGATATTGAGCAATTCTACTGCACACAGTGCAAGAGGTTCCTGCCGGATCGATATGTCGTTGGTAAGTGTCCGAAATGCGGTAACGATGGCGCGCGCGGCGATCAGTGCGAGACGTGCGGTCACTGGCTTGAACCGTTTGAATTGATCGAACCACGCTGCCAGATATGTGACAGCGTGCCGCAAAAGACCCAGACCCGACACTGGTATTTCAAATTGTCCGAGTTCCAGAACAAACTCGCCGAGTGGATCGCGAGCAAAAAGGACTGGAAGGAGACGGTCTTGACTTTTGTCCAGGGATGGCTGCGCGAGGGTCTTCAGGACCGGCCGATCACACGCGACCTGGAATGGGGTGTTCCGGTGCCGCTCGAAGAAGCGAAGGGCAAAGTGCTCTACGTGTGGTTTGATGCTCCGATCGGATATATCTCGTCGACCATGGAAATGTCTCAGAAACAGGGTAAGCCAGACCTGTGGAAGGATTACTGGCTCGATCAGAACACCAAATTGGTGCATTTCATAGGCAAGGATAATATTGTGTTCCACGCTCTGATCTGGCCTGCCATGCTCATGGCATATGGTGACTATGTCCTTCCTGCTGACATTCCGGCAAACCAATTCCTCAACCTTGAAGGTGGAAAATTCTCCACATCGAAGAACTATGCGATCTGGTTGCCAGATTTCCTAAAGGAATTCAAAGCCGATTCGCTACGCTATGCTTTGACCCGCAATGCACCGGAGGCACGGGATACCGATTTCACGTGGCGGGATTTTCAGGTATGGCACAACAATGAACTGGCTGACATCCTGGGCAATTTTGTTAATCGTACCCTGACTTTCGTAAAGAAATACTATGGTTCTTCGGTACCGGAGGCTTCTTCCTTTGGCGAGCGCGATAATCGAATATTCGATCTGCTCAAGAGAGCACCTGAAAAAATCGGAACGAGGATTGAGCATTTTGAATTCAAGAACGGGCTTCAGGAAGTCATGAGGATAGCACAGGAAGGTAACCGCTATTTCGATCACGAGGAACCCTGGGCGACGCGAAAAAAGGATGAGGCGGCGTGCGCAAGGACGATCAACGTGTGCATGAGGATCGTGACCGCTCTGTCTGCTATGATTGACCCATTTCTTCCCTATACGTCACGACGCATAAAAGATATGATACAATTCGAACCAGAAGGCTGGGACGGGATTGCCGGGGTGCAATATGCAAGATCAATCGGAGAAACCTCTATTCTCTTCGAAAAGATCGGCGACGATGCGATCCGTTTGCAGTCCGACAAATTGAAAAAGGAAATGATCGATCTCGACTACTTTTCGAAGATCTCGTTGAAGAGCGCTAAGGTCATGACCGCCGAGCGTGTCGAGGGCAGCAAGAATTTGGTCAAGTGCCAGGTCGAGGTCGGTGACGAAAAGAAGCAGATCGTTGCCGGGATTGGGAAGGACTACGAACCCAGTGATCTTGTAGGTAAGATAATTGTCATCGTTGATAATCTTCAACCTGCAAAGATACGTGGCGTCCTTTCCGAAGGTATGCTTTTGGCAGCGGTGGATGAAAAGGGCACTGTCGTTATCACAACTGATAAGGTCGTAAATTCTGGTACGCAGATACGCTGAAAACATACATCATTTTTTCAAAGAATGATATCATCTTGTCATATTGAATGGTAGATACGCACTGCCACCTAATTGATCCACAATTCATTAAAGACCTTGATGCCGTTCTGGCAAGGGCTCGGACGGCAGGTATTACAAGGATCGTAAATACCGGCTACGATACGGAGACGAGCGACCAGGCGGTCCGTATGTCCCGCCAGTATCCGTGGCTCGCGCCGGCCGTGGGGATCCATCCAAATGAAGCGGCTGATCAGTCGATCAAGGAAATGGGTAGGATCAGAGAGCTCCTCGAAAACGATTGTGTCGTGGCGGTCGGTGAGACCGGGCTGGACTACTACCGGGACTTCTCGCCGCGTGAGGCACAGAAAGAGTTATTCCGTCTGCACATTGTCCTGGCAAAGGATAGGAATTTGCCAATCCTTATACACACTAGAAATTCGATTGAGGATGCGATCTCGATACTCAAGTTCGAGGATTTTCATAATGGTGTGTTTCACTGCTACAGCGGAAGCTATGAGCAGGCGAAGAGGATTCTTGATATGGGTTTCTACATAAGTTTTGCCGGGGTGCTGACATTCTCTCGGCGCATCCGCGATTTGATCAGGAAACTGCCGCGCGATCGTCTACTCCTCGAAACCGATGCGCCTTTTCTGTCGCCGGCCGGGCACCGGGGGAAAAGAAATGAACCGGCCTTCATCATCGAGACGCTGCGGGCGGCCGCCGATATTCTGAATGTGTTGCCCGAAGAGTTGGAAACGATTCTGGACAGAAATGCCAGCCTTTTGTTCGCTTTCAAGGAGTAGTGCCGCGTGAGAAGAGAGGTCCTCGGACAGCACTTCCTGAACAGCACAAGGGTGGCTGAAAGGATCGCCCGGGCCGCCGCGGTCGATGGCGAGATCGTCGTTGAGATCGGTCCGGGTAAGGGTATCTTGACCAGGCAACTGGCGTTGTTCGCCAAGAAGGTGATCGCGGTGGAGATCGACAGTCGACTTGCAGAAGCGCTGAGAGATTTGAGCATGCCGAACGTAGATGTACTGCACCTCGATTTTCTGAAGTTTGATCTTGGCCGTTTGAATGACGTTGTTATCGTCGGTAATATACCATATAGCATTAGCACTTCGATTATGGAAAAATTGATAGGCAATAAGGCGGTTGTAAAGAATGCTCTTCTGACCGTCCAGAAGGAGTACGGGGCAAAGATGACGGCCCCCCATGGCAGTCGGCGGTACGGACATCTATCGATGTACGCAAACTATCATTTTGAGATTCGCAGGCTTTTTTCAATCCCCGCGAGGTACTTCTCTCCGAGCCCTAAGGTGAGTTCGGTCGTGGTCGCACTGTTGCCTAAGACGGGCGTGTTCGAGGATAGCGACGAGGAGGAGTTTTTCAGATTCGTCTCTGGGGTGTTTCGTTACCGGCGTAAATCATTGAAAAACGCCATCCTGAGCCATCTGAATCGCTTGCCCGGAGGAATTGACCAGTCTCTTCTCTCTAAACGGCCGCATGAGTTAACTGTCAGTGAGTTTAACACGATATATGGGGTGATCTCAAGGAAACGGTGAAAGAGCATACCGTCGTTATATATCAGAATGCTGATCTGCAAACATCGGTCCGCGATATATTCAGATGTCTGGGATGGAACGGGCTTGGGGCCAAGAAGGTGCTCGTTAAGCCCAATATGCTGAGGGGGGCATTACCCGAGGAGTGCGTGGTGACGAGTCCTCATTTGATTGAAGAAACGGTTTCGTTTTTGATGAAGTCGGGGGCAGAGGTGATGGTAGGCGATAATCCGATGCCTGATACGAGATTCGCCAGTGTCAGGGATGTTGCTGATCACTGTGGTTTCGTCACAGCATCGAGGGGTGCCTTCAGAAACATCGGTAGATATACGAGGAAAGTCAAGAAGCCGAAGAATCTCCTGAAAGAATTCCACGTTTCCAGAGAGGTGCTCGATTGTGACCTGTTGGTTTCGTTGCCTAAGTACAAGAGCCATGAGTTGACCACCATGACGATGGCCGTCAAGAATCACTTCGGTATTATACCTGGTGGCCTCAAACCATACATACATTCGTTGTTTCCAGGTATCGAAGAGTTCAGCCGGGTTCTGGTCGAGATATATGAGACAAGGACACCCGATGTTGTCATCGTTGATTGTCTTGATGTTATTGATGCCAAGGGCCGAAGACATAGGCCTGGAATGCTGATCGCCGGCGATAACGGTCACGCAATCGATTTTGCTTGTGCGCTCATGGCCGGCATAGACCCGCTGAGAGTACCGACGATCAGAATAGCGCGCGATGCCGGTCTTTTTGATCCGGAATTGATCAATTATGTCGGTGCACTAAAGAGGATCGACGGTTTCGGTCTGCCTCTGGTTTTTCCCTTCCGCAGTGCGATCGTGGCATTTGTTGCTCGTATATTGTATCGGATATGGCTGGGGCGTATCCCGATCATCGATCCCAGGTTGTGTACTGAATGCATGTCATGTGAGAATGTATGCCCGCCGCGGGCGATCACCAAACTCCATATTGATTACAATAAATGCATTAAATGCTACTGCTGTATTGAGGTGTGCCCTGCTGGGGCGATCAGGAATAAATCGAGATTGCGCGGCCGTCGTTAGTTTCTAGGGAGTATGTTTCATTGACACCGCTGGCAGCTCAGGTATAATTTGACAGCATGGAACTCTTCTTCGAGAAAATTATAAGTCGCCGTAATTTCCTTAAGAAATGCGGTTTGTTGACGATGAGTGGACTGGTTTTGTCAAAGGTGACAAAGTTTGCCGAAGCACAGGAAGCCAAACTCGGTTACATTAAGGCAAAAAAGGCAAGATACTACATGCGTTTGTCGAATCGCCGGGTCAAGTGCACGCTCTGTCCACGAACGTGTATCGTTAAGCCCGATCAGCGTGGATTCTGCCGTGTTCGGGAAAACCGTGAAGGAGAATACTACACTCTCGTACATTCCAACCCGTGTGCAGTGCACATTGACCCGATCGAGAAGAAACCGTTGTTTCATTTCCTCCCCGGAACAGCAGCCCTGTCGATCGCTACTGCAGGCTGTAATTTCACGTGCCGGAATTGCCAGAACCACGACATTTCTCAGGCGCGTCCGGACGACACCGTTAATATCAGACTGACTCCCGGTGACCTTGTTGCGCTGGCAGTGAAATATGAAACGCCTACGATTGCCTATACTTACACCGAACCCACTGTATTCTTCGAGTACATGCTGGAAACAGCAAGGGTTGCGCGCCAGAAGGGTGTGTTGAATATCTACCATTCCAATGGCTACATAAATAAGGATGCGCTTGGCGAGCTTGCCCCGCTGCTCGATGGAGCCAACGTTGATCTCAAGGGGTTCAGTGATACATTCTACCGGGAGATCACCGGGGGGACCCTGGAACCGGTTCTCGAAGCCCTGAAAATACTCAAAAGTAATAATGTCTGGCTTGAGATCACCAATCTCATTATACCGACGAAGAATGATTCAGATGCCATGCTCACGGATTTGTGTCGCTGGGTGAGTGAGGAGTTGGGTAGGGAGACACCCGTACATTTCTCACGCTTCTATCCCCAATACAAACTGCAGAACCTGCCCCCGACGCCAGTTGAGACTCTCAGAAGGGCCGCTAACATTGCACGTGCGTGCGGTCTTCACTATGTGTATATTGGAAACGTTCCCGGCGTCGTAGAAGAGAACACCGAGTGTCACGAGTGTGGCAGACGGATAATAGGTCGCACCGGATACCATGTGAACTCATATGAACTCCATGCGGGACGTTGCAGATTCTGTGGTACGGATATCCCCGGCCGCTGGCCTTCTTGACGAATGATGATGTTTTTTTTCATTGTGTAGTTATACATATTACACTATAACGCCTATGGTCTTGACAGAATATTGAATATGTATACAATAATCGTATGACAGAAAGGCAATTGAAAAAGTCCATGACTACAGGGGAAATTCATAATCAGTACTTGCTAATCGGTGACGAACCGATACTGATCGAGAATTTGCTCAAATATATCAAAGAGAAGCTGAAGGTTGATGAATCATTCGACCTGGATTCTTTTTCAGTGCCTGGTGACGAAGTCGAGGATATCCTGGCTAAGTTTTTCCTGATGCCGTTCACATCGAAGCAGAGATTGATTGTTGTCAAGGGTCTTGCGGATATGTCGGACAGCGAGCTTGAGGTATTTGGCGAGGCGATTTCCGGCAGTCGAACCGCCAACTGTTTGGTGCTCATATACCTCTTCGAAAAGGATGATATATACCGGAAGCGTACAATGGCGAAATTAGCCAAACTGTTTCCGAGTGCAGAGCATGTGCTGCTAGGCACCGAACAGGGTAAAGTCAGAAAATGGATACAAGCTGCGATCAATCGTGACAATCTTAAGCTCGACAGTACGATGATTACCTACCTCGAGAAGGAATTCAATAATGATGTTACGGGGCTCAAACATGAACTGGACAAGATCAAGAACTACGTTCATGAGGCCGGTGATATTGCCCCGGGTGGCATGAGGGATTTGGCAAAAGGCCTGTGTGATCTGACCAAGTATCAGATGGTTGATGCATTCATGAAAGGCAGCCCTGATGCTCTCCAGATCTTTGAAGAGCTGCTGACCACGTCGCCGAGGTATGCTATGTTGGTCGACGCTCTGGCACGACAAATAGTGAATAGTGCACGCCGTAGGGGTGGCGTAACGCATAGGAACCGAACAGCACTTGTAGACATTGTAGCGCAATTGGCTATGATCGACAGGAAGGTTAAGACGAGCTCCAGTTTCGAACGTCTTTCCATGGAGCTTTTTATCCTGCAGAACGCAGGTGCTTTCAAGAACGGAGTAACATATGGAAGATAAGATGTCTCTTTTGAAAAGACTCCAGGCGCAACGCAATGATGTTCTCAGCAAATTGAAACGCATCGAAGATAAGAAATCTTCGGTTAGTGCTGAGGTGTATGACAAAGTACGAAAAGAGTATGCTGATAAGCTTACGGGGATCGACGAACAGTTGAGCAGTCACATTGATGTTGTGACCGAGGAGATAGAGCGACTTAAGGCAGAGGAAGCAGAAATATCCAAAAAGATGAAGGAAACGAAATTCAAGATGGAAGAAGTAGAATTGAGATATTCGATCGGCGAGTATGATGAAGCGTCATTCAAGCAGGTGAAGGCGGAGGATGAAGCACTAATGCAGCAATTCAACGAAGAACTGAAGCGAACACGAGATAGCATTCAGTACTACAGCTCATTCGTAAAGGGCAAAGAATCTCAGGCCGCTGCTCCGCAGCCGCAACCGGAACCGCAGCCGGAACCGAGCGTTGAACCGGTAAAGAAGGAGACAGGCCTCACTATCGATGAACATATTCTGGAGGAGAAACTGCCTGAAGAAGAGGTTGCTCTTGAAGAGTTGCTCTCTGAAGAGGAAGCACTGAAGCCGGAAGCCGGGGCAGAGGGCGAGCAAGAACCGAAGGTAGAGCAGGATAAAGGCGTTGCATGCCCCAAGTGTAATCACATCAATACCGCCGATTCATGGTATTGCGAAAAATGCGGTGCTGAGATACTTGGTGCATCTGGGTCGTAGATAGAGTTCTACTCATAAATTGAAATGCAGCCTGACCACTACAAAATAGAGAAGAAATGGCAGGACTACTGGGCGAAGAAAGGCCTGTTCCGCACCGCTGAGCATCCGAAGAAGAAGTTCTACAACCTTGTTATGTTCGCCTATCCATCCGGCGATATTCATATGGGGCATTGCAAGAACTATGTCATCGGCGATGTCTATGCTCGGTATCTGATGAGAAAGGGTTTCGATGTCCTTCATCCATTTGGATGGGATGCCTTCGGATTGCCGGCCGAGAACCAGGCAATAAAGCTCGGCATCCATCCGGAAAAATGGACTCTGGAAAATATCAACACTTCTGATGAATCATTGAAATTACTCGGTATTACCTATGATTGGGATCGCGAGATCATTACGTGCCTTCCCGATTACTACAAATGGACGCAGTGGATGTTCCTTCTACTCTACAGTCGGGGTTTGGCCTATAAGAAGGAGGCGTACGTCAACTGGTGCCCCGGTTGTCAGACAGTGCTCGCCAATGAGCAGGTAATTGACGGCGTATGCTACCGGTCAAACTGCAAGTCAGTCATTGAGAAGCGTAAGCTGAATCAGTGGTTTTTCAAGATCACCGAATATGCTGATAGACTTCTGGAGGGTCTGGACAGACTGGATGCCTGGCCCGACAACGTAAAGGCAATGCAGCGTAATTGGATCGGAAAAAGCCATGGCTGTGATATAGTCTTCAAGGTTTTAGGACATGATATCAGTTTCAGGGTGTTCACGACCAGACCAGATACAATATATGGAGTTACGTTCATGTCAGTTGCTCCCGAACATCCGGCGATCGATGAACTGGTCGGGGGTACAGCTTTTGAGTTAGAGGTGAAGCAGTATGTTCATGATGCCGCGAAGAGGACCGAGCGTGAGCGTGTCGAAAAAACAAAAGATGGGGTTGCCACAGGTTGCTATGCGGTCAATCCGGTGAACAATGAGAAAGTACCGATATTCGTAGCCGACTACGTGCTTCCTGAATACGGCAGCGGGGTCGTCATGGGTGTTCCGGCGCATGACGCGCGTGATTTTCAGTTCGCAAAAAAGTACGATC
Source organism: Caldifarciminota bacterium (assembly GCA_020343595.1). Taxonomy (GTDB): domain Bacteria; phylum Hydrothermota; class Tepidihabitantia; order SM23-42; family SM23-42; genus SM23-42. The sequence goes on along the minus strand of CP070802.1, from coordinate 613,740 downwards.
TGCCGGTGCGGGTGGTGATCAACCCACCCGATTCTGAGCTGGATGCACAAACGATGGAACAAGCCTACGAGGAACCCGGCGTGATGGTAAACTCCGGCGAATTCTCAGGGCTGGACACGGTCGCGGGCGCGAAGGCGGTTGCCGACTTCCTCGCTCAGAAGAATGCTGGTGGTAAGAGCGTGAACTATCGCCTAAAGGATTGGCTCATCTCACGGCAGCGTTACTGGGGCGCGCCGATACCAATAGTCTATTGCGAAAAGTGCGGTATGGTTCCGGTGCCAGAGAACGACCTGCCGGTCAGTTTGCCCAAGGACATTACAGATTTCGTGCCGAAAGGAAGATCGCCACTTGCCGCGGTCGAGAGTTTCATGAATACAGTCTGCCCGAGTTGCGGCGGAAAAGCAGAGCGTGATGCAGATACAATGGATACGTTTGTATGTTCCTCCTGGTATTTCTTGCGATATCTCGATCCGAGGAATGATAAGGAGTTCTGCGCTCGAGAAAGGGCGGATTGGTGGCTTCCCATTGATCAGTATATTGGGGGTGGCAGTGAACACGCCACGGGTCATTTGATATATTTCCGGTTTTTCACAAAAGTGCTTCATGACGCGGGATACATAACGGCCGATGAACCAGCGGTCAACCTTTTCAATCTGGGAATGGTTTTGAAGAACGGCGAGGTGATGTCCAAGTCTAAGGGAAACGCGATACCCGTGCGTCAATTTGTTAACAAGCATGGTGCAGACGTGGCGCGTCTCACCATACTTTTTGCCGCACCACCGGAACGAGAGATGGAATGGAGTGACGAAGGCGTTACCGGTGCGGAGCGATTCAAACAGCGTATGTATCGTCTTGTTGACGAAAACACTGCGGTTATCAGGGACAAACGGCCGTCTCGCATTCCAGCGGAAAGCGAAGGTTTATACATAAAGATCAATCAGACGATGGCCAAGGTGACGAGCGACCTGGAGTCTTTTAAGTACAATACCGCGATCGCCGCCCTCTGGGAATTGATGAATGCCCTCAATGGAGCTTCGAAACGCGATGAGGTTTTCGGGTACGGGATCTACGTGATGATTCATTTGCTTTCACCGTTCGCTCCTCATATGGCCGATGAGTTATGGTCAAGGATCCATGGCGAGGGCAGTCTCGTCGAGCAGCCTTGGCTCGAGGCCGATGATCGATACGCAGAAAGCAAGGCAAAAACCATAGTTATTCAGATCAATGGCCGGGTCCGCTCTCATGTCGAAGTCGTCGGTGAGATATCGGAGGCGGATGTCAAGAAAAAAGCCCTTGAGGATGACCGCATACTGCGCCATCTCGAAGGAAGGAACATCAAAAAAACGATTTATGTTCCGGACAAGATATTCAACATAGTTGTAGCATGATGCAGTGTTTCTATAAAAGGAGGAAGAATGAAGAAGGTTAAGAGGAGAAAGAAGAAGATGAAGGTTATGAAGAAGAAGAAAAAGAAAAAAAAGAAACCTTCAATCAGGGAGCTAACGATTGATATATTGAAGAGGAGCAGGAAGCCTTTGCACTATCGTGATATTACCAAACGCTTGAAGAAGCGCGGTTATCGATTCCATCGCAAAGATCCTGAGCGTTCCGTTTACATAATTATCAACCGTTATCCGAAGATCTTCAAAAAGACAAAACCGGCAACGTACAAACTGAGATAGAAAGAGAGGGGGCATATGCCCCCT
>CP070802.1:565111-611934 GCA_020343595.1 Caldifarciminota bacterium | reverse complement strand
TTCACCAAAAGGCATCAACGTCTTGAGCATGGCTACGTCTGATCGGCGCAGGAAAGCCTCTGGTGCTGGTTCTGTCGATCCATAGCCATCGAGTATGTCGGGAAGCTGATGCTCGACATACTCTCTGAACTCTTTGAGGAATATCTCCAGATGTCTTTTCTCCATCGAGAAACCAGCCGCCTTCTTATGCCCGCCAAAATCCAGAAAGAAATCCCGCATCCTGTAGAGCAACTTGTACAGGTCAAAATCACAACTCCTGAGTTCTCCTATGCACTTGTCATCCCTGATACCGATGATCAAACAGTTGCGCTTGAAATAATCGCGCAACCGTGCCGCCACCGAACCAAGATAGTGCTGCTTTGACAGAGGTACAAGAGAAATGACCAATCTTGAAGTCACCTCGGCGCTGGATATCACTTCGCTGAACAGGCTGTCGATTTCCTGACGGCGTTTCTGGTCAGTATCCTTCAGAGTAGCGTATATCCCCCGAACTCGATTGAGGTCCTTCTCAATAAAAAAATCGACACCCAATCTCGGATCGTTATATGCTGCTGAACCAATCGTTGGTAATACCTCCTTGATCACCCTGTGCATCTCAATTTCACCGGACTCTCTGAGACAAGTGGCCCATGCATCATCTATATTCTCCATCAAACGCAACCCGTTGATGCAGAAAACCCGGTTCTCATTATACAATGCCACACGGTCGGCAAAAGTTCCAATACAGACGATCGGATAAAACGATCTCTTCAGGCTATAGAATTCGTTTGCGCTTATGTCAAAGAACTTCTGGTAGACGAATTGTGCAAGTTTGAATGCAACCCCCACTCCTGCCAAATCCCGAAAAGGATACCGTGAATCCCGTCTCTTAGGATTAACTGCAGCGATCGGGAAATCAGTAAGTTTTGTCTCATGATGGTCACAAATGACCGCCTTTAATCCCTCTTGCTCAGCTATGCGGAAGTTATCTTCATTACTTATGCCAAAATCTACCGTAAGCAACAACCTCACTCCCTTCTCTCGATAAGATGAAAGGACGCTAGGATTCAATATGTAGCCGTCCTTTTCACGGATTATCGGGTAGACATGGAGGGTACCACTACCCTTGGTAATATCATCCAACGCCTTGTACATGACTGCGGCTGCCGTATATCCGTCAACATCATCGTGCGCATAAATGAGTATGCCCTCTCCCCTCTTTGCCGCGGTGATTATCTCCTCTGCAGCACGGTCGATATCCGGCAGCAAACCTGGATCATGAAGCTGCGAGATATCAGGAAATAGATATTTTTTCGCCTCACCATATTCGGGGAAACGGCGGGCGATAATTTCCGCCACTTCTCGCGGGATCGAGAAATCAGTAGCGTATTTCTCGATGAGCATCTTATCGGCATCACGGAGTGACATCTTTGCCAACCTCCTCTGGTTTTTCATCCCGTGAGGCATCGGGCTCAATCCGTGCACGGAGAAATTGGAGTATTTCAGTGTGCTTCTCAGGCATGAGCACGAAAACACCCCTGAATTGGTTCAAAAAAGTTTTACGGCGGAAAGGGCTGAGAAGTGCTCCATTCTTCCCCACGTAGACGCGTCTGAATTCAGACAACTTTCGCTTCTGAGTCATGAATATGTTCTTTATTTTAATCTCTTCATCATTGACGTCATAGCTTGTGGGGAAGAAATAAGAATGAACTGACACGAAAAGTATTATGAATCCAAATAGACTCCAAAAGAGACCGTAGAATACGCCTACAATGACCACGAAGGCGATAATGAAACTTGCGCTCAAAACCGTCTTGTTGAGATTACGCTTTGCAGGATGCACAGTCCAGTTCATAGGGTTTTCTCCAGTTGATGTTGTGCGAGACTCACTAAATACACCTGAATTCTAATACCTCCACCCTTTTTTTGCTTGTTCTGACAACTATCGGCAAATCGACAAACTTGCCGCACTGTAAATCCTTGGTAATGATACACGAATATCAACCAAAGTCAAGACACCCTTGGTCCTACTGCCGTTTAGGATTTCGAATTTAGTGCTTTTGGTGGTGATGGGCCCGGAGGGACTCGAACCCCCGACCCGCTGATTATGAGTCAGCTGCTCTAACCAACTGAGCTACAGGCCCCACTGTAACTAATTCCACTAGATTATACCCAACAGAGGATACTTGTCAATTATCAAATCCTAAACCCTAAATTCGAAATACTAAGTTCCGTAAATGCTCAAATCTGGAATTTGATCTCATTTACGAGAATCCTCGTGAAGCGGGACAAATTCGAATACCAAAATACTAATGACCAAAAGGGTGTTTCGGATTTGGAGTTTGGACATTATTTGAGATTTGGTGCTTGTATATTGGAATTTTATTCCCCCTGTGCAATCACCGTGCGAAATCGATTCAGTCGATATTGACTTGGCTGAACGCTTTCCTATAATCGTAGGAAAGGCGAGGTTCGATGTTTATTAACGAAGTCAAGTGCAAGTCAATACTCAATAAATCAGGCATATCAGCCATTGACTACGCGATCAACCCTTATTATGGCTGCGCGCACAAGTGTCAGTACTGTTACGCCGTATTCATGAAGAAATTCACCGGTCATACCGAACCCTGGGGTGATTTTGTAGACATTAAGATCAATGCGCCAGAGGTACTCGCGCGCCAGCTCCAAAGGCTTAAGAAACGCAGCCGGATTACGTTCGGCACGGTTTGTGACCCATACCAGCCACTTGAACTAAAATATAAAATAACCAGACAATGTCTCGAAATATTGACACCTTATCGACATCGCTTATCCATTTTGACAAAATCGACCATCGTCATCCGTGACCGCGACATACTGCGCAGGCTATACAAGATAAGGGTCAGTTTTACGATAACATCGACAGATGAACGCATAAGAAAGGTGTTTGAGCCAGTCACACCCCCGGCCGAAAAGAGGTTTAAAGCCATCCGAACCCTCGCTCAGGATGGTATCCGTACGAGTGTCTTTGTCGCACCCGTTATACCCTATGTCTCTGATTCTCCTACCACGATCGCCAACATCTTCAAGGCAGCCAAGAGCAGCGGCGCCGAGTACGTGATGTTCGACACGCTAAATCCCTACCCTAAGGTGTGGCGGAATGTCCAGCGGTTGGTTAAGAAGCACTTTCCTGACAGACTCGAGCCTTTAATTACATACTATACAAACCGCAAGATGTACAAAGTGCGGTTGCGCGAGAGAATAGGCAATCTCGGAGAAAAACACCGCGTCGATTACAGATTTGCCTTCTAACCCGGCAATGGGGTCAAATCTTCACAATTCACAAAATGGCCACCTCAACTTGCTCAAAGGATATTTTAACTTGACGTTGTGAATTGTGAAGATTTGACCCCATAGGACAGCAGCTTGTCTACAGGATAATGCCTGCCGTCCTCTGCTGCCAGAACCGTAATTCCAGTTCTATCCTTTAATTGACGCGCAACATTCCATGGCCCGGCCCGGATCATTGTCATGCCGAAATGAGTAATGATCGCAACCCTCGGCCTGATGCTACTGATTATCTGCGCGCAGTCATCAACAGATAGATGATCTATTTCCGACGGCTCTAATTTAATCAGGTTCATGATAATAATATCGGCAGCATACGCAGAGCCGAGGTCGGCGAAATACTTGGTATCGCTAATATAGGAAACCGTATAATCATTGTGTAAAAGTTTGAAACCATAGGTCTCCACCCTGTGCTGATGCCTGATCGGAAAATGAAATGATACGCCATTCAGTTCAAAATCCATATCAGCTTTAATGACTACTTTTCTCTCGACAAAATCGAGCAGGTACTTGAATATTACTCCCTCTTCACCGAAAGCGTCTGCTGGCGCCAGTAGTATTCCGTGCTTCTTGAAACCACCGCGTGTTATCACGTCAAGATACACATTGATGTCCGCGCTATGGTCAATATGTTTGTGGGTCAGCAGTATGGCATCGATTTTTTCCGGATTGAATTTCGGCAAGTAGGTAAGCAGACGGTATAATGATTCAGGACCGGGATCGACCAGTACATTCTTGCCTCCGATCCTGAACAGCATGCCGCCGGTTGCTCTCAATTGCTTTGCGATAACATACCGTGCGCCGCCTGTACCAAGAAAGATTATTTCATCTCGGTTGGCAGCTTCTTGGTCATGTTCTGAAGTCTTGCTGGATTTACTCTTCACCCCTGATGCCCTTTTCATAACCTGATTAGTGTGAAGGTAATTGTGTAAGGACCGGCTTCTTTAATGTCGTTACTAATTGGCACCGAGCCGTTTTCTGATGTATTCGGCGCGCTTGATATCCCTCTCTTGTTCCTCCAACATCTCGCCGAAATAGAGTTGGATATTAGCCGGCCTTGATAGGACCATTATTTCATTGAGGGTCTGAAGGGTAATGTCTTTAACGATACCCACACCAACACCAAACCTCAAAGCAGACAGCAGATTGAGCACTTCCATGCTATTGATAGTCCGCGCAGCCTTCAAAATCGCAACACTGCGGAAGATCTTGTCCTCGAACTCGCTGCGTGCTTTTGTCATGATAACATCGCGAGCCTTCTTTTCGATATCGATGATCATCTTTGCCAGTTTCGTGATCCTCTCGAGCAAATCCTCCTCTTTGAAACCGATCGTGTGCTGATTCGATATTTGAAAAAGGCTCCCCCTTATCTCACTTCCCTCTCCATAAATGCCCCTGACGGTCATCCCGATTTGGAGCGCACCCTTCAAAACCTTCTCAACCTCATTAGTGAAGACCAGGCCGGGCAGATGCATGAAGACAGAGGCCCTCATTCCGGTCCCGATATTGGTAAGACATGATGTGAGATAGCCATAATTGTCATTATAGGCAAAACTCACGTTATCACTAACGTACCCCTCGAGCCTGAACACCTCGCTCGAAAGACCGGAGAAATTCAATCCGCAACCAATGCCTTGAAACCGCAAATGGTCTTCCTCGTTTATCATTACCGAGAGATTCCCTCCTTCGCTTATGAAGACACTGGTGGGCTTTTCCTTGGTAATGAAGCCAGGCGAAACGAGATGGCATTCGAGCAGCGATTCCCGCTCCAGGGGTTTCAAATCACGCAGATTGAGAAATTCGCCATTGACCTTGCCATCGATTATCGAACGTACTAGACCAATCAGATATTCAGCATCTGTCTGCTTCATCTTCAATTCGAAAGGAATATTCTCCAGATTCCTGGCAACCCTTATGCGCGATGAAACCACGATCTCGCTTTCCTCGCCACAGGGGAGCGTTTTATCCGATGAAGGAATTAGCCAACGGATATTGTCATGCATCTTCGATGCCATAATCCTTGAGTTTGTCTCTTATCTTAGCAGCATCTTCGTATGCTTCACTGTCCAGGGCGTTCTTGAGATCTTCCCGCAACTTGTAGATCTCAAATCCCTTCTTAGTACCGGAAGATGATTTTCTGCCGATATGGCGGTCACTCTGGTGTATCTGTTTGATCAGATGTTTGATGTGGTCATCAAATGTCGTAATGCATTGGTTACAGCCGAACCTACCTACTCGCTTGAATTCAGCCAGAGACATGTAGCAATTAGGGCATATGATCTTTTCATCCTGGGCGCTCTTCTGTCTCAGCAACTTCTGAAGGATCTCTTGAGGCGACAGTTTCTTGGTGACGAGAAGCCCGCGCTTAGATGCACACTCGTCACAGAGATGCAGCTCAACGGTCTTGTCGGGCAGCACTTCCTTAAAAAATATCGAAGCAGGTTTATTCCTGCAATCATCACACAGCATCGAGCCTTCCTTCCTTCAATCGGTACACTTCTGTACCAACCTTAGCGATTTCAAGAGAATGGGTAACCAATACTATTGTTCTACCCTCTTTTTTTAGACCTCCAAAAACTTCGAGCAGTTTATTCGTATTACCCTCATCCAGATTACCTGTCGGTTCGTCCGCGAAGATCATGAGAGGATCATTGACCATGGCTCTGGCTATAGCAACCCGCTGGCGTTCGCCTCCGGATATCTCATCAGGCAACCGGTTCTTCTTATCTCCGATGTCAAACCTGTCGAGCAAATCGAGCGCCTTCTCATAGGCAGACGAAGGTGAGACGCCGTTAACCAATGCCGGCAATGCCACGTTCTCTAAACATGAAAATTCCGAAAGAAGGTGGTGGAATTGAAAAACAAAACCCATCTTCTTATTTCTGATTTGAGACAACCGTACGTCATCATGAGAAGTGATATCAACAGAATCGAACACCACGGTACCCTGGGTCGGCCGGTCAAGACCACTTATGAGATGAAGCAAAGTAGATTTGCCGCTACCGGAAGGACCCAAAATCACCACAAAACGTCCTTTCTTGACCTTCAGGTCAACACCATGGAGAACACCGATCGTCTCATTCTTCAGAAAATAGGTCTTGCTCAATCCAGAAGCGTCAAGAATCATATCATTCATTGCGCAGTGCCTCAACTGCGGTTAGTTCGGTCGCTCTTTTTGCCGGATAAATTGTCGAAACGAAGCTTATCAAAATGGCCGCAACCGCTGTTATGATGAAGTCATTCAGGTCCATCTCAACCGGAAGGGTCTCGATGAAGTAGATGTCACCTGGTAACGAAACCTGATAATTATCCAGAATCATGCAGGCGAAAAATGCGAATGCAAGTCCCAGAGCAGTTCCGATGAGGCCGATGATGCTGCCATGATATATGAACACACGCATTATCTGCCGGGCGGTAAAACCAAATGACCGCATGATCCCGATCTCTTTTGTCTTCTTTTTCACCATGTTTATGAGCGTACCCACAATATTGAACCCGGCCACTATTATTATTAAAACCAACACAATAAAGGTGATTATCTTCTCTATCTTCAGTGCAGCAAAAACAGACCTATTGGACTCGATCCAATCCTGCCCCCGGTACGGATAGCCAAGGTCTTCTTCAATCTGCCGCGCATAATGCGGTGCCTTGTAAATGTCGTCGACCTTCACAGCAACACCACTGATGCTTTTCCCCATTTCGAATAATGATTGAACATCTTTTAAATCCATAAAGATCAGTGTAGCATTGTAATCATAGTAGCCAAAATCGAATATCCCCTTGAGAATCACTCTCTTCGCCCGGGGCAGCAATCCCAATTGATCCCCGAACGGCAGGGCAATGACCAAAGAATCGCCAATGCTTACGCCCAGACTATGGGCGAGCTCAACTCCAATGACACACCCGCCGTCCAACTCAAAGACTCCACTGATCATCTTCTGCCCTATCTCGGTAATATTGGTCTCCAGTTTGTCATCGACACCCTTGATCACCACACCGTCAAGATGCTGTTTGTATTTAATGACCGACTTCTGATAAACGAACGGTGCCGAAGCCTGAATGAAGTCGTATTTCTCCAACGCTTTCATCACATTGGTGTAGTCGCGGATGGGTTCGTTGAAGTATTTGCGGACAATAATGTGAGGTGTCCCACCAAGTATGCGGCGGCGCAATTCATTCTGGAAACCGTTCATCATCGACAGCGTGATCAAGAGCGCGGCAACGCCGACGAAGATACCGCCGATGGCGATTATAGTTGAAAAAGAGAGAAATTTCCTTCTACGGGACATGAGGTAGCGACGTGCAACGAAAAATTCAGTGTTCATAAGAACAGGGCACTTTAGGGCACAGCCCCCGCATTTCTGCAAAAAGTACGGGACACTGAATTTTGCAATCATATCGAAGATATGAGCAAAATTCGCGAAGGCAATTTAAGGCGATCAAGGGCTATCCGTGGGGTCGGGGCGTAATTGCGGAAAGAGAATGACGTCGCGGATCGACGGTTGATTCAATAGAACCATACACAAACGGTCGATACCGACACCAATACCACCGGTCGGCGGCATACCGTGTTCAAGTGCCGTGATAAAATCCTCGTCGATCTGTCTAATACCTTCTTCCTTGTGCGCAATCTGCGCTTCAAACCGCTTCCGCTGCTCCATCGGGTCATTTAGTTCGGAAAACGCGTTGGCGATCTCCACGCCGAAGATAATGAGTTCAAAGCGTTCGACCAGTCTTTCATCATCACGGTGTGTCTTGGCGAGCGGCGAAATCATCTTGGGATAATCGATGACAAAAGTAGGATCAACAAGGTCCTTCTGCACGAGTTCACCGAACAGTTTATCGATCTTTGAACCAAGGGATAGTTTTTTGTAGTCGATACCGTGCTGCTCGCACTGCCTGTCTATTTCAGATTCGTTCGCCGCCAGCACATCTATACCCAATTTATCGCTGAGCGCTTCTGTATATCTTACTCTCTTGAACGGCAAACGGAATTCGATCTCCCTATCGATGAACTTGATTTTCTTCGCGTTGTTCAGCTTTTCAACAAGATATTCAATGAGCTGCTCAACCAATTCCATAATGTCATTATAATCTGAATATGCCTGATACAACTCAAGCATCGTGAATTCTGGGTTATGCATACGGTCAATACCCTCGTTGCGGAAATCACGACACACCTCATACACCTTCTCAAGACCTCCAACGATCAGCCTCTTCAAGTACAATTCATCTGCGATACGGAGGAACATATCCTGCTCAAGCGCATTGTAGTATGTCTTAAAAGGGTTGGCCGCTGCGCCTCCATATATCGTCTGAAGCACCGGTGTCTCGACTTCCATGAAACCGCGCCCGTCCAAGAAAGTACGCATTAAAGACATCAACCGTGTCCTCTTTCTAAAGGCATCCCTGACTTCGGGATTGGCGATCAGGTCGAGATAGCGACGCCGGTAGCGTATTTCGATGTCCTTCAAGCCGTGCCACTTTTCCGGCAGCGGCCGTAACGACTTAGCAAGGAGAGAGTATTCGTCAACGAGTACTGTTATTTCGCCCGTCTTCGTCTTGAATACACTGCCGCAAACGCCGATGAAATCTCCAGAATCGAAATACTGAAAGAGGTCAAACTTTTCACCAAGTTTGTCTTTTCTGAAATACAGCTGAATTCGATCAGACTCATCAGCCACTGTTGTGAAGAGAGTCTTACCATGGCCCCGGACTGTGATAATGCGGCCGCATGTCTTGACCTTCTCCTCGGTTTGAGCCAGTTTTTCGAATTGTGCCTTAATTTCTTGAAAATTATGTGAACGTTCGAATTTGTACGGGTATGGATTTATCCCCAATTCCTTCAGTTTATCGAGTTTTTTCAACCTCTCATCCATTCAACAATGATACACTAATCCGACCAAAAGTCAATAACTGAGGACGTTTAGACCGTTAATGGCGTTAGTCTCGTTAATATCGCTAATATCGTTAGTCCCGTCAGAATTACATTACGCATTTCGCAATTCGAATTTCGAAATTGACAAACATCGTTCTTCGGTTTCGTGCCGTGGGACGCAACCTTTTCAGCCGATACGGGCATCGTAACCATTTAACGATAGACGATCCTTGTCGTAGTTGTATGGTATAACTGCCAGTATGGGCAATGGGTTTGGTACTTCGTCATAAACCATTGAACTCATTGCTCAGCGTCATACCGCGCGGAGCGCTCAAACCGACTGAAGGTCTCAAACCGTTTTATTTTCCCATCCTCTTAACCTCCAAGCTTCTGTATTTCCGCTTCTTATCACCGGATCTCCCAATCTCCGTGTCTCAGAATAGGCTGCCAGACCCAACAACCAAGAACTATGTTCATGATCTGTTTGGTTTATTACGATTTTAGTATTGGGTATTTTTTGAATTTTGGTGCTTGAGATTTGGGATTTGAACGAAGTGTGTCTTCAGTTTTTCGTTCTGCTCTTGACTACCCAGTTCTTATCCATACAATCTTCAATGACCAATTCGGAGATACGGCGGCGCATACTGGAATTACTATACAAAAGCTATACAGAGCATCCTTACAACAGAATAACACCCAAGGAATTCAAAGAGATGCTTAATATCGGTTTGAAGGAATTGCACTTCAATATCATATATCTCGAGGAAAAAGGATACTTAGAACTCTCAAAACCGCTCGAAGGCAGCGTCTTCGTTGGTGCGCGCATCACGCCTCGCGGCGTGGATCTCGTGGAAGATGAATATGAGTTCAATGTGTTCTTCCCTGAGGAATCAATCAAAATACCAGATGAGATTTTTGTGGAGTTTGAGAACCTGATCAGTGAAACGAGCGGCATGCCCCACATCAGTAAAGAATCAAAGGAACTCATCCTTGAGGAATTGAAGTTTATCCAGCAAGAGTTACAAAATAAGGAACCTCGCTATTCAAAGATAAAGCAAAAAACCGAAAGTTTGAAGACCCGTGATTCTGAGATCTGGCAGAAATTCATTAAGATCATAAAAAGACCCTCTGTTGCCAGAGTGCTCTCCAGCGCAGCACAAAAAGAACTCGGCATATAGATATTCTCGCCGTCTATATCCGCGCCAGATTCCGAGCTGGCACTGCATAGAACTCAACAGTATCAGAATAAGGCACTTCTCTGAGTTTTTCCTCTCTCACCTCGATCTGAACGGGCTGATCATCTACCGCCACAAAAGTATCAATGGACCTTGTCATGACAACACCTACAAGGAAAGCCCCGAACGCATAAACCAAACTCCTTGGAACGCCAAAAAACCGTGCGCTTCTAGGCTTCCTCAAAGGTACTTGACCCCTGACCCTGGAGAAGATCTCGGGGGAAGGCTTGAATGCGACTGAGTTCTTGAAGGCAGTGACCGTTTCCCCTATCCTGGCGGATTCCGCGCGGCATTCTGCACAGATCGCGAGGTGTTCATTAACTTGTATCTGAAGTTCGGGCGGTATTTCCTCAAGAACATAATCAAACAAATGTTTCTTCGTTTCCTGGCATTTCATAGATTTCTCCTGTCCAGATTTTGTGCTGAACTGATCACTAACATCTTTACCTTTTTATCAAATTCCTCAACTTCTTTAGACTGTTATGCATCCTTGACTTCACTGTTCCTACCGGGCAACACAACACTTCGGCTATTTCGTTGTAAGTCATGCGTTCGTAAAATTTCAAAATAACAACAACTCTCTGATACTCGGGTAACGTGCTGAGAATTTTCTGGATCCTTAATTCTTCTGCGATATCATGTCCCGGATTCGATATAATGCTATGCATCTGCTCCTCAAGACATTTGGATTCTGTTCTTTTCTTTCTGAAATGACTGTAGCAGCTGTTCGTTGCAACACGGTACAACCACGCTTTGATGTTTCCACGCTCGTCCAGGTCAGAACGAGCAAATTTGGTAAAAGTCTCTACCAGTATATCCTCGGCATAATGCCAGTCACCAAGTAACCTAACACAATAGTTGAAAAGACCTCCGCTCAATCTCTGGTACAACTGTTCGAAGGCCTCCCCATCACCATCCTTGAACCTTTTGTACAATTTGAAAATAACCGATTGGGTTTGGTCTATTATTCCTCCTGGTATTTTCTTATCAGATCAGTCAATTCCCTATCTTCCGGGTTATCCTCCAGCGCGGCTGCCAACAGCGATACTGCTTTTTGCCTCATATCATTATCATGATACATCCTTGCCACTTCTTTCACTAACTTGATATCTCCTATTTCAAGCACCAACAACTTCTCGAGCACATCAGCCGCTTTTTCCCTTTTACCTATTTTGAAATACAGCTTTGCCTCGTTGAAATAGAACATCGGTTCTATGCCAAAACGCTCCGCAAACTCAAGCATTTCAATCGCTTCTCCATATTCGCCCGAATCCTCCAGAGCTATTGCTAGTTGGTACGCTATGGCGGCATAGTTCCGTATCATGTTCTGCAAATTAATATCCAATGAATCCAATGACCTCGAAAATAGCTTCTCGAATGTGAATTGCTCAAGCAATAGATGTTTCGTGCGAACGACGTCGATATCAGATTCCAGCAATTCATATACTAACCCTGACAATTTCAGTGGATACCCATACTTGTCCGGATGATAAATAGTTGTCGAGAATACGACCGGCCTGATCTTCTGTCTCAAAAGTATTTGCATCAGTTGGTCGGAAATAGTTATCAACTTGCCATCTTCCCTTATATGATCTATAGTGTCCAATTCCTCATCGGACAAACCTAACGGCAGACCTGTTCGCATGAGGAACCGAGCATAGTCCCTGATATTAAGAAGGCTACGGTTCACGATCGCGACGTCACTGCGGATTCCGCTTTGCTGCAGATACCATGCAGGATAGGTATCATAGTCACCATTAGTCACAAGAATCGCGTCCCGCGGTGCAGAGTTCAGCATATTCTCATTAAACTCAAGCAAAACACTAAAATCTATATCATCACGAAGATGGAGTTTCACTTCTCTTTCCCATGTATCATTTATCTTCGAATACGATTCCCGATCGTTCCATACTGCCGAGAACAGCATCGGCCAACTGTAGCCACGGTACAGCTTAACAAAATCAGCAGCAACTTTATGAACGTTCTCATTCTCAAACAACTCAAAATGGTCAAGTTCGAAGACATCGGGCTCAATCGCTGTCAACATCGCCGACTTTATTGACACCAAGCCGTCGCCCGACATCTCTTCAACGAACTCACCCCGCATACTCTTGTGACCACGCAATGCAACAAAGTTCTTGTTCTCCGTCGGGTCATCATAATAATGGAAACCGGGCAGGTGTTTTTTCTCCACCACAGAAGAGATGAACTCCGAACCGGGCACCAAGGCAACTGCATTACCACCCATACCATCAAGGAAGAAAAATCGCAGCGGATTGGTTCCTTTCAGTATATTTTCCGGGTCGGCAAAATTCGACCCGAAGAAGGGGGTGCCGATCGCAATGACCGCTGACGAAATATCTCTTTGATAATATGATGTATCGGTAAGATAACGGTGTGTGACCAGACCACCGATCCCGAAGCTTACCACGTCCATACGAAATTCACCATATTCACCGTGCAGCCTCTTGAGCTCCTCGCGCAAGAATCTGGCATTGTCCTCGATGCTTTGCCTGGGGTCATAAAGAAATGTCCAGACCGGGATATCATAGCCATTCTTTCTCAGAGCCTTCTTGAAATTTTCAATGTAAGTGCCAACGTATAGGTCCCCAACGATCAACAAACCCTCTTTTGCTCTCTTATGGTCAACGATACCGTATCTGTCTGGTGTCTTTACCAGAACATATTCCCCGCCATGCCATAACTTTGCAGTCAGCACTTTCTCTCTATTTTCACAATTAGCCAGCGGCACAAAGCCCTTACTGATAGTCGCCCCGAGACCGATATTTTCGTTTCTGTCGCTTATTGCAAGCGTGATGGGTTTCTGAAAAACGAGTGTTTCCGGTTCAATCACATATGATTCGCCCATAATGACATACCCTTGCCCACCGGACCGTTTCCCAAATACATGTTTTCCGAATCTTATCAATGTTGAATCGCTGACACTATTTGCAGGAAATTCGAACCTCGCACCATCAACCTCGATCACGGCGCCCTGGCTCGAAATCACCTTCTCGATATAAGTCTTCTCGATTGCTGCCGGTGAACAACTCCATATATGAATAATCATCCCAATGACCACATATCCGAGAATTCTTTGCATGCTACCTCCTATTAGAATAACTCATTTGGAGGCAAAAAGGTTCAAACCTGAGTTATTCGCTGTCAAGCCTACGTAAATCAGCCTCACTGAAGCCAAAATAATGACCGATTTCGTGGATGAGTACTTTGTGCACCCATTCCTTGATCTCATCATCGGTCCTGCTGATACGTTCAATATTCTTCTTGAAAAGAGTGATGCGGTCGGGCAGAACGTTTCCATACCATATCCCGCGGTGCTTGAAAGGTACGCCCTGATATAGACCAAGTAGGCCGTCTTGTGCAGTAGGTTCTTCCTCAACTACAACTTGAATGTTACTTATTTTCTTACGAAATATCTTGGGTAAACCATCAAGTGCCTCACGTACCAGTTCAGCAAATCTCTCTCGCTCCATAAAGGAAACAGGCTACTTTTTCGGAAATCTTCCTAATATTGTACTCGCGATGTTTATTGCCGTTTTCTTTTTCCCTATACGCCTTAGATTCTTGCGCATTTGAGCCATACTCTTACGGTCGGCTAGTAATTCGGCCATGACCTGCCGTGCATTATCCTTGTTAATAACCCGGGCAGCGCTGTGTCTCACAAAGAAAGCCTCATTCTTGTCTTCGAGCCCGGCGATCGAATTGGCGAACAGCAATACTGGACCTGCCTGGGTTGCCTCGGTACTGGTTATACCGCCGGCTTTGGTTATCAAGATGTCAGTCGTTCCGATCAATTCATAGATACGCTCAACCATACCCAGCACCTGAATGTTTGATTTCCCTTTCAGTTTGCTTATCTTATCGGCGGCTTCTTTGTTTTCCCCGCATAGGACCAGCAGATCGTAATCAAAATCGACCAGTTCGCGTGTGACCTCGAACCACTCACCGCCAAAGACCCGGCTGCCCATTATCGTAGCCGAGATCCTATCGTGTGACAAACCGAACCTCTTATGGGCTGCTTTCTTATCAACACCGGCCTCGAGTTCAAGCCCAATCGGAATGCCAAAGGGATACACTTGCTCTCTCTTGGCACCGTATCCAACGATCTGGTCGATCAAACTCTCGTGGGGAATGAAATAATGATCCATTTCCTTATTCGCCCAATGGGGATGCACGTAGTAATCGGTGACAACGATGCCCATTCTATAGCCAAAATCCTTTTTGAAGAGTGCTGAAAAATAACCCGGCGAGAAATGAGTGCACAACACGTAGTCTGGCTGGTATTCTTTGAGTAATTGCGAAAACCTATCAGCTAGAATCTTGTGATAATAATACATGAAGTTTGAAGATCCGGACTCCACCCCCACCCCACCGTAGAAAAACTTGATCAAACCAAGCGCATTCTTCTGGGCAAAATCGTATATTTTCTTGTATGCTCTTCCGTACAGGGGATACACCCAATCAAAACAATTCTCAAACCGTACTGTTGCACGTGGCGCGATTTCCTGAAGGGCTTGAATTATTGCCTTCGCTGCCTTCATGTGTCCGGCGCCGATGGGAACCGCAAGGATCAAAACCTTCATACAGATTCCATTATATTCAAACAACTTGACTTTGCAAGTGCGATATTTATACTAATATTGAGGTGATTATGAGAAAGATAGTAGTCCTTGCACTCTTCTTCCTCCTTTTCGTAGTATTCAACTGCACGGGGACGGAAGAAGAACCCTTTATCAGCCACGTGTATGGTTACACGAATTTCGTTCGGATCAGTCAGGACACGATTTACGATACTCTGCCCGGTGTGGATGGCCTGATACTGAGAATCTATGATATCGATCCATATAATATACCTGCAGGCCGACTCCGCTATGACACGACAGAAACCTGGGACAGTATACCTGGCTGCTTCGAGATGGACAGCGTGTGCTACGGTACTACGAATAATCAGGGCAATTTGGTGTCGATTGGGTACGATGAAGGTGAAAACCCTGGTTATTCAACTCTATATCTGCGGCCATATATTTCAGGAGCCATTGATACCATCCATCTGTATTTCACCATCATAGTCGATTGAACGATAAGAAGAACAGAAAGACAACCTGGTTGACCAAGAACATACTTTCGCTCGGTCTGGTCAGTCTATTCACCGATCTCTCGACCGAGATGGCATACCCGATTATCCCTGTATTCCTCAAGGAAGTTCTTAAAGTACAACCCTTATTCATAGGTCTGATCGAGGCGATCGCCGAATCAACGGCAAGTATTCTAAAAACATTCTCTGGCTACATATCTGACCGTCTTAAGAAGAGAAAGCTTTTCATTTTCATCGGCTACAGTCTGTCTGCTTTGGCAAAACCGCTGCTTGCTTTCGCCACCCAGGGATGGCATGTCCTAATGGTTCGATTTTCCGACCGGGTAGGTAAAGGCATCAGAACCGCACCACGTGACGCCCTGATCGCAGATTCGGCAAAGGATGCATATCTGGGAAGAACATACGGGTTTCACCGCGCACTGGATACACTCGGCGCAATGCTCGGACCGTTGACCGCCTTCATAATCCTCGCTCTGTCAGGAGATAACTACAGATTGCTCTTCGGCCTTGCGATCGTCCCGGGGATCGTGGCCATCGCTGTCATCCTTCTCGGCGTTCGTGAGATCGTCCCGGAAGCGAAGCGGGTGTTCAAATTCTCTTTGAGGGAATTGGACCCACGATTGAAGGTGTTCTTGATGATCATGGTGATATTTACGCTCGGTAACTCTTCCGATGCCTTTCTTTTACTGCGCGCAAGGAACATCGGTGTATCAGCAACGATGATACCGCTACTCTGGCTCGCCTTCAATATTTCGTACTTTCTTTGGGCCTTCCCTGCCGGCGTATTGTCTGACCGCATCGGCCGGCGCAAGACGATCTTCTTAGGATTCATCATTTTTTCGTTGTGTTACGCTGCGTTCTCCTTCAATCACAGCCCATTGCTCATTTGGTTCATATTTATGATCTACGGGCTATATTATGGATTTACCGGGGGAAATCTGCGCGCCTACGTTGCCGATCTGACCACTTCAGAGATCCGCGCAACTGCATTCGGCGTATACCATACCGTGGTCGGTATAACCCTGCTACCGGCCAATCTCCTGATGGGATTCTTATGGCAGAAATTCGGTTTTCAAACTGCGCTCCTGCTCGGCGCATCCCTGTCTTTGATATCAGGAGTAGCGCTCATTGTTTCGGGGAAATATCTTGTGAAGGCGAATAAACCTTCAACCGGATGACACTATGCCCGTCAATACTGGCCTGGTGTGTAATCCAATAAACAAATGTTAGAAAAGGAGGATTCATATGAGAAAGATCCTTATTCTGTGTCTGCTATTGACTGCAGTAGCGTACAGCAGTCAGCGAACGGTCGTGGTAGAGGAATTCACGGCCACGAATTGACCATACTGTCCAGGTACGGCAAGAGGTCTTGCCGAAATATACCCTCGGGCATATGATACGTTAACGGTTATTTCGTATCATATATGGTCGAGTGATCCATTCAATACGCCGGAAGCCGAGGCGCGTGAAGCATACTACGGTGTAACCGGAACCCCTACGACATGGTTCGATGGGACAATTTCTGAAGTCGGTGGTCTCACTAGCGGCACCATGTATCCCTTCTTCCGCCATCATGTCACAACGCGCGCAGCGGTTGATAGCCCGATCGAAATAGTATTAACCTGCGATTACGATTCGACAACGAACCAGGGTAACGTCGAGGCGACTGTAACCAATACGACCTCAAGCGCAGTGGACGGTAACATACATTTTGCACTTATCGAAGACGATATCCCCTACAACTGGGGCGGCGGCATGACCGAACTCGATCAGGTCATGCGCGATATGCTACCGGATGCAACCGGTGAGGCGGTCACCGTACCGGCCTCAGATACCATTATACGATCAAGGGATTTCACCGTCGAGTCAGGTTGGGATGAAACTAAATGTCGCATCGTTGTTTTTGTGCAAGCAGCAAGCCGCCTGATATACCAAGGTGCCGAAGTAGCGATCATACCTGAATCTCACATGGTGTACTACGGCATGACGGTGACTGAACTCACTGGCAATGGTAACGGCTATGGAGAACCGGGTGAGGAGATGGAGGTCACTGCATTTGGCAAGAATATGGGAACCAGTGTCTACACGCTCCCGGCCACAGTGCAATGCACTGATCCGAACATCAGCATCACGTCGTTCTATGTGGACACTTTTGAGATCTATCCGGGTGATGTGGACGACGTGATAACATGGACATTTGATATCAGCGCAACCTGTCCAGATCCGCATCTTGCTGAATTCAATCTTGTCTTCGGCGACGGGAATGAGTCAGCAGTACCCTTCTTAGTGACAACACAGTCAGGATTCAGCGACGATATGGAATCTGGCGAAGGAGAGTGGACACATTACGGAACATATGACAATTGGCATTTGACCGAGTACAAGAGCAATTCCCCGACCCATTCCTGGTACTGCGGGGTCGAGAACATCTGGCATTATCTGAATCAAAATGATCTATCACTTGTTTCCCCGTATTTCGTTGTATCACAGGATAGCATATTCTCCTTTTATCACCAATACAACTTGGAAACAAACTGGGACTATACTTATGCGGAAATCGACAATGGCTCAGGTTGGTGGCAGACCCTCGACGAATACAACGGGATTCAATCAACCTGGACACAGGAAACGTTTTCTCTAGCCAACCTACAGGGCCAGACCGTGCGTGCGCGATTCAGACTCGTCAGTGATTACAGCACCTATGCTGAAGGCTGGTATGTTGACGATGTCTGGGTATCCGTGACAGGTATAAACGAACTGAACACTCCTGAAGAACTGAACGCTATTTCCCTAATTGTATCACCTACGATATTCTCCAATCAAACGAACATCAACTTCAGCATTGGGCAAAGCGCTAAGAGCATAGAGATAAATATCTACGACGCAGCCGGACGTTTGGTTAAGAGTCTATATGACGCTATGCCCCATGCCCCATGCGCTATGCAGATTAGTTGGGATGGAACAGACCACACTAATCTGCAATTGCCAAGCGGCGTCTATTTCGTATCCATGCAAACCGGTGATACAAAGATCGTCGAGAAAACAGTTCTGCTGAAGTAACACATCTGAGATAGATAAGGGCAGCCCGTTTCAGCGTGCTGCCCTTTTTTTGCTATCATTGACACTCTGTTGTCGGTGGTTATAATAACCCATGATCGAAAACAAGAAAAAAGGCATACTCGCCACGGTCAAATGCGCCGGTTGAGCATCGAAACTTTCGGCTGCGCAGTTGGCGCAGGCACTGGCCTATTTGCCACCGATCGAGGATCCTAACCTGCTGGTTGGAACCAACACTGCAGACGACGCGGGTGTATACCGCTTGCACGACGATCTGGCACTAGTGAAGACCATCGACATTCTTACACCGGTCGTTGAAGACGCCTACACCTTCGGGATGATCGCGGCTGCGAACTGCATATCGGATATATATGCAATGGGGGGTGACCCGAAACTCGCGTTGAACATTGTCGGCTACCCTGGTATGGGTGAACCCAAGACCCTCGGTGAAATGCTGAAAGGTGGCAGTGACAAAGCAAAGGAAGCCAGTGTTACAACGATCGGCGGCCACACATTTGCCTCACCTGAGGTGATGTATGGTCTGTCAGTTCTTGGTTATATCCATCCTAAGAAGATCATCACAAACGCAGGGGTCAAACCCGGCGATGTCCTCATTCTGACCAAACCCCTTGGTGTTGGAACGATAATCCAGGCGATGCTTATGGGTAAGGACGATGGCATCGACATGGCGCCGGTCATCGCGGCCATGACATCACTGAACAAAGACGCTTCAATTGCAATGCGAAAAGCAGAGGCCAACGGTGCCACCGACGTTACCGGGTACGGTCTTATCGGTCACCTCGTTGAAATGAGCGAAGCAAGCAACATCGGCATAGAACTATCACTGCAAAAAATCCCAACCCACGAAGGTGCTGTAGAAATCCTGGACCAGGGTATTTTCGAGCCGGGGATAACAATGAATCTCAATTCTTTTAGTAACCGCGTTGACAAGGGAAGTAGTGACTCAAACCTCGTCAACCTGATCTTT
This sequence comes from Caldifarciminota bacterium, assembly GCA_020343595.1. Lineage (GTDB taxonomy): Bacteria > Hydrothermota > Tepidihabitantia > SM23-42 > SM23-42 > SM23-42. The sequence continues at coordinate 592,354 of CP070802.1, read as the reverse complement.
GGCTCGGAAACCTCCGGCGGTCTGATAATCGCCCTGCCAGAAGAACGGGTCGAAATATTCAAAAGAGAATACACAAAGGATTTTGCAGTAATAGGCCGCGCAACGGCTGCGAACAGTGGCCGCGTAACACTAGCCCCCTAACGACACAAATCCAAATCCCTGGGCAATGCTAATAGTATCGATTATACTCCGCACGCTTTCTCTATGAGTAAAAATCACACCTCTTCGAGCGAGCGTTGCGACTCGACAACCATATGGATGTCTCGGTTACGTTTGAGGATAACGATACCCGTTTCTGGTTCTGAATTTTGAAATTTGTGTTTTGATATTGTCTAGAATTTCGTGCTTCGAATTTCGGATTTTGGACGCATAACACATTCGGACAGCTCGGGCACATCCGTCGTAGATATACCTTGACTTATCTGTAAATCACATTATATTTGAATAGGAGGTGATTATGCCGAAATACTTGGTTACACTTCCAAAAATGCCCAAGGAGGAGATAATCGCATCGTGAAAAGCGGTTGTTACTGCTTCTGGAGGAAGCAGCCTCTGCATGGACAAAGCATACATAGATGAAGAGAATAGTCAGGCGATATGCTGCTGGAGCGCTCCCGACCGAAAAAGCATTGAAGAACTGTTCACCCAGGCAAACGTGCATGTGGAATCAATACGGAGTGTCGTCGAATACAAGTAGCATGCACCTTCAACCACTATTGAGGGGCGGTGCAAGCCGCCCCTTTTGCTTGCGCATCGGGCGATGCTGTTTCGCCGCATGTCACCAAATGCTGATATTCTGGTAATTACCGGAGTACCAGAGTGCAGATCGTGTAAAAATGAATTCCGGCCCGCCAGCCCGTACGTAAATTAACACTTGACATCTCGTCTCACCTGGATATGTTAGTAGAGTGAAGTTGCACATTCTCTATCACAACGGAGGCAAGATATGAGACATAGCATACCGCAACCCGGTCGGGTGCGAAATCATATCACCCTCTGTTGTTCCCGCATAACGTCTTCAAAAATTCATTCAAATAATTCGGTTCAAATCTGGCATTGCGTAGGTTTTCTTTCTCCAGGTGGTAGAAAGTGAATCTGCACAATAGAGGGCTCGGTCGAGTCCAATCAAAACAACACTGCAGATGTAACTTAGCACATCTTTTCCAGAACACAAACTGCATAGCAGCAACCGCACAAAATCTCCAAAAACAAGGAAGGACAATCAATGGGGAATAAATGGGATTCAGTAGTAGGTACTATACAATACAGCGAAAATCTCGTGAGAGCAAACAAAATAACGCAAGAGCATGGTTTCGTACTCAATCCGGATCAGAAACGACTAAGAAAAGTCATCGACCTCATGACGATGAGCAAAACCGAATTCGGCAAGTATTATTGTACATGCAAGCAGACCCACCCGCTGGATCCAAAGAAAGACACCCTTTATCCGTGCCGTGAGTTGAAGGATAAAATCGTTAAGGATAACCATTGTTTTTGCAGATTACTTCATAGATCGAAAGGAGCGTAACATGACATACAAGAAGGACTTCACAATAAAGGACGTACAGGATGTATATGATGGTCCGGGAGGACTATTATGGGAAGCAGTAATGGGGGAACAGATACATTCAGGCGGGCCCGCAGCAACCGATGCACTTGCACAGAAGGTCGGACTCAAGAAAGGTATGGTTGTATGTGACATATGCAGTGCACTGGGTGCGCCGGCACGCCATCTCGCATCAAAGTATGGAGTGACGGTCAAGGGCGTCGATGCTACCAAGACAATGTTAGAGAAAGCAGCCCAACGGACAAAGGAGGCGAAACTCGAAGACCTCATAGAATACTACGAAGGGAATGCCATGGACCTTCCCTTCAAACAGGAAACATTCGACGTGGTATGGGGACAGGAGGCATGGTGCTACGTCACTGACAAGAACAGGCTGATCCAGGAAGCACATCGCGTGCTCAAACCAGGCGGCAAGATCGCGTTCACCGATTGGATAATCACTGGTGATATATCAGAAAAGGAACTTGACCCATTACTCGAGACAATGGCTTTCCCCTACATGGAATCATTTGAAGGATATCATGAGCTGCTGAAGAAGAACGGTTTCAAACTACTTGAGGCTCTGGATCAGACCGAAGAATATGCCAAGTGTTTTGACGAGTACTATGAGAAGGTACATGTCGCACTGAAACCTACAATCCTCGAGAATTTTGGGAAGGACCTCTTCGACTTCGCATCAAATCTGGTAACGATCTGGCAAAAAGCCGCACACGAGCATAAAGTCGGCCGGGGATTATTCGTCGCTCAAAAATAGCAGGAAGCAGGGTGCCTCTGATATGACCCGGAGGTATCCTGCAACTGAGAAACATCAAGAAATTGCAGCGCGCCCAATGCTTGACTGAAACGTAACATATTGCTATTATTCTTCGCGACCTGGAGGTGAATTGTTTGATTCAATAAAGCAAGCAGTCATAGAAATGGATGATGAAAAAACAAAAGAGAGCGTATCCATTGCGCTCAAGGAGAAGGTGGATCCGGTTGAGATCCTTGAGAAAGGATTGATCGCCGGAATGCAGGAAGTGGCAGATCTTTTCGCACGCAAGGAATACTATGTACCCGAAGTGCTCTTGTGTTCTGAAGCTTTCTACGCCGGATTCGATAAGATAAAGCAACTCATAAAAGGGTCATCTCGAAAACCGGGGGCAAAGATCGTTTTTGGCGTGGTCGAAGGCGACATACACGATATCGGCAAGAATATCGTCAAGGTCATGCTGGAAGCAGCAGGCTACGAGGTCATTGACCTGGGCCGTGACGTGCCAGTTTTGGAATTCGTCAAGGCTGTCGAAAGAGAAAAACCGGACATACTGGCAATATCGAGCCTCATGACTACGACGATGACTCATATGGGTGAGATTATCCTGGAATTGGAAAAGCGCAACATGCGCAATGCAGTGAAGGTGATCATCGGCGGAGCCCCGGTGAATGAAGAATTCGCCGCAAGCGTCAAGGCTGATGGGTATAGTCCGGACGGACCCTCTGCGGTAAAACTCATCGAAAAAATCGTCAGTGGATAAAATTTCTTCAGTCATTGGCAGGCAAATACATCATGCGGTATTCCCAATGGTATGTGCTGACCATGGCGCATATCTGTTGAATCTGACACTGAAGGAAGTCGCTCAAGATGGAGAGAAACTTGCCCAGGTTATCCAATACTGCCACGAGCTCTATCGGTATGACATGGTGTTGGTTTTTTCCGACCCTTATGTTGAAGCACAAGCGATGGGCTGTCCGGTCGAGCTTGAGCCCTACCCAACCCTCCTTGGACCTGCAGCCCGGCATTCGTACGACCGTACCCCGGAGATCATCCACGCTGCAAAGATCCTGAAGATGAAACTCGATGTTCCTGTCTTCGTTTCAGTCAAAGGGCCTTTTACCCTTGCTTCCTTCTTAGCCGGCATCGAGAACTATTTGAAAATCATATTGAAAAGGGAGAACGAAGCTTCACGATTTATGGAAACTGCAATGCAATACCAGTTGCAGTATTTAGAAAGATTACTTTCCCTCGGTGTCAATATTATGATCGGAGACCCGCTCGCTTCATCGAGTGTCATATCACCCCAAATGTTCCTGAAGTATGCGTTCAAAGCACTTCAAACCCTGGTGGACAAAACGAAAACCCACGGTGCCCTTGTTGCCATACATATCTGCGGCGATGTCCGACCCATATCAGAGTATCTTGATAAGCTGGGTGCGGATATCCTGAGCATTGAGGATATTGAACTTCGTACCGAAACCTTGAAAATGGGTGGAGTTGGAACGAGTACGATACTTAACGGAGATCCGAATCGAATCAAGTCTGAGGTAGACACTGCACTCGAGAACAAGAATGTGATCCTGTCGACAACCTGCGATGTTCCGCCGCACACACCGCCGGAGAACATCAAAACCATGCTACGAATCGCCAGCGAGTATGGTAATATTGAGAGATAGAATGCAGCTGATCGGTTATGCATGCTCTTATATACCAGTAGAAATACTCTCGGCAACCGGACTGCGTCCGTACCGACTACTCCACGGCGAGATCAGCCTGTCAAAGAGGGGCGAGAAAGTAGTAAGGATCGATGCGTGCCCAATGATCAAATCAAATCTCGCCTATGTTCTTGAAAATCAAGATCGATTTGCTGCACTGGTGGGCTCAACCGGATGCGACATGTCTCGACGCATGTTCGACATTCTGAGTGAACACATTAAAATTCCGGTATACGTTGTGAACAATCCAAGAACAGATAAACCCGAAATATATTCTGATGAAATTGACTGGTTGGTCAAACAACTCGAATACTTTTCCCAGAAAAAATTCACGAATGAAATCATCAGAGACGAAATCGGCAAATGGGAAAGAATTCGGGCAGCACTGAGGGCAATGGACCAAAAAAGAGCAGCCTGCCCGTCGCTAACATCCACAACAGAATTCCACAATGCAATGGCCTGTTATCACACGGGATCCTGTGAGAACGAGGTTACGTTCAGCGAGAATGCATCGGAGAAAGCACGGGTATACATATTGGGGAGTGCCATTACATACGAAGCAAACCACATCCTTCAGATGATCGAATCAAACCTCCGCATTGTCGGAGACTTCAACTGCGGACTATCCCGCCCCCTTCACATACAGATTGAAGAAGAGAATATTGAAGGAATCAAAAAAGCGTACTACAACCAGCCACCTTGCTTATATAAAAGGCCACATCAGAAATACTACGAATTTCTGCAATCGGAAATTACCAGGCTGGACTGTACAGGAGTCATTGCCTGGACACTGGATTACTGCGACGTTCATGAATTCGAGCTACAGAGGATCGAGAAAGTACTCAACCTGCCACTACTGAGAATACGCAGCGACTTCTCTTATCAAAGCAACAGCCAGTTAAGAACCAGGATCGAGGCATTTGCGGAGATGTTATGCTCAAGAACATAGACCCGCAGAAGATCAGCTTAAAAGAATGGAGCAGACAGTTCCGCTTGCTCGATGATTCAGAGATAAGGAGATTCAAATACTACAATAACGACGAATGGGGCATCTATCTCTCGCCGCCGGCAACGTTCATGGTCTATGGTGCCCGAGAACTAAGAAAACTGAAATTAGACAATTCGCTGGCTGCCCTCAGACTCTGGGGCTTTGCACTCAATGAATCCGAAAGACTGTTCCGTGCGCGGCAAAGCGGAAAACATATCATTGCCACAATGGGCGACCTCGGAACTGTCCCTGTCATCGCAATGGCTTTTCCCGACTGCATCCCATTCTACCCGGACTGCACCTGGTGGACTCCCTTTTTCAACGAATCGACCGTGCTTCTCGACAAGGCGAGTGAACTCGGTACACCTGAAGCGAGTTGTTTCGTCCGGTCGACACTTGCTGCCTTTCACAAGATGGCATATTTCCCAAAACCAGATATCCTGTTCGCATCAACAGGCGCTTCCTGTGATGACTACTCCTGTATCATGCAAATGGTCGAAGACATGGGCTTTGAACTGAACTGGCTCGAGATACCTTTTCGGAGGAAAAAACAGGATCACTTTACGGATGAAAAATACGCAAGAACGCCCCAAGGTCTTGACTATCCAGAACGGTTTGAGACATACCTCATCAACGAATACAAACATGTATGGCAGCGAATGCAGGACCTGACCAATGACGGTGATCCTGAGAAACTCGGAGAAAGCATAAAGAAGAACAATAGATTGCGCAGATTGGTGGATCAAATTAAAGCCCTAACACATGGAGCCAAAATTGCACCGTTTCCTGCTCTCGAAATGATGGTAATTGAATTCGGCAACCTATATGGCTATGCAGATATCGATGAGTGGATCGATATCCTCGAGATGGTAAAAAGCAAGATCATTGACCGTGTGAAGAGTGGAAACGGTGTTTTAGATTCGGATGCCATACCGCTCGCATGGATCACCCCCACTGCCGACCCTTTACTGCTGAATATCGTCGAAGATCTGGGCGGTCGCGTCGTTGCGACTGAATATGTCATTAACCAGGCGTTGAGTGAGATCGAAGAAGATATCGATCCTTTCCGCGCCCTCGCCAGATCGTTCATGAACGCTTCACTCATTGGCTCAACTGAAGAAAGAATCCGTCATATTTCCGCCGGAGTTGATTCCGGCAGAATCGCCGGCGTGATCATCACCAACATGTTGGGTTGCTCTCACTGTGCAATGGAAACAAGAGCGATCGAAAAAAGATTGAAGAACGTACCCATACTCGCAATCGACATCCCGGCGCCCTTGGGTATAACCGAGCAAATCAGGACCAGGATCGCAGCTTTCATCGAAATGCTAAAATGACCGATATCCTAACGCCGCGCGAAAGATTCGGACTACTGGTGATCGACGAGAAACCTGACCGCTGCAACACCATACCGCTAATTACTTCGCACGCTGCTTCGGTCAGAGGCATGAAACTCAGGGATTACTACACGAACGGAGAAAACATGGCGCGCGCGCAGATCGCCGCCATCGAGAAATACGGACACGATGCCATCTCGATCTTTTCCGAGGTGGGCATCATCGCCGAAGCCATGGGAACGGAATTTGACTATCCTGAAAATGATCTGCCGATTCAGAGGATACCTGCCCTTGAGAAAAAGGATATCAATGATATTGAAATCCCGGTACCAACATCTGATGCACGACTACCAGTATACCTTGAAGCGATCGAATATGCCTACGATGCCCTCGGCGACCGAGTTCCCATACTGGCATATATACCTGCCCCATTTACTACAGGCATGATGCTTTCCGAACCGAATAGATTTCTCATTCAAACGATCAAAGAACCGGACCATGTAAAGGCAGTCATGGAAAAGTCTCTGGCAGCCGCAATCGAATTATGTTACCACGCCATCGATGCCGGGGGATTGCCCATCATCGTTGACCCGCTGGCATCGTCGAGTGTCATAAGCCCGAGGGCATATCGACAATACGCTCTCCCCTATGAAAGAAAACTAGTTGATTTCCTGCACCGGTACGACCTCGATGTCATCCTGCATATCTGCGGAGATACTACGCCGATCCTCGATCTCCTTAAGGAGACGCACGCCGACCTCATAAGTATTGACCGTGTTGACCTGACGGATACAATTAAGAAATTATCCTCAACAGTGCGCGTGATCGGGAACTATGACACGTCGCTATTGGCATTTTCATCTCCAGAAGAAATCGCAAGTGGGGTAAGAGATATGGTTAAGCTCTCAATGCAGGCACCTAAAGGCTACATTGCAGCAACGGGTTGCGAAGTTCCTATCCATGCTCCCTTCGACAATGTTATGGCATTCATAAATGCTGCAAAGGAGAACGGATGGTACTGGGATTAGACGTTGGTTCGAGCTATACAAAAGGAATCTTATTTGATGGACACGTAAGAAACAAGATCGTTCTCAAAACGTCATTCAAACCCAAACTGGCGGTCGAACGTGCCGTGAACGAACTTAGAGGATATGATAGGATCGTCGCCACCGGCTTCGGAAGGGATCTCGTCGCAAACGCTGATAAGACGATAACAGAAATAACTGCATTTGCCAAAGGAGCTTCTCATATTGAACCATCAGTTCGAACGATCGTAGACATCGGAGGCCAGGACAGTAAGATCATCAAGGTCAAAGAGGAGCGTGTTGACCGGTTTGTGATGAACGACCGCTGTGCGGCCGGAACCGGTAATTTCATTGAGAAGATTGCACAAGCCCTCGACCTTAGCCTGGCCGAGTTCGGGCAGTTAGCAGTAAACGCTGACCGCGCCGAGATAATCGATTCCCTGTGTGTAGTCATGGCCGAAACCGAAATTTTGAGTCTCGTAGCAGAAGGCAAGCGACTTGAAGACATTGTGGCTGGAGTATGCGAAGCACTCGTCAGGAGGATCGACGGGATTGGCAGTCAAATAGGTATCGAGTCACCAATTTTGTTCTGTGGCGGCGGCGCCCTAAATCCAGGCCTTATCAGAGCGATGAAAAGGATCTTTGGAGCCGTAACAATTCCAGAGCATCCGCAGTTCATCGGCGCAATTGGCGCTGCACTCTCGCTCTGAGAGACATAAACGGATACGCACTGATGTTGACTGACAAAAGAGTATCATTTCTGACCCTATCCTTGACATCATTATTCATATCACTATAATTTTGCAGAAGGAAACCATGAAAACTAAAGAAATACTGAGAAATATCCCCTCGGTAGACAAGATACTTAGTTGGGATGAAATCAAGGAAGCACTTAAGATCATTGACCAGAAACATGTGACCCGGATCATACGCGACAATGTCGAGAATTACCGAAAAATCCTGCTATCCGGCGGGAAAACCAACCAGGCAAATCTTAAGAAGGCCATCCTGGCTGAGATTCAGGATCTGATCACTCCGTATTTCTGTTATGCGGTAAACGCACTCGGGATAGTCCTGCACACCGGGTTGGGCCGCGCGCCCTTTAACAAACGTATTGCCCAAGTCGTCAGCGAAATGTCCCTGGGCTATTCCAGATTGCAGATCGACGACGAAGGCAAACGGGCTGATCGGTACAGAAAGATCGACCGCTTGCTTCAGATCCTAACCGGGTGCGAAGCTGGAATAATCGTCAATAACAATGCTGCAGCAACGGTGCTCATCCTCAATGCTATAGCAAAAGGCAAGGAAGTGATCGTATCAAGGGGACAGCTCATCGAGATCGGCGGGGCATATCGTATTCCTGACATCATGGCGCAGAGCGGAGCGATAATGCATGAAATTGGCACGACTAACAGAACTCATCTCAAGGATTATGCAGGCGCCATAAACGAAAACACGGGCGCAATACTGCGCGTTCACCAGTCAAACTACAGGATAATTGGCTTTACCAAAGAAGTTCCTCTGGATGATCTTGTGGAACTTGGGAAGAAACATGATATCCCGGTCATCGATGATCTCGGAAGCGGCGCACTCATCGACTTTGCCCCTTATGGATTACCTAAAGAACCCATGGTACAGGAGAGCATTTCCACGGGCGCTGATGTCGTCTGCTTCAGCGGGGACAAACTCATCGGAGGACCCCAATGCGGAATTGTCATCGGCAAGAAACACCACATAGAGAAAATCAAGAAGAATCCCCTGACCCGAGCGCTCAGATGTGACAAAATCACGAATGCAGTATTAGAAGCCACCCTTCAGATATTCTTACTAAAAGAAGAGGATTTGATATCAAATCACGCCGTTTTGGGCATATTACTTAAACCACTGGATGAAATAAAAAGCAGTGCGAATCGATGTGCCAAAAAGCTAAAAACATGGTTTGGCACGACCCTGGATGTCTCTGTAATCTCCGGTGTGAGCGAGATTGGCGGAGGGTCGCTCAGTACCGAACAACTACCGACTTACCTGGTCGCGGTAAAAGCAAAAGGTCTATCGGCAAACGATTTGGCACACGCCTTGCGCCGGTACAGTCCACCAGTATTTAGCCGGGTTGCCGACGATAGAGTCATCCTCGACTTCCGCACCGTCATGAAGGGTGAGGACAAGATCATACTCGATGCATTTAAGGCGATCCTGAGAACCACCTGACAACGTCTCATGGATAGTACGCAATACGCCACATTTATCAATATCGGTTACGTATTACGTTTGTCGGTAACGAAGCCCGTTTCGTCTGAGGGTAACGTACTACGGCACGACAGACGTAACCGAAAAACGGTGGACGATACGGGCATCGTAACCCTTTACCAATTACCATGACCAGTGTTAAGAAGAAACACATAGTTATCGGCACCGCGGGTCATATCGATCACGGAAAGAGTGCATTAATAAAAGCACTGACCGGTGTGGACCCGGACCGCCTGAAGGAAGAGAAAGAGCGCGGTATGACGACCGACCTGGGATTTGTCTTTTACAGTGACGACGTAACGATAATTGATGTCCCGGGTCACGAAAAATTCGTTCGGCATATGGTCGCCGGCGCATCAACGATTGACTTCGTGATCTTCGTAGTCGCCGCTGACGACGGTGTGATGCCCCAAACCCACGAACACCTTGAGATCCTCAAACTGCTTGGCATAAAGAAAGGGATCGTGGTCATAACAAAGAAGGACCTCGTTGAACAGGATATGCTGGACGTAGTAATAGACGATGTGAAAGGTGCTTTGACTAATTCATTCCTTGAGAAGGCAAAGATCATTCCGGTGTCCAATACCACAAAGGAAGGTATTGACCAACTTCGGACATCACTCGATGAAATCATCGCACAGACTGAGCCCAAAACTGATCGTGGTATATTTAGAATGCCTATCGACCGTCGATTTGTGATAAAAGGTTTCGGTACTGTGGTTGCCGGCACAGTGTTATCTGGCAGTGTAAGAATAGGAGATAGTGTCGAGTTACTACCCGAGAAGAGAAGCGTCAAGATCAGAGGTATAGAAGTTCACAATGAAAAAAGGGATTCGGTGAGCACCGGATTTCGTGCCGCTATCAATCTCGTAGGAGCCGACAAAGATGAGATTGAACGGGGCGACGTGCTCGCGCAGCCAGGCTTTTTCGAACCATCAGAATACCTAAACGCGTCACTTTACTTATTGTCATCTGCCAGCAAACCGCTCAAGAATTTCACGCGGCTGCGGATCCATGTCGGAACTAACGAAATATTCGGCCGTGTCGTTCTGCTCGATATGAAAATACTCGAACCAGGGCAGAAAGCCATGGTACAGTTCAGGCTGGAATCACCTGCCGTATGTGATATAAATGACAATTACGTCGTTCGAACATACTCACCCCAAATGACGATAGGCGGCGGCCAGATAATCGAACCTAAAGCGACAAAAGCAAAGGGATTCGACGAGGAGCTGATCAGCCATCTGCAACGCATGGAAGTCGGCGAACCAATTGTTGTTGTAGAGGAGGATTTGCTGGCAAATTTCGACCTTCCGCGCAAACCAGAAGAGATCGCGCATGATGTGAACCTGCCGCTGGCAGAAATAAAGAATCTGATTACGACCTTGACAGAACAAGGCAAGATCATGTGCCTGGATGAAAAGCGTGGATTCTACTATCACCAGAAAAATCATCAAAAATTAAGAGCACTAATTACCGAGACCCTCGACGGTTACCACAAGGCCAATCCAACGGGTGTGGGATTATCTGCGCTTGAACTGCTGAAGAGGGTCAGTAGAGGCCTCGACAAAGTTCTCTTGGACCGTACGCTGGTAAAAATGGAAGCAGAAAAGATCGTCCGTCTTACACCGGACGGAAAGGTCAACCTCTTCGAACACAAAGTAATAGTCGATAAGGAACTCGACACCGCGATCAAGAAGATCGAGCAAGTCTTCGTCGATTCTGGCTACAAACCACCGTCGTACGAAGAAATCGTAGCCCGCAAATTTGGCCCGGAGAAGACTGTCAAGAAGGCTTACCGTTATATGCTCGACACCGGGTTACTTGTGAATGCCGGCGAGGGTGTTGTCTTGCACCAGAAGCACGTTGAGACCGCACAACAAAAACTCCTCCAATACCTCAAGGCAAACAAGGAAATAAGGGTTTCACAGTTCCGCGACCTGCTCGGCGCAAGCCGGAAGTTCGTTTTGCCGCTTCTGATATATTTTGACACGCGAGGTGTCACCATAAAAAGAGGAGACGTCCGCGTTCTCGGACAAAAGTACAGATAACCTGCGGCCAAACCGCAAATAACAAGCACCAAATAGCAAATAATTCCCAACATCCAATTGACAAACACCAAACAGGTTCATATATATTCGTTGTAAGTCCCCTTCTCGTATAATCACAGCACCTCCACCTTTCTGGTTGCAATAACTTACATGTCATCCCCCCACAATGTCATTGCGAGCCAGCCAAAGGCGGGACGAAGCAATCTCAATCTTTTCCAATATTCGTGTTTCGGATTTGTGATTTGGTACTTGAGATTTGGCCTTGATTTATCGTGCGATTGCTTGTATAATTAGACATGAAAAGAATATTGATAGTACCCATATTATTAGTGTTATTAGTAAGCTGCGCCACCACCGGCCCCGGTGGTAAGAAAAGCCTAATATTAATACCGACCGAAACAGAGGTCGAGCTCGGCAAAGATGTCGTAAAAGAAGTCGAGTCAACGGAAAGAGTATTAAATAACCAGGAAGTGCAGAATTACGTCAGCAAAGTCGGTCGCAAGGTTGCCAAAGTCTGCGACAGGAAGGACGTTACGTACTCCTTCAAGGTGCTGGACAACGAAGAAATAAACGCCTTTGCCTGCCCTGGTGGCTTCATCTACATATACAAAGGTCTGATGAAACAAATGGACAACGAAGCACAACTCGCTGCTGTTCTTGCTCACGAAGTCGGTCACGTGGTGGCAAGACATTCAATAAAACGACTCCAGGCGATCTATGGCTACAGCATCGTGATGGAAGTCGCTCTCGGTGAAAAAATGGGACAGACGGCACGTCAAATGGTCGATGCTGCCGCAGGAGTCATCCTTCTGGGTTATGGCCGGGAAAACGAATACGAATCAGATGAATATGGGATTCTCTATGCAAAGAAGGCGGGTTATAATCCGAAAGGTATGGTACAGGTGTTCGAGAAATTCAAGCAGATGGAAGGACGACGCCCAAGCACATTCGAGAAATTATTGATGTCCCATCCACCGGCAAGCGATCGTATCAATAATGGCAACAAAGAAATCCAAAAGATCGGCGGCACCAACCTCCCCTATTACGAAACTGAATACGCTGCCATCAAAGCAAAACTGTAGACTGGGGCACGAGCCGCTACCCGCACTATCGATTCCTAAGTTCCGTCGGCCTTGGGTTTGGGTTTTGCTCTCTCTTCGAGTTTTCGCATTAGTGCATTGAGCATCTTACCGATACCAACACACGTCTCGATCCACGGTTCTACGATCTCTCTCTCCATGCAGTGACAATCAGTGAGTTTGATCAACCAATTCTCTGTTTCAGCTGCGCCACAGTGGGCAGTTTCAAGATATCGGATGTATTTTCTGCGTCCCCTTGAATAGAATCCCTCAGCAATGCTGGCGCTTATGCTCCCTGAGCTCCTCAGTAATTGCTCAAAGATAATACCCGCTGTTGTCGTCCGGGGCAGCTTATCGACAGCACCGTAGATCGAAACGAAAAGATCATGTGACTTCTGCCACACTCTCAGGTCCGTAAAATGCTTTATCGCTCTGTTCTCATTGTTTTCCATAGCGTGTCCTCCTATGATTATTACAAGTTCCAGGCCGAAAATGACAACAGGGCTTCATTCCAAAATCACGTATTTGATAGGTTATTTGTCTGCTTATGCGATTTCAGAAAATGAGTTTCCAAATGTGTTCAAGAAATCATGGCGGAGGCGTGTAGGAATCGAACCTACCGTCCCCCTTTCGAAGGACATCCGGGTTTGAAGCCCGTCAGGCACACCAGCACCCATCCGCCTCCACAAAATCTGCTCAAATCTATCGATTTGATTGCAGATTTTAGTGTCCCGTGTTCCAAAGGAAACGGGACTATGAAATTCCAAAGATCTGATTTAACTACAAGTTTTCGCGGACTCATTCCAATCCTTCATGGAATGAGTCTTCATAGATCTTTCGTCCGCCCAAATCTCTGATTTGCCCCGAGCGTATCGAGGCGCCTCCACATGAATTCTACTGAAAATCCAACCCAAAGTCAAGGTTTTACGGCAAATGACCCATCATTCTCCCCATCCTGCACCGAGCGGCGTATATCTAAGGGTCATGCCAAATACCCACTCTTTGCTGCCTGAAATAAAAAACCCCGGACTGAAAGGTCCTATCCTAAAAACACCAGGATATACATTCAATCTTAACCTGTATTCTGGCGCGGTTGCTACCATAAGGGATGCGAGTAGTGAATTATTACGGTCATAGAACACTCCTGCTCGCCAGGTAAGAACCGCAGTAAGGACCCTGCCAGTATCTTCTTCGGCTACCCTTATGAGTTCCTCGACCAGAAAACCACCAGCGATGCTCAGTGCCTGCCCATCGATCCAGCGGTGCGTTAAACCGAACATACCATGTAATCCGAAATGCGTCATTAGATGCCAGTTCCTTTCCTTCGTAAGAGGATATTTTGCGACATAGAACTGCCCCATATTTTCCAGATTTCCATTTTTCATATTGATCACAGGCTGCATCGACCACTCAGCAAGATTCAATTTCTCTGAGAAGAACCGGCATACTTTGTCATTTGAAAATAGAAGCATCCCCAGTGGGTCGAATATCAACAGGTCCGCAAGATGATCCACGACCAACTCTTCGTTACCTCTGTTCTCAATGATCTCTGATAATGCATGATAAGCGACCATCGTACCAATAGACCATATCCTCGGAGCCTTGAATCCGTGATACCGGAACCACTCCTCTGTTGCGCGAAAATGCATCCCGCCGCCGATCGTATGCAGGAAATAATTCGGAACCCATTGATTGCCCCTCTCCCTGATGGTGAGAGGAAGGACCTCGGTGGATATAAAACGCCACCAGCCAAATTCACTAATTGTGTGCATTGGATGACGTAGTGTCTCCCAAACATTTCTGCCCCAGGCTCCATATGGATAAGTGAAGATCTTTCTGTCGTACTCATCGGTATAATCGCGTATCTGGAGAATACCATATCCTCCATTAATGATCACATTCATCGGATTGTAGTTCGCTTGGGTTCCGTAGGGTAATGCACGGTAGAAGAAGTATTGATTCGTGTCACCAGCGGAGGCAGTGCCATGGTTCTGCTCATCACCAGCCTGAACGAAAGAAACAAGTTGGAGCAGTAACAACGTCGATAGACCCGGGAGAGTGATTATTTTTCTGATTCCACATTCTATTCACTTTCCAAAACACGTCAAGGACTTGAGTTGACAATCTGTCGTAAACCGAGTATTATTGATTCCAAAAAGGAGCACAATGATGATAAGAATACCACTGATTCCGAATGTTACATTGATTTTTTTTCTATTTGCTTTTGCTTCAGCTCCCGCCGTCGGACTGGCCATGCCCGCTCAAAGATCAGTGAATTCCCCACATTCCTGTATCGTAGGCCGTGCACTCGAGCAGCCGAAGGATCTGCGGGATTACACAATTGAAACCTGCGCGATACTGATCCAATTCAGCGACAACACGGCAAATATTGCCGAGCACACGCCTGCAAGATACGACAGCATGTTCTACTCAACTGGTGTTTACAGTGGTCAGTACCGTGCCGGCAGCCTCAATGATTTCTTCCTTGAGAATTCATACGGCGTAACCAATGTCATTGGTGGCATCGCCGGTAACCAGTGGCACATGTCGATCAACCCTTACAGCTATTACTATGATGGGTACTACATGCTCTCTACCGGTCACCAACTCGCATCCGATGCTGTTACCCTTGTGGACGCAGTGGTTGACTTTAGCCAGTATGACGAGAATAGTGATGGCCACATTGACGGTATTTTTATAGTGCATGCCGGTCCAGGGGGCGAAGATACTGGCGACCTTAATAACTGCTGGTCCCATGCGATTCCCTATTTCAACTATCCGACAAACGACGGGGTCACAATCGATGGTGCGACCAATGTACCAGAGATAAATCTTGTAACACCTAGCCTCGATACGACACTGTGCTGTATAGGCGTAATGTGTCATGAATTAGGACATATTGTTGGCTTGCCCGACCTCTACGACGGTTCACGCAACACCTGGGGGGTCGGATACTGGAGTCTTATGGGATACGGAGCATGGGGTGCTGGCGGTAACACACCGTGGAGCCCATCGCACGCTGATGCCTGGTGCAAAACCCAATCGAACTGGCTGACACCAATCGACATCACTACTAACACATTCAATCTCGAAATACTCGATGCAGAAACCCATCCGATCGCGTACCGGGTCTGGCGGAACGGGATTGCGAACGATACTTTCTTCATTCTTGAGAACCGCCAGAACAAGGGCTTTGATTCACCGCTCCCTGGTAGTGGACTACTCATCTGGCATATCGATCCGCATTACTCTGCCTATCACAATCGCATTGACCTTGAAGAAGCCGACGGCTGTGATGATCTTGACAATGGCTGGGGCTACAGGCCGGATCCACACTACTACCATCATGAACTTGGTGACGCCAGTGACCCCTATCCCGGGGATAGCAACAATACTGTCTTCGACTCATTGAGCTATCCTGCAAGTACTGACTACTGGAACCACAACACTCATGTGTCGGTAAAAAACATAACAGTCTCAGGCGATACGGTAATATGCGATATCATAATCGACCCACTCGCGGTCACTGAACACGAGGAAAAACCGTTGGCGCATGGTCTATCGATAAACCCGAATCCCTTTACGAAGCTGACGACTGTCAGCTTCGGCATAGAGCAAAGCGCAGAGCGCATAGAGCTTAGCATCTATGATGCTACCGGCCGTTTGGTATGGAATCTGTATGACGCCATGCCCCATGCCCTATGCGCTATGCAGATTAGTTGGGATGGTACGGACCAATCTAATCGTAAGTTAAGTAGCGGTGTCTATTTCGTCACATTATCGGTCGACAATCACATAGAGTCACAGAAACTGCTGTTGCTCAGGTAAAAAGACCTCAGTCAGCTTCAATTTGTGAGAATACTGTAAGTTCTTCAATTACTATATAACAGAAACCAGGAAGGAGGATATTAGCATGAAGAATGGAATGGCATTCATTCAGATGCTCGTGTGTGCAATCGTGTTGCTCACTTTCATCCCGGCGATGGGAGCAGAGATCCACGATGTTTCGCAACAAGGAGATATCGACAGTGTTAAGACGCTCGTGCAAGCAGAACCTGAATTGGTTAATCTTACGGACGAGACTGGGAATACTCCCTTACACTATGCGGTCGCAGGCGGGCAGGCAGAGGTTGTCAAATTCCTTATCTCCAACGGAGCTGATGTCAACGCATTGAACACCGCCAATCAAAGCGTTCTGTTGTATGCAGCATACTTTGGCAATGCAGAGATTACTGAAGCACTCATCGCCGATGGTGCAACATTAAATGACCGGGATGTCTTCGGAAGAAGTCCTCTGCACTATGCGGCAAGACAGCGCAGCGTAGACGCAATGATGTTACTCATCGACCATAAAGCAGAACTGGATATCCGAGACAGCATTGGTGAGACACCGCTGCATTTTGCCGTTCGATGGGGATACGATGATATCGCTGAGATGTTGATCGACGGCGGTGCGGCTCTGAACATAACCACTGAAGACGGAAAGTCATACCTGCACATGGCAAGCATAAAAGGCTACTCCGCTGTTGCTGATTTACTAATCAACAGAGGCATGCAGGTCAGTGCGATGGACATCACTGGCAGGACTCCACTCTATTACGCGGCAAAATACGGAAACGAGAAGGTTGCAGAAATACTCTCGGTGCACGGTGCAAAAGAAGAAGAAATGGAAATGAATTTCGGTCCCTCTCCCCTACTGCAGAAAGAACTTAAGAAGGGTGAAGCATTTTTGTGGTATCTCGGGCACAGCGGTGTTGCGATAAAAACCAAAAACAACCTACTGATCTTTGATTACTGGAACTATGGACAGCAACCGGACGAACCTTGCCTCGCCAATGGCCACATAAACACCGATGAAATTAAAGGACAAAAGGTCACAGTATTTGTTACACATAACCACATCGACCATCATGATTCAGTAATATACTACTGGCAGGAATCTATCCCGAATATTACCTATATCTTCGGCTGGTCAGATTCGACAAACACGGACTACACGCGAATCGGTCCAAGAGAAACGACGAAGATCGGCGAAATAGAAATAAAGACGATTCAATCGCCGGAAGCAGAAGAGGCTGGTGGAACATTTGTGGTCTCGGTCGACGGTTTGGTCATCTTCCACCAAGGCGGCTACAGTCATGATACTACACAATATGACCTGTTCAAGAAAGATATCCAATACCTGGGTGAAACTGCTAAGGGCGCCGACATTCTATTCCTCAGGATAGGTAATGACTGGCAAAACGAAGAGGCATTGCTCGCGATAGAGGCGGTTGAGCCAAAAGTTGCCTTCCCGTTCCACGCGCGCGAACGCGAATCAGTATACCGAAACTTTGCCGAACAAGCGGCTGACCGTAGCGTGAAAGTCCAAATTGTCGCAGCCGAAAACCGTGGTGACAGGTATTTCTATACGGACGGGCGTATAGTAGAGTAGTCTCTTCTCACATCAAATAACTTCTAAGCCCCGCCTATTCTTATGTAGCGCGGGGCTTTTTCAATTCCAATATTGACATTCGATTACGGCACATTATAATAATCTTGGCTGTAGTAAGTGGGGGAATCGGATGATCGGTAACACTATATCACACTACAGAATACTCGAAGAACTTGGCGGCGGAGGTATGGGTGTAGTATACAAAGCTGAAGATATCAAACTCAAGCGCAATGTCGCCCTCAAGTTCTTACCTCATGATTTGACCCGCGACCGCACCGCCAAACAACGTTTCATTCAGGAAGCGCAAGCAGCTTCGTCCCTCGACCATCCTAACATCTGTACAATCCACGAAATCGGTGAAACCGATGAAGGACAACTCTTCATTGTAATGGCTTGCTATGAGGGGAATAACTTAAAGCATCGAGCCGAAAAGGATCCACTTGACATCAATGAAGCAATAAAGATTGCCGTAGAGGTTGCACAAGGTCTGGCAGAAGCCCATGCAAAAGGAATCGTTCATCGGGATATAAAACCCGCTAACATTTTCCTCACCAGTGATGGTGGTGTAAAGATACTGGATTTCGGGCTGGCAAAAGTAGCCGGGACAACGCGTATCACAAAAACAGAATCAATTACCGGTACGGTGGCTTACATGTCGCCTGAAATTGTACGGGCGGAGGACGTAGACCACCGCACTGATATCTGGTCGTTAGGTGTTGTGTTGTATGAGATGCTGACCGGTCAATTGCCTTTCAAGGGTGACAACTGGGAAGCAACCATGTTTGCGATCTCCAACAATGCACCTGTCTCTGTCACGCAATTACGCGAAGATATCCCCCTATCCCTGGAGCGCATTACAACGAGAATGCTGCAAAAGAAACCCCAGGACCGGTATGAAGATATTCAGACCGTCGTGGCCGATCTTCGGGCCATCGATAATAAGGACATTTCGAAAATCGCCACAACGAAACCATCTGCTTCGATCGTTGTATTACCATTTCTCGACATGAGTCCAGGAAAAGATCAGGAGTATTTCTGTGACGGTATCGCTGAAGAACTGATAAATTCACTTACGCATATCAAAGATCTCCGGGTCGTCGCCCGCACCTCTGCCTTTTCATTCAAAGGCAAAGATACTGATGTACGCGAGATCGGCCGGACCCTCAATGTCGACCACGTGCTGGAAGGCAGCGTGCGCAAAGCCGGCGACCAACTGCGTATTACCGCTCAGTTGGTAAATGTAACCGATGGTTACCACCTCTGGTCGGAACGGTACGACAGCCAAGCAGAAGATGTATTCACCATTCAAGATGAGATCTCACTGAAGATAGTCGATAGACTTAGAGTCGAAATTATGGGTAATGAGAAGGTTTCGCTACATAAACGGCACACTTCGAATATTGAGGCATATAATTCACTTCTCAAAGGCCGATTCTTCTCCCAAAGGCTAGACAAAGGAGACATTGAGAAAGCGCTCAAATTTTATCAGCAGGCAATAGAGCAAGACCCTTACTATGCGACTGCCTACGCAGCTATGGCACAGTGTTATTGCACATTCGGGCTCTATTACTACCTACCATCAAAAAAGGTATTCCCAAAAGCAAGAATAGCAGCGCAAAAAGCACTGGAAATAGATGAAACGCTGGCAATTGCGCATGCTGGAATGGGGCTTATTAATTACCTCTATGATTGGGACTTTGAGAGTGCCCGGCAACGGGTCGAACGCGCAATTGAACTCGACCCCAATTGTGTTACAAGCCGTAGTGACTACTCTGGGTATTTTGCCATAACAGGTAGCATGGACAGAGCAATTAAAGAAGTGAAGCACGCCCTCGACCTTGACCCACTCAGCGTCAACCATAACGTTCACCTTGGACTGTTCTACCTTAAAGCAAAACAACCGGAAAAAGCCCGGCAACAATTAATCAAAACACTCGAATTCTCAACTGACCACCCATGGGCGCTTTGGCTCCTTGCAACGACATACGCGCTCGACCTACAATATGATAAGGGCATCAAGTTACTCAACGATGCATTGAAAGTAGCCAAAGACTACCCTCAGATGATAGCTGCCCTGGGCTGGTTTCAAGCAATGAACGGTAACAAGAAGGCCGCTCGAAAAACACTTCAGGTACTGCATGCACGAGCAAAGGGATCATACGTCTGGCCCTACCTTTTCGCAAAAGTGCACGCGGCACTCGGTGAAAATGACCTGGCATTTCAATGGTTTGAAAGTGCTTATCAAGAGCGTGATTGTTCATTAGCACATTTACTTACTGATGAATCAGTCGACTGTATTCGCGACGATCCTAGATTCGATGAATTACTAAAGAAAATAGGCCTCTACAGGTATAAAACACAAAATCAACCAGCGTGAAAGGGGATGGAAGGACAATTTTAGTAGAAGCAAAACGACCATTAATACTACGCAATGTCATACTCCGCCAGTCGGGCAAAATTGATATTTATAACTCCTCATCGTTATAGCTAATAACTTCTTCTCGGCCATCAACCCAATATTGACAATTTATTATGGCCTACTATAATAGTGTTGGCTGTAGTAAACCGGGTAATCGGATGATAGGCAAAATCATATCACACTACAAAATTCTTAAAAAAATCGGCGGTGGTGGAATGGGTGTCGTGTACAAGGCCAAGGATACTAAACTCAAACGCCAGGTTGCACTCAAGTTTCTCCCCCACGAATTCAGTGATGACCCAGTAGCAAAGAAACGCTTTACGCAGGAAGCACAGTCTGCATCCTCATTAGATCACTCAAATATCTGTACAATTCATGAGATTGACGAGACTGAAGATGGACAGCTTTTCATTGCTATGGCATGTTACGAAGGCGAGACATTGAAGCGTAGGATGCAGAAGGGCCCACTTGAATTCAAAGAAGCAATCACAATTACCCTGGGTGTAGCAGCAGGCCTGGCAAAGGCACATACTAAAGGAATCGTGCACCGGGACATAAAGCCGGCAAACATATTTATTACCAGTGACGGACAGGTCAAAATACTTGATTTTGGACTGGCAAAATTAGCGGGAACATCGCGTATAACCAGAACCGAATCAATTACCGGCACAGTGGCTTACATGTCACCCGAAATGGTACGGGCAGAAGACATGGATCACCGCACCGACATCTGGTCACTGGGTGTCGTACTGTATGAGATGCTAACAGGCAAGTTGCCATTCAGAGGTAATAACTGGGAAGCCATAATGTTTGCCATCAACAATAATGCACCAATTCCTACCTCAGAAATACGCAGTGACGTTCCTCCAACATTAGAACGTACCATCGGAATGATGCTTCAGAAGAAACCACACGACCGGTATAGCGACATGCAAGAAGTCATCGCGCAACTGCAGTCAATCGATCCCGAGGCAAAAAACCCCTTGAGAGTCGCGTCGGTCAAGCCTTCAGCGTCCATCGCTGTCTTACCATTCATCGACATGAGTCCTACCCAAGATCAAGAATATTTCTGTGACGGTATGGCTGAGGAACTCATTAATTCCTTAACTCATATCAAAGATCTCAGAATTGTCGCACGCACTTCAGCATTTTCGTTCAAGGGGAAAGATGTCGATGTCCGTGATATCGGCAGGACACTTAATGTCGATCATGTACTGGAAGGCAGCGTGCGCAAATCAGGCGATCAACTGCGTATCACTGCTCAGCTAGTCAACGTAACCGATGGTTACCACCTCTGGTCGGAACGGTATGACCGACAAGCAGATGACGTGTTCACAATTCAGGATGAGATTACGTTGAAAATAGTCGACAAACTTAAAGTTGAGATTTTCGGTGATGAAAAGATTTCAGTGCAAGAAAGACATAGTTCCAATATTAATGCATACAATGCGGTTCTTAAAGCCCGGTTCTTCGTACAGAAATTCTCAAAAGCAGATCTCGGAAAAGCTATCAAGTATTATCAGCAAGCAATAGACTTGGATCAAAATTATGCTCTGGCCTACGCGGCCATGTCATATTGCTACTGCATGTACGCAAACTATTACTATTCACCATCAAAGGATGTCTTACCCAAAGCAAGAATTGCAGCTGAAAAAGCTTTAGAAATAGATGAGACGCTCGCGCTCGCTCACAGTGCAATAGGGTATATTCATTACCTTTACGATTGGGATTTCGATAGTGCACGCCTGAGCCTTGAAAAGGCTCTCGAACTCGAGGCAAATTGTGTTTCAAGTCGCAGTGCTTACGGTGGGTATTTTGCGGCGATAGGAAGAACTGATAGAGCAATTGCAGAACAGAAGCGCGCGCTCGAACTCGATCCGATTAATTTCATACAAAACGTATACCTGGGTCTTTTTTACCTTTGGGACAGACAGCCTGAGGCGGCTCGACAGCAGCTACTGAAGACTCGTGAATTTTCACCAGAACACCCCTGGGCGCTCTGGCTGCTTGCGTCAACATATGCTCATGATCATCAATATGGTAAGGGGATAGAATTGCTACATCAGGCCTTGAACGTGGCCAAAGACTATCCTCCTGTAGTGGCTGCTCTTGGTTGGTTTTACGCAATGAGCGGCGACAAAAAGAGTGCCCGGAAAATACTATCAAACCTCAAAGAAAAATCAAAGAAATCGTACATAAGGCCATTTCTCTTCGCAAAAATACATGCGGTTCTTGGCGAAAATGATATTGCCTTTGATTGGCTAGAAAAAGCTTATCAAGAACGTGACAGCTCTCTTTCATGGATACTTAACGACGAATCGGTTGACTGTATACGTTCCGATCCAAGATTCGATGACATGCTCAAGAAAATCGGTCTGTACAAATATAAAGGAAAACATAATATTGGTTAAGAAATGTTAGCTATTGAAGCATCGATGAGGTGAGGGAGGAATTATGGCTGGAAAAAAAGTTCTTTTCATCAGCGGGTCATTCGGTTTGGGGCACGTAACAAGAGACCTTGTAATAGCTAGTGCATTGCGAAAACAGAATCCGGGGATCGATATATCCTGGATCGCCTCTGAACCAGCAAGCAGTCTTCTTTCAGATGCCGGTGAAAGATTGCTTCCCGAAGCAAAAGAATGGGCAAATGAAAATACCACGGCAGAAAATGCAGCCGAGGGGCCAAAACTCAATATTGTGAAGATGTTATTCGTCATACGTGATGATTGGAAGAACAATGTAGAATTGTTCATGAAAGTCACAGCAAAGGAAAAATTTGACCTTGTCATTGGCGACGAAACATACGAAATCATAGTTGCATTGAAAAAGAAACCAGAGCTGAAAACCATGCCTTTCGTGATGATTTATGACTTCATCGGTTCTTATTCAATGACGAAAAGCCCTGTTGATATATTTGGCAACTACTACTGGAACTACTTCTGGTCAAAGGATTATCACAAACCATCACCTTTTGTGGACATGCGTCTTTTCGTGGGCGAACTGGATGATATTCCTGATGCAAAATTCGGTTTTTTATTACCAGAGCGCCGCGCGTGGGCTTCAGAGAAATGCACATTCGCCGGATATATATTAAGATTTGACCCCAAGACATATTCGGACAAAACACAGATACGTGCGAAATTAGGGTATGGTGAGGAACCTCTGATCGTATGTTCTATCGGCGGCACCGCGGTGGGCAAAGAAATGCTGCAATTGTGTGCACAATCTTTTCCAATCCTTAAGGAAAAAATCCCCAACCTTCGCATGGTCCTGGTCTGTGGACCAAGACTTGCGCCCGAGGCAATAAAAGTCCATCAGGACATCGATGTAAAAGGTTATGTACCAAAACTCTACGAGCACTTCGCTGCTAGTGACCTGGTGATCGTACAAGCAGGTAATACATCTACAATAGAATTAACTGCTCTTAAGAAACCTTTCATCTACTTCCCACTCAAAGATCATTACGAACAAATAGTACATGTTTCCCACAGGCTTAGGCGACATAATGCAGGTGTATTCATGGACTATTCAGATACAACGCCGCAATCTCTCGCAGATACAATTGTTCAAAATCTCGGCAAAAAAGTAGATTACCCAAATATCCCAACGGACGGAGCACAAAAAGCAGCAGCATTGATCAGTAAACTACTCTGATAAATATGACCACGGAAAGAGGACAGGGAAAAGAAGTACAGAAGATCACTTTGCCCCAGGAGCAACTAACGGCGCTTTTCGAACTCAGCAAACGCATAAATCAAATCAACGACCTGCAGCAACTACTCCGTGAGCTACTGAACTCCGCAATTACCAGCATCAACGCTGAAAGGGGAATGATCATTTTGGTCGACGAATCCGGCGAGTACTATCGCACCGTAGCGTCCGACCTACTAAAAGAAAAAGACACAACCTTCAGTAAGAGCATCGTCAAGGCTACATTAGAATACAGGAAAACATTATTGAGCGCTGACCTGCGGTCTGACGTACGCTTCAAGGATGCCGATAGCATAAGAAAACTGGGAATCTATTCGTTCATCTGTGTCCCCATCATCGTTCCTTTCAAGGATCGCGCCCTGGGAACGCTATATGTTGATCAACGTGTTCATATAAAGACATTCTCTCAAGAAGACGCAGCATTCCTTGAGGCCTTTGCCAATCTGGCGGCGATCGCCATAAACAACACACACCTCGTGGAACGACTAATCGATGAAAACATTCATCTGCGTGAAGAAGTCGGAAAGATATATGACTTCCCCGGCGTCATCGGCAAGAGTGAAATCATGCAAAAGGTATTTCATGAAGCAAAACAGATCATGGATGACGATTGTACTGTTCTTCTGACCGGAGAATCTGGCTCTGGCAAGGAAGTTATTGCCAAGGCAATACATTACAATGGAAACAGAAAAAACAAGCCATTTCTTGCCATCAACTGCGGCGCGTTGCCTGAAACACTCTTAGAAGCAGAACTCTTCGGAAGTGTACGCGGTGCATTTACCGGAGCAGTTGACAAACAAGGACTGTTTCAAGCTGCAAGTGGTGGTACCCTTTTCCTGGATGAAATCCATCATACCAGCGAGGCCATGCAGATCAAGTTACTGCGCGTATTGCAGGAGAAAGAAATCCGCAGAGTCGGCGGGACTAAGAATGTCAAGGTAAATGTTCGTCTTATCTGTGCAACGAATGAAGATCTCCAGAAAGCAGTGCGGGAAAAGCGCTTCCGCCAGGACTTCTATTATCGAATAAATGTGGTAACAATAAATGTCCCGGCCTTGAGGGATAGACGTGATGACATTCCTTTACTTGCCCAGCATTTTCTTGAGAAATACGCTAGGCAAAAAGCCAAATCAATGCGCGGATTTGACACGAAAGCATTGGGCGCATTGTCTGCCTATGACTGGACTGAGAATAATGTCCGTGAATTGGAGAACGAGATCGAACATGCTGTAATCTTCGCCAAAGATGCCGAGACGATCGGGATTAATGATCTGTCCGAAAGAATCAGAAACACATCGGATACAGCCGCCGTGCTCATTGACGAAGGTGGAAAAATGTTGAATTATCATGACTTTGAAAGAAAATACATTGAATACATACTTCTACAGGCAAATGGTAATAAGGCAAAAGCAGCCAAAATAATGGGTATTCCTCGTTCAACACTAAGGGGCAAACTCAGGAAATACAGAATAGGTCAATAATGACCGATTTGTAGATTAGTGGTCAAATAACACCTTAACACAGAAGACGCAGGAAAGACAGATTACACTGAAACAACATATCACTGAAGTCACTGAATAACATATCGACCGGCTAAATATGACCGAATAATTTATGCAATATAGTGAAGTACTACATTAAAATAATGCACTAATTCCCTAAATATAGTGAGTTGTTCTCGAATCTCCGTTCTGGCACGATTATTGCTCCTCAGAGAAGTATGATACTTTGTAGAAGATCATCCCAGGAGGGTAAAATGAAAAAGTATTCTATTGCACTCATCTCCACCATCATACTATTCGGTGGAATATGGTATACAGAGTCACTCAGTGCCCGGGAGATTTCCCCTAAGGCTACAAGCATATGCTGCATCGGAAGATGGAGGTCAGATGCTGTTTGTGCTGTCGCGCAGGATGAACAACGTCACCTTGTCTTTGCAGGCTGTAGAACTTCCGTATGCATTATTGACGTCTCAGATCCTGACCAGCCGACCAAACTCAGCCACTTTGAGCATTCTGCGTTTGCATTGTGCGACCTCTACTTCGACGAAACGTCAGGTCGACTCTACGTCGCCAAGGGCGATTTGGGCATAGATATTTGGGATATCAGTGACTCGGAGACACCAAAGAAGTGCGGCGGTTATGACACTCCAGGGTATGCCTGCGGCCTTTCCACAAGAGGCGACTATGCTTACATTGCAGATGGTGATGCAGGTGTACAGGTGATTAATGTCGCAGACCCTGTAAATCCCCGGATAGTTGGCAACTTTGAAATGGCATGCGCTACCAATATAGTTCTTAGTGATTCCTATGCTTTTGTCGCCGATCTTGGACTCCGAATCCTTGACATTTCAGCACCTAACAGACCAAAAGAAATCTCCTATGTCGAGACGCCAGGAGTTGCTCGCGACTTGCACATTGAAGGTTGTTATGCCTATGTCGCTGATGACTGGTGTGGTGTTAGGATCATAGACATTAGCGACTTGACCAGCCCGAAGGAAGTCGGACAAGTCTGCACATCTGGGTACGCCTGGGATATTCAGGTGGCCGGCTCGAATCTTTATATCGCTGCATGCGATGGGGGGCTTCAGGTTGTTGATGTTTCGAATCCAACAGAGCCACAGGAAGTTGCCGTAAGAATGGCATCTCAAGAAGCACTGAGTGTCGTCGCAACACCACAACACGCTTATGTTGCGCAATCTGCATCCGGTCTGGGTATCTATGCCCATGAAGTGACCCGCGGCAACACGGCTAATGAAAGATCAACTGACAACTTAGCTGCAAGCTACTAAGGAACTGCCCAAATGACTATGGATTGCACGAATGTACCAACTGCTGCCTGTCATTTGTGCTCTCCCTTGACACGGGAAGAAATCACCCTAGTCATACCCTCCCCCTTGATAGGGGAGGAAAAAGG
>CP070802.1:506166-565011 GCA_020343595.1 Caldifarciminota bacterium | reverse complement strand
AAGTCGAACTTGCATAATATGCAATAAATGCATAGGTGAAGGCTCCCTTATGGGGGCCTTCACTTTATACAGTGATATTAGTTTAGTATTGACAAAAGCAATATTGTTCTTAAAATATGTCGTAGGTTACGAGAACTGCTTTTTATATGTAAAATACGCCGACTGAATTCGATTGAGTATACATACGGTGAATGGGCGTAGTTTTATGTCCGGCGCCATCACCTTTTGCAGGAATAGAAAGGAGTTGTCAAGATTATGAAGATACTTCTTGTTTATCCGAAAAATCCGGACACATTCTGGTCGTTCAAATATGCGCTGAGATTTATTTTCAAAAAAACGACAAATCCGCCGCTTGGGTTACTGACTGCCGCTGCTATGCTGCCGGATGAATGGGAAAAGCGACTCGTTGATATGAATGTAAGAAAATTGAAGGATCGAGATATCGAATGGGCAGATTTTGTCTTTATCAGTGCGGCAACCATTCAGAAGTGTTCGGTTGATGAGGTAATTACGCGCTGTAAGGCGAGAGGCGTAAAGATTGTTGCCGGGGGACCTTTGTTCACAAGTTCTTATGATGAGTATGAGCATGTTGATTATCTCGTGCTCAATGAGGCGGAAATAACGCTACCGCAATTTTTGGATGATTTACGTCAAGGAAAACTCAAGCATATTTACACATCTCCCGAGTGGGCAGATCTGGCAAAAACACCGGTCCCGGATTGGAGATTACTCAATATTAGAAAGTATGCGTCTATGAGTATTCAATTTTCACGCGGGTGCCCGTTCGATTGCGATTTCTGCGACATCCCATTGCTCTACGGGCACCGGCCTCGTATAAAGAGTAAACAACAGGTCATTACCGAACTACAGAGTCTCTACGACCGAGGCTGGCGTGGTGTGGTGTTTTTCGTTGACGACAATTTTATTGGTAACAAGCGAAGTCTCAAGGCGGAAGTTTTGCCGGCTATCGCGGAGTGGATGGAACGTATGAAATATCCGTTCACCTTCCTTACCCAAGCCTCGGTTAACCTGGCAGATGATGAAGAAATGATGAATTTGATGGTCAAGGCTAACTTTAATACGGTTTTTGTGGGTATCGAAACGCCCGATGAGGAGAGCCTTGCGGAGTGCGGCAAGCGGCAGAACAAGAATCGCGATCTTGTTGAGTGCGTCAGGAAAATACAAAGATTCGGGCTTCAGGTTCAGGGTGGTTTTATCGTTGGCTTTGACAGCGATCCGCTGACGATTTTCGAAAGACAGATACGCTTCATTCAAAATAGTGGAATAGTGACTGCGATGGTTGGTTTGTTGAACGCGGTGCGCGGCACTAAACTTTATCAGCGTCTCAAGGGGGAGGACCGGTTGCTGACGGAAGCAACGGGTGACAACACAGATTGCTCGATAAATTTCGTTCCCAAGATGCAGTACGCGACACTTCTGGAAGGCTACAGGAATATCGTCAGGACGATATATGCCCCTGATCAATTCTACGCGCGGGTCAAGAAATTTCTTGAGAACTACAAACCGCTGCACAATAGCCTGGGACGTCTCCGCATGAGCGAGATCAAGGCTTTTATCATGTCGATATTTGTGCTGGGGATCAAGGGGAAGGAACGGTTTCATTACTGGCGCCTTTTCCTGTGGAGTGTATTCAGCCGGCCGCGGCTGGCTCCCCTCGCCGTAACCTTTGCCATATATGGCTATCACTTCAGGAAGGTTTTTGAGAGAATCTGAAAACTCTGCTGCGCAGAGATTCAGAGGTTCGGAAATTAAGAAGCTGGGAAGCTAAGATACAACTATAGAACAAGGATTGACAATCGACTATTGGCGCACGGTATGGCGTCATGCGTATAGCGTAACGCGTCGAGCGTCATGCGTATAGCGTCGAGCGTCATAACATCCCTATTGACATCCAGGATTTTGTATATATAATAATTGTTAAATAAGTCATTTAGTTTGTTGATGGTTCAGTAGAATACTCATATTCTCGATCCCCTCAATGAATAAAGACTTGAAAGGAGAAATATGACTTACGGAAAAGTCAAATGGTTCGATGGCAGAAAAGGCTATGGTTTCATTGAAAAAGAAGACGGAACCGGTGACGTATTTGTGCACTATGGCGACATAGTGGGCGATGGTTATCGTTCCCTTAATGAAGGCGAAAGAGTTAAGTTTGAAATAACTCAGTCTCCAAAAGGACCGAAAGCTTCGAATGTCGAACTTGCATAATGTGCATTGAATGCATGTGAAAAAGGCCCCCCTACGGGGGCCTTTTCTTTTCTGATTAAACCGAAATTTAGCCTTCCAGGTTGGCAAGTTTTCTGTTTTTGGTGAAGATAAAGAGAGCGACACATGCCACAATCATGGCACCAATTCTCAATGATATCTTGGCGCCGAATTGGTCGGCGACAAAGCCGGCCTGAAGACTGCCAAAAGGCATCATGCCAACAAAGAAAAGTACGTAAAGACTCATGATCCTTCCTCGGAGATGGTCCGGGGCGATCGTCTGCAGCAGGCTGTTGATCGAAGCGTTTTGCGTAACCATTCCCCAACCAATGAATAAAAGAAGTAGCAGAGATACATGATAGTTGTTCGATAATGAGAAGAGCATCGTGGCAATTACGAATGTTATATTCCCAGCCATGACGAATCTGCCCTTTTTGCGGTAGTCGCTGAAAAGAGCGAGGGTAAGGGCGCCGATTAGTGCTCCGATACCCGCTGATGCGAGGAGTATCCCAAGCCCCCTGGCGCCGACCTGCAAGATATCACGTGCAAAAACAGGCATGAGCATCAGATACGGCATGATGAATATACTGGTGAGAGCGACGAGTGTGATCAGAGATATGATATTTCGGTCATGGCGGGCATAGCCGAAGCCATCCCTGATATCTCTCAGTACATGGTTCCGCTTTTTCTTGGCCGGACTAAAATTGCCTCTCATCAGGAGCAGGCCTGCAATGACCGCAAGATAACTTATGCCGTTGACATAGAAGCAGAGAACGATACCGATTGCGCTGATTATCAAGCCAGCCATGGCCGGTCCTAATATGCGCGCGAGGTTGAAGATCGAGGAATTGAGGGCGATAGCGTTGAGCAGATCTTTCTTACCTACCATCTCGACGACGAAGGACTGCCGGGTCGGGGCGTCGATCGCCATCGTTATGCCGAGCATCGATGAAAGGACAACGATATGCCAGTACTGTACTTGTTTGGTGAGAACAAGGGTCGCGAGGGCAAAGGCGAGCAACATTGCCGTGATCTGTGTTGTGATCACTACTGTTCTCTTGTTCAGGTTGTCGGCCAGGACTCCACCAAACGGAGCGACAAACAAAACCGGCAGTGTCCCCAACATGGAAACCAGACCAAGTAAAAATGGTGAGTCTGTCATTTGCAGTACCAACCAACCGCGGGCTACAATCTGCATCCATGTTCCCACGAGCGATATCATCTGACCAAACCAGAAGAGCCGGAAGTTACGGTGATGAAGCGCGGCGATCATTTTTGGAAACCTGCCCGTTGGTTCGGGTATCGTTTCGACCGTTGTGAATATTACTCGGGAATCATTCTGAGGCACATGCTATTATAGATATCTTTGTGGAACAGTCAATGCGGCGTAGTATGTTGCTACACGTAAGCGCATGGTTTTTATCAGATGTGATTAACGATTATGAAACAGGCTTGACATGTGTCTGGAGTTGGTTAGAATGGATCATTACCGCTTTCCTGGGTGTCGTGGAGCCACTTGCGGTCTGTGTTTGACGCAGTTGTATGGATTTGTTGTGATGTGATTTTTCGGTGGCTCGGGAGGTATCATGAACACGATGCCGAGGTCCAAACTCATAGGAACTGTAGTTGCGAGATTTGGGGCCGGTGCTGTAGTTATGGGTCTTTTATTCTTTGGCGCGGCCGGCACATTCAGGTTCTGGCAGGCCTGGGTCTTCATGGCAATTCTATTCATCCCGATGTTCTTTGTTGTGTTGTATCTGATCAGAAATGACCCGGCTCTAATTGAGCGCCGCATGCGAACCAGAGAGAGGGAGCCGTTCCAGAAGAAATCTCAGATAATCTCGACCATCCTCTATTTGCTTGCATTCTTGATACCGGGGCTCGATCACCGGTTCGGCTGGTCATCATTACCCGTTGCTGTTGTGATTGTCGCCGATGTGTTTGTTTTCCTTGGGTATCTGTTGTTCATCCTTGTTTTGAGAGAGAATTCGTATGCGTCCAGGGTGGTCGATGTCGAGGTAGACCAAAAAGTCGTCTCGACCGGACCATATTCCCTTGTTCGTCATCCCATGTATTTTGCTGCGTTGATGATATTCTTTTTCAGCCCGGCAGCACTCGGATCCCTGTGGGCCTTGTTCGCGATAATCCCTGCTACGTCGTTGCTCGTTCCCCGTATCATAGAAGAAGAGCGGCTACTTTCCCGGGAGCTATCTGGCTATGAGTCTTACAAGCAGAAGGTCAGGTATCGGCTGATTCCCATGGTATGGTGACCCAGTATGAGTAGAGACAGTGCATTGACGCGGTTTTACATGAATAGTATAATGTATCAGAGGAGGACAAGAGTGAAGGTGTTGATATCTTTGTTGATTTGTGTGGTCGGGTGGTCAAGTGTATT
This sequence comes from Caldifarciminota bacterium, assembly GCA_020343595.1. Lineage (GTDB taxonomy): Bacteria > Hydrothermota > Tepidihabitantia > SM23-42 > SM23-42 > SM23-42. The sequence goes on along the minus strand of CP070802.1, from coordinate 560,390 downwards.
GAGGGTGGAGGTGGCGGCGCCTGACTATAGTTTAGATTCGGGTGATCTGATCGTCGCTGAGGCTGCGTACCGTAATCCGATCGGTGCGCCGGCGCTTCCGTGCAGGATGGTTACGATAGCCCTGCCGCCAGGCGCGATAGTAGAGGCGGTCGACTTCCGTGGCGCATGGCGGGAGGTGGGTGAAGTTATCGTGCCGCCATCTGAACCTTCCCTTCCTTTATCATACGGGGCTGCTGTGGAGGATTTGCTTGAGCAGTACAGATGGGCAAATGAGATGTACTACCGTTCTGATCAAATATACCCGGCTTCCTATGGCAGTATCATCTCGACCGGTGGATTGCGCAAGTATACGTTGGTTACGGTGGCGTGTAATCATTTTGCATATCATACGGTTTCCGGCATGTTGTATCTTACAGAGAACATAACAGTGGATATTCATTATACCTTGCCGCATCCGTCAAGCGATCGCGCTATCTACTGGAACGGTTTGAGCGATGATGTCACTTTCGATGCGGTCGCTGAAGATCTCATTTACAATTGGGATAACGCGCAAGTCTGGTATCATACTGATAGGCCCAAGCGGGCGAACGGTTATTGCGTCATAATCCCGTCGGCGATTCAGAGTTCAGTCGATGCACTTGTTCAGCACAGGCAGAACCAGGGCTATGATGTGACCGTTGTCGCCAGGGAATACATCGATGCTAATGTAACCGGGGTCGACGGTCCGCAGAAGTTGAGGAATTATTTGAGAGCAAATATGGCGGATATTGAGTATGTGCTGCTCGTCGGTTTCTCGACCGATATGCCGTGGCGGAATTTGGTTCCCTTTAATAACGACCCGAACAGCCCGTATAATCATCCTGACTACTCACCCATTCCTGGTGATCTCTATCTTGCCGAGTTGACCGACCCCGACAGCATGTCGTGGAATAGTGACGGCGATTCATATTACGGAGAAGTATATACAGAGAATTTTCAGCCGATGGGTGAGGATGATCCGGATTACCATGCAGATGTGCATCTGGGGCGTATTCCCTTCAGCGAGCAAGGTGTGATCGAGGACATATGTGCGAAGTTGATCGCCTTTGATACGAATACCGATATCGGTTATAAGACGGCTTCGTTGTTGACCGGCGCACTCTATTATTATGCAAATGAGAACTATACTGGTAATGCCCGGATGGACGGCGCCGATTATTGCGAGCAATTGCTGATCGATTCTGTTCTGGAGCGCACGAGTGCGGTTACTCTCTATGAGAAGGGTGGCTTGAGGCCCTGTACCTTGTCCTGTACGGATTCCCTTACACAGGATAATCATATAGCGTACTGGCAGAACAAGGGGATCATGTATGAATGCCATCACGGTAATGTTCCGTTGTACGCCCGGAAACTCTGGGCCTGGGATGACGGCGATAGTGTGCCTGAGAACGCGGAGATCACGTGGCCTACGTCTTTTTACATCACAAATGTCTACTTCCTCGACAATGATCACCCCTCAACCTGTTTTCTCCGCTCGTGCCTTTGTGGAAAGCCGGAGGAGACCGGGCTCGGCGCCATGCTTCTGTACCGCGGCGGCTCAAGTGTGATCAGCAGTTCGCGTATTTCATGGGCCAGTTCAGCAGACCTTGGTGGAATTCCATACCACTTCTACAACCGCTTACTCCAGGATACTGTAATGAGCAACGGGGTCATTGGAATCGCTTATGATATCGCACGAAATGATTTCATGGGTAATGCTGCTTTCTGGCTGCCCGCCTATCATTATAATCTCTTCGGTGATCCGGCACTGAGGCAATTCGGGCAGCTGGTTGGCATTGAGGAGGTTGAACTCTCTGAACAAACACCATCTATTTTTCTATATCCGAATCCATCACGCGGTATCATCAAGCTGGACGTGCGGGCGCAACACAAGATCGATGCTTCTTTCGATTTTTACGATATCCTGGGAAGATTGGTACAGACAGTTGACATCGGTCAGCAAGACGGTGCAAGTATTTCTTTGAACGTGGAACTCCCGGCCGGTGTTTATTTTGTGAGATGTCGTAGTGACAATTATGATTTTCAGGAGAAGATCGTAATAACCGAATAGTGTGGCGAATAAATCAACAGGATATTAATATCACATGGATGAAATCATCTGGGCGACGCCGCTCTATGAATTTCTGAGGCAATGCAGTTTGACTTCACTGGACAGAACGGTTTTGGATTGCGGCGCCGGCTCGCACGGAGACCGCCCTCCACCACTCTTGTTATTCTACCAGCAGGGTTATGCAACGTACGGTATAGAAATCAATGATGAGCCGTTATTGCATGCGAAAAAATTCTGTGCAGATAATGGCATACCACTGAATATTTTCCGGGGTGATATGCGCCGGATTCCGTTTGCAGATAGGACATTCAGCTTCGTGTATTCCTACAATGCGATATTCTTTATGACCAAGACAGATGTCGCGGTAGCCATGCATGAAATAAAAAGAGTGCTCAGACCCAAGGGTCTGTGCTTCGTTAATTTTCTATCGGTGGATGATCCAGATAGAAGGCCTTTCCGGAAGGATAATTCTGCATCACGTCTGCTTGGCAGTAGACGGTTCTCCCGATTTCGGGATGGAGAGGCAGATATATATTTTAGGGGTTTCGATATTCTGCTCAAAGAAAAGCGGATTATTGAAAAATTATATGAAGGTAGGAGGTTGAAACAGGCTTACATAGACTATATTGCGAGGAGACGCCGATAAGTATCTGGATTGATTTATTTATGCAAATGTTTTCTTTTGAAGCAAGGAGTACGGTATGTCAGCGATCAGCAATTGGGATAGTTGGGCAAATTTTTTTATGTTATTAACCGCATCAAGTGGTTCGCTGCTGTTTGCGGGCGGAACGTTCGATAATTCGATTACTATCGTTTATAACAATGTGCCAGGGGATATGGTAACTGGTCTGCAGGTGGCAGGCGGATTCAGCGCGTTCATCGTGTTTGATCGACAGAAGATACTCTTTGACACCGGAGGCGACGCTGCCGTTCTGCTGGGGAACATAAATGCACTAGAGCTTGAACTTGGAAAAATGGATGCTGTTGTCATCTCACATAATCACTGGGACCATATCTACGGGCTGCCGGTTCTCTATTACCTTGCCGAGCCAGTTCCAAAAGTCTATGTACCTGGTTCCTCCAGGGACTCAGTATTGCGGCAGAATCCGCGTCTTGATATCGTGCCGGTAGATGAACCGTTTGAAATATTGCCGAATGTCTGGTCAAGTGGTGTAATGAAAACTAGTTACAGGAATATCACTTTGCATGAGCAGTCATTGATCTTGGATGGTGATAGAGGTTTGCATGTGATCACAGGATGCGCTCACCCCGGGATCGTGAAGATCATCGAACGAGTAAGAGAGGTTATTCCCGAAAGGCCGATCGCTTTAGTTGCTGGAGGATTCCATCTCGTCAATGCGAGTGAAAGGGATGTGAGAGATATCTCGGCGAGATTGAAGGAGCTGGGTGTTACGAACATCGCACCATCCCATTGCACAGGCGGTATGGCGATGGATATCTTCAGAAAAGAATGGGGCAAAAACTTCATCGAGTTATATCTTGGGTACGTTTGCAAATTCTGATCGCGTGAAAAGGGGGTAGATATCGGGCGCGAAACATACAAAATCTTTTCGGAAGGCAAGATCGCCGGACTTAGTTTGAAGAACCGGATCGTGCGATCAGCAACATGGGACGTCCCGGTTACACTCACAAGAGATGTTCCCGAGGATGTGGTCGATTACTACAGAACAATTACGCTTGGTGGCGCAGGGATGATCATAACCGGGGATTTTCCTGTGACACCGGATGGTCCACTCACTTCCAGCAGTTCGTTCGACGATGTGGGAGTCACCGGTCTTGAGGAAATTGCCGATATAGTCCATGAGACTGATGAGCGAGGCAAAGTGCTCGCCCAACTGAATACCGGTTATGTCGGTAAAGCACCATCGCTGCGGCAATCGCCCTTTAGTAAGAACCCTACTCCGGCTCTTTCTGAAAGAGAAATAAAAGTCATTATTGATTGCTTTGCGCATGCAGTCATCAAGGCGAAATCTCTTGGATATGACGGTGTACAATTTCATGCTGCGCACGGTACTCTGCTTTGCGACTTTCTGTCGCCATACGCCAACAAGCGGGAAGATGATTACGGCGGGACTGTTAGAAAGAGAGTGAGGATAATTAATGAGATCGTGACTCTGGCCAGACAGGAAGTTGGCGATTTTCCTATTCTTATTAAGGCAAACTGCACCGACTATATTGAAGGCGGTATCGATGTCGATTCATTTCCAGAAATAGCGTTGGAGATTGAACGTTCAGGCATCGATGCCATCGAAATAAGCGGCGGTCGTTATGATTGTCTGGTGAGGAGTGAAGAGGAATTAGGGTTCAGACCCATGCCTGGAGCTGAATCTCATACACGAATAAACTCGGTGGACAAACAATCGTACTTTTACCCATATACAGAGAACTTGCACCTATCAATACCCGTCATTCTTGTCGGCGGTAACAAGGATGTGGAACATCTCGAGAAATTGCTCAAGAACGGTAAGGTGGATTTCATGGCAATGTGTAGACCATTGATCTGTGAACCGGACTTACCCAATCGGTGGCTTTTAGGAAAGGGAAAGAGTGTTGCGCAATGCATATCGTGTAATTCCTGTATCTACGATATGATCAGGAATTTTATCGACAAACATGCCAGGATAACAAGGTGTTTATATAAGGAAGACAAGGGAGAGTATAAGACGGCTCAGAAATGGCTGTCGTCTTGGGTGGAAAACCACAAAGTGCAGTAGAAGATCACACACAGTGTATGTATGCCAGCGTTTCGATTTTGCGGGAGTGCAGATATGAGGTTAGTTGACGCAAAGCAGTTCAGAACTATGGGTCTGATCTACGCGGTAGTTGATATCATATGCATTGGATTGGGAATGGGCGTGCCGGTTCTATGTATCTTCCTGGGCTTTGTTGTCGGCTGGTTTGTAGTCGGGCAGCTATCAAAAGAAGCCATGGCCCTGCATCGGCTGTTTCATAAAACATTGAAGTACAGCCTGTTGAGCGTCACTTTTACATTCGCCATTATGCTTGTTATCTGGGGACGCATGTTTTTGCTGGTGTTCGACCCGAATGTCGACTATGCAAATTTGGGCATTCCGCTGATCCTCTACGATCCCAAACTGAGTCTTATGGGTTGGCTTATTCTAATGATTTTTGTATCGCCTGCGCTGCAATTACTGACGACCATCTTCGCCGCTTACATTACCATACAGAGGAAGATACTTCGGTCAGCTTAAGATGTACCATGGTAGGTCTATTCCGGAGCTTGACTTTTCAAGGATATCCACAATAATTATGCTGAGTTAGGTTAGGCGATTCGATAATTTTAAATAAGCGATCTTCGGTTTACAGTGAAACGAGAGACAATTGCTGAGGAGAATATGAGAATAGGCATAATGTTTGTGAGTGTGCTGTTTTTTCTATTTGGCTATGCACAGGGTGCAGAATATCTGGTCAGGATCGCTGCGAGTGAAAGCCATAGCTTGCAGGTTATTGAATTGGTCGATGATTATGCGCTCATTGTTGGAGATGATGAAATATTAAGAAGATTCGAGGAAAGTGGTACGGTATATGCCATTCTTGATCAAAGGCCGCGAGATAAATTCTATCTATTTGTTTTTCCCCTTGAGGAAGATGAAGACATTATTGCACAGTTTGGCAGGGTCATTGACCGGTATGAGGAGTGTGTTCTGCTGGCCACCAACACCGAACAAGTTCCACGATTGAACGAATTGAAGGTGGAGTTGAAGCAACTAACGCTCAAACCGATCGTGAAACGGGATCCCGGTTATTATGATTTCAGTGACTTCCGGGTCACAAGAGATACTCTCATTGAGGAGATGCTCAATAATGTCGACCCGGAGAATATCCTGAATACGGTCCTGACCCTCCAGCGCATGTATACGCGGCATTCGATGAGCGATTCCAACAGGATAGTCGCGGTTAACTATATCAAAGATATGCTCATTGCACACGGCTGTGACAGTGTGTACCGGCACAGTTTTTCAAGTCTTTACGGTGATAACGTGGTTGGGTTAAAACTCGGGGAGTACTATCCGACGACTCAAAACTACGTTTTGATCGGTGGGCATCTCGATGATGTGCCGAGTTATGGTTATGCGCCCGGCGCTGATGATAATGCGTCGGGAGTGGCGGCAGTGCTTGAGGCGGCCCGTGTGATGCGGAACTACGACTTTGAACACACAATAAGGTTTGCCGCCTTCAACGCGGAAGAGCAGGGTCTGATCGGCAGCAACTATCTGGCCGGGGAGGCGAGCAGTGAGAATGATACGATCATCGCAGCACTCTGCTACGACATGATCGGATACGTGACAGCTCCCCTGCTTGATACGATGCGCTTGCGGTATACGACCGCCGTGCCCGGTTGCAGTCTGTTCGCCTGTGAATTCTATCAGTCGGTTGCAGATACTTATACGCAGTTGAAGATTCGCCCGGTTCGGTACACGGGCACATCCGGTTCATCTGATCATGCAAGTTTCTGGCAGTACGGTTATATGTCTACGGGAGGGATCGAGCGTGTTCTTTGTCCAGGCTACCATACGGTTGGTGATACCATCGGACCAACCGGATTCAATAATCTCGAATTCGCAACCGAGGTCATCAAGACAGCGATAGCTGTGCTTGCTACCCTTGCGGTCCCGGTCGATTCTGGTACTGCTGTGAGTGAAGCGCCGACCCTTGAGAGTTCTCCTTTGTTTGTGGTCAAACCGAATCCTGGGAGCAGATTCGATATTGGTTTTGCGATCGATAGTAAATCCGAAAATATCGATCTCGTAGTGTACGATTGCATGGGACGTTTTGTTCAAAGGCTTGCGTCAGGGCGCTATTACCGGGGTGTTTACTCATGTCGCTGGGATGGGAAAAGTACAGATGGCTCTGAGTTAACACCCGGGGTCTATTTCTTGACACTGAATCGCGAAGATAGAACTGAAAGATGTAAGGTCATATTACTCGATTGACGATAGTTGGGTAATTCATTTCTGCATCTCCCTTAGAGGCTTTTGCATTATGTTGAGTAACATAATTGACCGTGGCAGTAGGTTACGTTCGATTATTGTCTCGACGATCGGAATGTATGTAATCACCCATCTGGTAGTTTTTGCGCTGATGCCCATTGCATTCCTGATATTCATTTGCAGTGCTGAAAATATCATTAACAAGTTCAAAAAATTCTTTGCCGACACGGTTTTCCATGTCATCGGTAAAGAGATCAGAGTCATTGGTATTGAGAAGATCAGAAGCGACAAGAGATATCTTGTAATATGCAATTATCCAAGTGGCTATGTCACGTTCGCGTTGATGAAATACTTCCCATCTATCACCTTCGTTGCCGGCGATTTCCTGTCGAAGTTACCGTTCATTGCTTTCTTCTTGAGGCATATCGGTGCAATATTCGTAGACCAGAAAAGTGCTTGGAAATCAAAAGCTGCTATTGACGCGCGTTTGAAGGATCAAAGCAAGGAGATTCAATATTTGTTGATATACCCCGAAGGACGGCGTACGGTCGATGGTCAGATAGGTAGATTCAAATATGGTTTTTGGCATATTATGCGGCAAACTGAGTTTGATCTACTGCCAGTGACGGCGAACGGTTTCTATCAATTGAAGCCAGTGAAACGGGTGCATTTAGATCCAAGCGCTGATCTAGAAATAACAATCCACGACCCTATCGCAAACTCCGAGTTTGGGAAAATGAGTAAAGGCGAGGCGACAGCCAAGTCAGAAGAGATAATAAAGGCGGCATACAGACCGTAGCATGCCATAAGGAAATGAGTAAATACTCTGCACGCAGAATCTTCAAAATTGACGACCTTGTTATCAGGCCGTTGACACCAGCGTTGTGGGCTGATTTTGTTGAATTGTTCGGTGAGAAGGGTGCTTATGGCGGCTGTTGGTGTATGTGGTGGAGATTGTCCCGCCGTGAATTTGAAACAGGCCAGGGTGCTGGCAACCGCCGGACGATGAAGCGTCTGGTCGATTCAGGCAGTATTCCCGGTCTGCTTGCCTACAAAGGCAGGGCTGCAATCGGCTGGTGCTCGATCGCTCCGCGTGAGCAGTATGCTGCCTTGGAACGTTCGCGCGTACTGAAGCGGCTGGATAGTGAACCCGTCTGGTCAATCGTCTGTTTCTTCATACACAAAGAGTATCATGGCAGAGGCGTGAGTGAAAAACTCATTCGCGGTGCCGTCGAGTATGCTGGGCATTGCGGCGCAAAGATAGTTGAGGCTTATCCGACCATTCCGAGGCGCAAAGAGCTTCCTCCAGTATCAAGTTTCATGGGTCTTCCGCAGATCTTCAGAAAAGCGGGCTTCATGGAGTGTAAGCGCCCTTCGGCGAGCAAGGTAATGATGCGATACTATGTAGATAGCTCAGTCAAAGCAAAATCGACATCATCGAACAAGTAATACTTTCTCAGTTTCGCTCCTATCTTCAGTCGTGAGGGTAATAAGATAGACACCGTCCGGCACTCGACGTTGTTCATTGTCTGTACCGTCCCACACCACTGACGTGGAACTCGATAAGTAAGAATTGGGAAGTAAGAAATGCCTTACGAGACGTCCACTTACATCATAGATATCCAACCCTATGCGCTCTGCGCTATGCTCTATGCCAAGGCTGATATTTGTCGTTCTTGAGAACGGGTTTGGGGTGACATTCAGCATGTTGGTTGCCACGGGATTCTCTTTGTTTTCTGCGATACCGGGAGATGTTACATTCTCGCGGAGAAAAACCGAGCCGTAGTAATCACAGGTAAGCATGTCGAGATCGGTGTCACCGTCCCAGTCCGCGAATGCTACGCGGGGTGGGTTTCCATTCGAGTAGGCCTGTGAGTCCGGTAATACAAGATATATGTAGTCAGTGAAGACGGGATTCGCATTGGTGCCAACATTCGTGTAGAACCGTACATCGCTGTACCATCCGCCGAGAACCATGTCCTTCTTTCCGTCGAGATCGAGGTCTATGAGCACTGGTACGGTCCGCCAGTAGGTCATCGGGCTTCCATCGAAGAGCACTGGTGTTGAGTCGCCAAAAGCAGGTGCTTCATTCGTGCCCTCGTTCAAGTAAACATAAACATTACAGGTTGAATATATTCCTTCCTGCCCGACCAGAAGGTCCTTCATACCATCGTCGTTGTAGTCACAGACATAAGGCCATGCATTATTAGCGGTCTGGATATCAATACCGTCGGCCTGGATGTGGCCCATGTTGGTTAGTTGTCCGGTAGCGTTTCTTTGATAAAGGGTGAAATACCCGTATCTCTCACCGGTCACGAGGTCAAGATAGCCATCTTCATTCCAGTCGCAAACTGCGACTGTCGCTCCCTGACATCAGCCATAACTCACGGATATATAAGCACCGCTGGCCTGTAAATAGACAAAATCACCGAAGGTGGGATTGTAATTTGTCCCGATGTTGGTGTAGAACCGGACCCTGCCCATATCGAATTGACCCAACAGCAGGTCCTGCTTGCCATCGCCGTCCCAATCAACGACAAAAGGCGATGCGTTTCCTCCGTAGCCGACGTTTATGTTCACGCCGTTGGCCTGAACGTACACCGGCGGGTCAAAGACCGGTGTCTGCGCGAACAAGCTAAACGCGATTGATATTGACAACACAGATATCTTTGTCATCATAGAGACCTCCTAACTCATGGTAATCGATATCGATTTCGGGTCAAGAGGTTAATAATTGTTGGTAGAAAATTGGATTCTGCCTGAATCTACCTAGTCTGACTGTCGCCGATCCTGTCCTGACCTTCGGTCCTTGCCGCTTCTGCGTTCCGGACCCTTATAGTTGGGGTCCTTAGACTTTCTGCGGTCTTTTCCGGACCTGCGTTCTTTCCCGGAGCGACGATTTTTCTTCTCCATGGCTTACTCCTCCCTTTCAAGTGCATACCCGGTCTTCGCATGGTACTTTACTCAGTACATTGAGATTTAACGATGTCTAATCATAATACGAAATTGCCCTTTGTCAATAATTTTCTCGCCATTTCGAGTAGTATGCTCTTGTAGGCGCACAAGAAAGAACTTGACTGGGTTCATGTTAGACATATAATTACTTGCCGTAGCACGAGTTTGTATAATGGGAGGATACAATGAATCTTTTCGATAGGTGTAGAGATTTCCAGAGTAAGATCGAATATCTCAAGACCCACAATCAATTCTTTTATCTCCGTGAATTTGACCCGGCAGCAACTCCCGTCGTAACGCAAAAGGGCAAGGAATATATCATGCTAGGTTCGAACAATTACCTCGGTCTGGTCGACCATCCCAAGGTTATCGAGGCCACGAGGAAAGCGCTTGAGAATTTCGGAACCGGTGCATGCAGCTCGAGAGTACTTACCGGAACCACGAGTTTGCACACAAAACTCGAAAAAAGACTCGCCCGCTTCAAAGGTACTCAAGACTCTGTTGTGTTCAGCACTGGGTTCATGACCATGATGGGCACGATATCGGCGATTACAGGCGAAGACGATTTGATATTTAGCGATGAGCTGAATCATGCGAGTATCGTTGAAGGATGTCGTCTGTCCAAGGCAAAGAAGCAGATATACCGCCATAATGATATGGGGCATCTCGAAGAGCAGTTGGCATCCACTCCATCCGAAAAGAGCAAAATGATTGTCACCGATGGCGTCTTTAGTATGAAAGGCACGGTGGCAAACATTCCTGCTATTAAGGAACTGGCAGATCGATATGGTGCCGCAGTCATGGTAGATGACGCCCATGGTACAGGAGTGCTTGGTGAGAAGGGGCATGGTACCCTTGAGCATTACGATCTGGAAGGCAAGATAGATCTTGTGTGTGGTACATTCAGTAAATCTCTTTGTACGATCGGAGGCTTCACAGGTTCTAACAGTGAGGTTGTGACTTTTCTGAAACTTAATTCACGCTCATTCATATTCACTGCAAGCCCTCCGCCGTTCGTTGCGGCGACGGTTTTGGCTTGTTTGGATGTGATCGATAATGAACCAGAGATACTGAGGAGGCTCCGAGATAACACAGAGTTTGTGAAGACTAAGTTAAAAGACTACGGCTTTGTTCTTGAAGATACAATAACACCGATTATTCCGATAATGATCAATGATGACGAGAAGACGTTCAGAATGGCCGGTGCCTTAGAGGAAGCAGGAGTGATCATTAATCCTGTTGTTTACCCGGCCGTACCGCCCGGCGCGTCATTGATCCGCGTGAGCGTGATGGCAAGTTTGAGTACCGAACAATTGTCAGAAGCGCTTGATAAAATGAAGGCGGTCGGCAAGAAACTGCAGATCATCTGATATGATAGGAATAAATCTTTGCGTTCGTCGGTACCACCGGGGCATCAGCCGTGAAGCCATTTCTTGAAACGCTCAATTACACATCCTCGAACGAAGATGGTGAGAGCGAGATCAGAGCCCTAAATCTCGGTCGCGACGACACGGTATTGTGTATCACGGGCAGCGGGGCGAGGTCTCTGGATCTGCTTACCAAGAGGGTCGCAAAGATTGTTTCGATAGATTTTAATCCGTGCCAGAACTTCCTTCTCGAGTTGAAGATGAGCGCGATAGGGGAACTGGATTATGACGGTTTGTTGGAATTTCTTGGTATTTGCCGTTCTACGGTGAGATTGCGTGATTATAAGCGCTTGCGAGAATCACTGAGCACTGAGGCGCGGGGCTTCTGGGATGCAAACCTGCACGTGATCGAGCAGGGCGTCATATATCAGGGCAGGTGGGAGAAGTATTTTGGGAAACTCGCTTATTTCTTGAAATTCGTCTGCCCGGATAGGATTAATAGAATCTTTACTTGTCGGGACATTGATGAGCAAGCAGAATTATGGCAGGAAATGAGGGCTGATTTCAAGTGGAGGAAATTTCTTCAGTTTTCTACGTCGAACTTTGCGTGGAAGTATCTCTTCAGAGATCCTGGGTTCTATGCGTTTCTTGAAAAAGGGTTTTCTGTATACAAGTACCTCGATACTCATTTTACGGCGTTTTTCAACAATTGTAGAGCGGCTGATAGTCCATTCGCTACGCTTCTTTTCTTTGGACGATATGAACCCGACCGCTGTCTGCCCCTGCATCTCAGGCGGCAGCATTTCGAGACGATCAAGAAACAGATTCCGCGCGTTCACATAGTCACGCAGGCGCTGCAGGAACATATCGCGACTTATTCAGAAAGCAGAGGTCCCAACAAATACTCGCTCTCTGACGTTGCATCCTACACGAGTCCGAGAGATTACGAGATGATCTGGAAACACTTAGTCAGAGCCGCGCCGTATGGATCGCGAATCTGCGAAAGGCAGTTTTTGGTAAAACACCAATTGCCTATTAGCGAGGCCAAGCGCATTAGACGCGACAGGAAACTTGAAAGCGAATTAGCAAAGACCGATAACTCGATCTTCTACACGTTCGTGGTTGCAGAATTGGGGGCGCGTTAAAGTGATCAAACTCGATATTACCCCCTATACGTTGGAGGACAATGAAGCGGCTCTCTTTCTCGAGGAACAATGCGTGCAGGGTAAATCACTGGCTTTGAAATACCGAAGGCCTACTTTCCACGCGCGTTCAGAGGTTTATGAGAAATACAGAATTATCTGTGCAAAGCACGATGGCAAATTGGTCGGCATCTCCGCGTGGTCTGAGAAGAATGTTACTATACACGAGAACCCGGTCCGTGCAGCTTATGCTTATGACCTGCGTGTTCTTCCCGCCTATCGGGCGCGTGGCGTAGCGCTGAAAATCATGAAGGCGACACTCGATGATATTTTGATGCAGACGGATTTCATTTACACATTGATCGCGGGGCAGAACCAGGTTGCCTTCAAACTTGTCAGACACATGTTTGGAATGAAAACGGTTATACCATTGACGTACATTATCATACCTGTGTTCAAGAGATTAAAATCCGGCAAGGAATACTGCCCTGCTGATGCACATGAGATCCATGAGAAATTCCTCTCCGGCAAAAGTGGATGGGAAATGGTGCCCGGGTTCGATGTTAGAAGATTGAAGGGGTATGTTATGAGTTTTGTCGAGAAACAACAGGGGCAAGCAGGATGTTCGCTTTGGACGAATGAGAATATTCTCGCCGAGCAGGTCGTCGCAGTTCCAAAGAATCTGCAAGTTTTGAGGATCGCGTATGCTCCGTTGCGCTTGTTCATGCCCCTGCCGGCCATTCCGAAAAGAGGTGATATTCTGAAAAGCTGGTTTCTTTTTGATCTTTATGCCGCCAGTAAGGAATATTTGTACGAACTGCTTGCGACGGTTAACAATAACGCGCTCGATAATCATGTTCAGTATCTCTATATACTTCTTCAGAATAGCGATAGGTTACTTGATCTTATCTCGGAGCTGGGCATGAGGACATTCACGCTGCCGTATACTTTCCTATGTCGACCCAGTGGTGTTCTCAACGAGAGCGACAACATATATATCGATGTTCGAGACATTTGAGAAGAGTCAGGAGGTGTGATGGCAGTGCGTAGATATTCTGTTTTTGGCGTCAGTTTCTGGCGTCAGTACATGACGACGATGCGACCGTATTTGTTGTTTGTGTCCGGGTCGGCTGGAATGGTTGGACTGTCCTTCGTGGAGCGAGGCGAAATTTGGAGAACAATCCTGGCATTCATTCCTCTTTTTCTTTCCTACGGGTTAGGACAGGCTCTGACCGATTGTTTTCAGACTGACACCGACGCTCTTTCCTCACCATATCGTCCTCTCGTTCGGCAGACAATTTCGCGAAAGCAGGTGCTGTCCGTGAGTATGATCGGTCTTGCTGCCGGAGTGGCGATCCTGGGTTATCTCAATCCTGTTATATTGATATTCGGAAGTGCCGCCGTTTTGGGATTACTGACTTACACAATATTCAAGCGAACCTGGTGGGGCGGTCCCCCCTGGAACTCCTGGATCGTGGCGCTGTTACCGGTCATTGGCCGGCTGACGGATAGGGTTTACGATATCAGAGAAGTATTCAATCTGGCCAATCAAGACTCACGTGCTTTCTTCTTTGTCATTATGGCCGTATTCTTTGGTTACGCGAATTTCGTTGTCATGGGTTACTTCAAAGACATATCGGCAGATAGAGCAACCGGCTATCGAACTTTTCCAGTGGCCTTCGGTTGGGGAGCAACGGCCGTGTATAGCGATTTGCTTGCCTTGGGGGCGGCGATTTTTGCCGGATTAGCGCTGCTCTCGGTCAGCGGCTTTGGTATTGTTGGGTTGATTATATATGCTTCTGCCGTACTGCTCAGTATTTACGCACAAATCCGAATTCATCTAACACGAGACGAGCGACAGGCACATAAACCGATCGCTGATGTTGTTCGGGTATTCAACCTCTATAGCGCCGCTATAGTCGTAACTCTACAACTATCGTGGCTACCGGTAATAACCGTTTACTACATACTATTTGAGCTCGTGTTGAAATTCAGACCGGAAGAATCCCAGGTGTGAGAAAATGCGAATATTCTTGAATACGGCGTGCAATTATGGTAGTGGACGATCTCGCTTGAACAAGATCACTGATGAACTCAGTAGACGTATAGGCAGCTTTGACGTCGAAGAAATTACTTCTCCTGATACGATTGTCACACAACTGCAGAAGGCATATAATGAAGGAGTGAGGGAGTTCGTTGCAGCCGGTGGTGACGGAACTGTCAATCTGATTCTAAATGGAATTATTAGAGCTGGGTTGGACGGAAGAAAAATAACGCTTGGTGCAATAGGTCTTGGGTCTAGTAATGATTATCATAAACCATTTCGACAAAAGAACATGGTGATGTGTACACCAGTGAAACTTGATTTTCGGGACGCAGTGTTATGCGACGTACTGAAGATTGGATATCTCGATCCAGATGGCTCAAGAAAAGTTCGGTTTTGTCTGTGTAATGCGAGCATCGGAGTCACTGCCGAGGCTAATGCTTTCTTTAACCTTAAAACTCAATGGATGAAGGTTTTGCAGCGGATTTCAGTTGAAGTGGCGATAGCTACGGCCGCCCTCCGTACGATCGTGGCGTTTCGTAACCTACCGTGTGTTGTCACGGTCAACGATAAGGCCAAGGAAGAGGTCCTACTAACTAATATGGGTGTCATAAAGAATCCCCATTTCACTGGTTCACTTTGCTATGATGCCGATATACTGCCAAACGATGGGAAAATGGGTTTATATATGTGTTTGAACCATTCACTTCTTGAAAGAATTGCTGTATTTATCGCCCTGTACCGGCATCGCTTCAATCAAAGGCCAAAGACAAGATGTGAAGCAGCTGTAACCGTGGGGGTTAAGAGTAACAACATTTTCCCGCTGGAAATGGATGGTGAGGTCGTTGAAACCAGCGAAGTTGATTTCAGTGTTATTCCCAGAAAGGTCAGGTGTTGTGTATGAGAGGAATGGATGAGATTCTCGAAAACGTGATCATTGATTCATGGGCGAAGCATTTTCGACGTTCACCAAATCAGATCAACAAATTGCACGAGGCCGATGTTGAGCTGGTCGAGATGTCCGCTGATCTTGATTTCCTTTTGGCAGCTACAGTTGATACTGTGGCGGAAGAGATTCTTGTTGGTCTGTATCGCGAAGGTAGAACGATGGGGTGGGTTGCGATTAGCGCCTCACTCAGCGACCTTGCGGCTGTGGGTGCAGAACCTTTGGGTATTGTCATCTCGGCGTCGGTTAACGCTGGCCGTAGCGAACCGCTTGTCGCCCAGATCGCTCGGGGTATGGAAGAAGCATGCCGCTCGCACGGTGTTTTCATCTTGGGAGGAGACACGAATGCGACACCCGACACATCGCTGACCAGTTGCGCTTTGGGTCTTGTGCCGCGCAACAAATACATGACACGCATTGGTTGTAAGCCTGGCGATATAGTATTTGCGACAGGACGGATGGGCATGGGGAATGGCTTGGGTTTTGTGAGGTTGACTGGTTGCCCGGCGGTATTGTTTCCAGAGGCAGATTATCGGCCTAAGGCACGTCTTAAGGAGGGACAACTAATACGGGACTATGCTTCATGTTGCATGGACACGAGTGATGGTTTGTTCACGACGCTCGACCAGTTGATGCGTCTTAATGGTTTGGGGTTCTTGGTGAACTGTGATTGGGAGAAGCTGGTAACGCCTGAAATATTTACCCTCTGCGCTAAAACTCAAACGCCGCCTTGGGCAATGCTTGCCGGACCACACGGTGAGTTTGAGCTCGTGTTCACTGTTCCACCCGACCGAATGATCGCCTTCAACGAGCGGGCTGAAAAGGAAGATTTGAATCCTCTGAGAATTGGTGAGGTACAACAGCAGTCTCAACTGACACTTCTGCTGCCGTCGTCGAAGAAGGTAGAGATAGATATGTCCGTGCTACGCAATCTATTGCAGAATGTTAGCGGCGACCTCAAGAAATATGTGACCGAATTCCTCGCTTACGGCCGAGAACGAGGACTACATTAGTAGCGAACTTCCTTGCTATTGGCTGCGCGGTGAGGGATTCTTTCTGCCGTCGTCGTAGATACCCACTAATTGCGTCGCATTACCATTCTTATCCACTTCTATTTCGATCCTGAAATAATCCAAACCCTCTAAAGCAAAGAGATTTCTTTTCAACGGAATTAGCCTATATTTTGGACCGGTGCGCTGATAGAAAAGCTCGCCATCTTCGTAGGTGATTTTTCGTTCTCCGTACTCCCCGGCGTACTTAGTTAATAATGCCTTATCGATTGTTACCGGTTCGAGTTTTGCTCTTATACCATCTATGGCCCAGAGAACGCGGAATTCCTGGTCTTCATTTCGAATTTCTTTGATGATCTTCTCGAGTGCCATCAGGTAAGCTTTGTCGAGAGCTTGTTTACCCGAAATTGAAATATGCGGCTCAACACCAGTACCTTCCCAGCCAGTACCAGTGATTGGATTGACCGGTCTGCGTACGGGCAAATGCATTACAAAATTTTCCTGTATGACTTCGAAATCGACATTATGGCCCGATCCAGTCGTTGTTTCGCCGACAATCACAGCACGCTCAAGAGCCTTCAGGTTATTTGTAAATTCTTCTGCTGCCGAGCCGGTGTATCCATCGGTTAATACATACAGGTCCGTATCGTACATACGCTTGCCCGGAACGTATGGCGTGGTCCAGTGCTGCTCGATTTTACCGTCGTACACCTGTTCAAGCGTATTAAGGAGTGTTCTGCCCTGATCAGTACCTCTGACAAAGTAACTGCTCAGCATTTGCACCATCGTTGGTTCGCCGCCCGGCGTATCTCTGAGATCGATTATGACGGCGTCTGAATTGGCAAGAAAATTCATGGACGCAACCGCAGTTGCTCCAGCATAGTCGGGATTTGAGAAGAAGTCGAGATCCAGATATCCTACATTGCCTTTCAGGATCTCCACTTTCTTGAATCCGAAATTAGTCAGGCGCTCTTTCTCAGCCATTGCTTTGTTTGCCTTTTCGACTTCCTCGGGGGATTGACTATTCTCGGCAGTGACTAACATAGCCCGCTCCGGATTGTATTCAATGTAGAAGTGACTGTCATTACTGCTTTTGCGGAGATCTGCGGAGAGTGCGCGGGCAAAATCCGAGGGGCTGTGTAGTGTATCATAGAAGCCGTCCTTAAATCTCTTATTCAGATGGTCTGCCAATTGCTGTGCAATATCTCGTATCACATATCTTTCGATGATTAAGCCGTTGACGCTTTCGATGACAGCCTCTTTTTTCTTGGCATCCATCGTCATTTCCTTAGCTTCCCCTGTAACCACTTGTGTAACTAAGAACAACGTGGTGACCAATAAGTACATATGTTTTATTTTTTTGTGCATTGTTTGGGTTCCTCCCTGGCATTTGTGCTTACTTCTTACTTATTATCTTTTCTACGATTCCCAGGATTCTGAGCACGATGAGCACTGAGACACAGGCGATAATTGCGAGCAGATAATAACCTGCACCGATCGCCAGTCCGAGTCCGCTCGCGAGCCAGATCGTTGCTGCCGTGGTCAGCCCATAAACTTCGCCGCGGGCGCGGATGATCGCTCCGGCACCCAGAAATCCAACGCCAGTTACGGCGCCAGCAACGATCCTGCCGAGCTCGGAGCTGGCTAAGTCCAGTTCGAGGCCGATGAGCATAAAGATGGTTGAACCCAGGCATACAAGGATTATCGTGCGCAGACCAGCCGGTTTGTGTTCGAGCTCACGTTCGAGGCCGACCAGGCCCCCTATCACTATTGAAATAGCAAGCCGTATGACAATTGACGTCCAGTCCATGGAATTATACTAATTGGTGAGTAGAGAATGTCAACAGGCAGACTTGAATAACGACGGTTTCTCTCGTTACTCGCGTTGGTGCAGTCTATCGACTAGCCCGTTTTTCCATCACGAAGCGCATTCCGTAACCCAATGACGATAGTCGCAGACGCTCGCGGTGGGTTGAAATGTACATATATGTGTGTAATATTGTATGGTAGCATGTGTCCATAGGTGTGGAAGAGGCTTCCGGTTGGTGATCTTACATTTGTTTAGATGTCGATGTCTTGGTTGATTTGTCTTGGAATATGCAAAAGGGGGTTTTATGAGTAGAGTTGCCAACAAGCTTAATGCTGTTCTGGCCTTGTTGATGCTAACCGCAGTATGTACAAATCTGTCATTCGCGCACTGTGAAATACCCTGCGGGGTCTACGGTGACGAGATGCGCCTGGAGATGATCCGGGAGCACATAACGACGATCGAGAGATCAATGCAGATGATTCGAGAGTTGTCAGCAGAAGCAGATAGGAACTACAACCAGATCGTTCGCTGGGTGACAAACAAGGAAGAGCATGCAAACCATATACAGGAAATAGCTTCTCAGTATTTCCTGACGCAACGCGTCAAGGTCGCTGATAATAAGGACAAAGAGGCATACCGGAAATATGAGAAGAAGGTCGTACTGCTCCATCAGATCCTGGTGTATGCAATGAAGGCAAAACAGTCAGTCAATCTTGCCAATACCGAACGTTTGCGTACCTTGCTGGCGGAATTCGAAGAGATTCATCTCAACAGATGAAGGTATGTAGTTTGTCTTGAGGCGAGAGGTGTGTATGCGGAAGGTCCGTATAGTCGACATCAATAAAAGCAATCTATATGACTACGGGCACTGTTTTCTGCAGAACCGAAAGCATCCAGGTTACATTACTAAGACAGATTGGTTGAAGAAGAGATTAGCTGAAGGACTGAGGTATAGACTACTAGCCACGAATGATGACAAGTGGATAGGATTCATTGAATATGCTCCGGGAGCGAAAGCCTGGCGGGCAATAAAGGGCAAAGGGTATATGATAATTCACTGCATCTGGACATACCCGAAGAGCATTCAGCATAAAGGTTACGGTAAGATGCTGCTCGATGAGTGTCTGAAGGATGCCAGGAAGAACAATATGCTTGGCGTTGCAGTACTCACCCGCAGCAGCCCCAAAGGAACATTCATTGCGAGGAGAGATCTTTTTACAAAGGTCGGCTTTAAATTGGTCGATACATCACCACCAGATAATGAACTAATGGTTAAGAAACTGATTAAGAGCGCGCCCGATCCGAAATTCCCAACCGATTTCGAAAAGAGGGTAAAAAGATATGGTAGAGGATTAACGATCATATGGGCAGATCAATGCCCTTATGTCGGCAAATCTTTGAGTGAGATGATCGAGACTGCAAAGAAACGGGGTATAAAAATGAAAGAGGTTGAATTGAAAAGCGCGAGAGATGCGCAGGCCGCGCCGACGCCATATGCTGTATTTTCTATTATATACGAAAACAAGGTTGTCGCGGATCACATGGTAAGTGATACGCGCTTTAAGAATATTCTCAAGGAGATCGGGTTATGAGGACGGCCCCATCGATAAGGAGGTCATATGGCCAAGACAAAGAACCTGAAGGAAATCCTGATTTTACTTCGTAAATACAGCCAGTTGATCGTTGACCTTGGTTATGCAGCAGTACTGGAGGATAATCTTGAACTGGCGCAGGAGGCTTTCAGGGTTAAGGCAGAGATCAAGGAACTGGATTATCAGTTGAGAAAAGAGGCGCTAATGGTGGCGCGTCTTTCGAGATCAGCGAAAGAAGATATCCCTCAGATCGCGAATATCCTGCAGATCGGAGTTGCGATCAAGGAGATATCTGACGGTATCGATGACTTGATTGAAATTGCTGTCAGAAACGTGGGCGTGCATCCGATAATAAAGATAGCTTACTCTCGTAAGGATATCAGGATGACAAGGCATATTGTGGGCGAAGGGTCCAAGATCGATGGGAAGAAACTTGACGAAATCAAAATGGACCCGGACGCCGGATTTAGAGTGATCGCAATCCGTCGTGAGAATGAATGGACGCTTGATCCTCCCGGCGGCAAGAAACTGCAGAACGGCGATATCGTTATAGTTGAGGGAAGAGACGCTGCTACGCGAAAGATGCAGGACTATGTCAAAGGCGCGAAAAAGGAAACGTCGAAATAGGCGGATAATTTCCGAGATTCTTCTTCAGGCTACGCCTGTTGTCATACTCACATCGATAGGCGAACTCTTCGCTGGCTCGATACTGGGAAAGATGCACGAACGGCTCGATCTTATCCCTGGTTTGATAATCCTTGTGCCGGCGGTAATGGGTCTAAGAGGCAATATCGGAACTGCGTTGGGCTCGCGAATCTCGGCGTCTCTTCATCTCGGTCTCATTGGCAGAAGATTTTCGCTCAACAAATTCAATTTGAGCAACATAGGTGCCGGGTTTTCGCTTTCATTGATGGTCTCACTTGTTATCGGTTTGTTCGCGCGTCTTGTGTGTCACATCTTCGACCTCCCAAGCATACCGCTGGTGAACATGCTGTTGATCGCAATCCTCGCTTCAGCAATGGCTTCGCTGGTGCTCATTCCGTTCACCGTTACGCTCACCTATTTTGCATTTAATAGACGCCTCGATCCAGACAATATCGTTGCTCCGATCATCGGCATGGTGGGTGATGTCATCACCGTGGCCGTGGTTTTCATCGCTGCGGATATTGTCCTACGGCTGAAGATCGACGAGGCATGGAGCCTTCTATTGATACCCGCGGTACCAATGATCATCAAAAGGATGCCTTCCAGGTACAAACTGCTCAGCATCCTCAAGCAAAGTATCCCGATCCTTTTCGTCTGCACGATGCTGGGGGTCCTTGCCGGTATATATCTACACTGGCAGTACGAAAAATTCTACCTTGTACCCGGCTTGCTCATTCTCATTCCGCAGATCATCGCAAAAGCCGGTAGTATTGGTGGTATCTTCGGCGCACGATTTTCGTCTGGGTTACATCTCGGGTACGTGAAACCATACCGCATGAACGATTATATGATAAAGAATTTCATCGGAGCGGTTGCGCTGGCTCTCGTTATCTCACCACTCGTCACACTAATAACGAAGTTCGGGGCTGACCTTTTCGGCATACCTATTGTACCGATTATGCCACTCTTCTTCATTAACCTTTTTGCCATTCTGGCGATCACACTGATAGTCTTTTTTCTCGATTTCTTCACCGCTTCGCTGTCTTACAAGATCAGGGTCGATCCCTCTAACTCGGTCATACCATTTGTGACAAGCCTTGGTGATATTGTTGGTACGGTCATTCTGGTGCTGGCAATAACGATGTTTCTGTAGGGTACACTATTCCATCGGTCTGATTCCATGCCACGGTCACGTCTTTACCCCAATCGACATATTGATACATGTGCATATGTGCAATTGTATATGTGGGGGTGGGTCGAGGTCTGTAGGGCTGGAGCACCTATTTCGGTCGATATGCGTCTGGGCCAGGTTGCGCTGGAGGAAGGGTTAGGTAGTGTCAGGGGCAGGTATTGCCGGGGGAATGTCACGATTTCAACATCACGAGCAGCATCTTGAACCTCTCAACCGCCTTGAGGGCATGTGGTTCATTCGCCGGCATGACTATCATCTCCCCTGCTCTCAAGGTATGTCTCTTGCCTGAGATCGTAATTTCTGAAGCACCATCGAATATATAGACGAGCGCATCAAACGGAGCAGTATGCTCGCTCAGCCCTTGTCCACGGTCGAAGGCAAAGACGGTGACCGTGCCTGTTTTCTTGTTCATTATTTCGCTGCTGACTACGGCATTTGTCTGGTACTCAATGATGTTTTGGAGAGCAAGGACACGTGACAATTTCTCTCCCAGCTTTCCGGAATCATTATTCATGGTTATTCCTTTCAGTTTTAATTTATTTTGCCCTCAGGTGATCGAGCCGGCACCCGCATGTACGGCTGAATTCATTTCAAAAGGATCAACCGATGCACCTGAGAACGTCCTCCGACCTCTAATCGACAAAAGTAGATCCCGCTTGCGACTGCTCTGCCTTGTTTATCTTTTCCATCCCAGTACCGGTGATGAACTCCGGCATCGTGATATCCATCGGTGAGCGTCTTTATATGCACGCCGAGGCTATTGTATATTCTCAGACTCGCATTCGAAGCCTTTGTGAGATTGTACTGGATGTCCGTCTGTCTTATAGCCGGATTGGGGCTGATCGGGTAGAAATAGAAATGCTTATCTACACCGATATCGGTATATGAATCTTCGATACCGGTCTCAGCAATACGGAATGCATATAAACCGGATGTTTGTCTGTTCATTGCGCTGTCGGTCGCCGCGATGTAGTACTCGATTGAATCTCCAAGTGAGGCCGTGTACGGAATGGAATACCAGTATTGGGTGTCACCCTCGACGCTATCATGTGCCACGGGGATGAATCCCGTATTGTTGATCTGATAGTAGAGTGAATCGGTGATTATTCCGAACGTATCGAGGATCAGGGCTTCGACTCCGTATGGTCCGGTAAATATCGTGTCAGGCCAGCGGAATACATGGGCGAAAACGGGCGGGTCTCCTTCCCAGTAGAAATCGAAAGTCATCACCCCTCCGGAACGGCTGATGTTGGTGATCCATATCCCGCTGTATCCAGTATAGCCATCAGTATCGGGTGTGGTGCGTGGCGTGAACGAGATCTGACCGTCCTCCAATGAGAACGCTGCTCCAACCTGACATTCATAAGGATACCAGAATTCGGCGTATTCGGTGCTATCCCATGGCGTCTGGGGGTCATAACCGGCATCTTCGATCGCCCCGCCGTAGTGAGGCTTGCTCGGTGTTCCATCATTGAATCCCCAGTAACTGTAATTTGACATCGCCTCGTCGACATGGGTAATGATGAGCCCCGAGTCCAGTGGATTTGGTCCCGGGGTGAAGAACGTGAAGAAAGCTGAGTAGTCTGAATCAATGTGGTCAAAAAGCCCCGGATGCTGCGAATGGCGATTCTCGACTAAAAAATATTCCCATTCTGAACCGTTAATTGGTATTTTGTAGAGGCTGGCAGAATCATGGGTCTCGATGGAGAATACGGTCACGCCGGGTTGAGATTGCTCGAGGATTATGGGATCGTTCCAGCCAACCATTGTCTTGAAGAGTCCACAGTAGTGGGTGGGATGCTCTGCCGGTCCGGGTCCATAGCGATACGAGAATAGTCCATAGCCGCCGTAGCCCATGGCGCACCAATCCTGAACTGGATGATCGTTCCAATCGTTTGGTGTGTAGTATGTTGTCGTGTCCAGTTTGTCATCATAGTCATAGAGATCGGGGAACTGGGCAAGGATGTGCCCCGACTCGTGGCGCGTTACAGCAATACCCATAATGCTACCATCGCCGTGTTCTTCGGGCTGTAACGTGTAAGCGTCGATGATTACACCATCATTGGTCGGGATACCCGCACCGCCGGTCCATGCCCAGGACCACGGGTCGTTCGGGTCCATCGTTTCCTCACCTGCCGGTCCGGCATGAAGAAGGTAGGCGATGTCCACGATGCCATCGTTGTCTGAGTCGTATTGCGAGAAATCGACATCGGGGTCAGCCATCTGGACGGCCTGTTCCATCCAACCGTATTGACCTGAAATATTGTAGTTATATGGTGACGTATACCACTGCGTGACATCACCATAGATCGAAAATGACCCGCATGAATTCTCAAGAAAATAATCATTGAGGCTTCCGGTCGGGTAGATGCCAGTCGAGAAGAAGATCTGCGCGTAATCCTGCGGTGTGTGACTGATCGTGTCTGCCATCCGGTTTTGCCATTGAAAGCAGATCACTATTCCGCCTGCCTGACCCTGCAACTGTTTGACCCTTGTTTGAAGGGCGCTGCTATCAGGATGTCTCAGGGTTTCGATTTCCATTTCGCGCTGCAGGGGTAGTATCACATCTCCGCGTCTGGTGAATCCCTCGGGCAACTTCTGGGTGACTACTGGTTGGGTCATGACGAGGAGGGCAGTAAATACCAATATATATCGCTCATTTTTCATCATACAATGCCTCCTATATACATTATAGTGATGTGTATATGTGTGTCAATCTGCGCCGATTTTACCGGTTCTGAGCCAGGATGCCCAGTCTTGGCGTCCGTTTTGTGCAGCTTTTATTGCAGCTGCTTCCCAGTCGTAATCCAGCAAGACATGTTCGGCATTCCATTCTCCGTGGTCTTCACTGATAATCGCGTAGCGCGCATGTGGTGATCCGTTCTGCATCACATGCGGATATGGGATGTCGTCCACGTATGCGGGTAGTCCGACGCTACCCGGATTAGCAACAAATAATCCACTATCCAACGTTACTGATCCGGCGACATGGTCATGACCGCACAGGAGAGCGGGATGCTCGATACTCTTTGTCATCAAACTCATATCCTCACGGCTGCGCGGTACTAAATTACCGCGATGGAAATCCCAGAAGAAGTACTCGCTATCTGAACGGGGTGTAGCATGGCACGCGAACAGAGTATCATTTATGATTCTCGTTGCCGGCATTTTCTGCAGCCATTTGACTTGCTCTGTGCTGAGACTATCCAAGACATAACGCAGGATGGGCGATATGTCCGGATCACCGGGCTTCGATATTAATCTATCCTCGTTACCGAGAACTGATGGTATGCTCCGCTGCATGAGCATTTCCGCAGTGGTTGAAGGATCGAGTGGGCCGTAGAGCGAATCACCGAGGTTGATGATGTACCCAATGCCTCGATTCTCGATGTCTCTGAGAACCGCCTCGAGTGCCCATCGGTTACCGTGTATGTCAGATATTGCCGCGTATCTTCTCATGATAATTGCACACAAGAATCAGTACAAATATTCTATCAGCCACCAAACTGTGAAATTCTGCTTATTTGCGTTGATTAGATTTCCTTCGATCAGCAAACCAGTGCTTAAACTGCTCACCACCTGGTATTTTATCGATCCATTCAGGAATTCTATTGAAACCTTCATGCCGTACAATGATCAGTTCGTCAATGCTCAATGGGCGGTGTGATGTAACGTCCTCTTTATATAGATGCAGGGGGTAATTGTAGTTGGGAGGCAACTCCTGGATTTCGTCAGGTCCAAAATTCGAGAGGATGATACCTGATAAAAGCGCCTGGTGAATGAATATGGCATACCGTTCGTCGTTTTCGTAGAGTTCGGCGTATTCTGGTGCTCTGTAGACGCGGAAGAATTTGTCCCGCCACGCGCTAAACAGACCTCTTTGTGGACGCAGCACGAGCATCCCGGCGTTGAAGTATGGTCTCGTGATATTATTATCGACATGTGTTTTCATCGGGAATATACGGTCTTCAGGTACTTCGCAATGTTCATATACTGACGACCAGAATGCATCGATCGGTTCGTCGTAGATGGATCCAATATTGGTGTGATGAACGGGCCGGTATCCGAGGTCTCTGTCGTCGGCGAGCAGAAAATCGCCAGGTTCCTTCAATATTATCGTATTCGAACTCAACCAGACAAGAATATCTGTTCTGCTCACAGCCATCGATTCGGCGAGTGCCGCGGCCCGGATGTCAGCAGCGAAAAAGAACCGTGCAATATCGCGCTCGATCTCGAAGGAAATCAATTCGGCATTCAATACCGCCATCTTCTCTTTGAATGCTTTGGATGGCTTTGGACCGAAGTCCGGTACAAAGCACCAGATCGGAGATCGTGACAGGCCACCTCCGAAACTGCGTATGCTCTCGATGAGAAGCAATGCGTTTGCCTCTGACCATTCTATCGGGTAGGCAACGGTAGTGAAGACGATATTGCTTTTATTGCTCATTTTGTCCTCCTCGCAGGGCGATAGAAGAGGAGATAACAGGACAAGGGCACACGTTATGAGTAATGAGATCCGAGAAATCTTTCGTTGTGGGTGCCATTTCATACTATTTGGTCGGACATACAAGCAGTATTGCCCAGCCGCAGATAATTCCTTCGAAGTGAGCATTTTGCAAGTCCATTAGCACGTTTGTCATTCCAAAACCAGCAGGCCCGGCAGAGCGGGATTAATAGTAGTATCTACTATCGTTGTAACCGTTTTGCTTGAACAGTTGGTCATTTTGCTCTTTATTGGTTGTTCTCTTATCTGCCTGGTCGATCTTTGAAGATACCACAGACAAATTTGCAGAACATTGAACCGTTAACGATAACCGGTTGAGTATATCCGGGCTGTTTTGCTTGTCAATCATCGAGGCTCGAAAGACGTGAGATTTTGTATTGACAAGTTTTATTAAATTGGTATAATTGCATTGAGTCGCATGATTTGTTGGAGGTACCGCAGAATATTCATATTCGCAACCCTCAATAAATGTGGACTTGAAAGGAGAAAATATGGTGTATGGAAAGGTGAAATGGTTCGATAGCAGGAAAGGGTACGGATTCATCGAGAAAGAAGACGGAACCGGTGATGTTTTTGTGCACTACGCTGATATCGCGGGTGAGGGTTATCGGTCCCTTAGAGAAGGCGAGAGAGTTAAGTTTGAGATTACCCAATCCCCAAAAGGGGACAAAGCAACAAAAGTCGAACTTGCATAATACACTATAAACTGAATAAAGCCCCCGGAAGGGGGCTTTATTTTTTTTGCTACATATTACTTATGCTGGAGCATTAAATCCAAGAGCATCAATTATTCTGAAGGAATATTACAGAGAGAATTCTGGCACTAATCAGTGCGCCACGACATGTTCTCAAGATAATGACGGAGGTGGCCAGCAGTCCGAAACTTGCGGATGATCAGGGATCTCTTCAAACCGCAGCATATATCCTTGATTTCCTGTGGAAGTTTACGGTAATGCCGTGCACCGCCCAGGATATCATAGAAGATTCGGATAAGATTGCAGACATCGTCGCGGATGTTTTCTGCATCGGGCGAACCCCAATTATACATGTCGACGAGTTTTACAGTGAAAGAGAGTCCCTGGCGTTTGATAATGATGTTGTCGTCGTGGAGGTCGCCGTGGTATTCACGCGCCCGGTGTATTTGCTCGACGCCCGCGGCGAGGGCCTGCAGCAGGTGGAGCCCCTCGAATGGTGTTAGGCGCTTCCCAGGTTGGCGCGCCACGAAATCGCTGAGCAGTTCTCCCTCGACGTATTCTGATATCATCACCGTCGTTGGTTCTCGGTAGAGATTGATCCTCTCCTGGGTATGATATTGTATCAGGATGGAGCAATGCCGGAGCCGGTGGAGTTTTCGTGCGTAGAACTTCGTTGCCCGCTCGTGCTTGTTTCTCCGTGGAAAGAAGACTTTTGCAGCCCGCTCAACCCCGGTGTTCCTTTCCCTGACGCGGTAGACCTCGCCTTCCCACCCGCTGCCAAGCGAAGCAAGAACCTCATACTTACCGGCAATTAAGCGTCCAGGCGATAGGTTAAAACTGTCGATGTGTTTTGCCGTTTTCATGCTATCTGGTTATTCTCCATTACTATAGTGCCGGATTTTACGATGTCAATATTCCGTTTCAGGCGAAGCAGCGGTCCATCCATGCCACTGTGTTGACTTTGAAGGAATTTTTGTTATACTGGTGTGTTCGGATGGGATACAGAATGATTCAGGTGGCCGAGACTTTGTTTGTGGTCGAAGAGCAGTGAATATAGGTGAGAAGTAGATTGAGGTGATTTTTCCGTTATGAATGGGGGTTAATCAATGCATATCATACATCTGAAGGATGCAGAAAAGTATGAGCCGGAGAGGGGGTGGCTTCGTGCAAGCGTGTGCAGTCAGGGTAATGTATCAATCGAATATTTCGTTAAACCCGGGAAGCACTCGTCACCGTTACACGATCATCCTCAAGAGCAGGTTTGTGTTGTAATAAAGGGCAAGATGCTGGCCCGAAGCGGTGATGGTAAGGAATCTATTCTCGAACCGGGCGATGCCGCTCATTTTGCGCCTAACGAACCGCACGCGGTGGCCAATGCGATTGACGAGGAGTCGATCGGGATTGATATCTTCGTGCCCGGCAGATCGTTCGATTTCTGGCTTAAACGAAAGACTTAGTTATCCGGCAAGACGATCTGGATATCGGATAGAGAATATTCTATTCCTCATTCCTCAAGAAGAAATATTAGTGTTTGACCAGTGGGTATGGATTATCCTCCAGTTGCCATTCATATAGCAGTATACTTCGGTGGCGTTCCAGCATACTTCTGTTAGTGAGCCGTCAGGACTGCGCACATGGTCAATGAGGTTGAAGGTCAGAACTGCTGTGTCGCCGTGGATCTGCACTTTCGGCTTCAGCATTTCGTAACGTTCAATTTTTATCTTTCCTTCTCTCGGTGCGTAGAGTTGTCTTAGATCTCCTATGCCGTCGACTCGTTGTTCAGTACCCGTATCAAAATAGGTTTCTTCATCAGCACTGATCTCGGTGAACCCCCAGGGATCACCTCTGCCCCATCTATCGAGAGCGGCGCGTTCAGTCGCGATGATCTCCTGCGTGAGCACCTCACTAGTGAATTCATTTTCCATGTGAAACACTCCGCTCAGGAAATCTCTCATTTCGTGTGTTAGTTTCATAATCAGTTAGGTTATCTAAGATCATCTTGAGTTGCCTTTCAAATTGCTCGATTTCTTGTTTCGCGAAGTCTCTATAGAATAGTCTGATCATATCCTGGGATACTCCCGTGTATTTCCTTTCAAATATTTTATCTTTTGCCGTTCTTTCTATCAACATTACACGACGGTCTTCAGGGTTTTTAACACGGGAAATGTATCCTGCTGATTCGAGCCGGTCGAGCATGCTCGTCAGGGTCGAATTACCTAATGAGGTTCTCCTTGCCAGTTCATTAATCGGTATCCGGTCCTTCTGCCACAGTACAAACATGATCCTTCCCTGTGCCGGATTCAACTCGATACCGGCTTCTTTCAATTTGCGGCTGAATATCCGACCGGCGAGCTGGTGTATCTTGGCAATGAGAAAACCACCTTGGCGCTGCCGTTTCATTTTGGCTCCGTTAGTCTGAACTGGAAGGG
Organism: Caldifarciminota bacterium; assembly: GCA_020343595.1. Lineage (GTDB taxonomy): Bacteria > Hydrothermota > Tepidihabitantia > SM23-42 > SM23-42 > SM23-42. The sequence continues at coordinate 530,997 of CP070802.1, read as the reverse complement.
TCGTCCTTTACACCAGCCCTTAGCTTTTTTTGGATACAGCCGAAGCACAGTGTGGTCTGGATCGTTAGGTCCTTTTGGATAGTAGCGTTCCCAGCCATCTTGCCATATTGTCTCTCTGATGCCGGGGTCATTGAGGATCTCGATATTGCCGGCCAACATGAGACCATGGAAGTCCTTTGGCGCACAGTAATATATGCAGGCCGCTGAATTAGCCTCTATCTGTATGATCTTCTCCGAAGAGGTGTTGGTAGAAAAGAGGATCATGAAATCTTCCATGTGATCTTTGAATACCCCGGTGAGTTTAGGGAATTGTGTTTTGCTCCGTAGATTGAACATGCATCGTGTCTGGGGATATCCGTCGGTATCAATTGTCGTGACATAAGCAGCATCCGCGGATTCGAGCAGCTCCAGGCTGATTCTTTTGAATTCGCTTATACTCATATTTCCTCCTTGATATTTCTATATAGTATAGTACTATATAGAAATAATGTCAAGTACTTCTTTACGTCGCCTCATCTGACATTTGACAAAGTTGCGAGTATATATATCATTATCAATTAGGCAATATGGGGGCGAAGAACGTGGAGAATAAACATATAAGAATCAGCAAGTTCCTGAGCCTTGTGCTGAGACACAAGCCCGAAACGATTGGAATTACACTGGACAGCGAGGGGTGGGCTGATGTCGGGGAACTGATAAAGAAGTCTTTTGATGCCGGTGTTATGCTGGACAGACCCATGCTGCGGCAGGTTGTGGAGGGAGGCGAGAAAAAACGATTTAGCTTCAGTCCGGATGGCTCGCGGATCCGGGCAAATTACGGTCACTCAATACCTGTGCTGCCGGTGCACGAGCCGGCTGAACCGCCGGAATTTCTTTATCACGGGACGGCAGAGGAGTTTGTTCCTTCGATTGAGAAGGATGGCATCGGCCCGGGGACGAGGCAGTACGTTCATCTTGTTGAGGACATGAAGACCGCGGTTGAGGTCGGAAGCAGGCATGGAGAACCGGCGGTGATCACCGTCAAAGCAAAAGCAATGCATGAGCGTGGATATGAATTCTTCAGGACCGAAAGCGGCATCTGGTTGACAAAAGAAGTACCGAAGGAACACATAGAAATAGAAGGCTCGAAACAGCTGAAAGAAGGATGAAATAGGAGACGTTCCCTATCCTTCATTGGCAACCATCAACTGCACCTGAAATAGATGATATGATATACAGAAAGTTTGGACGGACCGACGCCATGGTGTCACAGCTCGGCTTTGGAGCTATGCGGTTTCCTCTTACTGAACCGTATGATCCCACGAAGATTGATGAAGTCAAGGCGGCGGAAATGCTACACTATGCGATCGATAACGGTGTCAATTTCATAGACAGTGCGTATCCCTACCACCGTCAAACAAGCGAGATATTCCTGGGCAAAGCGCTCAAAAATGGTTATCGGCGAAAAGTATACTTGAGTACAAAACTACCAGTGTGGTTGGTGAAGGCAAAGACCGATTCACTGAGATACTTTGATGAACAGCTGCAACGGCTGCAGGTTGACCAGATTGACATGTATTTGCTTCATTCCCTTGGCAAGAACAGTTGGAAAACCGTGAATGAGTACGGCATATTGGATTTTGTCGACAAGATTCTTGATGCAGAAAAGATACGGTACGCCGGGTTCTCGTACCATGATGACTTGCCCCTTTTCAAGGAGATCGTTGATGCCTATCCGTGGAAATTCTGCCTTATCCACCTCAATTATGTCGATGATCAGTATCAGGCCGGGCTTGAGGGTATGGAGTACGCTTACAAAAAAGGCCTCGCGGTCATGGTCATGGAGCCTTTGCGGGGAGGCAGACTGGCGAATAATGTTCCTCCCGAGGTCTTGAGTATTATGCAGCAGTCAGGAAGGACGCAGACGCCCGCTGAGTTTGCACTCCGCTGGGTGCTGAACCGGCCTGAGGTAAGTTGTGTACTGAGCGGTATGAGCACCTTGGAACAGGTAATAGCGAATGTGAGCTTTGCAGCTGAGGAGCATGTAAACAGTCTGACCGAGGAAGATCTACAATTGTATTATCAGGCGAAGAAGTTCTACCATTCGAAAACAAAGGTGAGTTGTAGTCAATGCGGTTATTGTCAGCCCTGCAAGCAAAAGATCCCAATATCTTTTATCTTAGACCTCTACAATGACGCTTGCATGTATGATGCGGTGAAGGAATCGAGTTGGGCATACCGGGTATTCATTAAACCTGAGAACAGGGGTGATCAGTGTACCGAATGCGGGGAATGTGAAGAGAAGTGTCCGCAGAAAATCCCGGTGAGCGAGTTGATCAAGGAAGCTCATGAGTTACTCAAATAGAAGGTTTTGAATGGCTGCACAGCACAGGCATGAGGATCGGGATGATCTGGCGGGTGAGCATCCATTTGGAGATATGGGACAGCTCATATTACTCATCGTCTTTCTCATCGTATGGGTTTTTGATTCCTTCATTCTTCGTATATCAGTTTTTCTTGCCCGGGACGTGTCGCTATTGATACGAATTCCGCTGGGTCTTGCGTTCATTGGCGCGGCGGCGTATTTTGCAAGAGAAGGCATGCGGCGCGTTTTTGGTGAGGTGCGTGAAGAGCCATCGGTCATAACGGCTGGTGTCTTCGGCCGGGTCAGGCATCCCATATACCTTGGTTGTATTCTGTTCTACATCGGACTGGTGGTTTTCACTCTTTCGATTATTTCGTCGGTGGTCTGTGCCATTATCATAGTATTCTATCATTACATTTCCAGGTACGAAGAGCGGATACTATTGGATAGATTCGGTGAAGAATATGAACGATACATAAAATCTGTCCCAATGTGGATCCCGCGTATCTAACCAGTGCCGTGCGGATAGAGCTGGTGTTGTGACATAGACATGGTCGGTATTGCGTTTTCCCTTGTGTTGCTGTCAGCAGTGCTGCACGCTTCTTGGAATTTTCTGACCAAGAGGGTGTCCGGGAACCTGAGCGTTCTCTATATCGGCATGTCAGCGATGTGCATCTTACTGCTTCCGTTTGTGTGTTTACTCTGGGAGTCGGATCCTTTAATCCCGGCCGCTTATCCGTTTATTCTCGCAACCGGCGTTGTCCATGCATTATACTTTGTTGTGCTTTCACAGGCATATAGATATGGCAACATATCGACGGTGTATCCAGTGGCCCGTGGTTTTGGTGTCATCGGCACAGCAATGATCGCCGTCATTGTGCTTCGTGAAAGCGTTACTATATTGGGTCTCTGTGGCATCGCCAGCACCGGTTTGGGTATTCTTATAATTGGAACAAGTGTTGCCAAACGTGATGAGAGCATACGAGGCTTATGGTTCGCAATCGCGGTTGGATTCACAATGATTGGCTACTCGATCATAGACAAAGCGGCCATGGCTGTGATCAATCCGATCATCTACATATTCTTTATATTTTTGCTCAGCATGATTTTGCTGACGCCATATATGGTAATCTCAAGAAGACAGGAACTCGCGTTAGCCTGGAAGAAGCATAAGAGGTACGGAATCGTGATCGGGCTGGGTGCTACAGCAGGTTATCTCTTGATACTATTTGTCTTCCGCACGGCGCAGGTAAGCTATGTAGTTGCGGTGAGAGAATTCTCGGTCGTGCTGGGTTCCTTGCTTGGAGTAATATACCTGCGTGAATCCCTTTCAGCAAAAAAGTTGATCGGCATTTTGATGGTTGTTGCGGGATTGATCATGGTCAGGATCGCGTAGCGTACAGTTATGATCGGTTTAAGATATACAATGCATTCTTTGGGTGATTTTGTGAACTGGTGCAAATCGGCAAAATGGAGTATGACATGAAGAATGTTGTAGTGCTTGGAATCATGCTGTCTACGATCTGTGGTCTTATTGCCTGCAGATCCGCGGTACAAGATGATCCGGTCGTTTTGATAAGGACCGAGTTGGGCGATATCGTTGTGGAGATATATTTGAACAAAGCACCAATAACTTCAAGGAATTTCATGCAGTATGTCAATGAGAAGCGCTTAAGGGATGCCTTATTTTACCGGGCTGTGAGAATGGATAATCAACCTGATAACGACGTGAAGATTGAGGTTATTCAGGGCGGGATTGGTTTTATGGAGAGCGATCTCAGATTACCGCCGATCATTCATGAGTCTACGGATGAAACCGGCATACTACATAAGGATGGTGTTATTTCAATGGCCAGGGCGGCCCCAGGTACTGCGAGTTCGGAGTTCTTTATTTGCATCGGCGATCAGCCGGCTCTGGATTTCGGTGGCAAGAGAAATCCGGATGGTGTTGGCTTTGCAGCATTCGGCAAGGTCGTGGACGGGATGGATGTTGTACACAAGATACACGCAGGAGAGGCGGACGGTCAGATGTTGAAGATGCCAGTAAAAATCACCGAGATCAGACGGGTTAAGAAACGTAAAGCGTCGACTGATTGAGGAGGAAGGAATATGAAGGTCTATAGAAAAGAGCTATGGTTCAACACGCAGAGGCGCGAGGAACTGATAAACATCACCCCGGATGTTGAGCAGGCCCTACAAGAAAGCGGAATAAAGGAAGGATTTTGTCTCGTGAATGCCATGCACATAACTGCGAGCGTGTTCATAAATGATGATGAATCCGGATTGCACAGTGATTTCATGAAGTGGCTGGAACATAACATGCCACATGAACCGAAAAGGTATCGACATAATCTTACCGGTGAGACAAACGCGGATGCTCACCTGAAAAGACAATTCATGGGCCGCGAAGTGGTTGTTGCAGTAACCAAAGGTAATCTTGATTTCGGGCCGTGGGAACAGATCTTCTACGGCGAATTCGACGGTCGGCGTAAGAAAAGGGTTCTGATAAAGATTATCGGCGAGTAGTACTCGCCGGCCACAGAACGACCCGCGGTCTTGAAATTGCACCTAATCTGAATAAGATTTATCATGCCAACAAACGATAATCTTGTTAATCCCAGACCGTTTCTAAGATTCCTTAGTGACGCGATGATCGAAAGGATCATCACCGAGGCTCGCGATATCTTAAGCAAGTTGGGTATCGAGATCCATAATCAGGATATTCTTGCCAATCTGCAGGGACACGGTGCAAAGGTCGATAAGAGCGAGAATCGCGTGTTTCTTACGGACGCTATCATCGACGCAGCGCTGAAGACGACTCCCGGCTCGTTCAAACTCTATGATGTTCTGGGTAATGAGACCCATGATCTGTCCGGTTACAACGTGTATTTCACCCCGGGCTCGGCAGCGCTGAATTTGCTTGACGGAAAGACGCAACAGATAAGGAAACCAGTGACTGCTGACTACGTGAATTATGCCAAATTAGTGAGTGTCCTGCAAAATATTGAATCACAGTCGACCGCTTTCATTCCCTGTGATGTTCATGAATTGATCTCTGATAGCTACCGTCTGTATCTCAGTTTGCTCTATTGCGAGAAACCGGTCGTGACGGGTGCCTTCACGATCGAAGCATTCAACGTAATGAGAGATCTTCAAATCGCGGTACGGGGTAGCGCCGAGGAGCTGGCCGACAAACCGTTAACGATCTTTTCATGCTGTCCAACATCACCATTGAAGTGGAGCGACGTGACATCTCAGAATGTCGTTGATTGTGCACGGTGTTCCATACCCGTGGAATTCATTTCGATGCCTTTGTCTGGATTCATGGCGCCGGTGACACTCGTTGGGACGCTGGTTCAGCATACGGCTGAGACCTTGAGCGGAATAGTGATAAGTCAGTTGACCAACCCCGGTGCCCCGGTGCTCTACGGCGGGTCACCTGCAGTATTCGACATACGCTACGAGACAACACCGATGGGTGCTATCGGAACCCAGATGATCGATTGTGCCTATAATGAGATCGGTAAGTACCTCCATATTCCGACCCAGGCGTACATATCATTGAGTGATGCCAAGCAACTGGATGCCCAGGCCGGTCTCGAATCCTCGATGGGCGCGACGCTGGCCGCGCTGGCCGGCATCAACAGCATATCGGGACCGGGTATGCTCGATTTTGAGAGTTGCCAGAGTCTGGAGAAGCTGGTGCTCGATAATGAGATTTGCGGTATGACGCTACGGTTGATCAAAGGCATTCAACCCAAAGAAGATTTTCCGGCGCTGCCGAGGTTCGAGGAGTTGCTCAGGGAAAAGCATTTGTTAATCTCGGAACATACCCGGAAGTATCTGGCGGAAGAGATGTGCCTGCCCGGAAAGGTGATCGACCGGGCAAATCGTACTAGATGGCAGGAAGAAGGTGGTTTGACTTTGGTGGAAAGGGCGCGGACCGAAGTAGATGAACTGCTCGGTAAGTACGAACCGTCACGTCTTCCTGACAAGGTGAAGAAAGAATTGACCGGAATCATGCTGAAAGAAGCACGTCGGTGTGGTATGGAGAAATTGCCTGAGATCCTGATATGAGGGAATTAATCGAGATAAGAAAGGATGAGATAATCCCGGACCAGACAAACGCGTTGGCACTGCAAGGGATTTGTCCGGGGACCAGAGTATCTGCCAATATTCTGAAGTTATTCGATCGTGGGTTGGAGATTTTCGCCAAAGAGGCTCGGCCGGTTGGTATGGTCGCGGCGATCAGTGGGAATGATTTTGATTTTGTCTATGCTGGAGAGGGACGGAACGATACGAACACTCCGGTTGCCGAGATCTTCCGGAAGGCTGATCATCTTGCTCTCTTTGCCGTGACCGTGGGCCAGACTCTGCATGACAAGATAAACGAGCTCTTTGTTGCTAAAGACTTTGCGCTCGGCAGCATGCTTGATTCGGTCGCTTCGGTGGGGGTTGAAAAGGCGGCAGATTTGCTTGAGATTTTTTTTCGTGATGGCCTGCAACGAGAGTTCGGGGTCGACGGGAATATCGCGGTGATGCGGTATAGCCCCGGGTATTGCGGATGGCATGTCAGCGGACAGCGTAAGTTGTTTGATTATTTGAAACCCGAAGAGGTAGGCATAACCCTTCGGCCCAGTTATCTCATGGAACCATTGAAATCAGCATCCGGGGTGATCATTGCCGGTTCACCGGAGATACACGTTTTTGCCGATACTTACGCGTGCTGCAGTCAATGTGAGAGCCATTCGTGCCGGCAGAGAATATCCCGTCTTGTTAATTCAACTGGTGCTTCGGGATCCGGCGGGCAGCCTGCAGCAATGGAATAGAAACGGAAAGGAGAGAGATGGATCTACTAAAGCAAATTGCAATGGCGCTGCAGTGTGGCGACAGCGACGGGATCGGTGAGCTCCTGCAACAGGCATTGGATAACAAACTAGCGCCGAAAGAGATACTGGATAGAGGTTTGATCGCCGGCATGAATGTTGTTGGAGATAGATACAAGAAGCACGAGATTTTCTTGCCTGAGGTTTTGCTCGCGGCCAAGGCCATGCACATGGGAATGGAAAAACTGAAACCGCTCTTTCTCAAGGATGAGGTTGTGGCACGGGGTCGCATCGTGATCGGTACGGTGCAGGGTGATATCCACGATATCGGAAAGAATCTTGTGGCGATAATGTTATCCGGTGCCGGGTTTGAGGTTATCGATTTGGGTAAGGATGTTCCACCCAAGAAGTTCATCGAGACCGCAATTGAACATAATGCAAAGGTCATCGGTATGTCGGCCCTCCTTACGACGACCATGCCCATTATGAAGAAGGTCGTTGAGGGGCTGAAGGAAAAAGGTCTCGATGGAAAGATCAGAACGGTCATCGGCGGTGCCCCGGTTTCAAACGAATTCGCAGCTCAAATCGGCGCCGATGGTTATGGCTACGACAGTGTGCAAGCAGTAGATTGCATCAGGAAACTCATTTCATTATCCTGATATGGAACTCTTTCGCGTAAGACTGGCTGCCGACAGAGTACTGGTTGCCGACGGCGCCATGGGTACGATGTTGATGGAGCGCGGGCTTCAGCCGGGAAGTTCTCCCGAGGCTTTTAATTTGGATCGCCCCGATGCGCTTGAAGAAATTGCTAGAGAATATCTGAATGCCGGTGCCGAAATAATACAAACAAATACTTTCGGCGGTTCGCGGTTAAAACTCGCGCAATACTCGCTCGGTGACCGGGTAGCGCAGATAAACGAGAAGGCAGTGCAGGCCGTGAGGAGAGCAGTAAAGAGCAATGCGTATGTTTCGGGGTCATGCGGACCGACCGGTCAATTTCTCAAACCATACGGTGAGGTTGAACCTGCCGAGATGATGGATGTATTCAGGGAGCAGATAGGAGTGCTTGTCAGCTCAGGTGTCGATATTATTTGCGTCGAAACCATGAGTGACCTGGGCGAGGCGACATCCGCCGTGAAGGCAGCGAAAGAAATTGGCTCGATTCCCGTGATGGCGACAATGACCTTTGATCAGACACCCAAAGGGTTTTACACAATTATGGGCGTGACGATCGAGCAAGCGGTCAAGGCGTTGGAAGCGGCGGGCGCCGATGTTGTGGGTTCGAATTGCGGTAATGGCATAGACAATATGGTTTCGATTGCGGGGGAATGCAGAAAATTTACCAGACTCCCGATTATCATACAGTCAAACGCCGGGATCCCCGAGTTGAAAGGTGACGTTGCAGTCTACCCGGAAACCCCGGAATTCATGGCTGGCAGGGTAAAGGATCTGTTGGATGCGGGTGTGAGTATAATCGGCGGCTGTTGCGGGACAACGCCGGCGCATATACGGGCGATCAGAGAGGCCGTCGATGCACACAAACATTCATAGATTTTGTGCCTTAATATCGAGATTTTTTGCGGCAAAAGTGTAAAAAGTTATGCCTGTCCCCGGGGTGTAACCTGAGGGCGGTTTTCTGCGTGTTGTGATAAAGGAGGCATAATGGATTGGGCAGGTTCCATAGCATTGATATTCAACTTCATTGTAGTGGGTATCATTATTTTCGGAGCAATATGGTTCCAATATATGAAGCGGAAGAGACACTACGAGGCGCTCGTCAAGGCGCTCGAACTGGGGAAGAAACCAGAAGAGGTAAAGGAACTCTTCGGGACCGAGAAAGTCCCGCGTGTGAAGAACGGTAAGGGCCTGGTGAAGAGCGGTATCGTCACTATAGGCATCGGCGTGGGCCTGGCACTGATGGGTGTTTTCCTTCCGGCGGAGGCTCTAGGCGGAATGATGGCGTCTGCTTCTCTCGTGGTCATGCTTGGACTTTCGCTGGTCCTTGCGTATGCACTGACCAAGAAGAAAGATAAAAACGAATAGTCTTTGGAATCAAATATCGATGATATTGGTTGTCTGATAAAATGTGCAAAGAATGGTGATGAGCAAGCGATGACGAGTCTCATCACCATTCACAAGGGGTTGATATTTACGATCATCTTGAGAATGACCAACGATTATCATCTGAGTGAGGATCTCACGCAAGACACTTTTATCAGGGCTTTCATGAATATGAAAAAGGTAAAGAGCGGAGAGCATTTCCGTCCCTGGCTCTGCACGATCGCGCGGAATATAGTGCGTGACCATTATCGCAGGAACAGGAATAGTCCTTCGGTGTCTTTTGAACAGGTGGAAGAGTTCCAAGGGCAAAGCGATGATCCCATCAGGAGACGGGTCGTCATCCAGGATGCACTGGCAAGATTAACGGAGCGGGATCGGATGTTGTTGACTCTCACCTATTATGAAGGGTTGAGTTTGCGGGAAATTGCCGAGACAATGAAGATGACCGAAGCCAACGCAAAGGTATGCCTTCATAGAGCAAGGAAAAGATTAAGGAAGCAGTTAGCGGGGTATGAAAATGAACTCTTGTGAGCATCTGGAAAAAGTGATCGATTATAGGCTGCACCGCTTGACGGATGAGCAGGAGAAAGAATTCGAATTACATCTCGAGACCTGCGCGTTTTGCCAGCACGAGCTGGCGATCGAACAGGCGATCGAAGAAGAACTTTCAGTCAAGTTGGATCCAGGATTCATCGAGAGTAAGGTTATGACACGCTGGCGCCTACGGCGTGAGCAAGGTATCCGTTCGTTCTGGTTGTATGCGTATCGCGTGATCGTACTAGGCATAACCGCGGCTGTGTTGGCTTTCATCCTGTTTCCTTTCCTTCTGAGATTGCCGATCAAATCATTTCTCGAGATCAATCAACTTGCCTCAGGGTTGGAGCGTTTGCTCGGTGGGCTGCCGCAGATCAACCCCGTTTTCGTAGGAGTCGGCTTTGCTTATGCCCTATTGATTGCGAGTTCAATATTCACAATAGTACGCACAAGACGTTAACCGTAATTCCATTCATAATCACCGCTATTGCAGTTTTGTTCGTTTGATTGACATCTCTCTATCGTTGTTTATAATACATAGATTATACGATCGGTTTTTCAATTTGTATTCTGGAGCAATATCAAGGAGGAAACAATGAAAGTGAAGACCATAATTATCCTCATCCTCGCAGTGCTGGCTCTGATACTCATTGTACAGAACACAGAGGTGGTTCCGATACAAATTCTCTTCTGGCAATTGCTTATGTCACGTATAATCTTGATCCTGCTGCTGCTGGTGATCGGCTTTGCGATCGGTTATATCTTTGCCAAGTTCACGGGAAAGAAGGCGTCGTCGAAAGAAACCTAGGCAGACGACTCTTACACGACACTATGCTGCGCACTGGATTCCGATCTCATTTTAGTGGAGATGAGTGAAGGTGAAAATCGATCTTAGCGGTAAGGTGATACTGGTGACCGGCGGTCCCGGCGGCATTGGTAATGTCATAGTACGCCAGCTCGCTGCAGCTGGTGCGAAAGTGGCTATACATTACAGCAAGAGTGCCGCGAAGGCAGAGAAACTTGCTCATGGGGTGGGGAACGGAGCAAAGTCTTTTTGTGCCGATCTGTCCGAGCCGAAGAATGGAGTTAGACTCTTCGGCGAGGTGCTCGAAGCTTTTGGACGGATGGATGTCCTGGTCAACAATGCCGGTGTATATCTGAAGTCGCCGAACGATGAGAATATCGATAGGTGGCTGGCATCATGGAATACCACGATTGCGGTGAACCTGACGTCGGCTGGCGTGCTCTGCCGTGAAGCGGTGAATTACTTCAGGAAGGCGGGTGGAGGCAGGATCATACATATCGCTTCGAGGGCCGCGTTCCGCGGCGACTATGAAGATTATTTCGCGTATGCGGCATCAAAGGGCGGTATGGTCGCCTTGAGCAGGACGATCGCCCGGGCATACGGTAAGGACAACATCAAGTCATTCGTCGTCGCTCCCGGTTTCGTGAGAACGCCGATAATCGATGAGTACATAGCAGAACACGGGGATGAAAAGATAATGAAGGAATTGTCGCTGAAAGAATTGACCAGGCCCGAGGATGTTGCGCCGACCGTCGTTTTTTTGGCCAGCGGTCTGATGGATCACGCAACGGGTTGCAGTATCGACATAAACGCTGCTAGTTATATGAGGTAGAAACAACATGAACAATAATGAGAAAGTTGTGAGGGATTTCTGGCGTATTTTTGATGAGGCCAGATATGATGATGTAGCACCTCTGCTGCATCCTGATTGTCCTGTTTACTGGCCCAATACGCGTGAGTTGTTCAAGGGTAGCAGGAAGCTCATCGATGTAAATAAGTACTATCCAGGACGGTGGCATATCGAGGTCATAGATGTTATAGCGAAGGATGATCTGGTGATATCGGTTGTGCGCGTGTACTCCAAGGAACAGAAGGATAGTTTCTATGCTACTTCGTTCTTCAAATTCAAGGAGGGTTTGATAACCGAGATGACAGAATACTGGGGTAATATCACTGAGGCGCCAGCCTGGCGTCTTGCCCAGGGTTTCTCAGAGCGGTACTAGTTTTCGGATGAGGTTTTAGGAGGTTACCGAGAGGGATGCCATGACTCATTTCTTGAGGATTTCTGTTGCGATGTTTTTCCTTGTCATCTGCGTTGTGGTGATCGGCAGCGCTGAGAATGACATGTCTTTACCAGATCCCAGCTTCAGGGCGGACAAAGCTCTACGGGTGGCCGGGGTGAGAGACCAAACACCACCGTTGATCAATGTGTTTCCTGCGCCGGACAGCGCCATGCGCGGCCTTGCTTATGACGGCCAGTTCCTGTGGGCGGCGAATAGCGGTGACGGCAATAGCCTGTACGGCGCGAAGATCTACAAGCTCCTTCCGGATAGCGGTATTGCGATCGACACATTCAATGCGATAACCGATTATTCCTGCGGCCTGGCTTGGGATGGTGAATATCTTTGGTATTCAGAGTATATTAGCGGTTATATCTACCAGCTGGATACGAGCACGATGACACCGGCCAAGAGCTTTCCCGCGCCGACGACTCATCCATTCGATCTGGCATGGGATGGTGCCTATCTTTATGCGGTAAAAGGAAATCAGCCGTATATTTCCGTCATCGATACAAGCAGTGGTATGGAAATAGATTCCATCACCGCCACCTACTCTTCACCGAATATCCGGCCATTCGGGTTGACCTTTTTGCCCCGAGGTGCACCGCAGCTGTTGACCTGTGACGGCAATTATGGTTCGAATCTCGTCAATTCCTGGAGTTTCTACACGAGCGCCTGGGTCGAACAGTGGGCATCGGATCCGCTGTCATATCCGTCAGGACTCGCCCATGATTCGGTAACTGAAAGGTTATGGGTTTCCTGTTACGAACGGGATTCCATTTACGTATACGATGTTAGTCAGGTGGGGATAACCTCTACCGGGCAGGTGACTGTCGAACCGTGTGGTATTGAAGTCTACCCTAATCCCTTCCACCGCCTGACTGATATCCGATATCGGATGACCGCCGACAGTCATGCGAAGACGGCGAAGGTTTACGCTGTTTCAGGTAGATTAATGAGAGATCTATCTGATCAGATATCTGTTATCGGTGAGCAGTTATCAGTCACATGGGATGGCGCTGACGACGCTGGTCGGCAATTGCCTGCTGGTGTGTATTTTCTCAGGGTGCCGATCTTCAGCGGGGCTGTTAAACTTGTAAAGTTGAGCAAGTGATTAAGAGTTGATATTATGAAATTATTGACCACGTTGGGTTTTGTCTTTGCCGCATTGGCCTGGCTCTGGCTTGCCTTCAGGTATCTGGGTAAGGGTGATACAATAGGTGGTATCATCTTTCTGATCACTGCAATAGTTTCGACGGTTCTGTTCCTCAGAAATCTACTGCAAAAGTAATTAAAGACTTTCCCAAAAATTTAGCATAGCTCTTCGTTCAGTACGTTTGCGGTGTGGTGAATCGAAGCAGTGAACCTTCCGTTGTTACAATTGTCTAAATCATGCATAGGAGGATAAGAAGATGAAGTGGTTATCATTGGCAGCGATATTGGGGTTACTTATGGTGAGCGTTTGTAAGAGCGAAGGGGTGGCCAAGGAAGGTAGGAGTAATGTGAAAAACGAGAAGGAAAATTATCAAAAGGCAACGTTTGGGGGCGGGTGTTTCTGGTGTATGGAGCCGCCATTTGAAAATTTAGAAGGGGTGGTCGATGTTGTTCCTGGGTACTCTGGCGGGCAAACTCAAAATCCGACCTACGAACAGGTTTCGAGCGGTAGGACAGGACATCTCGAAGTGGTCCAAATAACCTTTGATCCGGCAAGGATCAGTTATCAGAAATTGGTCGATGTTTTCTGGACACAGATCGACCCTACCGACGGTGGCGGACAGTTTGTTGACCGCGGATCTCAGTATGAGACCGCAATCTTCTACCACGACGAAGAGCAGAAGAGGATAGCGGAGGAATCGAAAGACAGACTGCAAAAATCGGGACGCTACAGCAAACCAATAGCAACTGAGATCCGGAAGTTCGAGGCATTCTATGAAGCTGAGGACTATCACAACGATTTCTACATAAAGAGCCCGGGGCGCTACAACAGATACAAATCGGGATCTGGCCGCGAGCAGTATCTCAAAAAGATCTGGGGCGAAGCCAAGGAACCCGAACCGTCTGAAAAGGAAAAGACATACAAGAAACCATCTCAAGAAGATATTCGTGAGAACCTGACGCCGATGCAGTACGAGGTGACCCAGCAGTGCGGGACCGAGCCACCGTTCCAGAATGAATACTGGGATAATAAGCGCGAAGGTATATACGTCGATGTAGTATCGGGCGAGCCGCTTTTTAGTTCAAGAGACAAATACAAATCCGGCACAGGCTGGCCCAGTTTCTTCAGACCGATCCACAAGGATAATATTGTGGAAAAGGTCGACTCCAGCCATGGTATGGTTCGAACCGAAGTACGAAGCAAGGCTGGTGATTCGCATCTCGGCCACCTGTTCGAGGATGGCCCGGCGCCGACCGGCCAGAGGTATTGTATCAACTCGGCATCGCTGCGTTTCATTCCGAGAGAAGATTTCGAGAAGGAAGGTTACGGCGAATACGAGAGACTATTCGAGGAATAATTCGGACCTGGAAGACGCAAAAGGGGACGGCTTTGCCGTCCCCTTTACTATTAATACGTTATCCGACTTTTTAGATCCCTGCATTCGTTGACAAGTCATTGCTTCTCGGTTATACTACAAAAAAAGAACCATGGCCAACATAATACTCAAATGTCTGCAGGTCGGTTACCTGCCGACTAACTGTTACATCCTTGCGTGCAGCAAGACCATGGAAGGAATGATCATCGATCCCGGGATATTGGTCGGTGAAGAAGACCGTCTCATTCATACAATTGATGACTTGAAGGTAAGTCTGAAATTCATAGTCAATACGCATGGCCATCCAGACCACACGTCGGGAAACCGCGCCATCAAGAACCATACTCATGCGCAGATCCTGGTGCATGAGTTGGATGCGCCGCTTCTGGTTGAGCCCTGGCTTGGAACGGGAGATTTCGGGGCTTTGCAGGAACCGCACCGTTGCCCGGTTTGCGGCCGCGACGAAATGTTGAGACTTGATGTTGAAGATAACAGGGCAAGAATGATTGCGGATTGCGGTGCAGTATTGATCGATGCCGAGGTATCGCCTCCTGCTGACCGGACGTTGCGTGACGGAGAACGGATTGAATTCGGATGTGTTACTCTCGAAGTTCTGCATACGCCAGGCCACACAAGAGGAGGCATTTCGCTGTATTGTGAAAAAGAAGGTATGATATTTACCGGAGACACTTTGTTTGACGGTTCGTGGGGAAGAACAGATCTTCCCGGATCATCCGAGCAGAAAATGATTGATTCACTCAACAGGTTGGGTTGTCTGCCCGGGCAGACAACCGTGTATCCTGGGCACGGCGGGCATACGGCGATCGGCAAAGAGAAGAAAGCAAATCCTTATATGTAGTGATATTCTAAGAAGGGGAGGATGTTTCATGGAGAAGAATCCATACAAACATGAAGACATTGTCAAAGCGATGGTTGAAAAGCTCAAGAAAGCGGACTACGTGGATGCTGTCTGGGAAGCTGGAGCGGCGAGTTTCGGACGCGTCGATGAGTGGTCAGATATCGATCTGTATGTTGTATGTGACGATGCTCATATCGATAATGTTATCACTATCATTGAACAATCACTTGCCGATTTCGGAGAGGTCGATTTGAAATTTCGCGTGCCCGAGCCGACCTGGCACGGCAATTCACAGGTCTTCTGGCGTCTCAAGGAGGCAAGCCCGTTTCTGTTTGTTGACGCCGCGATAATGAAGCGATCGAGCAAGGAGAAATTCCTGCAGTATTCCATACACGGCAAGCCATTTGTACATTTTGACAAAACCGGCGTGATCAAGGACGACCCGGTGGACGTCGACAAATATCTCCAGGAGATGAAGACGCGCTTCGAGTCACATAAGACGACATTTGAATTATTCCAGGTCCTCGTGCTCAAGGAATTGAACCGCGGCAATGCAGCGGAAGCTTTGAGCTACTATTTGAGTTATATTCTCCGTCCACTCGTCGAGATCTTGAGAATGAAGCATTCACCGTGGCACTACCGCTTTTTCACCACGTATGTATATTACGAAATGCCTGCTGAGATCGTGGAAAGGATACGGCGATTATACTTTGTCGCTGATCATAAGGCACTGAAGAAATGCCGCGAAGAAGCGGAGATCTGGTTCTGGGATGAAGCGAAGACCATGGACTGGGATGATGTGAAGGAGCGGCTGGTATCAGCAAAATGAATAGTGTGCTGCTGTATAGCAGAGGGGGTATCGAACCATGATTAAGAAAATCAGTTTATGTATTTTTTGTGCCGGGCTCTTTATGTCGACATCGGCGGAGCGTTATGCGATCGTGGTCAGTGATACGACGAATAGCATGATCGGTTGGAGTGAAGTCGTCGATTCTCTGGCAGCCCGTCACAGCGGTCAGGTTTTTGTCTGGCAGGACTCACTCCAGGAAGTGAAGGCCGCACTGGCAGCGTACAGTCCTGATTACATTGCCTTTGTGGGACGCAGTTGGTACGAGATCCAGACGCCTTTTGTGGAAGACATTTGGGTGATGACGCGCGAGTTAGACGCCGATCCCTACGGTGACGCGATTTGGGGACTGGTGACCGGCCGTGACCCTCCTGACGCGATGCGGATCGTGCAGAACCAAACCCTGCAGCTGCGTACTGTGCTCGGCGGCACGAATTGCACCTGGGACAGCTGGTTCTATCAAGGCATTTCCACTTTCGAGGCTCAATACAATCGGATAAGATTCAAGATCCCTGACACGTCATTGATCATCGATACCGTTTGTCCACCGCGCTGTCCGGACGACCGGTGCACATTACTCGTCAACTACATCAACGATGGTATCAACGATACAATACTCGGATATAGCTTGCAAGGACCGGTCGATTATTTTATTACGAGTGGGCACGGGAATGTAGATGTTTGGCAGCTCCATTACCCGACGCCAGATCTTGAAGGGTATTTTAGATCCGAGGCCGGTCAGGTGTACGGTGACCCGCGTATCGGCGTCAATCGGTATATCAACTCGACAAATCCTAAAGTCTATAATGCGATGGGTAACTGTCTCGTTGGCAATCCGAGTAATCCCAATTACATGCCCTACGGGTGGCTCGGTTCGGGTGGTGCGATCGCGATGACCGGCTACATGCCTACGACCGTCTACGGTTATATGCTATGGGGTCTGGCTAGTCTACTCCAGATGGCGCAGGACCGATACACGTATGCCGAAGCGTTCTACATCAATAACCAGGAACTCCTTTTCGATGAGATAAACAACACGCCGGGGACAGACCCGACCGGGCTTGATTACGATCGTGATGCCTGCTGTTATTATGGGGATCCGGCTGCCGATATACGAATGTTTGCATGGCGTGATCCCTGGTGGGATCAGGGATTGGATGTTGCACCGGGTCCGGGTATAGACACGATCACCTTTTGGGTAGAGGCGAATTATGACAGTGTTGATCCCGGTTTTAGTGGAACCTCTGGAAGGCGTCATCCTTTCGCCTTCCTGCCCGGCCGCTATGACAGCGCCGTCGTGATTGACAGCAATTGCTATGGAACGGTGATCACGGACAACTTCGTGTTGATGTACTGCTGGAATCAGGGTGACCAGCGACTCACAGCTGGTGAAACGAGGTATGTAACGTTCATTGGTTATCCTTCCACGGGCATTGAGGAGTTCCCTCGTTCAAGCATCGAGTATGCACTTGATGTTCGTATTTCACCATCTGTATCCTCTCGAAGCATGTCGGTTGAGTTCGAGCTCGTAAGACCGGGTTTTGTTGAGGTTGCCTTGTTTGATGCATTGGGCCGGCGAGTGGGGGAATTAGCCGGCGAGCATTTTGGCGCGGGTGCACATGAGATCATATGGAATCCGCGGTCTGGGGGCTTTGCTGCTGGCGTGTATTTTATCAGATTCAGGGTCGGTCGATCCGAGCATACACTGAAGGCGGTACTGACTAAATAGTGCGTTCTTGACAATCGGTGTGAAGCCGTTACAATATTCAGTAGATTCTGATATTTTAGATAATTTAGTGCTGCCCAACTGGAGGTGCTAGATGAAGAAGAATAGTGACAAGTCAAAGGAAGGCTCAGGAGGGAAGGAATCCAAGTGTTGTGAGGTTAAAGCCATCGTAACGATCGACGAACGCGGGCAAATGGTGTTGCCCAAAGAGATACGGGAAGCGGCTAAAATAAAACCCGGGGACAAATTCGTTGTTATCAATATGTCGCGAGACAACGAATTCTGCTGCCTCTCTCTCATGAAGGTCGAAGAACTTTCAGATGCGGTTAAGGGAAAACTTGGGCCGGTTCTGAAAGAGATGATGTAGGACGCGCAGGTCGTATTACTAATTAGAAAAAGACATTAACAAAGATGGGAACGTTCGTAGATTTCAAACAACCTTTGGCGTCATAATGCTTAGAGATAGACGCTGGTATCTGACACCTTGTGGATTGGACTGTTACAGTTGTCCGATCCGCTTACGGACCGATGAAGAGTTGGCTTACTGGCAGAGTCAGAATGTTGATCCTGCTAAGATAAGATGTGACGGTTGTCGTTCGGACCGAGAGGGAGATCATTGGGCGCCGAAGTGTAAGATCCTGCATTGCTGTGTTTACGAGAAAGGATTGGTATTTTGTGCGCAGTGTCCTGATTTTCCTTGTCATCCCCTTGAAGAGTGGGGGCGGGAATATGAACATCATGCCAGGGCAGTGGAGACGCTGAGGAAAATGAAAGAGGCCGGTATTGAACAGTGGCTGGGGCAGTATTTCGAAAAGAAAGGATGAAATTCAGCAGGTTTTGTTATGAAATGAGGGTCACGTGGCATTTAAAGATCTGAAAGTAACCGTGGTGAAGGCAGAGGGGCCGTGTAGCCGAATGAAGGAAGGGATTGAATTCTATGTCAGGAATGCGAAACTGGAGATACCGGAAGGGAAGAGTGTCTGCATATTTGCTCTGGGCAGCATTCTTCCTGTGCTGTCAGGCGCTGTGATAAGGAACATCAAGGATGAGGGCATGCTCGACGTGCTGCAGGAATGGCAGTGCCCAGATCCCTTGTCCAAAGTGATCTTCAGGATAGAAGAGTTGGAATAGCATAATCATTGCGTTATCTGGGAAACACGGTTATTAATTGATCTGTATCATAATGATCAGTTGCATTGAATCAACGGTGGAGGTTTGTGATGAGAATAGTCGATTTGCGTAGTGATACTGTCACACTGCCCACAGAGGAAATGCGTGATGCGATGCGCAGCGCGGAACTCGGTGATGATGTTTTCAGAGAGGACCCGACGATAAATAGATTGCAGGACATTTCTGCTGAGTTGATGGGAAAGGAAGCTGCTCTCCTGGTGAGTAGCGGGACAATGGGTAATCTCGTTTGCGTGTTGACTCATTGTGAGCGCGGTGAGGAAGTGATAATCGGCGACAAGTCACACATGTTTCTTAATGAGTGCGGCAGCATGTCGGCAGTGGGCGGCGTGCATCCGCATACGGTTTTGAATCAACCTGATGGTACCATAAGACTTGAGGACATAAAGGCGGCGATAAGGGGTGATAATGACCACTGGCCCCGAACGAGGTTGATTTGCTTGGAAAACACCCATAACCGATGCTACGGTGCTCCGCTCCAACCTGAGTACGTCGCGTCGGTTTGCGAAATGGCGCACGAGCGGGGATTACCGGTGCACCTTGACGGCGCAAGGATCTTCAATGCCGTGGTGGCACTCGATGTTGACGTCAAGGATCTAGTGCGCCACGTTGATTCAGTCTCTTTTTGTTTGTCAAAGGGGCTTTCGGCTCCGGTTGGCTCGGTCGTCTGTGGGACGCGTGAATTCATTGCCGAGGCAAGGAGGAATCGTAAACTCCTCGGCGGCGGTATGCGGCAGGCAGGCATAGTTGCCGCGCCGGGGATCGTTGCACTGGGGAAAATGGTGAAGCGTCTTGCTGACGACCATGAGAACGCCCGGCGCCTTGCCGAAGGCATTGCCGGTATTTCCGGGCTATTGATAGACCCTGATAAGGTCTATACGAATATTGTGTATTTTGAAATTGAGAACGGTAGAATAGGCGCGGATGAACTGGTCGCGAGGCTTGCAGACAAAGGTATACGGACGCTGTCCACCGGACCGAGAAGATTCCGGATGGTCACACATTACGGCGTCGGCTCAGATGATATCGAACAGACACTGAAGGCTCTCAAATCCATCATGGAGCAGGAGGTTTGACCTTGATTGTTTATAGCATAGGAGGAGCATATGCTTAACATAGTCTTACTGTATGTGGGCTCAGCTGTAATAACACTTTGGGGTATTGCTCATCTGGTACCCACCATGTCGATAGTCCGAGGTTTTGGAGTGATTTCAGTTGATAACAGATTCATTGTAATAATGGAATGGATCGTCGAAGGGCTGGTTCTTATCTTCATCGGTGTGCTGATCTTCTTCATGACGCTCATTGCTGGACACAGCACCCTGGGCGCAAGAATTGTTTACTGGCTGTGTTTTGGTATGCTGGTGACACTCTCTATTCTTTCGTTCTTCACCGGCGCCAGAACGTCTGTCATACCAATGAAGATTTGCCCGTTTGTGAAGTTGCTCGTCGCGGCATTTCTTGTTCCGAGCATTGTGTGATTGTTTTTATTATCAGTCTCATTTTTTCTTTTGCAACGGATGTATATTCGGACAATAGAATGTTTCATGGTGTTGTTCGATATTCTGGCGGTGCAGATCTTTTCACCGAAACCTTTGTGCTGTATGACCAGTACGGTGATATCGTATACGAAAAAAGCGATATCCCTTTGCAAACCTTTTTTATTAGCAATACAGGAAGTGTCTTTGCGCTGAACGAGTATCATCTGTATTTGTATCAACAGGATGGCAGTGAGACGATGCTGAGGGAACTTGTGTATCCAAACGGATTTGGTTTCTCTCCGGACGGAGCTCTCTTCTTCGCATCTGATCGAGAGGGGATATTCGCCTATTCGCACGACGGTATGCTTTCGAGCGCATACCGCCCGGGGCGACTGTTTGCGAGCACGGAACGCGGCTCTTGGGTTGCGGTTATTTCGGCCGATACTCTCTTCGTATATGAGTATGGTAGCCTGGGGGATACCGAATTCCTTCCTTCTCCATATGCACGTGATGTATCCTTTTCGACGGATGGAGACAACATTCAGGTGCGATTCCCGGCCGGATACGATGTATACGATACGCGAAACCGCACATGGGTTAGGCGAGAATGATACTTCTTTTGATCATCGCGACGGGCTGGCCCCTTGCGCCCATAGATTCGACGCAGCCCTTGGGAAATAACTGGGGTGAATACCAGTTTTATGGTGGTTTTCCTTATCTCCATCCCGGCATTGACGTGATGGCCGACACGATTCACCGGCCGGTTTATGCAGTGCAATCGGGTGTTGTGAAAGGTTGGCTGACCATTTCGGGAGATTACCACTGGCGGCTCGCAATTGCCGATTATGAGACCAACGATTCTGTAGAAGCGTGGCTCTACGCCCACATTGATCCATATCAGGATCATAAGGATGTCGGTGAAACTGTTACGGAAGGCGAACTCATAGGGTATCTCGTAGAATGGCCGATCACTGGTTTTGATCATCTGCATTTTGCCCGCATCAAGGATGCTGGCGCGATCTGGCAATACGGTGACTGGGCGTTCGTTGAGAACCCCTTGCTTATCATTCAACCATACGATGATACGACCAAGCCGGTTTTTGAAGACGCCTATTCAAATGACAGATTCGCTTTTTGCCAGAACAATACGAGCACCTATCTGCAACCCAGTAATCTTTATGGGAGTGTAGATATAATCGCCAAGATTCATGATGACGTAGGGCTTCCTCTTTACAACCCGGTCTGGGAGCGGTTGATTCCTTATAGTATTTCCCATGAAATACGCGGTGTCGACACTCTGCCTAGCACGCAGTCGTTCATATTCTGCGGTGTTCTCGACTACACAGAGAATGTCGATGTCATTTACAAGGATGATGCTGTCTGCAATACGCGTGGTGATTATAGTCACCGTGATTATTATTTCATCGTTTCAAACACCGATGGTGACAGTCTCATCGAAAGTACGGACGCGGCTTGTGCCTGGGAAACCGGTAGTTTTACTAACGGCGACTACTGGGTTATTGTTGAGGCATGCGATGCAGCTGGGAATATTCAGAGGGATAGCATGTTGGTGACCGTGGCGAATGTTGGTGTCGAAGAGCAAAATGACATAGTCGCAGCACGTTCTTTGGCAGTATTGCCCAATCCCAGTGTTGGGTTTATTGCTGTCGATACCGAGAGAATATTCAAGATAGTCGACGTCAGTGGCAGGGTCGTTGCGTCTGGGAGTGGTGGATCATACATGCTGGCCCCTGGTATCTATTTCATTCTTGTCGAAGAAAATGACATGACACATTCAGAGAAAATAATCGTTGTAAGGTAAGGTCATGTAATAATATAAAATACGGAAAGGAGAGTTATGTGCGGGAGATTTGTCAGAAAAAGCACAATAACCGTAATTGAGGACGAGTTCGATATTTATGAAGTTCAATGGGCGTTTGAACCGAGCTATAATATCGCGCCGAGTCAGGATATTGCTTGCGTGATCGGAAACGGGGGCAACCGTTTGGTCAAATTCCGGTGGGGTCTGGTTCCGTTCTGGGCAGATGATCCCGCGATCGGATACAGGATGATCAACGCCCGTGCCGAGACCGTGGCGCAGAAAAAGAGTTTTGCCCGTGCTTTCAAAAAACAGCGTTGTCTGGTGGTTGCCGATGGTTTTTATGAGTGGAGAAAACTTGCCGACGGCAAGCGAAAAATACCGATGTACGTGCATTTACGCGAGGACCGTCCGTTCGGTTTTGCCGGCCTCTACGAGAATTGGAAATCGAAGGATGGGGAAATCCTCCGGACTTGCACAATAATCACCACACGCGCAAACGAGATGATGGAGCCCATTCATAATCGTATGCCGGTGATCATCCCGCCGGATGATCGCAAACTCTGGCTGGATACAAGCGTACAGGATCCTGAGACGCTGTTGCCACTGCTCGAACCTTTCAGTTCGGCAGATCTGGAAGCATATACGGTTTCAAAGAAGGTTAACTCACCATCCTACAATGAGCCGGATTGTATCGAGCCGGTCCAGGAGGAACAACAGTAAGGTCTGATATTGCACGATTCGGGCTAAACTGATTGCAGCTGCTCATTTCCCACGAGCCTGGCAGCAAACCAATACAATTGCCGTGTGATACGTATGTAACTTATCCATTGAAAATACGTATAGATATATAGATGAGCTGTGAATCGTGATTCAGTCAATTTAGCTTGTCATAGGATACGTTGATCAAAAAGGGAGTCGTAAGATGACAAGAGGTGCAGTGGTATTCGTACTATGTGCGATCGTGCTAATTCACTTTTCTTACTCGCAGGAAGGTGGAACAGCCGAGAAGAGGATCAGTAGTGTCGATGATCTACCCCGGCGCAGCTACGAGGTGTCTGGTTCTGTGTCGGAGTTGATGAAGGATGATAGGGCATTCAGTGCTTTCGCGGCAAAAGTCCGTGCCGATATCGAATCCGACCTTGAGGGCTACGATATCGAAGACCGGACAACGCTGAGGAACTTCTACAGTGTGTTGAAGAATCTCGATGTGCTTGAAGGTAAATATGAGAATGCGCTTAAGACCATAGAGCGAATAAGAGAGCTACAGGATAAAGAAGCGCAGCGATATACTACGGGGATCGTAAGCGGATCGGTGATAACATGGCATATCAGGGTCGGGGATGTAGATAGAGAGGGGTCTGAAGAAGTCCTTTCAGACCTATTGTCGGCGGCTCTCGAGAAGCTACCATGGAATATTGTCCAGGAAAGCGTTGAGGAAATCAAGGGCAGCTTGGAGATTTTGAGCGAGAATTTGATCATGAGCATTGTGGCAGGACAGTTCGATCCGGTCGTTGAACAGACGGGTGAAGTCAGTAACGAAATTGCATACCGTATTATCAATCTGCGTTACGCGATGACCGTTACTCTTCCAATAAAAGAGACTATCGTGTCTACTCTTGCACGCCATATCGCTGCGAACCGTATCGAAAAACCCGATATATGGCAGGAACGTCATGTAGAGTTGGATGCATCAGATGGTTTCACGCCGGTTGTCGTTGGTATTTGGGATACGGGTTTGGATGTCGACGTTTTCCGGAACGTACTTTTTGTGAATGAGAAAGAAATTGCTGATGGAGTGGACAATGATAGTAATGGATTTGTCGATGACATACACGGCATCGCATATGACCTGGAGGAAGAGAAGACTTCTGAGATATTGTATCCGGTAGAACTGACCGAAAAGGAATTGAAGAAAAAAACCATATTGATAAAAGGTTTCTTTGATGTGCAGTCGGCCATAGATAGTGATGAAGCGTCGCTCTTAAGGCAGGAGATGAGCAAGATGCGGCCAGAGGACTTCAATGCTTTTTTCGAGGAACTCATGATGCTTGCGTTGCACATGCATGGTACGCATGTCGCAGGTATTGCCGTTGATGGTAATCCCTATGCCCGCATTCTGACCGTACGTTTCACAACTGATTATCATACGATACCGAAGGAACCGACCATTGAACTCTCGCATAAGATGGCACGAAATTATGCCGAAGCCATCGAATACATGAAGGCCAATGGTGTGCGCGTCGTGAACATGAGCTGGGGCGGAACCGTACGCGGCACCGAGAGTGATCTTGAGGCAAATGGTGTTGGTGAGACGGCCGAAGAACGCGCGCGATTGGCCCGAGAGATGTTCGATATCGAAAAGGAAGCTCTCTTCACCGCAATGAGAGAAGCCCCTGGAATATTGTTCGTGAATGCGGCTGGTAATGACAATGATAATGTATCCTTTGAGGATTATTATCCTGCTTCCTTTGACCTTCCTAACCTGCTGGTTGTTGGCGCCGTTGATAAAGCTGGTGACGTCACCAGC
>CP070802.1:439326-506066 GCA_020343595.1 Caldifarciminota bacterium | reverse complement strand
ATGATGCGGCGGGTCGTTTAGTGCGTACCTTTGCTGATGGTCGGCAGGCGGCTGGTTATTATACGGTGCAGTGGGATGGTTGTGATGATCTGGGCCGTAAGGTGCCGGCGGGTGTCTATTTTGTCCGTCTCCATACCGACGACTATCAGGATGTCCAGAAGACGGTACTACTGAAGTAACGATTCACGTCCGTCGGTTTCGAAAAGCGATACGTAAATAGCGCGTCGGTTTCGTTCAGTGGAACCGGCGCGCTATGACTAAGTACCGTTATTTTCGCTAATCCCGCTATTTCGTTTTTAGCTTCTTAACCTCTGAATTTCTTAAATTCCCGGCTTCTGTCCTTCCCAACTTCTTATCTTCTTATGTTCTTAGCTTCTGATTTTCCTAACCTCCCATTTTCTGCCGTATCCGTCATTCGGTTACGAAAAGCGGTACGTTGTCGAAACCTGGTCTCGGTTTCGTATGATAAGCCGTTACCGCCAACCGATACCGATATTCGTATCGCATTTCGAAACCGGCAAACGAAAGACGACCCGTTAGCCTTAACCCAACACCCATCTTAATGCAGCCTACAAACCCAACACCCATCTTAAAATTCGTTTAATTCGTTAATAACGTTAGTTTCGTCATTCTCGTTAAAACCCCGTTTTGGTCATCGGTTATATGTCGTAGCTCTCGGTATTGTCACCTGGCATAGTATCTTGTTACAATCCGTTCAACGTAGAACCAAGCACCATACCAGCGTCCAAACCCAATAACCATAGACCAGGTTGTATTAATGGGTTAAGTTTGGGATGCTGGATTACAAACTCTGGTTTCCGCTTTTCTGTGTATCCTGATCTGCTCATGCGGCTTTCTGCTCCAGCATCCCAAACTCTAACCCTCACCCATCCGTACCTTAACCATTGTGACTTGACCGTCGTATCATACTTCCACAATATCTCAAACATCGTCTAAGAACACCTTGCGAAACTCATTGTATAGAGGTTGGGTTTGGGAGGCTGGACTTTGATACTGAATATCGGTTTTAGTATCCAGCGTCCTAACCCTAACCCAAATTGTATTCTGTAGTAAGGTTGGGGTTGGGATGCTTGAAGAGCAATTAAATATCCGGAAGCAGCTCTGAAGATCCCGACCTCGATCAAAAGACCGCTCTTCCCAAGCACCCCGAACCCAACCCTCACCCATCCGGCCTTAACCCCGGAATTCATCAAACTGAACATCAAATACTCAATATAATGTCCCATAAATAGCCTACTTCATCCTGTCAATGTAGTGGTATGCGCTGAGCGCAGCAGTCGCTCCTTCGGCGCAGGCGGTAACAACCTGTCGAATAGTCTTCGAACAGATATCACCTGCTGCGAACAACCCTGGCTCACAAGTCCGCATCCGCGCATCCACAACGACGAAACCTTTTTCATCAAGGTCTACGATGTTCTTCAACATATCCGTGTTAGGCTCAAGCCCAACATAAATGAAGACACCACTGACCGGTATAATCTTCTGTTCACCCGTCTGACGGTCATGCACGGTAATTGATTCAACCCGCTCGGAACCATTTATGCTCATCACTTCGTGATTGAGTAGAAATTTCGCGTTTTCTTCACCCTCGAGGCTATCGGAAAGAATCCTGTCGGCTGTCATGTGGGGTAGGAACTCGATGAATGTGACGTGATTAACAAACTGCATCAGAAACTTACCCTCCTGGAGACCTGAGTTTCCACAACCAACCACAGCAACATCACGATTTTTGAACAGAGGTCCGTCGCATGTCGCACAGTATGATACTCCGCGTCCCCTCAACTCAGTTTCACCCGGAACATTCAGTTCCTTCCAGTTCGTGCCAATAGCAACAATGACCGTAGGTGCAACAAACTGTCTGCTGTCGGTCTTTACTATGAAAGAACCGTTATCCCTGCTGACCGATTTTGCTTCTGAGCCAACGATATCAACTCCGAACCGGAGCACTTGCTTCTTCATCTTTTCGGCAAGCTCAATACCAGATATGCCCTCGGGAAACCCGGGATAGTTCTCTATGTAGTGGGTCGTTGCCGCGTGTCCTCCGGGAAGTGCCATTTCGATCACAGCACAATTGAGACCTGCACGCGCTCCGTAGATTCCCGCAGTCAGACCAGCCGGCCCGCCGCCGATCACAATCAAATCATGGCTCATGCTCCTCCTTTGACAGCCAGGATATTAGAATATCAGACTACCCTTAGTCAATTTGACGCCGTAAGAATGTAGGCACCTCCAAATCGTTTTCGTTATAGATCTTCTCCTTAACATCAGGATTTACCTCACGTCTCTTGAAAGTGGGAAGCTCGAGATTCTCCTTGCGTGGGCTAAAATCAATCGGTTCCTCGCTGGGTTTCTCTCTGATACCGGTAGCCACGACCATCACGCTGACCTTGTTGCCAACGTGCTCGTCGATCACCACCCCGGTAATGACCTTGGGTTGGCTGTCGGTTTCGCTTGTGATGAGCGACGCCGCTTCATTTGTCTCGGCAAGGGTAAGGTCTTGCCCGCCCGTAATATTGATCAATAGACCTCTCGCTCCCTTGATCGAAACATCATCGAGCAACGGCGAAGATATCGCTGACTGTGCAGCTTGAATGGCCCTGCTCTCACCCTCACCGATGCCAAGCCCCATAACCGCAGTTCCCTTCTCGACCATTACCGTACGGACGTCAGCAAAGTCAAGGTTGATCAAACCAGATTTGGTCACCATCTCCGCGATACCCTTTATAGCATTAAAGAGCACCATGTTACCCAATCTGAATGCTTCGATGATCGACTGGTCTTTTGGAGCAACGGCGATCAATTTCTGGTTGGGAATGACGATCAGCGTATCGACGTTATCCTTCAGTTCATCGATGCCGCTCTGGGCATTCGTCATACGCCAGACACCCTCGTATTCGAAGGGTCGAGTAACAACCGCAACGACCAGAGCACCCGAATTCTTTGCCTCTTCAGCAATGATTGGTGAGGCGCCAGTGCCAGTACCTCCACCTTCCCCACAGGTAATGAAAACCATATCTGCATCACGGAAGACATCGCGTATTTTCTCGCGAGATTCTTCAGCAGCCTTGCGGCCGATCTCAGGATCACCACCGGCACCCAAACCCTGGGTTAGATTTGTACCGACCTGTATCTTCTCGTTCGCTTTATTCAATTTCAAGACCTGGGCGTCGGTATTAACAGCGATGCACTCTACTCCATGTATCCCATGATTCGTGGCATAGTTAATTGTATTGCAGCCTGCACCACCAACTCCAATCATTTTTATTTTTGCTATGTATTTTGGATCCTCAACTAATTCAAACATATGCCTTCCTCCTTTTAGAAGTACTTAGCGAACCAATCTTCGAATCTCTTCTTAAGGGCATCGAACACACCCACACCTCTTGTTCTTTTTATCAGCACTTGATTTTTCTTCTCGTAACCGTACAGAATAAGACCGACGCCCGTTGCGTAGATCGGATCTTGCACTATATCAGTGAGACCACCTATCTTCTTTGGAATACCTATCTTCACGGGCAGATGAAAGACATCCTCAGCAAGTGCGTCCAGACCACGTAGTCGTGCCGTACCGCCGGTCACAACAACACCGGCGGCGAGGATATCATAGAACCCGCTTCTCTTGATCGCCTTATTGGTGATCATCAGTATTTCTTCCACGCGGGGAGTGACAATCGAAGCCAGTAACTCCCGGGTGATGTTCCGATCTTCACGACCACCTATACCTGGAACCCTAATTTCCTCTTTGCCTTCATCCGCTGACACCGAGATACTTGCGTTCTTACGCTTTATCTCCTCTGCCTGCTTGTAGGGCGTCCTGATGCCGATCGCTATGTCATTCGTTATGTATTCGCCGCCGAGCGGTATCACTTCAGAATATCTAATTGCACCGTCATAGAATATCGCCAGGTCTGTCGTTCCGCCTCCGACATCCAACAGGCATACGCCCAGATCAATCTCATCCGGCTGTAGAACCGAGTACGACGACGCAAGAGGCTGAAGTACCAGATCCTTGACCCGCAGGCCCGCGCGTTCCAGTGCAGTGTAGATATTTTGCGCAGACGTTATCGCTGCAGTTACGATATGTACTTCGGCCTCCAGCTTCACCCCGCTCATACCGACCGGGTCTTTTATACCTTTTTCATTATCAACCACATATTCGATCGGTATCGCATGGATTATCTCACGATCAAGGGGCAAAGCGATCGCTTTTGCCTGCTCGATCACGCGTTCGATATCTCTCTTTGTCACCACTCCACCCGACCGCGCGGTCGCAATCATCGCATGTGCGTTGATACTTTCTATATGTGAACCAGAAATACCGGCATAGCAGGAATCCACTTTCACACCCGCCATGCGCGATGCCTCATCGACCGATTTCACGATCGACTCGATCGCTTTCTCGAGATTAACGATTACCCCGCGCTTCAATCCATTTGAAGGAGTAGAACCGACGCCTACAATTTTCAGATCCTCGCCCTCGACTTCAGCAATGATCGCAGCAATTTTCGTTGTCCCCAAATCGACGCCGACGATTCTTTCTTTCCGTGCCATCATTTCCTCCTTAAAACATCATAAGCTATTTCATTTCTTAAAATGATCTGTCCTCTATAACGCATATCGATCACTCCTATTTCCTCCACTTCCAACAAGTTCAATTTGTCCAGAAGATGCTTTTTCTTTCCAAGATCAGTGGTGCCCAGAATATACTGAACACCCTTGTATTTGATTATTCCATCCACCGCGGATAACACCTCGCCCTCCGGTATAATTTCCTCAAGCATCACGTACCGCTCGCGTTTTCGCAGCACGACAAATGCAAGTATCGCAAGAACAATGATCAGTAGCAAAACGATAATCAGCCTAATAGTCTCACCTCTTCTTCTAATTGAATACCGGTCTTCTTGAACACCGCCCTTTTTATCCGATCGGCCAACGCAATGACATCAGCAGCCTTTGCTCTACCTCGATTGATGATGTAGTTCCCGTGCTTCTCGCTTACCACTGCGTCACCGACCGCAATGCCCTTCAGACCGCACATTTCAATCAACTTACCCGCCGCATGTCCGGGCGGATTTTTGAAAAAGGATCCTGCCGAATAGCCAGCTGGATGGCGTTCCATCCGTTTCTTGAGATTTTCGTCAATTCGTTTTTGTATGCTAGTTCTTGTGTCAAGTATCATGACCAGATCCGCGGCTATCACTGTGCAACCATTCTTAATGTTGGATGATCTATAGGTAAACCCGAGATCGGATCTGGAAAGGATATGCTCTTTGCCATCCCCGCCAACCACTGATACCCTGATCGCCATGTCCGCAATCGAACATCCAAATGCGCCGGCATTACCCTTGACCGCGCCACCGATCGTACCCGGTATGCCCGCCAGGAATTCTCCGCCGCCGTAACCCTTTTCCTTCGAATCTTCAAGAAAATCTCTGATCATGACACCACCGCCGCATCGCGCCAAAACGCCCCTCCAGGAAATACGTTTGAAAATTCCTCCCAGTTTCAGAACAACTCCAGGAAAGCCGGAATCTGCAACCAGAATGTTCGTACCCGCGCCGAGTACAAAATACGGCAATCGATTTTTATCGATCCTTTGCAGAACTCTTATCAACGCCTTCTTCGTGTACACGCATACAAAGAACCTGGCCTTGCCGCCGATGTGAAATGAAGTATGGTCGGCTAACGGTTCGTCCTCTATCATCCTGATACTCGGTATCCCCTTAAAAGGATTCTTCATTATCTCAATTCCTTGAGAAGTTGCCGCGCAACCTGGTTAATATCCCCAGCCCCCTGAATGACGATAACATCACCAGGCATCAGATTCTGTCTGAGGTATTCCAGGATTTGATCGATCTTACTGATAAAGTGCACCCCATTCTGTTCCTTCGAAAGTCGATTGGCCAAAGCCCTCCCGGTCACACCCGGTATGGGCATTTCATGTGCAGCATATATCTCGGTAACGATCACCAGATCGGCACTGAGGAACGACTTAGCAAATTGGTCAAAGAGATGGTAAGTGCGCGTGAACCTGTGTGGTTGGAAGACGGCGACAATTCTCTGCGCCGGGAAGTAATCGCGCAATGTCTGCAAAGTAACCGCGATCTCGGTTGGATGGTGCCCGTAGTCATCGAATATTCTGATACCGTTCACTTCTGCTATATACTCAATCCGACGATGTACGCCACGAAATGCGTCTATCGCGCCCCTTATCTTTCTAACACCAATACCTAATTCAAGACCAACACCTATCGCCGCTAGGGCATTGGCGACATTGTGTCGACCAGGCAAATTGATCCTGAACTTGCCGACCAATTTCTTATGATATCTTACCTTGAAAGACACCCCGAAATCATATTTCTGCAGATCTTCCGCATGCAGATCAGCAGATT
Organism: Caldifarciminota bacterium; assembly: GCA_020343595.1. Lineage (GTDB taxonomy): Bacteria > Hydrothermota > Tepidihabitantia > SM23-42 > SM23-42 > SM23-42. Next base: position 499,653 of record CP070802.1, on the reverse strand, counting down.
CTTCGAAACCATATGAGATCACCTGCCGACGTATGTTTTGCACTATGCTCTTGCTCACCGGTGAATCTATTCCCAAAAATACACTTCCCCAGAATGGTACATGGTTAGCAAAATGCCCGAAATGCTCTTTGATCTCATCCAGATCTTTGTAGTAATCAAGATGCTCTGCCTCGATGTTTGTAATAATGGCAAACGATGGGTAAACCCTGAGGAATGACTTGTCGGACTCATCGACCTCACAGACGAGGAAATTCCCCGCCCCGAGAGTAGCCTGAGTCCTTCCGATGACGATACCACCTATTACCGTGGTCGGTGACATCCCGCTATTCTGCAGAACCTCACTTACGAAAGAAGTAGTTGTTGTTTTACCATGCGTACCGGAAATACAAATCGCAAATTTCGTACGCGTCAACTCAGCAAGCAATTCGGCCCGGTGGATTACTGGAATATTCTTTGTCCTTGCTTCGCGAAGCTCGGGGTTGTCATCGCGGATCGCAGACGAATAAACAACTACGTCAGCTCCTGCAATATTACCCTTTCTGTGTCCCCCGATTACCCGAATACCCAAGCGCTTCAGACGCCGTGTTATGTCCGAGGCATGAAGATCAGAACCGGTCACCGTGAATGAAAGATTCTTCATGATCGTCGCCAAACCACTCATTCCAATGCCACCTATCCCGACGAAGTGAATATGTTTTGTCCTGCCAAACATCTTGGGTCTAAGCATCTTCATTTTCAATATCCTTGAGCATCAAATCCGCAATCCTCTTCTCTGCGTCCAACATGAGCGCCGTTTTCTTCTTGCGGCTGTGACTCACAAGCTCGCGCAGACACTTGCCCAGGCGGTTGGGCGTAAGCCCTTGCTCGGAACGGAGGAGAGCATTACCGATCTCCGTGAAATACAGCGCGTTGTAGTACTGATGGTCATCGACGGCATAAGGGAATGGAACGAAAACCACTTTTTTCTCCAATGCCATGATTTCATATCCGGCCAGAGCGCCAGCCCTTGAAACAAGAATATCGGCTCTGCGAATCTCATGCCACGGCGTCTCGCTAAAGGGTATCACATGTGTCCGACTTTTCTTGCTGCTGATCACCCTTGCATAGTCACGGATCCCCGAGATTATTGTAAGATTCCAGCGAGCAGGGATGATATTCTGCAAGGCGAGAGCCATGTCGTTTAGAAAGCGCGCTCCCTGACTACCGCCGTAGACAAGAACGTTAATCCTGGCAGCCCGTCTCAGCCTTCTCTCGACCCATCGATTCATTTTGAATTCCTGACGGATTGGAATGCCGGTCACTGACACTCTGCCGCGTACTGGCGTGGTCGGTGGCATACCCAAAAACACCCTCCGAGCTGAGCGTGCGAAGAATCTTGTTGCACGTCCCGGTATTCGATTCGGCTCGAATACATAGAATGGACGCCGGTTCAATAGGCAGGAAATGTTCAAGGGCACTGCGCCAAAACCTCCAAATGCCAGACCGACGCCGTCATGTGTCAACGCATGCAGTTTGAAAACAGCATGGATCAGAACAAAGGCGAAAATCATCTTGGCGAATATTGATTTGCCAAAGAATGGTCGTGAGTCAATCACAAACGTCTTCAAGCCGTACCGGTGAGCGATTTTCTCTTCCTGAAATCCCTTACGAACCAGGAAATACACGTCGCACTTGCGTCGCAGCAATTCGAGTGCGGTAACAATTGCGGGAAAGTAATGACCACCGGTACCAATGCCACTGACAATGATCCTGGGTCTGCCGTCTGCATTCCTTGAGGAAATCATAGATTCCTCCTGCGAGAAGCCTGGAGAATGATGCCCACTGCGAAAAGATTTGCCGCGAGTGACCAGCCGCCAAACGAGATGAAAGGGAGGGGAATACCGGTTGGCGGTAGGAGTCCCACGCTGACACCAACGTGAACGAGGAATATTATGAACAAAGAAGCGTTCAGACCGAGAACCATCAGTCTCGCGAATTCGTCATCCGCATTACCGGCTATGGACAGGCCACGCAGGTAGATCTGCCAGTAGAAGACAAAAACAACGATACATCCTATGAAACCCAGTTCTTCGGCGATATGGGCAAAAATGAAATCATTGTGGATACCGGGCAGGAACAGAAACTTCTGCAGACCTGCGCCAGGGCCTTTGCCAAAGAGACCACCGGATCCGATCGCGATAAGGGACTGCCTGACCTGGTACGTAGGTTCGGATACGAAGGTCGCAATGCGATGTTGAGCGTGCGGGAATATTCTTATGAAGATCCCAAGAATGGCGGCGCTGACCGTGCTTGTTACAAGCAGAAATTTCAATTTCGCACAACCATAGATCAACATAGCCACCAGAGTTGCCAGACAGATAAAAGCCATTGAAATCGAAGGTTGTATCGCAACCAGTATTATTATCACGAAGGAGATGCCAAGGATTGTTGCCAGACCCCGATGAGTACTCGCTGTCATTGGATGGGCAGAGAAGAAATTCGCCAGAAAGAAGACCAACCAGATCCTGACGAATTCCGAGACCTGGAGGCCCACTGAAGCGATCAGTAATGACCTCTTTGCTCCGAATTGGAACCGTCCCGCAAAAACGGTCATCAATAAGCTCAATAGTATGAGAACGAGCAAGGGTAAGAGCATTCTCCTAATTGTCTCGTAAGGGATGAGGAGACCGAGCAGAAAGAAACCAACGGCAACCAGAACTCTCCTGAGGTGTGCCATCAGATAGTACGTAGAATTCTCCCCTTGCCGTAATGCCCGATAGTACGAAGATGAGAACACGAAGATGATCCCAAGTACAACGAGGCATATAACGAGCAATAGCAGAATTCGATCAGTCTTGCCGTGCAGCATCCCTGAATGCCTCCCCACGTTCCTCGAAATTGCCAAAATAATCGAATGATGAAAATCCGGGATTCAGAATTACCGTGTCACCAGGCGACGCAAAAGCCCGGGCTCTGGCAACTGCTTCCTTCATGTTCTCGGCAACGGCAAATTGTGAATAGCCCTGTTCGGTGAAATAGTCGGCTATGAAATTCGCATTCTCGCCCAATATCACGCATGCCTTTGCGCTCCTGACCAACACATCGAGATAGTCCTGGCCTTCGTCGCCCTTGTGCCTGCCTCCGAAGATGACGATTCTCGGCCCCGTGGTAGCAAGAAATGAAGCAGTCGCCGCGGTCGCGTTCGTGCACATTGAATTGTTTATATATCTAATGCCTTTGTGCACGCCCAGGTCCTCCATGCGATGAGGCAGGCCCTTGAATTCTCTGATTCCTCTTTCAATATCTGCGTTGTCGATCTGCAGTATTTTAGCAACCGCAATCGCTGCCGCCATATTCATCAGATTATGCGCTCCTGATAAAGGAAGACCGGCATTTTTGAATAATGCAGCGCCATCATAGCGGAACTGACCGTTGAGAGACACACCTTCGGCATTCTGATGTCCAAAGAAGACGGCACGCGCTTCCATTGTATCGGCAAGTTTTCGTATCCATTCATCATCAAAGTTCAGAACCGCAAAATCACTGCGGTCTTGATTGGCGAATATTCGCAGCTTCGCATTCCTGTATTCTGCGAAGTCCCTGTGCCAGTTCAAATGGTCCACGCCTATGTTGGTGAGCACGGCAATACAAGCACGGAATTTGTCAATGCGCATGAGCTGAAAAGAAGATACCTCGAGTACGTAGTAATCGTACGCATCCTGGAGAAGGACTCTTGAAAACGGCTTACCCGGGGCAAGATTTCCGCCAAGGAAGTGACTGATCCCAGCAGCGGTCATAACGCTGCTTATCAATGCGGCGGTCGTGCTCTTGCCGTTTGTCCCGGTCACTGCGATGACCTTGGGGTCATGCAACTGCGTATAGACATACTCTATCTCGTCAATGACGGGCGTAGCCTGATTATTCAACATCGTGAATATTGCTTTGCCAGGCCGGAACCCAGGCGAAGTGATGGCAAGATCATAGTCCTGTGCGGAATATTTCTTTACCCTCCCGTTTGCTATCATCTTCTGTGCCTGGGCAGCAAGGCTCGACATATTCTCATCATAAACGAAGACATCTTCGCCCTTGTTCACCAGATACTCAGCAACCCCAAGATTTGCCCGGCCCAAACCCAATAAGAGCACTTTCATCGATCACCTGATTTTCAACGTTGAAAGCGCAAACATCAAAAAGATAATCCCGATTATCCAGAAGCGTATTACGATCTTAGGTTCAAGCATCCCTTTCAACTCGAAGTGGTGATGGAGCGGTGCCATCTTGAAAAGACGCTTTCCACCAGTACGCCGGAAATATATTATTTGAACAAGCACGGTCAAAACCTCGATCACAAAAACACCGCCCACCATCACCAGCAGGATCTCTTGCTTTATCAAAATTGCGGCAGTTCCGATTATCGCACCGAGACTCAAAGCACCGGTGTCACCCATAAAGACCTGGGCAGGATAGGTATTGAACCATAAGAACCCGAGGCTTGCACCAAGTATCGTGGCGCAATACACCGTGATCTCACCGCCCTGCTTCAAGAATATGATATTGAGGTAGTCGGATATAACCGCGTGGCCCGCCGCATACGCCAGGGCCGCATACGCCAGGGCCGCAATACCGATCAGCCCGATTGCCAGACCGTCGAGACCATCCGTCAGGTTGACACCATTTGACGACCCGACAATAACCAGCGCAACGAATGCGGGATAGAACAACCCGAAGCTAATAACATAGTTCTTTACGAAGAGGAGATTGGTTTTGTCCATGTAACCCTCCGGGCCGAAGAAGTACAGAAACAGACCCAGTCCTATCCCATAGACGACCTGGACGGCCAGTTTTGTCTTGATCGAAAGCCCGCGTGGACGCTTTTTGTAGATCTTCACATAATCATCCCACAATCCAAGGAGACCAAAATATGCCGTTGCGCTGAAGAGGATCAGTACATTCGGATTTGTTAAATCACAGAAGAGAAAGGATGAAATGAGAATCGATACAAGTATCAAAAGCCCGCCCATTGAAGGCGTCCCCTCTTTTAACCGATGACTGTCAGGTACCTCTAATCTTACCCTCTGTGTAGCAGACTGATTTTTCATCAACGCGATGAACTTACGGCCAAAGATCAACACGATCAGTATCGCGAAAACTGCCGCATATGCGCTGCGAAATGTTATGTAGCCAAAGAGCCTCAACGGTCCGAAAAGATCACGCAGTGGGTATAGCAACCATAAAAGCATGTTTTCTCACCTATTATTGACGAACACAAATGCTTTGATGATCGAATTCTTCATCTCAATAATCTCACGAGCCCGTGGACGAACCGCTCATAACGAAGGGCACGGGATGCCTTGAACAATATCACCTCATTGCCCGTCAAATTGTTGCATAGATATCTCAGCATTTCATTACCTTCTGTAAAGTGTCTGCCTCCATAGTATTCTGACTGCCGTCCGTAGGTCAGTAAATGACCCACGGATCCTCTGACATACGATCCGATCTCTTCGTGTAATTGGCGACTCTTCTTCCCCAGCTCAAGCATATCGCCGAGAACGGCGACCGCCGGACGGTCAAGATTTCCCAGGAAGTCGATCGCCGTCTTCATCGACGCTGGATTTGCATTGTATGTATCATTCAGTATCAGCAAATCACCGATCTTCAACGGTTCCAAGCGCCCGGGCTCTGGACTCACGTTTTCCAGCGCTATCTTTTGTGCCGCATAGTCAACACCAAGCAGCGTCGTCAGACAAATGGCCGCAAGGCAGTTGTAAACGTTACCGGCACCGAGCAGATTGGTCACATAATCTCTTCCTTTGTAAGAGAAGTAAGAACCATATTCGGTCAGCTTCACATTCTCCAACATATCCATTGAAAACCGATTCAGAGTTCTTCCAGGAATCTCACCAACACCCTCCCCCACGACTGCCAACCCCTCACGTGGAAGCGCCTCGACCAATGCTGACTTCTCCCTTCTCACGCCATCGAGTGACTTCAGCCCCTCCAGGTGACCCGCCCCGATATTCGTTATGATCCCAACGTCAGGTCTGGCAATGTCGCATAATCTTCTAATTTCTCCTGGCGCATTCGTTCCCATCTCAAGCACCATGTAGTCCTCCTCACCATCAAGATCGAAGATGGTGAGCGGCATTCCGATCAGTGAGTTGTAGTTTCTCTTTGTGCATAGAACATTCGACCTTGAGCCGAGTATTGAGCTGACGAGGTTCTTAACGGTCGTTTTGCCGTTGGTTCCGGTGATACCAATGGCTTTGGCTCTAAACTGCCTACGGTAGTACCGCGCAAATTCACCCAGCGCGTAGAGCGTATCAGATACCAGTATCTCGCCTGCCTTCATTTGCCTGCGTTCAACAACAGCAGCGACCGCACCGCGTGCCAGTGCATCAAGGACGAAATTGTGCCCATCTGTATTCTGTCCTTTGAGCGCGAAGAAGACTTGACCGGGCTTCGTTTCACGTGAATCAATCGTCACCCCACGCGCCAGCTCGGTCTGCACCGAAAACTGCCTGCCATTCATAACCCTCGCCATTTGCACTAAAGTATGTTCTCGAAACATTTCTTTATGACCTCGGTATCGCTAAAATCGATCCTCTTGTCATCGAATACTTGGTACTCCTCGTGACCCTTTCCGGCAACGATAACCATATCATCATCCTTCTTTGATTTTATCGCATATTCGATGGCTTCTGCTCTATCTTCGATCATCTTGTAGTTCTTGCCGGTCACACCCTGTAGAATGTCTCTGATGATATCAGATGGTTTTTCGTGGCGTGGATTGTCAGTAGTGATGACCGCCAGATCTGAGAGTTCAGTTGCAAGAGCACCCATCTTCGCCCGTTTGTCCCGATCGCGGTCACCACCACAGCCGAAGATTACGATCAATCTACCCCTAACATATTCTCGCGCAGATCTCAAGATGCTCTCGATCGCGGCAGGCGTATGCGCATAGTCCACGAAGACATTGTCAGCGATACGCTCCATACGACCTGGGACAAACCGTAACTTTTCAATACCTTCAGCTATGCGATCAACAGGTACATCCAGTGCCACGCCTGCGGCAAAAGCCGCGAGAATGTTATGAAAATTGAATCTGCCGATCAGCGGAGATTTGACTTCAAGGATTCTTTTCCCATATGATATCTCGATCCTCAATCCATCGATCGACTGCTCGACCAATCTACCCCTAATATCACTCCCCTCGGTCTGACCAAACGAAAGTGACCACGGTAGGGTCATCGATGCTACGGCATCACGAATATCCTCGTCATTATTATAGATGGCCCAACCGCTCGGCTTGAGCAGCGAGAATATCCGCAGTTTGGACTGCAGGTAATCCTCCATTGTCAGATGAAAATCAAGATGATCTTGAGACAGGTTGGTAAAAACTGCGGCATCGAAATCGATACCATCAACACGCCCGAGTTTGAGTGCATGTGAAGAAACCTCCATCACCAGGGAACATATCCCCTGATCCCTGAATTTCTTGAGCAGCTTCAGGATATCAATGATCTCTGGCGTCGTTCGGATCGCCTGGCTCTTCGAAATCCCGAGATAGTAGATCGTACCGATCAGTCCAGGGTTCTTCCCCGCCTGGCTCAGAATGGAGTGAATCAAGAAAGTCGTGGTTGTTTTCCCGTTGGTGCCAGTGACACCAACTTTTGCCATCTCCGCAAAATTACCATAGAAGCGTAGGGCCAATTTGCCTGCTGCTTCCCTTGTGTTGGTAAGAACGATCTGCGGAAGATCAGTATCGACCCTCCGCTCGGTGACAACTGCAACTGCCCCTGCCTTTTCAACATCGCTTACGAAATCATGACCATCATGAAGGGCACCCTTCACCGCAATATACAAACTTCCTGGCCCAACCTTCCTTGAATCGTAGTCAATAGAATCAATTTCTATATCTTTCATTTTATAAACCTGCGAAGGCAAATCCGCTATCAATTCACTTAGCCGCATAGTGATGTGAGTTCATCTGATAGAGACTCTGGGCAATTTCCTTGAACACTGGTGCCACTATCGTGCTCGCCCAATATCCGCTCTTGGGCTCGTCGATCATCAGCATAATCAAATAATCGGGATCCGGTGCCGGGAAGAAACCAACAAATGTTGCGATCACTGAACTGTTTGAGTAGGCCCCATTAACGACCTTCTGCGCGGTTCCTGTTTTTCCAGCGATCTTCATATCGTTGAATGCCGCTGCCGCACCGCTTCCTTCCTCGACGACTGAACATAGTATGTCGGTAACTTCCTGCGCAGTCGACACATCGACCACACGGCGTATGCGGAGTGGATCGACTTCATATGCCGTCTTATCCCCTTTTCTCACGGCCCGTACGATATTGGGTTTGTTCAATATACCGTCATTGGCAATGGATTGGTATGCCATGGCAAGCTGTAGCATGTTGACGGTAAGCCCCTGGCCGAAGACCAGCGTGGCAAATTCAATATCATTCAACCCAGTGCCATCGGGCAATCGGCCCCGTACTTCGCCCGGAAACTCAATGCCGGTCAACTCCCCGAAACCGAAATCCCTCACCAGTAGCAGGAATCTTTCACGATCGAATTTCCTCGACAGCTTAACCATTGCCACATTGCTTGAATGGGCGACTGCCTGCCTGAGCGTGACGATCCCGTAATCACGATAGTCATTTATTGTATGCCCTCTTATCTTGATCTTCCCGGTCTCGGTGTCGATCCTGTCATCTTCATGTGCGCCGTTCATTAATGCGAAAGTCAAACACATGAGTTTGAACGTAGAACCAGGCTCGAATTCATCGCATATTATATGATTTCTACGATCGCCGTTCTTACCCGCGTTTACCATAGCCAGAATGTTCCCGGTCTCTGGATCGATGATCAGACCTGCGGCCAGCTGGGCATCTTCTCTTTCGAGGCAATCCTTTAACTTATCGTGCAAGATGGCCTGTAACTGAAGATCTAGCGTAAGGTATATATCCGCGCCCGGCCGCGGCTCCTGCTCAGGATAATTATGGTAGGGAAAGATACTGCCGGACGGATCCTTCTGGTAGATCGCAAATCCCGATTCACCGCTCAGAACCTCATCGAATTGCAGTTCCAGTCCCTCAATACCGTGATTATCCAAACCGCACTTGCCGACAATACTCGAGAATATCTCAGGCATATTGTATCTTCGGTTCAGATCATGGGTGTATCCGAGCGACGGATCGTCGATGGCCAAATAACGGTCCCGCTGTTCAATATCGACCTTCATCTGGACCCAGAAGAAATCGCCGTCTTCCACCAATTTCTTCAACCGGGCTTTCGGTTTACCCGAAAGTCTGGAGACTTCGCGTACAAGTTTCGCTGCATCACAAGCATAGCGAGGTGTGCAAAAGATGGAAAAACACGGCTCTGAAGTAGCGATCGGAACACCGCTCCGATCATAGATATTGCCCCGGGCACCCAGTAAAATGAATTTTTTCTCGTGCTGTTGTCTTGCTCTCTTCTCGTAGTATTGATGCCTGAAGACCTGAATGTAAAAGAGGTAAGAGAAAAAGACCAAGGACACAAGGAAGAGGAACACGTTAAGCATTTTGGTGCGAATCACTCTATCACTCCCAGTATGTCATCTTTTTGAGGAAAAACGAACCCCATCTCCCTTGCGGCGGCTTCGATATGAGCGAGATTCGCCACATCGATGAGGCTTGATTCAAGCTGCTTTTTTTCATTCTGTAATTCAACAACATCGCGCTCGATAACCTCTTTTCGCACCTCGATCTTGACCAGTTCACTTTCGATTAGGACAAGCACGAACATATAGATAATAACCGAAACGAAAATTATGAGGATGCGCATTTCTCCGCTCCCCTCAACCTGGCGCTCCTTGCCCTGGGGTTTTCACGGATCTCTTCATCACTCGGCTTCATTGCTTTCTTGCTCAATAAACGAGCTTTTCCTGACACCTTCAATTGCCGGAAGAAGCGTTTAACGATCCTGTCTTCACCCGAGTGATATGATATCACAACCATCCTTCCCTCTTTCCCCAGCCTCTGAAAGGCTGTAGGTAATGCCTGCGAGAGGTTGGATAGTTCATCGTTCGTCCAGATCCTGAGCGCTTGAAAAACCTTTTGCAGGTTCTTCTTAAGAAACCTGCGCGGTACCGAATCTTCCACAAGTCTTCGCAGTTCCAGCGTCGAATGGAGATTCCTTCGCGCATCGTATATGCGCTGGCCCAATTTGCGGTAATTGCGGACATCACCGAATTCCTTCAGAACCTTGATTATCTCGTTCTTCCTGACTCTCCTCAACCTATCGCTCAAGGATTCGGTCACCGGTGACATATTCATCAACAGACGACCTTCCCGTTCGTAGCTGAACCCGCGGGACGGAGTTGCAAGTTGATGGTAAGAGACGCCCAGGTCAAACAGCGCACCATCGACGCCCCCGATATTTAATTTGTCAAGGATTAAATCTAGATTAATAAAATTATCCTCTATGAGATAACAACGCTTGCTATAAGCCGACGTCAATTCTCTGCTGTATGCAACGGCATCAGGGTCACAATCAATGCCGATAAAGGTTGTATCCTGCGTCCGTTTCAACATTGCCATGAGATGACCAGCTCCACCGACCGTGCAGTCAAGATAAGTACCTCCAGCCTTCAGATCCAAATAGCGGATGACTTCATCCAGAAGGACGGGCTGATGATAGATCTGATCCTGTTGCTCAGGCAAAGCTCTTCAGCGCAGCCCTGCGTGAAGGATAGACCTCAAAAGGATAGAAACCGTATAGTCTCAGGATATCGAAGAGGTAGGGTGAGACATTGACGAGCTTGATGTCGCCTCCGAATTTCTTGAATTTCTGTTGGTAATCGATCAGCCAGCCTACAACTTTGTAGTTTATGTGGCTGACCCTCGATAGATCGAGTATTATGTTTACATCACCCTGTTCAATCATCTGTTTCAATAACACCTCGATCTTCTCAAAACCCTGCTCATCGATTTCACCGTTCGGTAGAAAAAAGGATACTTTCTTATCTTTGACTGCCTCAACTGCTTGTATTTTCATGCTTCCTCCTTCTCAATTCCTCGATGCTCTCGGCATCCTCTGAATAGAACTTCTCGATCTCCTTACTGAATGTTTCATATGTCTCAGGAGACCATAGTTCAATGTAGTTTATCTCACCAACGATAACGACTTCCTTTGCAATGCGAGCATGATCAAGCAAGAAATCGGGCAACAATATTCGTCCTTGAGCATCCAGCCTATCCTCCTTGACGCCAAAAGTGAAGTGCCGTCGGTAACGACGGGATTTGAGATAGTCCATCGATAGGGAGAGCAATTCTTTGTCTTCAATTTCTTCCCATATTTTTAACGGATAAACGGCTATCTCGCGGTCATAGCCCGGTGTCAGAATGACCCGACCTTCGGACTCGTGTTTGAGTACATTACGAAACTGGCTTGGAATTGCCAGCCGTTTTCGGTCATCTAGTGTGTGAGTATAGAATCCACGAAATCTAATATTCCCCATTTCTCCCCATTTCACCCCATTTTACACATAATTTGATTTTTGTCAAGTACTAATTTACTCTGAAATAGTGGAATAACTCCCTGAATACCGAGACTTTTTCTACATATAGAGAATCGATATCAGGATCGTAGATTCTGCCTGCAGATTTACTTAGGGAATGTAGTTTTTTTGCGTATTGCTCTAAAGTCTACTGCTTTACCACAGCACCTATGGTCAACTTGTTTTCTTAAGCCTCGCGGCGAAGATACCATCCGTGTTGTAGTCGCACGGAAGGATCTTAAGAAACTCATCACCCTGAGCCGTGAATTTCTTAGCCGGTTCGATCTCAAAATCCGGGTTGTCTTTCAAGAATTGTGCAATGACTTCTTCGTTTTCATCCGGTAGTATGCTACACGTCGAGTAAATCAATGAACCACCCTTTTTCAGAAAGGTAGCGGCGTTCATTAGTAGATCGTATTGAAGTTTAGCCAACCTCATTACTACTTTCTTGTTTACCCGGTCCTTGACCTCCGGTCTCTTGGCTATGACACCAGCATTCGTGCAAGGTGCATCCACCAATACCTTATCAACTTTCTCCAGTTTGTAGTAACGGCCGTCAGCGATAACGGGTTTTATTATGCTTATACCCAGTCTGGCTGCGTTTTCGACCACCAACTTCAAACGCTCATTGCTTATTTCCACCGCAACAATCATGCCCTCATTCTTCATCAACTCAGCCATATAGGTAGCCTTGCTGCCAGGCGCCGAGCAGAGATCAACGATCTTCTCTCCAGGTTTTGGATCAACAAGGTGGCAGACCAGACCCTGCGCCTCATCGTGAATACTTATATATCCCTGTTTCATCAAGGGACTGTTTATTATCAAACTGAGATGATCGACCGACTTGAATTCAGAAAACCAGTTCGCAGGCCTGTACTCAAGGCCACTCAACCGTAACCTTTCCTTCGCTTCCTCGACGCTGTTCTTCAGCAAATTGATGCGGATGTAGGGCGTTGGGCGTATTTTGAAACAATCAATGATCTTCTCGCCTTCCACCTGGTACGCATCCATGATTTTTCTGAATACCCAAGCGCGCGGTTCACGTAAAACCTGTACTCTCTTATTCCTTATGACGCCACGCAACACCGCGTTGATAAGACCTTTCTCTTTGATGGTTCGTCCGAAATTCACTGCTTCATTGACAATCGCGTATATGGGGATCCTGTCAAAAAACAAGTATTGATAAACAGCGATTCTCAATACATTTTTTAGGGTCGCATCAAGTGAGAAGAAATCCCCGGTAAGGGTCTCCCTCACGATCTGATCTATCTCTTCACGGTGTCGAAGCGTACCAAATGCCAGTTCATTGGCCAGCTGCCGATCTTCATCTTTTAATTCATTCTTTTCAAATATTGCCGCCAGGGCATCCTTTACATTCCTCCCTTCTTCAACTTCACAGAGCGCATTCAGCGCAGCTTCACGTGCAGTCATCCTACTATTTCTCCTTTTTGTATACGGTACCCGTTCACAAAATCAAGTGCCGATATGATTTTCCTACCTTCTGGTTTCAATTCAAGTAACACGAGCGATCCGTTGCCCGCGCCAACGTACAGTTTTCGACTATCTACCAGGAGTGCGCCAGGCGTCAGGTTCTTGTCTCCCAACTGCGCCAGCGTTATGATCAATTCCTTATCGCGGAAACGCGTCCTCGCCCCCGGATATGGAGATAGCGCCCGGATATGGTTATAAACCTTTAGCGCTTCCTGCCGCCAGTCGATCATCATCTCCTCTTTCTTCAGCTTTGGTGCATACGTTACTTCACCCTCCTGTTTGACAGAACGGTAGCCTCCGGATTCAATGGTGTGGATCGTTTCAACGATCATATCACCACCAAGTTTAGCCAGCTTTGTGGCAAGGGATCCGAAAGTATCATCTTTTTCGATAGGGATACAGCGCTGGGCGATCACAGCTCCGTGATCGATCTTTTCGTCCATAAAGAAGATCGTTACCCCTGTCTCCTCCTCACCAGACATAATGGCCCTTTGAATTGGTGCCGCGCCGCGATACTTGGGCAAGAGTGAAGGGTGAATATTGATCCCGCCGATGCGGGCGATATCAAGAACATCCTTACTCAAAATGTGACCGTATGCTGAAAGAACATACAAATCCGGTTCCAACGCTTTCAATTCACTGATAAACGACCCGCTGTTAGGGTCTTCCGGCATGCATACCTTCATACCGGCACTCTCTGCCCAACGTGCGATCTCCGGCAATGAGCTTTTCAATCCTCGGCCCTTAGGTTTCGGCTTCGAGACCACAACTGCCAAAACACCGTACTCATCATGCAATCTCTGCAAGATCGGCAAGGAAAAATCAGTAGAACCAAAGAAGAGCAATGTCATGACCCGCCGCTTACCTTCGCACCCGCGCTGCTGCCCTCGAGATACTTTTCGACCTTCTCTTTCTCAACGGCAGAGGCGTGGTCAATTATGAGAATACCATCGAGGTGATCTACCTCATGCATGACCGCACGGGCCAGCAGGCCACTCAATTCAAGCACAAAATCCTCATTATATAAGTTCTTAGCATGCACCCGGACCTTTTCCGGACGCGGTATCTGCAGATAAAGATCCGGGAAACTCAAACAACCCTCTTCATCAAGAATTTCGCCCTCTTTGTCCAACACAACTGGATTTATGAAGACAAGAGGTTGAGGGTCCTCATTACTCGGCGTTACGTTGATGACAAAGATGCGGTACTCAGAACCGACCTGGTTAGCCGCGAGACCGACCCCATCCTCAGCGAGCATCGTTTCGATCATGCCCTCGACCAATTTGAAAACATCCTCCCCGATCTTCTCGACCGGGATCGTTTTCTTTCGTAATACTGCAGTGGGATATTTTAACACCGCCATTGTCAAGTTCTACTCCGTCCTTGCAGCCGAAAGCTGCAAACCCCCGATGTTTCTAGCTGCCGCTCGTATTCAGCTTATTTACGATATGACCCTTTTCCAGTTCTATCTTTACGCCATCTGCGATAAGAAGAGTAATCGTATCATCCTTTACGTTCGCTATTGTCCCGCGAATACCTGAAGATGTTGTCACGCGATCGCCCTTTTGCAACTCGGAGATCAATTTCCGGTGCTTTTTCTGCTTTCGCTGTTGCGGTAGAATCAATAGAAAGTAGAAAACGACAAATATCAGAATCAGAGGAAGCAATCCCATTATTGGGTTGCCCTGCCCCTGGGCCTGACCAAATAGCAACAAAATCATTTTTTCTCCTTTGTACATTATACACATACTCAACGCCAAGTCAAGTCTGTGCTTTACTTTTGGACAGCACTCAGTATCGGTCGTTTAGTGCAATATCTGTCCAAGGGGACTCGATCTTTCCGGAATTCATTCAATATTGACTTCGACTGCTTTTTCCATAGAATCTTCTTATGAGGGTTGTCACCAACACCGAAATGAGGAAGATAGATGCCTGGGCGATAAAAAAATTGGGTATTTCAGGAATGGTCCTGATGGAAAACGCCGGACGGGGCTGTGTCGAGGTGCTCCAGCATTACTTCGATCTTTCAGGACTGAAGGTCCTTATCATTTGCGGCAAGGGCAATAATGGCGGGGACGGTTTTGTCATTGCCCGTCATCTTCTCAACCGGCGCGCGTTGGTGAAGACCGTGCTCCTTGGACAGGCAAGGGAACTCAAGGGAGATGCCCTCCGTAATTTTCGGTTGCTGCAGGGCGCAGACCATGAAATACAATATGCCTCCCGCATTAAGCAGTTGCAGTCACTGCGCAGCACCTTCAACCCTGATGTCGTCATCGATGCCGTATTCGGCACCGGCTTCACTGGTACTCCTGAAGGCATCTACGGACAGGTGATCGAGTTCATGAATGAATCCGATGCCTTCATCTTTTCGATAGATATTCCCTCAGGTATCAACGGTAATGACGGCCAATGCACAAGAACGTGCGTGATCGCCGATGCCACGGCAACGATGTGCCTGCCGAAGCGAGGGCATTACTTATTTCCGGGTAAGGCGTTCTGTGGAGAACTGCATGTCATCGATATCGGCATACCGTATGCCTCGATAGACGAAGGTTTTCCGAGAACGGTCGAGTGTGATGACATCTTTTCTCTGCTTCCATTCCGACCGCCGGACGGCAACAAAGGAACGTTTGGCAGTGTCCTTGTAATCGCCGGTGCACGGGGCTTCAGCGGAGCCGCAGCCATGGCCTCCTATGCAGCACTGAAGGCAGGTGCCGGGCTTGTCCGCCTGGCCGTACCTCGTGGTATCATCAATTCATTGGAAGGCAAGCCCCTCGAAGTGGTCAAAATTCCTCTCGCGCAAACCGATGCTGAAACCATCAGTCCTGCGGCAATGGGAAGTATCAAGCCGTTCCTCAAATCAAGTTCCGCCGTCGTGGTCGGCCCTGGCGTCACAACGCATCCAGAAACTGCCGTCTTCTTGAAGACACTGCTACCTAAAATACGAATCCCTTGCATAATCGATGCAGATGCCATCAACATCATCGCGCAGTACCCGGAAATAACCGCGGAGATGAATGCACCGGTCATCATGACACCACACCCGGGTGAATTCGCCAGACTGATCAATTCAACACCACGGAAGATCAACCAAAACAGGTTCGACGTTGCTGCCGAATACGCAAGAAGATTCAATTGTGTCCTCGTGCTTAAGGGTGCACCCACCCTTATCGCCGCGCCCGATGGAAGGACCTACGTCAACACAACCGGGAATTCAGGACTCGCAAGCGCTGGTTCGGGAGATGTCCTTGTCGGCTTGATCAGCGGATTCGTGGCGCAGCGAACAGCCATGCTCGACGCTGCGGTCACCGGAGTTTTCTTGCATGGTCTGGCCGCAGACCAGGCGATGGAAGAAAGCAACGAATACGCGCTGACCGCCGCAGATCTACTCCAACACATACCGCGGGCTTTCAACTACATCCTCAGGAGAGAATTTGAACAATAGAATGTAATGGTTGGCTTTATTATTTGTTTCCTGATACACACGAATATCTATCCTCAGAACGCACTGTGGGATCGGTATAAAATGCTGGCTCCACTTGGCACCGTCAAATCATTGGCGGCATCCAATCAGAATATCTTCGCTCTCAGTGATGATTATCTACTCTTCATAAATAAACACAATCTCCAGCTCGAACAGACAATATACATAGACCGTAGTGCCAAGATGATCGGGTACGATAACTACAATACCGATCTCTGGATCGCATGCAGCGACAACTTTCTGAGGTTTTCAACGACCTCCTTCAATACACGAGAGTTCCCTATTCATTTCTCGGTCAACAGATTCGCCATCGACGTGAGTAATCTATACATAGAAACCGCAGGGACCCTCAACAAATATTCACTCGACAAAGTAATAGGTACGTTGACCAGGATCAATTCGTTCCCCCAGAATCTTCAGTGGTACCGAGCAATTTCGGAATCAGACATGCGGCAATATTCCTTCCTGACTCCTTATTATTACAGCGACGATATACAGACATCGCAGACGCCTTTTGAGCAATATCCAATTACCGCACTCTACGATGACGGCATGTACCTTTATGTCGGTACTCATCGCTATGGAATCCTGAAATACAACAAGGTCTCCTGGCAGAGTCAACGTATCATCACCGGTCCCATTGATTCCAACATAAAAGCAGTCAGAAAGGTAGACGGGAAGATCCTCGTCGTTTCCGGAACAGGGGTATCCTACTACTCGACCGATACCAAAAAATGGGGCTACCAGCGATTCAGAGATGCGATCACTGACGTCATTTCTTACAACAACGAACTCTATATTGCGCAGCGCAATCGCGTTTTCAGAACATCGGGCAGCATGGAATTCCCAACCGAAACGTTCAGCGATGACGTACTGGCTCTTCAAAGGGACAGCAAGAATATATACATAGGCACACGGTCGGGAGCCTTCAGGATAATTGAAGGCAGCGGCGACGCAATACTCTTCGGGCCATCCCATGGGGCGGTGTATGCTCTACTCCCGACGCCGCATGCCGTATATGTGGGCGGGGAATTCGGGATGTATAAATACGAGAAGGAAAGCGGTTTATGGTCGACACTGCTAAGTTTCGGCACCAAGGATATTGTCCAGGTACGAGATGACATTTTCACACTCGGAACGAACAACCAGATCATACGCTTCCCCGGACCAGCAGGCGACTCGGTCCCGGACAGCACAGAATGGGAACTTCTGCCCTACTTCAACATCTATGACATAGACGCAGATGATACTGTCATATACTGCGCGACATATTCCGGTGTGTACTACTACGAACCCGGCAGCAAGAACTACCGCATAATATACAACCTGCCGCGAATACCTTATGAGAGCGTATATGTCATCGATGACCAACTCATGGCAGTATCCGATAACGTGATCTACCTGCTGCCCCTTGAATATCGAGATTGAAGCCGCCGAACATTCCTTCATGCAAGCAATAGGATGTACATGAACGAAAAACGAACATCCTTCATTGAACATCTTGAAGAACTCCGAAAGAGGATACTGTACTCGATCGGTGCGATCGGTCTTTTCACCATCGCGGGATTCTTTTTCGCAAAGAGATTCCTGAATCTCATTATCGAACGGGCGGCGATCGGAACGACATACTTCTTTGCACCGGCCGAGGCTTTTGTTGCCCAAATAAAAGTGGCGATTTTTTTGGGTGTCGTTGTTTCTTTCCCGTTCACTCTATACCAAACCTGGGCATTCATTGGGCCAGGCCTCACCAGCAGCGAGCGGAGAATATCACTGAGTTATATCGGCACCGGGATGTTTCTGTTCGCTGTCGGCATCATCTTCGGGTACTACATACTCATACCCTTCGGCCTGAAATTCCTTCTTTCGTTTGGCAGCGACACGATCCAACCCCTGATGAACATCGGCAAATACCTGAATTTTTTTGTTTGGTGTTTGCTCGGCAGCGGGCTTCTTTTCCAGCTGCCCTTGCTGTCATTCTTCTTGATGAGGCTTGGTATTGTCGATGTTGATACGATAAGAAAACATAGACCCGAGGCGATCGTTGCCGTCCTCGTTCTGTGTGCAGTGATAACACCGACCGGCGATTTCTTCACGCTGCTGCTTCTGTCCGTACCCTTGCTGTTGCTCTTTGAGCTCAGCATACTGGCCGCGCGATTATCAAAGAGCCGCCGGGCTGCTGATTAAACCAAAAATACACCCACCCACGTCAAAACGGTAGAAGGAGGAAAGATGAAGAATATCCATATTTTTATGCTACTAACTCTGATCGTAACGCTGACGGTATCGTGCAGCAGAGACAGCGAAGAAATGGCGATCCAGGGAATTCTTGAATCCTCCCCCTATCTTGCTGAAGGAGCGGTCCAGAATCATGACGACAGCACTAACGTCCCTCCTCCATCTGTGACTATGCAACCCTTCCTCGATACCATTTCGTACGTCAGATGGGTACGATGGATAGAGCGGCCTATTATCAGACATTACGAGATCACTGTCAGCGGTGATAGCGCTGATGTCACGATATACGCATACCTTGCCGGCTCACCACCTGGTTACGGATTTTTCGTCAACAATGACCCGTTTGGTCCGGTTTATGAGAGGGTCATTTCCGACAGCCTGGTTCGGCGAGTAAAACTATGGAAGAACGACGCGGGTCAGTGGCGTATCGCCAGCTTGACAGCGGCTGACATCCACACTGCAAACAATCAGAATCCTGTTGCCATAACCGAGGTGCGAGCGGTTGTAGCGAGCCGTAACTATGAATTTGTCATAACTGACCCCAGCGCTTATTATGAAAGAAGCGAACTGCCGATTTTCTTCCCAAACGATACCGTGGTCGTGACCGTCACCTGCAGTGCCCTCGCTGATTCAACCTGGGCATTTCTTCACCACGGGACCGGGCACAGACCCGGTGTCGGTTATCATATCCGGCAACCGTTCTTTCGTGATGACGTGAATACTTTCACTCGCACCTGGATAATTGCCCACGATAGTATACTCGTGACACCCGCTGTCCGGCATAGCGCAGTAGACGTCCTCGGCTGGCAAACACTGTTCGGAAACGAAGATGCCCTTTACTATGCACGGGCATGGTGTCTTCCCTATATCGTGCTCATGCCGGGAGAAGAAATACCCGGGGGCTACTAAGAGATACATTGTCGGAGGGGCGATGCCCCCTCCGACGTCAATCTCGCCATACTCCTGCCCCCGGCAATTCACGCTTGACTTTGGCCACATTCATAATATAATTTGTTGATTTTGCGAAAGAATATCGGGGCCGTAGTTCAGTTGGGAGAACGCTTGACTGGCAGTCAAGAGGTCACGGGTTCGAATCCCGTCGGCTCCATCTGATTGGAGGATATAATGCAAAATACACTCAAAAAGATGTGCCTTGCGGTATTGATCGTCGTAAGTTTGTTTGTTTGGTGTGCACCAACGCAAACTGTAAAAGAACCTACGACCAAAACGACTGAGGAAAAACAAAAAGAAGCGGAGCAGAACTACTCCATAGGTTTTGAATATTACAAACAGGGTAATTACGATGAGGCCATCAACTACTTCAAAAAGGCAATTGAAGTAATGCCCGAGTACTATGCTGCCTATATTGCCCTTGCCAAGGGTTACAGGGCCAAGAATGATATAATCGCGGCTGAAGCCGAGTATAACAAGGCAAAGGCGCTAGACCCCAGGGATTCACGTTCCTACGAAGGATTGGCAGCACTGTACACTGAATTACAGAGATTTGGCGATGCCATGTTCGAATATGAAACAGGTCTAAAGATAGCTCCGAAAAACGTCAACCTTCTCAATGGGCTTGGTTATGTTTATACCAAAATGCAGAATTACGATAAGGCATTGGAATATTACAACATGAGCCTTGAGTACGAGCCCGAAAACATAAACACGATGTTCGCGATTGCCGATATCTTCGTAGAAAAGAAAGAGCCGAGAAAGGCGATCGACTATCTCGAGGCCATCATCGAGAAGAAACCCAACATCGTAGAAGTCCGTGAAAAACTGGCACAGACATATTTCGATCTGAAGAACTACGAAGCAGCCGGCAAGATCTACACCGACCTGGTCAAGGAACAGCCCGACAACTACCGATACCACGTTCAACTGGGCGCCGTCTATGTTGAGCAAAAAAAATACCAGGCCGCCGAAGAAGCACTTAACACAGCGCGTCGCCTCGCGCCAAATAGTGCTTCCCCGGTTTATCAACTCGTCGACCTCAATCTCAAAAGGGGCCGCTACAGCACTGCCGAAGATCTTGCAAGAGAAGCGTTGACCATAGAACCCAACAATTACTATGCATACCTGTTGCTCGGTGATGTCTACATACGCCGGGGTTACGATGCGCGCGCAAAATGGATGCAGAATAAGAGCACAAGCAACTGCGGCGTCCTCGAAGCTGCAATGAGTTATTTCAACACTGCGATCTTTCATTACACAAAAGCAAAATCCGATGCGCAGTGGGCTTATTATGCAAATAACGAAACAAAACGCAGCAATACCTGGCTTGAAGAACTGAAGGAAGATAAATGGTTTTACTGCAAGGGCGGATCACAATGAGCAAAGGTCTCTCTGGTTTCGGCGTCATTTTCTTGATCATAATTCTCCTGCTGGTCGGCTATGTCGGGTACCAGGTCGGCCGCGTGCACTTCAGCTATGGTTCGATCAGCGAAAAGGTCGAGACCACAGTGCGCATCGGACCCGTACAGAACGATGATATGATCAGAGAGGAATTGATGAAGAGCGCAGATGAGATCAGAGTGAACCTGACCCCTGACAGAATATGGATCGATCACTCGATCCCTGATTCGTTCCGTATTTATATAGAATACGAAGATTCTTCAAGCATCTTTGGTGTATTTACCTACAGCCGAAAGTTCGTCGTAGACAAAATTGCACCCATCCAGGTGAATTACTGATGCTGCAATTGCCCGTACTTCTTCTCAACCAGAACTATGAACCGCTCACCATCCTCAGATTGAGAAGAGCAATAACACTATTGATCCTGGGAAAGGTTGATATGGTTGAGAAGGAGGACGGGAAGGTCATGCATGCCATCACTGTGAGCTACCGCGTTCCTTCCGTGATCCGACTGAGATACTACGTTCGGATTAAACGGAAGGAGATATCGCTGACAAAGAAGAATGTCATAAAAAGGGACAATCATCAATGCCAGTATTGTGGCAAGCGAACGGGGATGATGACCGCTGATCATATAATGCCCAAGGCGCTGGGTGGGGATGAGTCGTGGGAGAATCTTGTTTGTGCCTGCCATGAATGCAATAACAGAAAAGGGAATCGCAGCCTGGGGCACGTCGGCATGCATCTTTTGAAGAAACCCAAAAGACCAAACTATTTCACCTTCGTATTGAACGAGTTTGGCAGACCAAATTCTAAGTGGCGGCCTTACCTATTTCAGTGTTGATGGGCGCGCAAAAAAAATATCGTTGCTTAACTTAGTAATATTCGCCATTTTTTTCAATACCCAATTTCTCTTCGTGGAAACGAGGGGAAATACTTTTTTCTCATCACAATATCTTCTGCAGAAAGCAGCCGATCTTACCGGCGAGCAGGATGCCGAGCGGTTGATATATTCGATTATTGCAAAATACAATAACGCTGGCTTCCCTTTCTGCAGAATATATCCTGCTATGCTCGAAAGTGACGCAGGTTCGCCACAACTCATCCTGACCATCGAGGAAGGCCCTAGGGTAGAGATTGAAGATCTGTTGGTACGGACCGAAGGTAAAACCGACATCGGAGCAGCGAAACGAATGGCTGATTATGAAGCCGGTGAATACTTCTCTGCTAGGAAGACTGAACGAGCCAAAAAGAGACTCCTTGATACCGGTGCATTTGACAGGATAGATGAGATCATTCCCAATCGTGACGGACGCCACTACCTTCTGTTGACGCTGCATGAGAAGGAAAGTGATCTGCTGATGCTATCCGGCTCGCTCAGCGGCGACGACCGGGAATTCGGGGCATCTTTTGCTTCATCCAACCTGCTAGGTACCCTGCGGAAAATGCACTTTGATTACGAATATGAACGGCTCTTCTCGATCCGGGGACAAGAGCCCGTATTGATCGCTCCGGCCCATATCGAAGGAGAATTTTCCATACTCACTTACGACAGCACCAGGTTGATAAGCGGGCAAGTCAAATTCGGAGCACCAATCGGTGATTATTTCAGTATTTCACTACTCTCAGGTTTTGAAATCGTCAACCATTACGATAACGACACCCTTGTCTCAGAGAGTTCTGATAACCTTCTGGGAGCTGGCCTTGGCCTTGAATACAAAACCAGTACCTGGTCAACAGATCACCAGCTCGGTGTTGACTATCTTTTTAGGACCGCGGACCGTCTGAAATTTATGTATGACGGTAATCTGAGTTTTTTCAGCTTCAGCATAAGACCCCATTACCGTCATGTTTGGACCGATACCTTTGATTTCTTCGATCACGTTAGAATAGGAGGCTCGGGGGACCTACGCGGCTACCTGGAAGATGAATTCACAGCAGAGAGGGCTTTATGGGTGAATATTGAATACCATCGGTTGTTCATCTTCCCGCTCTTCGATATCGCCAGGATCGACCGTACTTTTCTATACTCCTACGGCCTCGGAATTTCGGCGCAGTCCCGGATAGCCGATGCTTCCCTTATGCTCGCCTGGCCAAAAGGAGGAAAGTGGTCTGATGGCAAAATACATCTCGCACTGACACGAGAGTTCTGATCGTTTAATACGTAAAAACGCGTGTTCCGCAACAGGAATGATGTCACACTTGCAAAAGACGCTTTGATTGTTATAATTGGTATCATGACAGAAAATCCAAGGAGGCCAGCGTGCTTTTTTTCTTGATTTTCACCTACGCTTTACCGATCGACTCGCCGATAATGGATGACATTGAATATCTGCAGCTCAGGGGTTTCGTACAGATGACCGCAATGAAACCTCACGATGTTGATTGGCTGATCGGTCAGATCGATGAGATAATAATCAACGAAAGTAAATTGAACCGCACGGACCGAAAAATAATATCTGACTTCTCACCGCTTCTGACCAAGAATCCTAACTTTTCCTATTTGCTTCATGTGATCGGCCGATACGAAAGCAATCCGGAGTTTTACTCTGGAGCTCTGGACGAGAGATTCGGTGGCATACTGCTAAGCCACTTGAAGTTCTCTCACGCGATGCGGATAAGGCGTGCGAACACGCTGGACACGCTTGGTCCTCAACCCTGGAATGATTTCCAGACATATCTCAGTGAGGGTCTCTTGAGTTTCAATCACGAAAGATTCAACATGGATATCGGTCGACGTGATGTTTTCTGGGGACCTGGTGCTGAACACAGCCTGCTACTTTCTTCAGCACCACAGGGATACGATGGCTTACATCTTCACGTTCCAGGACAACTTCTAGAATTCCACGGAATGTTCTCGATTCTCGACGCCGCGAAATCCAGATTCCTTTCTGTTCACCGGCTCGGATTGAACCTCAGGGGATTCCTCAAGATAGGGTTTTCAGAATCCATATTGTCTGCCGACTCCCTCGAACCGTCATATGTTAATTTCCTGCTACCCTTCTACCTTGCTCAGTGGAGCAGTTATCGCGATGATAACATAATGTGGTCCCTCGATCTGCAACTCCACCTTTTCAATTCCATATTCTACGCAGAATTCTTGATCGATGATTACATGTATGAAGACGATCCAAATCCTGATAAATTCGCGTACCAGGTAGGATTGAAGTCACTGATCGTCAATTCTCTTATTGCTCATGTCAATTACACTTTCGTCGACAAATGGGTTTATACGCAGCGTCAACCACAGAACGTATACGAACAGAGAGAACGTTGCCTCGGTTACCCTTTGGGTAATGATGTCGATGAATTGTCGTTCGCCGTAAAATACGTTAATGCTTACGGAATATACCCACATCTCTCCATTGCCTATATCAGAAAAGGCGAGGGCAGTATCTTTCTTCCCTATAATGAAGAGGGAGGACCGATTAATCCACCATTTCCCTCGGGTGTTGTTGAAAAAACGCTGGAAATCAAACTGGGCATCGATTACAAATTCCACCGCAATTTCCATCTGGGCGCGGAAATAGGCCAGGTGCTACGCGACAACGTTGATCACATCACCGGTAATGATACTGAAGATACTGTCTTCGATGTGTCTCTGTGGGTTATTCTATAGCGAGAACTACGGGCAAATGAGTTCTGTTAATGTCTGAAATGTCTGATGTGGGTGAACACCATTGCAATGTCGTGTTCATCACAGGCTTCGATAACCTCACCGTCCCGCTTTGAGCCACCCGGTTGAATCACCGCGGTCACACCGCCTTTAGCCGCAGTATCAATCCCGTCACGGAATGGAAAGAAAGCATCCGAGGCCATCACGATGCCGGCGCTGCGTTCGACTGCCTGCCGCAGTGCTATCTCAACCGCACCGACTCTCGAAGTCTGACCGGCACCGATACCCACGGTCCTGCCCTTTATTGCAAAGACAATCGAATTTGACTTCGTCCACTTCACAACCTTCCAGGCAAATTTCAACGCCGCGGTCTCGTAATCATCGGGTGCTCGCTTCGTGACCACCTCCCAATCCTTCAAGTCTGCATCATCCCTTTCCTGGACTAGAACTCCACCGAAGACCGGACGGTAAACCACAGGTTTGATAAGTTCCGGATTCAATTGGACGATCCGAAGATTCTTCTTCGTCCGCAAAATCTCCAGTGCCTTGTCATCGTATGAAGGAGCAATGACGACCTCAAAGAAATGCTTCTTGATGAGTTCGGCCGTACCAGATTCGACCTTCCTGTTGAGACCGACAATACCACCGAAGGCTGATATCGAATCAGCCATGTAAGCCCGCTCAAACGCCTCAGACTGTGTCTCTCCCACCGCAACACCACAGGGTGTCTGGTGCTTGATGATCGCACAGGCGATCTCATCACGAAAGTCATTGGCCGCTCCGAAAGCAACATCAGCATCGAGGATATTGTTGTATGATATTTCTTTTCCACCATGTATCTTGAAATCATCCTGAAATTTCCGGTCAAGGAAGAAAGCCGCTTTCTGATGGGGATTCTCGCCGTAGCGCATGGGTATGAATTTTTCAGCACCGAATGTAAAAAAAGTCTTCGCTTCGAAATCAGGTGAAAAATAATCGGCAATGACCGCGTCGTACCAGGCAATATAGTCCAGCGCCTTCTTCGCCAATCCGAGGTTGAATGTTTCATCAACCTTTCCCTGCTGCAGGTTCTCCAGGACATCGTGGTACTGTGCGGGGTCGAAAACAACAGCGACTTTTTTGTAGTTCTTCGCAGCAGCCCGAATCAATGTCACACCACCGATATCGATGAACTCGATCATTTCGTCCAGTTTCTTACCTTTCTGAGCGAAGAACGGATATAGATTGCATACTACAAGACCAATCTCACCGGTTTCGAGAATTTCTTTGGCTACTCGCTGACTCAAGGTTTTGACACGCTCGCTTTCTGAACCGCCTGTGTAATCCGATATTTTGACCGCTTCGACCCCGTTGTCACCGAGTAATTTCTGAGTACCGCCGGTCGCGATGATATCAAAATTCAGGCTCTTCAATGCCTTGGCGAACTCAACAATACCTTCCTTGTCGGCAACGGAAATCAGTACTTTTCTGCTTATTTTGTTCATTTTAGGCTCCATACTTTTTCAACTTCAATGCATTGGCCAATAATAAGGGCATTATATCCATAGAACTTAACCTACCAAGAAAACCCTGCGAACAGTTTCTCTCCGTGAATCGCTTCTTCTCGGGAAAAACATACTTAGAATGAAGAAGAAGGGGATTGGGGTGCCATGAATGAGAATGCAGAAGAGTTGGCGTAGAATGGTCAGATGTCACGCAAACAACATCCGGTTTCAGGTTGACGATCATCGGAACGTACCGATCAAATTCTTCAATACACTTGACCTTCTGCACCTGATTTCCATCCTCACCTGCCTCATCAGTTCCTTTTATGTGCACAAAAAAGAAGTTGTAGTTAATGTAATTCTCCTTGAGCGTATTCATCTCGTCAGCAAGTGTTTCACCTGTCTTCACAACGTCCATGCCAACGAGTGCGGCGAGACCTCTGTACATCGGGTACGTGGCGATCGCAGCAGCATTGATCCCGTAACGCTCACTCATCGGCTGCAGATTCGGGTTCCTTGCGTATCCCCTGAGAAGAACGTAATTGGCGCACTTCTCGTCACTCAGGACATCAGCCGACTTTCTTATGAATGAATTTATCACCTCAGATGATCTCTTAGCCGCTTCATCTTTTGCTTGGGCATATACGGGTTTGAGATTCTCCTTCTGCGGATCGGCATCGGTAAGGTTTCCTGATAGTCCGGCGTTATCGAATTTCACGACGAATCTATGTTCCTTTGCTGGTCTTATCACAACTGGTATTTCCTCGACTTCCTTAATGGCCGCCTGGAGCTTCTTGCACAACCTTGCGCATTCCTGCGTGGATATCCTACCTGCTCTTCGGTCGACAATAACTCCATCTTTTATGGTTGCGAAATTTGCACGCACTGCAAGGTCATTCTCGTTGACCTCCAGGTCTATACCGAGTGCCTCGAGAACACCGCGACCTATTTGATGCTCAATGGGATCGTAGCCGAAAAGCGCAAGGTGTGAGGGACCGCTTCCTGGGGTTATTCCCGGAACGACCGGTACAGATAGCCCAAAACTGCTCTGCTTTGCCAGACGATCAAGATTCGGAGTCTTCGCTATCTCCAATGCCGTCTTCTCAGGCGATGGAAGGTCACCGAGACCATCCAGCACGATGAGTACTATCTTCTTTTCATTCTTGATCAAAATATCCCGCAGAATCTCGCTCATACTCTCCCCTTTCTACATATCAATAATACCCTGATTGCTTGTTCAGTCAAGCGAGACCGACCTTGACAATCAATGGACAGAAGCTCCCCTTAATGACGGCAAAACGCGTTCGAAAACTATTTCCTAATGTAATACCGTCAATTTCCTGATGTCGCTCTTTTCTTCTAGTTCCAAACGGCAGAAATAGACGCCGCTACTAACGTTCCGCCCTTGATCGTCAGTACCTGACCAGACAATACTGTGTGAACCAGGACCCTGATGAGAATCGATGAGAGTCCTTACCAGTTGGCCGGTAACGTTGAATATTCTCAACCGTGCGTGGCCCGCAGTGCCCAACTGGTAACTTATCACAGTCTGGCCTTTAAATGGGTTGGGAATGTTCTGATGAAGCAGCAATCCTGCGACTGCTACACCTTCCTTGGGTGATTCAGCAATCCCCACTTCGCCAAAATCACTCATGACCCGTTCTGCTACCGTCCGAGCCTGGTCCTGCTCCATGAAATATAATGGATAGCCAAAGAACACGGTATTGTAGTCATTACCCAGAACACGTCCTGCACAGACCGCACCTTCGTACGGGCTTGCGTTATTGCGCATATCCATTGTATATATCGCCTCGGCCGACGATGAAACCGGGGTAAGCGACTCTATGTATCGCAAGACTCCATTCCATGTCGCAAACGGAACCTTTGCGGGATCGACTTCAATCCTTGGATAGCCCAGCAGACCATCTGCAGCCTGGAACGAATCCGTGGGCATTGTGATCTCAACCTGAGAGACACCAAAGTAATCATACATGAACGATCCAGGACTGAAATTGAACGGGTATGT
The DNA here is from genome assembly GCA_020343595.1 of Caldifarciminota bacterium. GTDB lineage: Bacteria > Hydrothermota > Tepidihabitantia > SM23-42 > SM23-42 > SM23-42. The sequence goes on along the minus strand of CP070802.1, from coordinate 471,435 downwards.
GGTAAGACCTTCCAGATTGGCGGTAGGCCGCCAGCCAACAAACCAGATGTTGCCGCCGGCCTCGAGGTACTGTCTGAGGTCCTCAATATGCTCATCCGCGTACTGCTGAGTGTAGTCATCGGCGTGCCACAATATTGACGAATAAGGCACGAAATCTGCAAAAACCGGTGCTTCGGCCGGACTTGTGTATTCGTATTCGGTATGGATGTAGTTAGCCATGATATAGTCATAGAATGCATCCTGCAAACTATCAGGGGGATTTGTCCCGTTATTTGTCTCGTCGACAACGAGGACACCCTGGTCAAGGGTAATAGGGCGGCCGTATGCTTCGGCACTGAGATCGCTATAGTTACCTGCGAGGTCAAACGCCCGAAGGGCATAGTAGTAACAGTTCTCACCCGAAAGCGGATAATCCGTATAAGTAGTATCGGTCAGGAGGGTAATGTTCAGACTATCGTATGTAGGATTCTCGTTCAACCGGCAATAGAGCCTGTAGCCGGCCAGGTCGAGTTCTCCGTTCGGCAGCCAGTCGATCCTTACCCCTGATGAAACCGGTGTAGCAACGACCCCTGCCGGCGCGAACGGGATCAACCGCGGCGTGCATGTCACCTCATACGAGGCGTAGCTCGGGTTCCCGCCTGAATCCAATGCCCTGACCGTGATGTAATATGTCGAATCATTCATCAAACCGGTTATCGTATCGATATGGCTCGATGCACCTGACAAATAGAGGCTATCAGTGTAAACTTCGCTCTGCAGACCCCAACATATCCTGTACCCGACCACATCGTTCTCCAGACTGCTGGTCCAGCTCATTTGCACATCGCTCCCGGTCCCGAGATCGAGAGCAAGCAAATCCTCGACCGGAGCCGGGTATAAGGACAAGACCGCCAGTGCCGCAACACCGGTCTTCACTATACTCGTGTACAGGGCTGGAGTCATCGTCGACAAGAGATCTGTAGTATCATGGTAGTGGGGGTTAAAGAAACTGCCGGCACGTTCGGCTGCGCCGACGGCTGGAAACCCATGGACCGCGAATGGATACCAGTCAGAACCACCACCAGAAGTGACCCGGTATATCTCAAGCGGCGCAACATAGGTCTGCCCAACCTCATAGAATAAATTCGAAAGCCACAGCGGAGCTGAAGCCCTACGCTGGATAATACAATCGAGATTTGAATCATCCATGTACCCGATCATGTCAAAATTCAACACCGCGCCGATATCGAGATCGAGGCTGTCGGCACGTTCGGCATAATGATAACTGCCGATCAGACCAAGTTCTTCTGCTCCCCAGGTTATGAACTGAACTGTAGGATCCCAGGAATAGTTCCGGAATATACGTGCTGCCTCCATTGCCGCCACCGTACCCGATGCGTTGTCATCGGCCCCGGGCGCGTTCCAGCTCGCCAGGGTCGTATCCCACCATACAATCGCATCATGATGACCGCCGATGATAACGATCCTTGAAGGAATCACCGAACCGGTCATCGTGGCGATCACGTTGCGCTCATAACCAGAACCCGGCCAGTTTGTCGTCATGTAAAAACTGTCGAACGCAGCCGGCAATCCCCACGTATTGAATTTCTGGCGGATCCATTCAGAAGCCGCGAACGAGCTGTCATGCAGAGCAAGCCTCGTGCGGAAATCCTGAAGCCTCTGGACATAAGCAGCGATCGAATCAGTACTCACCTGATCAACTATTCCCTGGATGAATGGATCCCATCTGACATCGCGCAGCGGGACCATTTTGCTCAGCAACTGCCGCCAGAATCTTTCCGACAATTCTCTCTTTCTCAATGGTTGAAATCGCAACGGCAGTTTATACAAATTAGCTTTCTGCTCTTCTGAAATCTCGATCAGCGAAATATCACCACCCTGCCATATGATATCACCGGGGATCGACGGCTCGATTTCGGCCGGCACTTCGCTCAAGTAGTAGGAACCAGACCAGGGTGAGTAGTCAATGACCTCAACGGCATAACCATCGGCGCGCAGAGTGACCAGACCCGTCTCGCTAATTTCGGCGATCGCCCTATTATCGATGAATTCATACGTTGGATGTCCTTTGTCCAACCATTTCTCGATGCGGACGTCGTCACCGAGTTCAACAGTCACAAGCAAAGATTGCGCATTAACGAATCCAATTGCGAAACAGAAAACAAGTACAAAACCCTTCTTCACTGAAACCTCCTTAGGTATTGTGAAAATAATATTGAAAAAAGTACATCTGTTGATGGCACAAAAGAATGTACAGAATCAACATATTATATTGAACGCTGAACCTGAGTCAAGTGACGGCAAGGCACCATTGGCACTGGTCAGACAAAGCATTCACCAGTAAATCCAACCACTCCGATCATTTGAATACTTCGGCCGCATGATAAGATGAACGGACCAGTGGCCCGCTGATCACACGGCCAACACCCATGCCCTCTCCGACTTGCCTCATTTTGTCAAAATCATCAGGAGTGTAATACCTCTGAACCGGTAAGTGCTTTGTGGTGGGCTGCAAATACTGTCCGATCGTAACGATATCCACATGGGCGTCTTTCAGGTCATGCAGCGTCTCTTCTATTTCCATCTCCTGTTCGCCAAGGCCCACCATGAACCCGCTCTTTGTGTTCATTTGCCCGTTTAATTCCTTGCATTTTCTGAGTACGCTCAAGGATTTGTCATAACCGCATCGACGATCCCTGATGTACGGTGTGAGCCGGCGTACTGTTTCAACATTATGCCCGACTACAAAGGGTCTTGCATCCACAATTCTTTTGAGGCATTCTGTGTTATCATTGAAATCAGGGATTAGCGCCTCGACCTTCACACGCGGGTTCATTTCATTAATAGCCCTTATCGTATCTGCATAGTGCTGGCTGCCATAATCTTCCAGGTCGTCGCGGTCAACTGATGTTATGACAACGTATTTCAGCCCGAGGGATTCTATGACCCCGGCAACATGAGCTGGTTCTTTAGGATCGAGAAGTCCCTTCGGGTTACCGGTCATCACTGCACAGAAGCGGCAAGAGCGGGTGCAAACCTTACCGAGAATCATTACGGTCGTGCTCTTCTGCTTCCAGCATTCTGAGATATTGGGACACCGCGCCTCCTGACAAACCGTCGAAAGATTGTTCTTCTGGAGGATCCGGTATATTGATTTGTATTCACCCCCGGACGGTATTTTTACTTTTAGCCAATCCGGCTTTCTCAGATAATCTCTTTTAAACATACGTTCTTTGCATCCTGCTCGAAAACGTCCGCGAAACTCGTGACGATGCTCTTCGTGACTTCATTCATCTCTACTTGTCTTCCCAGGATCTTTTCCATTGACGTCATTTCGACGTTTTTCAATCCGCACGGCACGATCAAATCAAAGTAACTCAAATCTGTATTGACGTTCAGGGCAAAGCCGTGAAAACTCACCCACTTCTTCACTGCAACGCCGATCGAACAGATCTTACCGCTTTCGGTCCACACCCCGATCATCTCTTCCTTTATATATGCTTCGATACCAAAACGTTGCAGGGTCGAAATTATCGCCGTTTCAATACCCGCGATAAATGGTTTAATGCCGGCAAGTCCATCCCGCACATTGAAAATCGGATAACCAACCAGCTGTCCGGGACCGTGATAAGTAGCGTCTCCCCCACGTTCGATATGATAAAAGTCGACACCCTTCTCCTTTAAGAATTCAACCGGGAAAAGCACGTTGCTCTGCTGCCCGCTCTTGCCCATGGTGATGACGGGTTTGTGCTCAACTAAGATCAACGTATTGGGCAATTCTTTGTTGACGCGCTTCTCGTGGAGGTTCTTTTGGAGTTCCCAAACCTCTTTGTAATCCTTACTGCCCAAATCAAGCACGTACACAACAACCTTCTTTGCTTTTGTCCAGCCCTGCTGCTTTGTTATTCTTTGTCAACCGTAGCGTTGATCGGAATCGGTTTAACCGGCGGACGGTAAGTCGGCTGCACGACATCCTTGATAGGTATGTTGAGTTCTCGTGAAAGGATCTTGGCAATGTGCTTACGGCAGCCCTTGCCCTGACATAGCCCCATGGTCACCCGCAAAATCCTCTTCAGGTCATCCATGGTATGATAACCTTCGTTAATTTTCTGAACGATCTCTTCCTCAGTGATATCTTCACAACGACAGATTATTTTCATGGAGAATTCTACTCGGAAATCGGCACTAGTCAAGCCGCCGCAGCGGAGAACCGTTTCCGTAAACACTCAAATCTTGAATTTGATTGCATCTATGAGAATCCCCGAAGGGGGAACAAGCACGAATCTCAAAATTCTAATGACCGAAACCGTGCTTTGAATTTTGGTCATTCGGTATTCGATATTGTTTCGTATTTCGGATTTAGATATTCGAAATTAGCCCTACGGGCTTCGCAACCGTTGAGCCTGCAATCCAATGTTGACGCACCGCGTTTTTTGTATATGATATGCAATCATGGAAACGCAGGTGTCGACCGAGCGCAGGAAAGCCGGTCCGTACGTGGTGATCGAATGTCCTGAAAAGATCCCGTGCGACCCATGTGTCGACGCATGTCCGAACAATGCCATAACAATGCCTGGCTCGATAATCGAACTGCCGCAAATCGACTACGAAAAATGCACCGGCTGCCTTGTTTGCATTCCACGATGCCCGGGGTTGGCGATATTCGTGATCGACGAAACACCCGAAGATCATTCACTAATCTACATACCTTATGAATTCTTGCCCAGACCAAAAAAGGGTGATATGGCCAAGGGCCTTGACCGCGAAGGAAAAGAACTTTGTGAAGTCAAGATAACCAAGGTAATCGATGCTAAGAAATTCGACCGTTGCGCTATTGTAGGATTTTCCATACCTAAAGAATTTGCTCACGAAATCAGGGGAATTCGACTTTGTGAGTAACTTTTGGTGGTCAATTGTTGTCTAAACAATAAATAAAGAGGTGAAATATGATGAAAAAAGTCTTGTTTCTAATGACGGCTATGCTCGTTGTTGGAGCAACTGAAGGATATCTTGTCCGGTTTGACCTCAATGACGAGGGGCTCAGACCGCTTGTTGAACAGGATTTGACGGTTCTCGCCGAACTCGGAACTTCGGCAATCGTTTTGGCCGAACAGAACGACCTCGAAAACATTTCATCGCTCGAGTATACTCTGCTTGATACTGATCCGCAAGAAGGACAATATTACATTGCGCGCCCGACGCAGGAAAACACGGATCTGACACCATTCGGTGATATCCTGATGGTTGATGGCTATGACCACTTGATTAAAGTGACTCCCGGTATGCTTGAATCGCTCATCAACCATAGAGTAATGGTCAAACGTCTGTCATTCACGCCAATGGTCCTCAGAAGCGAGGCGAATTTTCCGTCGGCTCGCTATAATCAAACTGTCGCGGATATCGTTGACCTCGTTGATCCCGACAGCATAATCGCGAAAGTGCAGCGAATGCAGGATTTCCAGACGAGACTGTCGACTCATGATTCCTGCATGGCGGCGGCAAACTGGATCTTCAGCAAGTTCGATTCGATCGGCTGCGACTCGATCTTCTTTCAGAATCATACCAGCGGCCATGCGCCGAATGTCATTGCCGTGAAGCACGGAACCGTTTATCCTGATTCCATCTATGCAGTGATATGCGGCCACTTCGATTCCTACGCTTTCTACTCGCCAAACTTTGCACCGGGTGCGGATGATAATGCCAGCGGCACATCGGCAGTACTAGAGGCCGCACGCGTGATGAGCAATTATGATTTCGAATACTCGATCCGCTACATCGCCTTTTCTGGCGAGGAATTGGGACTATATGGCAGCGAGTATTATTCCGCGATCGCCCGCATTGCCGGTGACAGCATTCTCGGTGTGATCAATGGTGATATGCTCGCGTATGTTGATATTCAACCGGAGACGCTCGAAGTCATCGCCAAACCAAGTGACCCACCGTGCGAACCATTTGCCGACTTCTTCATTGCTGCGGCCGATACCTACACTACACTTTTGACCAATAAATATCTTTCTTCGACCATGACATATTCAGACCACTCGCCATTCTGGGACCAGGGCTACCTGGCGCTTTGTAATATCGAAGACTGGGGCAATTACGGGACGAACAACCCATTTGTCCACACGCCAGGGGATAGCATCGGCGCCGGATTCAACGACCTTGCGTTCTGTACCCAGGCCACCAAAGCCGAAATTGCGGCACTAGCGTTATTAGCGGTACCGACCGGAACCGGGATCGAGGAACTAACAAAGGACAATGCGGGTATCACAGATATCACGATACGACCAACGATCGGTAATGCAATGTTCACAATATCGATGACCGCGCAGACAGCAGGGTATCTGACTATCCATGATGTGACCGGCCGTGCGGTCAAACATATGAATGTCCAGCCATCCGTTGACGGTTATCAGACATCGGTTATATGGGATGGTACGGATAATGCCGGAAGGGCATTGCCCGGCGGCATCTACTTTGTCAGATCTCTGGGCGGGATATCAAATCAGACCGCAAAATTGATCTTGATGCGGTAGACGACAATTTTGATACAGCACATCCCAGGCGGAGTAATCGCCTAGGACAGTTCTTCATTAATCCAGTTTTTGATCTGGCTTTTGCTGGGTATTCTTCCCGAGCATTTCATCTTACCATTGATGACTAATCCCGGTGTCGCAATGATGTTATATTCCATTATCTTCTTAAGGTCCGTGATCTTCTGAACGTCAGCCGGGATATCCAGTTCAGCGAGAGCATCGATCGTTCTCTTTTCCACTTCGTTGCATCGTGGACAACCTGGACCCAAGATTCTAATCTTCATATTATCTCCTTGCTATGATGTTGCTATCAAATAAATCCCACCAAGAATCACTAATACGCCGCATATCCGCTTGACGATCAACGCGCCCCTCGATTTCTCAGTCCAGTGCAAATACCGACTCACGGTTTCGGTCAATGTGCCGGCCGCTACGATTATTGCAGAGTGTCCGATACCATAGGCCAGCAATAAGACGACTGCATAGAGCAATCTCTCGACGGCAACCTTGAATACAACACCCAGCATCGGCGCCATATAAGCAAAGGTACAAGGACCCAAAGCAAGACCAAAGATCAGTCCAATGATAAATGCACCAACCAAACCCTTGCGCTTTATTTGCCTGCCCGCTGATCCTGACCATGGCAACGGAATGATATCAAGCAAGTGCAAGCCAATAATGAAGAATATGACGGCCACAAGGTAATTTCCAATAGCGCCAATATCGCCGAGCATTCTACCGGCAAGTGCGGTTATCAAACCCACCATTGCGATGGTAACCAAGATTCCCAAAGCAAACAGCGTTGAAATCCAAAAAGCTCTTTTGACTGATATTCGCCCTTGTTCATCAATGTACCCAACGATCAGAGGCACGCTCGTAAGATGGCACGGACTCAAGATGATACTCAGGATGCCCCAGATGAAAGACGCGGTCACGGCAATCAAAGGATTGCCCTCAACTACCTTTGTCAACCAGGCAAAGATCTCAACCACGTCTACCGCTCCACACCCATTGCTTTCAGCTGCGCAACGATTTCATCCTCGGGCATGAAGCCCAGATGGCGGTTGACCTCTTTCCCACTTGAATCGAAGAAGATCTGGGTCGGGATTACCATAAGGTGGTATTCCTTTGAGAAAACAGGGTACTCGCCGATATCAAGTATGAGTATCTCCACCTTGCCGGCATACTCCTTCTGCAACCTCTCAAGAATCGGCTGCATCATCTTGCACGGAATGCAGGTACCCCTGCCAAAATCAGCGAGCACGGGTTTACCTGATTTTAGTACGTTCGCCAACGGGTTTTTTGTTACGCTGGAAGCCTTCGCATCGGTCATTTCGGCCGACGCGTCACTTTTCGAGTGTGATTTGTCGTCTGTCGCACTAAGTTCTTGTTCCAGCGCTGCCTCACTCACGCTGTCGACCTTCATCTGTCCGGTACTATCACGCTCAGCCATTGAAGGTGTGTTACTTGCCTGCGCCCCGTTGTGCCCGGTCGTCACAACAAACATAGTTGCCACTGACACAACAAGAAGTGCTAAAACACCCAGACCATAATACAATTTGGCCACTCTCTTCTTCATCAATACCTCCCCGGCCCTTTGTATACATGCGACAAAATTGTGAATACGCCTGTCATATTTGACTATTGACGTTCTTATGAAAGAACCATTTTGTCCTCTTGCAGAGCCACACAATAAAAAGCATCATTGGCACCTCAGTTAAAACGCCTACAACAGTAGCCAGTGCAGCACCTGATTTTATCCCGAATAGTGTCGTTGCGACCGCGATGGCAACCTCAAAATGATTACTACCGGCAATGATCGCACTCGGAGCCGCGTCCTCATAGCCGATTCCAATAATTCTGGCAATGATATAAGTCAGGACGAAAACAACAAGGATGTTCGCAAAAATACCAATCGTTATCATGCCGATCGCGCCCGGTAGACTTATGATCACATGCCCCTGGAGCGCAAAAAGGAGGATGAGTGTCACCAGCAAAGCGATCACTGATACTGTCTTCAAGGGAGTGACAACACGCTTGTTGAACCAACCGAGCCCTCTTCTCTTAATGCTAATTGAACGAGTCAAGTAGCCGGCCGCCAATGGTATGCAAATGTAGATCAAGACGGAAAACGCGATCGTCGCCCAGGGTATGGATATGCCTGACACACCAAGCAAGAATCCGGCTAACGGTGCATACAGGACGACCATTGATAGTGAATTTACTGCACACATGACCAGGGTGTGAGCCATATTACCTTTGGCAAGATACGACCACATGAGCACCATTGCCGTGCACGGTGCGACACCCAACAGTATCATACCCGCACGGTATTCCAACGCGGTATCGTGGGGAATGAGATTCTTGAATACAACACTGAGAAATAGCCAGGCAAAGAATGCCATGGTAAACGGTTTGATGGCCCAGTTTGCGATCAAGGTTGTCGCGATAGGTTTAGGCGTTTTGCTGGCGACCACGACCCGGCGAAAATCGATCTGGACCATAATGGGATATATCATCCAGAATAGACATATCGCGATGGGAATAGATACATTGGCAATCTCGAGTCTGCTGAGTATCGTGCTCAGACCTGGGAATATCCTGCCAAGCGCAATACCAGCAATGATACACAGGAACACCCAAAGTGTTAAGTACTTTTCCCACAGTCCAAGACCTCTGGCTCCCTTATCATTCTCCATTCATCACTCCTTAATTAATCAGTCTGCATCCAAACCCATCCGCCTGCATCAAATTCCTAGAAAAGGAATCCGTAGAGCCACCCGACAAGCGTGGACAACATTACGACCAGTATTACGAACGTAAATGTCTTTCTCGTTCCCATTACGCTGCGGATAACCAGCATATTGGGTAGACTCAATGCCGGACCGGCCAAAAGCAATGCCAGTGCCGGCCCCTTACCCATACCACTACCTAGAAGCCCCTGCAGTATAGGTACCTCGGTAAGCGTGGCGAAATACATGAACGCGCCCGCGATCGAGGCAAACAGGTTAGCCCCGATCGAGTTCCCACCCACAAGCGTTGCTACTATCCTGGAGGGAATGATCCCCGCATCAGTGTTTGGCCGGCCAAGAAGAAATCCGGCTATCAAAACGCCAGCAAAGAGCAGAGGTAGAATCTGCTTGGCAAATATCCAGGTTGATAACACCCATTCCCCTATTTCGTCCTTTCTGAACCACACGAAAAGCATGATTAATAAAACGATGAGCATTACACCAGTCAGATACCAATGGACATTGTAGACTGCATTCCACCACCCGACTGCTTCTTCTGGCCTCGCCCACGCTGCAAAAATCAAGATGAAAACAAGGACAAGAAAATACAAAACATTCTGCCCGAGAGAACGTGATCTCTGCCCTGCCGGTTCAGGATTTACTAATTCACCATCAGACATTCCTTTGTCTTTGAAGAAGAACGACATAAGAAGGCCGATGATGATGGAGAAGACAATAGCCCCGGCGGCACGCGCGATTCCCAGTTCCGGGCCAAGCACCCGTGCCGTGAGGATGATCGCAAGGACATTTATCGCTGGGCCCGCATAGAGAAACGCAGTTGCCGGGCCAATACCTGCGCCCCGTGTATAGATACCGGCAAACATCGGCAAAACTGTGCAAGAACAGACCGCGAGAATGCTACCGGAAATGGATGCCACTCCATAAGCAAGGATCTTATTCGCCCGTGCGCCGAAGTACTTGATAACGGCTTCTTTTGAGATAAAGATGCTTATCGCACCGGCAATGAAAAACGCCGGGACTAAACAAAACAGAACATGTTCACGGGCATACTCCTGAAGCATGAGAAAGGCTTCGATGATCGCGCGCTGTAGGTTCACCCCTTCAAACGGGAGAAAATAGAGCAGAAGAAAAATACCAGCGAAGATGGCCAGCTTTGTCCAATCTTTCACGATTATTCCCGAGTTGCCGAACCCAAGATATCCTGGGTATTCCTCAAATGAGTGATAACACAATTGTTCATCAGATCGACTATGTCAAAGATCTTACGGTCGGTCACCTCATACCACACTTCGAGGCCACGCTTCTCGCTACGGACTATGTTCGACTTTCTCAATATCGCCAGATGATGTGAAACGTTTGACTGTTCACCTCCAACATAGGGTGTGATCTTGCATACGCAACATGGACCGTCGCGAAGCTTATCGAGAATTTTGAGCCGGAGAGGATGAGCAAGGGCGCTGAAAGCTGCTGCTTTGATTTCTGCCATTTCTTTTCGCATATATGATTATATGTAGATATTGTCATATGTCAAGTGAATTATTTGAAATTATTATGCTTTTTGGAGGTTCTAACGCTCGTGTGCCGGGCACCAAACCCTGCCCGACTCGTTGTCGTACTGATAAGGCGTGTCAGTAACCGGACAACGTAGATCCGTATCTGACAGACCCTCTAACACTCCCAGGTGCTGGGGATATCGGTCGTTCTCGAAACGGTAGAGATCCACCTGTATTTTGACTTTCCTGACCAGAGCCTCGCACTCAACACTCCTTGCCCTTTCAACAGGTGTCCGAATATCCTCTGGCCCAAGACTGCCCTGTCCGGTATACAGAGCCATGGCGATGAAGACAACGATGGCGACGACAATGAGGGAAAGTACGAGCGTGATCACACCGAAACCCCGGTGGAATATCACTTTCATCGGTAAATATAGACCGGCACGGCCTGATGTCAATAAGCATGAAATTATGCTATTTACCTATTGACTTTTCGCTTGAATTGGCTATTATTAATGTCTATGGTTAAAATCATGAGTCGAAATTTAGGAGATTACAGGAGGATAGATGGACCCGATTGCTGACATGCTAACCATTATCAGGAACGGCTGTCGCGGTAAGAAGCAAGACGTCACTGTTCCCTACTCTCGGTTGAAAACGGAAATACTCAGGGTCATCCTCGAAGAGGGTTACATTAATAATTTCACGCTTGATGCCAAAAAGAGAAAGATCACGATCATGCTGAAATATGCCAAGAACGGAGAATCGGTCATCAGGGATCTCGAGAGGATTTCAAAGTGTTCACGCCGCATCTATGTTTCGAAGAAAGAAATTCCGCAAGTCCTGGGCGGGCTGGGCACGGCGATACTCACCACACCGGTCGGCGTGCTGAGTGACCGTGAAGCCAGACGCAAGGGCATAGGTGGCGAGATCATCGCCTACGTTTACTAACGGAGGTTATGGATGTCAAAGAATCGTTTTCGGCCGATAGTAATTCCTGAGAAGGTGAAGATCGAGGTTGCCGACGGAAAAGTCAAGGTCACAGGACCGCTTGGTAGCCTGACTCAGAATATCTGCCACAAAGTGAAGGTCGTCGTCGACAATGACAAGGTAATTGTGGAAGCACTCGAGAACACCAAACAAGCTGCATCGCAGCAAGGTACGATGAGGTCATTGATCGTCAACATGGTGGAGGGCGTGCTCAAAGAATTCGAGAAGACCCTGATCATCGAGGGAACTGGATATCGCGCACAGATGAGCGGCACAGGATTACAGCTCTTCCTTGGCTACGTGAAACCGAAAACCGTTGTCATACCCAAAGATGTAAAATGCGAAATGAAGGTCGTGAAGAGTGCGGAAAAAGGTGATCTTACCTACATCACTCTGAAGGGAATCGACAAACAAAAAGTAGGCGATATCGCGGCACTGGTAAAGAAGACCAAGAAACCAGACCCCTACAAACACAAGGGCGTTCGTTACGCAGACGAAGTACTGAAGAAGAAGATCGGCAAGCGTGCGGTAGTCCAGGCATAAGGGGGAGTTAGTGGCACTCAGCGGCAGAAGAAAAAGACATCTGAGCATTCGAAAGAAGATGGCCGGCACTAATGAACGCCCGAGGCTATGTGTTTTTCGCAGCAACCGGGCAATATACGCGCAGGTCATCGATGACACAAAACAGAAGGTATTGCTCTCTTGTTCCTCATTGAATTTAAAGAACACAAAAGGCAAGAAGAAAACGGAAGTTGCGGCGGAAGTAGGCAAGATGATCGGCAAACTCGCTATCGATAAAGGCATAAAGCAAATTGCTTTCGACCGTGCCGGCTACAGATACCACGGCCGGGTCAAGGCACTTGCTGACGGTGCCCGCGCTGCCGGATTGAAATTTTAGAAGGAGGTTTGGTGTTAGAGACTTCACCGTTCATAGAGAAACTCATCGAACTCAAAAGGGTTTCCAAAGTAGTTAAGGGAGGAAAGAGACTAAAGCTCTATGCATGCGTCGTTGTCGGCGACGGAACTGGAAGTGTTGGTATCGGCCATGCAAAATCATCAGAAGTTGCTCCGGCGATAAGGAAAGCCACGGAAAGCGCAAAGAAGAACATGATCAAGGTCGATGTGACCGAAGGTACGATCTTACATGCGGCAACCGGGAAATATTGTGCCAGCCACGTCATGCTAAAACCTGCGCTCACCGGCACGGGAATCATCGCCTCGAGCGCGGTTCGTGCTGTCTGCGATGCCGCGGGTATCAAGAACATCTTGACCAAGTCCCTGGGTTCGCACAACCCGACAAATCTGGCTCGTGCAACCGTGAACGGACTGAAATCCATACGTTCTGTTGCTGAAGTAGCAGAAATGCGCAATAAGCCAGTCGAATATTTCGTAAGGAAGAAACATGAAAAAGTTGAAAATAACACTGAAGAAAAGCCTGATTGACAAGCAGAAAAAACACAAGATGACATTGAAAGCCCTTGGTCTCACCAAGATCGGGAAAACAAGGATATTTCCAGACAACAAGGCGATACGCGGAATGGTAAATCAAGTTTCTTACATGGTGGAAGTAGAGGAAGTCAAACATGAAACTAAATGAAATCGCACCGGCTAAAGGGGCTACGAAGAAACCAAAACGAGTCGGCCGCGGACCTGGATCCGGACATGGCAAAACATCGACGCGCGGACACAAGGGGCACAAAGCGCGTTCCGGCTTTCGTAATAAACTTGGATTCGAAGGCGGACAGATGCCCCTGGCAAGAAGGATCCCAAAGCGAGGCTTCACGAATATATTCAAAGCACGGTACGAGATCATCAATCTAACCGCGCTCAGTAAGTTTGAACCCAACACAGAGATCACACCCGAATTTCTCAAAGAGAAGGGCTTGGTCAAGGGTAAACACAAGTTGAAGGTTCTCGGCAATGGAGAACTCTCGGGTCCGATCAAGGTTAAAGCCCACAAGTTCTCAAAATCGGCGCGGGAAAAGATATTGAAGGCCAAAGGAAGCATAGAGCAGCTAACATGATATCAACATTCGGCAACATCTTTAAAGTACCCGAACTAAAGAAGAAACTCCTTTTCACGTTGTTTGCGGTTGCCGTATACCGGCTTGGAGCCCACCTGCCGCTGCCGGGAATAAATGCCGCGGCGTTAGGCATGTTGATGCAGCAACTGAAACAACAGGGATCGATATTCGGCATGTACGATATCTTCGTCGGAGGAGCGCTTTCGCGTGCGGCAGTACTCTTTCTGGGTGTCATGCCATATATCTCATCATCGATCATATTCCAATTGCTGGGGTCTGTCTTTCCGCAGATAGAAAGGCTGCAGCGTGACCAGGCGGGTCGCAGAAAGATAACCCAGTATACAAGATATCTCACGGTAGGTCTGGCGGCATTCCAGGCGATCAGTATTTCCATATTCTTAGAAAGTCAGAAATTCTCCGGTCCGACCGGTGTGATTCCTATCGTCTTCGATCCGGGCTGGGGATTCAGACTAACCGCCATGTTGACCCTGACATGCGGTGCGATATTCGCAATGTGGATCGGTGAACAGATCACTGAGAAGGGCATTGGCAACGGCATCTCCTTCCTCATCTTTATCGGATGCCTCGAAGAATATCCAGGCTACTTCCTGAGAACAGTACAACTCGTCATGACCGAAGGGCTTTCCGTCATCAACCTCATCCTGGTTGTTCTCATCATGGTCCTCATCGTTGCCGCGGTAGTTATCATGACCCAGGCAACCCGGCGAATTCCGGTTCAGTATCCGAAGCGTATCGTCGGCCGCAGAATGTATGGAGGGCAATCGACCTTCCTCCCTCTGAGGGTCAATACGGCCGGTGTGATACCGATAATCTTCGCACAAGCACTGGTAGTATTTCCAGGTACGGTCGCTGCCTATGTTCCCGTACTGAAAGGGCTCACCGAGGTCTTCAGACCCGGATATTTCCTTTATGATATAATCTTCTTTTCACTGATCGTCTTCTTTACATACTTCTACACCTCGGTCGTCTTCAATCCCGTCGAGCTGTCCGATAACATGAAGCGGTACGGCGGGTTCATTCCGGGTATACGCCCCGGTCCGAGAACAGCGAATTACGTCGACAGTGTGCTATCGAAGATTACCTTGCCGGGAGCATTGTTCCTTGGTTTCATCGCACTCGTACCCTGGTATCTGATCAACTTTCTCAATGTACCGTTCTACTTTGGCGGAACGACGCTGCTGATCATCGTAGGCGTTGCCCTGGACACGTTGCAGCAGATAGAATCACAGTTGATGATGTACCACTATGAAGGATTCATGAAGCGCGGTAAGATCCGGGGCAGACGATGAGAATCATCCTCTTCGGCCCTCCTGGTGTCGGCAAAGGCACTCAAGCCCAGGCACTTGCTCAGAAGTTCAATCTGGTTAGACTTTCCACCGGAGATCTTCTGCGCGAAGAAATATCTCTAAGCAGTCCCACCGGACGAAAGGTAGAGCAGTATCTCCGGAAAGGACATCTCGTCCCCGATGACATCATGCTCGAGATTATCGATAATATCCTTCTCGAAAACAGGGAGCGTGACATTCTTTTTGACGGGTTTCCAAGGAACCTGAACCAGGCTCACAGTCTGGAGCGAAGCCTGGCACAACTGGGACAGGAGATCAGTATCGCATTCGAAATGTATCTGGACGAAACCGAAATAATCAAGCGACTCGTCAATCGCAGGTATTGTCCGAGATGCGATAGAATATACAATTTGATCACAAACCCGCCACAGAGGGTTGGGGTGTGCGACGACGACGGAGCAAAACTGCTAACGCGCGCCGATGATACGGCAGAAGTAATCAAGAAACGACTCAATATCTATGATCAAGAAACACGTCCGCTCGTGAGCTACTACAAATCACTCGGTATCTACAGGAAGATCGATGCTCAGGGAAATCAGGAAGAAGTGCTGAACAGAATATCCGAAATAGTAAATGCCTATCTCAGCAGCAAATGCACAAGCAATTGAAAGCATCAAGGCGGCCGGTCGTATCATCATGGAAATATTCCAACGGATCGACAAAATGGACCTTAGACGTATGAAGACCATCGACCTTAATGACCGTATCGACACAATGATCAGGGAAAACGCTGCCTCTCCCGCCTTCCTCAATTACCGCGGTTTTCCAAAGAGTTGTTGCATCTCTCTGAACGAAGAAGTCGTGCACGGAATACCAGACAGCCGGCGGATCGAAGACGGTGACATCGTCAAGATCGATGTCGGGGTCAATTACCGCGGGTACATTGCGGATGCTGCCCGCACCTTTGCGGCAGGTAGTATCGCGCCTGAAGCACAGCAGATGCTCGAGGTCACGAAGCAGGCGTTGAAGAAAGGCATAGCCGCTGCAAAACCTGGCAACAAGATTTCGGATATATCACGCGCTATTCAGACCACGGTTGAAGCCAAGGGCTACAGTGTCGTGCGCGAACTCACCGGTCATGGCATTGGCAGGAATCTCCACGAAGAACCGGCCATCCCCAACTTCGTTGGCAGTGGTCCCGAATTCCTCATCAAACCTGGCATGGCTCTTGCCATTGAACCGATGGTCAACATGGGAAAACATGATGTTGTTACTGCGCAGAACCGCTGGACCATACTGACCAAGGACAATTCACTTTCATGTCACTATGAAGATACCGTCCTGATCGTCGATGATGGTAATCTGAACTTAACCAAAACTATGGAGAACTAACGGATGGCGCGCAAGGATCTCATTCAAACCGAAGGGACGATTCTCGAGACACTTCCCAATGCGATGTTCCGCGTCGAATTGGACAATGGTCACAAGGTCCTCGCCCACGTATCGGGCAAGATGAGGATGAGTTACATTAAAATATTGCCTGGCGACCGTGTACTGCTTGAACTAACTCCCTATGATCTTTCCCGCGGTAGAATTGTCTGGCGTTACAAATAATGATAGAAAGGGTTGATTTCTTGAGCAAAATGATTATAATAAGAGTTTGTAGGAGGAATATTGAAAGTTAAGGCATCAATCAAGAAGAGATGCGCATCCTGTCGGGTCATAAAGAGAAAAGGTGTCGTGATGATAATTTGCAGGAATCCCCGACACAAGCAACGTCAGGGATGATGGCAGGTATTGGGCACTGCGATACGTACGGAACACGCCGGCGTATGAGATGCATTGGTTATCTGCCCCGGACGACCGGGTTCTGTTATTCTAAGGAGGTTTATGGCAAGAATTGCTGGTGTTGACCTGCCACCTAATAAGAAGGTGGAATACGGGTTGACTGCGATTTTTGGAATAGGTCTGCGCACCGCTCAACGGATCGTTGGTCAAATCGGCATAGATCCTAAGAAACGGATCAAGGATCTGACCGACGACGAGGTGACAAAGATAAGAAAGTTGCTCGAGGCTGAATACCGCGTAGAGGGTGCATTACGCGCCGAAATAGCGTCTGATATCAAAAGATTGATAGATATTGGCTGCTACCGTGGATCAAGGCACAAAGTCGGATTACCCGCACGTGGACAACGGACACGGACAAATGCTCGCACGCGAAAAGGAAGAAAGAAGACCGTTTCTGTTTACCGAGGACCACGAGGAGAGCGTAAGTGAAAAAACCAATCAGAACGCCAAGACGTAAGAAAGGCGCGCGAGCCGAATCGACTGGGATTGCCAGTATCTTTGCAACATTCAACAATACAATTGTATCGATTGCCGACACGAAGGGTAACGTGCTCTGCTGGTCATCGGCAGGACGCATCGGATTCAAAGGCACCAAGAAAGGCACAGCCTATGCCGCTGCAAAATGTGCTGACGCTGCGGCTCGGGAAGCACAGGCGCTTGGTGTTAGAAAGGTTGAAGTCCGCATAAAGGGTCCAGGACCCGGAAGGGAAGCCGCAATCAGAACCCTGCAAACGGTCGGTCTAACGATAACTGCGATAAAAGACGTGACTCCGCTTCCGCATAACGGCTGTAAACCACCGCGTAGAAGGAGGATATGATGGCACGGTACGTTGGCCCGAAATGCAAGATATGCCGAAGGGAGGGTGAGAAACTCTTCCTGCGAGGCAGCCGCTGCTATACCGACAAGTGTGCTTTTACCCGCCGTGGTTATCCTCCCGGTACACATGGACGCGTGGGACGAAGGAAGCTGACCTCATATGCCACTCAACTTCGCGAAAAGCAGAAGGTTAAGGCAGTTTATGGCATACTCGAACGCCAATTTCGGAAAACATTTGCTATGGCGACAAGGATTTCCGGCAACACCGGTGAGAACTTACTCTCCCTGTTGGAAAGAAGACTGGATAACGTGATCTTCCAACTTGGTATTGCCTCTTCTCGTACCCAGGCGCGCCAACTTGTCCGGCACGGACACATCATGGTTAATGGAAAAAAGGTGGATATCCCATCGTATATCGTTAGAACCGGACAGGAGATCAAACTGGTAGAGAATCTGAAAAAGAACCCCGAGGTGCTCAAATCACTCGAGGAACGTGATCTTGAGAGAATCGTTGGATGGTTGAAGATCGACAGAGATACATTCACGGGCACAGTGCTGAGAAATCCAAAACGTGACGACATAACCTTACCGATCCAGGAAAGTTTAATCGTTGAATTCTATTCAAAGTAGAGGGGAACTATGACACTAAAACCACTGGTCATGCCGAAGAGTGTCGAAATCGATAAGGAAGCGACCAATGAAACTTTTGGGCGCTTTATACTCTCGCCGCTTGAGCGTGGCTTTGGCGTCACTCTGGGTAATTCATTACGCAGAGTGCTGATGTCATCGATACAGGGTGCAGCCATTACGCGCATAAGAATCGAAGATATTCTTCAGGAATTCTCGGCCATCCCGGGTGTGTATGAGGATGTAATCCAGATCATCCTTAACCTCAAGAAGGTACGGGTCAAGCTACTTTCTGATGAACCAAGCAATCTCTATCTGAAGGTCAAGGCAAAGAAAGAGTATCTGGCCGAAAACATGGAGAAGAATCCTAACGTGATAATCGCCAACCCAGATCAGAAGATCCTGACCGTGACAGACACCAAGGTTAATTTCACACTCGAGATGTTCGTGGAAGCAGGACGAGGCTATGTTCCGTCAGAAATGCTCAAACATGGCGAAGTACCAGTCGGCACCATCTTTCTCGATGCCATATTCTCCCCCGTCCTCGCTGTCAACTTCGATGTTACGAACACAAGAGTAGGCACCAGAACAGACTATGACCATTTGATACTAGATGTGAAGACCGATGGTACGATAACACCGGTCGAGGCATTAGTCGAGGCATCAGGTCTAATGAAACACCATCTCTCATTTTTCACCAGCCTGGGTGTTGAACCGCAGTTCTCTTCCAAGGAACAACTCGACGCCGAACACCGAAGGATTAGGGAGGTCCTGAAACGCAGCATTGACGAACTCGAAATCTCGGTGAGGGCATCTAACTGCCTCAAGGAAAAGGACATCAAGACAATTGGTGAGTTGGTCAAGAAGAGCAGTAAGGAATTGCTGAGCTACGAGAACTTTGGCAGGAAATCGCTGAAGGAATTGGAGAAAAACCTCGCCAAAGTAGGACTCCACCTGGAGATGGATGTCAACAAATATCTGAAAGAGGATATATAGCGTTATGAGACACGGGAAACGCGTAAAGAAGCTCGGAAGAACAAAAGAGCACCGCCGCGCACTCATGAAGAACCTCTGCCGTTCGCTTTTCATTTTTGAAAAGATAAGGACGACACTGCCGAAAGCCAAAGCAACGAGGCAGGTCGCCGAACGCCTCATTGAGTTCGCCAAAAGAAACGATCTCGCAGCGAGACGGCAGATCTACCGCTATGTTCCCGACCATAAGCTGGTGAAGATTATCTGTGAGGAAATCGGCCCGAAATTCGCTGACCGCACTGGTGGTTACACGAGAATATACAGGATAGGACCCCGTCTGGGAGACGGTGCGGAAATGGTGCTGCTGGAATTGGTAGAGCAAAGTGATGCAGGCACGATTTCGCAGAGAAGAAAATTGGTCGAAAGACGGCACCTGGTCGAAACAAAAAAAGAAAAGAAGCCAAAGGAAAGACCTAAGGAAAAGAAGGCTAAAGAGAAAAAGGCAAAGACCAAGCAAGAGAAAAAGAAAGAAGAAAAGAAGGCAAAACCTAAGAAATCAGCAAGCGCCAAAAAAACGAAGAAAAAATCCAAGTAACGCCGGTGCTTTTTCCTTCACTGGACATGACCGGCCCCTCAATCAGAAAGAACCCTGAGTCATGAAGACAAATGTGAGAACAATACTGTCGTTCTGCATCATGGTGATGATTTTAACCTGTACTCACCATACGGCAGTAGAGCGAGCTCCAATCCTCCCCGTACAGAAACCACTGTATGAATTCCGAAGGGGTATGTGGGTACGTGCGTCATCTGTTGCATCACCCGATTCTATACCACGTGTGCTTGAAATCGCCCGTAAGATGAAAGTCACGGACATATTTGTCCAGGTCGTGGTCGGCGGCTACGCCTACTACAGATCTTCGATACTCCCGCGTAGTCAATATCTGTCAAGAATCTCGGAACCGGATTATGATCCGCTTTACGCACTGAGCAGCGCGTGTGCGCCCACACCAATTCGCGTCCACGCGTGGGTCAATGCCCTCCTATACTGGTCGCTTGAAGCACCGCCCGATTCGATAAATCATGCACTGCACCGCCATCCCGAATGGTTCATTCGTGACATCAATAACCGCTCGATGGCTGACTACGCATATACTGAATGGAAAAATCTGAAACTTGAGGGACTCTACCTTGATCCTCAGAATCCTGACGTAACCGGGTTCGTTAGAGACATATGTGCAGAGATCGCCTCCCAATATCCTATCGATGGTATTCACCTGGATTTCATAAGATACCCGGGTATCCTGTGGGGGTTGCCTAACATCGATGAGGCTGCCGTGCTCGCCGGGGTCGATGCCGAAACAGCAATGTGGTGCAACCCCGTGAAGTATGGACGGTCAGGAGTATACGAACGATGGAAAATCTGGAACGCATGGCGGTTGACCCGACACAGACGATACACCATCGCAAATCTTGTGAGTGTTATCCACAAGGCGGTGCAAGAGCATGCGCTCAGCGAAGAGTGTCTTTTGTCTGCGGCAGTCTTTGCCAATCCTGCCCTCTACAGATATTCGCTGGCCCAGGACTGGACCGAATGGCCAGAGGAAATATTCCTGCCAGTTGTGATGTCCTATACGCCTGACAACACGCTCTTCCATGAATACGCTGAATACGCGCTATTTTGCCGCCCCGATGCCCTACTCGGCATAGGGATCTTGTGGCCAGAAATGGTACGTGCTGCGAGAGTACAGGAGCATGACGTGATAAATCTGGACGGCGCCGGCATCTGCTATTTTGATTTCACTGCTATTGATACCATACCCGAAATGTTCACCACCCCGCTCGCGCACGTTGATATCGAAAAAGAGTTACTCAAGATTGACAGCTCAATGCCCTTACCTGTAGATGGTGTGTTTGAAGGCCTCCCTCATCATGAGATGATAAATAGCGGTGCCAAATTGGCAACCTGGATCAATGCACTCGATTTCACCGCCTTTCTCCTGTCCCTCTCAATGAATACGGAAAGGGATCTCCATCGAATGGGATTGACGCTCAATGATTTTCTCAGCTTCATACACGAAGATATAGCGGTGTTCGAATATTTGAACGGTAACATATTCCCGCTCGGTGATACCTTGTATGAACCGCCGGCAAGGAAGATTAGATACAGCTTAATACCCTGGTCTGAAGGAGATTCAATCTCGACAGTCAGAAAGGCAGACCAAATACGAAACTTCGACATTGATACGTTATTGTTTCCCAGCGCTCTGGATCCTCTTGCCAGGGCGTCTTTCAAAGCTAATATCAAGAATATCGAAACGGTGCATGTAGCTGCCGGGATTTACGCATTCGCCGTAGATACTGTGTATGAAGGAGGAAGACCGATTACGAAACAAGAAGTGATGCCACACCTTCTACCAGTCTATCTGAATTGGACGATAAAGAATGAAGCCTCACGGATTCTTGGGAATTTCAATTGATACTGCTTGCAGATTCCTTACCTGCAACAGATAGGAGATACCATGTTCGATGAACTTAAATCAATTTTGACGAAGGTCGATGCGGACTACGCCGACATACGTCACGAGACAAAAAAAGAGACAAGAATAACATTCAACGGCAAGGATCTGACCGAAATAGGAAATAACACTACCGACGGCTACGTGCTACGTGTCATCGACCACGGAGGTTACGCCTCCATCGCCTTCACAGATCCTGCCCGGCATGAGCAGGCTATCAATACTGTACTGCAGAACGCCCGACTCATGTCCAGCGCAGCGAAACAGCCCGTAATCTTCAAAAAGAGCCCGGTCATCAAAGACCGTTATTCACCGGAACTTCGGGAAGATCCGCGCGATATCTCCATTGAAGAAAAACTCCAACTCACCAGAAAATACAATGACATAATAATGAAAAATGAGAAGATAGCCACCACGAATGTTGGCTACATCGAGCAAGCGCGGCAGAAGACCTTTCTGACCACTGAAGGTACTGAAATACAGGAAGAACTGGTTACCACACGCATCAGCGGGCTGATCACCAGCAACGATGGAAAGCTCATTCAAAACGTACGCGTGGCTGCGGGCGGAAGTAATGGTTTCGGGATCCTTCGTGATCGCGAAGATGATTTCGAAAAACGCGCTGGAATTGCCGTCGATCTGCTCAACGCACAGCCCATAGAAGGTGGGTGCTACAGAGCAATTGTTAATCAGAGTTTGGGTGGTGTTTTTACGCATGAAGCATTCGGTCACTTTTCGGAAGCCGACATCATAGAAAATAATCGCTCGATGAGAGAAAAGATGAAGATCGGGGCAAAGCTCGGCAGCGAGTTAGTAAGTATCACTGATGATCCCACCCTTGCCGGCAAGTTGGGACACTATCGCTATGACGATGAAGGTGTAGCAGCGAAGCGAACTGAACTTCTGAAGCAGGGCGTTCTCGTGGGGCATCTGCACTCCAGACGAACAGCTGCCTCGTTCGACGAGCCTCTGAATGGCCACTGTGTCGCTGAGGATTACCGTTACGCGCCGATCATCAGAATGGGCACGATATTCATGGAACCCGGTAAGAATTCATTCGAGGAACTGCTCAGGATGCTTGGCGACGGTTACTACCTTATCGATGCGAAAGGTGGCCAGACCAGTGGTGAGAACTTTACGTTCGGCGCACAATATGGCTATATGGTAAGAAATGGAAAGATAGGTGCCATGGTGCGCGATATCAATATTTCTGGTAATCTCTACTCAACACTCAGCAATATCTCGGCAATAGCCGACGATTTGAAATTCAGTGAAGTGGGAGGGTGTGGAAAGGGTCAGGCAAACATCCGTTCGTGTTACGGAACACCTCATCTTCTCATCAACAATCTAATCATCGGAGGAAAGTGATCATGAATGGACTAATGGATCTTGCAATACGAAAATGCGATGGAGCTGAGATATTTTCGATCGAACAGAATGAAAATTCGATCAGATTCGAGGATGCAAAAATAAAATACCTCCAGAGTACTATGCAATCAGGCCTTGCGCTACGGTTGACAAAAAACGGGAAGATCGGATTTGCCTACACAAAGAATCTGCGAAGCAATGAAGAATTGATCCAGAATGCTTTGAGTACCTTGAAGGGTGGAGTGGACGCAGTGTTCGAATTCCCGCGTACCGAATCCGTGCCCGCACTGAACAGTTATGATCCTTCCATTGAGCAGATGAACAATGCAATGATGGTCGATGAATGCAAGCGTATCTACCAATTCATGGAAAACAAGATAACGGGCCAGTTGAACATTACGGCTGGAACGACTGTGACTAACATACGGGTTGGGAATTCGTGCGGCACCGATCTCGCATCCAGAAGCTCAAATTACTACATTACGATTATGATACTCTATCCAGGATCAGGAACGGGTATTCACCAATCGCTCGATTTGAAGAATTTCAAAAAGGTCGATGATAGCTTCATGAATGAATTAGCAGACTTGTACAGCAAAGGCAGAAAAGAAATCAAAACCACTGGCGGTCGCATGAAGGTCTTGTTCCTGCCCGACGCTATGTATACTCTCATCTGGCGCCTGCAGAGCGCGACCAGCGGTGAATCGCTATACAATAAACAATCACCACTCGCTGATTCCATTGGTAAGAAGATATTCGATGATAAACTCACTATCACCAACAATCCACTCGACGATAACCACCCGGGTGCACGAGCCTTCGATGATGAAGGTGTAGCATGCCATGAGCTTCCAATCATTGACAAAGGTGAACTCAAGAACTATTACTATGACCTCTACTACGCGGCGAAGATGCAGGCCAAACCATCTGGCCATGGGTTCAAGGCTGCAAGATGGGGTGGCGACAGAATATCAATGAAGCCGGTTCCGACACTCGGACATCTGTGGATCAAACCCGGAAATACTGAATTCTGGAAGATCGTACAATCAATGGACCGCGGGATCATCGTCTGCGGTGCCCTGGGCGCGCACAGCGGGAACATACCCAATGGCGATTTCTCCATCGGTTTGTCACCCGGTCTCTACGTCGAGAAAGGTGAAATAGTGGGTAGGATAAAAGATGCCATGATCGCCGGGAACATTTATTCGGTCATGAACCGCGTTGCCGCCATTGAAAACAAAAACCATGTAGCATATACAGGCTACTATCCAGCTGTGCTTTTCGAAGACATCAATGTGGCAGCAAAGAGCTAACCGCGCCGATCGGCACACTTTTGCTCAGTCGTTCTGGACGTAGTGCTGAATGCAGCCGATCTTTCCGTTTGCTGGTGAAATACTATCCCTATTAACTGCTGTCTTCTGGGCACTGGCAGTCACCCTATTCAGGAAGAGCGGTGAAACCGTTCATCCACTCGCCCTCAATATTTTCAAAAACGTACTGGCGCTCGTACTGATCATACCCACACTCTGGCTCCTTGGCCATACCCTCTGGCAGCAGGCCCCGGCAAGGACATATCTCATCTTATTCCTCAGCGGCGCGGTGGGCATCGGCGTTGGCGACACTCTGTTCTTCAATAGCCTGAACCGGTTGGGCGCGGGCCTCACCGGTATCGTCGTCTGTATGTACAGCCCATTCATCATCGCCTTTTCGTTCATCTGGCTGCATGAAAGTCTGACCGGATTGCAGCTGATCGGTGTGCTGCTCATCATCTGCGCCATCTTGTTCACAACCGTACACAGGACATCACGGAACGACATGCCGGCGCAACCATTCCTGGCGATCGTCTACGGCATCCTTGCATCCGCAGCCATGGCTGCTGGGGTCGTACTGATGAAACCCTTGCTGGGTTTGTATCCTGTAATATGGGTAGCCGGGGTACGACTCATCGGGGGCATGGCGGCACTGGTGCTGATTATGTCCATTTATCCCAAGAGAAGAAAGATAATGGAATCGCTGGTACGCACCAAAAATTGGCTTTATACATTAAGCGGCTCTCTCTTGGGCGCATACATCTCCATGATCTTATGGATCGCCGGTATGAAATACACGCAGGCATCGACCGCCTCGGCGTTGAATGAGACCAGCACACTATTCATCTTTATTTTCGCCTGGGTGCTCTTGAAAGAACCAATAACAGCACGAAGAGCACTGGGTATTTCCATGGCTTTTGTTGGTGCTCTTCTTGTTTCTGTCTTCTAAAGTGTGACTACAATTTACCGGTCATTCGAATAGCGCGTGAACAAAATCCTCGGGGTCGAACTCAACGATATCATCAACGCCCTCCCCGATTCCAAGGTACAACACAGGCAGACGAAGTTCGTTGGAGATGGGAATTATCGCACCGCCTTTCGCCGTACCATCATACTTTGTTAGTATCAGACCATTCAGGTCGATACCTTCGGTGAAGATCCTTGCCTGCTGGATTGAATTCTGACCCAGCGTGGAGTCTACAGTCAGCAGATTATAGTCAGGTCCTTCGTCTTTGAATTTCACGATCACGCGCATGATCTTTTTCAATTCTTCCATCAAGTCTGTTCTGGTATGCAATCTGCCGGCGGTGTCGACGATCACATATTCAATTTTCTTAGAGGTCGCTTTTGCCAGGGCGTCAAACACTACGGCAGCCGCGTCCTGCCCCTTTTGCGATCCGACAATCTCAACTCCAATTCTCCGAGCCCAGGTGCCCAACTGTTCATACGCCGCATCACGGTAGGTATCACCGCTCGCCATAAGTACCGTACCACGTTGTGTATAGAGATTAGCCAACTTCGCCGCAGTAGTCGTCTTGCCTGAGCCATTCACACCGCTCACCATAATGATATGTGGCGGGGGTCCTGCCATCACGGGTTTTGGAAGACTCAGCAACCTGATCATTTCATCCTTCAGCACTGCCTGAGCGTCATCCTTCTGCTTAAGAATCTTCTGAAGAATGGCTGATGTGTATCGAACGCCAACATCCGCCTGGAGCAATACATCTTCGATGGTTTCCGGGGATGCCTTTTTTACGGTCGAGAATGCTTCCCTGATTCCTGTCAGTTTGGTGAATAATTTACCTATCATCGTTCCAATTGGATATGAAGGGGGATTTCCCCGAAGTTATTCTTCCAGCGCGGTTATTCTCTCCAAGTCCGCAAGCCGTGCTGATATCACCTTACTCTCCCTTGGTTTCTCCATGGTCAACCCGTAAAGATAATCCGCATATTCCATCGTTGCACGGTTGTGCGTGATGATCACTACCTGCGTGCGCTGAGAGAGATCACGGAGGAATTTGTTAAATCTGACCACATTGATATCGTCGAGCGGTGCATCGATCTCATCCAGAATGCAGAACGGAGCTGGTTTGACCAGATAGAATGCCAGGAGAAGGCTGATCGCAAGTAACGTCTTCTGACCACCTGACAGCTGATTGATGGTCTTCAACTTCCTACCCATCATGCGGACAACGATTTCGACCTTGCTTGCGAGTGGATTCTCTGGATCGGTCAAGATCAAATCTGCCTGACCATCCTCAAAGAAATTCGAAAAGACAAAATTGAATTGCTCCCGCACATGGGCAAACACTTCATTAAAGCGATCACGCGCCCGTTGATCCAGTTCCTCGATCGACTTCAGGAGATTCTTTTTTGCAGCGATTATGTCATCCCTCTGTCCGAGGAATTCATCCAGTCTTTTCTTCTCGTCCTCATAGGCCTGCAGACTCAAGGGATTGACTTCACCAAGTTTCTCGATTCTTCCCCTTACTTCCGTGAGCCTGCTATCCGCATCGGGCATCTCTTCCTCAGGTACGTGGTCATCGAGGATGATGCCGAATTCCTCGTCGGCTTTGTGCTTCAGATCATCACGCCGGTGATTTTTCTCGAAAAGTTGATACTTCAACTGCATTATTTGGTCCTGCATGACTTCATGGTCCTTCTGTTTTTGTGCCAACTGGTCATACACCAACCCCTGCCTTTTACCATATTCGGTAATTAGCTGGTCAGGTAACTGTGTCTCCTGTGCACTTCTCTCCTGTCGTTTCCGGCTGAGCTCTTCTTTCAGAGCAACGATCGAATCTTTCAAATCACCGATATCGGCAGGAAGCATTTGCTCGCGCAATTTTTGGATATCCGTTTCGGCAGCACTTATTTCACTTTCTATTTGCGCTATTGACCTGGCAAGGCTCTCATTCTTGCCCTCGAGGACAGCTTCCTCGGTGGCAACCGTATTCATCTCAGCTACTGCCGTATCAATTTCCTGCTTCTTCCGCTTCATGCTTTCGAGCAGTTGTAGATTCTCTTCGATCATGTCAGCCTTTTCCGCCTCGAGCTTTTTAATATGTCGTTCCGCCTCCTCAATCCTGCTGGTAATCGACTCGATATCTGCCGTAATGGTTTCACGATCCTCCTTCACGATTGCCAGCTCTGTTTCACGCCTGTCATACTCCTTTGTTGCATCCTGCAGTTTTAAAGAAATCTCGGATTTTCTGACATTGATCGTGAATAGTCTGTTACGGGTATCATCGATATGTTGTCTTATCTCATCAACCTCAGCATTCATTCGCTTTTTTTCTTCGGTCATGAAAATAACCTCATTGCGAAGTGATTCGATCTTACCCTTGTATTCCTCCAGGCTCTGGGTGATTTTGAAATAACCAACCTCGCCCGTTTGGACGACGATCGTGCCGTTTCTCAATAGAAGCCCATTTGCGGTCACAAATCCATACTGAGGATACTGCCTTGAAAAATCGACTGCCTTTGCATGATCTTCGAGAAAAAAGTAATTCTCTACGTGACGCTTCAGCGCCTCAGGTGCCGCTTTGAATTTCACAAAATCACTGATCGGTATTGCCCCAGGCAGATGCACATCACCAGATTTCTCGGTAGCGGACTGCATATCGATGAAGCCGAAACGCCCTTCCGGGCAATTCATTAGGTCATCTACACTGTATTCATTAAGCAAGTAGAAGCTAAGCAGATCGCCGAGACACAGATCTATTACCGACTCCCTTCCCTCGGTAACATCAATGTTATCTTTGAACATCCCACCTACCTTGCTGCCAAGCCGCTTCTCTATCTCCCCCTTGCCCTCAACCTGGAGCCGCCTGTTGAACATATCGATCATTACGCGACAATCGTTAATTGAATCATTGTGTGCCTTCAATTTCTCTTCGATTTCATTCAATGCCTGCTCAAGATCAGCCATCTTGTCGTGGAGACCCTTCAATTCCCCGTCAGCCTCATCCTGCTGTTTGACGATCTTGCTCAGTTCACGTTCGAGTTCCTTACGGTTATGTCGATACTTCTCCATTTCATCGTTCTGCTGCGCAAGCTCCTCGGCCATGCGTGCCAGCACACCTTCTTTATTCTCCCTATCGTATTTCAACGTTGCTATGTTGCCCTGCTCCACGACGATGTTGCTTGCCGCATCAGAAATTCTCTTCTCATTCTCCCTGTGGGCCTTCTCCATGGAAAAATATTCTTCATTTTCGGCATCGACCTTCTCACGCATGTCTTTTATACTCGACCTGACCTCACCTAACCTTGCGTCGATCTTATTGCGCTCTTCTTCCTCTTCACTCAAACGCTTGCGATTGTTGTCAACAACTTCCTCCTTCTCCTTGATGCTGGTGAGTATTTTCTCGGACGTGATCGTCTTGTTTCTGACGTCTTCCTCTTTCTCATTGATCTGATTCTGCAGAGCATCGATCGCGCCTATCAACTGGGACATCTGTGACAGGTTCTCTTCCTTTTCATTCTCGGCATTCTCAATGGATTTTTTCAACTCTTCACGTTCTTCTTCCAACTGCTTTATGTTGTTCAACAGAACCTGCCGGTTTGATTCTTGTGCATCTATTTTGCTCTGAATGACCTTGACATCCTCAAGTGTGACTTTGAGGTCGTTGAACATGATGAAGAGTTTAAGAGCCTTATACTCTGTTCTCAACTCGTTGTACAAACGGGCCTGACGGACCTGCCTCTTCAGGCTTCGCAGACCTCGCTGCATTTCGCCGATAATATCCTCAAGCCTAAGCAAATCCTGTTCAGTGGCAACAAGACGCCGCCTGGTTTGCTCCCTTCTCTCCTGATACTTAAGGATCCCGGCGACGTCATCGAACATCTCTTTGGTATTGCCGTGAACTATCCGTTCCACTTCTGCCAGCTCGAGGAAGGAGTAGGTCAGCGCACCCGAATTAAGAAAGAGCGCCTGGATATCCTGGAGACGGCATTTTACCCGGTTGAGATAGAACTCGCTCTCACCGCTCTTGTAGAAACGACGTTTAATCTCGAACTCGCTGCCGAATTGCGGGAAATAATCTTCATTGTCAATGGTCACCGCAACCTCGGTGAAATTTGCATCCTCATTGGTATCAGATGATACGTAAATCAAATCCTCAATTTTCTCACAGCGCAGTGCCTTCATGCTCTGCTCGCCAAAAACCCAACGCAATGCATCGAAAATGTTCGATTTTCCGCTGCCGTTGGGTCCTACAAACGCCGTGACACCGGTGTTCAATAATACTTTAGTCTCCTCGCGAAAGGATTTGAAACCGTAGAGTTTTATTTCCTTAATTTTCAATGGAAATCCTCA
This sequence comes from Caldifarciminota bacterium, assembly GCA_020343595.1. Lineage (GTDB taxonomy): Bacteria > Hydrothermota > Tepidihabitantia > SM23-42 > SM23-42 > SM23-42. Next base: position 441,557 of record CP070802.1, on the reverse strand, counting down.
TCGAACATGCGGTCTAAGATTCCTCTCCGAGATAGATTTCTCGTTCAAGAAACGGATGGTAATCACTCCATTGTTTATTCTGACCGCGATGTCGCGAGTAGATCTGCCTCATCATCTCTATTTTTGAATCAAGATTATCCGCGTAGTGGAGCACCAGTGCCTCAGGAAACAGAGGTTGCTTCGGTGAACCCCATTCCTTTTCACCGTGGTGAGATAATATCATATGAAGGATCTTTAACCTCAGGTCCTTGGGAAAATCGGGTATTTGCCTGAGACGCTCAGCAACCATCTCGCTGCCGATCACAATGTGACCGAGCAATCTACCGCGGTCTGATATGTTGATGCTTTTCTTGTAAGTATACTCTTCGATCTTACCGACGTCATGCAAGATGCCGGCGGTGATCAGCAAATCAGCATTAAGAAACTCATAGACCGATTGCATACTCCTCAGTAATCTTAGAACACTCAGCGTGTGCACTGCCAGGCCGCCGAGGTAAGCATGATGAACCCTTTTAGCAGCAGGCGCCAAACGAAATAGTATCATGAATTCATTGTCGTCAAAGAAAGAATCCAAGAGCTGCCGCAGGTTCTTATCCCGCACACTCGTCCGGAACTCCTGAAGTGCCTTCATGACACTATTGATATCACCCAAATACGTCGGCAAGAAATCAGTTGCATCAACTTCGCCGTCCTCTACCTGGCTCATCGAATTTACGACGACCTGCAGCCGGCCGCTGTATTCAGTTACGTTGCCGGTCACGAACACAAAATCACCTGCCGTGACTTCACCAAGGCTATCCCCGTCCCACGAGATCCCATCTATCGTCCCGGTACGGTCGGAAAACTCCAGGATAGCATAGACACCACCATCCTTTTTGTCTTTGACGATCTTCTTGCCGAGCACAAAAATCTCCTTAACGGATTGACCAGCCTTGAGTTCATCGACATACTGACTCTTCATGACGCTGTCAATATTTCTTAGGGAATACTACAGAAAAATAGCATTCACCATTGGTCGACATATTAGCTTTCGGGGTAGTAGCCAAGTGATGGTTATTTGCCTGGTGTTTCCAGATGGAGTATTTTCTTTTTGATCAAGTCCAACTTTTCGTGCAGTGTTCTCTCTTCCTTCTTCTCCGCTTCGAGTGCCTTGAGGACTTCTTCTCTTTTCTGTGATAGCAGGCTTATCTCGGTGTTGAGCTGTCCCTCCTCCTCCTTCAGTCCGTCGATACGAGCAATCAGATCGCTCTCCGATGCCTTCAACCTGTCAATCGATTGCACAATTGGATTGTTCTCGGCCTCCCTTCTCTTCGCCTCGTACTCCTCAGTGAATCTCTGCAGGTCCTGTTCAGTAGACTCAAGTTTCTCGTTCACTTCCCGGAGCTTGTTTTGCGCCTCATTCTGCGCATTCTTCAACGCTTCGATCTTTGGCGAAAATATCTCCGACTGACGTTTGTTCATTTCATCTATCAACCGCGCTTTGATATTCCGTTTCGATAGCAGAGTTAGAAGAAAGGCAAAGAGTGCCACAACGACCCCCACGATTAGAGTTATCGGGCTGCCGCCCGAAACAGAAAATGCTCCAGACGTAACACGCGGACTAGCGCCGAAGTGGAGAAAACCAACTTTTGTATTACCTATCTCAATCGAGAATCCGCCCTCATATGCTCCGTTTCGCTCTGCCACGGCAGAAGAACCTTCGGCCAATACGTTGGACGAATAGGTCTTGCCAACCATCGCCTGGTCGGTAGAGACGAGTACTCTATTGTCATCATCAGTAAAGTGGACGAATGTTATTTCCGGCTCGTCATTCTTCAAACGAGTGACGATCTCCGTGAGTTTTGCTTCTTCGCCCATGATGAGTGCGTCCTCAACAAAGGCTGAATGTGCAATTGAATTACCGAGGCTCGTGAACCTCTTAACCAGCAATTCCTTCGCGATATTGGAATCATGCACGTTATCGCTGGAGAAAAAATTCGGGCTAAAGAAGAAAAAGCCGGTCAGGGCGAGCACCAGGAAGAGTATTACGATCGAGGCCGCGCCTTTTGACATCTATCCCCCAAAGCTGATCGAAATGCGATGCCCACCACCGAGGTCGAAATAAGGTGAATAGGTATAGTCGATCAGAAGCCGATCCTTTCTGACACCCAGCCCGAGCGTCATACCTGCGAGAAAACCCAAACCCTCAGAACCTATCGCGGATAATAGGGTGCTGTATGAAGCCTTCAAGT
>CP070802.1:366642-439226 GCA_020343595.1 Caldifarciminota bacterium | reverse complement strand
CAGTTAGACCATTTTTGTATCTTATCGATTTGAAAGGCACTTTGATTTCGACCTCATACCGGTCCTCATACAGCCTGACGCCGCGAAACCAAACTCCTTCCCAAGAATCATCATTTGATCTGCCGTCGTCAAATAACCAACCATCCCATATCTGGTCGCTCGCGAAAACCCAGAAGTAGTATCCGGTCGTTTTGCTGCCGAAGGGGTCGATCTTCACGGTGATGTCGTCCTCTTCACCCATGGGGCTGGATACAGGTTTCCTATTCCCCGTATAACACCTGAAAGCGAAATATATGTTAGCCTCATCCTGCAGAACATAAACCACAGTCTTTTCGGTCGGTGGAGTCCTCTCGTATGGTGTGTACTGGACAAATTCGTACGCGGAATCTGCCTGCTGCCACACATCTTCGATGACGCCATCTATTTTCGGTGAATCTTCAGTGAACCTCACGGCTATCGATTTACCATCGCTTGCAATCAGTGAGGTTATCAGCATCAGTAATGCAAAAGCCACTCTTCCTCCCTTGCTACTTGCCTGGTCCGGTCGGCGTGTCATTGGCACATAAAATGTCTTGACCCGTTGTACTCAGGATAATGTCCATCATTACGTAGAGTGATATCTGCCATCTCATTTACAACCCTTCTGACCTTATTACTCCGAGGTCCCTGAATCTCCAATTTGACGAGCGAATTCGTTCGGACACTATTGAAGATCTCCCGCGGGACACAGAAAAATACTGTCTTACCGGATCCCGGCTTTCTCATCGAGATACAGTAACCGACATTCGTGTAGGAACTGGAGATTTTGCTCTCCAGTTCCTCATCAACGATAAAGAAACCGGTGTCGCGAAGCATATCCATCTTGATTTCATCTGCGAGCAACACCGCTTTGCTCGTCGTTTTAAGCATCAAGACATGCGAGCAATCCTCCTTGCAGCCGGTCACCATTTTGCATTCAACGAGTCCGGTTTCTATCCTTGGCGCGTAGCCAATAAAGAAAACACTCACAATCAGCGCCAAGCCAATGACCATGCCACGTGGGAGCGCCCATTTCAGGAAACTCTCGGTGGCTGGCATCTTTTTGACGATCTTCTTGAACATGTTATTCTACTCCTTTCTATGCAATAGATTTTGTTTTGCGTTAGTTCTAACTGGCTTCATTTGTAGGCCTCGATGTAGACGCTAACGACAACATCCGAGAGGGTTTTGAATTCATCGGCATTCAATTTGAGCGTCTCCATGGCCTTCTTGTCTTCCTCCGGTTCACTGCAACTCGCTGCCTCGTTTATCTTGAACTCGACATTGCTGAATCCCGCTGATTGCACAGCTTTCCTGTAATCGTCGATATCTATCGCGCCAGCAACACAACTCACATAGGCAGCCAGGTTCTCTCTTATCTTCTTTGGTAACTCGCCGCGCAGCGCGAGATCGGATATAGCGATCCTGCCGCCGGGCTTGAGTACGCGGTAGGCTTCTTTCATTACATCGAACTTATTCGGCGCCAGGTTGATCACGCAGTTCGATATGATGACATCGACCGTATTGTCAGCCACCGGAAGGTGCTCGATTTCACCGAGTCTGAACTCCACATTGGAAAAATGACCCTTCTCGGCATTTTCCCTTGCCTTGTCGATCATCTCTGGTGTCATATCCACACCAATAACCCTGCCGCTGGAACCGACCTTCTTCGCGGCCAGAAAACAATCAAACCCGGCACCAGCACCGAGATCGAGCACAGTATCACCCGGGTTCAAGCTGGCGATGGCAACCGGGTTGCCGCAACCAAGACCTAAATTAGAACCCTCGGGGACCATCCCGAGCTCTTTTTCGCTATATCCCATGCTTTTGCTCTTTGCATCTGTCGAACCTGTGCAGCAACTACTCTCCTGAACAGGCTGTGAACCGCAACATGAGCTTCTTTTTGCCGTCTTTGCGTAGCTCTTGCGTACGATTTGCCTCAGTTCATTGTCCTTCATCTTTTCCTCCTTTTTCTCCTGGTTTGTCTTCCAGATCCTTAATAATGGGAATGAAGACGCTTCGTAATGAATCAGCAAGCTGCTCCACACGCATAAGAGAAATGCAGAGTACCTCGTCATTCTTTTTCCACGATATTACGGCAAATTTGTTACCGGGTTGAATATCAGCACTCTCTCTGATCTCCTTGGGCAATACCATCTGACCCCGGTCGTCGATAGAAATTACCGATTCCACCCTGCAGCATTTCTCTCTATTTTTCGAGACATCCGAGCCCACTTCTCCATGTTTCTGCTTCATTTTCAATCTCCTTTGCATAATCTGTTGATGCATATTTCATAGATAAATCAGAATATACTGATTCATATGAATTGGACAACATTTCAGTGCAATGGTTTAGTGCGAAATTCAGGGGGCACCCTCCAGTCGGAAAGCTACATTCACCATTTGATAAAATGTTCTGCCAGGGTCGAACGTGACTACCTAACCGAGATCAAAGCTACCGTGTATTTCATCATGTTGCGTTATTTCCGGCTAATCTGCTACTTCGAACAACAGACGTAATTTGCAGGTGTTCTGGTTTTGCGCAGATAGCGGGGAAGCATATACAACCCAACGAAAAGAATCATTGAACCCATGATGCTCAGAATGATAACGACGTTACCATCAATTTTGAATGGCTGCCGGGCTACTCTGCTGTTTTGCGGCCGAGACTCTGACATCGCATAAAAAGAATCAGTGTCTTCTGCACCGTATCGCGAAGCAGTCACCGTGACCTCGGACATGAGTCCGCTCCAGGCGTCATCTTCGTACTCAAACCGGGGAGCACTGACCACCAGCTCCGGCATTAAACCACTCCAGGCATCGTCTTCGTATTGGTAGCGGGAAGCCGTAATCACAACCTCTGGTAAGAGACCCGTACGATCGATCGTCATCCTGTCAGACGATTCAGGTCCTGCAAAACTACATAATCCAACGATACACATAACCATGAGCAGATATCTAAACACAACTACCTCCTTATACTTATTTCAACTCGACGAGACTGCCGCTATTGACAGCCCCGGCGATATGATCGCGACTTAACAAGTGCCAAAAAATCATATAAAGGCGCTGGATCGCAAAAGCACTTTTTAACAAGGTAGTGCAATTCTAGCCCTTCTCGATGACACTGTTCAAACCATTCAGATAGAACGTTGAAAGCAATTCGTGGAAACTTTTGTAATACGCGTCATCGTATTTCAAATCTACTTCTGGAGTCGTCTTTTTAGGTTGTCTTTTTGATCCACCGGCAACCTGCGTGATATGTTCATAAATGAACCTCATGTTGAAGTGTGACGACAGGATTGCACACACCATTCCACGCATGAAACTCATTTTTACAGTATCATGTATGTCCAAGCCGAGCTGGCTGAAGAATTTGTTCATGCGGGCGCGGTATTCAGTAATCCATTTCATTTTCAGATCCAGCATTTCAGGGATATCAATCGGAAGCGTGTTGAAACCAACCATCGCCAGTTCTCTGTTCGACCGGTAGAAATCGATCAGGTTCTTAACTAAACACCTGACACGCTCTTCACGAGGTGCGTCCTTATTCGCGACATCGGTAATCGCCTGATAGAACTTTTCATAACTCTCATTAATGATCGCCCGTAACACCCCCAGCTTGCCACCAAAGTAATAGTTGAGCATGGCGATATTCACACCTGCCTTTTCGGCAATTTCCCGCGTGCGAACACCTGCAAAACCTCTATGCGCAAAGAGTACCACAGCAGCATTGAATATCCTTTCTTTCGGATTTTCATCACTTTTCTTCATTTGGCCTCCAGGTTAATCATATGATTTAACTAATCGATTGTTTTAATCATATGTTTAATTATAACGAAAAAATCCGGTTTGTCAAGGGGTGACTTAAGGGAACTTGCTACTTTTTTTAAGAATTCTACTGAATGGCTTCCTTCAGAATGCCTCAACAGTGTGTTTGCTCAATTGTGGTTTCTAAATGGCTGTATTGTTGAGTGTCAAAAAATTAGCCCGCCCCTTTTACATGACCTTACCGATCCGTGCCAGGCGTATCTCTTTCCATTGCCAGATCTTGATCATATCGAACAGGTTCTCGCCTTCCTGTCCAGGGTCGAATGAGAAGAATACAAAAAGGGGCAGGCCCTTAAGGTATTTCGTATGCAATGGCCCCCAGAACCGTGAATCAAAGGATGTATCGCGGTTGTCACCCATGGCAAAGACGCAATCTTCAGGAACGACGACCGGGCCGAAGTTATCCCGGGCCTGCAAGCCGATCAGATCCCCTAACGAACCACGCAGCCATTCTTCCTGGTAGATCGCGTTGTCAATCTCAACGCCGCGAAAAACACGCCGGTCGCTGTGCTCCGCGTAAGCCTCGCGCAGGTATTCTCCATTGACATACAGCGCCTTGTTGACTATTTCGACCGTATCGCCAGCCACGGCTACACATCTTTTGACAACGGTCTTGTTCTCGAACGGAGATGCGAAGGCAATGATCTCTCCCCTCTTCGGGGATCGTCCCGGTATTATCGGAATCTGTTTGTTCGTGAATGGCACCGGTATTTTTACACCATACAAAAACCTATTCACCAACACCGCATCACCGACCAGCAGTGTCTTTTCCATTGACCCGCTCGGTATCACCATCGCTTCAACAAAGGTTGCCCGAAGAACCATTACTACCGCTATGACCACAAGCCACGATAGAATAAAGCGTCTTATCTTTTCATTCATATATGATTATAGCGTTCTTCACAAAATAAGTCAATCAAGCAGGATCTCGGCTACGGTTGCCAGCGGAAGCGCAAGAGGTCAACGCGATCTTCGCCATCGAATACTACGCCCTCATCCTCCAGCATCTTCCTCTGCAATTCATAACCGCGACCCCGTTTCAATGATATGCTACCCTTACTATTGATAACACGCTGCCAGGGAAGGTCTTCTTTCTCTGACGACGAATGCAATATGTATGCAACCTCACGTGCCGCCTTCGGATTACCTGCGTAATCGGCGATCTGACCATAGGTCGCGACCCTCCCGGCAGGTATGCTCTTGATGAATCTCACCACACGCTCGTAGAATCCCTGTTCAATACTATATTTCACAATCGATCTATCTCTCGGTAACGGAAACAACCGGTCGTGTGATCATTCACCATTCCGACAGCTTGCATGAATGCGTAGCAGATGGTCGGACCAACAAAACGAAACCCCCGCTTTTTCATGTCCCTGCTCATTATCCTGGATATTTCTGTCTCGGCAGGCAACTGCGAGATCTTCCGGATGCGATTCCTAATGGCTGTACCGCCCACGAACTGCCAGATATACCTGTCAAAAGAGCCGAATTCCTTCTTCACTTCGAGGAGCCTTTTGGCGTTCTCGATCGTTGCCTCGATCTTCAGACGATTTCTAATTATACCTTCATCTTTCAAAAGCCGTGCCACATCCCTTCTTGTGAAACCTGAAATTTTCCGGGCATCGAAATTGCCGAAGGCCTTTCGATACCCCTTCCTCCTCTCGAGTATTGTATTCCAACTCAGACCAGCCTGAGCGCCTTCGAGAATGAGAAACTCAAATAGCCGCCGGTCGTTGTGTACGGGTACACCCCACTCTTTGTCATGGTATCTGAGCATTTTAACCGAACTACCCTCAGCCCATGCACATCTCTTTAGTCGTTTCTCGTTCATATACAATGATCAAGGCTGGGTCACATTGACCAGTATCCTGCCCTTCCTGACCAGGATCACGAATTCATCGGCCTGCACCGAACTGCTGAGCGTACTGCTCCTGTTGTCCCTTTCTTCCTCAAAAGTGAATGTCCTGAGTGGTATAGGACCTATCCTCTCCTCGCTCAACTCGACGCTATCCTTGAACAATGTGTAGGTGCACACCGACTTGCCGTCATTCAAGTTGACCAAGCGAATTTCAATGTTCTTTGTCGGGTCAACTGGAACCCTCAATTCCCTCTCGGCCTGCAAAATCTCAATCAGACCGAGGTCAACATAATCAACACTCGTGGCAACAATCCCCTCGTTCACGTGAATGACAACTTCGTCGGCTTCATATTGAGTATGTTTGAACGTAGCTGCCCAGCTCTGTCCCTCACTGCTGAGATTATAGGTATACATGGTAGGGTCATTTATCGGGCTGCCGCCTCTGAAGGGCACGGCTGTAAAGGAAACATTACCGTCGGTTTCATTTGCACCTTTTACACTGATACCCTTACCCTGCTCGATCTTCACTCGGACCATTTCTCCTTCGGATATCTTCTGCTTGAACGGCGGGTTGACATATTCTGCCGAAGGCACACTGGCGAGCCACTCTGGTGGCTTCGGTTTCAATTCCTCAGGATCGTACATCTTCAGATATCCCAGAGGCAAGGTGAAAAGATCATCCTCATAACTGGATTCTTTAATATTCCTCAACAACATCGTCCTACCGAACTTGCCGGGCATCAATATCTTCACCGGATATTCGAGTTTCCTGGACACCCAGACTTTTGCGAGTTCCATCGTATCATATTTGACCTGATAAATATCGCACGCATATCCTTCTATCTCATCACTGCCTATTATCTGCTTTTCGCCCAATCCTTCCATGTATTTTACCGCCTGGAATGGATCATTGATCAAACTCTGCGTATCATTACTCGGCATCTCCGTATATGTCTTGTCAGCCGTAAAGAGAACCCGCGTTATGCCTTCTTCCATATCAACCAGAACAACTATTTCCTGTTCGTTCTCAATCTGTTCTGTCCGGTACCTGTATTCCTTAACATACAATTTGCTCTCCCTCTTTGTCCCGTCCTGATGGACCGAATCGATCATGTCGGCCTCGAAAAGTGGTGCCGCTGAAAGCATTGTGCAAAGCAAAAGGATGCCACTGACACAAACGATGAAGAGCGATCTTGGCTCGCGAATATCCTGCATCAAAACCTCCTTAGATGTTTTCATGATTGCTTCTTGCGTACACCTAATAATACATAGCGGGGACCTCAAGTCAACAGAAAACTGCCGTGCTTAACCGATACGAACGACCAACCTGCTGCACGTTCATCACGAACTTGACTATACGCACTTATCTTGTATAATGTATTTCTGAGTTCTCTATGTCCAAGAATAGAAAAAGTGAGGTCATGCAATGGATCTGAAAGAATTACAGGCAAAAATCGTTGGCTTCGACGAAGAAGTGCCCCTACTCGATGGAACAAAAACGAGGTACATAAATTTCGACAACGCGGCAAGTACGCCTACTCTGCTACCAGTACAGGATAAGGTCAACGAATTCGGCAAATGGTACTCAAATGTGCACCGCGGTACCGGCTTCAAATCTCAATTATCATCCTGGGTTTTCGAAGAGGCGAGAAACCTAATCGCTCGCTTTGTCGGTGCGGACAAAAATTCAGCCGTAATATTCTGTAAGAATACCACCGAAGCCATCAACAAACTTGCCTGGCGCTTTCAGTGCCCGATCATCTCCAGGATGGCCGGCGAAGCGGAAAAACCTGTAATTCTCACATCGGTAATGGAGCACCATTCCAATGAACTACCCTGGCGTAAAGTCGGCAAGGTAGTACACATCAACATCAGGCCCGACGGCACTGTGGACCACGATGATCTGTCCACAAAGATCGAGAAATACAAGGGAAAGATATGTCTCGTCGCCATCAGCGGAGCATCGAACGTGACCGGCTACATCAATCCGATCCATGAATACGCCGAAAGAGCCCATGCGGTCGGCGCACAGATCGCAATCGATGCAGCACAGCTTGCTCCTCACCGTCCGATGAATGTTAAGCCAAAGGACGACCCGCAGCATATCGATTATCTTGCCTTCTCTGCCCACAAGATGTACGCGCCCTATGGAATCGGGGTATTAGTAGCAGACAAATCGGTCTTTGAGCACGGAGACCCTGACTACGTCGGTGGTGGCACAGTCGATATCGTCGATCTCGAAAGCGCCTACTGGAAAGATCTACCGGAAAGGGAAGAAGCCGGCACGCCTGACATTGTGGGTGTCGTAGCACTGGCCGAAGTCGTCAAGTTGATACAGCATGTCGGTTTTGATTCGATCGTCGAGCACGAGGCGGCTCTAACATCGTATGCCCTCCGGAAATTATCTGCCATGCCTGAAGTATTGATATACGGCGATAAGAACCCGGACAACGCGCGTAATCGCCTCGGTGTCATCAGCCTTAATGTGGCAGGTATGGACCATGCCCTCGTTTCAGCGATACTGAGCTATGAAGGCGGTATCGGCGTCCGAAACGGCTGTTTCTGTGCTCATCCATATGTGAAATCCCTGCTCGGCGTGACCCCGGATGAGGCAAAGGAGGTCGAAAAGCATATTCTTGCCCGTGACCGTTCCAAGATACCCGGCACCATACGCATCAGCTTCGGCCTTTACAATACAAAAGAAGAAATCGACCGATTCTGCGAAGTGCTCAGCATGATAATTAAAAAGAAACATCGCGGCAAGTATGTCGTCGATAAGGAACGCGGCGAATATTACCCTGAAGGTTTTCAGATAGATTTTTCCCAGTACTTCAATTTCTAAGTAAACCCCAGACACGACTAAACGCAAGAGACCGTTTTTTGTCTAAATGACAGAAGGAGGTCATGAACATGAACGAAAAGAACTTGAAATTATGGGAACCTTTCAGAGAGTTAGTTAGTATGAGAGACGATATGGACCGTCTCTTCGAAACATTTTTCGGCAGTGGACAAGGTGATCTTGACAACTACTGGAGACCCGCGATCGACATCGAGGAAAGCAACGGCAATCTAATGGTCAGAGCAGAATTACCCGGTATGACAAAAGATGACATCACGGTTTCGGTACAGGACGATATGCTCACGATCTCTGGTGAAAGAACGCGTGAAAACGAGAAGAAGGACAAGACCGTGCACCGCATCGAACGCTGCTACGGACAATTCCGCAGGATGATCAGATTACCCGCGACGGTTGATGCTGATAAAGTGAAAGCAACCTACAAGGACGGTGTGCTACACGTAACTCTGCCAAAGCCAGAATCCCTTAAACCAATGAATATCGATGTGAAGGTCAACTAATCGGATCATTAAGGATAGAGGCCGGCACACGCCGGCCTTTTTTTTACAAAACAAAAAGGAGAGGTCATCAGACCTCTCCTGATTGAATTATAATAACACAAACCTACGGCAACACGATCAATGTCACATTGGCCGTGAAGGTCTGCCCTGCCGACACACTAAAAGGAGTGAATTGTGGCTGTGGCCAGAGGGTCTGTCCGTATACTCCGAACAGATCGCCTGTGTTCCACGTCGCGCTGTTATCGACATCCTTCCAAGCATCGAGGTAGTAGTTACCAGGTGCAACATTCGATATTGTATATGTAGCACTAGCGCCACTCCCTGAAGCCGCGGTAGATAACAACACTCGGTCGTAGAGCCAGTCATCATAACTCGTATAAATAGCGACTCTCGTATTATTGAGGTCGCCACTAACACCAGCCTGAAGACTCAGCGTGCCCGAAATGATTGCGGTGGTCGGAGTGGGTTCTTCCTCCTCCTCTCCGCCGCAGGATACTACCGAAACCACCAACACCATAGCGAAAAGCACCAGCCATAGTTTCTTCATGAAACCTCCTTGTTGTTTTACCCCCAAAATTCGGGATACCAAAATTTATTCATAATTGAACGAAAGTCAAGCGGTTCGTGGCATAGCGCCACGCAGGAGAAATCGTCCTCCCAATCCAGGCACAGCCACGTATGGCATCATAAACCAGGCGCCGCATCTATCACTTTGAAGGCCAGATGACCTTACCTCTTGCGTTCAGGTAAAGCCACTCACCGCCGCGCCGTACGCGCATCACCCCGGCGTATGCATCATCAGCCCAATCGTAGTCATCCTTTATCACAAGTCTGCCTTTGCGGTCGATATAACCCCATCCCCGGTCGGTCCTGACCCGGGCAAAACCATCGACATAAGGACCGCACGCCAGGTATTGCGCTTCCATGACCTGCTTCCCATTTTTATCGATATAACACCAATACTCGCCGATTCTCACCGGAGCAAGATCTCCAGAAAAGGGCAATGCCTCATCAAATGCCACATCGATAACGATCTCGCCGTCTTTATTTATGTACCCCCATTTGCTGCCGATCCTTACGTTTGCCAGGCCTTCGGAGAATGCACCGGCAAAATCGAAATCCTGAAATATCTTAACTTCCCCGGTCTTATCAATGTAGCCGAACTTGCCTTCTGGAAACTCGATCTCTTCACCATCGTACGATATGAAAATCGAATCGTATTCGTCATAATATGCGGCGATTTCCTGCTCAATGAGTTCGTCTGCGGTGTACACCTCCCCTGACCAGAAACTGGCAAGGCCCTGAGAAAAGACACCGGCAAATTTGTAGCGGAGTTCGATCACCAATTCTCCCTTCTTGTTCACATAACCGCATAGTCCCTCATGCCAGACTCGTGCCATGCCTTCAGAAAAATCATCAGCCAGATCGAAATCGATTTTCAATGCGACCCGACCGGTCTTATCAATATAATGGTATTCACCGCCTATCCAACCGGCTTTTCCCTGCTCGCCGCCAACCCAGACCAGAGCAAGACCATCCTTGAAAGGATGCACAAAATCATACTGCGGTTCGATCACAAATCTGCCGGTCCGGTCGATGAAGCCCCACCGGCTACCAGACTTTGCGGCGGCCAGTCCTTCGGAGAAATAGTCGGCTCCTTCAAAGCGCGCGGCAATGCTTTGCCTGCCCGATGCATCGATATAACCCCATTCGCTGCCTTTCTGGACGGGGATCAATTTCACTGCTTTGGATTTATTAGCTTGTCCTCCAAGCAAATTTATCAGCAGTACCAAATGACACGTCATTCCGTATGTGTATTTCATGAATGCATACTCCTTTCAGCAATAAATTGGATTGTTGACCACAAGAAAACACCTCACTATGTCGCCCTCAATTCTATCACCATCTCCCTAAATGTCAAGCAGGTATTGGCCAAACAACTACTACCTGCCAACCGTAAAACAGAACCGATTGCTTCGAGCGAATAGGCAGAAAATGGTTGACATCTCCATTGGAATTAAATAGAATATTACGAGAAGTTCTGAACATCATAAAATGGGCTGATGCCCGTTCCTTTCGACCGAAAGGAGGTGAGCGATTTTATTGTTCGAAGAAATTCGTACGATAGGACATATACCACAGGAAGGGCATCATTCTAAAGAAATGCATCACAATAAAGGAGGTATAGATGATTGACAGAAAGGTCAATTGTGCGTTGGTCTTCATGGCCGTATTGGTTCTGGTGACGGTCGGAAGTGCCAATGAGATCGAAAATCAATCGAGCACGACCAATACCGTATATCTCGAGCCAGCGAGAGAAGCGACCCCGGTTGTGATCCAGATGCGACAGGAATTCGTCGACAGTTTTGAAAGATCGACGATCGCACCCTGGACAACGGGCGGTGATGTAGCATCAGGATTATGGGCAATACGAGATACCCTGGACACATACGGTCCGCAGTCAAATGCGTGGGATGGGTACCAGTTCCCAGGTCATCCCGCAACTGACGTTGCCGTCTACCCGTCACCCGGCGCAAATCCCGGATACCTCACCTGGATCGCCTCGCCAACAATTGACATTACTGGCTGGCCTGCGTTCTATCTTTCGTTCAGCTACTGGGCCGATCTGGAAGGGGCAGCGACGAATTTCGATGGTGCGATCGTTGAGATCTCATCGAACAACGGCGTCACCTGGGTACAGGTCGATTCAACCGCAGCAGGACATCTCAATCCAACCTACGATTCACCGCTAGCCAATACCGGACAATTGCTCACGGCCTGGGCTTATTGCTACACGACAAACCCTGATTGGGTCAATGTCAGCTCTGAAGACCTTATGGCGCTGGGTTATGTCTCGGCCGGTAATCAGGTTCAGGTCCGCATCAACTTTGCCTACGACGCACTTTCTGGCGGACAGGGTTTCTTCATCGATGATTTCAGGGCCGCTGATTCACCGCCGCCGGATCTGGTCCCGCCGAATATTGTTCACTCACCGCTTCCCGATACTGCTGATACAGTGAACAACTATACTATTACAGCTACGATAACCGATCCGGGGTCAGGCGTGAATGCCGATTCGGTCAGATTGTACTACCTGATCGAAGGAAGTTCAGGAGTCACCGTATCGATGCCGAGTACTGGCACGAACACCTACGAGGCTGATATTCCAGCACAGAGCTGGCACACCGACATATGGTATCGAATTGAGGCCGCGGACAACGCTGGTAACTGGGGAGAGACCGCGCTTCTTAATTTCGAGGTGACCAACGCGCGCACGATAATTTACGATGACGGTCAGCCTAACTATGCACCGCTGGTAGTTACACCCGGGGATGGTTGTTTCACCCGCTTCGAGTTCAACGACGTTGGTATCGACAGCGGTCTGCTGCACCAGGTTAAATTCCTCTTCGAAGGTCCTGGCACGGTTGACATTCGTGTCTACCAGGCGGTTGGTGCGGCGGCTCCGGGCCCGTTCATCGACTCGATCGCCGGGTTCGAATCACCAGGTTATCAATGGTCGACAATTGATCTGACCGACCTCAATATCAGTACGGCAAATCCCTATGGCATATTTGTCGGATATATCATCGGACCGGGAGATTCGGTCGGTCTGCTGCGTGACGTGGCAGTCGATTATGTCGGACAGATGTGGAATTTCCAGGGTGGCATCTGGACGCCGGAGGCTTCGGGTGATTTCATGATGCGGCTCAAGGTCATTCCCCTCGATGAGCCTGGTATTGATGAAAATAACAGCAAAGCACTTTCCACGTTCAACCTGTCACAAATAGTGCCGAGTCCGATGAAGCATACCGGCATCATCTCTTATCAACTGCCGAGTGCACAGAATGTATCACTCACTGTCTACGACGTATCCGGCAAGCTCGTCAGGACTCTCATTGACCAGCATGTCGAAGCCGGCACACACAGTGTCGTCTGGGATAGCCGTGACAACACTGGCAAACAGGTTGCTAGCGGTATCTACTTCTATCGCTTGCAGGGTCAAGATCAGAGCGTAACCAAGAAATTGATCGTGGTACACTGATCAAAGACTGAGAAACGAAAAAAGGGGCAGAGATTTCTGCCCCTTTTTATTTCACTCTGTTAAAAAAGAATCATGTCCGGTAGAGTATATTCTTGACCCTCGCTACGTAGTTTTCGACCTGCACTCTATCTCTTGATTCACCGATGACCCTCACGACATGTTCGGTCTGGGACGGTCTTATATGGAGCCAGTAATCATCACTGATTATCTTCAAACCATCGGTGTAATCCAGTTTTCCGCGAAACGCATCGACGATCTCCTGTTTGTTCTGCTCGAACCGCTCCTTGCTCAAGATCAACTTCTTCTTGATGAGAAAATACTGCGGATAGCCAGCCACAATCTCGGAAATAGAACCGCCTGACTTCTCCAGCAACTTCACGATCAAAGCCGCGCCGACCATCGCATCGCGAGTGAAGTTAATACCGGGGTATATGATCCCACCATTACCCTCGCCGCCGATCACGGCGGATGCCGACTTCATCTTTGATACCACATTTGCCTCGCCAACTTTTGTCCGATATAGGCGGACCCTGTGTTTTCGGGCAACGAAATCCATCAGCGCGGTGGTTGACAGATTAGTCACGACACTGCCCTTCTTTCTGCCAAGCACATAATCTGCGGCCAGGACCAAGGAATTCTCCTCACCGATCACCCTGCCCTTTTCATCGACAACTGCCAGACGATCGCAATCCGGATCGCAAGCAAACCCAATATCCAACTTGCATTTTTTGACGAAACGGCAAAGGGCGCTGATATTTTCACGGGTCGGTTCTGGCCTGCGTGGAAAACCGGGAGAGAAACGGCAATTCAATCGGAACACCTTGCAGCCCATTTCTTCCAACACCCGAGGTAACCCGACCGAGCCGGCGCCATTCACGGCATCGACGGCGACCCGGAATGAATTCTGCAGGGGTTTGACCTTTGATACTATTCTCTGTATATGTTCCTTAAGAGCCGATTTAAGAATCTCTACCTTCTGTCCTCTGTGATGGACTGCCTTGCCGCTTTCTGTAATGCGGCTAGCAAACCTCTGGAACTGCCTTTCATTCAAGAAAAGACCTTGTGATGACACAAATTTGAGAGCGTTCCACTGGATTGGATTATGGCTTGCCGTGATCACTATCCCGCCCTTCGCCTTCATTCTTCTTACCGTGAGGAGCACGGTGGGCGTGGGTACGATACCGAGATCGGTGACCCGACATCCAGCGGCTCGTAAGCCCTTAATGACTGCCTTCCGATATGGATTGCCCGATTCACGCGTGTCGCGGCCGATAATGACATGCCCTGATCTGATAAACTCGCCAAAGGACCGCGCGTATTTGTATATCACTTCAGGATTTAAGTCTCTATCAACCACCCCGCGCAAACCAGATATGCTGAATTTTAATGCCATTCAGCTATTATACCCTATCTAAGCGCGTTGTCAACGAAGACAATACAATATACGGTCTTTTTCCTTCTAATACGTTGTGGCTGCCCGTATTGTCACTTGGTTTGGTACTTGGCTACAAATCGTCAAACCAAGACAAACGACCATACAGGCTGCCGTAACCAACAACCATGGACAATGTTGTTCGGTTTCGAAAATCGGTACGGGGTGTCAAACTCTAAATCCTAAACACGAAATACTAATTCCATAAATACTCAAATCTGTGATTTGACTGTATTTGCGAGAATCCCCGTAAGGGGGACAATATCGAATACCGAATGACCAAAATCCAAAACACGGTTTCGGTCATTAGGATTTTGAGATTCGGATTTGTTTAGAATTTAGTATTTCGTGCTTAGGATTTGCTACGTTGTAGCTGCGGCTCCGTCCTTGCGCGTGAGGACGGAGCCGCGGGGTGCTTTATGACAAATCTGTTATCTTTTTACTAACAAACCACCTGTGCTGAGGTAGCCGTCAATATCGAGTTCCCTGCCGGTTGCCCTCTTCATCCGCATCTGCCATGGATACATACCGCCATCGGCGTAGAAATTCTCCTTCAGGAAAGGACCGACACGAACATCGAAGGCATAGCCGCCACCAAATCTGTCTTCAAGGTTTTTATGGATCTGCCAGGAAATCACATCGGCAATTAGATAATTCTGTACATAGATCGGATATGAAACATGGATAATATTGGCAAACGGGATGGGCCTTGCTGTCGATCCTTCGAGCGACAGATATTTCTTGTGGAGCATCTGCCATATTTCCAGATGGTCCCGTGCCAAATCATCGTATAGTGCAATTTCATACAAAGAGTTGACCAGCATATAGCGGAGGTACAATGGCATGTACTTCCGCAGTATCTCTTTTTGAGCCAAGAGATCTTCCTCACTCATTCCGGCTTTTCTCTTCTGCCACTCCTCATTACGGGCAAACTTTGCGAGGGTTTCTGCAATGCCTTCGGAATATGCGCCGCAGTCACTTCCCAAACACCACTCATAACCCTCCAGTATCGGATAACCAATTGTGGTAAATGTATACTGCGCTCCATGCCCGAGTTCATGCACCCGGTCAAAGAATGAGAGTTCATCAATTACGACAACCTTGAAATCCTCGGGAATGCGAATGGCAAGCGACTGGCCACCTACACCTCCGGGCAGATCTTGTTCAACGATCTCGACGCTCAGATCATCGTATTCAATACCGATATTTTCGATCGTTTCTTCTATGAGGGAGTTCACTTTGTCCTCAGAGATCGAGGCTCCTTGATTTGTGATATAGTACATACCGAACAATTTTCCAATGTCGTTGGATTCGATCTCAGACTTTTCCAGGTCCTTTTTGAGTTCCTCCAACAACCGCGCATACGGCTCGGCTGTAGCGGCATCTATTGTCTCAACGAATTCATAAAACCAGTCCGCGCCAATACCGCTCACTTCCAACACCAATTTCGCGAAATTATCAAAGCCGAGACTCTTCGACCTTGCGTTGCGAAGTTCCATCAGTCTCAGCATAGCACTATCCATTTCCTCGCGGGATGGGTCGGATGAGACCTCATCAGTCTCGGCAAGCCACAATTCCAATCTATTCCTGAGCGCGAATATTTCCGGATCCATCTCGACCTTTGCTGCGGTGAGTATATTATGCCAAACTCTAACCCTGCTTCTCAGGATCGGATCCCTGATCGCCATCCCCCTGGAAGACCAAGTATCTATGATTAGGTTGAGTGTATCGTTCGCCAGCAACTCCCTGAAACGCTCCCTCGGGGTGGCCATATCTGCTTCATCCTCCTGCGAGTAATAATTCCAATACGCTGAACCCATTTGCACACAAATGTCTTCGTACAAGGTCTCCTTTGCATCAAGATAGCGCCTCAGATACTGTTCGCTGCTCATCTCCCTGACAGTATAGTGAGCACATCCTGTCAGAACGGTCAAAAGAATCAAGATGGGGTTGAAAAACACTCGCCGTTTCATGAAATCACCGCTTATCGGGCAAGGCCCTTGCTACCCAAATAAGCAATATCGACTGGCGCAGCCCGCACTGCAGTAACATCGGTTACAGGCATCAAACCGCTCCATGCGTCGTCCTCTAATTCATAACGTGGCGCTGTAACATCCACTTCAGGCAGAGACCCGACATAAGCAGGCACGTCGCAGTCATATCTACTGGCAACGACCTCTACCGCTGGCATCAGACCTTCATATGCATCGCTGTCTGATATTGACTGCCCGACCGACACGCCCGACAAGAGCAAAATAGCCATGCAAATTCTCATATTTCCTCCTTTGTTTCTTGTGAACAATCTTTTCTTGTCAGTCATCACTATACTATACGCAGCGCAAGGTCAAAAAGTTTCACAAAAATGACGAATACTGCCGGGTTAATACACAAAGAAATGCCCCTCGATATACAGAGGGGCATTTGGAGGTGGAAGTGAATTATTTAGAAGGTCCGAATCACTGACTACAGCGCATGTTCGGGGATCTGATCGAGACTGAACACGGGGCCATCCTTACAGATGAATTTCTCGCCTATGTTACAGCGTCCGCACTGGCCTATGCCGCATTGCATCTTCATTTCTAGCGTAGTGTATATCCTATCATCCGACCACTTCAATTCCCTCAGAGCAGCAACCGTGAATTTTATCATTATCGGTGGTCCGCACACGACCGCCACCCTGCTGTCTGGCTTCAGAGCCAGGTCTTTGACCACGACTGGAACGACGCCGACCCGGCCGTTCCAGCCCTCAAAAGGAACATCGATCGTTGTATGCAGTTGAATAGTCTCGTCATTTTCCCAGATCCCGAGGTCTTCTTTGTAGAGAATATCCTCTGGTGTACGCGCCCCAAAAATGATCTCCAATTTTCCATAATCTTCTCTATGCTGCAGGATATGGTCAATGATCGGACGTAGTGGCGCAAGCCCAATGCCACCACCGATAATAACAATATCCTTACCCTTCCATGCGTCGACCGGAAAACTGTTTCCGTAAGGTCCCCGGACGCCGACCATATCCCCCCGTACGGCGCGATGCAGCATTTTCGTCAGATGTCCCATTCTCTTTACCGAAATCGTGAAATCGCTTCCATCCTTGCTTGTCCTGGTAACTGCGAAGGTGGCTTCGCCAAAACCCTGAACCGACACTTCAACGAACTGCCCGGGCCGTGCAGCTATTTTCCGGGATTTATCGAGCTTCAGCACATAGCTCTTAACATCCCTCGATTCTTGAATCACTTTCTTGATCATTGCCGGTTCTGGCACGAGTTCGATCGTCGCCATATCAATCCTCCTTCGACCGGGCACCGGTGCCGGCTTTGCTCTTTTTCTTATCTCGTATTCTTTCTGATAGTCGGGCGCCGAGCTGGGGAAAACTCCTCTTCAACGGACAGACCATGACACAACGACCGCAGCCAGTGCAGGAGATCTGCCCATACCTGAGATGACTGTAAGCGAACTTATCAAGCGTCCGGTTACGCACCCTGCTCGCGGGTGTCTTCCTTGTATTGTGGCCGCCCGCCATTCTTGAATAAGACTGCAATTGACAACTGTCCCACACCGTTACTCGTTCACCCTTACCCTTGAACTTTTCATCGGTCACCAGAAAGCATACGCAGGTCGGGCACGCATAGGTACAGATACCACAGGTCAAACATATGTCCGAAAGTTCATGCCATATCTTGTCGTCGTACATGTCCATGAATTCTTCCGGCGACGCGATGGCATACTTGCCGGCGGGCCATTTTCGTTTCTCCGGAGCATCACCAACAGCCTTCAGATACTCGGATTGCATGATCTCTTTTCCTCTGTCAGTCATGCCTTTGAACAAATAGTAATCATCTACCTTCGCAAATGCTACATCCATACCACTGGCAGAATCCGGAGTCAGACCCCGGTCTGTGCAGTGGCAATTATCTGCCATTTCGCTGCAGAGCATACCGACAAGCACGGTCCGCTTACGCTCCGATTCGTATAACACATCCTTGTGTTCAGAATTTAAGAAAACCTTATCCATGTACTCGATACCGGCGACATCACACGGATGCAGACCCATTACTATGCGCGGCTTGTCATCGGCAGCGACCGGTTGCATAGACCACTTGCTATCCTCTTCATATTTTGCTATGGGACGCCGCTTGGGGAAGAAAAGGTTCTTCATTGAAACATGGATAACACTCTCCGGAAAATCCATTTCCCTGTCCGGAGCATAAATGCCAAATTCCCACTTTCCATCTACACGGTAGGGCACCCATACCTCCCATTTTTCCGCAAGCCGGGACAAAAAATCCTTCAGGTCAGTTCGTTTTAATTTGTGCCATTTACTCATGCTTACCCCCCATGATCGTATCCGGATCTTCCTTGCTCAACACGACAAGCGGCGGCAGTTCTTCGGGATCCATCCCGGGACGGACACCGAACAATTCGTGAACTGCTTTTTCCAGTGCATTATTCATAAGTCTCATCGGAATCTCCTGGGGGCAGACGCGCTCGCATTCTCCGCAATCCGCGCAGCGTCCGGCCAGATGATATGCTCTGATCAAATGCCACATGGTATTCGCCGAGAGTTTTGCCGAGGGCTCGATCCACTTCGGTTCCTGCTGGTCGGCAACGCAGATCTCGCAATAACAGGAAGGGCAGATCTGCCGGCAGGCATAGCAGCGCTCACATCTCTCAAAGTATTCTGCAAAGAATTTCCAGCGCTCGGCCGGTGACATCTTTTCAATCTCTTCGACCTTTGAGAATACTGGGTCTTTCTTCTGCTTCTTATCACCGATCTCATGATCGGTGACCGGCGACATGCTCGTAGGGCAATCTTCACACTTATCCGCGTCCTTACCACCTACTTTCACGCCCTCACACCCCACACCGAGCGCGACAATCTGATTTTTGTTTATGCGGTGCTCGACGAGTTGGGTGGCCAGCGAACGTCCGTCGCAGCCCTTCAATACGATACCGACCTTACTGTATCGTGCAACAAGCGTCGGTAGATAATTAACAAGATTTTGCACGCATCTTTCATCGAAGACCATATCTTCGAGCATTTCATCCTTCTTAAAGACCGATGCTTTTACCTCACCGCTTGCCGGATCCTCGCGATATCCGAGTACTACATCGACGTCGCCGTTCGCGAAGAGCTCCTTGATTTTCTTTCTCATTGCCTTCATGTCGCGAGCTCCTTCCGTGCAAGTGTTTTTTCCGTTCCTGAAAGATGTCGCAATTTATCCGTGAACTCAGAACACACCTCGGCGAACTTCTTGCCCTCGGCCGCTGAGATCCAGGTAAAGTGCATTCGGTCAGGATGTACGCCCACAAATTCAAGCAAACGGCGCGCAACCGCAATCCTGCGCCGCGCGTGGTAATTCCCTGTGCCATAGTGGCAGTCGCCTGGATGGCAACCACTCACCATAACGCCGTCGTAGCCTTCAACAAACGCCTTGAATATCATTATCGGATCGACCCTGCCTGAGCACGGAACCTGTACGATTCTGACATTTGCCGGGTAGTTGAACCGGCTTGTACCTGCCAGGTCTGCTCCTGCGTAGCTGCACCACTTACAGAGGATTGCCAGAATTCTTGGCTCTTTCTCTATTTGCATGATACGATCTCCTCATAGATTTCATCGTCGCTGAAACCAGCCAGTGTGATCGCCTTCCCCTTACACGTTGCTACACATGCACCGCAACCCTGACATTTACCAGGTATGATCTCGGCAACCCGATGCTTACCAAATTCCTTTTCCTCGATCGCAGAGTAGTGACAAACATACGAGCATGTTAAACAACCGGTACAAGCAGTCGGATCTACAGTGGCGATCTGCGGTGATTTGACCATTGTGTCTCTTGCGAACAAAGCAAGAACCTTGCTGGCGGCCGCACTGCCCTGCTGCACGCTCGTCGGTATATCCTTGGGCCCCTGACAGGCACCGGCGAGAAAAATGCCAGCACTGGCAGTCTCGATCGGCTTCAATTTTGGATGTGCTTCCGTGTAGAAGCCGTCCGCATCGTAAGCGATCCCAAGCATCTGAGCCAGGTCTACTGCATCTTTCTGGGGTTCTACCGCGCTCGCAAGCACGACCATGTCCGCGTCGACGTGCACGGCCCTCCCGACAAGGGTGTCTTCTGTGTAGACACGATACTTCCCGTTCTGCAGCCGGCGAATCTTTGCCACGCGGCCGCGTAGATATCTGACACCTTCCTCTTCGATCGCCCTTCTCACGAACTCTTCGTAGGTCTTCCCCGGCGCACGAACGTCGATGTAACTCACATATCCCTGGCCGTCCGGCACGTGGTGCTTGTAAAGCATTGTGTGTTTGGCCGTGTACATGCAGCAGATCCCACTACAATAGGCATGCGCTTTAGATTCATCACGGCTCCCGACACACTGAACGAAAACGACGGTCTTCGGTATCACACCGTCGCTCGGCCTCTTCAGCTCACCACCGGTCGGGCCGGTCGATGAAACCAGGCGTTCAAACTGCATTCCGGTGATGACATCGGGGTATTTCTTGCCGCCGTATTCCGTGTATACTGCCGGGTCCATTTCCTTATAGCCCGTGGCAACGATAATGGCACCAACACTGACCGTCTCCTGCTTGGGTGCATCATCGAAGACGATTGCCTCGGCCGGGCATATCTTTGCACAGACACCGCATTTGTCTTCTTTGATTTTCCGGCAATACTCCGGGTCAATGACCGGGATCGCCGGTACTGCCTGAGGGAATGGAATGGCAATGGCGGCGCGTGTGTTCAGTCCGGCATTGAACTCGTCCGGCACGATCTTGACCGGGCATTTCTCCTGGCAAATACCACAGCCAATACACTTCTGCGCGTCGACATAAGTAGCTTTCTTTTCGATGGTTACTTCGAAGTTCCCAACATAACCATCAACCTTCTTTACTTCTGAGTTGACACGGATCTCAATGTTCGGATGCTGTGCCGCCTCAACCATCTTCGGCGTCAGGATACACTGGCTGCAGTCCAGGGTTGGAAATGTTTCGTCAAGTTGTGCCATACGACCGCCGATACTCGGGCTTTTTTCCAAAAGGATGACCTTACGGTTGCCGTCGGCGATATCGAGTGCAGCCTGGATACCAGCAATACCACCACCAATGACGATAGCAGTCTTGGTCATGGGTACGTAGATATCATCAAGGGGATCCTGGTGCACTACACGTTTTATCTGGCGCGCTACGAGATCGATCGCTTTCTGCGTAGCCTCATCCGGGTCATCGGTCACCCAACTGCACTGCTCACGGATATTCGCCATGGAGACAAGATACGGGTTCAATCCCTCGCTTGCCAGTGCCTTCTGGAAAGTTGGAAGATGCATGCGCGGTGAGCACGCGGCAACGACCACACGGTTAATGCTATTATCCTTGATCGCTTTTCTGATCAGCTCCTGGCCGGGCGATGAGCACATGAATTTGTATTCCTCAGCAAAGCCGACTTCGGGCATGTCTTTCAGCGTATCGACGACCTTCTTTACATCAACCTTGGCCGCGATGTTCACTCCGCAGTGACATACGAATACACCGACCTTAGCCATCATGCACCCCCGCTTTTGAATGGATCGAATCGAATTTCTTCAAGAAATTCTTGAAGCTGATCGCATGCGCCTCGAATCCAAGTTTCACCATATCGACTCCCAGTGCCAAGGCCACCAGTTGAACCAGATGGATGACCGGCACCCGGTACTTGCCGGACCCGCGGTAATTAAGTTTCTGCTGCATCCTGTCTACCTGAGCAAGGCAGTACGGGCAGACGACAACCACGGCATCCGGTTCTGCAGCGTTCAGATTGTCCAGCTTCATCTTGGTATGCGGCAGCGACAGGTCTTCCTTGTTGATGATGATCTGTGTCAAACCTGTACCACAGCAAGTCCTGTTCTCACCGTACTCCGCGATCTCACCACCCATCGCCTCGATCAACTCTTCCATGATCGTCGGCATATGAGGATCGTCGAGGGCGGTCTTCTTAAAGCCGTTCAAGTAATGACATCCATAATGAGTCGCGAATCTCATCGCGCTGAGCGACCGGGTCACGTTTGCCCTGATCCTCTCCTTGAGCTTGTAGATTATTTCCAGCGAATGGTATATATCCTGGCTGCCCTTGTACTCGCGACCGATCATTGATAAGATAACATTGACCACGTTCTTCACCGGCGGGCGGTCGTTCATAAAATGCGAAAATTCGGTCAGGAACGTGTGACAACCGTTGCACAGGGTGAGAATATCCAACCCCATCTCTTCGGCAACCGCAATATTGCGCGCGACTGCGGGCATGGTGCTGGTTGGCTGGGCGACATTGGTGAATGTTAAGAACCCTCCGCAACAGGTCTGATCATCGCTCGTCACGAGTTCGATACCGAGTTTGCGGCAGAATTCGATCGACGCAGTGATCAACCCGGGGTATTTGTTGCTCCCAACACACGGTTTGAATAGAAACATCCTGTCCGACAACTTTGTTTTCTCTAGGACTTCCTGGCGTGGCATCTTCAAATCCTCCTTAGCATATCTTTTCCTTTTCCTCATCCTCAACGTCGATGAATTTCTGATTCGCTCCCTTCTTGACCTTCACCATATCAGCCGGGCTGCCGTAGTTCCATTTCTTCTCCTTCGCCTTCTTCTTGTTTATTTCCTTGAACAGATCGGTCATTCCCGTTGCATCGGCGATGAATTTGATCTCGCTCATCGCGCGTTCAGACACCCGCCTCTTTGGCGGCAGACCCATCTTCCTGCGTACCGTCTCAATCCGACCGTCGGTCCCTGAATTCTTCGCGATCTCTTTCCTGACACCGAGGTTCCTTTCGTTAACATTAACCGATAGCCCTGTACTGTAGTAATCCTGAGCATACGGGTCTTTGATCTTCTTCACCTCTTCCCAACCGTATCCCTGCGCAAGTGCAGCATAGCGCAGCATGGAAACCGCGAACGGAAAATTTATATCACGCGGGCACACTGCATAGCAACCACTGCAGAAGAAACACAACCATAATTCATGGCTGCTGATCACTTTTTCCACGTTTCCCATGCGCAGATCGCGTATTATCTCCCTCGGGTTGTATGAAGATAACTTCGCGGCCGGGCACTGCCCGGTACACTTACCGCACTGAAGGCATTTTTCCAGATCCTTCACCATCTGATGGGTGAGTTCGGCAAATTTCTTGTCGAAACCGGGCAACCATTCTTTATTTGTTTCGTGCATGGAATACTCCTTTGAACTTATTCCTTAAATCTGTGTAGAAACTGAAATCCATCATCCTGGGCATTACCTTCATCATACCGGGGATCGTCGTCGGATGGCGCAACATCATCAACATCATCATCCCCATGACATTCTTCATCACATAGAAATTCATTTTGAGTTTGAACGCATCCATCATGGGGACCATTCTCTTGAAGATGTCGCCACCTATCCCCGGCTCCATATTCACTGCTTTCACCACAGATGGCATCATCTCGATCAGCAAATCGTGGTTGACTTCGATATTCATCTGTTCCATCATCGGAAGCATCCTCTCCAAGGCCGGTGTGACCATTTCAGGCCGCCGGGCAAGAAACAACAGCAGACCGGGCATCATGTCCATCATCTTCTCCTTGGTGAGCGAGAGATCAAACATCTGCGCATAATTGACTACTGTTGCTTCGGCAATTTCTCTTCCCTTCATATACTTCCTTTCGACTACATTATCTCCGACAGCATCTCGAGTGCGCCGCGCACATCCTCACGCTGCTGCTTTGATAACTTGCCTAATATGTTGTTTTCACACTCTTCCATCTTCTTATTGATAAGGCCCTTCAACTCAATACCCTTATCGGTCATCGAAATCTTGAGAATCCTGCGGTCATCAGGAACTGCTTCACCTTTAACAAATCCCTTTTTTGTTAGCCGGTCGATTATCCGGCTGCCCCTGGATGCGGAAATACCCATCTTCTCCGAAAACGCGTTACACAACATCTTCTCGTCGCGTCCAATCGTCAGGAGCGCGTTATATTCGGCTACCGAGAGACCAAATTCGTTTCTGATCCTGGTTTCTGTCAGCTGGCATTTCTTCATCAGCATAACGATCAACTCAAATAGTTTCTTGCTCATATCTCCTTGATTTTATTGCCACTAACAATTATTGCTATTAGCAACTATATCATAACAAAAAGACGCCGTTTGTCAAGGGGGAATCAACAACGAATCACAAGATGCTGCCAAAATACTGATAAAGCGCCATGATTTCAAGACTTTCATCTAATATGGTCTTACCAAGAAGATTAAAAGAAATGACCAATACACGGTATTTTTCACCCAGCGCGCGACCGGCATGTGCTCAATCTTCAGCCTGTGCCAGAGATAGGCAAGAAGCACCATCGCGGCAAATAACCAGAGGATGAACAAGTACACCTCAGCATAAGAGAGCGTCCTTCCCCAGTATGATACCAGCCCCGTGTTGGCTACCGAGCCGTAAATGATCATCAAGTGCACTACATAGACGACTAGTGATTCCTTACCGAAATATTGCGCAACGAGGGGCAAACGTTCCCATAAATTCTCTCCCCTTTCGAGCATGACTGTCAGCAATATTATGATGCCGCACTTAACGACAAAAGCGCTTAATGCAGCCAAACCCCCTGACGACTTTGCTACGAGCCCGGAAATAATGAGTAGAGCTGCAGTCGCTGTTGAATATATCCACCAATTATTACGTAGCTTGGTATACGACAATCCCATTAAGAACCCGGCGAAGAGAAATGATGTATAATAGAATAGCGGAAACCGCGAGTCCACAAAGTAGTATTCGATGAAAGCAGGCAGACTCTGAACGAATTCGCTCTGTCTGATTACGGGCGTCAAAATGGGCAGCGCAACGGTTATTGCTCCGATTGTTATCCATGTAATCACATGCTTCGGCTTCAGCAGAAACCAGAATTGTAGAAAAAGAGCCGAGACCCCGATACATCGCAGAATATCAACTCTCAAAAAATTATCCCATCCGGATGTTCCCACCGACAAAATTGTTTTTCGTAGCGAAAAAAACGGTAGATACATCAGATATCCAAGCAGTACTATAAAGAACAACCGACGCAGTCTAGTGAGCAGAGTCCTGGAGAACTGCGAGTAGACGTGACTTCTGGGCAGAGTGGCTAGGGCAAAAGCAAACCCCGCAGCGAACAGAAAGACAGGCGCTGTATAGCCCCTTACGTGCGTCCAGTTAACAAAGAAGGAAGTGCTACGTAGCGTATTTTGCAACAATCCGTCGAGACTGTGGCCGTGGATCATCTCGGCAACGGCCAGAGCCCTGAGCATATCGAGGAAGATATAACGCTTCTTCACAAAAGCTCTTTCTTCTCACCTCTGATGAGATGAAAAATGGTGGCGGAACGTGAATTATTATTGAGCATATGGGATGGATTATTGTCGCAATTATAATGACCGGCACGACAGAAATCAAGTCTTACGATTATCGAGGGGAATACCCTTAAACCATCATTGACTTTTGCACTCCCATTGTTATACTCACAATTAAATGGATATTACCAAGTACTCTGAGCGAGACCGAAGGCGGTGGGAGGATTTCGTAGCGAAGGCAAATAACGGCACCATCTTTCACCGCCAGGACTTCCTCGACTACCACCCTGCAAGCCGCTTTAAAAACCACCACCTGATAATATCCGAGCGCAGCAATATCATCGCCCTCTTTCCTGCCGTTGAAAAAGATACTACGATAATCTCTCATCAAGGAGCATCCTACGGAGGTTTCGTGCTCAAGGAAAACCTCGGCATTCACACGATCTATCTCATGGTCGAACATGTCGCTGCGTACTTCAAGACGCATGGTTTTCAGAAGATCATCCTAACGCAGCCGCCGCTCATCTACTACCATAAGCCAAACCAGTATATCGAGTTTGCCTTGATGAAAAATCATTTTAGCTACCTGAAGAGGGACGTGACCGCAGTGATCCCGCTTGACGCTGCCGAACCACTGATGACATTCCACGGTGATGCGAGACGATCCACTAAGAAAGCTATCAGAGAGGGCGTAAAGGTGATGTTCAGTGATGACTATGCCAACTTCTACGATATCTTAAAACACAATCTGGGGATGCGCCACAACGTAACACCAACCCACTCGCTCGATGAATTGAACAGATTGAAGAAGCTTTTTCCCAAGGATATCATGCTGTTTGGCGCATTCATAAAGGGAAAAATGGTTGGTGGAATGATCCTTTTCGTCACCAATCCGAGGGTGATACTCGCCTTCTATATAAGCCACGACGCGAAATACCAGAACTACCGCCCCGTCAACTTGCTCTTCTACGAGGTTATCAATTGGGGACGTAATCAGGGCTATAAGTACCTCGACCTCGGCACCTTCACACTCAACATGACACCAAACTGGGGGCTGGGACGTTTCAAGGAGAATTTTGCCGCCCGTGGGTTTCTGCGCGATACATATCAACTACTGGTCTAATGAAATCGTATTCGTGTTTCGTTATTCGTATTCGTCAAAAAAACTGAGCAACATTGGTCGTCAATGAAACAGGATAGAATTCGTCTCGGGCACGGATCGGGTGGGTTGCTGATGTCAAAGTTGATCCGTGACGTGATACTGAAGTATTTCAAGAATGATGTGCTGCGGCGTCTTGAGGATGCAGCAGAACTACCAGCTACAAAACGAAGACTTGCATTTACCACTGATTCATATGTCGTCGATCCCATCTTCTTTCCCGGAGGCGACATCGGAAAACTTGCGGTTTGCGGTACGATAAATGACCTTGCTGTCAAAGGTGCAACACCAAAAGCATTGTCTCTCGCACTAATTATCGAGGAGGGTTTTGAATTTTCACATCTCGAGGAAATATTGAAATCAGCCGCGAGCACCGCACGCACCGCGGGTGTGAGCGTTGTCTGCGGCGACACGAAGGTAGTCGAAAAAGGCAAGGCCGACAAGCTGTTCATCACAACCTCAGGCGTCGGGGTCATTCAACAGAGTTTGAGCAAAAGCAAAATACGCACTGGCGACCAGATCATGGTCAGCGGCACGATCGGTGATCACGGCATTGCGGTCATGAATGAACGCTTGAACCTCGGCCTGAAATTCAGCGTCAAGAGCGATGTTGCGCCGCTCCACGGTCTCATCCACGAGATGCTCAAGGGAGGACCGGCGGTGCACTTCATGCGAGACCCGACACGCGGGGGAGTCGTATCGGTTCTCAACGAAGTCCTGGAAGGCTCGCGCAAGGGTATAGTTATTCAAGAGACCGCACTGCCGATAAAAAAGCAGGTAAGGGGTGCGAGCGAAATACTCGGCCTCGATCCCCTGTATATCGCCAATGAAGGTAAACTGATCGCCTTCGTCGATAAGAAGAAAGCGGAGCGTATACTGAGCATCATGCGCGGCCATCCATTGGGAAAGCACGCGGCGGTCATCGGCGAGGTTGTAAAAGAACCTCAGGGGGTATGGCTGCACACTTCAATTGGTGGCACGCATCCGTTAATCCAGATGGAAGCCGAGGGGCTGCCGCGGATCTGCTAAACACTGAAAAGTAAAATACAGGTAACGTCTGATGGTCACGAAGCCCGTATCGACCAAAAAGGTTACGGCTGGCGGTACGAAACCGAAAGGCAGTTCCTGCAAATTCCAAATCACAAACAACAAATACAAAATAAATCCAAATACTCAAATCTCAATTACCAAAAAAGATAATGAACATAGTCCTTGGTTCTTGGGTTTAGCTGCCTGTATGGTCGTTTGTCTTGGTTTGATGGTTTGTAGCCAAGGACCAAGCCAAGTGACAATACGGGCAGCCACAACTTATAACCTATTACTTTGTCATTAGGTTGAGGTTGAGATGTTGGGATCCAAGAAACAATATTTGGCAGTAACGTCAAGCTTCCCAACCCCAACCATCGGACCATTTTCAAAACCAGGAATGGGGTCAGTGTCTCAGTGTTATTGACTTCAGCAGAAACGCGGTTATAATTGCGAAAAATATGGATGTATCCCGCGACAACGATCGCTACTACATGCAGTATGCCATGACACTTGCTTCAAAAGGCTGGGGACAAACCGGCGTCAATCCACTGGTTGGTGCGCTCGTCGTGAGGGATGGCGTGATAATAGGACGGGGTTTTCACCGCAGGATCGGGGAAGCGCACGCCGAGGTTTTGGCAATCACCGAAGCCGGCGCGGATACGAGGGGTGCGGATCTCTACGTGAATCTGGAACCCTGCTGTACGCATGGCTATACTCCACCCTGCGTCGATGCTATCACAAGAGCTGGCATAAAACGTGTTTTCATTGCCGAGACCGATCCGAATCCCGCCGTCGAAGGCAAAAGCATTGAAATCCTGCGGCGTAGAAATATCGAGGTGATATTTCTGAACCCTTCTACGCAACCATCTGGATTGAATCTCTGGTACAAGAAATACATTATGACAAAAACCCCTTTTGTGACCATGAAGATAGCATTCACAAATGACTACAGAATATCTGGTTTTGAAGGCAAATACGTAACATCGATGACATCACGCCGCTATGTGCACGCACTGCGCAGCAGGGTGGGCGCGGTACTCGTCGGGATAAACACCGTGCTTGCTGACAATCCGTTTCTGACCGACCGTCTGATTGGGCGGCACAATCCCGCAAGGATCATCCTTGATCCGGATCTGAAGATACCGCTCAATGCCAACGTGCTCGCGCCCGATGCCCGCCGCATCGTTTTCGCGAAGGCCGATGCCGATCAGACAAAAACCGCGGAATTACAGGAACTGGGCATCGAAGTTGTCCATCTCGATGGGAACAGGCATCCGACCGCAGACCTCTTGCGTAAGATCGGTATGCTGAAAATAGGCTGGACACTCGTTGAAGGCGGCGGCGAAACCTTCAATAATTTCTTGCAGGATAAAACATACGACGAGCTCTATGTATTTGTCGCGCCGACCACCGCCGGCAAAGGAATAGAAGTGCCGCTCGCCAGCACGATAATCGAAAAAGAAGAACCAGAATTTATCGGGGAGGATAGATTATATCATGTTTACCGGAATAATTGAAGAAAAAGGCAAGATCATTTCGATCAGCAGGTCGAAAGTCCAGAAAATAAGGATCAAATCTGTCCTGCAGGTCAACAAGGGCGACAGCATAGCGGTTCAGGGCATCTGCCTGACCGTAACCGATGTCCTTAAGAATGGATTCACCGTCGATGCAATGCAGCAGACGCTTGGAGTGACCACGCTGAGAAACTGGCACGCCGGCGATCACATGAACTTGGAACGTGCCCTCCGAATCGGCGACCGTCTGGGCGGTCATATCATGCTGGGTCACGTCGACGACGTGGGGAAACTGGTCAAAATCAAATCGAACGAATACTCTTTCGAGATCAATCCGAAGTACATAAAATACGTGGTACCCAAAGGGTCGATCGGTATTGACGGTGTCAGTCTTACCGTCTCATCCGTTGCCAAAAGATCGCTATCCGTTTCGCTAATACCTTACACATTGAAACACACTGCCCTGGGTGATCTGCGCATCGGCGCAAAGGTCAACGTCGAATACGATTACCTGGCGAAATTTCTCAGCAGATAATCCGTATTCTGGGCCTCGCTTTGATCCGGGATCGGGTGATGTTACTAGTATATGATTATTGTAGCTTCGCCGCCTGCCCTCTTCAGGTAAGTACGCGATCGTCCCAACTGCTCAACAAAACTATTTTGCGTGCTCGAGTCGACTTCTGGGAGCATGTATTCAATCCGAATATCTTCAAGCTGCCCCGATTCCAGGACCGTACCTGCCACTTTGGCCTGATATCCCATTTCCACATCGGATAAGTCAAGCAGCAAAGAATCAAGATCAGAGGACGTTTGAACGGCAAGTCCTCTGCGATAAGAGGCGCTTCCGCGCCTCTTATACTCGATACCCAGTGTGTCGAGAGAATACTCACCAGCTGCGGCGAAAACAGGCAAGACGTTAATGACCTTGAGCAGACCGATGTCTTTGCCGATCATCGTGTCCGGCAGTGAGAAATTCATCTGATAATATACTTTGTCTTCCCTCGCGTTCTTGTAACATGAAAATTCGAATCGTCCATTCGAGTCGGTGTGGTCATGCCATACTGGTACTACTGCTCTTTTTTCATCACGCGATACTCTGTTCACAACATATTCGACCCCAACGAGGGGCATGCCGTTGAGACGAACCAGACCGCTAACGCTCATATCGTTCGCGGTTGACGAGTACCGCTCATCCAGATATCCAGCCCAAGTCGAAAACTCCTCAGGGATCCGGTAAAGCCTGCCGGCAATTACCGGCCGCAGCCACTTGTATATCATCGTATCACGCGGGCCGTATGCGGTTATCGCGATGATCCTTGCGAGCCGGTAGTAATCCAACCCTTCGATGATCTTCATTCTCAAGATATCTTCGGCATGCTTGCGCAGTGTATCACGGACACTGAATCGGCCGAATGGATAGAATACGCTCTGGCGTCCGCTCACGAGCGAGAATTCGTTCCTATCGAATGAGAGCATCTGCCGGTCATCATAGGCGGCAAAATATACCGTTGCAATACCGCCCTGGTAATTGAAATACCTGTATCTCCGGAAATCATCGCGTATGATCATCAGCACCAGAAAGAGAGCGATTGAAACGAACACGGGAGTGAAAACATTCGATCTCCGGTTCTGCTTACGGGGTGTGCGGAGGAATTGACGGTCGAACACAAACACGTAAAAGACCGCAAGCGCTATTGTCACCAGAATGGCGACCACCGGCATTCTGCTCAAAAACGTGTTGGCAAGAGAAGCCCGGTAGCCCAGTGCGCTGAAGAACATCCTTGTCTTCAGCATGGGCAAGAGGTCGGCAAGCGTGATGATGACGATAACGAGAAGGAAATGAGCGAACGCCCAAGCACCAGATACCAGCGTGTTCTGCTTGAAGAAGTAACGGTTGATCAAGAACAACCAAACCAGCAACCCAATAAAGGGCATTAGACGCAACGCATAACTGGTTATGCTGGTCGCATAGCGGGACAGCGACATGTACTCGATGCCAAAAGGAAGAAATGGCACAGCTAGGATGCCCATCCAGAGCAGCATCTTCAGTAGGGTTCTACCGAGAGGAGCTTCATAAACAACGACACTTGCTATCAATATGTACGAGCATAAAAGAACATAAAACAGGATATAGATACTCTGATCGGTAAAATCTCTCATGTACTGTATGGGATACAATAGATACCATACGTGCCGCATGTACAGTGCAGGATAATGGAATGCAGCGCCGAGCATCAATCTGAAGAGTACTGACCCGAATGCGATACCAAACACGAAATTTATAATGACAGAGTAGTTTTTATTCCGCATTATCTTAGATTTCTGAAAAGAAGACAAACGCCATTCCTGGCTGGGTCAAGAACATCTTCACGGTCAGAGCGCGACCGGGTTATTGAAATACTGGAACTCAAGAGCTCGGCCTTCAGGATCCTGCGCGAAGAACTGATAGATGTTGTATTTTTCATTATCGATTGGTTTTGATGTCGCGATATCCCTTAGTTTATCATACATCTCATCAACTTCACTCCGGGTCTCAAAGAAAAATGTAATCATACCCATATTTTCAATTTCATCCCGCGTGCAGAACCCCAAGAGCATATTACCGTGCCTGAGAATTATGCAATCCTCCTGCCGCAGCCATATCGCCATGCCGACCCTTTCCGTATAGAAACTTGTGAGCTCGTTGATATTAGTGGTTTTAAAGAATACGATACCTGACATAACTTTTTTTGGATTTTTTCTGACCCGAATTATCCCATGACCTCGAGTATCTCAATATTGCGCTTCTTCAATTCCTCGATGAACTTCTTATAGAGATCAGGCGTCATAGCATCTTCCGGAGCAACTATGCCCTTTTCCTTGATCTCACCCTTCCCGATGAGCCGCGCGGTTATTGCCATTGGGTAACCGGTAACCCGCATCATCGACGAAATATTGTTTTTCGTATCAGGTTCATCCCACATGAAATACTCAATCTTCACGTCCTTGCCATCCTTCTTACCTTCAAGCGTATTGTACATGACACAGACGTCACCCTCGCCTTCGTTGGGATGCAATCTCGGCGTGATTATCGAGAGTAGAAATTCCCTTGGTACGATCTTCGCACCCTTGAAATCGACCGGCTCGATATCAAGCATGCCGCATTCCTTCAGGGTATGCACACCCTGCCAGTGCCCGGGCCAACGTACGGTCTTCTCGGCGAATTCCTTCAGTTGCTTGCGCGTGAAAAGAAAACTCGGCATGCCGGGAGTCACTGCACACTGTAATTCCTCGTCTTTGCCGAATTTATTGAACCGAAAACTCTCCAAATCCGTAGCCGCATCGACTTCAACGATCTTTCCGCCCTTTATTACGTTGAGTTTTATCATGTACTCTCTCAAGACGTGCTCGAACGCCCAGGTGATCATGTAGCGAAGAGGATGTCTTGCGGCCGCATCCTTCGAAGGAATTCCACCAACTCGAGCGACTGCCTTTTCCGCAACATCGATCTTTCTGATTCCATCGCCCAGCGTTATATTGCTCAGCCCGGGAGCAAAACCCATACCGTCAACGAAGGTCACACCACTATCACAGGCCTTTTTGTGCAGCCATTCACCGTAATCGGCCAGTTTCATGCCCTTGGGTACTTCCAACCCTTCAGTTTCATATTCATCGGGCGTACGGTGGAACTCCTCAATGGTGTCGACGATATTCAACCCTGCTTCAATTGCCAGATGTACCACCTTATAGCTCGTCTGACGGTTCGGCAACGTCAATACTCCGACATCGTACTGTTTCATCAGAGTGATAGCCGCTTCCTTATCATTTATGTCGAGAATATGAGGTGTTATCTTCTCGCTTCCGATCCATTCCTTCACCTGCTGCAGTGTCTCCTTATGTCTGCCAACGATCCCGATCACATCAACATCTTTATCAGGTGCAAGGTCCCAAGCAACCGCTGAACCTATTTTTCCAGAACCGCCAAAGACCAGAATTTTCATGCATTCCTCCTTTAGGTGCTCTTAACCAACACTGTGAAAATGCGCCTCCAAGCTTATGCGGCGTCCGTAATCCCGGGTGAGAATGATTTCAATACGTCGGGCTATAATTATACAGAAATAGCCGCCAGTGTCAATTGCGCCCCCTTGCATTCTGCATATTACTTGACTTTTTTCCAAATATGTGGATAATTACCTAAAGGAGATTGATTTATGACGTTAGATAGGAACAAGAAGAGTGAGATAATCCAGAATTACAAGCGCCACGGTAAGGATACTGGATCACCAGAAGTGCAGATAGCGATACTGACCGAACGGATAAAGAACCTCTCTGACCATCTCAAACAGTTCCCCAAGGATCGCCATTCGAGGCGCGGCCTGATAAAGATGGTCAATGATCGGCGCCGCCACCTCAATTATTTGATGAAAAAGGACCGTAGCAAGTACCTTGAAATAGTCAAAACGCTGGATTTAAGAGGTTAGTTTGCACTCAGTATCACTCCAGGTTGGGGAAAAAAAGTTAAGTCTTGAGACCGGTCGGGTGGCAAAACAGGCCGCCGCCGCATGCACGGTCAGTTATGGCGACACGATCCTCCTCGTCGCCGTCTCATACAAACCAGATCCATCAGAAGGCGTGGACTTCCTGCCCCTGACCGTTGATTACCGTGAACTATCTTTTGCTGCAGGGAAGATACCCGGGGGGTTCATAAAACGGGAAACCAGACCGTCAGAAGCCGAGATTCTCATATCAAGATTGATCGACCGACCCCTGCGTCCGCTTTTCCCTGAAGGATTCCGGAATGAAGTGCAGATCATAGCCAATCTCCTTTCTTCGGATGTCGAGCACGAACCGGACGCATTTGGCATCATCGGCGCAGCCACTGCCCTATTGATGTCCGAAATACCGTATAATATACCCATCGCTGCGGTAAAAGTCGGGTTGATCGACGGTGAATACATTATCAATCCAACACTGGCGCAGCAAACGGAAAGCAAGCTCAACATCATCGTTGCCGGTACCAGGGACTCGGTCGTCATGATCGAAGGCGGGGCAAAAGAAACCAGCGAAGAAGAGGTCACAGAAGCGATCAAACTGGCACAGCCAGAGATCGCAAGGATCATCGATATTCAAGAAGAACTCGTCAAAAATGCCGGTAGGGAAAAGTTAAACCTGGTCGTTCCGCTCATGGAGGAGTCGCTCCAAAAGGAGATCAAGGAAACGATCGGCGACAGTGTCGACCAGATACTACAACTGAAGGAAAAGGAAGCGCGTGAGGACTCGACCTACGAACTTATGAAAGCGGTGGCTGAGAAATTACAGGAAAAGGATGATGCAATAATACCCAAGGTAAAACATGTCGTCGACGAAATGTTGCGCAGCAAGATGCGCGATAAAGTCATAAAAGAGAAGAAGCGGTTGGACGGCCGCGGATTTACCGACGTTCGTCCGGTCTCCTGCGAGATAGGCCTTCTACCGAGAACCCACGGATCCGCTTTATTCACCCGGGGGCAGACCCAAAGCCTTGCCGTAACAACCCTGGGCACGGCAAGCGACGAGCAAAGAATTGATGATATATATGGTGAAGAATCGAAATCATTCATGCTTCACTACAATTTTCCGCCGTTCTCAACCGGCGATGTCCGGCCAATGCGCGGTCCTGGGAGACGCGAAATCGGACACGGTGCCCTCGCCGAAAGGGCGATCACACCCGTCCTGCCAAAAGAAACGGAATTCCCTTATACCGTGAGGCTTGTCTCGAATATCCTTGAGTCGAACGGTTCGTCATCCATGGCAACAGTGTGCGGCTCGTCTCTCGCACTGATGGACGCGGGCGTGCCGATCAAAACCGCGGTGTCAGGTATTTCTATCGGGCTAGTGAAAGAAGGCGAACAGCACGTTCTCCTAACCGACATTCTGGGTGACGAAGATCATTACGGCGACATGGATTTCAAGGTTGCCGGCACCAAAGACGGTGTAACCGCGATCCAGCTCGACCTGAAGATACAGGGGCTGCGAGTCGAAGTTCTTGCCGAAGCCATGAAGCTCGCGCGTGATGCCCGACTGGAAATATTGAATGTCATGAACAGCACAATAAGCACACCGCGAGGCGAGCTCTCCAAATATGCGCCAAAGATCGTCGTATTCTACGTTCGCAAAGAAAAGATCGGCGAAGTCATTGGCCCGGGTGGAAAAGTGATCCGGAAGATAATCGCTGACAACGACGTTGAGATCGACATCGATGATGATGGTAAAGTGACGATCGCCGGTGAAGACCGTCAGAACGTGGAAAGAGCCCAGGAAACAGTCCAAAGCATCGTGCAGGAAGCCGAGGTCGGAAAGGTGTATATCGGTAAAGTCACCCGTATAATGACCTTTGGTGCGTTCGTCGAGATCTTACCCGGCAAAGAAGGGCTTGTGCATATCTCAAAGCTGTCGCGACAACGCGTGAAGAAAGTAGAAGACGTCGTCAAGGTTGGCGACGAAGTCGTTGTAAAAGTAGCAAATATCGATGATCAGGGGAGGATCAATCTTATCCGAAAAGAATAAGATCGCTCTTACCACACTCAATCCAGCTGTCAGAATAATCGCAGAAAAAATCCCGAAGTTCTACTCATTCTCGATGGGATTTTTCGTCAACACCGGGTCAAGGGACGAAGACTTGAAGGAGAGCGGCATCACCCATCTGATAGAACACATGCTCTTCAAAGGAACATCGCGCAAATCGGCACTGGAAATCGTGAAGATGATGGAAAGTCTGGGCGGTGCATTTGACGCCTATACAACCAAGGAAAATCTTATAATCATTACCAAATTTCTTTCCGAGCATATTGGCCTCGTATTCGAACTTATCGCTGAAATACTTTTGGAATCAAAGATCGACAGTGCAGATCTCGAAAAAGAGAAGTCAGTCGTTCTCGAAGAGATAAAATCAAGCAATGATGACCCGGGTGATTCAGTATTCGAGCTCTTCTTCCGCACGCTTCTACCCGATCACGCACTTGGACGGCCAATTGCCGGTACCATAGATTCCGTGAAGCAGATGGATGCTGCGCACGCCAAGAAACGCTACAAACAGCTCATGAACCGGGAAATGGTCATCGCCCTCAGCGGCAACTATGATCATGACAAGATCGTCGATCTCGCTAAACAAAGATTCCTCACCAAGCATGTCCTTGAGACGAAACGCAAGCAGCCTGATTACCGATTGGGCAAAGTTGCGGCGCAATCACGTAAAGAAGTCTCGCAGGTCCATTGTGTCTTCGGCACACGCGGTGTAGAGTATGCTGCTCCCCAACACTACCTTCTTTCAATCATGAATACCGCGCTGGGCGGCGGCATGTCCTCGCGCCTTTTCCAGGGTCTGCGCGAAAAGGATGGTTTGGTCTATCACGTCCAGTCCTTCATCGATTTCTACTGCGACTGCGGCGTTTCAGGATTCTACTTCATATGCGACAAGAAGAACATACCGAAGGTCGTCCGCCGTCTCAAGACGATCTTCAAGGAGATCGACCGGCAAGGCTTCACCAAAGAAGAGATCGACCTGGCGAAAACATATCTGTCAGGCAATCTGCTCCTCAGCCTCGAGAGTTCAACCAGCCGCATGCTACGCCTCGCGCGGGAAGCGGTATACTCAAAGGAGATCGCCAGTGTCGACGATGTCGTGGCACGCATCAATGCCGTAGACGAAAACCAGATAAACAGTATAACCAAAGAATTCTTTGACACGAAGCAATACACGGTAACCGCCGTGGGGCCGATCAACAGCAGTGAAGTGAAGAACATGCTGGACGACCTGAACGGCTGAATCGCCCTCATTGCCGCTAACCGAAGTTATCGTCCAACTTTCATGGTCAAGATAAAGGTAAAACCGGAAGATTTCATCGTCGAAGAACAGATCGACATTCCGTTTTCGGACAGAGGATCCCACACAATACTGAAACTCAAAAAGCGCTACTGGAACACGCTGGATGTGATAGACTTTGTCGCCCGTAAGATGAATGTATCGAAGAACCTTTTCGCCCGTGCCGGGTTAAAAGACCGTTATTCACTTTCCACCCAGTATCTTTCATTCAAAGGCAATTTCAAACGTGCAATAGAGGAAGACAATTTCACGCTC
Organism: Caldifarciminota bacterium; assembly: GCA_020343595.1. Lineage (GTDB taxonomy): Bacteria > Hydrothermota > Tepidihabitantia > SM23-42 > SM23-42 > SM23-42. Next base: position 401,555 of record CP070802.1, on the reverse strand, counting down.
ACGCCAATCGGACAGAGCAACAAAGCAGTAAAACCAGGGATGTTACGGGGAAACAGCTTCCGCATCACGCTCCGGAATCTGACTAAAGGAGAAGCAGAAAGAATCCGCCTCAATGCGGATGAAGTGCGAGAACACGGCTTCCCCAATTATTTTGACGAGCAGCGCTTCGGCTCGGCCCGGCATGGTCAGGGGTTCATCGCCAAGAAAATGGTGCTCGAGCACTACCAGGGCGCTTTGAAGCTGCTGACGTGCTATGCATACAAAGAGGACAACGCGCAGGAAAAGAAGTTCAAGGAATACTGTTTGAGCCACTGGCGCGACTGGCAGGGTTGCTTGAAAATCGCACCGATATTCTACCGTCCGGTACTACGTTATCTGTCTGCCCACCCCAAAGATTTCAAGAACGCGCTCAAGAAGATCGACCGTGAGTTCCTGAACCTGTACCTGCTCGCATATCAGTCATATATTTTCAATGAAACATTGGCGCGGATGGTAAAGCAATATAGCGCCGAAAATGTGATCCTGAAATATTCCATGGGCGAGTTCACATTCTTTCGCAAATTGCAGGTACCGCTCAAGGCAGTGGACCGTTTAATACCTATGGTCAACGAGAAGACGAAACTTGCCGGCGCGGTCGGTAAGCATATCGAAAAGACACTGGCAAAGGAAGGTATTACGCTAAAGCAGATGGCCCTCCAGAAGATGCGCCTGCGCGGGGTGAGGTTCAAGTATTTTCTGCGCGATGCGATCGCCTTCCCGGATGAATTCGCCGTATCAAAACCCGCACCCGATGATATCTATACAGGCAAACACAAATGTGTTGTGAAATGTGTATTTTTGCCGGGAACCTACGCTACAGTATTGATAAAGAGGCTACTGCTTTAGTAATCCGTTCTGGCACCATACAACAATGAGGATGCGTGCAATTGACATACCTGTTGTTTGTTGTATAATCTCCAAAGGAGGCTACTGATGAGAATATTCAGTCTCGCACTGCTATGCTGTCTTGCATCAATGCTATACGCCGATGTAATGTACGAAATGACATCGACCACCGAAGGAATGATGGGAATGAAAGGCGAAACGCACATGCGTGTCTTCGTTAAGGGCGACCGTTCCCTGACTGAAATGACTGCCGAAGATGAGAAAGCAGGCAGCATGTCTGACGTAAAGATAATCAGGCTCGACAAAGGTGTCATATGGTCGATTGACCATGAAAACAAAGAATATACTGAGATCAGCATGGAGGAAATGGGCGGTGAGCCAGAAGAATCTGAAGAACCGACAATGGAAATGCCCGACGTCAAGGTGATAAGAACCGGTGAAACGAAAAAAATCCTCAGCAAAGATTGCGAAGAGGTTATCGTGACCATGGAAACCGCCGGTGACGAAGGTTCGGCGACCTTCAAGCAGACGATGTGGGTGACAAAAGACGTACCGGGATACAAGGAGATACAAGATTTCCAGAAACACATGTCTGAATCAAAATTAGGTTCATCATCTATGATGGGACCCAATAAAAAGAACTACGAGGAATTCCAGGAAAAAATCAGCGATATCGAAGGTTTCCCGCTCGAGATAATCATGGAGATGAGTATGGGCGGCGGTATCATGTCATTCACCATGACTGCCCGAAGTGAGGTAACGAAGATCGAGACGACGCCAATAAACGACAAGGTATTCGAGATCCCAGCCGGCTACTCCCTGCAGGAGTAGTGGATTCAGACCGATCATAGCGGATGCAAACGGATTAACATCCTGGATTCTTCTGTGCCCATCCGTATGAAACCTCTGTAATCCGTATGAATCTTATCCCATCACTTAGCATCGATTGCTGCATGCAGCAAGGAATATTTGAGCATCTTCTGTGTATAATAATATAGAGAGCGACGAGGCACTGATCGAAGCAGTAAAGAACGGCGATTGCGATGCCTTTGGTCCGATTGTGGAGCGTTACAAAATGGCTCTCTATAAGGTGATGTACCGAATGGTGATGAATCGTGATGATGCCGAAGATCTGGTCGAAGAAGCCTTCATAAGGGCTTATCGTTCAATAAAGAAATTCCATACCGGCAGGCCGTTTTACAGCTGGCTAAGGAGGATCGCCGTGAATAATGCGATAAATTTTCTGAAGCGCGAACGCAGGGGCAGTATCGAACCACTGGAGTATGTGGAAAACACCCTTTCGGACGGCCGCAATGACCCGGTTCAAATGACCAGGAATAAGATGTTCCGTGAGCGCTTAGCCAGAGCAATGTGTCAGTTGCCCGAAGACGCTCGCATCATCATCTCGCTTAAAGTCGAGGAAGATCTGTCATACGACGAGATCGGCAGACTTCTCAGGATCCCAAAGGGAACGGTGATGTCACGACTCGCCCGCGCTCGTATTAAACTAAGGCAAATATTCGAAAATATGGAGGTTCGAAATCATGAAGTGTGATTTGCCCATTGAGTTGCTGAGCGGATATCTCGACGGCGAACTCAATGAGCAGGACAGGGCCAAAGTGGAAACGCATCTGAAGGACTGCAAAGCCTGCAAGCAACAATTAATGGCCCTGGAGAAGATTAACCGAGACGTCCGGGACGGCGTCTATGAAGAACCTACTCCAGAATTCAACTTTGGCCTTAAGCGCCGGGTCATGGATAGGATCAGACCTGCACCACGCCGCAGTCTATTCAGATTCGCGCCGATCTTCGCACCGGTCGCAGCGGCAATACTGATCCTTGTTGTCTTCATCGATATAAGCCCTTCAAAAAGAATCGTCGGTATGACCGACCAGATCGCCTATAAGAAGGTTGCGACACGACAGCAGGTTCAGATATCCATCCCCGAACCCGAAATAACCCAAGCGCCAGCACCGGTGACGGCAACGCGCATGGCAAAGGCAGCTCAAGAAATGGCGCCGTCAGCAGAATTCAAAGAGGCTCCGGCCGCTGGTGGTATTGCCGAGACCCGCGATGAAATGGCTGATATCGATGAGGCCGTTGTGGCAACTCATGCACGAGCACAGGTAGTGCGTGCAATAATAGACACTACCGGAACGATCATTAAAGTAGCCACCGGTAACACGTTGATACCGGAGAAGGATACGGTTCTTGAAAAAGAGTTGGCGGGTCAGCAACTAGCCCCACCCACGATCGAGGGCAAGAAGAAACAGGTATATTTCGAACTGGCGACTACAGAGGAAGGAGATGAAAAAGAACAGTAGGGTGCTTCTGAGTGTCCGGGTCATACCCCGTTCAAAGAAAAATGAAGTCAGCGACCTGGGAAACAACCGGCTCAGAGTAAGAGTGATTTCCCCGCCTGAACGGGGCAGGGCAAACAAAGAACTGGTAGAGTTACTTGCCCGGCATTACAGAAAAAGAAGATCCTCAATCACCATAGCAAAGGGCTTAACATCCCGGGATAAAATTGTAGAAATATCTGACTGAAAACCCTCAGATCATTAGGCCGAATTACCTCTGCTGTTCCAAATATTTGCGAAACTTCTCCAGCGCACGTGCTCTGTGGCTGATACGATTCTTCGTCGCCGGACCTAACTCGGCAAAAGTCTTCTTGTATCCATCTGGTACGAAGATCGGGTCATAACCGAAACCCTGTCTGCCTTTAGGTACAAGCGATATCTCACCCGCGCATTTGCCTTCAAATGCCTCATACCTGCCGTGTGCAAAGTAATAAACAAAGACCGCACGGAATGATGCTTTACGATTCTTCTTATCCGCAAGATTCTTTAGCAACCTCTCTATCCGGTTTTCGTCATCTCTTCCATAGCGTGCCGAGAATACTCCGGGCTCGCCATCGAGAGCATCCACGAAAAGCCCGGAATCATCCGCAAGGGTCGCTTGACCACGTAACTGGAAGACGAACGCGGCCTTAGCAAGACTGTTCTCCAGCAAAGTCCTGCCGCACTCTGGTATATTGATGTTAATCAGATCGTCCAACTTATGAACTACGACGACGTCACCGACGATCTTCTCGATCTCGGCGACCTTATGCTGGTTCCGAGTTGCAAGTAAGATGTGTGGCCGCGTGCTATCTTTTCTCAATGACTCCTTAGCAGGGAAACTATGCCTACGGCGTCACCATCGTTTCGACGATGAACGCGCCCCGGTAGCCGAGACTCAAAGCTTTGTTCTTCAAAGGTTCGATCTCTTCACGAGTTAAGTAATCTCCGAGACGTACTTTGTAGTAGGGCGCAACGTACTCTATATATACGGCATCGGTGAACACGGCGCGCGCGTCGGCCGCTACCCGCGAGGCGTTCTCCTCGGTGTTCGAAGCAAAGATCTGAACACGGAATCCCAGGATATTACGCGGCGCAGGGGCTGGTGCAACCGGTTCTGCCGGCACATACGGTTCGGGAGCCGGGCGTTCAGGCAGTATCGGTTCCTCAGCGACCGGAGGCGGCGGGATCAATACGAGTTCTTCTTCAGCAGGCGGCATCGGTTCCTCTTCAACTGGGGGCGGAGGCAGAAGCGGTTCCTCAACTGGAAGAACCGGTTCGGTGCTCATCGTTGCTGGTTCTTCTTCGCCGAAGACAACGACCTCTTCCAGGCCTTCAGTTTCGACCGTGGTTTTCTTTGGTGCACATAACACGAAGAGCAAAATGCACCCAAGCAATAACAATCTCTTCATTTTTCCTCCTTTTCTCATTTCTTACTTAAATAACTTCTTCAAATCCTGAGCACGGTCCTTCTTACAGACCAAAACACCGTGGGGGCTGACAATGACGATCAAACCTTTAACATCATACGCGCGCAGGGGCACGTCCTGGCTGAACATTATCGTATCTTCTATCTGAACACCACGAGCATCGCCGACCAGAACGTTCATTTTGCCATCCTTCTTGAAGTACCTTCCAAGTGCCAACCATGAACCTACGTCATCCCAGCTAAAACGACCCTCAACAACGCAGAGCTGTCGGCTCCTCTCCATTACACCATAATCGATCGAGATGTCGGGAACCTGCTCGAAATGACGGATTCTACGCTGCGCAATGAACTTTTCGACACCGTGATATACATCGGGAACATAATTCTTTATCTCAGCGAGTATCGTAGCTATGTTGAATGTGAATATTCCGCTATTCCAGAGATAACGCCGGCTCCGTACATAGTGTCTGGCTCGCTTCATACCGGGTTTCTCCGTGAAGCCAGCACCTTCGTAGGATTTGTTCTTACCCTGCATCCCCATCCTGCGGCCAAGCCTGATGTAACCGTAGCCCGTCTCAGGCCGATCGGGCCGGATACCGTATGTCACGAGATACCCTTGTTCGGCAAGCCTCTGCCCGTACTTCAACGCGCTGATAAAAGCGTTACGTGGTGCGATCAAATGATCAGCCGGCATTACATGCATAACGCCGCTGCCGAATTTCCTTCGCAGGATCATTCCCGCAAGACAGATGGCCGGCGCTGTATTGCGCCGGACTGGTTCCACTGCGATGTTCTCCCCGCCGACGTATTTCTTGGTCAATGCTTTCAGTTCCTTTGGTATTATCAACAACCTTTCGCCTCTCGTGAAATGCCTCCGGATGCGCTGTAGGGTTTGAATCAGGAGTGGTTTATCGTCGAAGATGGTCAGGAATTGTTTCGGAAAATCGGGTTGACTCAACGGCCAGAAGCGCTCGCCCCTTCCGCCAGCGAGTATTACTGCGAATTTCTTAATTAACGACCTCCTTCAATCGAAAAAGTACGGTACCAAATTTCATGCTCGCCCTTATCTGCACCGGTATCCGATCAACCTCAGAATACCATATCTGCATGCCACCTTTCGCACCAAATATCCCTTTTCCTTCGGTCTGCGGTTCAACAAGAATCGCTTCGTAATTGCCGGCTTTCGTCTTAACCATTTCCTTCTTCTGCACAATGCATGTCACCTTGTGATTTTCTCGCGCGTTGTGCACGTCAACTAAGATCGTATCCCCTAACTCCAGGGGGATGCCACGTAGGTAATACCAGAAACTCAGAATATCTCGCGTTTCCGCAGTAGTATTGATGATGAGTGAGTCATCATAGTTAACAAAATGGGAATCGCGATCGAAGAAAATATCGCTCGCCCGGCGATATCCACTCTCATTTATTCTTTCGCGGAACATGTAGGGAAACAGACTGTCCGAGCTCGTATAGACTTCTATTGTATCATCGATCGTGAACAAGAACCGGAGGCCTCGAGCCGATGTTAGCACTGAAGAAATGTGATAGCAGTGCACGTTCTCATAGGTCAACGTATCCCTGACTTCAAGCGTCATTGCTCCGAGAGTCAGAAACGAAAACTTGGCGTCGTATTCTAACCTCTCCCCAATGCCGAAGCCAATGAGCAGTATGATGATCATCATATGACGAGACTGTTCAACCTTTCTATACGTTTATCGATCGGCGGATGAGTTGCGAACATGCTCGCTACATCGAGCCGGTCTTTGCCGAACGGGCTCGCGATGAAAAGATGAGCATTAGCATCAGAGGCGCGTTTCACCTTCTGCCCGGCATCGCGCAGTTTGGCTAATGCCTGGGCCAAACCCTGAGGGTACCGTGTGATGTAAGCGCCGGATGCGTCGGCCAGATACTCACGCTGCTTAGAAATGGCCGACCTGATCAGAGCAACGAAGATTGGAGCGATGATCGCCAGGACCAAACCGACGACCAACAGGACTACACCTGCCTGGCCGCCGCTGCGCCGGCTCCGCCTTCGCCCGCCCAAAAACATGGAGCGCAAGAAAAAATCACGAAGGAGGATGATAAGCCCGCCGATCGCAGCGACCACGGTCATGAGCAACATATCGTAATTCCTGATATGTGACATTTCGTGCGCGATAACACCCTGTAATTCTTGACGGTTCATTATTTCAAGAAGCCCGGTCGTAACGGCAATGGATGCGTTCTGGGGATTCCGTCCGGTCGCGAATGCATTAGGAGCAGGACTTGGCATAATATAGACCTTCGGTTTGGGTGTACCGGCTGCAATAGACACCTCCTCAACTATGTTGTGGAGCATCCTGAATTCATCCGGGTCGGCCGGGACCGATCCGGTCGCTTTGAGTGCTATTTTGTCAGAATTGTAGTATAGGACAACGTTGTAGACGATTATGAAGACAGCGAAGATGATATAGCCGCCGATCCCCCAATCCAGCACCTGGACGATGACGTAGCCCAGCGCGCCCAGAAAGAGGCTGGTTATGACGATAAACAGAAAGGTCTTGCGTTTGTTGGCCGCTATTAGGTCGTATAGTGTCTCACGCATCAAAACTTGACCCGCACCGCTTCTTTCTCCTCGGCAGGCGCTTCGAAGAACTCGCGGGCAGTAAAGTTGAACATCGATGCGATTATCATCTGCGGTACCTTCTGAATCGTCGCATTATAATCCATCACGACGTCATTATAGAACTGACGAGCGAAGGCTATTTTGTTCTCCGTCGCGGTCAATTCCTCCTGTAATTTCATGAAATTCTCATTTGCCTTCAACTGCGGGTAATTCTCGGCCACCGCAAAAAGGCTCTTCAGGGTCGCCGTCAGCATGTTATTCGCTTCTGCTGCTTCCTTGGGGCTGGTCGCGCCCATCGCTCGTGAACGCAATTCAGTGACCTTTTCCAGCACCTCTTTTTCGTGCGCAGCATAGCCCTTCACGGTCTCGACAAGGTTCGGAATCAAGTCATAACGTCGCTTCAATTGCACATCGATCTGCGCCCAACCATTATCGACCCTCGTTCTCTTCACAACGAGACTGTTATATATAAGTATAAACGCCAGCACAATGGCCGCAATGATTATGATCAGCAATATCATTTTACCTCCACTGTTAAATCTTACACAAATAAATATATTTGTCAAGTTAAGCATGAAATACGTTAAAACTTGACGTGAATATGAATATTTGTATAATTGCATTAGAAAATGATCAATCGCACAATAAAAGATTATGAAACAAAAGAACTTATCGCAACCGGTGGAATGGCCGCCATATACCGAGCGATCGATACCCGAACCGGCAACACTGTGGCAATCAAGATACTACATGGGCACCTCGCCCAGGACAAAGATTTCATAACCCGTTTCGAAAGGGAAGCACAAGCAGCAGCCAGTTTGAAACATGACAATATCATCGATATCCTGGGCTATGGTGAAGCAACCGGGGTTTATTATATCGCAATGGAACATGTTGAAGGTAAGAGCCTGAAAGACCTCATCAGTTCCGTCAAATTCATTCCCCATGATATTGCACTGGCCATCGTCTATGATATCTGTCAGGGTATCGAACACGCCCATCAAAAGGGTGTGGTGCACCGCGATCTAAAGCCTGCCAACATCCTGTTAAGCAAAGAAGGCAGAGTCAAGATCACGGATTTTGGCCTCGCTCAAGCCCAGGATCTTACATCCATCACCGTAACCGGAGCAATCGTCGGTACCCCGGCATACATGTCCCCTGAGCAGGCAGCCGGTAAGAAAATTGACACCAGGTCCGATATCTTCTCGCTGGGCGTCGTTGTCTACGAGATGACAACGGGTACCAAGCCGTTTGGCGGTGAGAGCTATTCATCAGTCATTCATGCCATTCTGACGATCCCGGCACCCAGGCCGATTGATGCGAATCCAATCGTTGCGGATGATATAAGCAGGATCATAGAGAAAATGCTCCTGAAGGATGCCGATAAGAGGTATCAGAATATTGGCAGTGTGAGTGACGATGTATATGCCTACTTCAGGAGGCAAAAGATTGAAGTGCCATCAAAGAAGATCGGTGAATTCATTGCCGAGCCTGCTCGTATCTCAGAACAGAGGCTACACGAGGCAAAGGACAAGCATCTAAAACGCGGGCATCATTACATGACTCTGGGCAAAGGTAATATCGAAGATGCGATACAAGAGTTCGAAAAAGCCCAATACCTCGATCCAGAGGACGCGCATGTGAAGACCTATCTTTCAGAACTGAGGCGAAAGCGAAAAACTGTCCCCAGAACCGCCCGTAAAGAGTTACCAGAACGAAGGCGGAGATTTCCAATTGGGTTAGCTGCGATTGCCGCTGTGGTGCTCATAGTCGTGGTGCTTGCCGTTGCATTTTTCAGGAATTACGGAGTCGGAAGACGAGGTATTAATTACGGTTCTATCTTTTTGGAATCCACTCCGGCCCAGGCTGCCATTTATCTCGACGACAACGACTTGAAATTGACTACACCATATCGGCTCGACAGTATAGCGGCCGGACAACACAAAATTGAAGTCAGAAAACCCGGCTACCGGCCATACAAACGCGATATTCAGGTTAAGGAAGGCGATACCCTTTCGCTGAGCGCAATGCTCATACAGGAAGTTGAGCAGTTGTCTTATGGCAGTCTTGCCATCACTTCTCAACCAAGCGGTGCGGCGGTTGCCATCGACGGTAAGAACACCGGCGCACGGACGCCGTGTACGATAGATGAAATCACCGTGGGTCAACACACCGTCCAGGTTAGCAGAAGCGGCTATCAAACATACGAGTTCAGGCCGGTCGTACAGTCCGGACAGACAACCAGGGCCACGGTGAATCTTACCAGAACATCGCAGCGAGACGCAGGACGCACCACCCAGAAATCGTATTTCAGGGTGAACGTCGATCCCTGGGCAAAGATATACATAGATGGTAAGTATGTCGAGACAACACCGCTCGCCAGGTCGATCGAGGTTACATCGGGTAACCATCGGATACGACTCGAGAATCCTAATTTCCAGAAATGGCAAAAAACCGTGAATTTTAGGCCCGGACAAACCGTTTCGCTTGACGTCAAACTCGAACCGTTCGCGGGCAGCCTGAAGATAAGCGTAAGACCGTGGGCCGATGTATATATTGACGGAAAGTTCTATGAAACGACACCGATCGCCAAACCTATCCAGTTGTCCGCTGGGAGACACACTTTGAAGTTAATTAACCCTTCTTTCGTTACCCACGAAGAAGTGATTGTCATCGAGGCAAACAAGATGTTAAGAAAATCCATTGCGCTAAAGCGTAAATAAGGAGGTGACATGATAAAGACAACCAAGCTAGTACTTCTCACTTGCCTGATGATACAGATTGGATTCTCGCAAGCGGTCACCGAGGATTCGCTTGAGACCATGCTTAATAAGGCAAAGGATTACTACTATACGGGCGAGTATGAATCTGCAATAAAAGAGTTGGAAAGTGCACTCCGCTACCTCAAACAGTTGAAACATGCCGACCAGGTTGAAGCTTACAAGTACCTGGCTTTCAGTTACGTTGCCTTCGGAGATCATACAACGGCAAAGGTCCAATTCAAAAAAGCCCTAGCCCTCGACCCCGAAATGGAACTGGACGCCGCCACGGTCTCTCCCAAGATAATAAAGGTGTTCGAGGAAGCAAAAGCCGAGATGGACACCGCACCGCCAGCAGAACCGACTGAGCCTTTCACCCCACCTAAGGAAGAAATCAGCGGCTTCGATGCAACGATACGTTCCTGCTGTGTTGCCGGCTGGGGGCAGATATATCGCGGCGAGAAGAGCAAGGGCACAAAACTTATGATCGCCTACGGTGTTACCCTCGTCAGCACGCTCGGCTCGGCAATAATAAGAGAAAATAAGAAAGAAGTGTATGATGACCTCTATTGGACCCAGCCATCGACCGAATTTGATGATGCCTACGCAGAATACAAGTTATGGCATAATATTACCCTGATAAACGCGCTCCTCTTTGTCGGCGTGCATGTTTACAATCTTTATGATATCATCTTTCACAAACCATCTATCAGAACCTCGCTGCTTGAATCCAAACGTGGGCTGATCTGCGCATTCGATAGCGAACGGGTGCGTATCGGTTACAACTTTAAGTTCTAACGGAGGAAAAAATGGGACGACTATCAATTGCGGCATGCATAGTGCTCCTTGTCACGCTGGCGTGTCTTGAGCCGCCGCGTAACAACCCCTATGACCCGAACAACCCGGATAAAGGATATCTCGCCGGCACGGCTTACGATCACAACGGTGATTTCCTTGAAGGCGCCACGGTCAAGCTGAGAATCGGAGATATCGATGACTATACTACGCAAACCGATTTCCAGGGCAACTATGAGTTCGCCGAGGTCGATCCGGGTCTCTACACAGTGGTTGGCGAGGCCGAGTACTACAATACCTTGACCTTCGAAGATGTTGAAATAAAATCCTACACCCATAATGATACATTCAACCTCTATTTCGAGGAACTATATTTCAATTTCGAAAATGAACAATCCGGCACCGCGGAACCTTTTGGTTTCCGCCAGTTGTTTGGTACCTGGCAAATACAAGAAGATCAAGGTGAACCTGGCCAACACTCGATACCGATGGTGTATGGTGCCGTAAGCGACCCAATGAGCACGTTTTACGCCCTGTCCGTTCTGAGAGATACCCTCACTGATTTCTGGTTCGGTGCTAACATCAAGGTGCTCGGTTCATCTGCTTCGTCATGGAGAACCGGGATCGCCCTGAGGCATCAGGATCACAATAATTACTACCTCGTCCAGTTTACCGCCAGTTCGCTTTCGCTCGTGAAGGTGCGCGACGGCAGCCCTCTGCCAATGGGCATTGTCGACACACTGAGTTTTGCGGCAGATATGTGGTACTATCTCTCTGCTTATCTGTACGGCGGTACGATAACAGTCTATTTGAACTTCGAAGAATTATTCCAGGTCAATGATACGTCATCTCCTTTGCTTGCAGGAGTCGCCGGATTATGGCTGAGATCGGACGATCCCCTTGCAGAAGCTAGTGCAAACTTCGATGACGTCTATGTCGTTCCGTAATCAAACGTACTGACATGTAAAGCGTGGCAAATGGCGACTTTTTTCGTACACAGGGCAGAAGATGACACACAAGTAGTCAAACTTGAAAAACCGTGCATAACCCTCGGGCGCCGCGGTGATAATGACATCGTACTCGAAGATATCTACGTGTCGCGTAAACACGCTGCCGTCGAGAAAAGAGGGGTATTCTACTACATACGGGACGAGCACAGCAGATACGGCACATTTGTCAACGGTGCCCGCGTAACGGAAACGAGGCTGGATTACGGCGATGAGATCCAGCTTGGCAATACGGTCGTAACCTTTGTCGATGAGAACAAACTGGACCAGGTACCGAGTCCGAGAAAACCGGCACGTCTAATCGGTGCAAAGATCGACGTTCCAGCAAAGATCGATTCGATAAGGAAGGCGATCCGTGAAAGTACTGGCGAGGACAATATCCTCAGAACGCTCAGCGAAATTGAAAGCCATTTCAAACAGTACGAGGAAAATCTTGCCGAGGTGGAAAAGATTAAAGAGATCGCCTCAACGCTATGCGAGGTCGGTAAGATAATAAATTTCGTGTTCGACCTCAACGTCCTGCTAAACCTGTTGATGGATCTTGCCATAAAGATATTGCAGGCACGACGCGGTTTCATAATGCTTTACGACAAGGCATCAAATACACTGAAGGCCAAGGTGGCAAGGAATATGGGCGGTGTTCTCGATCCGGAAAAGACACACGACATCAGCCAGAGCATTGCGTGGCAAGCATTCAAAACAGCCAAATCGATCAACACCGAAGATGCAACAAAGGATGAGAGATTCATGACCCAGGAAAGCGTCATCAGCTACGCGATCGGTTCGGTTGTGTGCGTGCCATTGATCTCAAAAGAGAATGAAAGGATCGGAGTAATCTATCTTGACAACCCTGTTGCCCAGAAGAAATTCGACCGTGATGATATCGACTTCATGTCCTCCTTTTCCAACCAGGCCGCAATCGCAATAGAGAATGCTCAGTTATACGAAAAAGTAAAAGAGGAAGAAAGGATACGCGAGCGCCTACAGCGTTTCTTTTCACCCGGCGTCGTCAGTGAGATCATGTCGGATAAAAGAACCGTAGCCCTGGGGGGTGAAGACAGAACAGCGACGATTCTATTCAGCGATATAAGGGGATTCACCTCGCTAACAGAAAGAATTCCAACGATCACCTCAGTGGAAATCCTGAATGACTTCTTGAGCAGCATGTCAGAAGAAGTTTTCGCTCATGAAGGAACACTGGACAAGTACATCGGAGACTGTGTCATGGCGATTTTTGGCGCGCCCGTAGCACATCCGGACGACGCTCTGCGCGCAATAAAAACTGCTCTGGGCATGAAAAAACGCGTCGAAGAACTCAGGGAGCGATGGCGTAACAAGATAGATGCATCAATGCTTGAAGTTTTCGAGATCGGTATAGGTATCCACACTGGCGAGGTTATCGCTGGCAACATTGGCAGCATTAAACGCATGGAGTATACGGTGGTCGGTACGGCCGTGAACCTTGCTTCACGGCTCGAGAACGTAGCAAAGAGAGGCCAGATAATCATCAGCCGGTCGACATACGCCTGCACAAAGGAATTCATTGAAGCCAAGCAACTCCCACCCGTTGAACTCAAAAACATCAGCCGTCCCGTTGAGGTTTTCGAGGTAACGGGACTCAAGACCTAATCCCACAGTCTTAGGTTGTTGGTTTTAGCGGCCAGTGTAGTTCGACTAATCGTCTTTCGTTTGCCGGTTTCGAAAAACGAAACGGATAATGGTATCGATTGGCGGTTACGTTACGAACACCGAAAGACAGTTCCTGTAAATTCCAAATCACAAACAACAAATACCAAATAAATCCAAATACTCAAATCTCAATTACAAAAACAGATAATGAACATAGTCCTTGGTTCTTGGGTTTAGCTGCCTATATGGTTATATGTTCTTGTTTTTTGGTTAGTATCATACGACCAAACCCAGTGACCATACTGGCTGCTACACCGTACAACGTACGACAATGGTCAAACGTTCAACGGTTACGATGCCCGTTTCGACTCGAAAGGCTACGTCTTACGGTACGAAACCGAAGCCGAGTTTCGACAACGTAACGCCTTTCGAAACCGAGCAACGCTGAAATCTGATTTCTAATGTAATGCGGAGGCGGAGGTCATACGAATACGATGTACGAAGCACGATTACGTAATCGGTTTGTTGTGGTAACACTACTAACGTCTTATGTGTTTCGTGTGTAGTATGTAGCGTATAGCGTTTTGTGAGTAGCATCCAGCGTAAAAAACTCTTGACAAAATACGAATCTTATGTAATATTCTCCAATGATAATACTACTTTTGCTCGGACAGATAATTTCGACTACAAGGGCGGGAAATGTTCTTTTCACTAACATTCCCTCAGTCAAACAGTCAACTGTCCCCAGCCGCGAGTTTGTCTGCAATGAGTATGATCATATTATCAAACACTACGGTCAATTGTACGATGTAGATCCTGAATTGATAAAGTTAGTGATCCGTAAGGAATCCGAATTCAATCCACGCGCGGTTTCACGAAGTGGCGCGATCGGCCTAATGCAATTGATGCCTGCAACAGCTCGCGGTCTGGGCGTGAAAGACCCCTATAATCCCCGCGAGAACATTAAAGGCGGAGTCAAATATCTCAGCCATCTACTCGGCCTCTTCGACGAAGATCTTGAACTTGCCCTTGCCGCATACCACGCCGGACCGGGACTGGTGGGTAGGCTGAAGCGAATTCCACAAATTCCAGCCACCTTGGAGTATGTCGACTACATACTCTCCAGGTACGGACGCGGACGCAAGAAGAACCCCGTCTACTTTTCTATCACTAAAGACGGTACGCCGCACTTCACGAATCTGCCAAAATAAATCTATTTCTTCCGGGCAATAACACCAATTGAGAGAACTGTGTGGAGAAATAGCCGCTTTGTTCTCAGTCTGGACTGAAGGCGGTACCACCACACAGTCAGTGAACCAAAGAAACTTGGATACATAGGCAAGACAATCCCGACCTTCGCTAGTAACTGTCTCACTACCTTATACAATACGCCGGGTCTCGACCAATCACCATAGACGCCGATTATTTCGAAGTGCATTTTCTTTAGCATACCGGACAGCGATCCTGGAGTGAACTGGCGCTCCCAACCCCCGAACCATAGTCCAATGCTCATCAACAAATGTTTCATCAATGTGTAGATGTGGAAGGTCTGGGGAACGTCGGCTATCAACAATCCACCCTTCTTCAATATCCTTGCATTCTCCGCCAATAGACACCATGGTGAGCGAAAATGCTCGAGAAGTCCTTGATGGAAGACAACATTGAAGGTTCCATCTTCGAATGGACATCTTCTAGCATCACCAAGGATCAATTTCACCGGGTCGTTTGCCGACAGCAATCGGATTATACGCAGACTTTCCCTCGAATAATCCAACAGATACACATCAGCACCAAGTTCTCTCATCCTGAGACCATCCCGTCCTGTGCCGGCACCGACTTCGAGAACCCGTGCTCCTTTTATGTTCGATACTCGAGACAATTCTTCGGCGATATTTGTAACGGGTGGATATATTGTATCCGGGTGTTTACCAGACCAGAATTTATCCCAGACCTGTGTAGTACTACTGTTCTTCTTTATCCTTAACCAGACCCTTCGGGTAACTGATCGATAACAAGTTGTACGTTCGTTCGACGTGCCTTATGATAATTATTGTAACTCGAGAACTCGTAATGGCCAGGCTCCTTAACCAAGCCTCTGATAACTGGCAAAGAGTGAATGTGTTCTAATCGTTCTCTCAAGTCCTCAACACTCTCGACTATCTCAGCATCAAAACTCTGGCTCCATACCGTACCCTCGCGCTTCTTGTACTCATTGTACTTGCGCGCGAAATTACCTTTTATCAATTTCATGATCTTCGATATAGAAAACATCTTGCTCGGTTGTATTATCAAATAGAATGAATCGGGTAGTATCAAATAAGAGTAGATACGATAGTTCAGCATATAACGGTGATAGCCGATTGAAAGTAAGAGAAATCTTGCCCAGTGCGGATCAGCAAGGATCTCGAGACAATCTTTAGTCGTTGTCCAAATATCATAGATTGCCCCAGGTTTAATTATTCTCTTGGTCATTCCGCCCCCTTATTCAATGATCTTCTTTAGTACATCATCATTGAAATTTTCTACGATCGCTGTAATCAACTTCAAAATATTCTCATAATCCTCGAGGGATATTACACTCGCATCCGAATGCACATAGCGTGTGGGAACTCCCAAAGCCAAACATGGCACACCATGCTTTGTCAGATGGATTGTCCCTGTATCATAGCCACCCCTGATAGAAGCAAGATGATACGGTATCTTGTTGGCTTCCGCAAGATCACACACATAATCACGTAATCTAACATGCGGTATCATCGTCGAATCATATATCAGAATGCCGACACCTCCACCCAATCTTTCGGTGATATCGCCATCGTTACCAGGCGTATCCCGGCAAATGCTCACGTCGAGTGCAAAGCCAATATCCGGTTCAATCGCGAAAGCCGAGGTCCTTGCTCCACGCAGCCCAACCTCCTCCTGGACCGAACCAACGAGATAGACCGTATTAGGATGCTTCTTGCCTTGAAGATTATCGAGCAGGCTGACCAACAAAGCACATCCAACTCGGTCATCCCACGCCTTGCCGAGAAGCAGGTCCTTATTCGCCATTTGCACAAAACCGCCGGCCGGTACGATCGGATCACCAGGACGTATTCCCAGTTTCGCCTTGGCGTCAAATGCTTTCGTCGCCCCGACATCGATATACATATTCTTGATCTCGGGAAGTTTCTTTCTTTCCTCTTCACTCAACTCATGGATCGGCTTGAGCCCAACAACACCCGGGACCAGTTTTCCCTTCCTCGTCCTGATGTGCACCTTGAGACCTGGAATATTGCCAGACCACCATCCGCCTATCGGAAGGAATTTTATGAAACCTTCCTTGGTTATATCCTTAACCATGAAACCAATCTCATCCATGTGGGCAGAGAACATGATCTTCGGCCGTTCGCTTTTTCCATCCTTACGTGCAATGACACTGCCGATACGGTCACGGCCAATCGAAACACGGTCGCCAAAACGCTTCTTTAGAATATCGACAACATCATCTTCATAACCCGAAATACCAAATGCCTCACTCAATTCCCTGAGCAATTCAATGCGATCCATCTATCCTCCTTATACGTCCAGATTCTCCACGTAACGGGCATTCTCTTCAATGAATTTTCGACGCGGTTCAACTTCACCGCCCATCAAGATCGAGAAGAGGCGGTCGGCTTCGGCCGCATCCTCCATGGTTACCTTTTTGAGTACCCTCTTCTCCGGATCCATTGTCGTCTGCCATAGCTGATCCGGGTTCATCTCACCCAGTCCCTTATAACGTTGGATATCGTATTTCTTCTCTCCGAACTTCTTCAAGAATTTCTGCAATTCCTCATCAGAATACATGTAGTCATGCCTCTTATCATGCCGTATCCGGTAAAGAGGTGGCTGTGCTATATAAATGATGCCCCCATCGATCAAATCCTTCATGAACCTGAAGAAAAAAGTAAGGAGCAGGGTACGAATATGCGCACCATCAACATCAGCATCGGTCATGATCACAATCTTCTTGTAGCGTACCTTCGAAATATCGAAATCGTCATCACCGATGCCGCAACCTATCGCCGATATCAAAGTCCTTATCTCATTATTGCTGAGAATCTTGTTCAAACCGCTTTTTTCGACATTCAAAATCTTCCCGCGGAGCGGCAGAATTGCCTGGAATCTTCGATCCCTGCCCTGTTTTGCGCTGCCGCCTGCTGAATCACCCTCAACAACGAATATCTCGCATTCATCAGGATCCGTCGACGAACAGTCCGCCAGCTTGCCTGGCAGGCTCTCACTATCGATGAGTGACTTGCGACGCGTCAATTCACGCGCTTTGCGAGCCGCTTCCCTGGAGCGTGCTGCTGCAACAACCTTGCCCATGACCACATTAGCAAACCGCGGCGTCTCCTCAAGCAGCGATGACAATCTCTCGTTCACCAACGACTCCACCGCACCCTTGGCTTCGGCATTACCAAGTTTCGTCTTTGTTTGACCCTCAAACTGAGGGTTCTTTATCTTTATCGAAACCACCGCGGTCAACCCTTCACGTGTATCCTCACCGGCCAGTGACAGATTATCCTTGAGTTGGTTATGTCGCCGCGCGTAGTCATTCAGAGTTCTAGTCAGGGCTGACTTGAAGCCGATCAAGTGGGTTCCACCTTCATGGGTGTTTATCGTATTGGCGAAAGTGAAGATGTTTTCAAGGTACGAATCGTTATACTCCAATGCAACCTCTATACTGATATCATCCTTCGTATCCGCAAAATAGACCGGTTTATGCAATCGGCTCCGTCCTGAGTCGAGGTATTTGACCAGATCCAGAACCCCGCCACGCGACAGGTATCTTTCCTTGGTCTTGGACCCCACGTCTTCAAAATCGATCTTCAATCCTTTGTTCAAGAAAGCCAATTCCCTAAGTCGCTGCGTTACGATCGCCTTCTTGAACTCGATCTTCGTAAAGATCTTCTTGTCAGGCTTGAACTTTATCTTCGTACCGGTCTTGCTGGTCTTCCCTCCTATCTTTACCGCCGCCTTTGGCTCTCCGTACTTGTAGCTCTGACGATAGACCTTGGAGTTACGGTATACCTCGACTTCCAGGAACTCGCACAATGCGTTCACGGCCGAAACTCCCACACCGTGCAGTCCACCGCTTATACTATAAACTTTGTCATCGAATTTGCCGCCGGCATGGAGCATCGTCATCACCACCTCGAGCGCCGATTTCTTCTGAACCGGATGCATGTCCGTCGGTATCCCGCGGCCATTATCTTCAACTTCAACCAAATCGTGTTCGATCTTGACCTTTATGTGATCACAAAACCCGGCAAGCGCCTCGTCGATGCCGTTATCAACTACTTCGAATATCAAATGGTGCAAGCCACGTAAACCAACATCACCGATGTACATGGCCGGCCGTCTACGCACTGCCTCCAGACCCTTGAGCACCTGGATTTTCGATGCATCATATTCACGCGAATGTCTGTTCTTCTCATCAACATTTTTCTTATTTCGGGTACTGCCACGCTTAGTTCTCTTTGCCATGTAATCTCCTTCTCGTGGGGGCATCTGACATTCTGAATTTTATATCTTTTATATTAACATCATACTTCTTTATCTTCTTCAATATATCCGCCTTCATCAAGAACAGCTGGCTTTGCCAGACCGGGCTGTCAACCATCACGAAAAGATTCTCCGAGTCAACACTCACCGCCTTTGCATGCCTGGCAATATTGCTGCCAACGATCCTCTCCCACTTCTCTACCACCTGCCAGTTCTTCAGCTTTCGGTTAATATCCATGCCCCGCAGCACCCTCGGCACGATGCGGCTGATGCGCTCAGGAAATTTCAACTTTACCTCTCTCGATATGAAAAACTCTAATCTTTCGCCCGGCGATAGTATCGGATTCCAGCGCCCGCGTACTTGCAAAAAGAACCTGTCCCTGCAGCAAGCCCAGCAGGATGTCCCGCTTCGTAGCATCCAACTCGGCGCTGACCTCATCCAACAACAGAATGGGCCTCTCGCCACGAGCCCGGTACAACATTTCTGCTTCGGCCAGCTTGAGCGAAATCGATGCCGCTCGCTCTTCACCTTCGGAGGCGTAGTGCTGCATCGAATGACCGTTCAGCGAGAAAAGTAGATCATCACGATGCGGCCCGACCACGGTCTGCCCTCGAGCTATTTCCACAGACCGCACACGCCTCAGGATCTGCTCGTTCAATTCCATATCGGAACATTCGGTCTTGTAATTCATATCCAGTTTCCTAAGACTAAAATGCGCGCCGATACCGGAGAATATCTCCCGCAGTTCAGGCAATTTCGCTGCACGCCTTCGATATATTTCATTTCCGCTGGTGATCAGCTGTTCATCGAAGACTTCAAAAAGCTTCCTGCTGCCATTCTCGTTGAGCGACTGGAGAAATCTATTTCTCTGACGCACGATCTTACGATACTCAACGAGGGCAGCAACGTATGCCGGAGAGATTTTCGCGATCGCCCAATCCAGAAAATGGCGTCGTCTCGCCGGTGCGCCGCGGACAATCCATATATCATCGATGGACATGATCGTGACTCCAAGCCAACCAATGAAATCACTGATCCTCGGCACGTTGTTGCCGTCCAGCGTTATCTTTTTTCTTGCCGCATCAAGATAGACAGCGGCAATGCGATCGCTGCCGGCCTCAGCCTCAACCCTCAGGAATTCCGCGTTGAAACGTATCAGACTGCGGTCTTCTTTCTCCCTGAATGACGAACCATTCCCTGCATAGTAGACGGCTTCTAGAAGATTCGTCTTGCCCGCGCCATTGTCACCGATTATGTAGTTGAAGTCATCAGAGAAATCTATCTCCGCATCAACCAAGTTGCGAAACCCCTGGTATCTCACCCGATTGAGTATCATGTAATTCTACACTTAATTATATACGGACACCTGCAAAAGTCAAGGCAGATTTGCCGCGTTAGAACGGCAATTTAGGCGAAATCGCGAGGAAAACCTTGAATTCCTCGGCCTTGGTCCGCGCGACACCAACCTTGGGTACCAGTTGCACGAACCCGAAGCCGATCTTTGCTTCTATCCTCAATTCAATCCCTGCCGAATAGAATGTCGTGCCGTCATCGGTCCATGCAAAATCGGTAAAAACGGTCCAGAACACGTCTTCAAAGTAGATGTTCGGGTTCCAGAGACCAATCCTCAATTTCGCCAACCGACGGCCATATTCGGCATTGAGCACGAGGGCCCTTGCGCTCTCTATCTCATCATAGCCGCGCAGAGAAAAGGAAGGAATGTCTGGATTGTGCCTGTCGACGTAAGCACGGGAGTAGAACCTGAACTCACCGTCACGTAATAGGTGTCGCAAACCCAGCTGCAGGCGCTGACCGCCCCGGTTAATATCCGAACCCCATGCTTGTCGCTCAAACGGAAAAGACATGCGCACTGAAAGCGTTGTGTACGGATACTGCATAGTCACCGCAAATCCCGGCGCGAATTCCAGACGTGTCACGCCCTCGAAGATACGACCGTCCATGAACAAGGTCAGGTTTGAGATTCCGTATTCCAAATTAAGGTATGCAGGATATGCGATAGTGTAATCAAAAGTGTTCCTGTAATCGTAGAAGAGAAAAACATCCAGCGGTGAGAAAAACCTTGATTGCCACAGAAAATTGAAGAACATATCCTGCTCTCCGGGTTCCAGCGCAACAAACCCGCCATAGATATTCTCGTCGGTAGCATCCCCGCCGAGCAGCAAGAAACCATATGCCCACTCACTGAGATCATCCTCCGTCGGAAGGACCAATGGCAGACGTATTGATGGCAAGAGAGTTTTTGCGACATCACCGTAACCACCATGACTGATCTTAGATCCGACGCCATCGAGATCGGGCTTCGGTGTTGGTTCCTCTACGACCCGTTCATACCTCACGGGTCTACATGCAGACCGGTAGACATCGAAGCCTTGCTCAGACATACTGATGAAGTAGAGCATGGTATCGAAGATGACGCCACGATCGGCATATCCTGCGTCGGTCAACTGGTAGAAATTACCATCTGTGAGATCGCACATATATATCCCATAAGTCTTGTCGTAGTTCGCAGTAAATAGCAACGAATCACCAATCAACGAAATACTACTCTCTATCCAAGGCGTAGCGGCCACCGGTACAAACCTCCCGGCTTCGAAATCGAGCAGGTAGATATTCCAGTTTTCAAAATCAGAGCGCGCAACGACTGCAGTATGCGCACGGGTAGCATCCATTTCGCCGATGAGCATATCGGTATCGAACAAAAATGAGCTTTCGTTACCGTCATAAACCCAGAGCTCCGACCCGAACCCGTGAGCTCGGTCACGACTGTACAATATGCGACCACCCCTGAGAATACAGAAACTCCTTATGTCATCGGTAAATAGTATACGGTCTTTCCCAGTATCCATATCGAACTCGTGCATGTTTGCCACTACACCATGGCCGAGATAGTAAACGTTAGCGTACCCGTGGCTGAATTGCGGTGTTGTATAGTATAATTTGTTATCACAAAATCTCAGCGGCGTAGTAATAACGTTGTTCAACGAAGCGATCTTCCGTTCGGTTCCGTCATAGCAATTGAGTCCAATCAGTTGAACGATGTTTCTGTGATAGAAACCATCAACCTTTGCCGGGCTGGATCTGACATAATAGAGAATGCTGTCACCCGGTACAAGTGAATAGACGTACCAACCCCGATCAGTCACGCTCGCACCGACTGGCTTCCAATCGATGAAACGATGCTGTTCGTGCTGCTGCCATTCTGTAAAAAGTTGTTGCCATGATTTCCCGAATGACTTGCGGGCAGCGAGATCCAGTCCCGTGAATGGAAAGATCGCAGACAACGGGGCCCAGAAATACGATCCGTAACGTCCAAAGAATTCTGAGAACTTATCCTCACCATACTTCTGTGCAAGGAAACCGAAGAGTTCACCACCGTATAAATAGTAGGTTCCAGCCGGAAAATCAAGCGGCGTATTCGTTGCTTCGACGATCGATGGCATAGACCCCTCAAGAGCACGGATACCGATATACGAATCAAAGAATCCGTCGTTCAGCCGCCCCTCGTAGCGTGTGTTTTGTGATTCGCAATAGACCGTAATGCCTTCTGTTATCCATCCCGGTGAATATAGATTAGGAACAAAGAGAGGTCCAAATAATGACCTCAGAAAACCGGCGAAACCACTGGCTCTTGATAGATGTAGTATGTGTGCATACTCGTGAATCGCGACCGTTCGATACCAGTTCTCAATTCCTTCGGGATGATACGAAAAACCCGGTGGACGGGTGAACATATGTGCGTTGTAGAAGATCGGATTTGCGAAACCATTACTTACCGCACCAACATCTTCGATCACAACTGGTAGATTTCTCAAATCGCCGCCGATGATCGCCTGAGCATGACTGCCATAGTTATGCAGATTCCCCAAGGTATGCTGTGCTTCCCAGTAGTAGCCATCCTTGTAGATCACGGTGAACTCATCAGTTTTCAGAGTCTTCCAGTCGAACCATCCGATCAGCAGCAGTACCACTATCGCAGTCACGGTCTATTATAAGTGAGACACACGTTATTTCAAGTGGATAGTAGTATAAGCTCGAAACTTACTGGGTCATTAAGGAACTGTGGTCTTTTGCTTTAGTGACAGCGATACTGGTGTGTCGGAATACCCATCAGATCGCGGTACTTGGAAACCGTTCGCCTTGAAATGACAATACCCTGTCGTCCCAGCTTCTGGGAGATCTGCGTATCTGATAATGGCGACGTCTTATCCTCATTTTCCACGATCTCCTGTATTTTCTTGAATATGATACGTTTATCCGTATCCCCTAACGGGGCATTGAAAAAGAACTTAAGTTTGTGAATCCCCTGGGGTGACTCAATGTACTTGTTTGCCAGTGCCCTTGAGATCGTCGATGGGTTCACGCTCAACTGCCGGGCGAATTCGGTCATCGTTATCGGCCTAAGGTAATTATAGCCCTTCTCAAAAAAATCACGCTGGTACTCCAGGAGATTGTCGAGGATCCGGAGCATCGTCTTTCTGCGCTGTTCTATCGCCACGATAACATGCTGAGCTGCACGTGCCCTTTGTCTAATGAAATCAAGTTGTTCGCGCGGCACGCCCTTCGGGTTTTTCAGGACCTCAACGTACTGGCGGCGCAGTCTAACCCGGGGTACTGTATCATCATTGAGCGAAGCAACCAGGCGGTTGTCACGCCAGCGGATCATGAAATCAGGAGATACGTAACCCGATGCGACATTAGAATACCGCCAGCCCGGTTTGGGATCGAGCTTGAGAACCATTTCACGTGCCTTCAGGAATCTTTCCTCACTTATCCCCAGAGCCTTGAGAATTTCAGCATAACGATTGCTTCTCATGTCTTTCAGGTAATCGCGTACGAGTATGCATTCAACCGAGTCAGGCCCACAACCCAGTACCTCAAGCTGTATGAACAATGGTTCTTTTTTGTCGCGCCACGCGCAGCCGACGGGATCGAAACGCTGTATCCTTTTTATTATACGGGTCACATCCTCCAACTCATATCCCTCGGCAGCTATCTCCTCTGATGCTGATGACAAGTAGCCATCATCCTCGATGTTCGAGATGACCGACCGGGCAATCTCTAAATCCTGATCCTGAAACGCAATGAAAGCCTGCCGTAACAGATAATCACTCAACTTCTCGCCCTGCGCAGGCACGTTATCAATGGGATCAAAGTCTTCAACGCTGCTCTCATAAACAGCGCTGGGTGTATCGGCGAAGAGTTCGGCAATATTGAGTTCCTCGATCTCCTTGAGATCCTCGGGTTTGTCCTCATCACCGGAACTCTCGCTATCATCTGATTCGGAAGTGGCATCCGGAGACATTTCTTCAAGCAGCGGATTAGCTTCCAGTTCATGTCTGATATAGTTTTCGATCTCCAAATTAGGTAACTCTATCAATTTGAGATAATATTTCAGCGTGGGTAGTATGTAGTGCTTAAGTTCCGGTCTGAATTGGAGTTCACCCCGTCGGTTCATTAGGTATTCCTTTACGCGTAAACATCATCACATATTAATTATAATAGCCAGGTGCCAATTGTCAAGGAGCACTGGAACGACGGAACATCAGAAGATGGGAACGTCGGAACATTGGAAACATGGAGGCTATGAACAACGGAACTTCGGACGCTGGGAACAACCGAACCTCGGAAGCTCAGAACAACGGAACTTCAGAAGATGAGAACAACGGAAGTTAAGAAACGGCATTAACGATACTAACGAGAATAACGATAGTAACGATACTAACGAACCTCGTCATGGTATTTCACGAATACGATGTACGAAGTACGATTACGTAATCAATTCGCTTTGTTGTAGTAACGATATTAGCGGGATTAACGTTCTGTGTTATGGTTCTATCGAAACAATCCTGCGACCACCCTTTTTGTAGCCATACTTAACCCTACCGCTACAAAGAGCGAACAAAGTGTAGTCACTGGCAACGCCAACATTCGCGCCAGCGTGGATCGAAGTTCCTCTTTGACGCACCAACATTGTCCCGGACTCTACCATTTGTCCATCGAATTTTTTTACACCAAGGCGCTTTCCAGCAGAGTCCCGACCATTTCTTGATGCACCAACACCTTTCTTATGAGCCATGTCTATCTCCTAAAAATATATCACTTAATGATATCCGTAATCTCAACTTCACAGAAATCCTGATGATGACCACGCTTGCGTCGATATTTCTCCTTCTTTCTGAATTTGAATACTATAACCTTCGGTAGACGGCCATTTTCTCTTATCACACCCTTCACCTTTGCACCTTTAACAAAAGGTCGGCCAACGACGGTATCGCCGTTGTCTTTTATCATCATCACCTTATCGAATTCAACCTCATTGCCCTTCTCGCCGAGGTCTGCGAGGATCCTGATTCTCTCACCGCGTGTAACGACAAACTGAACACCGTTAGTATTTATCACCGCAAACATCATTCGCCTCCTGGCATTCCTTCAGGAAATACCCCACCTTCTTCCGGCGCGAGTGGCTGCTCTTCAGGAACTCCCGAACCCGGCTGCATCGGCATCTCTTGCATACCTTTTTCGACTGCGGTAGTGGGTCGAGGCCGTCGCGAAAGTAACACAAGGACAAGTGATGTCAGGAAGAAGCCAATGGCAAGACCAGATGTCAAACGCACAAAGAACGGAGTGGCACCCTTACCTCCGAACAGGGTTTCAGTACCGCCGCCGCCGCCAAATACGCTCGAAATTCCAGCACCTTTTGTTTGCTGCATCAGCACCACAACGATCAGTAGAATACAGATCAACACGTGAAAAAACATAATCACAGCGTACATGGAGCCTCCTTATTCACCCGAAAATTCGAAATAATTCTCATGCATCTATTATATCTATTTTTGCACTCATGTCAAGAAAGCGATTTTCCTCTTCAATGATTGCACGCCGTGGAGAAGAATCCCTTTCTCCCTTTCCAGGCGTGAACCGGGGTGAGGATTCAATTCACTGTATGAATTTGATGATCCGAGCGAAACTATCCGCCTTCAGGCTGGCACCGCCCACAAGGACGCCCTGTATCTCATCTTCCTTCATTAGGGTATCGATATTATCTGGTTTGACACTGCCGCCGTAAAGAATGGTACTTGGCTTTTTCAACAGGTTACGGATGAATTTGTGAGCCGCGACTGCTTGTTCGGGTGTTGCCGTTTTGCCGGTCCCGATCGCCCAGACCGGTTCATAGGCGAAGACGATCTTGTGAGCCTCGTTCTCGATGCCCTTCAGACCTTCGCTGATCTGTCTCCGGATAACCTGTTCGGTTGCGCCTGACTCCCTTTCCTGCTCGGTTTCGCCCACACAGAATATCGGTATCAAACCGATCTCGAGTGCAACCTTGAGCTTCTTGTTAACCGTCTCATCAGATTCACCCATTATGTGCCGGCGCTCCGAATGACCGAGAACAACATACTCACAACCCAAAGATTTCAGGAATAATCCGGAAATCTCACCAGTGTACGCGCCGCTCCGTTCCCAGTGCATGTTCTGTGCGCCAAGTTTGAACCTGGTGTTGCGTGTCAGCTCACAAACCGACGCCAGCGACGTAAAAGGCGGTATGAGAATAACGATCCTCCCCTTGATATCACCGACCGATTTCATCAAATCCTGCACGAGCGTCCTTGATTCAGCCGGATCCATATTCATCTTCCAGTTACCGGCAATTATCGGTTCCATTATTTCTCCTTCAGCGCTTCGATACCGGGCAACTTCTTGCCTTCCAAGAATTCCAGAGAAGCGCCACCACCGGTTGAAGCGTGGCTCACCGCTTTGACTAGATCGAATTTCTTAAGCGCTGCTATCGTATCACCACCGCCCACGATCGATACGGCTCCTGCTTTAGTTGCGGTCGCGACTGCTTTGGCAACAAACTCCGTTCCCTTGGCAAAACCGCCGATCTCAAAAATGCCCATAGGACCGTTCCACACTATCGTTTTTGCTTCCTTAATGAAATCGATTATCTGGGCAACCGATTTTGCGCCGACATCGACGCCCATGAGATCGTCCGGTATGGCGTTGGCAGCAACTGTCTGTGTTGGACTGCCCGCTTCGCCTTCCTTGGCAACGAGAATATCTTCGGGCAAATAGACCTTCGGGTTATTCAACGCAACCTCTGCTTCTTTCAATAGATCATCCTCACAGAGCGATTTCCCGATGCCATATCCTTTGGCCTTGTAGAAAGTGAAACACATGCCTCCACCGATCACCAGTCTATCCACCGTGTTCAGAAGATTCTTGATGACCGCGATCTTTGTCGATACCTTAGCTCCACCAATTATCGCGAGCAATGGACGTTTGGGTTCCCTTAGTGCACCGTCGAGATACTTTAGTTCCTTTTCCATGAGCAAACCAGCCGCTGGTTCGCTGAAGTTAAACGCAATGCCATCAACCGAAGCATGCGAACGATGGGCAGCACCAAAGGCGTCGTTTACGTACAAGTCGGCGATCGAAGCGAGCTCGCGCGCAAATGCCTCATCATTCTTGGTCTCCTCAATATGAAATCTCAGATTCTCAAGCAGAAGGACATTGCCGGGTCTCATTTCTGCCGCCATTTTTTTGACCTCGTCGCCCACGCAATTCTTGGTAAACCGGACGTCACGGTTCAACAACATCTCAAGACGATGGGAGACGGGTTCGAGGCTGAGTTTCGCATCAACCTTACCCTTTGGACGACCCAGGTGGCTGGCGATTATAGGCATACCGCCTCTATCGATTATATAATTGATCGTCGGCAGGGCAGCCTTGATCCTCGTATCGTCGGCGATATTCAAATTCTCATCGAGCGGAACATTGAAATCGACTCTGACAAAGACCTTCTTGCCAGCAAGTTCAAGATCGGTTACCGACAATTTCGCCATCACTCTCTCCCGATAATATACTCGAACAGATCAACCGTGCGTGCCGAGTAACCATATTCGTTATCGTACCAACCGAATACTTTGACGATATTGCCGATAACGAGCGTCAGTTCGGAATCGAATATTGAGGAATACGGGTTACCAATGAAATCAGAAGAAACGAGCGGTTCATCACAATACATGAGAACGCCCTTCAAGTCGCCCTCCGCGGCCTTTTTGAATGCAGTATTGACTTCCTCCTTGGTCGTTTCACGGTCCAGCTCAGCGACGAAATCGACGACCGAAACATCCGGTGTCGGCACTCTTATCGCCACAGCATCGAGCTTTCCCTTCAGGTCAGGGAATAATCCAACGATCGCTTTGGCCGCTCCCGTGGACGTAGGAATCATAGAAACGGCTGCCGCTCTTGCGCGTCGCAAATCCTTGTGCGGAAGATCAAGAATCCGCTGGTCATTAGTATATGCGTGTGTCGTCGTCATCAATCCCTTGCGGATCTTGAAATTCTCATGTAGCACCTTAACGATTGGTGCAAAGCAATTTGTTGTGCATGAAGCATTGGAGAATATGATGTCTTTTTTTGGATCATACGCACTATGATTGACACCCATAACAAAACCTGGGATCTTTGGCTCACCCTTGCCGGGCGCTGACAGAATGACGCGCTTGGCACCGCCCTTGATGTGTAACTCTGCCTTACCATATTCACGGAATTTCCCGGTTGCCTCAAGCACGTAATCAACACCCAGGTCTTTCCAGGGCAATTTCGACGGATCTTTTTCAGCGTAGATCTTGTATTCCTTGCCGTCCACTACCAGAGCATTGCCTTGAGCCTTCACGTCGGCCTTGAACGTCCTGTGCACCGAATCGTACTTCAGCAAGTAAGCAAGCGTCTTCGCATCGGTAATGTCGTTTATTGCTACAATCTCAAACTTGTCGCTCTCATATCCGATTCTGAAAAATAAGCGGCCAATTCGGCCGAAACCATTGATCCCAACTTTCGCTTTCATAGTAGCCTCCTGCCGGAATTATAGCGACACAATCACAAAAGTCAATGAAAATCAGTGAATTAGTGCTGGCATTGACACGGAATTGAGATTCTGTATAATCAAAAAATGGCCGATATCACGAAAGGTGTGAGGGCATTTACCATTGGCACGGCTATCAGCCGGGTCTTTGGTTTGATAAGGGAATCTGTATTCGCCTTTCTATACGGCGCCGGACGGTCAACCGATGCCTTTGTCGCGGCATTTCGCATCCCCAACCTCCTGCGTGACCTCTTTGCCGAGACGGCACTCTCAGCGGCCTTTGTACCGGTCCTCACGGCAGAAAAGCAGAAAGGCAAAGAGCAGCAAAATCTGCTCGCCAGCAACATATTCAACATACTTCTCATCACGGTAGGCGCCATCGTTCTCCTGGGTATTGTCTTTGCGCCTTACCTCGTCAAGATAATTGCCTTCGGTTTTGGCAATGTACCCGACAAGCAAGCACTTACGACCAGCCTGGCCGTTATCATGTTCCCTTTCCTTCTCTTTGTTGCCCTCGCCGCCTGGGCCATGGGCTATCTCAACACCGAACGAGAATTTTTTACTCCTTCAGTAGCACCTGCTTTTCTGAACATCATTTCAATAGCCATACCTCTACTATCTTATTCTTATTTTATCTCAAGAGGCACCGATCCGATATTCGCCATGGCCTATGGTATTCTGATCGGCGGACTCTTGCAGTTCCTGATACAGGTGCCCGTCCTCTTTGCCAGGGGTTTTCACTACAGACTGTATATCAATTTCCGTGACCCGGCACTGAGAAGAATTCTCGTACTCTTCGTGCCAGTTGCACTCGGACTTGCCGCATCACGCATTAACGTGGCAGTCGATACTTTTCTTATTTCGTTTCTCGAGGAAAGAAGTATGACATGGCTGAACTACGCATTCCGTGTCATGCATCTTCCGCTCGGTCTCTTTGGTGTTGCGGTGGGAACTGTAGCACTGCCGACAATATCGCAGCACGTGGCTGAAAAGAAATTCGACGCGGCACGGGCAACACTTTTTGATTCTCTGAAACTCGTCTTCTTTCTTACGGTTACCACATCGGTCATCATTTCGATACTCGCCCATCCAATAACGCGACTGATCTACGAAAGAGGACAGTTCACATCTTTTGATACCCGTGCTACAACGCAAGCACTCATTCTCTACATAGTCGGGGTGCCCTTTATTGCTGGCATTAGAAACGTCGCGACAGTCTATTATGCACACCACGACGCCCGAACGCCCATGTACGCAAGTTTCGTTGCCGTGGGTTTGCATATCATACTCAGCCTGGGGCTGATGCGTGTCATTGGATTCCGTGCATTTCCACTGGCAACAACAATATCCTCGTTCGTGAACCTGTGGATACTCATGCATAGACTTCCGGCAAAGATCGGCAAATATGAAGTCTCCCCACTTGTGGACTATTTCATGCGGTTGCTCATTGCCTCGATCGTGGGAGGATTTGCCGGAATCCTGCTGCACAGGATACTCACAAATATTCTAGGTATTACATTCATCTGGCAGGCACTGAACCTGATTCTCGCCGGCGGTGTAGCAATGATTGTCTGCTATGCTGTGTGCATGCTAATGGGCGTAACCGAAGCACGGGATTACATTAAGCGGCTTTTACACAAAAATTAATAACACATCCGTACACGGATTGAAGACACGCTACGCTGAACAACCATGTCTTTGGTTGTTGGGTTTGGCGGCCAGTATGGTTCTTGGTTGTACGTTTAACGGTTCGTAACCCAGTACCAAACCCATGACAATACAGGCAGCTACAACATATAACATAGGGCCATGGTCGAACGTCCTACGGTTACGATGCCCGTATCGGATAGAAAGGCTACGTCTTACGGCACGAAACCGAATGACAGTTCCTGCAAATTCGAAATCACAAGCAACAAATACCAAATAAATCCAAATACTCAAATCTCAATTACCAAAACAGCAAAACGGGATTGACGAAATTAACGAATTGCCAGAGATTGCTTCGCTTACGCTCGCAATGACAAAACACCCCCTCCCGTCATTGCGAGTCACGCGCAGCGGGACGTGGCAATCTCAACAATCGAGCGAGGATAACGATACTAACGCTTAGTATTCTAAAATGAAAAGGGCGCGGATTTACCGCGCCCCAAGTATTTGAGATTATTCTTACCGCACCCAAATGACCTTGGACATCTCGCTAAGGTCATCAGCCTGCGTCCGGATGAAATAGATGCCGGCGGCAAACCTGTCGAGTTCCAACATCACTTCGCCAGTACCGTCAACCATTCCATAGTCCCTCTCACCGACCATGCGTCCCATAGCATCATAGATATGAACCTTTAGTCTTGTCTGTTCTCCGAATGAATAAGCCAATCGGTATGGCTGTGCATGCGATACAAAGGGATAGACGTTGATGCTACGAGCATTGCTTACGACCGGTGACTCCATCACACCGGTGCCGACCAGATCACCGGTGACGACGAGGGCAAAAGGTTGCGGGCCGTATGGACAGTTCGGTGCCTCAATCCGGATCGTCCAATTCCCCGATGCCGGGTTGTCCACACGCACGCACTCCTCGACGTTCAGACTATCGTAAGCACCTCCGGTTGTGGACTGTCCACCTGAATAGACATTGCCTTTGTACTGATTATTACCTGGATCCGTAACCAGAAGGTTCAGGTTGTTGACCAGTTTGATACCTGCACCTCCGCCGCCTGGATAGTCGGTCCACACCAATGCTACCCGGAAAGGCTCCGTGCCTGATACTACATTATAGGTGTATTCGACGTACTGTCCTGTAGTAAGACCAGTCTGGTTGTCGACGACCGCCAGGTCCCTCACGTCACCACTGAAATGTAGAACGCTATCAAGATCGACGCGACCCCAGCCGACATTGAAATCAGGTACAGTGTAACCGCTCATGTTCCGGTCTGCGCTGTTGACAAGCATGGCTTTAAGCAACGCCGCGGTTGGCAATAACGAATCAGGAGGATTTGCAGCGCCAGATGGATACCAACCCTCGACAAAATACTGGCGGACGAGTGCCGCGCTTCCTGCGGCACTCGGTGAAGCCATGCTCGTACCATCCATAATCGTGTAATTCACATCACCCGCGCCATTAACCGAAGTCACGGTCTGCCCGGGCGTAAGGATCGTCGGCTTGATCCGTCCGTCCTGGGTCGGTCCCCGACTCGAGAAATAATAGATGCTGCTGCACTGCCCGCCGTTCCTCGTCCCGCCGACCGAAACACAATTCTTTGCAGTTGCAGGTGAACCGACGGTCATTGCCGACGGTCCGTCATTACCGTTTGAGAAGAACAATAGGAAATCTTTATACAAATACATGAAATAATCGACGGTCATCGCCTCTGAAGTATACTGGCCGCTGACCGAATTACCCCAAGAGTTTGTCATGATCTTCACGCTTCCTGCAGCATTGCCGGTATATGGAAGTATGAAAAGTTCATAGAGGTTGGTCGGGATATAGACACAACCCAGAGATCCCCCACCGTCACAGAAGTAAAGACGGCTGTCGATAGCCACACCATCATTAGTGCTCGGGCTGCCCATAACATCGTCGTTTCCGAGAGCAGTACCCGATACATGACTACCGTGGACGTAATTGCACAATTCGTCCCCAAAGTCAGCATATCCCGGTCCGTAGTTATTTGCAGGCTTGTAGGCCACTATTTTGCGGTCGGATGGATAATCACCCCATGTTGTGAGCCAGCTCGAGGAGGTACTGCGGAAGGCGTAGTGCGAAGTGCGCACACCGCTATCACACACGCTGAGAAGTTGCCCCTCTCCGGTAATCCCCATATCCCAAATACGTCGGTTCTGAGATGTTGCAGTCTGCACAACCCACTGGACATTGGAGTTATGCAGTTCCATCTTATGCCACGGTTCGATCCAGTTGACCGCCTCAATATTCGCGATCGCAGGGATTACGGACAGATCAACTTCACATCTCACTATCCCGAACAAATCGCTCGCCGCCGCATCAACAACCAGCCCACCAAGAGACTCCAAATCGTTTAATACCACATTCAGATCTGCATCTGGATAAACTAAAATGGTAACCTCGTGACTACCCCTCAGATCATTGAATTCCTCCTGCCCGGAGAGTTTGTATGCGGGCTGGTAGATGCCGATCCAATCGACATACTCCAACTGCGCGATCTCGCTCTTCGCGGCATCGTTCATCCTAACCAGAAGAGCATAGTTGGGAATATACGAGTACACTCGCGCTCCCGTCGATTCGATCTGAGATCGATACAGGTGATGTATCGGCCCGTCGCAGTGCACGATGTAGTATTCTGAATATTCACGTGTGAGAGAAGCCGGCAGTTCTGTCTCGCCTTCATTAACATCAAAAGAAATCCCATTAGAAAAATAAAGCATATCCGCATCGCCACTCCGCGCGGGTGTGTACTCATGAATGGTCCCACCTGCAACCACTCCATAAAGACCTTCGTACGCTGGACTCAGCGTCACCATCATACTCAGAAGTAAAATCATCATCTTAAGCATCTCATCTCCTTTCATTAGAAAAAATGGTTCAGCGTTCAACGGTTACGATGCCCGTTTCGACTAAAAAGGTAACGTCATACGGCACGAAACCCCTCTTCGACAACGTATCGCGTTTCAAGATCGTTGGACGCCAGTTAGTAAGGGTTCACCATTAGATCCTGACGTAAATCAAATTTTTAATACGGACAACCACAATGTACAATCTATGATTAAGTTATGTGTTCGACGATTACTAAGCCAATTTCGGTCGAACAGGTTACGTATATCGGCTATGGTAACGAAACACGTAACGACTAAAAAGGTAACGTCATACGGCACGAAACCGTAACCCCTGAACGTCAGACGATACGGGCATCGTTACATTAACCAGTGGTTTGGTCAATTGTCGTTGGTTTTTAGCAGCCTGTATGGTCTCTGGTCTTTGGTCAAAAGTATGTAACCAAAAACCAAACCCTATGACAATACAGGCAGCCATAACAAATAACCAACAACCTCAAACCATAAGTTATTATTTCAAAAGTACTGCCTTCTTCACCTGACGTATCTCGTCGGTCTCAAGACGGATAAAGTAAACACCAGCCGGCACTCGACGACCCTGATCATCAAAACCACGCCAATTGACCGTATAATAACCTGGCTCGCTCATACCCTCGGCCAACGCCGAGACCAAACGACCAGCCGCATCATATACCGCCACGGTCACCCGACCCGACACCGCCAACTGATAATTAACCTGCAAATCACGCACAAACGGATTCGGATACACCACACCCATCATCGTCCGCAACGGCAACTCACTCAACTTACCATACTCCTCAACCCCCAGATAATCCGGCGGATAAGTCGTATATAAGACCGCAAACGAATCAGTCACCGCCGCCGCCCAGGCATGATACACCCCATCATAATAATACTCCAAACCAACCGTCTCCGCCGCATTCTCTAAACCAAACGTCGCCCCAGGCTGCGCTAAACCAGTCAAATAATACACCATAATCTCACCATCACCCGTCGGCGTCGGATAATATAAAGGATCCAAAAATACCACCTGAAACGTCTCCCGATCCCCAGTCGCCCCATAATGCGCAACATCATAAAACTCCAACAACCAACGATGATTCACATCATCATAATACTGATATATATCTCCCGCTAACGACGGATCTAAATCATCCCAAAACGGCGCAACCATCGCCCGCGGACCACCTGAAGCCGGAATCCCC
The DNA here is from genome assembly GCA_020343595.1 of Caldifarciminota bacterium. Classification (GTDB taxonomy): domain Bacteria; phylum Hydrothermota; class Tepidihabitantia; order SM23-42; family SM23-42; genus SM23-42. Next base: position 366,935 of record CP070802.1, on the reverse strand, counting down.
GTGTTCGCACCAAACCGATAAGTCGAACTGCCTAACTCCAAAAAACCGTTCGAACAAATACCGACCGAATTGTAATCAGTCCCATAATACCGGAAGGTAAACGGTAAACTGACCGTCACCGTATCCGCATCCTCATTCGTAATCTCAGTAACGATCAAACCCGGACCCGGCGGCGCTAATGCAAACCACTCAAACTCCGGCGTATACTCATGCAAACCACCCGAATAATAAGCATAATAATAACCCGTATCCGACGGCACCGGCTCACCAATCGCTAACTCAAACGGTAAGGT
>CP070802.1:293829-366542 GCA_020343595.1 Caldifarciminota bacterium | reverse complement strand
GATCTGGCAACTTCGCTCGCATCCGCGTCAATGATCTCCCACAGGTTTCTCCTGTCTGTACCCATGAAGCCACTCGCAGAGAATTTAGAGGACTTCAACATATCTTCGAGTTTTTTCTCTTGGGGTGATTTCTTCATTACTTTCTCCCGCTACGAAAATTTGTCAAAATATATTTTGTCTTCTGCAATACCGAGCTCGGTCAATACTTTCACGGATGAGGTGATCATGCCGGGACTACCACAGAGATATCCTTCGTATTGACTGGTATCCGTCTGCTTCTTCAGATAGTCCAATGCTACATTAGTCACTCTCCCGGTCTCACCCTGCCATCTTGTTTCCGGTTCTGGTTGCGACACTACAGGAATGAACTTGAAATTCTCGAGTTTGGATTCAAATGTTCTCATCTCATCCAGCAGAAAGATGTCCTTTGTGCTACGCACACCGAAAAAGAAAACTGATTTGCGCGGGTTATTTGTATTTTGCATGTGATGCAGCATACACTTGATCGGTGCGATTCCTGAGCCGCCCGCTATGAAAATGATCGGCGCATTAGTGTCGCGCAAATAGAAATGGCCATAAGGACCGTTTATTTGAATGCGATCACCCTTCTTGAGGTAATCGAAGAGATACGTCGTGCATATTCCTTCTGGTACACGGCGCACGATCAGTTCGATATGATCCTTGTCTGTCGGGTCCGATGAGATTGAATATGCACGGTATACCTCCTCTGAGCTCTTTTCGTATTGCGGGGAAAGGAGCTGAACATACTGGCCAGGTTTGTATTTCATTCGCTGTCCATTAGGAAAAGAGAGCCTGAATTGTTTGATGTCATATGTGTAGTCGATTATGTCATCGCAGACACACTCATATTCCTTTATAGTCAGCAGTTCCTCGGGTATTTCAATTTGCAGGTCGTTCCTCATTTTGATCTGGCACGACAATCTGATGCCAGTGCTGCGTTCGTCACCGTCCATGAACGGTTCTTCGGTCGGCAGCAGGGGTCCTGCTCCTTCACGAACTTTAACCTTGCAGTAGCCACAGGTGCCTCTACCTCCGCATGCCGAAGGTATGAATATTTTTTGCAGTGTGAGATTTTCCAGCAAAGTCCCTCCACCTCTGACCGTGAACTTCTTCTCACCTCCATTTATGTCTACCTGCACGTCGCCATAGTCTGTTATGACCCTTTCCGCAAAGACGAGAACACCGGCAAGAAGCGCACTGATTGCGCTGACGATCGCTGTGGGGATAAAGAACATATCCATTTGGTTACACCCTTCTGATTCCTGTTGTCATCTTCCGGTGAGGACACCGGTGAAACCGATGAACGCCAGTGCCATAATGCCGGCAATGATCAGGGTTATCCCCGGACCCTGTAATCCTCTTGGGATTCGTGCGCTATTCAGTTTCTCCCGGATCCCTGCCATGGCCACTATCGCAAGCATCCATCCGACTCCACTTCCGAAACCGAATATGATCGCTTCGAGAAGATTGTACTCGCGGATGACCATGAAGAGAGAGGCTCCGAGTATCGCGCAATTGACGGTTATCAGCGGCAGAAATATGCCCAGATTCTGGTATAGTACCGGTGAATACCGCTCGATAGCCATCTCGATGAATTGAACGAACGCCGCTATTATTACGATGAAGAGGATGAAACGAAAATACTCGATGGCATAGGGCTCCAGTATGTATCGATACGCGAACCAGTCGAGGGCGATCGTGAATGTCATGACAAAGACGACGGCAAACCCAAGCCCAACCGCCGTTTTGACCTGTCGCGAAACAGAGAGGAAGGAGCACATACCGAGGAACCTGGCCAGTAGAATATTATCGGTGAAGACCGCCGTGAAGAGGACTATCGCCAGATGCAACATACCAGTACTGGAGCTACTCATTTCTTAACCTTTGTGTCTTTGCGTTCCTTATCTTTTTGAACTGTTCTCGCTATCCAGACGATAACCGCGAGGGTGAAGAAAGCACCGGGCGGCATCACCATTATTATCCAACGATCCCATATGGATGATGAGAAAAATGGCATCCCTACTCCGAGGAGTGAACCCATTCCGAGTAATTCACGCACCACGGCGACAGAGATCAATACCAGTGAATAACCGATCCCAGAGGATAGACCATCCAGGAATGAAAGAAGCGGTGGGTTTGTATTGGCAAATGCTTCCGCCCTTCCCATTATGATACAGTTTGTGATTATGAGACCGACATATGGACCGAGGTTCCTGCTCATGTCGGGCCAGTAGGCTTTGAGCGCCTGGTCGAACAGGATCACGTAGAAAGCGATGATCAAAACTTCGACCATCATCCGGATGATACGCGGCGTGTACTTGCGCATCAGCGATACGGTCAATCCTGACAGGGCAGTCGTGAATATGACGGCTGCGCCCATGACCATCGTGTTCAGAACGAGATTGGTGACGGCGAGGGCACTACAAACCCCCAGAATTTGTCTGAAGACGGGATTCTCTCCCCATATTGCGGTGAGCACGACATCTCTTGTTCGTTTGGCAGCTACCATTATTGCTCCGTCATCTTTGCGCGCCAACGGGTAAGGTTTTCATTAATGAATCTAGCCAGTCTATTGCTCGTCTGCGTTGCCCCGGTTATTGCATGCACTGAACTTTCATCAAGGGGTTCGGCAGGACCGATTATCCTAAGCGGTACGCCTGTCGCCGAAATTATTTTGCCGACGAATTGCGCGCGAAATTGCTCTTTTGTGATCTCTCCACCGAGCCCTGGAGTTTCATTCTGTTCGTAGAATGCAATGCCCTTTATGGTCATTGCATCAGGCTCGATACCGATTACACCTTTGATCCGTGCCCAGAATCCGGGACCTTCCAGTGGTAAGGAATAGCCTTCTATTGAATCTCCTCTGACATATCTGAGTGCACCGGCACTCTTTTCGTCAGCCTCACGGATATCCGAGAGATATGCTTGGTGTATTTGCCCTGGCGTCATCTTACCCGCATTGTCGATCGACAAGGATAGTAATACCGCTCGTTCAAAAGCGATCGCTTCGTTTTCTTTGACCCTCTTGCGAGTGATCATGCCGAAAACAATCAATACAGAACTGAGCACAAGGGTTAATACGAACATATAGACTATCGGGAACCATGTCTTCTCTCTGATAGCCATCTGGCGTTACCCGGTCGATTCCCTTGTCTCTGCTTTGCGTCTACGGTGTTTGAATGCATAATCGAGTATCGGCGCGAACATATTGGCGATCAGGAGGGAGAACATGAAGCCGCCGTTGAATACCGAGAAATTACGTATGACCGCCGTGAGAACCGCGATGACGGCGGAATATATCACGCGCCCTCCTTTCGTTTTCGGAGCGCTCACGGGGTCGGTTGCCATGAAGAAGGCACCAAAGAGAAAACCGCCACCGAGCAGTGCCGGCAGAACGCCGGGTGAACCCATGACTCGCAGGAGTGCAAATATGCCATTTACCAGAATGTAGGTTAAGACCACCGTGATGATGATCACTCGATTCGCCGTTTTTGTAATAAAGACATACAGACCGCCGATGATTATGGCGAGCGCACTGGTAACACCCATGGTGCCTGCTATTCTGCCCAGCAAGAGATCGGTGAGGGCTGGCGATGCCGCTTCGCCAGCCTTTACTAGAGCGAGCGGAGTTGCAGCCGTGATGGCATCGGGGTTCAGTCCGGTGCTCCAGGTGCCAAGCGCTCCCCAGATGCCCTGCGCGGCTGGTGACCACATCGCAGTAAGGGCAACTGGAAAGCAAATATAGACGAATGCGCGGCCGACCATCGCTGGGTTGAATACGTTACAACCGAAACCACCGAACACCATCTTTCCGAACATGATCGCGAACACCATGCCGAAAATTAGAACATGCCACGGGATCGTTGGTGGCATGATGAGTGCGTATATGATGGCAGAAACGAAGACTGCCTCAGTAACCGGCTCGCCGCGCTGACGCGCGAAAATGTATTCGGTGCCGAAAGCAAAAATACATGCAGTAAGTACGATGAACAGGGATCGCCAGCCGAAGAAGTATACCGATGCCATTATGCACGGGAGCATAGCGATCATCATTCGCCGCATGATCGGCTGTTTTTTCAAGATGCGAGTACTGCTCGTCTTCGTGATTGCCGCGTTATCATGTGCTTGCGTAGTATACCCCCATTGAATATGAACAAGAATAATCAGTGCGAGTAGAAAGTCAAGGTTATTCATATTCGCGCGATTTTTCAACCTTCTCTTGACAAATCACGGGGCATATATACAATTGCACGATGTGTGGGATCATAGGATATGTTGGAGGCCGTGATGTACCCAGTGTTCTGCTGGGGGGGTTGTGGCGTCTCGAATACCGCGGGTATGACTCCAGCGGCATTGCAGTCATAAGCAATGGCGAGCTGATCGTCAGAAAAGTGCCCGGTAAACTCAGTGAACTTGAAGAGTTGATCAAACGTAAGCCAGTTCACGGCACAATCGGCGTCGGTCATACCAGGTGGGCAACACACGGATTACCCCAGGAGAACAACACCCATCCATTGCTCGATTGTAATGAGGAAATGGCGCTCGTGGTCAATGGCATAATTGAAAACTACGTTGCACTGAAGGATGAACTTGAGGGTAAGGGTCATATCTTCAGGTCATTGACCGATTCTGAGGTAATCGTCCATCTTATCGAAGAATATCTGAAGAAGGGTCTGGCCGAAGCCGTCAAACTCACGGTTCGCAGATTGAACGGTAATTTTGCTTTCGCCGTGATCAGCGCCGGTGAACGCAATAGGCTGGTGTGCGCAAGGCACGATGCGCCGCTGATCTGCTGCTATAACTCTAAAGAAGCTGCCGTGGCCTCCGACATTTCAGGAGTGGTGAGCATCTTTGATGAAGTGATACACATTCCGAACGACAGCATAGTCGTGTTGGGGAGAGGCAAGTGCACTATTACCAATTTCCAGGGAAAGGAAATAAAGGTACCTGCTCAGAAAGTATCCATAGAGGTGGGGGATATCGACAAGGGGCACTTCCCTCATTTCATGGCTAAGGAAATATTCGAACAGCCAAAAGTATTGCACAACATCGTTAGCGAACGGATTATCGACAGCAGGATTCATCCCGGTGATGAACTGGGTCTATCGAATGACGAGTTGAAAAAGGTTTCCAGAATTGTCATCCAGGCATGCGGTACTTCCTGGCACGCCGGGCTTGTCGGAAAATACCTGATTGAGAAGTTTGCGCGTATCCATACCGAAGTAGATATATCCAGCGAGTTCCGCTACCGCGACGCTGTTCTTGACAGCGATACCCTCGTGATGGCGATCAGCCAATCAGGAGAGACCGCCGATACGATAGCCGGACTGCGCGAGGCAAAGGTCAAATTCCTTAAGGTGCTATCTCTCGTCAACGTTGTGCAGTCGAGCATTCACCGTGAATCCGACGGGATCATTGAAATCTTGGCCGGTCCGGAGATAGGAGTTGCCTCGACAAAGGCTTATACTGCGGAAATAGTGAACCTCTATTTCTTCGCGCTGTACATCGGCCTCCTAAGAGGATTCGTTAACAAGGCAGAATTGACCAAGCATTTCACGGCATTGAAGAAAGTGCCGGTCCAGGTCGAGCAAATTCTCCAGCTTGATGCTCAAATAAAAGAGATTGCCGAGATCTTCTGTGATTCACGCGATTTTCTGTTTCTCGGCCGTGGTCTTAACTACGCGACCGCCCTCGAGGGCGCGCTCAAGCTGAAGGAGATAAGCTACATCAATGCGACGGGTTACGCCGCTGGTGAAATGAAACATGGCCCGATCGCCCTCATAGACAGCAAGATGCCCATCGTATGCATCAACCCTCGGTCCAGTGTCTACGAAAAGATGCTGAACAACATTCAGGAAGTCATTACCCGTAAAGGCATTCCGATATGCATCGTGACCAGGGGCGATCGACGTACCCGGACGGTCAGCAAACATTCCATACTGATACCGGAATGCCTGGAGTATGTATCACCAATCCTTTCGGTGGTACCGCTACAACTCCTCGCCTACCACATTGCCACACTCAAAGGTCTCGATGTTGACCGCCCCAGGAATCTCGCCAAGAGCGTGACGGTAGAGTAGCGCCCGTTGAAAATCGGCGTACTGACGCAGAGGCAAATTAACCTTGCCGGCCAGGTAAGAATTTCACCTTTGAAAAAGAAGATTACATTGGTCGCCGGAGCAGATGTTGCATACCGGCGCGGATATCTCTACTGCTCGATATGCGTTCTTTTCTTTCCTGATCTCGATCTGGTCGAAGAGAGTCATGCCAGCATGCGGGAGAGACTGCCGTACGTGCCCGGGTTTCTCTCCTTTCGTGAACTTCCGGCGATGACCAGAGCATATCGCAGGCTTAAGAAAAAGCCACAACTGATGATGGTCGATGGTCAGGGAATTGCGCATCCGCGAAGCCTCGGCCTTGCCTCACACGCTGGCGTAGCACTCGGACTGCCGACGATAGGCTGCGCAAAGTCTCATCTCTATGGCCATTACAGTATGCCCGCTCAAGAACGTGGAGCGTACGAATACCTGACGGCTCACGGGAGAAAGATCGGGCTGGTCTTGAGAACGCGGAGCCATGTAAAACCATTATTCGTATCGCCAGGTCATCTCACAGCCCTTGGTGATTGCCATCGGTTCGTTCTTGCTACGGCGAAATATCGAATACCCGAACCGCTCAGATACGCCCACCGCAAGGCTGGACACCGGGCAAAATCTGGTTAGTATTTATACTAGCTCTGATTGTAGGTCAGCACCGGCGCATTATCAACAAGGAGGAATCAGATGTCAGAAGTCAGAAGAGATATCGTTACTGATACCTGGGTAATCATTGACACCGAGAACGACCGTATCCCCGTGCCACCGCCAAGCGACGTAACCGTATCCGGCGATTGCCCATTTTGTGAGGGCAACGAGAGTAGAACACCTAATGAGATATATGCGGTACGCTCAAAAGGTGCTGCTAACAGTCCTGGATGGCAGCTACGTGTCGTTCCTAATATCAACCCTATCCTTCGGGTCGAAGGCGAACTCCAGAAACACGGCGTCGGGGTGTATGACATGGTGACCGGTATCGGTGCCAACGAGGTAATTGTGGAAACGCCGGAACACATAACGAATTTCTTTGAACTCAGTGAGGAACAAATAGCGCTTGTCATGAGGACCTACCGTCAGAGGATAGAGGACTTACACAAAGACAAACGAATGCGCTATATATTGATCTTTAAGAACCACGGTCCGCTCGCGGGAGCATCGACGATGGTGCATACTCACTCTGATTTGATTGCCTTGCCAGCGACACCGGTGCGTGTCAAGCAAAAACTAAGCGGTACGCAGGAATACTACAGCTACAAAGAACGGTGCTTGTTCTGTGACATAATCCAGCAGGAGATCGAAATGGGGGACCGCCTCATATTTCAGAGTGAACATTTTGTGGTAATCACGCCATATGCCTCAAGATTCCCGTTCGAGATCCTTATCGTACCGAAACGGCACGCATTCTCGTATAAGGTGATCGATGAGAACGAGATTAAGGATCTCTCACGCGTATTGAAAGTAGTGTGCAAAACAATGTTCGACATACTGCACGACCCTCCTTTCAATTTAATTTTGTGTGATAGCCCGAATCTTTTACCGAAAGCTAATTATTGGGCAACTATCAAGTCGGACTTTCACTGGCACATCGAGATCACACCCAGACTGTACCGAACTACTGGCTTCGAACTCGGAACTGGATTCTACATTAACCACATGGCACCTGAAAAGGCCGCGGGTATATTCCGGGAGAGGTTGTGATAAAGGCAATTATATTCGACCTCGATAATACGCTTGTTGACTTCATGGTTATGAAGGATCGTGCAATCGAAGGTGCCGCGCTCGCAATGATTGATGCCGGATTGAAGATGTCAAAGAAAGAAGCGGTGGAGAAAATCTTTGATATTTACGAAGAAGAAGGCATCGAAGATCAGAGGGTTTTCGACAAATTCCTAACGCGCGAGCTTGGTATGATCGACTACCGGATACATGCGGCCGGCATAATCGGCTATCGGCGGGCCCGAGAAGCCGCTCTTGTGCTGTATCCTCATGTTCAGTTAGTGTTGATGGAACTCATGAAGCGGGGAATAAAGCTTGCGGTTTTGAGTGACGCGCCACGTCTACAAGCATGGTTGAGGTTGTGTCAGCTGAACCTCCACAATATCTTCGACATTGTCATCACATTCGAAGATACAAACAAGAGGAAGCCTGCACCCGAGCCTTTCAGGCTAGTGCTGCAAAAGCTTCAGGTCGAACCTGAAGAGACGATCATGGTGGGAGACTGGGCAGAGCGCGATATCTACGGAGCGAAGTTGTTGAAAATGAGGACGGTCTTTGCACGTTACGGTGACAGGTTCGGTACCGAGAACTCGGGTGCGGATTACGAGGTCGAGGATATCATCCATCTGCTCGACATCGTAGATGAGTTGTCACGAGATGAACAATAGTGCCGTAGACGTACCCTGGATACCGGAGTGTATTGCCAAGGGTTAATTAAAACAACAGTGGTTTGAGTGTACAAGGAGCTGCTTTCTGTTTTTTGTAACCTTTGCCGTCTTTTTGCAGATCCTTCCAGAATACGAATCCATGGTGTACGAGACTAACGATGGCGAGAAGATCGGCAGCATCCAAGTGGTTTCAGAACTTGACAGTTCCGGTTATAATATTGTGTATACCTCAGACAGGATTATCGAGATCCGCCTGGACGCTAATGATCTCAGTACCCTCTACGCCAAGAAGGTTGTCAACGACCGAACCGAGTTAGTCATAACAAAGGACAGGGGCCTCGATGTTTTCTTCAAGGGGCGTCGACTCCGGTACGATGATGACCGTCCCGTGTATGACCGACACACACTCGATTTTGCACTGCGGGGTTTCGATTATGAACCCGGATTCCATACCCGGTTTCGCCTCCACATACCTGAATTCATGATCGTGAATGCTGACCTCGATGTGGAGGGTGACTCGGTCGTCGAGACGGCCGCTGGGATATTCAAATGCTGGATAGTGAAGATGAAACCGCGGATTTTTTTCCTGAACCGGAAGTTCTACTTCTTCATCGAACAGGAATATCCTTACCGGTTCGTGAAGTATGCTGATGCTTCAGGTAAGAACTCAATCGTACTCAAGGAATACGAAATAACCCCTTCTCCAAACGATTGATTGAGCAGGGTATTATCCTTCCTTCTTTCGCCAGTACAATATCCTTCCGCAATTCGGGCAGGTAACGATCTGCTGACTCCTCGCCGACAGCTGCGTCGGTAGTTTCTGGAAGCACCCTAAGCAAAATTCGCTCTCCACCGGCGCGATCGCCTGACGGTAACGTTTCTTCAGGATTTCGTATGCCTGGGCGACTTCTGCGGGCAGTTTCTTGAGTAAATCATTACGTTTCTGTATCAGGACGAGACTCGCTTCCTCTTCGATCTGAAAACCAATCTTCTTATAGGATGGTTCCTCCATGTCAGAAATCAAATTGTCGAGATCGAACAACAGTTTCAGATGCATTTCAATAATGTCCGGCATGTCTACTTCCTTTTTGTCAGATTCTTCTCGATACCATTGATCAGGGTTATGAAATCCTCAGGTGTTTCTGCCTTCTGGATCAGATTCTTTTTGGTGATCTCCTTCGCGATCTGAACGATCTTTCCAAGAGTTATCAGGTACTGGTTGCCAGGATCCTGCGGAGGAGCGATGATCAAGAAGACAAGAGAAACAGGTTTCTTATCGATGGAATTGAAATTGATTGGTTTGTTTGTTCGGCCGACTGCTATTTCAAGCTTTTCTACTGCTAATGATCGACAATGAGGTATGGCAATACCTTTACCAATACCGGTCGAACCCAATTCTTCTCTCTTTAACAACGTTGAGACAATGAGTTCCGCGTCATTTCCTTTTTTGATCGTGTATACAAGGTCTCTTATGACGTCATCTTTTTTCCCTGGTTTCAGAGATAGATTGACTCTGTCCTTTGACAGTAAACTTGCAAGATTCATGAAACCTCCTTCATTATTTCATAGGCAGAAGAGGGTTCATCCATGGCTCCCGGGGGAGTTGAACGGTCGCCCCGACTGCCTTGTCTGAGCCTCCTAGAGCCCTTTTTGTCCCTTTTTCATTTACATCTCTTCCGGACACGAAACTCCGAGGAGTTCGAGCCCAGCCTTTATCGTTAGCGCGACTTTGTTGATAAGGTAGAGTCTCGCTTGAGTCAGTTGAATATCATCGGCCACCACACGGTGCTTTTGATAGAAAGAATGAAAGTCACGGGCAAGCTCGATAAGATGATATGTGATCATGTACGGTTCAAGGTTGCGAACAGCATCACTGAGAACCTCCGGGTATTTGAGTATATCTTTTATCAGCGTCAGTTCTTCACTTTCGCGTAATAGTGAGGCATCTGCATTTTTCTTAAGCCCGATCTCTTTCTGTGCTGCAAACCTGATGATACTCTTTATCCTGGCGTGCGCATACTGAACGTAGTACACTGGATTCTCATCCGATTGCTTCATGGCAAGGTCGATGTCGAAGTCAAGATGCTGCGATGATGATCGCATCAGAAAGAAAAAACGTACCACGTCTTTGTCTATTCTCTGCAGCAAATCGCTAAGTGAAGTGAAGGTTCCTGCGCGTTTCGACATTGTCACCAACCTACCGTGTTCCTTTATCTTGACCTCCTGGACGATAAGGATGCGCAGCCTGTCGCGAGTGAATCCGAGTGCCTGTATACCGCCCAATATCCCTTTGATCCTGCCGTGATGATCAGGTCCCCAAATGTTCACCAATTGGGCATAATCACGCTCCAGTTTGTTCAGGTGATAGGCAATGTCAGGCAGCAAGTATGTGTTACGACCATCCGAGGTAATGATCACCCTGTCCTTGTCATCTCCGAAGGCGGTTGTTTTGAAGAACAGCGCACCTTCCTCGCTGTATGTCAGGTTCTTCTCTTTCAAGATCTGTAATGCTTTGTCAACATCGCTCGACCTGTACACGTCGGATTCACGCGTCCATACATCGAAATCAACTCCGAAATCACTCATTACTTTTTTGTGATCTTTGACGAAATAATCTATGGCATATTTTTTGATATCTTCGTATGTCTCTAGACCTTCCGCAATGATCTCTTTTGCGACTTCCTTCAAGTACTCACCATGGTACCCGTTCTCGGGGATCTGAGCTCGACCCCCTGAAAGTTCGATACGGCGCTGCGTGATACTTTCGGCAAGCAGATCCGTCTGCCTTCCTGCATCATTCACATAATACTCTGCGTAGGCTTGATACCCTGTCTTTCTCAGCATTTTGACAAGAGCATCGCCAACGGCAGCTGCTCTCGCGCTCACAACATTTATTGGTCCGGTCGGGTTCGCGCTCACGTACTCGACCAGTACTCTCCTACCTTCACCGATGTCTGGCGTTATTTCCTTTGATATCTGTTCTTGCAAATATCTTTCATTCAGCGTGAAGTTGATGAATGCGGGGCGGTGGACGGAGATCTTTTCTATGATAGGATCACTTATTTGCTCGGCGATACTATTAGCGATGGCCATTGGGTCCGCTCCTTCACGTGAAGCGATTTTGAAGGCAAGGTTTGTGTAGTAGTCGCCATCCTTGTCTTTTGGCACGTAGTCTATGATTATCTCTTCACCGGGGAACTTATCTTTGAGTATTTTTCTGAGATCTTCTCTAATCACTTGTGTATTCCACCACCGGTGCGTCACCCCACAATCGCTCCAGTCCATAGAATTCGCGCGCGTCCGTTGAGAAAACATGTACGATGACATCGAAGAAATCCAGTAACACCCACGAGGCTGCTTCGAGTCCTTCAACATGTTGAGGTGATTCTTTTTCTATTATGTGCTCGGCGATAGTTCTAACATGCACGTCCGAGAGCCCGGTTGAAATGACGAAATAGTCGGTTATAGGGGAGAGGTTACGCAAATCGAAAATAATGATATCCTCGCCCTTTTTCTGGTCGATCATATTGGCTAACTTCTTGACCAATGTAGTACTCTCATTTTTCATTCAGTACTTCCTAAAATTCTTCGGAGAGGTTGGTGAAATATCTTGAATAATCAAGACCGAGAATCAGACTGACCTCAAGGTGGAGCGCGGGGTCGATGTCCTTACCAATATACTTGCATTTTATCCTTCTGGCAAAGTACTTCGCGTTGCTGTAATCATCGCTGCTGCGTTCGATGACGACTGTCTTTTCAAAATCGGATTGCGTGGCATTGCCGATCTTGACGACATTGAAACCTTGTCTCCTGAGCACGTTGGCAACTTTAAGTGCCAACCGGTTCTCACCGCAGCCGTTGAGTACTTCGACCCTCAAGGTGCTGTTCTTTTTTCGTATTGCCTCGGGGTTTTCTCGGGTATACATGAAGATGATCGATATCAAGAATGCAGCAAGAATGATCACGAGTAGATAGAGAAGCACTTTGCCGGATGATTTCATATGTGTATGCCTACACTATGCACGTGATGAATAGATTATCTTTCCGTCCCTTATCCAAACAAAGGGACCGATGGTTGTTCCATCACTGATTACCGTATTTCCTTCGATAAGACTGTACGGTCTTATGTTGACCGAGTTGCCGATTCTGACGGAAAGGTCGATATTAGTGGTCGCCGGGTCTTCGATATAGACACCACGTTCCATCAGAAGATCAAACCATCGTCTTTTCACAAGCCCCCAGGCGTGTGCGAGTTGCTGCTTCGTATTGATGCCGGTTATTTCCTCGGCACGATCTATCTTATAGCCGGCCACCAACTTTCCCTTTTCTGCGATGCGGCGGATAGCATCTGTCAAATAGTACTCCCCCTGCTTGTTATCGGCCGTGATCTCACCGAGAGCGGACATGATCGCTTCCGTGTTACCATAGTACACGCCGGCATTTATTTCGGTGATCTCTTGTTGTTCGGGTGATGCGTCAGTCTGTTCAACGATTTCTGTCACCCGCCCGGTCGGATCGCGGAGTATCCTACCGTAACCGAAAGGATCATTCATTTGACATGTAAGAATCGTCACATCCGCATGCTGGCTTCTATGATGTTCGATCAAGTGGACAATCGTACTATGCTGGAGCAAGGGAACATCACCACATAGGATGAGCACATTTGGATGTTCCGCTTTTCTTAGACCCTTGGTCGCAGCATCTCCGGTACCCAGAGGTTCGGACTGGATTGCATAGCAGACAGTATCACCGAACAGCTCATAGAAGGGGTCGGATCGGTCACTGACAACGAGGATCGTTTGTGTGCTGCCAAGGTCTTGCGCCACTTCGACAACGAATGAGATTATGGGTTTACCCATGATGCGATGTAGTACTTTTGGGGTTTTGGATTTCATCCGTTTGCCGATACCAGCGGCCAGGATTATCGTACTCAATTTCTCTTGTAATTTGGGCATTTTTGCGGTTGCCACAACTAAATATAACCAAATATGTGAATCTGTCAAGTGCATCCTTGATAATAGCCAAGTGGCGAATACTGCCGTGATCGTTGAGTGATCCCTCAATGTACACCGGGGTGAGGTGTTATATGCGCTATTGACAACTGATGGCAAATGATCGTCCACTCGCTGAAAAGTACTGAATAGGTAACCTTACGGGGTTCGGATATCCACTACCAGCTTGACTTATTTTAAAATATGATTATGATTAGCTTAATGAAAAGATACATGCTTGCCATAGTCGTGATCTTCATCGCTTGTAATGAACTTCCTGTTGGCGGGGACGAGTTGCGGCAGAGGGGAGATTTCAATCCGCAATTCATTGAACTCAGCCTATTCTCGACATTCACCGAATTCAAGAATGTGAATACTGGCAGTGCGATTAATCTTGCTTTTGGTATGAATGCGGAATATGAATCCCGCGCCATGATCGTTTTTGACTTTCCGGATTCAACATATGAGGGGCTCGATGAGATCAGACTGATATTGAGTATAAGAGATAATTTCAATAATGATACGGTTCCATTCAGCATCCACCTGATGGATATCGAATTCAGTGAGTACGAGGCCGATTGGACGAGAAGGAATTTAGATGAACCATGGACGACGCCGGGCGGTGATTTTGATAGCGATTCGATCCGTTACGGAATCGCACAGGGGGATTCAGTCGTCCTCTACTTCAATTACATAGAACTGGAGCAGATACAAGAGGCAAGGGGGATTATGATCGTACCTCGCGATACCGGTTTTTGCTATATATCCTCGCGCGAAGGCGATCACCCGGCTAGATTTGTGCTCGAGAAGAATGATGTCACCATTCCGGCGTTTGCGGACGCCGATTGTCACATCATAAGCGGTCCAGAGCCAACCCTGTTCGATGATTGGATCGGCTCGGGATTGGTCTATCGTGACTTCGTGAAATTCAACTATGATTCCCTCCTCGACAGCACAATGGCCATTTATGCTGAGCTATCATTCGAGTGCACAGAATATTTGAGTCACCGCGACTCGATCGAAATCGGGGTGCGTGAACTGCTTGAACCTTTCTCGACATTCGATACACCCGCTGGTCCTCTCATTGCTCTTGAGAGAATCGCCGTCGGTGATACGATGGTGACGATAGATATTGCAAAGCATGCTCAACATATGATCGAGCATCCTGATTCCAACTTCGGTTTCTTTATCGGTCTCTCCCCGGAGAGCTATGATATTTCACGTGTGAAGATAGTGCGGGGGTCGCATCGTTTGAATATCGGGTACGTTGAGCCGCCCGATCCAAGGTACTAGCGCGGTACCAAATGGCTATCATCATAGCGTTTTTAGTCAACGCCTCGATATTCTCGATCGGCGGCATCGGCGAAGATCTTGGTGTATTCCACCATCCATTCATGGCGAGAGGCAATCTAGCCCGCCTCAGTTTCAAGATAGATCCCGAGTACATGCTGTTGCAGGAATCGGGTGACCTTCGAGGCGTATTCTGGACCAATCCTGTAAAACTCTCTCTTGGTGTGCCGCTCGGATACGGATTCGGGTTCATGGTCGGCAACCGCGAACGATTCAATCAGTGCTTTGACGTATATCTTGAGGATAGTTCACTTCAGATCCACGCCCTTGGCGAAGGGGGTGTTGAGGAAGTATACGCTGGATTGAGCAAGAGATTGGGAGCCTTCGAAATTGCCACAACCGGCTCGTTTCTTTTCGGTAATGCCTGGGAGATATGGACCCATAGCATCGCCTCATACAGTCTCGTCGATACCTTCTCATACAGGTCCCGAGGTAGGATATTTGCGTTCGGTTTTAGGCACGATATGTTCTCGATCGCTTATGAGTCCTTTGGCCGGGTACGGATGATACATATGCCCGCGGAGACGACAATGATCGATCTCCCCGAGCGACTCTCGGTCGGTGTATTCCCAAGAGTCGCAGAGTATTCCCTTGGTGTAGTATACGAGCATTCATTCTGGAGTGATACTACGTTTGACTCGCCGAACCGCTTCAAGGTTTCAATTAGCCGTCGTAACCTGGGCTTAACGTACTATTACAATCCCTGGTATTTTAACGATGTCTCGGAACACGGTCTGGCTTTCGAATTCGGCGTGCCGCTGCGTAATATAGGAAGCGTGAGCATATTGATGGATCTTTCGTTGAGGAGTAGAGATGGTCTGAGGGAGTTGATGATCAAACCAAAACTGAATTTTGTGCTGAATGAATTATTCGCCCTCAGAAGAAAATAAGGCTGGTAGCATTTTCGTTACCGGTCAGTGGCTACACAAGTGTGTTGATAACCCATGAAGACCAGGATACTTCTGCTCGATGACGAAGCCAGTCTTATCAAATGGCTGAGATACGCCCTTGAACAGAAGGGCTATCAGGTGTTTGCTACAACCGATCCACAGGACGCGATGGTTGAAATAAAGAACCAGCGCTATGACTTGATCATCAGCGACATAAAGATGCCGGAAATCGACGGCTTTGAATTCCTCAAAAGAGTGAGAGGTGTCCATCCCGACATGCCTTTCATATTTATTACTGCGTACGGTTCAATGGATTCGGCAATCAGCGCGCTGCGTGACAGGGCCAGTGATTATATATTGAAACCGTTTTCAATCGATGAACTTGCCGTGCGTATCAAGGCTAACTTGAGTAGTTACATTAAGGGACCGACAAAGATCATCGGTTCGAGCAAACGGATGCGAAATACGCTGGCAATGCTCGACAAGATCGCGGCAACCGATACAACGGTTTTGCTGCTCGGCGAATCGGGCACGGGTAAGGAATTGTTCGCGCGTGAAATACACCAACGTTCGAAACGCGCCAAAGCAAATTTTGTGACCGTTTCCTGCGCCGCGATGCCCGAGACGCTTCTCGAGAGTGAGCTTTTCGGCTACAAACGTGGTGCGTTCACAGGTGCCGCTACCGACAAGGACGGGCTTTTTAAGACCGCCGATAAGGGAACCTTCTTTCTCGATGAGATCGGCGATGCTTCACCGACCATTCAGGTCAAGATACTCAGACTGCTTGAGGAACGGGAAATCGTGCCGCTGGGCTCGACAAGACCGATAAAGGTCGATGTCCGCCTCATTGCTGCGACGAACAAGAATCTAAGCGAGGAGTTGAAAAAGGGTAGTTTCCGTGAGGATCTATACTATCGTCTCAATGTCATCCCGCTCGTACTGCCACCTTTGAGGGAACGACGAGATGACGTACCATTACTTGCAGAGCATTTCTTAAAGGAGATTTGCCGACGGGAGAAATTGGGCGAGCGCTCATTACGGCCGGATTCGTTGAAGGTACTTAGGAAGTATGACTGGCCCGGTAATGTGAGAGAGTTACGCCATGTCATCGAGAGGGCCGCTATCCTGAGTGATTCTCATTACCTGGGGCCCCAGCATCTTGGGCTGCCACAATCCAGAGGGAAGAGCCTGAATCAGATCCAGAGCGAAGAGATCGCCCGGGTAGTGAGGGAATGTGATGGTAATATGAGCGAGGCAGCGAGGATCCTTGGTGTGTCGCGGGCGACGCTATATCGTCGATTTAAGAGTATAAAAAGAAGGAGAAAATGAACCGGCACCAACAAGAAAGTGCCATAAAAGGCATATTATGCTCTAGACTTAAGTGTTTCACAGTGAGACACTTAAGATTTCCTGATACAGTAGGCCGAGAAATTTCTCCCGTAATTTCATATGTTTCACCAATGGTCAGCTGGCACGTAAATTGCTATTATATATGATAAATTGCTCTTTCAAAATCTATAAGTTTCTCCAATAAGATGGGTGTGGCTTTCTTGAAATGGAATGGGGCGTAAGCCTCAATACTGATCCGGTCTGTGTCCTAAAGCCTCTTGGTTAAGCAAAATCGGGTTTTAATAATGACCTCTCAATTTTCGGGGACACATTATTCCGCTCTATTCATACCATTCTTTGCTGAGGAGGCAAAAAATGAAGAATAAAGGATTTACCCTGATCGAGCTCATGGTGGTTGTCGTTATCATTGGTATCTTGGCGGCGATCGCGATACCGAACTTCATCAGCATGCAGAAACGTGCCAAAGAAGCATCGGTAAAGAACAACATGCATACGTTGCAGCTGGCTGCAGAAGACTTCTCGACTTTGACCGAGGGGATCTATGCGGTTGATTGCGCGGAACAGGTCGGAACGATCACCGGTGTTCTTGGCGATCTTCGCAGCATTGCCGGAGCCGCGACATGGAACTGGCCACCGGCGCCGGCCAATGTCTTGCTGCCGACGAGTTTCAAGAATCCGGTTGCGACGGCTAACCGTGAGGGTGATATAGGTCCGGCAGCTTATGCCGCAGCCGCAGATGCTGGTGTCGTGTTCTATGAGTCTTTTGACGCGACGGGCGCGAGCCCAGCACCGGCAGGTACTGCTGTTCGTTATATTATCACTGGTAATGGTGTTGACGCGGTCAAGGCTCTCACTCTTCAATCCGGTCAATAGAGTCATGCCTATAATGAGTGATAGGTATCGGGGGGCAAGTGGATTGCCCCCCGATACTATTTATGATGCACGAGGTATATGCATGCACAGAGGATTTACTTTGATCGAACTAATGGTCGTTGTCGTTGTTATCGCAATTCTTGCAGCGATCGCGATCCCAAATTACGTTGGTTTGAGAAACCGGGCATACGAAGCAAGCGTGAAGGCGAATATGCACTCGGCGCATGCAGCTACAGAAGAATTCAATACGCTGGCTGGCGGAGTCTATCCTGGCGATCTGGACACGAGAGTATGGGAAGCCAATCCTGATGTTCCACCCGGACCGGTTGGAAATCTTTCCCTTGCCGGTGGCGTTCGGGTACCACCATTCCCTCCGGATGCGCTGCTAAAACCGCACCCTGGATTCAAGAATCCTTTTAACATAGCTTTCACGGTTATCGAGAACCTGCTTGTTGCCGCTCCACCTGTTCCGCCCGGCCCTCCTGCAGGACCGCAAGGATGTGTCTATTACTCCTCATATCAGGCTGATGGTACTACTCCTGGGGTACCGAGTTCCCCTGCATTTTCATACATTCTGACCGCATATGGCGCGAAAGCCCCTATGATATTGGTTCTTCCTTAACTTGGAAGCGTAAAAACCGAAAGGGATTATGAAATTACAGAGAAGAAACTATATTGTGCACAAGAAGTTTCAATTCAGAATGCTGGGTCTGTTACTGATATTGGTCTTTGCGGCTACACTTTTCACTACGCTGATCAATCACTATTTCTTTCTCTCTTCGATCGTCCATTTCATAGAACAACACGGTCGGCCGCCAACCGGAAGCGAGCTGATAATTGCATCTACAAAACCCCTGCTGATAATCCTTCCAGTTGCTTTTATTGTTCTCGGGATCGTCTGTATCTTCGTCTCCCATCGGATTGCCGGACCGCTCTACCGACTAAAGATGTTCATGGAAAAGGTTGAAAACGGTGATTATACGGTGAATCTCAGATTCCGCAAAGGGGATGCGATCCATGATGTTGCCGATAGTTTCAACCGGATGGTAGATGGGATAAAACAGAATTTCGACCAGGAAAACAAAACCTAGCCAGAAGTTATAGTTAATTCCGTTATCTTATTTGCGCCGCTCCCACGTGGAACGGGCTTTTCCGTTTCTTATGTAGTAGTTCGCGCCATGTGGTTCTTCGGGAATCTCCCGCACAAATCCAGATGTAACCAGTTCTCTGATCGTATCTGGTGGGCGGCCCATTCTCGCGGTAAATGCCTCGATCTTCTCGTTAAGGAATTGAATATCTATTCGCATCCTGATATTCTTCATATAAACCAGTGCGATCTCCCGCTCCTCTGGATTCTTGCTGCTGTTATACAAATCCGTCCAAAGCGCTAACGCAGTCCTCAGATCGCCTAATTTGAAATAGGTGATGAATGCATACCACCGCTTCGGCATGTCAGGTGCACCCGGTTTTGCAGAAGCAACGCGGAAATAGGTCTGTGCAACCCGGTACTCCTTAAGAAAGATATAGTTAATGAAACCATAGGTAAAGGGTATCCTCCATTCATCAGGGTTTGAATACATACCTTTTTTCAGCAATGCTTCTGCCTGGTCGGGCCTCTGCGCATCGTGAGTCAGCATGAGCGCGCCGAGTGTGTAGGAATACAGGAACTTCGGATCCAGGGTTGTCAGTATGTCGAGTATGTGGTACATCAGTTCGAACCTCGCGTCTGTTAGTCGGTGCTCACCGTAATACTGAATGAATCTCAGCCACACGACATCAGCAAGCGGCGTGTGATAGCCGACCGACAAGGTACGTAGAGCGTACCCCGAAGGAAAATACATCAATTCTCCGATCAATTCGTGCGGGGTTTTCTTGATGTCGATCCGGTATGCCAGGTTCACTATCACAGCCAGAATCAGGGATGCGATGATGATCTTCTTTATCATTCTATCACCACGGCTATCTTGATGAGATCAGGACCGACTACTTGAATTCACGGTGCTCGAAGACCAGAGTGGTCACATAGAGAAGAAATAGCGTATATAGAATCCCGTAGCATACAGAGAATATGACCTGGTCTGCAGCCAGAGGTATATTATACGCGAGGTCAGTTCGAAAGTTGAAGTTACTCAGATTGGGCAAGAGATAGTAGAAGGCATATGCGATATGTTTGAGTGCTTCGACCCGGGTGCTTTCCGCGAACAACTTAAGATCGGGCATAGCGTGCCCGGCAACGTAGAATATCACGCCCATGATCGATGTCATCGTACTTGAGGAAAAGGACGAGAAGAGCAGCAGTATGCCGAGTATAACCGAAACCTCGAGGAGCGCGAACGGAAAAACAAGCAATAGTGAGAGTTCAAACGTCCCTTCCTGGACTACAATAATCAACTGATGAATGAGAAGCATGGCAAGGACGAGCAACGCCACAAGCACACCCAATCCCAGGTACTTGCCAAGTACGATCTCGCCCCGACGTACTGGCTTGGAAAGAACGGTATAGATCGTCCGTTTTTCTATGTCGCGGTGAATCAGCGCAGAACCGATAATAATTGTGGTAAGTACTCCGAAGAGCGAGGTCACGGCGAGCCCGAAATCTCGCATGAGCTTTGATGCTTCACCCAGAGCAAAGGGTTCGAGAAAGACTGATACCACGATGAGCAGCAGAGCGAAGACGCCAAGCAAAGCGAGTATTCTCTGCCTGAGTGCTTCCTTGAAAGTATTTTCGAATATCGCAAGTACTCTATGCATTTTTCATTGGCCGTAACTCAACACCAGGTCGATTTCCTAATTCATCATTGAATAGTCCCATTTTTCTCCGTGGTAGCCTTTACCTGATCCACAAACCAGTCCTCAAGCGTGATCCGGTCAGCACTGAGACCCTTGCTGAGCAAAGTGGACATTTCACCGATCTCCTTTATCCTGCCATCGATGACGATGCCAATGCGGTCGCAGACTGCTTCAGCGTCGGGGAGAATATGAGATGAGAAGAATATAGTTGTACCTCTGTTTTTTTCTTCTAATATCAAGTCCTTTATTTCTTTACGACCTATCGGGTCAAGCCCGGTAAGAGGCTCATCGAGAATGAGCAGGTCAGGTGAACCGATCATTGCCTGGGCTATCCCGATCCGCTGGAGCATACCCCTTGAATATGACCTCAATTGCACATGCATCGCTTCCTTCAGGCCGACGCGCTCCAGAAGGGTACATGTCCTTTCTTTGTGCATCTTCAGGTTGCTCAATACCGCATGGATCTTGAGGAATTCATAACCGGTTAGATGCTCGTAGAAGTATGGAGATTCAGGCAGAAACCCGATGCGCTGCTTTGCCCTGAGCGAATGTGGTGACATGCCGAAAATGCGTACACTGCCAGAGTCCGGACTGATCAGGCCGGTGATGATCTTTATCGTGGTCGTCTTGCCTGCGCCGTTGGGCCCTAGAAACCCGAATACCTCGCCTTCGCGGATCTCGAAAGAGATGCCTTCAAGCACTGTCTTCTTTCTCTGCCAGAAGTGGTTCTTGAAACTGCGTTTGATTTCCTTTAGATCGATAACCGCCTGCATTGCCTTAAATATACACATTATCGGCAATTTGTAAAGTGGATTTTCTCGGCTTGACAGTAATTGATATTTATGTAAAATAGACACTCAAGAAAGGAGGAAAGATGCTCACGTTTTTCATACTTTTTTTCGCACTACCACAGGAATATGTTGGTCTGGTAATGAACGAAGATTATGATGCAGCAATACAATTCTGTGAGGAAAAGATAGAGCGCAACAAAGATGTCTATCAGTGGAAGCTCGAGATGGGCGACATATATTACACCAAATTGCTGGATTTCCAAAAAGCCGCAGACATTTATCAAGATGTTGTTGATAACTATAAGCATAAGAACGGTTGGGCATATTACCGTTTGGCTCAAGTTCTCGAGATACTGGAAGATTATCTCAATTCAGCGAGGATGTACGAGATCGTGGCAACGCGTTTTCGCAAGAGTCCGCTCGATTCGTTCTCTCTGAGCGGTGTCGAAAGATGCTTCAAGAAGAACTATCAGGATTATGTCGCAACAATCGATGGGTACAATATAACTCGCCTCGAATTAGACGACAGAACCGGCAGGGGCGGGCAATTCGCACGGCCCGATGAGAAAGCAGTACTTGAACAGATGATCACCGAACGTCTCATATACGCAAGCGCGGTGGAACATGAAATTACTGAAACAGAGTTTTTCAAGAATAACTTCGGCACCCGGAATAGAAGTCTGCTTCTTGATGAGGTACGTGCCTATGAGGTGATCAGCAAGGCCACCCCGACCGAGAAGCAGATGAAGAAATACTATGAAGAGAACAAAGATAAATACATAGTCCGTGAGCAAGTAATGGGGAGAGAGATCGTTGTCGAATCCGACAGTCTTGCTCAAGTACTTCTCGATTCACTTAGCAAAGATGTTGCTAGTTTCGATACACTGGCAAAACTCTATTCGATTGAGACGAATGCCCGTAACGGCGGGAATATGGGAATCGTCTATCCGGGACGGAAGCATGCGGCTGTAGATTCTATAATCTTCAAAACAGAGGTGAATACGCTGACAGGCATTGTATCTTTTGACGAGAAGTTCGGTATATACTACATAACTTCCCACAAACCTGAATATTACCGTGATTTTGAAGAAGTGATGAAGCAGATCGAACCCCAGGTCAGGACGACAAATATAGAAAAAGAGGATGAATCCTTCACCAAGAAATTAAGAAAGAAGGCGAAAATAGAGGTCTATAACGATTCGATAATCGCGGTCTTGAAGGACACATTGGACCAGAGCGGAGAAGTCACAATCGCAAAAATCAACGGCAGAAGAATAACCTGGGATGCTGCAATGCAGCGGAATGAAAGTATGACGCCTCGGTTTGCGAAGTTGGACCTGAGCCGTCCTGACAAAGTTCAAGAATTACTCGATATCTTGTTCAACGAGGATCTGAGACTGGAACTGGCCTGGCGTAAGAAGCACTTTCTGCACGATGGTTATTTCACGCAATTCAAAGACCTCATGAAGACCCTCATGGATCAGGGTTTGTACCAGAAGGTTGTACTCGAAGCGATCGTTATCGACTCTGCAGAAGTAGAAAAGGAGTACAATGAGCGCATCGAAGAGTTCAAAATGCCAGAATCAGCTCGTGTCCATGAGATATTGCTTGACACCAAGGAACAAGCCGAGAAGGTACATAAAGAGGTCATGGCAAAACCTGAATCCTTTGACTCACTCGCTGCCGAGTATTCAACCGCGGTGACAAGCGTACGCGGTGGTGAGACCGGGCTCATACGTCGGGGTATGATGGGTGAGGATTACGACAAGGTTCTCTTTTCTCTGAAGATCGGTGAGATCAGCGATGTCTTTAGCGTCAAGGAAGGTACCTGGACCATCATAAAGATGGTCGAATACATCCCTGAGCATTACCGAAGTCTTGATGAGGTACGATACGTCATCGAGTCGAGGATGAAACGCGAGCAGCAGAGTGAACTCGCCACCAATTTCCTTACAAAAATAAGGGAAGAAGCGGAAATACAGGTTCTTTTGCCCGAACCGGAAGAGGAAGACCCGGAGCCAGAAGCCGAAACCGACGAGTAAAGACATTAATGCCAGAACTACGGAAAGACCCTGTCTTAGGACGATGGGTAATCATTTCCACTGAACGGGCGAAGCGTCCGAAGGATTTCAAATCCGCGCCTGAATCCAAGAAGATCACACCGAAGGAGTGTCCATTCTGTCCAGGAAATGAGTCGGCGACACCGCCTGAAATATACTCCATACGTCAAGATAATTCTGCTCCGAACACACCTGGCTGGAGACTGCGTGTCATACCTAACAAATTCCCCGCGCTGAGGATCGAGGGAGAGATCGACAGAAGAGGCGAGGGGATCTACGATCGCATGAATGGTATAGGAGCCCATGAGGTCATTATCGAAACGCCGGTGCACGAGCAAGACTTGGCTGATATGGATATAGAGGGCTTCGGCGACGTGGTGCACGCTTACCAGCAGCGCATGCTCGACCTCAAGAAGGATGATCGTCTCCGATACGTGATGGTATTCAAGAACTTTGGTGCAGCAGCAGGGGCTTCTCTTGAGCATAGCCACTCGCAGTTGATCGCAACTCCGGTCGTTCCCAAGAGAGTAATGGAAGAGATGGATGGTGCAAAGAGATATTATGAATACCGGGAGCGCTGCATATTCTGTGACATCGTAGTCCAGGAAACCAAAACAAGAAAGCGTCTGATCAGCGAGAACAACTCGTTCATACTAGTGTGTCCCTTTGCTCCCCGGTTCCCGTTCGAATGCTGGATACTGCCGCGTAACCATCGATCCAATTTTGAGGATTCCACATCAGAAGAGTTGAAGGACCTGGCCGCGATCCTCAAAGATTGCCTGATGCGCTTGAAAAAAGCCCTGAACACACCGCCCTATAACTACATAATTCACACGGTACCGATAACAATGAGCGGCATTGATTTCTACCATTACCATCTGGAAATAATCCCCGTTCTCACCCACATTGCAGGCTTCGAATGGGGGACAGGCTTCTATATCAATCCTACTGGGCCTGAGGATTCAGCGGCTTATCTGAAGAACATAATCTGACTGGACTCCTGTTTTGAATAAATCGTTAAACAGTCGCTGGCAACTATAGTATGAAGGTGATCTTTGTGGCATCCGAGTCTGTACCCCACGCGAAGACTGGTGGCCTTGCCGACGTTGTGGGCGCCCTGCCACATTCGCTCGCGAATGCGGGTATCGATGCTCAGATAATTTTACCACGGTACAAGGGGCTTGGTGGCAAGAAGGAGTGGTCGGCACAGTTGAAAATGGATGGTAACCATCGTGTGGACTACTACCGTCAAGACAACTTCGTATTTGTGGATCATCCAGATTTCTACCGCCGGGACGGGCTGTATGGCGACTCCAGCGGTGATTTTACCGACAATTGCGAACGATTCACCTTCTTCTGTAAGGCGGCCATGCTGGCGATCGAAAAGGAGTCCTATGACATCGTGCATTGCCACGACTGGCAGTCGGGTCTTGTGCCGCTGTACATGAAAATCAAACCTTTGAAGGCTCGTAGTATCTTCACCATTCATAATCTTGGCTATCAGGGCAAATTTTCCAAGGACAAATTCCCGATACTGGGCGTCGATAGAAAGCATCTGTCGCCAGCTGGTCTGGAATTCTATGGTGACATAAGCTTTCTCAAGGCAGGTATTGTGTACGCTGATTCGGTCACTACTGTCTCACCCAATTATGCGAGGGAAATACAGACGCCGGAATTGGGGTTCGGTCTTGACGGGGTCTTGAGGACGAGGTCACAAGATCTGCATGGGATCCTTAACGGAATAGACTACGGACAATGGAACCCCGGTTCGGATAGGCTCCTCTATGAACAGTATACCGATTTCGAAGGTAAGCAGCGAA
This sequence comes from Caldifarciminota bacterium, assembly GCA_020343595.1. GTDB lineage: Bacteria > Hydrothermota > Tepidihabitantia > SM23-42 > SM23-42 > SM23-42. The sequence continues at coordinate 341,127 of CP070802.1, read as the reverse complement.
ACAAGACGCGACTCTGTTCAGATCATGGCCTAAACCCTGACAAACCACTCATCGGTATCGTTTCGCGCATCGCGGGCCAGAAGGGTTTTGATATCCTTCTCTGCACCCTGGACGAGATAATTAAGATGGGCTGCAATATGATCATCCTTGGCTATGGTGAGGAATCTTATCATCAGAAGCTGCTCAGACTGCAGGATGTGTATCACGGCCGGTTGTGCGTTAATATCAAATTCGACAACAAACTGGCTCATCGAATTTATGCGGGAAGTGATTTCTTCCTAATGCCTTCCAAGTATGAACCATGCGGATTGGGACAACTGATCAGCCTAAGGTATGGTACAGTTCCTATCGTCCGCAGCACCGGCGGACTTGCTGACACCGTATTCGAATTCGATAGCAACTCATCCAGAGGAAACGGATTCCTCTTTGCCGAGTACAGCGGCAAAGCACTCGCAAAAGCTGTGCAGACCGCCTATGGTGTGTTCAAAAAATCCAGTATCTACAGGACACTCTCCGAGAATTGCATGAAATATGACTTCTCCTGGAACGAATCGGCAAGGAAATACGTCCGGCTGTACACCCGGTTGCTGAGCACTTGACACTATGGACTTATTCTGTAGAATTTGCAGATTCAGCAAGGGAGGTTTATGATAGTCAAATGGCAATGCACGGTATGCGGCTATATCTACGACCCGGAATTTGGCGATCCTGACAACGGCATTCAGGCCGGCACTTCCTTCGAGAATTTGCCAGATGAATGGGTGTGCCCTGAATGCGGCGCCGAGAAGGATCAGTTTGAGCCATATACCGAGGAAGAAGAGTAGCGAAGAGCCAATCCGTCTCTGTACACAGGACAAAGTCTGATCGACTATCTCTTGTTCTTAAACCACGGTCATAATTCAAACGTCTAATAAAGTGAGTGCACAAGAAGATGATATTTTGGTTCGCAGATTCAAAAGGGGTGAAGAAGAGGCTTTTGACCGCATATTCGAAAAGTACAAGGTTCCGGTCTATAGCCTATGTTACAGATACACCAGGAACGAAGCCGATGCACGCGATATCAGTCAGGAAGTATTTATCAGGATCTATAGAAATCTCAACAAGTTCCGCGGTCAGTCAAAGCTATCCACCTGGGTTTACCGGATTACTGTCAACGCGTGTATTTCATTCACACGAGGCAAACGTCCTACATCGCCCCTTCAAGAACAGCAGGTTGCTGAAGCTACGTTCCGGGAGCGAACGCAGATGAAGGTGGCCATAGATAGGGCAATTCATAGGCTGCCCGGACGGCAGCGGATGGCCTTCATACTCCGTCATTATGGCGGATATACGTTCGGAGAAATAGGAGAGATTATGGGAATCAGCACGGGTGCTGCAAAAGCCAATCACCACCACGCGGTAAGGAAATTGCGCATCTCTCTGAAGGACTGGTTATGAAAGATTGTGCACGAGCGCGCAAACAGTTGGTCGAGCTTCTTGAAGAAGAACTCGCGCCGTTCGAGCGTGAAGAGCTGCTCGAGCATATTTCTCACTGTGCGAAATGTACACAGGAATATAGAGAATTAAAGAAGCTATACGGTTTGATGAAAGCGGATAAGGTATCCTTGCTATCCGCTGAAACATTCGAAGAAATGAGAAGGAATGTCCGGCCTGATTCATGGGTGTCAGGACGAAAATCCAGGCTGCCGCGGTTCCTGGCCGAAGTCCTCGTTCCGGTTCTAGGCGTAGCCGCGCTGCTGCTGATAATCCTATGGCCACGTAACGGCACAGTTGAATTCAATGTCCCTGTCGATGAGCTGATCAAAGACGAGGAGATCGCTGGTCTTGTTTTTGCCCATACGGTCGACAACGAGATGTTGAAAGAACTCATTATCATAGAGGGCTATCTGTTGCCCGCATACGAAGAGGCGATAGACGAATTGACTCCTGAAGAGGAAGAGGAGTTCATATTGGCATTGAATAGGAAGTTTTTGTCCGGTACATAGCAACAGTGCCGGTTTTGCATAGGAGGCATTTATGAAAACAATGATTGTGTTCCTGCTGATCATCTTGGCATTTTCATACGGTCAGGAAAGCGATCCGAGAGATCCCCGGGAAATAATCGAAAAGGTGAGAATCTACCGGCTGACCAAAGAACTTGATCTTAGCACTGAGCAAGCGATCGAATTCTTTCCCAAGCTGAACGAGTTACACAAGATCGACAGTGAATTCCGCAAACGCCGTCAGGAAATACTCGTTCATCTCAAGGATCTCCTCGGAACCGGTGCCCCTGACGTGGAGATAAAGGAATCACTCGGTGCCTACGAGAAGATTCTGAAGGAAAGGGTAGAACGGCAGATCAAGAAGATGAGGGAAATCCAGACAATGCTTACGCCAAGCCAACAGGCAAAGTATTTGATATTTCAGGATGAATTCGAGCGCGAAATAAGAGAGATGATAAAAGAGGTCAAACGACTACAACCGCGTTGACGGTGTATTTTATTTCACATTATTCCTGAATTTTTTCGAGTAGCGCTCTCAGATCATTGTTGAGAGCCTCGTAGAGTTTCACCAATTCAGTCACGCTGCTTGTCCGGCGGGATACTTCTGTTTTTTCCTTCACATTCTTGATCATGACTGTATATTCAATCTTGGTGCTCACCTTCGATACCCGTCCCATTATGATATAGTCACACAGCAACGATGACCCGATCTCGTACGCTTGATTGTCGTCAATGACATTAACTCCCAATCCCCGCTTGACTATTTCCATGTTGATCGTGGTCTTGTCGATGATTGTATAACGGCCGCTGAAGATCCTGATCGTGCGGTAAAGCTCATCCTGGCATACTTGACCGAGACCGGCGTTTATGGCCTCAGGGTTCTCTTCACGGAACGGAAGAATGACGATAACCTTCTTTATTTCGCCTGTCGGCAGGGTCGTTGGTCCGTATTCAAGATTCAATTCGTTGATCACCATATCGGTGATGTCAAGTTCACTCAATGCATAGTAAACACCTTCAGACAGTTCGATAACGATCTCGAAGCCCTCTTGCTCGGCAATCTTTGTGATTGCGTTGTTGATCTTCTCAAGCAGCGGCGCCATGAGTTCATCATTCTTCTGCTCGACCTTCCCGCGCGTGCCGAATATGTTCTGAAGGAACTGATTGTAGGATTCAGTCAATGCCTCGATTTCGTCTATCTTCCTGAGCCTTGCCTCTTCTGACAATACCAGTTCCTGCGCATCCAATTCTGATTTCAGTTCATCGATCTTTCTCTTCAAGAGCGCTGCAGAATCCCGGAACGTGAAGACATATTGATTGAATTCAGCCGTTGCTGCTGCCGTCGCCTGGTACTCATTCATGACCCGTTCAGCATCTACGAGGCCGATCTTGACCTCTCGTGCCGAAGTGATATTCAGCAAGAGAAGTATGGGAAAGAGCAATTTCTTCATCTGTCCTCCAAATTGAGTGACCTGCCCATGCCTTCCGTTAGAGCGAAGAGGCTCAACCATTTCTGGGCGCGTACTTTTGCCCGGCATCAGGTCGATATGCATGGGTAATTTTCGATAGTATAATTCAATACTAAAACATGCCAAATGGATTAATCTGGAAATGCGGTTCAAATCCAGGATTTTCACGGTCGAAACCATAGCCGAGGTCAAACCCCATGACTCCGATCATCGGGACCTCGACTCTGATACCGGCACCTGCACCGCGGTAAAGGTCATGCAGATTCATGTCACGGTAGGATTTGAAGGTATTTCCGGCATCGAAGAAGAGAACGAACGCCATGCCCGGGGACAATTTCAGCTTCAATTCGATGTTATTTATCAGGACGGCGTTGCCTCCTACGACCCGTCCGTCCTCAACCGGAGAGAGTGAACGGTCCGGATATCCACGGACTCCGTCGGTTCCGATTCCACCCGCATAGAAACGCTTGTAGATCGGAACTTCATTAGAGCTCGTAACCACACCTGCGCTGATACGCGTCATGAGGGATATCTTCCATATGATCGGAAAATATGCCCTTGCATCAATCGTATACCGATTGTAGTCGATATTTGCATATAGAATCTTCTTCGCGAATTCGGCACCGAGAGAAATGTACGAGCCACTAGATGCGTTGAATATGTAGTCACGTGAGTCTCTGCTAATCGAGAAAGAATTGGCGATCGTCCACTTCGGTATGGTATCATCGTAGAGGCTGTATCCTGTCTCGGGTGGTGTATAAGACCTGGCGATATCAAGTATCTGAGTTCTCTCGGTTCTGAAACCGTAACTGAATCTTGTATAATCAAGATAGAAAGGCAGTGATACGCGGGTTGCAAACCCGATATCCCTCTTCGTATAGTATTCGTACAATCTATTCACATAGTATATGTCCACACCCGCAGAGGTCCGTGTATCGAACAACCAGGGTTCGGTGAAACCCACTTGGACGTTTGTCAATCTGCCCCCAAGTTCGAACTTCGTGTACAGGCGCTGTCCCCGGCCGAAGAGATTAGGATGCGAGAATTCGACATACCCCGTTGCTTTGTCCTGCGGAGAATAGGCGATGCCAGCGCCAACTGTAGCCAGGCCTTCCTTCTCTTTGACATCGTATACTATGTCAATGTTACCTTCGCTGTCAGCATTACCCGGCATTATCTGTATGTCGTCGAAGAATCCGAGATTGAAAATCTCCCGCTGGCTTCGGATGACATCCGATCTTCGATATCGCTGGCCAGGAATCGTTATGATCTCCCTGCGGATTACCTTTTCACGGGTTCGGTGGTTGCCGGTGATGGTGACCAGTTTAACGTTTGCTGGTGTAGATTCGTTGATTTTGTAGTCGATATCAATTATGCTGTCGCGGACGTTCTCAAGCGGCACAATGGAACAATAGATATACCCCTCATCCGCAAACAGCGTATACATGTTCTGAATGCTTTCTTCCGCATGGACGAGGTTGTATACATCGCCGCCGTGGATCTTCATCACACGTTCAAGTTCGGTTTCTGTGTACAATGTGTTTCCTTCGAATGTGATTTCTCCTACATAGTACTTCTGATTTTCCTCAACCTCAATGGTAATGATAAATCTATTGTCCTTCACCTCGACGACCGGCTGGTGGACAACTACATCGAGAAATCCGTTTTCTTTGTAGAGCGCCGCTATCGTTTCAATATCCTCATCTAGTTTCTCCTTTATCAGCCTGCCCGATTTCAGAAAACCGGCTTCTCTGGTCGACATCTTTCCCTTGATCTTCTTGTCCGTAATTGCCGTATTGCCTTCTATTATTATCTTTCCGATACGCGGCTCAATGCCCTCACTTATGGTGAAGAACAACTTCGCTTTGTTCAGTGAATCGACGGAAAGACTTTCACTGACCTGTGTTTCATGAAAATTCTTTTCCCGGTAGAAATCGAGAATCTTCCAGTGAGCATCAAAGATGGTTTTGTCGTTGAGGATCTGTCCAGCGCGGAGTTCAATCTTCTTGAGCAGATCGCCGTCCTTTATTTTCTTGTTGCCGGTGAATTGTGGAACGCCCTTCAAATAAGGAGCTTCCTCGACGATGATTCTCATGAATATCCCGTCTCCTACTATCGATGTATCGATGGCGATGAAATTGAAGAGACGTAGCTTGGAGAGATTCTCTATTGCTTTACGTATTTGGACATCTTCAAATGTGGCGCCCACCTGTAAACCACTTGATTCCACAATTAACTCATGGTCCGACCACTTTGCTTCGACATCGATGTCGGCTATAGTGTAGCTCAGGAGGAAGAAGAGAAATATCATTTCTGTGTGAACTCGATCTTCTCTCCCGACCTCACGAGTTTGATACGTTTGCCTTCTTTGATATTTCCCTTGAGTATCTCTTCTGATAGTGGGTCTTCGATCAATTTTCTAATGACTCTCTTGAGCGGACGGGCGCCGAACTCTGCGTCAAATCCTGTTTCAACCAGTAGTTCCTTGCTTGTTTCATCCAATTCCAACTTCATGTTCTTCTCATGGAGTCTTTCTTCGACTTCCTGGATGAGTATTTCTATGATCTGTTTCATATCGTCCTTGTTGAGTTTCTTGAAGACGATTATTTCGTCGATACGGTTGAGGAACTCTGGTGAGAAGAGTTTTTTCACCTCTTCCATGAGCCTGACTTTCATTTTTTCATGTGAAGCAGCATCATCTACTTTCATGAAGCCAATGCCATCGCTCCGTTTGATCTCGGCAGTACCTATATTTGAAGTCATTATTATGACCGTGTTCTTGAAATCGACGCGCCGACCGTAAGAATCCGTCAATTGGCCATCCTCCAGAATCTGAAGCAGAATATTGAAGACATCCGGATGCGCCTTCTCTATCTCGTCAAAAAGAACAACCGAATACGGCTTTCTCCTCACTTTTTCGGTTAGTTGACCACCTTCTTCGTAACCAACGTATCCGGGAGGTGCTCCAATCAGACGGGAAACATTGAATTTTTCCATGAATTCAGACATGTCGAGGCTTATCAGTGAATTTATATCACCAAAGAGGAACTCGGCCAATCTTCTGGCAAGTTCAGTCTTCCCGACACCGGTCGGTCCCAGAAAGACGAATGAACCGATCGGCCTTCTCGGATCCTTCACCCCGGCTCGACTGCGCCTGACGGCTTTGGCGATCGCGGAGATAGCCTCGTTCTGACTGACGATCTTCTTTCTCAATTCTTCTTCCATCTTCAGCAGTCTCTTGGATTCTCCTTCTTCGATCCTTGAGACAGGGATACCTGTCCAGCGCGAGACGATGAAGGCGACGTCCTCCTCGTTGACAGTTGGCCGAACTGTGGTCGCTGTCTTACTTTGCTGCTGCAGCGCATCGGTCAGTTTCCTCTGCTCGTCACGCAATTGGGCAGCCTGTTCAAACTTCTGCTCTGCCACTAATTTCTCTTTCTTGACCTTTATCTCGTTGATCTTCAGCTCCAGCGCGGCTGTTTCATCATTCTTCACTATCTTGGAAAGTTTCACCTTAGCGCCGGATTCGTCGATAACATCGATCGCCTTGTCGGGGAGGAATCTATCCGTAATGTACCGATTGGAGAGGCGTGCTGCAGCGTCCAGTGCATCATCCGTGTATGCTATCTGGTGATGATCTTCATACTTCTTGCGCAGTCCCTGCAGGATATTGATCGTTTCCTGAACCGTCGGCGGGTTCACCATTATAGGCTGGAACCGTCGTTCGAGGGCTCCATTCTTTTCGATATAACGGCGGTAGTCCTCGAGGGTAGTTGCGCCGATGCACTGGATTTCCCCTCGTGCTAATGCCGGCTTCAGTATGCTCGATGCATCGATCGCACCTTCGGCAGCTCCGGCACCCACGATCGTATGTAGTTCGTCTATGAATAGTATGACATCCTTGTTGCGTGTAACCTCATTGATGACTGCCTTCAAACGTTCCTCGAACTGCCCCCGGTATTTGGTACCGGCAACTACCGAGGCCATGTCCAAAGCAACCACTCTCTTGTTTTTCAATGATTCTGGAACATTGCTGGCGACGATATCCTGAGCAAGACCCTCGGCGATTGCAGTTTTTCCAACCCCGGCCTCACCCACCAGAACAGGATTGTTCTTCTTGCGCCGGGAAAGAACCTGGATGACCCGCTCGATTTCATTCTCGCGACCAATGATCGGGTCCAATTTCTCCTCACGCGCAAGCTGGGTGAGATCCCTTGAGAAGAGATCAAGCGCAGAACCCCTCTGCTTGCCCCGCGTTTTGCTCGTCATGACACCTTCGGGTCTCAGGAGCTGGATGATCTCATTCTTGACCGTTTCGTAATCAACACCGACGGATTCAAGCACCTGAGCGCCAAGACTTTCAGGCGTTCTGATGATTCCAAGCAGCAGGTGTTCTGTACCAACATAGGAATGACCGAAATTCTTTGCTTCTTCCATGGCGTAGTTGAGACAAACCCTTGACTCGTTACTGAAAGGAACATCTATCTTGCCGCCAGGACCGGTACGGACAGAACCCTCAATATTCTTTCGTAATTCGTTCAGTTCAATGCCCAAATTGATCAAAACCATGGCACCGACACCTTCGCCTTCTTTTATCATTGCAAGCAAAAGGTGCTCTGTACCAATGAAATTGTTTTTGAATTTCAATGCTTCGTCGTGAGCAAGGTGCAATATCTTCCTTACCCGCTCGGTGAATCGTTCCTGCAAACCATCCTCCTTATTTAGCCCATTTTATTCAAAATTAAGTATTTGTCAACTATTTAGACAATTTGTAAGAGTAGTCTGTTTAACTCTTTGTGTAATATCTCCATGTTCCGTAGGGTATGGCTTGCTGCTTCTCAAACCGGTAGATATCGGGAGAAGAAATTGCAGAATTCACGGGGTTTATGGACAAGCTTCAACCGCGGAAGGCTTGTCGTATATGCTCTGGCGACACATTCACCGACGTAGCTGAGGTGCTCACGAGTGTAGACCCGCCTTGGCACGGCCAGTCTGACCGAGTCATCGAAGACTCCTACTCTGATCCCGGAATCGAGGTAGATCTGGGCGGCAAGTGCGAAGGCAAAGTGGGCGTGATCTTTCCTTGTTGTGATGACAACGGCATGACCACCCACCGGCTCGAATATATCTACACCGTTATCTTTGAGCAAGCGGCCAAGATATGCGACATTACCGATGTGCGCACTGAGAAAGTGCTCGTCCGTTGAATCTGAGAGACCTCCAGTCATGGCCGTAAGGTCGCGTGCCGCCAGACCTCCTGAAGTAGGGAAGGCTTCCTGACGTATGATCTCATACTCGAGCCGTTCATGGAGTTTTCTATCCCGCAGCCCTATGAATCCCCCGATATTCACGAGACCGTCCTTCTTGCTACTGAGGTAGGCGATGTCAGCATATCCGAATATCCTGCGGCAGATCGTTCTTATGCTGCCATTTGCTTCTCCATTCTGCTTGATGAGGAAGGCATTATCGGCAAACCTACAAGCATCCAGCACCAGGCCGACGCCACGTTTCCTTGCCATCTTCTTTGCTGCGGCGATGTTCTCCAGCGAAACTGGTTGTCCACCAAGGATATTACTCGTGACCGTAAGGACAACAGCTCTTACGTTCGTGCGTTGTTTCATCGTTTTTTGCATTTTCCCCAGATCGATGTTACCCGGGAACGGTTTCTCGCAGGCAGGCAGGTCAATTGCGTGGCACCTGAGCGCCTCGATATTACTGCGGGTGGTCTCGAAATGCGTATTGGCAATCACCGTATCCCCTTCACGCAGCATCAGGCCGAACAGTATTTTCTCGGCACTCCGTCCCTGATGTACCGGCTGGATATACGGGAATCCTGTAAGGGACTTCGCGGCATCCAGGAACTTCTCGAATGATGCCTGCCCGGCAAAGTCTTCTCTCGCTTCGATCATTCCTGCCCACTGTTCCGAGGACATCGCGCCCGTACCTGAATCCGATATGAGATCAATGGTGACGTTTTTTGCCGGGATTAGAAACGGGTTGTATCCGGCTTTCTCGAGGACTCTCTTTCTTTTCTTCCTGGTGGTTTTCGGAAGCGGTTCAACAACTTTGATCCGGTAAGGCTCCCACATCTATTCCACCTTGTCGATCTTACTACGCAATGCTTTGTTGCCTGGTTCGATCTCCAGTGCCCGTTTGTAGGCATCGAGCGCGGCATTACTCTCGCCGAGCTCGCGGTATACGTCGCCAAGGTGTTCCAGAATCACCGCATCTTCTACGATCTCACTGGCGCGTTTCAATTCATGCAGCGCTTCTTCCAACCGTCCCATCTTGTATAATACCCAGCCGCGCGAGTCAGTATAATAACCGTTGTCGGCATCTATTTCCAACGCCCGATCTATGAGGCGCAGGGCGTATTCGAGGCTGTCATTACGTTCAGCATAGGTGTATCCGATGTAGTTCAGTGCAACAGCATTAAGGGTATCGATTTGCAGTATCTTCTGAAATGTGTTGAATGTTTCATTTTCTCTACCGACCGAGGATGTAATACTTGCCAGGGATTGCAGCGCAGCAACGTTCGTAGGGTTTTTTTCAATGGCTTTATTGTAATAGTAATATGCCTTCGGATTATTCTCCCGGGTTTCCATGACCGCTCCAAGCAGATAGTAGATCTGTGCGAGATCACCGCCACGATACCCCGCTTCAGTGAATGCATATTCGGCAAGATCGTAATCTTCTTCCTCTATGGCGACGAATCCCAGATAGACCCAGAGTTCGATGAAATCAGGATTGACATCCAGCGCCGATTCGATCTCAATGCGCGATCTATCATAATCCCCCTGTTCCATATATATGCGTGCAAGATAGAATGCTGAATAGGTGTCCGAAGGGTCGTATCTGAGGACAATAGAAAATTCATTGAGCGCTTTGATGAACATCTCCACTTTGTAGTACGCAAAACCAAGGCTCCGCCGTACGTGAGTATTACCTGGTTCAAGGATCAATATCTCATTTGCGACGGTAATTACCTTGTCGTATCTGTCCACCTCTGTATACAGATCGATGAGCCTTTGTGCGACGTTTGAGATGAACGTGTCGGCATTCGCTTTCTCATAGTAATACAAGGCCGAATCGTTGACACCGAGCATGTCGAATCCGGTTCCCAGCCCGATCGTCGTGTTCAGGTCTGTCGTATCAAGTGAATATGCCTTCCGGTAGTAATCTACTGCTGAGGGATGATCGTTCATCCGGCTGGAGAGATTTGCCAATCTGAGAAGTATATCGGCTGTCTTCATATTCTCCGGCATATTTTCAAGGCTGCTTATTGCTTCTGAAAGGTTTCTGTTGGCCTCGAACAAGGTCGAGATAGCAAGATATATGTCCTCATTCTCGGGAGCTAATTTCAACGCCATCTTGTAGTACTTGATCGCTTCGTTCAATTGCCGCTTACCGACATATCCGAGGGCTAACATCTGGTACAAACGCAAATTCTCGGGTTCGATCTCCAGAGCCGTGTGGAGATAGGCAATTCCTTCGTCAAACCGCTGCACCTGGTATAGAACACTTGCCAGCGAAACGATGATCTCGGCGGACGCGGGTTCAAGTTCATGTGCCCTTTCATAATACTCCATTGCCTCCTCGAGGCGACCTTCCATCTCCAATTGATTTCCTATGCTGAAAAGCTCATATGCGCCATCGCCACTGTAAAGAAACAGCGCAAGTGTTAGAATTCTGAATAAACCGATAATAGCCATAGCTTATTTGGACTCTTTAGTGGATCGTTCACATATGCGAAGTAATCGAGCGAAAGCCCAAAACGTTTCGCTGATTTCCTGTAATACGCTTCTATTCCGAGAACATATCGATGGTAAAAGGAACTGTCTCCTGCAATGATCGAAAAGTCTGGCGTAAAGTCCAAACCGAAATCACGGGTTGAGACAAGGTTATACATTCCGGTAAGAATGACATCATAGTTGTAGTCCGCACCTGCGTTAATGTCCCACCCGTGGAAATCCCAATGGGGGTAGTATCCGATGTCTATCGACCATAACAGTTTCTCTTTCGTTTTGAGACGTGCCGCGTAATGGAAATCGCAGGGTGCAAAACGCAGTCTGAAACGGTTGAAGACTGGAGTCCCTTCAACTTCGTAATCAATATCATGGATGCAATCATGCACAAAATATCCTGTGATCACAAAATTCTTTAGAAAGAAGTCCATCCCTCCGACGATATAGTAGTGTCCGTATCTTGGGTCAATCGATACACCACCGGTCTGCTCGGCCATATCAAGATCATCACGGTAATAGACATACGTCGAGAACATCCCGTGCCGGAGCGTGGTCAAGTAGATTTCGAAAGAAGAATCAAAATTAAACCTGGACGTATCGCTGTTCAGATATTTTCCAAAAAATCCGCGGCCGTGGAAATCGAGTGGGACCTCGAGGGAGTAACCTGATTCGTGGGGGAGAAGTATGCAGAGAAGAAAAATGGATATGTGGAATATCTTGCCCGCGATCATTTCAGTCACCTACCTCGACCGGCTCGCTTATGAGATCGCCGTCTTTGATATCCGCAATTCGGACATCGTAGAATTTACCTGGCTGCAGGTTGTCCCCTTTAACCAGTATCTGACTATCAATATCCGGAGCGTTGAATTCAGCGTGGCCGATGTAGTTGTGGCCGTCGAACGAGTGGACCAGCACTCGGTACGGACGATTCAGTCGCTTGCGGTTGGCTCGTGCGATAATCCGTTGTTGCATATCGACCGCTTTTTCGTAGCGTTCCCTTATGATCTTTTCCGGCGTTTGTACTAACTTTGCGGCTTCTGTCCCTTCCTCGCAATGATAAGGGAAAACGCCAAGCCAATCGAAGTAGCCTTTGTCGACAAATTGCATCAATTCGTTGAATTCGGCATCGGTTTCTCCGGGAAAACCGACAATGAGCGTAGTCCGAACCGAAAATCCAATGATCTTCTTCAGCGTCTTGAGCACATTTTCTATGCTTTTGGCGGTCGTCCCGCGTTTCATTCTTTTGAGAATTCGAGAGGATACATGCTGGATAGGAAGATCAATATACTTGCATATCTTGTCATTCTGTTCTATCTCCTGGAGGATGTCATCATCGATCGTCTTCGGATGTGCGTACATTATCCTGATCCATTCAATACCCTCGATCAAGGAAAGCCTCCGGAGAAGGGATCTCAGTGCTGTCTGTCCACCCGTATCCATACCGTATCTAGTCGTATCCTGTCCGATAAGTATGAGTTCCTTTATTCCCAGACCCGCGAGCTCGCGAGCTTCAGCAAGTAGTTCTTGCGTGGTAATGCTCCGGTATGGTCCCTTTATGGATGGTATCGTACAGTAGGTGCAATTATTTGAGCATCCTTCGGAGATCTTCAAGTAAGCATAGCCATGGGTCGTCGGCAGGCGGGTACGCTTACCGGGTGCATCGGGTGCGAGCGCTTTGATCAATTTTGGTATATCTTTGATCTCATACCACCCGGATACTTGTGGAAATTGGCGCCTGAGACGGCGGCCAAAGCGGTTGACAGCGCAGCCAAGGACGAAGAGCCGCTTTCCGTTACTCATGCGGTGCAATGCGTTCTCGATCTCTCGCTGGGTTTCCTCCAACGCGGGTTTTATGAAGGCGCATGTATTGAGGATCATAACATCACAATCCTCAGGCAGAGGAGTGATCGATGCTCCGGATGCCCCTAGGACTCCAATTATGTTCTCTGAATCCACAAGGTTTTTGGGACAGCCGAGTGAAACGCAGTGTATTCTCATGACGGAGCGACTATAGTTATACCTTGAGTAACTTCACGTGTGCAAATGCCACTTGGGCACCGTTTCTGTTTCTGATCTCACTATCCGCTTCAACCAGCCGGTGTTTGACCTTTTGAATTCTTGACCGCGCCGTATACTGCTGATCCACCGGCATTGCCTCCTTGATTCTCATGCAGAGTTCTGCGGTCATAGTCCTGTATCCTTTTTTGAATGCAGCCCATACCGCCATTTCATCAAGGATGGTCGCGATGAGGCCGCCGTGTACCAGTCGGTCATAGCCCTGGGACCATGCCGGCGGAGCGATGGCTGCCCAAACGCCGTCGTCTCGTTCAATGATATCAAGTTTCAGACCGTTGACATTCTTCTTGCCGCATGCAAAGCACGAGTCGTCCATGAGACGATCAGTATTCATCTACCTGTACTCCCTCGGGCGGGTTGAACTCGAATATCTTGCGGTCGATCTTTGTGTTGATCTCCACCTTCGTGAATTCGAATTTACTCTCGACCCCCGACTCATCGGTGACGGTGATGCCGATTATCTCAAAGGTTTTTTTATGAATTTTTACTTTCAGTCGTCGGTAAATATCGGTTTCGTCCCTTGGCTCCAGGATGATATCATAGCTTTCTTCGTCCTCGCCTTCGAGCGAAGCGATGAAATCCTCTTCATAATTATCAAAGAGAGCATCCGGGCTGATTTGAAAGGGCATCTGCGTGAGTGCCTGGCGTATCGCTCTCTTCTCCTCGGGCATGTAGATCCACAGCGAAACGCTGTCACCGACGTATATTTGTTTGGGCTCATCGAGCTCCATTCTGAAGAAATTCGGTTTCATGTAATAAGTCTTACCTTCATAACGCTGGCAGAGACCGGTTCCTTCATCACAATACGTTTGTTCAAACTCGGTGTAGAATGTGTTCATGCCACGGTATTTCTCAACCGTCTTCGTGATAATTTCGTTTGCTTCCAGTGCCAGCAATTGGGAAACCGTCAAAACCAGCGATAAAATCAAATATCTCATTAGTTCTCCTTTTCGTAAATCTTATATAATATCGGCTTTGTGTCAACACTGCGCCCTCGGTCTTCCGCAATTTCCGCCGTGAAAATGAAAGTAATCGATTCCGCAGATCAGAATACGAGATGCTTGACAAAGCATTAAGTTTTGTGGAAAATATCATGACATTCAGTTTTGCGTAAAAGTAACATCAACAGGGGAGGATATATGAAGACGAGGTTCTTTGTATTATTAGCGGTCATGGTGTCCCTGACATATTCCCAGAACATGCTACAGAATCCGGGTTTCGAGGCCTGGACAGCCGGCATGCCCGACGACTGGCAAAAGAGCGATTTCGTTACTCTCTTTCAGGAAGACGTGATCGTGTATGCGGGAAATTTCAGCGTAAAGGATAGTTTCTATTCCACGACCGCAAGTCAGGCCGAGCTATACCAGGGTCTCTATGCGCTGCCGAACACCCTTTATCGGATATCGTTCTGGGTGTTGGATAACGACCCGGCAGGCCGCGCGAGGGCCGGGGTACAGTGGTTCGGCGAAGGAGCATACATATCGAGTGAATGGGGTTCGTACTACACTGTTGATTCGACTTCCTGGCAGGAGTGGACGTGGGATCTAGGTATCTCCCCACCCAATGCCGATTCAGTGCGTTTTGTCATTCGGGGATATGACGTTGGCACGCCCTGGACCAGCGCCATCTTCTACGTTGACGATGCGTATTTCGGGCCTCCAGCGACACAGCCGCCAACAATACTTCGGGTCTGGCACCACCCGACCAATCCGTCACAAGGAACCACGGTCGATGCTTACGCTCATGTCGTCGACAACGGTACGATCGAACACGATACACTGTTCTATGGCGTGAATAGCCTGCAATCGCCGTCTATGGTGACGCATATATCGACGAGCAATGATACTTTCTATTATCAAATACCAACTCAGAACAACGGAGACACGGTATTCTATTATCTCAAGTATGTAGATGATGACGGGCTTTCAGCGGTGTCAGATACCCATGCCTACTATGTGGGTACGGTTGGTCTGTATGTAAATGAGGTGTATTATGATACGCCTGGGGCTGATTCTGGATGTTTCATTGAGATATACGGTCCTGGGAATGCTAGTCTCGATGGCATCACATTGGTTGGCGTCAATGGAAACGGCGGTTTTGATTACGCAACGATCGATCTAACGGGATACAATATACCCGGTGATGGATTCTTCGTAATCGGTGAATTCTCTTCTGTCCCCAATGTCGATCTGGTCGATTCAGCAGCCGATTTTCAGAACGGCCCTGACAATGTTGAATTACGCTTTCATGGAATAACGGTCGATGCCGTCGGGTACGGAGTGCTCAATGGATGGGTATTCACCGGTGAATGGATGCCTGCCGTTGATGTAGAGTCAGGTAACAGTCTCGGTAGATACCCGGATGGGGAAGACACGGACAATAATGAAGTGGATTTCCACTCTTATGAAACCCCAACGCCTGGTACACCAAATCCTCCGGTTGGAATCGAAGAGACCAGAGATCTAATAGCCCAACTACCATTGCCAACTGTTGCGAGCCCAGTACGTTCTGGTATTGCTTACGGAAACCTGATAAGTGACAGCAGATACTATCCGCTCACCGTATATAATGCCATCGGTCAGAAATTCATCGAAATCCGTGAACCTCGCAACGATTTGCAGCTCCCAACCGGCGTCTATTTCATAAGATTTGAGAATATTCCGAAAGGCGGTATCAAGATAATAGTTTTGAAATGATATCAGCGAGAGGTGTGAATTCTTAAACCATCACTTTAGCAATATGCAATAATAGCCATATATAAGCGATAATTGTGTTTCAGATAAGTAATTTGTTAACCGTCTAATGGTTGTGTTTCCGGTCTGTCACCGTGAATCTCGGAGTATCCTTTCTAGTCTTCCACGAAGGTCCTGTATCTCTGTGCTGATAGGAGCAACCCTCCGCTGAATTTCTCGCTCTGAGAAGAGTATTTGCCAGTGATCTTACCATAGCCGAATGAGAACTCCATGCCGGCATTCCAGTTGAACTCCTTGTCGGCGAAGAAGAACGCACCCAGCCCGTGGATAGGGGTGATCATTCCTCCGTAAAGGAATGCAAGTGTATCATCGATCCCTTCATATGTAACTGCAAAACTGAGTGTTACGTAGTGTAGATACGGCATTATCTCGATTCCCCCGGAAACGTACCTCTGGTGTTTTATCTCGGTCCGGCAGCTCAATGACAATTGTCCGTTCGGCCGACATTCAATCCCGGCGATATGGACTGAAGTGTCTCCAAACTCATACGCATAGCCAATTGTAAAGGCTCCTGGCAGCCGGTAGCCGATGGATATCTCGTAGAAATGCAGGGAGTCGTCTTTCATGTAGCCAAAACCGATATTTCCGGCGCTCGCTCCGGTCGTTATGACCTCGGATCCCAGGTCATAGGTTGCGAAAGCCTCTGCTCCAGTGCTAATGCCGAGACCTGCTGGATTGGAGAAGACACTCAGTGAGCGGATCGGCAGAAAAAAATTCGCATTGTAAAAAGGACTTGTGGAAAAAATAGCTATTGCCAGTATAAACATTTTACCTCCGATACTGTTTCGAACAAGAATGCTTCATGCATTCGAACCTACATTAGAAAGATGTACCTCAAGACGAAGAGTATAGTGAAGACGATCAGAATCGGATGAACCTCTCTGATTTTTCCCGTAACCAGCTTCAGCACAGTGTAGAAGATGAAACCCACAGCAATGCCTTCGGTTATTGAATAGGCGTATGGCATTATGACGATCGTGAGGAACGCTGGTATGGCCTCAGTGAAATCCTTCCAGTTTATCTTTGTGACACCGGCCATCATCAGCGTGCCGACGATGATAAGAGCGGGAGCTGTTACCGGGTAGAGAACACTCCCATCCATTCCATAACCTCCTCCGATCATCTTTACGAGCGGGTAGAAGAGAAGTGCAATGAGAAAGAGTATGCCAGTGAAGATATTGGCTAGACCGGTACGGGCACCACTTGCTACGCCGGTTGAACTTTCGATATAACTGGTAACCGTTGAAGTACCCATGATCGTTCCGGTAACCGTACCAATTGCGTCCGACAAGAGAGCTTGTCTTGCCCTCGGCAGTTTGCCTTCCTTTACGAAACCGGCTTGTTCACTCACTCCGATCAGGGTTCCCACAGTATCAAAAAGGTCGAGGAAGAAAAGGATGAAGATCGTTGGAATCAGTGAAAGTGTGAATGCCGCTGTAACGTTCAATTTGAGGAACGTTGGTAACACTGACGGCGGCGTGCTGACGACACCGTAGTATTTCACGATACCCAGTGGTATCCCGATGATAGCTGTAGCAACAATACCGATGACTATGGCTCCTTTAACCTTCAAGGTATAGAGAATGGTGATTATGAACAGTCCGAGAATGGCCAATAGTACAGGAGGACTGTGCAAGTCCCCGAGGCCGACAATCGTTCCTGGAGTGTAGGTCACTATGCCCGTCCATTGAAACCCGATCAAGGCGATGAAAAGACCGATACCAACGGCGATGGCTTGTTTGAGGCAATTAGGTATTGAATTAACGAGCGACTCTCGAAAGCCGAAGAAAGACAATATAATAAAAATAACCCCTGAGATGAAATTAGCACCCAGCGCGGTCTGCCATGGTATGCCCATTGTCAGACATACTGTGTAGACGATGAAGAAATTGTGACCCATGGCCGGGGCCAACGCAATAGGGTAGTTCGCGAGGAAAGCCATGAAGAAGATCGCTACTGCGCTCGAAACGCACGTCGCCACCATGACCGCCCCGAAATCCATGCCCGCAGCTGCCAAGACTGCTGGTTGCACGAAAATAATGTAAGCCATGGTCATGAATGTAGTCAGACCTCCGATCATCTCCTGACTCACTGACGTGCTGTTTTCTTTCAGTTTGAATAGCCTATCCAACATCATTCCTCCCTCATTAGCGTTAATTACTCAACCTACCTTGGCGTTCTTGAAGGTTAGTTTATTGATTGGAAATCCACACATTGAAATCATTTTTTCATTCTATCTTAATTCCGCTGTATTGTCAATATTACAGCATAGCATGATAAGGTCTCACGATCATGTTGACTTTCAGCAATACTGCGCTATAATGGACGGTGCGGGGGTAGCTCAATGGTAGAGTCACGGCCTTCCAAGCCGTTGGTTGCGGGTTCGAATCCCGTCCCCCGCTTATGAGGTGAAGTGATTGTAGCTTTACTTGTAGCGCTATTCAGAAAGGAGGATTTTGATGAAAAATTTGTTATTACTTGCTTTCACTTTGATCCTGTCGTGTGGGACTGGAGGGGAACCATCCAAGGCTGCGGAGCAGAAAAAATCGGCACTCATCGTCATTGCTCCTGAGGATTTTCGGGATGATGAGTTCAGTGTGACGTATGATTCACTGAAACGGCATGAAGTTAAGATCACAGTGGCTTCGATTGATACAACTCCTGCAACAGGTATGTTTGGAAGAGTTGTCAAGCCGGACATAGCACTCGACAAATCGAATGTAGATGAATTTGACGCGTTGATCATCATCGGTGGCAAGGGATGCGAGCAGCTCTGGAATAATGAAATCCTTCATACCATTGTAAAGGAATTTGATTCTCAGAAGAAACTCATCGGAGCCATTTGCATTGCGCCGATGGTTTTGGGTCGTGCTGGTATACTCACTGACAAGATCGTCACCGCATATCCAGCGATCAGGGATGAAATCGGCAAATGCTGCAGAACTTGTACTGATGCAGACGTCGAGATAAGCGATAACGTCGTTACATGTTCACGACCAGAGGCATCGGCCAGTTTTGCTGCAACGATCATTACGATTCTCAAGCAATGAAGTCGAGCATGCTGGTTAGCTCAGCCCTTTGAGATGATTGCGGTCATTCAGAGAGTGCGCGAAGCCGAAGTGTGCGTTGGCGAAAAGATGCAATCGAATATTGGAAGGGGAATACTCGTTTTGCTTGGCGTGAAGAGGGGAGACGATGAAGCTACGGCCAGGCGTCTCGCCGAACGGTGTATGAACTTGCGGATTTTCGAGGACGAACAGGGAAAATTCAATCATTCTCTGAAAGATATCGGCGGTGAAGCGCTCATTGTTTCCCAATTCACGCTGCTTGCCGATACATCACGCGGGAGGCGGCCATCATTCAGTAACGCGGAAGAGCCTAAACTGGCAGAGGTTCTCTACGGGAGTTTCATTGATGCCTTTACTTATTCCGGTATAACTGCAAGGTCAGGATCGTTCGGCGATAGGATGTCAGTTGCTCTGGTGAATGAGGGTCCAGTAACAATTATCCTGGAGGAATAGTGGCATATAGCATGACTGGTATCGGTAGGGCAAGTGGTGATTTGAAAGAGCCGCCATTGAAATTCGATGTTGAAATAAGATCTTACAATCATCGGTTTCTCGACATATCGATAAAACTTCCAAATTGCCTTGCGCCCTGTGAGACAGAAATACGTCGCGATGTGCAGGCTCGGCTCACGCGAGGACATATCGTCGTCGTGATCCAGCAGGACAGAGAGATCATACCTACAAAGATTGAGGTCGATAGAAATCTTCTCGATGCATACTTGAAGCTGGCCGAAGAGTTGCGTGCAAACTATCACATTGGTGGAGAGATCGATATTAACACGCTACTTTCCATACCCGGATTAATAAAGTTCAGTCAGCCACAAATCGAATCTGAAGGCATCTACAAGGATTTCAAGCCGATCCTTGAAAGAGCTATACACGATCTCATGGAGATGAAAAAGAAAGAGGGGAAGAATATTGTCCGGGAGATAAGCAAGTCGGTCAAAATAATCAAGGAGTGCGTCCACGAGATCGAGAAGATCATTCCTGAACGTAACAAGTATTACAAAGAGCATTTGCTTTCGATTGTTCGAGGAGCGATGAAGGAAATCAACGAGGAGCGTCTATACCAGGAATTATTTTACACAGCAGAACGTACCGACGTCACCGAGGAGTGCAAAAGGCTTTCCAGTCACCTGATGATATTTCAGGATTCACTAAAGACGGAAGACCATCCCGGGCGCAGATTGAATTTCCTTCTTCAGGAAATGCAGCGTGAAGCGAACACCCTCGGTGTCAAGG
Organism: Caldifarciminota bacterium; assembly: GCA_020343595.1. Lineage (GTDB taxonomy): Bacteria > Hydrothermota > Tepidihabitantia > SM23-42 > SM23-42 > SM23-42. The sequence continues at coordinate 320,792 of CP070802.1, read as the reverse complement.
CTAATTACCTGGAGATCAGTAAGACTGCGGTTCGTATAAAGGAAGAGGTTGAGAAGATCAGAGAGCAGGTGCAGAATCTTGAGTAGAGGAAAGGTCATCGTTCTCTCCGGTCCTTCAGGTGTCGGTAAGACAACGATCTGTGACAGGATTCTGGCTGAACGTCCTGATGTTCGTTATTCCGTCTCGGCGACATCCAGACCAAAGAGAACGGTCGAGAAAGACGGTAGAGAATATATCTTTCTCAGCATCGAGGAGTTCAATCAATGGATAACACAGGGGCGCTTCGTCGAATACGCTGAAGTATATGGCAACCTGTACGGCACCCCGAAGAAATCACTTGAGGATGGACTCAATACCGGTTTTAACATATTGATGGATGTAGACGTGCAGGGAGCAAGGAGACTCATGAATCTTTATCCCGACGGGATATACTTCTACATCATTCCTCCCGATATAGCGGAGTTAGAACGGCGTTTGAAGAAGAGGGACACAGATAAGGATGAAGTCATCAAAAACAGGATCGCAAAGGCAATGCACGAGCTGGGGTATAGAAAGGATTACAGATACGTGATCGAAAACAAAAATCTGCAAACAACCGTGCACCAAATATTAAGAATAATAGAAGATGAGTTGGGTGTCAAGAAATCACATAAATGAATGTTGACACGTATACAGATTTTGCTATAATGACGAGCAAAATGAGGGGCAGTAGCTCAGTTGGGAGAGCGTCTCGTTCGCAGCGAGAAGGTCGCCAGTTCGACTCTGGTCTGCTCCATTTCGGGGAATATGATACCAAAGAGAATTTTCTTGACCAAGGGCGTTGGTAAGCATAGAGAGAAGCTTACCAGTTTCGAAGCAGCCCTGCGGGATGCAGGGATAGCGCCATTCAACATCGTCAGGGTCTCGAGTATATTACCGCCTGGTGCAAAGATTCTACCGAGGAGCAAGGGTATTCAACAGCTTTCGCCCGGAGAACTAATATATGCCGTTGTAGCAGAATCCAGTGCTAATGAGCCCCACCGGTTACTGGCGGCATCGATAGGCGTTGCCATTCCAAGTGACCGCACGCAATACGGGTATCTCTCCGAGTATCATTCGTTCGGCGAGACTGAATCGCGTGCTGGCGACAAAGCAGAGGACCTCGCGGCTCAGATGCTTGCAACCACCCTCGGCGTACCGTTCGATCCCGATATCAGCTATGATGAACGAAAGGAACTCTGGAAGATCTCCACGAAGATCGTCAAGACCATGAATATAACGCAGACGGCGATAGGTGACAAATATGGACTCTGGACTACCGTACTCGCTGCTGCAGTAATGATTCCATAATGCTACTGCTGACCATTTTCTTAACAGGATTGACCCTGCCCGGCGTGTCCTATCAGGGCGATCGTATATTCTACACCGACGCCCGTTCGATGTCGCTCGGCGGTGTGTCCCTTGTCTTGGAGAGTACAGACAATCCCGCATCCATTACCCTTTTTACGGAAAGGGCGATACGGATCTCCGGTTTGATCTCGGTGCAGAACGAAGACCGCGGATTGCGCGTGTATGATTCATTCGGTAATAACATAGGTATCGCTACTGTTGCAAGCAATACCGGTACGTATCTGAATCCAGGCAATTGCTTTGTTGTTTTCCCGTTCCGCATGCTACGGCTCGGTTTGGAGTATGCTCCAGCGTGGGACTATAATTACACCTATTATGAGGAACATCGCGATGACTTCTACCAGATCGTCCGCATCGATGAACTCACTCACCGGGGTTATGCCCATGCCATTACTCCCGTGATCGCCCTCAATTACAGGTCCATCAGCATCGGTGCAAGCAATTCCTTCATGTTGGGCAGTCGGGTCATGGAGAGAACCGTGATCATACCGCAACTTTCGGATACGGTCAGCAGCGACGAGACAAACTTCAACGGCAACAGTATAAAACTCGGCGCCTCATTCATACCGGCAATAAATTTTCGGATGTCATATTCGTACCAGCACAAATATCAACTTACCGACGACGGTCATGAGTATCCCGCCGTACATTCGTTCGGGCTAATGTATCAGCCTCCTGGAAGAATCCCGACGAGGTTCCTTGCACAGGTCGAGGCTGAAATGTGGGATGGTATATTTTCCGAAGATATATTTATTTATAAAATCGGCATAGAGCACATGATCCTCCAGAAGTATAACCTGCGTTATGGTTTCTGTGTTTTCCCGGACTATCAACAGGATGTGATATGGACAACTAATCTCACTCTTGGTTTCGGATTTCAAACAGGACTTTATGCCTTCGATATAGGATATTGCTATGGAAAGCGTGATTATCTTGCCTCGGATTACGCGCACCTTGAACTCAGTGAGAACTACAAGCTGGATGAAACTGCCCATCATTTCATGATTTCAATCGGAATGCAATTCTGAGACACGTTGTTTAGCATTCTCCTAATTTTCCTTCTTTCGTCGACTCAACAATACGCCCACATCTATATTCTACATACCAATGACATCGAGGGTGCACTATCACCAAGCACTGCTTGGTGGATGAATCCGTACTTTCCGCCGCCGATCGGCAACGCCGCAGCGGCAGCGACTTTCATTAGAGAAAAACGTGTCGAAGCCGACAGCCTCGGATACGGATTTCTATTATTCGACGCTGGCGATATGTTCGTCGGATCACCGGTCGGTGAATTCTCAAAAGGCCACGCAGTTGCCGAATACTTCAACTACTGCGGCTACGATGTGGTAGCACCGGGCAATCACGACTATGATCAAGGTGTTGACGTGTTCAGACAATTCGTGGACAAGGTAGATGCTACGTTCCTTGGTAGCAACATCGTGGACAATGAGACCCGCAGTGTCGTAGACTACTTGGAACCCTATACGATAGTCGAGCGAACCGGAGTACGTATAGGTATATTCAGTTTACTTACCGAGTACATGTCTGGCATGACCACGCCGGAGAGATTTGAAAATCATGATGTCCTACCCGAGATCGAAACGGCTGGGTGGTACGTTGACTCGCTTAGGGCAAAGGATGTCGACTTGATCTTTGCAATAACCGGCATCGGATTACGTCATGATAAACGCGTGGCGACGGCGGTAGAAGGAATCGATGTGATAGTTGGTTCACACAGCGCAACTGCGCTGGAAGTACCTTATGAAGATTCTATAAACCACACGATCATATGCCAGGCATATGGTCATCTTAGCAGCGTTGGATTTCTCGACCTCTGGATCGACAAAGAGACAAGACGTGTTGCAGGGTACAGGGGAGAACTGGTAGATCTTCTCAGCGAGCAGATCGATGAAGATACCATGATGCTTGAGATGGTAGAAAAATGGGAGACAATTACCCAGAAAGGCTTTGATGAAGTCATCGGCTATTCAGAAGAGGAACTCGCAAGGGCTGGTTTTGAGGAGACCGCTATCGGCAATCTGATCACCGATGCAATGCGTGAGTATTTCGAGGTTGATGTGGCGATACATAATTCTGGTGGTATAAGAGCCAATTTGCCGAAGGGCGACATTACTTACCGTCATTGCTATAATATTGATGCCCTCTCGAATACTGCGGTCATTATGGAAATGACCGGTCAGAACATTATTGAAGCGCTGGAAATAGGGGTCAACGGCCATCACGCAATATTCCAGGTTTCCGGGCTGCGGTTCAGATATGACTCGAAGAAACCCATCGGGTCCCGGATACTCGAGGTGTCCTTGGCTGACGGGAGGCCGATCAAACCGGAAGATAGATATTCACTTGTCACCAATTCCTTCCTTGCTGCAGGGGGTGGTGAATACGCGATCTTCAAGTCTGGAGAGAATATTCAAGATTCTTTCCATTACCTGAGGAGCATAATCGCCGAATATGTAAAGAAGCATTCTCCGATCAAGGGGCGTATCGAAGGCAGAATAGTCGATGTCGCCCGCAAATGACGATCAAATTACGATTTATCAGCAGATGAGAGGACTATAGCATGCCCCTGCGTTCATTCGTTTTTCGATATTCCAGCCGTGTGTCACTACTGTTCTTACTTTCTATACTGCTTGAGCCAGCCTTTGGTGCATCTGTACGTGTCACTACATACAACATACTTAATTTCCCCGATGCACTCGGCTACGAGCGGCTCGATGAGCTTAGGACCGTAATGACCTATGTTGCCCCCGACGTGGTCGTGGTGCAGGAGATGATCAGCAATGAAGGTGCTTCGCTCTTCCTCGATTCAGTCATGCACTACGTTAACAGCACGTATACACACGCACCGTTCCATAACGGACCTGACACGGACAACGCACTGTTCTATCGCGCCGACCGGATTAACTACTTGGGTGCCACGTACTACACGACGACTAACCGCGATATCGCCGAATACCGGTTAACGATGTCAGGTGTACCGACCGACATCTATCTCTTCTCGGTCCATTTCAAAGCATCACAGGGTTTAAGCAACGAGCAAATCCGGCTGCAGGAAGCGACGATACTCAGGGAGCGTCTTGACGCGTTACCCACTGGCTCTAATTTCATCGTTGCCGGTGATTTCAACATATACTACAGTGACGAACCTGCTTTCCAGATGCTCACCGATAGCCTGCCCAATATCAGCGGGAGACTAATCGATCCTCTCCATTTGACCGGTAACTGGCATGAGAACAGCAATTATGCAAGCGCACACACGCAATCCACCAGAGTCGATCAACTGCCTGATGGCGGCGCAACGGGCGGCTTGGATGATCGATTCGATATGATATTGTGCTCGGCTGCTGTCATCGATACCACAGGTTTGCATATGATAGACAATTCCTACACCATCTGCGGTAATGATGGGGCCCATTTCAATCTCTCGATCAATTACGGATACAACAGCGCCGTTCCACCAGAAGTCGCAGATGCACTGTACTGGGCATCCGATCATTTGCCGATTTCAGTTGACCTTGACGCCGAAATCGGGTCATCCGTCTCCGAACAGGAAGTTATGATTTGGCCCAATCCCTTGCAGACATCTGCTGATGTCATTCTGCCCTGGCATGAGGATTTTCTAAAGGCTAAGATCACAATGACAAATATCCTGGGACAGCGAGTATATGAGGAGGAAACCCAGAATCCCGCCGGAATAAGATTATCGAGAGGTGACCTGCCCGTGGGTGTCTATTTTCTTCATATCATCATCGAGACTACGTATAGCAGATATCAGTACAGGACACGGTTGGCGATAATCAAATGATATTACTATTCTTCGTAGTTGCTATCGAGTCGAATCAATTCCTCCGGCTTTCTCCGGGTGTCATATCTCAAGGACTCGGTGGCTCATCCGTTCTCATCGATGAGGGTCTGTCAATCTTTCACAATCCGGCTCTTTCGAAGGAGATGAGCTTTAACTTCACTCTGTCACGCTGGCTCTACGGTACCAACCACCTTACATGCGGTGGCGCATACGATAATAGCATATTCGGCATCACATATTTGAATTACGGCCAGATACAGGGATATGACGAAGCAGGAAATCCCACTATGGTGTTCACTCCCTACGACCTCTGTGCTGGGATAGGCTATAGATTCGGGCCGGTAGGGATAGCGCTCAAGGCTTTTATCCAGCAGATAGACGATCAGAGCATGTATGGTCTATGTGCCGTAATCGGTACTCACTTCCAGTACAATTCTCTTTCAATAGGCTTGAAAGTTGATAACTTAGGTAAGGAATTGGCAGAAAATACTGCAATACCGTTATATTCGGCAATCGGCATAAAGTATCACATGACCTCGGCGATTGACATTCATGCAGAAATGAAAGCGCCTCATATCGAGCTGAGTACAGGCATCGTCTACACTTACCAGAATCTGAAGTTACTGCTTGGCGGAAGGTATTTGCCGCCCGAGAATCTTACCGGAGAGACCACAATTGGCTTCTCGACTGACGATTTGTGCTGGACAGGAGGCATTTCGGTATCGGTGGAGAATTATGATATCGGATATTCCATCGTCTATGGCAATCTTTCCGTTGCCCACCAATTTTCGGTCACATTTGAACCTACCAGAAATCCCTAATCCCCCAATGAGTCGAAAAAAGGCTCGATCCTATGAGCAATAAAACTAAGGGAGTGATCGTCGTACTCGGGGCCAGCATGATGTGGGCAATAGAGCCTATTTTGGTCAAGTTATCGTATGCATACACTGATGTCCTCAGCACATTTACGACCAGGACTATCTTCTGCCTGATCACTATTGCCGCTTACCTGCTTCTCACCGGAAGAAATTTCCGTGTTCGTACGAAATATCTTCCAAAACTTGTATACGTATCGATAGCAGCTACCCTCTTCGCTGATTTGATGTATGTTTACGCCCTGGGCAAAGTGCAGGTAATCAATGCGGTGATGATCGGACATATGCAGCCGATCTTCATCGTTCTTATTGGCTTTGCTTTTTTGAAGGATGACCGGATTACCAGGTTCGACTATCTCGGTATTCTGTTCATGATCATAGCGGGGATCCTCGTTACCAGCCGGACTCTGAGTAATTTAGCCGCGGTTCGCATCGGAACGGTCGGTGATCTTTATGTATTGTTCGCCACGATCTCGTGGGCCACAACTGCCATCGTTGCGCGCCGGTATCTGAAAGAATTGAATGCGGCGCTCATTGCCTTCTATCGCTTTCTTTTCGGCGGTATTGCATTTGTTATCTACGCTACGTTTCTAAAAGGCATAACTATCAATAATGCATACCAGATGGTGCTTGGGGTCATCATCGGTATAGGCACGATATTATACTACGAAGGCATAAAATTGATAAAAGCCGCGCAGGTATCAGCACTTGAGCTCTCCACGCCTTTCTTTGCCACTATTCTTGGTTTCTTCATCCTGAAGGAAACGATAACCATGATCCAGTTCATTGGCATCATGTCTTTATTCGGGGGGATATACTTCCTTTCACGTAAGGAGTATCCTGCAAATTCTCCCTTGAACTAGCCACTCTATTATGTAGAATTTACCTGTAATGCGCCACAAGATCGGATTGTTCCTCGGCCCCCTGTTATTCATTCTCATGGTGGCGATCAGACCATTCCCGGGATTGAGTACTCAGGCTACTTCAGCGGCAGGTATTGCGCTGCTCATGGCAACATGGTGGATCACAGAAGCCATTCCAATTCCGGTAACTGCGCTTGTTCCATTGATTCTCTTTCCTATTTTCCAGATCATGAGCGCACGTGATGTGGCAATGAGGTATGGCGACCAGAATATCTTTCTTTTCATGGGCGGCTTTTTCATCGCGATGGCAATGCAGCGTTGGGCGTTGCACAAGCGTATTGCTCTTTATATTGTCCGCCTCCTGGGCACCTCACCCCGGAGAATCGTACTCGGGTTCATGTGTGCCACAGCCTTTCTCTCCATGTGGATATCAAACACTGCTACCGCCATGATGATGTTCCCGATCGGCCTTGCTGTGATACTCCACGTGGTGAAAGTCATTGAAAAGGATAATAAAGGGTTGGATACTACTCCCGGTAATTTCAAATTTGGTCTATCTCTGATGCTTGGCATTGCGTATTCTGCAAGTATTGGGGGAATCGCTACGCTCGTCGGTACACCGCCAAACATCGTCTTCGCTGGTGTCGTGAAATCAATGTTCCCGGCGGCAATAGAAGTCGGCTTTCTTGATTGGCTGAAGATCGGACTGCCACTGGTTGTTGTAATGCTGCCGGTCACGTGGGTCTACCTGACCTATATAGCAGCGCCGCCTGAAATAGCCAGGATCCCTGGCGGAAAAGAGCTTATAAAGGCTGATCTTGCCGCGCTCGGAAAGATGAACAGGGGAGAGAAGCTGACGCTTGTTGTCTTTCTGCTCGTAGCGCTTGCCTGGATTTTCCGTCGTGACATAGACATTGGGTTTTTCACGATCCCTGGTTGGTCTGATCTTGCGGGTATCAGTCAACATATTCATGACTCAACGGTTGCGATCTTCGGTGCGGTGCTGCTTTTCTTGTTGCCGGTTGATTTCAAGAAACATGTATTTGTCCTCGATTGGCAATGGGCACTGCGCATCCCCTGGGGCATCATACTTCTGTTCGGAGGCGGTTTTGCTCTGGCTGCCGGGTTTCAGATGTCGGGACTTGCACAGTGGATCGGAGAAAGGCTTTCGTTTCTTTGTGGCATGCCCACGATTATCATGATCCTGTGTATCTGTCTACTGTTGACCTTTCTCACTGAAGTTACCTCCAATACTGCGACAACAACGATGATGATGCCGGTGTTGGGTGCACTAGCTGCCGCAGCATGTATTCACCCGTTTATGCTCATGATACCCGCTGCGATGTCTGCGTCCTGTGCTTTCATGCTACCGGTCGCCACCCCGCCGAATGCAATAGTCTTCGGCAGCGGATATCTGAGAATACCTGACATGGCACGCGTTGGTTTTTTTCTCAATATCATTGGGGCAATAATCATAACCCTACTCGTATATTTCCTTGTCATACCCGTCTTCAAGATCAATACCCTCCCATTACCGTTCTAATGTTAAAGGGGGGTAAATTCCTCCCAAGAAGTTGGGGAATATGTTATGAGCATCGTACTATTTGACTTGTTACAGATTCAGGGTACAATTTCTCATAGGAGTACGTGAATTCAACACTTACGATCACTTTAGTATTTCGAGAGGTGCATCTGAGATACAAGAAAAAGGAAGGTGGAGATGTGTAGAATTTTCATTCCGTTCATTGTGATTATACTTCTTCCTGGACAGATCCAGGGGCGAATAATCAAAGTACCTGGTGACTATCCCACCATACAGGCAGGGATCGATGCGGCAATTGCCAATGATATTGTTCTGGCAGCACCGGGTATATACTATGAAGAGATCACGCTGAAGGCAGATGTTACTGTTATGGGAGCAGGAGAAGGTAGATCGATCATTGACGGTGGAGGAAACGCTGGCGACGTGGTTTTTGCATCAGGCAATAACATCACGAGTACAACCAAATTCCTCGGGTTCACCGTAACCGGTGCACATTCTGGCGGTTCAATGCCTGGTGGTGCCGGAATCTTCTGCAATAGCGGTGCTTCACCCGACATCAGTAATAATCGAGTCAAAGGAAATGATTTCGGTATCGTCACCTGGAACGGGGCTAACGCCTATATACACAACAACATCGTAGTCGATAATACCTATACGGGTGTTAGTCTGAGCACCAACGCCTCGGTAGTCAATAATACAATAGCAAATAACAATATTGGCATATATGACAGCGGAGGGTATCAGCCGATTGTCATGAATAACATCGTTACCGGGAATACTACGTACGGGATCGGTGTCGTGAATACCAGCGTCCCAACCGATATCACTTATACCGACGTCTGGAATAATGGACAGAATTACCACTATTGCTCTCCAGGGCAAGGATGCATCTCTGCAAACCCGCTCTATGTTGACGAACCCGAGGGCGATTATCATCTTCAACCTCAATCTCCTTGTATCGACTCGGGCAATCCTCTACCTCAATACGATGACCCTGACGGCTCACGGAATGACATGGGAGCCTATGGTGGTCCCGAGGCGCCGGCAGATTTCCCACTGGTCATGTTGACAATACCGATGCAGAACGCATTGAATGCTATCGATACCGTCGGTATTTCCGCAATGTTCAATAACGATATGGATCATGCTACGTTTAGCGAAAGTACTGTTGTGGTAAGCGGTCACCTTACCGGGTTATACTCAGCAAGTCTTTCATACGATAGTACTGCGCGGATGATCAACATCAACCCTGACCAGAATTTTGAATGCGGGGAAATTATTACAGTAACACTCGGTGAAGGTATTCAAGCGCTCACAGGCGATTCCCTACATGGATTTGTCTGGCAGTTCACGTGTCTTGTCGATAGCGGTTCTGGCATGTTCTCCTTGAGCGCGAATTACCCTGCCGGTAACGCCCCTCATTCGATCGTTTCATGTGACTTCAATGGAGACGGTAACTCTGATTTGGCGGCAGCAAACTACGATGGCAGCAATTTGTCAGTATTTCTTGGTGATGGTAACGGCCTGTTTGGCACGCAGAACACCTACGGTGTCGGCTCTAACCCCACCGCCGTGGACGCTGTCGATGCCGACGGAGACGGCTATGTTGATCTGGTCACTGCAAATGCAAACACAGACAATATATCGGTACTCCTTGGTAACGGTGACGGCACTTTCCAAACTGCTGCACATTATGTAACCGGCAGCCAACCATATTCGATCTGCTGTGGAGATTTCAATGCCGATGGTCACATTGACATAGCAACGGCTAATGCCGTCTCTAATAACGTGTCATTTTTGATGGGTATCGGGGACGGTAGTTTTGCCAATCCTGCCAATTTTCCGGTGGGCACGACCCCAAAATCACTCATCAGCGGCGATTTCAACAATGATGGTTCGTTAGATCTATCAGTGGCGAACGCTGGTTCCAATAATATATCGATACTATTCGGGGAAGGGGATGGCAATTTCGGTACGGCAAGTAACTATACCGCAGGTTCGATGCCGCTCTCGTTGTGCGTGGCTGATCTCAGTGAAGATGGATATCTGGACCTCGCAATAGCCAATGCCGGCTCGGACAATATCTCGATACGGTTGGGAAATGGAGATGGAACGTTTGGCCCGGTCAGTCACTATGCTGCGGGACTAGGCCCTCGTGCAATAATCGCCTGCGATGTCGATGGTGATGGACACAGTGACCTGTGTGCAGCAGATGGGGCGTCAAATACGGTTGCTGTACTGCTGGGGAATGGGGAGGGAACCTTCACCGCGGCCAATTTCTACTCTGCCAATAACGCGCCATATGCACTTACGGCGTCTGATTTTGACGGCGATCGTGATATGGACTTGGCGACACCCAATTTTACGAACAATGCCGTGTCGGTATTACTCAACGAGAGTGCCCTTCTTGTGGCAACGACCGAACCAGAGCAAAACGCACTCGACGTAACTAAGTCTACCGACGTTTCGGCCACCTTCAATATCGAGGTCGACGCCACAACCATTAATGATACTACTTTTGTTGTTTACGGCGCGCAATCAGGGCCGCATCAAGGTGCGATCAATTATTCGAGTATAACGTCGACCGCTACTTTCGATCCGATTTATGACTTTATTGACGGTGAAGTGATCCATACGTGTTTGACCCAGGAAATTCAGGCGCTAATAGGCGTTTACCTTGGTGGCTACGTATGGAACTTTACCACTGAAGTCACTACACCTTCGGATGGTTCTTTCGGCTCCCCTTTGAGTTTCCCGGTCGGCAACCAACCGCGTGGTATGTTTGCAGGCGATTTTGATATGGATGGTGACATTGATATTGCAGCGACCTCAAATCCGAACAGCATTGCGATATTACTCAATGATGGTAATGGGATGTTTTCAGCACCATCATATACCGCCGTTCAGAACGATCCTGTCGCTCTGTTCGGTGCTGATATGGACTGTGATGGTGACATCGATTTGGTTTCAGCCCATAATGAACCAGGAACATCGCATCTGGTGGTTCTCAAGAACGATGGAAGCGGCGTCTTCACAGTTTTCGTCACGTACGCTCCTGCCATTCTCGGCCAACACGTTACCGGTGGGGATTTTGATGCGGATGGAGATGTTGATGTTGTCATGACCGATGGTTGGGGTTCGAGCAGTAACGTTCGGGTCATGCTTAACAATGGAAATGGAAACCTCTCGGGGCCCTATACCTATTCTGCAGGCACTTGGGCACGGGGGGTAGTGGTGAACGACGTCGAGAATGACGGGGATCTCGACCTCGCGGTTACCAATTCAGGTAATGATAACATTTCCGTACTGCATAATGACGGCAATGGTAATTTCTCCGATCTCGCAAACTTTTCCGTTGGCGATAGCCCAACATCTGTGTTCGCCAATGATTTCAGTGGCGACGGTTTTATTGATATCGCAACTGCAAACTACGGTGGTAGCGACGTCACCGTGATACTGAATGATGGCGATGGAACCTTTTCAGGCCCGGTCGCCTATCAAACTGGCAGTCAAACACGATATATCAACGGCGGTGATTTTGACGGCGACGGCGATATCGATTTGGCAGCGACTATCAACGGTGCAGACTCGGTAGCTGTTCTTCTCAATAACGGTGATGGCTCATTCGCGGATGTTTCGACCTATCAAGTCGGGACAAACCCCTGGGGTATCCAGCCGGCTGATTACGATGGCGATGGTGATTTGGAGCTGGCTTGCAACGATTATTCCTCAAGCACCGTTACTGTACTATACAATACTGGGATGGCTATTGAAGAGAACAAGAGCACGAACCTAGTCTCGTTCTTCAAGATATATCCGAATCCTTTCTGCGATTTTGTGAACATTGAATTCCAAATAGAAAGACAGCAGATGCCGGCCGAAGATGCGCAGTTGAAGATTTTCGACATCGCAGGGCGGCTGGTCAGTGAATTCACAATATCCTCAAATTCCCCCCTCATTTCAGGGAATATTCGCTGGAATGGTACAGATTATTTGAATAGAAAATTACCGAATGGCGTGTTCTTCTGCCACTTGAATATCGGCAACATGACATTCACGAGAGGGATAGTACTTGTGAGATAGAAACTGAAACGAGTACCAATGCCGCTGCTCGCAAGTTACTATGATAAGCCATATCACAGTCCCGAGTGCCGCTTTCTCATATAGATGTTGACTTGATATCCTTTTAATTTATAATTTGCTGACACGGGTCACGCTGTGCAGCCTGGATTACATTGAATTCATTCAGATTAGCCAAACTCTGGCTATATTAAAATAGAATTGTATTTGCAATATCACTGAGGGGGTTACATGAGCAAAACCATTCTTATCTTATTTGTCGTATGTACAGTGCTCTTGGTCGTAACTTGTGGAGAACGCCAAGAAGAGATCGATATGTTTACCCAACTGATGATTCAGACCGGGGACACGATTCCCCTCAAGATCACTCACGTTTCACCAATTGGAAAAACAGAAGGTACCCTTGAGACATTCAAGATCCTCGTCGGCTTCAACCAACCGATGGTTCCGCTGCAGCAAATCGAAAAGGACGAAAAGTCCGGTCCTCTGCAGATCGAACCAAAGCTACAAGGCAAGTACCGCTGGATGGGTACCCGCACATTAGCATTTATCCCCGACGACACGCTTATGCCCGCAACAAAGTTCACCGTGAGATTGAAAAAGGAGAATATCAGATCGCTCACCGGCATGGCACTAACGAGGGATACTTCGTGGTCCTTCGAAAGTGTAAGACCCAGGTTATTATCATCGATCCCGTATCATAACGCACAGTTCATTGAATTGGATGCTAATATTTATCTCAATTTCAATACTGCGATGTCACCAAAAAGGGTACGCGATAAGATAAAGATCTACTATACCAAGGGTATGCCTTCCAGAGTATGGTGTGGGCAGATGAAATCTAAGACACCACATTTCCGTGGTGAATTATCTTACAGAGTACGCAATCTGAGTGATGATGAGAAGGAAGAGTATCCTCTCAAACACTGGGATAACTCTGCCACACTCGTGCTCATGCCGAGGGATAGATTGCCCATCGAATCCCAGATCGAGGTCGTTCTGTATCCGGGGCTGCTTGCGGAGCATGGAAACCTCGGTGCAGAAGACGAAAACATTATTAGGTTCAATACATATAATGAATTCTCGTTGGTCGGATTCACCCGTGCAGCACCGGGGGAAGGAGCTCTGCAATTATGTTTCTCCAATCGAGTGGTCATGAAAGACGTGGTGAAACATCTCTTTGTAGAGCCTGCGGTGGATATTCCTCCAGAATATGCCGAGGACGATTGGTCTACCAACGAGGTGTATCTGTATTTACCTTTCGTACACAATAAAGAACACAATATTCGCATCAGTAAGGATCTCAGGGACATTTATGGTAACCGCCTCGTTGACGAATACGGGTTTAAATTCAAAAGGAGTGATTTCACACCGCATGTTGAGATGCCGACGGGGATAAATCTCATCGAGTCGGAGAGTGACCTCAGGATTCCGTTTACCTTTGTGAATGCCGACAGTGTGTATATCCAGCTTGCACGATTGAGTATCGACCAGGCAATCCCATTTCTTAACACACCGGAGCTCTTCTGGTCAGGCAAGAAATTCGTCCCGCAATGGAGTGATTTCTTCGACGTATCTCGGGTCTGGCACGTTGACTCGCGAAAGAAGTTCACTAATCAGCAGAGACTCGTACCCTTCGAACTGACCGATATCTTGGGCAGTAAGAGAAGCGGACTGATATTCCTACAACTCGATAATCTCAACCAGAATCGCTACAGTAGGACGTACCGTTACTCCAAATCTTTTGTTGAGATCAGCGACATCGGTGTCACCTGGAAATATTCACCTGAGAACAATCTCATTTGGGCGACATCATTGAATGATGCAAAACCCATGAATCGTGTCAGGGTACAAATCCGTAATAACGATAACCGCATCCTCTGGGAAGGATTGTCTGACTCCAGCGGATTCTGCGAGGCACCTGGCTGGCATGAACTGGGTCTTGGTGCATCACCCTTATCTTATGAAACAGATAGCGAATATGAAAGCTATGAATGGTCGATATATGAAGAGCCAAAATTCTGGTTGACCCTTACTCGCGCAGGTGACGCCGCAGTATATTCAAATCAATGGCATTTCGGCATCGATCCATGGCGCTTCAATATCTCATATGAATGGTACGCACAACCCGAAGCATACGAGGCTTTCCTATTCACTGAAAAAGGGCTCTACCGCGCCGGTGAATCCGTTCACCTCAAGGGTATTATGAGAAAGAAAAGGAAAGGCCAGTGGGTGCTTCCCGATGTGAACCGTATCGTTTTCAAAGTACGCAATGCACGCGATGAAGAGATTATCATCGATACGATTCAGATAGACAGATTCGGTTCGTTCACAAGGAACATCTCACTCGATGCCGAGGCACCTACCGGAGTCTATGCAGTGACTGCCACGCTTACTGACAGGCCAATATCATTCTATCAGTCCTTCAGGGTAGAAGCATACCGACCCGCAGAATTCGAGGTCAAGGTAACGGCAGACAAGGATACTTTCATTGCCGGTGAGGCATTTAAGGGTATTATCGAAGGTAAGTATCTCTTCGGCATGCCAATGAAGGACGCCACAGTATCCTGGAACATCAGACGGAGTCACTATCGTTTGAGGTTTCCGATGCACGAAGGTTATTTATTTGGCGAATATGAGGCTGAACGCGAGCGTGAACTACTGGGCTCGGGCACCGGTAAACTCGACAAGAACGGCACGTTTGCTGCATCCATCCGGCTGTCCGGCGATGATATCTATTCGCCCTCACTATTATTTCTGGAAGGCACGATTACGGCGCCAAACATGACTACTGTAAGTAAAGAGCAGAACTGGCTGGCACTAAACGCAGAATATCTCATCGGCCTTAAGACAGATAAGTACCTGTACGTACTGAATGATACTGTTAGCGTCAATGTCATCACCGTGAACACGTCCGGTGAAAGAATCCGTGGCCGGAATATTACAGTAGATATCTACAGACGTGAATGGAAGTCTATAAAAAAAGCACGTCTTGGCGGTCGATATGAGTGGGTTTCCGAACGTGTCGATACGAAGGTCTCCAGCCAGAAGGTCAAGAGCGGTGAAAGGAGTTCTGTCCAAGTAATACCGGATGTTCCAGGTTACTACTACGCACGTGCCTATGGCAAGGATGGTCGAGGCAGGATGTCAACTACACGCCGGTATTACTACGTTGCCGGTCGCGGGAACGCAGGTTGGGAGATGCGGGACGATGATATCATCGAGGTCGTCGCCGACAAGGAACAATACGATGTAGGTGATACGGCACGTATCCTTGTCAAATCACCGTACGATTCGGCGCGTTGCTTAGTGACTGTCGAGAGAGAACTGGTCCTGGACAAATTCACCCGAGTGCTACGGGGCAACGCTGACTACATTGAACTACCGATAGAATCAGAGTATCTACCCAATATCTACGTTAGTGTTATGCTACTGCGCGGACGCGTAAGAAACCTCCGCTGGGATGATGAAAAACAGCAGGATCTTGGCAAACCACAGTTCAAGATTGGATATTTGAATCTGATGGTCAATGCTGCTGAGAAGAGATTACAGGTCAGCGTCCGCCCGGACCGGAATGACTACGGACCACGCGACACTGTTGCGCTCGATCTCGTCGTAAGAGACAATGCCGGTAAGCCTGTAGCGGGTAGCGATGTTGCTCTCTTCGTAGTCGATCTTGGTGTCCTCAACCTCATAGATTTCAAGACACCAGATCCGTTCAAGTATTTCTACGGTACGAGACCGCTGGCGGTGAGGACGATCGAATCACGCGTCAACATACTCGGGGAACGTGATTATGGTGAAAAAGGTGAGGAAAGAGGTGGTGGTGGTGCCTTTGCCGAGGGTGTTTCGTACCGTGAGAAATTCATTGCGACAGCATTCTATAGAGGGGCTATTGAAACCGACAGAGATGGACGGGCAAGAGCACGTTTCGAATTACCAGATAATTTGACAAAATTCAGAATAATGGCCGTGGCACAAACAAAGAACTCTCAGTTCGGTTCTGCCGAATCGACATTCGTTGTAAGCCTGCCTTATATGATCACACCATCCATCCCGAGGTTCTTGCGCGTCGGTGATGAATTCAGGGCAGGGATCGTCCTGCACAACCGGACTGACAGAAAAGAAAAAGCCACTGTCGAGTGCCGTGCGACAGGCCTCGAGCAACTCGAACCCAGGCACAGGGAATTGACTCTCATGCCAAATACAAGCACCGAAGTACTTTTCCGGTTCAATGCGCGTACGACCGGCGAAGCGACGTTCGAGTTCAAATCGCACTTGGGTGAAGAGACCGATGCGCTGAGATTAAAGATACCCATCATCATACCCCCGTTATTTGAAGCCGTGGCAACATCTGGTTCGACCATTGATTCTTCACTCGAAGCAATAATCGTCCCATCGCAAGCCGACGAACGACTCGGCGGGATAGAAATATCTCTGTCACCCACATTCCTTGCTGGAATGGACCAGGGTATTGATTTTCTGTGGAATTACCCATACTACTGTCTTGAACAAATACTATCAAAGATACTCCCTCTGATCACAGGCGGAGAATTGATCGACCAGTTCAAACTTGCACCAGTAACTGGCCGGGCACTACGTGATACTGTTCAGTCTGTGCTGAACACTCTTAAAGACTACCAGACAGACAACGGTGGATTTGTCTACTTTAAGGGATCGCGCAGTTCATGTCCCTACCTTTCGGCCTACACGCTATATGTTCTCTACCGTGCAAGGAACGCTGGCTATAATGTTGACCAACAGGTCATCACCAGGGGCATCGGCTTCTTACGCGATGTCTTACGGTGGCAGGATGTCGATTGGACTTATCCCTATGATGAAGATGCGCGGCTGACAACGAAGGCCTTCTGTCTGTATTCCCTTACACTCTGGGGAATTGGTGAGCAGGCATATGCAGCGCGCCTCTTCGAACGACGCAACAAACTCAGCATATTCGGCAAGGTAATGCTTCTCAGGACAGGTCGCATGCTCCATATGGGCGGTAATTTCGAGAGCGAAATCCGCACCATTCTGGTTAACAAGGTCATGATATCCCACACCACCGCTCATTTCGAAGAAACCACGGGACGCGGTTGGACATTCCCATCACCGGCAAAAGTCACTGCAGCGGTAATACAGGCATTCATGGAAATGGACATACCGTTTCCGTATTCCGCTGAAGTGATGCGCTGGTTGGTCCAGGAACGGACAAAGCGCGCAAAACCGACGACTCATGAAAACGCATTCGTCTTTGATGCATTCCTGACTTACTATAAAAAGTATGAACGTGACGCACCCGATTTTACCGCGCGCGTTCTTCTCGGTGCACAGGAATTAGTAAAGCAATCTTTCCGAGGCAGGAGTAACATCGAGCCAGAGCGGTTCCATGTGTCATTTGAGCGTGTACCCAAAGACTCAATCCTGCCTGTCATAATTACGAAAGAAGGCATTGGTCGATTATATTACACCATGCGGATGAAATACGCACTTGCAGAAAGGCCGTACCCTTATGACGGAGGCTTTTATGTCTGGAAGGAGATACTTTCGGTCGATGATAAGCCGGTCTGGAGATTCAAGAGGGGAGAGGTCTATAAGGTCGTAGTTCACGTAGTCACTCCGGAAACCCGGCTTTTTGCAGTCGTGGAAGACCCCATACCCGCGGGGTTCGTTCCAGTTCAATCCTTCATGGCAACGGAGTCACGTGCTGTGAGAGAAAGGTACTCAGGCGCCCGTTACGAAGAACGCGGCCATTGGTGGGGCGGCTTTAACCATACTGAATTCTATGATGATCGGGTTCTGTTCTTTGCCGAGCAGCTCTTCCCGGGTGAACATACGAAGATCTACTACATACGCGCGGCATCCGGAGGAAAATTCCTCCGTCCCCAGACACAAGCGCAGGAGATGTACTCACCTGAGGTTTTTGGAAATTCAAACCAGAGTCACGTGATCATACGGTAAGAAAAATGAAGTATGTACTGATTATTCTCTCTGCCGCTGTACTTCTATTTATCATATGGCCAATCCCGTCGCAGCAACTCTATCCGACGGATTTTTGCTCGAAGCAGATCTACGATCGAAACGGAGAATTGCTTCGTCATGTGCTGTCATACGACTACAAAACAAGCGTCTGGGTGTCTCTCGATGACATCGCCCCGGCCATCATCAAGGCAACGATCATAAGAGAAGACAAGCGTTTCTTATTCCATCAGGGTATTGACCCTCTTGCACTAATCAGGGCTACCCTTCTTAACATCAGACGGGGAAAGATAGTCTCGGGGGGCTCGTCAATAACAATGCAGGTAGCAAAGATGTGCCTGAATCTCAAGAGCAGGGGGCTATTGAGTAAGATCCTGGAGACCATTTATGCCTTGAAGCTGGACTTACACCTTTCAAAGCCGCGGATAATGGAGATTTATCTCAACCGGGTTCCATATGGCAACCAGACCTATGGGGTCGAAGCTGCGGCACGCTTCTATTTCCGAAAAAGCGCCAGTCACCTTTCATACGGCGAATCCTGTATGCTTGCGGTCATTCCCCGCGCCCCAACCCTCATGAATCCTTATGTTAATTCTGCAACCGTAGATGACGAATTCAGGCGACTCTTACATGTTCTAATGGAAAATTATTTAATTGACTCACAAACGCACGCCATAGCATCACGGGAAAATATAAACCTTATAGAACGGAAGATCAATTTCGAAGCACCTCATTTCGTCGATTATGTGCTCGCGGGAATGTCTGACATGCACCTGAACAACGCAACAAGAATTCTTTCGACGATCGATATGACTTTGCAGAAGGACTGTGAAGCGATGCTCAAAACGACGCTTCGTTCCCTAAGAGACTATCACGTGACTCAAGGTGCAATCATGGTTGTTAATGCACGGACCGGTGAGGTCCTGGCAATGGTAGGATCTCAGGACTATTTCAATGCCGCTGAGGGACAGGTCAATGGTTGTATCGCTCTCAGACAGCCCGGGTCGAGCATAAAACCCTTTCTATATGCGCTTGCTCTCACCGCAGGCATGTCATTGGCAGATTTCCTGCCGGATACGGTCATCGAGTTCCGCCTCCACGACGGTACCAATTTTGTACCCAGGAACTACGGGCAGAGATATCACGGTCCGACCAGATTGCGTGAGGCATTGGCCTCCTCGTTCAACGTCCCGGCGGTCTATCTTATTGAGATGCTTGGCATTGAGCGGTTCCATGGTTTTCTCAAACAACTACGTTTCAAGAATCTGGACAAGGGTGCCCAGCACTATGGTTTGTCATTGAGCCTTGGCGCAGCCGAAACGACACTGTATGAATTGGTAAATGCTTATCGAGCATTCTCAAGCGGTGGTGCAATTGATGAGCTAATCTGTGTACATAAAGCATATGACCAGAACGCTCGATCGATAAACTTCAATATTGCTGCAGAAGAGCGCGTACTCTCAGCCGAAGTAGCATATCTCATCACTGATATTCTATCCGACAATACCGGTAGGTTTAAAGCCTTTGGTATTGACAACCCGTTGAATCTGCCTTTCGCATGCGCGGTTAAAACCGGCACATCCAAAGATTATCGCGATAACTGGTGTATTGGATACACGACCGATTACATCGTAGGAGTATGGATTGGCAATTTCAGTGGTGCTCCGATGCAGGGCGTTTCAGGCATAACAGGCGCTGCCCCACTATTCCGGGACATCATGCTTGAATTGCACCAGGGAAGATGCCCTACGCAGTTCAGCTGTCCTGGTACTCTGGAAAGACGAAACGTCTGTCTGCTCACGGGAATGCTGGCCCGCACTTCGTGTCCACACCAGATTGAAGAGATTTTCATTCCAGGTACATCGCCAATCGACAGCTGCCATGAGCAAAAACGCGAAACACCAGTGGTATTCACGCAGCGAGGAAGCGATGCAACGGGAAGGAGCACCGAAAGGTTAACGATCCTCAACCCGGGAGACGGGGATATCTTCATGATCGATCCACAAGTCTCCACAGTCTCACAAAGTGTAATATTCCGGCTCAGAATGAGCGATTCGAGCGAGACGATAAGATGGATTCTTGACGGTGAGCCGATTGCGACTGAAAAGTACCCATACGAATTTCAGTGGCAGCCCACTCGTGGAGAACATATCCTCGAAGCCGAGGCCGGCAATGGCGGCACATGGGCAAATGACCGCGTTGCCTTCACCGTTTTCTGAAAATACAATGTTATTATTTCATATGAAGTCATTGCGGATAAACACGATAAAAAATGAGATAGCCTGCTAACTTAATGCGGAATGTAACATAATAGAGTATGAAAAAACCACGGAAGAACGAAACTGGGTTGGTTGTTATGCCGCCTCCTGAAATAAGAAACGAGATAAACATGTGGCGACGTGTATTCAAAGCTTATGACAGTATGATAACGCCCCATATAACCATACTATACCCTTTCATTCCGGAAGATAGATGGAACGGATCACGCCGTATGATAACCAATCAACTGAAGGATATCAGGCAGTTCGAAATCAAACTACGCGAGTTAGGTACCTTTGTACGCGATGAATCAATATTGTGGTTGAAACCAGAAGACGGGGGAAAGCTAACAAAGATCAATTCAAGAATGCACGTTCTGTTTTCCGAATATATCGCGGCATCTGCTCTTGCTTATGTACCCCATCTCACGATCGGCGTTTTCGATAGAACCGAAGAACTGCTTAAGGCGCGAGCAACCGTACGGAAGCAACTTAAACCACTGACTTTTACAGTTGAACGCTTGATATACGCAGTCTATGAGGATGAAGGTTGGCGCATCCATGACACGATAATGCTAAAGTGAGGAGATACCGATGCAAAAGATGATCAAAGGCGTCACGGTTGAGATTACCCAAGGCAACATCGCAGCGCAGCAGGCTATAGACGCTATTGTCAATGCAGCAAATGCACAGTTACAGACCGGTGGCGGTGTCGCTGGTGCGATTCACAGCGCGGCAGGACCAGACCTGACCATTGCATGCAGAACCTTGGCTCCGATCAAACCCGGCGAGGCAGTAATAACCGGTGCTTATAAACTCCCGAACAAATACGTCGTACACTGTCTCGGCCCGGTGTATGGACATGATGAACCTGCAGCAGTATTGCTGGCCAACTGTTACAGGAATTCACTGACCGTTGCCGAACAGAACAAGGCTCATTCGGTCGCCTTCCCGGCAATCTCCACCGGAGCGTTCGGCTATCCGCTTGAAGAGGCAGCCGAAATAGCGCTGAGAACCGTTCTTGAATCGCTGTCCGGCTTACGCTATGTAAGGCACGTTAGGTTCGTACTCTACACTGACGAACAACGTGAAGTCTTTGAGAAATTCCTTATGCTTCTTCTCGCCGAGGCTAGTAAATTGTAGTCTCTTCAAGTATCAAGAACTCGATTTCTTCGTACTGGTTGGTTTCCTTGAGTAAACCTTACTTGATGATGACCACTCTCATCGTGGCATCATTAGTTTTACTGCGGAAGGATATGACAGTTATGTTCCTCTTCCGGAGGTCTGACCGCTTTATCCTGCCGCTCGTTTCGATCCTGCGTTGACTGTCACCCGAAGTAAGAGGTGATTCAAGGATCTTCCATAATGCAGGCAATTCAGATATATTCTTGCCGATGATCTCTTCTTCCAATGCGAGAAGATTAGCGGCTGCGCTGTTAGCATAGACAACTCTAAGGTCGTAGGACAGGACGACACATGCTTCTTTCATTTCTTCAAGGGTGAGACGAAATTGCCTCTCAAGTTCAACGATCCTTTCTGTCTTCAGATCGTTGTAGAGCTTTAGGTTGAATATCGCATCCTGGAACGCATTATATAATTCACTGAATTCACCGCCCTTCTCAAAACCTGCAAGCCTGAGCCCGGCGTCGCCCCTGCTTATCGCTTTTAGTGTTTTGGTAATGCGCTGAAATGGTAACAGTACATACCGCGGGAAATATAGAATTAGATATCCAAGGAGCAGCAAGGTCACAATAAAAATCGTGAGCGTATTCCGCTGCGCCTTGAGCCCGTAGCGAACGCCCTCTTCGCTATGCATTGCAAGGTCGGTCTGTGCCTGCACCACTATTTGCCCCGACAGGCTGAGAATTGCCGTGCTGGTCTCTCTGAGTTCAGTGAGCAAACGTGCTTTTTCAGTCGATAGCTTCGTCGTTGCAGCGATCATTAAGACGTTCAGGTCGGTGAGCCAGGAGGGCAGAGAATCCTGCCCAGATCTACTGCGGCCAACAGTCTTCTTTAACTGCTCTTCATAATCTACCAATTGCCTCTGCAACATAGAAAGGGCCCGGGGATCCTCCTGAAAAGTTGTTGCAAGAACCGCGATATTGCTTCTGTAACGACCAAGAAATAGAGCAATCGAGTCCAGTTTGCCCGAATGCTCCGGGGCGATGCGCTTTGCCTCCTCGGTGTTGGCTTCGATCTGCGAAATTATGTTGAATGCCTGCCCGACATGGGTTGAATCAAGATAGATAATAAAATTCTTCTCTTCTCTGCGTGCATCGAGTGTTTTGATTGATATATCACGACCCAGGTCTACCAATTTGGCATCCCTCAGCGTTATCTGATTAATACGGGAGATCATTGCACTCATGTATAAGAGTGAAACGAGCGCAGTCCCTAACGAAAGTGACACTGCGATCACGAGAATAAGCCTGATCTTACCCTTGCTCGACAGCAATTACTTCTTCTCCTTTGCGGAAATACTCATCCGCTCGAGATTCTCATCTGCTCCCACGACGACGATAATGTCACCCTTCCCGATCCTGTCATCCGGGCCAGGAACATCGTTCACCTCGACCGTGTATGTTATCTTTCCGTCATCGTTCACCTTGGGTATTCTGCGCTGTATAGCGATGATATTGAGCCCGTAGTTCTTACGGAAATCCAATTCTCTCAGGCTCTTACCGATGAAATCAGGACGTGCCTCAATTTCGACAAGACTGTGGCCGGTAGTGAGTACCACATGCTGGTATATCTCCGGCGACAGTAGCCTTTTTGCTAGGTCTTCGCCCATCTGTTCTTCAATGACAATCACGGTATCGGCGCCGACCGATTTTAAAACATGCGCATACAACTGGTTGATAGCACGCGCATATATTCTGGAAATACCCAATTTCTTCAGGATCGCGGTGATGAGAATTGCTTCTTCCTGGTTATCCCCGAGTGCCACGACAGCCGCATCTACATCGAGTATCTCGGCGGCTTTCATTGCCTCTTCGTCAGTCGAGTCGAGTACTATTGCGGCGGATACTTGATCTTTAATTTCTTCAACACTGTCCTTGTTTTTATCAATAGCAATGACGTCTGCACCTTTTCCCGCAAGAGTCAGTGCGACCTTTCTCCCGAACGCACCCAACCCGATAACGGCGAATTGTGCCATATTACCTCCTTTAGCCTATCATGACCTTTGCTTCGGGGTATTCGATCTTCTCTTTCTTCATCGCACGTGTAAGCGCAAAACCCAGAGTGAGAGGCCCCAATCTGCCACCGTACATCAAGACAATTATAAGCAGCTTGCCGATGATTGTCAAATCCGGGGTGATACCCATTGACAGCCCGACAGTCCCAAAAGCACTCACTGCCTCAAAAAGCAGCGGCAGAAAAGGTTTGTTTTCAGAAGCAAGCAAGAGCAAGAAGACCGAGGCCAGAAGCAAAAGTGTGCCAACGACTATGGCGAGAGCCTTATAGACTACCGTACTTGGAATGGTTCTTTTGAACACTTCGATATCAGCCTTGCCCTGTAATATGTTCTTCAACGACAATAGTAATATTGCAAAAGTAGTTGTTTTTATGCCGCCACCGGTCGATCCGGGTGACGCACCAATGAACATTAGAATCATCATGATCGTCAGCGAAATAGCGCTCAAAGAGGCGATCGGTACTGTATTGAAACCGGCGGTACGAGGAGTAACTGATTGGAACAACGCACCCCATATTTTTGTCGTTACTGGGTAGTTCAGAAACGCGCCGTCGAATTCGATGAAGAAGAATGCAATGAAACCCGCGATCACGAGCAGTGCCGATGTCAACAGCACCAATCTCGAATGCGTCGACAGAAACCGCCGTGGCTTTTTGACCCTTTGTGTCACCTCATATACCACGATGAACCCTATGCCACCGCATATTATCAATCCCATAATAATAATGTTAACCATGGGATCGGCTGCGTATCCCTCCAGGGAATTAGAGAACAGGGCAAATCCGGCATTGCAGAATGCTGAGACGGAGTGAAATATGCTGACGTATATTGATTGGAGGGGATCCTTGAATACAAACACCCACCGCGAGAATAGAAGAACGGCGCCTGCGAATTCAATTACAAAGGTCATTTTGAAAACATAAATGATCATACTCAAAACGTTTCTGTCTTCGTCCATCATATCCTGCAGCATACCCCTCTGACCGAGCGTGAATCTTCCAAAAAGCAACGCAAGGAAGGCCGAATAAGACATGATACCCAAACCGCCTAGTTGGATGAGAACGAGGATCACCATTTGACCAAAGCCCGAAAAGTAGTTCGGAGTATCCTGCACGATCAACCCGGTCACACAAGTGGCAGAAGTCGCGGTAAAGAGCGCATCAATGAAGGTCGCGCCACGACCGTCCGTTGTGGCTGCCGGAAACGTCAGAAGCAGGGTACCGGCGAGGATCGCGCCCAAGAAACTCAACGCAATGACCTGCGTGGTGTTGAGCCGCACTCCGCGCACCAGGTTCGAGAATTTCCTGGTTCTTGTGAAGGCTTTAACGATAACGGCAATGTTACGTATGACAATGAGACCGACGCCGGCACGTGGCGTCACAACGTTCAAGATGAAAGGTACGAAAACCAGAAGGTCAAGCCAATTCTTCTGCACATACTGTTTCTTCGGAAATGTGTAATAGAAATTAAGCAACGCGTCGAAAAGGTAGGCCGCAAATACAATATAATCTAATATTGCTGATGCAACCGCGAGAACTTTCGGCAGTTGCCATCTCAAGCCAGATTGAATGATGATCAGGAAGAGGGCAAGAAAAGTCACACCGTAGACATATTTCTTGTATATGAAAACCCAATCCGGCGTTTTCGTTCCGGTCTTGATAGTACGGAGCGTCAGCCACCACTTCATTCACGATAGTATATTTCCGCCCTGTTGATTGTCAATGAACGTGTTTATGAAGGAAACTTGATTTCATTTGCACTTTGCGTATAATTTCGGCAGGAGGTGAGGATGCCCGAACTAAGTAAGAGAAGAATACGCAAGGCAGGGCTACCACCCGGTACGCTTGTTCATGTAGGAGACAGGAAGACAGAAGCCGTCAAGATTACCGTAATCGATTATGACGAGTCTAACTTTGAGCAGAAAGATATCACAAAGATAGAAGAATGCTATCCTTTCAAAGACAAGCCGACCGTATCCTGGATAAATGTGGACGGCATACATGAGGTAGAGACCATTGAAAAGATCGGTAAGAAATATGGTATTCATCCACTTCTGCTTGAAGACATTCTGAATACCGAGCAGCGCCCAAAGACAGAGGATTTTGATGACTATCTGTTTCTGGTGCTCAAGATGCTTTCATTTGACGAAGAACGGCGTGGTGTGAATACCGAACAGGTCAGCCTGATTCTCGGTCCGAATTATGTAATTTCATTCCAAGAAAGGGAAGGTGACGTTTTTAACCCTGTGAGAGACCGCATCAGAAATGCCAAGGGACGTATCAGAAAAATGGGTGCTGATTATCTTGCGTATACCCTGTTGGATTCAATTGTGGATGGCTATTTCTTGATTCTCGAAAGGGTCGGAGACAAAATCGAAGGGCTCGAAGAAGACCTCATCTCCAATCCTGACGAGAAGACACTGCAGACCATCCACTACCTGAAGAGAGAGATGATATTCTTGCGCCGTTCCATCTGGCCCCTGCGCGAGGTGATAAGCGGAATATCTCGCAAGGAATCGAATCTTATAAGAGAGTCGACCGAAATCTTCCTGCGTGATGTATATGACCACACGATTCAGGTCATCGATACTATAGAGTCTTTCCGCGATACGGTATCCGGTATGCTCGATATATATTTATCGAGCCTCAGCAACCGTATGAATGAAGTTATGAAGGTTTTGACCATCTTCGCCTCGATCTTCATACCACTCACCTTTGTTGCAGGTATATATGGCATGAATTTTGCCAATATGCCAGAGCTCGGTTGGAAGTGGGGATATTTTGGCGCACTCGCAATCATGGCTGGTATCGGCATTTCAATGCTAGTCTACTTTAAGAAGAAACACTGGCTCTAACTGAGAAACGTAGACACGCTGCGCTGAAGACACACCCCATTCAAATCCCAAACTGCAAACACCAAAATCCAAATAAAACCCAATACTCAAATCTCAATCA
>CP070802.1:213332-293729 GCA_020343595.1 Caldifarciminota bacterium | reverse complement strand
GAGGCGATGGAGGGCATGAATTCACTGCATTCGCTCAATGATCATGCCCGGATCGCTTTCTCGGCAATTGCCCTCGGCCTGAATGAGGCTGCGCTGGACGCTTCGATCAAATACTCAAAGGAACGCAAACAGTTCGGCCGTGCGATCTGTGAGTTTCCTATGATCAGGGATATGCTGGCGGAGATCAAGGTGAGCATTGAACGATCAAAACTACTCGTCTATGAGGCGGCGAACAGAATGGATGATAAGGAAGATTGGTTGCCGGTCTCCCGAATGGCCTGTCTGACAAGCTGCGAGGGCGCGGTTGCTTCAACATTGAAGGCAATACAAATACACGGTGGCTATGGCTATACACGAGACTACCCGGTAGAACGCTACTTCAGGGATGCGAAGACGCTTCAAGTCTTGGCCGGGGGATCGATTGAACTTAAGGGTAAGATTGCAGAGGAGATTCTATCATGATATTGAGTGACACGCATCGACAGTTCCGGGCTCAGGTCAGGGAATTCGTCCAGAATGAAGTTGCACCTTGTGCCCGCGACCTCGATCGGAGTGGTGAATTCCCGTGGAAATTGGTGAGGCGCTTGGGTGAAATGCATTTGACGGGAATATACGTCCCGAAGGAGTACGGTGGTGCCGGACTCGATACCCTGCACTATACAATTGCGGTGGAGGAAGTAGGCCGGATTTGCGGTTCGACCGGTATATTTCTTGCGGCACATTCATCGCTCGGGGTATTCCCCATTTACTATGCCGGGAATGAGATGCAGAAGCGAAAATGGCTGGTACCTCTGGCCAAGGGCGAGAAGATTGGCTCGTTTGGTCTCACCGAACCAGAAGCCGGGTCTGACGCGGCGGCGACTAAGACAACGGCGAAGCGAGATGGCGACAAGTACATACTGAATGGTGAGAAGCGGTTCATCACATCGGGCAGTGTGGCCGATGTGATCATCATCACGGCGACTCAGGATCCCTCAAAGGGTTATCATGGGATATCTGCTTTTGTTGTTGAGAAGGGAACGCCGGGCTTCAGCTATGGCCGGGACGAGGAGAAGCTTGGTTTGCATGGTTCTATAACCTCGGAACTTGTTTTTGAGGATTGTGCGATTCCTGCCGAGAATCTACTTGGTGAAGAAGGCGATGGTTTCAGGATCTTCATGGAAACGCTGGATGGCGGGCGGATTTCGATCGGAGCACTGGCGCTCGGCATCGGTCAAGGAGCACTTGATGCCGCCGTGAATTTCAGCCGGTCGAATAACCGGGACGGAAAGCCGCTCTCCAAGTCGCAGTCTATTCAGTCAATGATCGCGGAGATGGCAACGGATATCGAAGCCGCGCGTTTGCTTGTATACCAGGCTTCTGCCCTGAAAGATGCTGGTATGCCGTACGTCAAGGAGGCTGCGATGGCCAAGTACTATGCCTCGACAGTTGGTATGAAAGCGGCTAGCATGGCGATCGACATTCACGGATTACTGGGCATGACTGATGTATATCCTGTTGAGCGTTTCATAAGGGATGAAAAACTCATGGAGATCGGTGAGGGAACGAGCGAGATACAGAAGATCGTCATTGCCAGACAAATTTTAGGCAAGTGACTTGCCTAAATATCAAATCACAAAGGTCCAAATAACAAGAAATTACCAATCAAACCAATCACGATGGACAAAAAGCGTTTGGGTTTTGAGATATGTCCATCATCTGAGATTTGAATTTTGGATTTTGAGATTTCAACGATTAAGGAGGTTTGATGAATTTTGATTTAACCAATGATCAGAAGATGCTTCAGGAAGAAGTACGCAAGTTCGCGCAGAGTGAATTGGCACCGCTGGCACCGGAAATTGATAAATCCAGGGAGTTCCCGTGGGCTACTATAAAAAAGATGGCGCAGTTGGGTTTACTCGGTGTGATTGTCCCAGAGCAATACGGCGGTTCCGGATTCGATTTTGTGTCACTGGCTATCGCAATCGAGGAGATTTCCCGTGCTTGTGCCTCGACCGGCGTGATTGTTGCCGTGAACAATTCGTTGACTACATATCCGATAGCACAGTTCGGTAACGAAGAACAGAAAAAGAAGTATCTACCGCCATTGTGCAGTGGTGAAAGAGTCGGTGCGTTTGGTCTTACCGAACCTAATGCGGGGTCGGATGTCGCCGCCATGGAATCGACGGCAAGGTTGGAAGGCGACCACTACATCCTTAACGGGACAAAACGTTTCATCACCAACGGCGGTGAGGCCGGGACATTTGTTGTATTTGCCTATACCAACAGGGAACTGAAACACAAGGGGATCAGCGCCTTTGTGGTCGAGCGCGACACACCCGGCTTCAGTCTCGGGAATCATGAAGACCTGATGGGCATTAGGGCGACGGCAAATTGCGAATTGATCTTCGAGGATGTCAAAGTACCGAAAGAGAATCTCCTTGCTAATGAAGGCGATGGTTTCAAGATATGTATGAACACACTCGATGTTTCGCGTATCGATATAGGCGCGCAGGCAGTCGGTATTGCTCAGGCTGCTCTGGATGAAGCAGTGAAGTATTCGAAGGAGCGTAAAGCATTCGGACAACCGATATGTAACTTCGAAATGATCCAGTCAATGCTGGCTGAAATGGCAACTCAGATCCAGGCGGCACGTCTCTTAGTCCATTATGCAGGTTACTGCAAAGACAAAGGTATGAAGAGGTTCTCCAAGGAATCGGCGATGTCAAAATACTATGCGTCTGATATTGCCGTTGATGTGGTCAGGAAGGCGGTTCAAATACACGGCGGCTATGGATATTCAAAGGACTACGCAGTGGAAAGACTGTACCGCGACGCCAAGATCCTGGAGTTATATGAGGGTACATCTGAAGTCCAGAAGATCGTTATCGCGAGAGAACTTACGAGATAAATAACTAAATACCAAAAATCCTAAATACCTAAAGGGCGGTAAGTTGTTGAGACATTTATGGTGGCTGCTTACATGTTTAGGTAGTTTAGGTATTTTGGCCGCATCAGGCGGATTTAGGAATTTGATTTTAGGAAGGAGGTTGTTTTGGACCTGATCGTCTGCGTTAAGAGAGTTGCCCAGACCGCTGAGGCCGAGGTCAAGGTTGATGCAACGGGCAAGGATATAGTCAGGGATCGTTTGACGTTCGATATGAACGAGGCAGATACATATGCTCTCGAAGCGGCGATCCTTCTCAAAGAGAAATTCGGTGGGACCATAACTGCGGTTTCCCTCGGTATAGCTGATGCTGAAGATACCCTTCGTATTGCTCTGGCAAAGGGAGCTGACAGTGCAATCAGGATAAAGGCTGAGGATTTCGGGGATCTGGATGGATTCAAGACCGCCGCATTGCTAAAAGAGGTGATAAAAGACACAAAATTCGACGCGATATTCACCGGCTGCGTGGCGACCGACGATAGTTATTACCAGGTGGGTCCGGTACTTGCTGAAATGCTCGGCGTGCCTCACGCGACTTTGGTGAGCAAGGTGGACATAACTGACGGCAAGGCTGATGTAAATCGTGAACTTGAGGGCGGTTTGATCGAGCATCTCCAGATGTCATTACCGGCAGTCTTTGCCGTGCAAACCGGCATCAATGAACCACGTTATGCGTCGTTGATCGCGATACGCAGAGCGGCTGCAAAAGAGATCAAGGTTGTGGGTAAGAGCGACATTGCTCTTGAAGCCAAGACCAACAGCACACTCGAAGAACTTTTCATACCACCCGTTGGAAAGAGAGCCGAGATTATGAGCGGTAACACTGATGAAGTTGCGACGAGAACCGCAGGTATAATCAAAGAAAAGGGACTGATCTAAGGGGGGAATAATGGCTGATATTCTAACAGTGGTTGAACACCGTCAGGGAGTAGTCAGAGACATCACGTACGAATTGATGACGTTCGGGAGAAAACTGGCAGAAAAGACCAATGCGAAATTGATTGGCGTGTTGCTGGGTCATAATACCGATGACCTCCAGGAAGATATCAAGAAACACGTTCATCGTCTTGTCGTTGCTGACCATGAAGTTTTCAAGGATTTCAACGGCGACGTATATCAGGAGGCGATCTCTGCCGTCGTCAAGAAGGAGAGCCCTTTTCTGACCATTATTGGTAATACCGCGTTCGGCATAGATTTCTGCCCATCGCTTGCGACCCAACTCGGTATTCCTTTCACCACCGACTGTATAGGAGTGGAAGTCGTGGATGGAGGTATCAGGGTGACACGTCAGCTGTATGATGGTAAGATGGATGCCCATCTGAGACTGGCCCAGGGTCCTCACTATATGCTGACATTGCGGAGCGGCACTTGTCCGGCAGAAGACGGTGGCCTCTCTGCCGAGATCGAGAAAATAGATGCACCGCTCACGAGCCAGCCCGAGTACAGGAGATTCATAGAATATGTCGAAGCAGCGGTTGGGGATGTTGATATCACTAAAGCCGATGTGGTCGTCGGTATTGGCCGTGGTATAAAGGAGCAAGCGAATCTGTCCATGGTCGAGGATTTTGCCAGTGCTGTCGGTGGCGTCGTTGCGTGCTCACGGCCGATAGTTGATGCGAACTGGCTGCCCAAGGACCGGCAAGTTGGATCTTCGGGAAAGACCGTCAAGCCGAAGCTTTACATTGCGATCGGTATTTCGGGGGCATTTCAACACATCGCGGGGATGAAGAATTCCGATACAATAATCGCCATCAACAAGGATCCGAATGCACCAATCTTCAACGAAGCCGACTACGGTATCGTCGACGATCTTTTCAAGGTCTTGCCGGTATTGAAGAGCAAGATACTGGAAGTGAAAAAGTAGCCATGAAGAGAATAGGCGTCTTTATCTGTCACTGTGGGAGGAATATTAGCACTAAGGTGGATATCGAGCAATTGGTGAAGGATATCAGCACGCATCCTGGGGTAGAGCACTGCGAGGATTACAAGTACCTGTGTTCAGATCCTGGTCAGGTAATGATCAAGGAGAAGCTAAGGGAGAAGAAACTTGATGCTATCGTGGTTGCCTCATGCAGCCCGTTGCTGCACGAGGTTACGTTCCGACGGGCCATACAGGATGCCGGTCTTAATCCATACCTCCTGGAGATGGCGAACATAAGGGAGCAGTGCAGTTGGATCCACGATGATGGCAAGGAGGCGACGAGAAAAGCGAGCGGGATCATAAAGGCAACGATTGAGAAGGTCAAATACAATGATGCTTTAGAACCAGCAAAGATCCCGGTTAACACAAGAGCACTTGTGCTCGGCGGCGGCATTGCCGGCATTCAGGCGGCGCTCGATATTGCAAATTCCGGCTATGAAGTGGTGCTGGTTGAAAAAAGCCCGTCGGTGGGAGGTCATATGGCGCAGTTGTCCGAGACCTTTCCTACCCTTGATTGCTCACAGTGTATCCTCACGCCTAAGATGGTGGATGTTTCACACCATGAAAAGATAAAACTCTACACGTACTCGGAAGTTGAAGAAGTAGCGGGTTCGGTCGGTAATTTCCGGGTGAAGATAAGAAGGAAAGCATCTTTCGTTGATAATAACAAATGCAATGGCTGTGCGGATTGCGATCCGGCGTGTCCTGTATTGATGGTAAATGAATTTGACTCAGGACTTTCACAGAGGAAAGCCATCTACCGACCATTCCCTCAGGCCGTGCCCAATGTCTACACGATTGACAAGAGGGGTGTACCTCCTTGCCGTACGGCGTGCCCGGCAGGTGTTAACGTCCAGGGGTACGTCGCGCTTTCATCGCAAGGTAAGTTCAAGGAGGCACTCGCTCTTGAGCGCGAGGACAATCCATTTGCCTCGGTCTGCGGTCGCGTGTGCACGCATCCATGCGAATCAGAATGCAAGAGGGCTGAGTTCGGTGATGCTGTGTCGATACGCGCGATAAAACGGTTCATCTCCGATGTTGAAGAACAGCTGCCGGCACATGATAAACCAGAGGAACGTAAGAAAAAGGTGGCAGTGGTTGGCGCCGGTCCGTCAGGATTGAGTTGTGCATACTTCTTGGCGAAACGTGGATACAAAGCAAAAGTCTTTGAGGCGCTGCCAGTAGCCGGTGGGATGTTGATAACAGGTATTCCCGAATTCAGGTTGCCACGTAAGATGCTCGAACAGGATATCGATTACATCAAGTCATGGGGTGTTGAGATCGTAACCGGGCAAAGGATCGAAGATCCAGAAAAGCTTCGGAAGAGCGGTTTTGATGCGGTGTATCTCAGTAGCGGCGCGCATGTCGAACGGAGATTGAACGTCGACGGTGAGGACTTGCAGGGCGTCTACTATGGCATCGATTTCTTACGCCGTGCCAACCTCGAAGAAAAGCCCGCAGTAGGGTCCCGGGTTACCGTGGTCGGCGGTGGTAATTCCGCCATCGATGCCGCGCGCACTGCGCTCAGGCTGGGTGCAAAAGAAGTGACGATCGTCTACAGGCGTTCCCTTACGGAAATGCCAGCTGATCCTGATGAGATCGAAGAGGCAATGAAGGAAGGTATTGAAATCAGATTCCTCGCGACACCGATATCTTTTGTCGGTAGTGGTGGTACCTTGAAGGAAATGAAGTGCATACAGATGCGACTCGGCGCGCCTGATGAATCCGGACGCCGGCGTCCCGAGCCAATACCGGGCTCTGATTTTACGATCGGAGTCGATACCGTTGTCGTAACCATCGGACAATCACCTGATCTGTCCTACCTTCCAGCAGGAACGGGGATAGAGACAAGCGAATGGGGTAGTATTGTCGTTGATGATACTACAAAGCAAACGTCGATACCGGGTGTTTTTGCCGGAGGTGACGCGGTACGGGGTCCAGATACGGTAATCTGGGCGATCGCCGACGGTAAGGAGGCGGCGGTTTCTATTGATCGATATTTCAATGGCGCCGACATGTATGAGAACCGGGCGAGGACCGAACCGGTTAAGAATATAATCCTGCCGAGAACCATCAAGGATAATTTACGGCAGGAGGTGCGCACACTCTCTGCTGCCGATCGGACTGGCAATTTCGATGAAGTTAATTTGGGGCTGACTGCCGAACAGACCAAGATCGAGGCTTTACGCTGTTTCGCCTGTGGAGGATGCACTGAATGTGGTGAGTGTGAGAAGGCTTGTGAACAAGATGCGATAGTGCACGGCATGGAGGATGAACTGGTGGAAGAAGAGGTTGGTGCCGTGATCGTCGCTACCGGTTACGAGCTGTACCCGGTCGAGAAGATCCGTGAGTACGGTGCGGGCCGGTATGAAGATGTGATAGATGGCCTTCAGTTTGAACGTCTGCTGTCTGCTTCCGGACCCACGCAAGGCGAGATTCGTAGACCATCCGACAATAGCATACCAAAGAGAATTGCTTTCATATCATGCGCCGGTTCGCGTGATCCGGAACACCATCTCCCGTATTGCTCAAAGATCTGCTGTATGTACAACACGAAACATGCCCTGTTGTACAAGGAACGTGTGCCCGATGGTGAAGCAGTAGTATTTTCGATAGACATAAGGACGGCGGGAAAAGACTATGAAGAGTTCTTCATGCGGGCGAAGGAAGGAGAGAATGTGCTTTACATCCGCGGTAAGCCGTCGCGTGTAATTAAAGACGGCAAAGACCTTATTGTGTGGAGCACTGATACGCTGACCGGCCGTCCACTCAAGGTCAAGTGTGATATGGTGGTGTTGTCGATGGCAGTGGTGCCTTCAATGGAGACATCCGATTTGGCAAAGAAACTCAGAATACAGACAAATATCCATGGATTCTTCAATGAGGCTCATCCAAAATTACGGCCGGTGGAATCCCTCGTGCCTGGATTCTTCCTCGCCGGTTGTGCTCAGACGCCGAAAGATATTCCCGAGAGTGTTGCTCAGGCATCGGCGGCGGCATCCAAGGCACTCGAAATGTTCTCCAAAAAGGAATTGACCGCCGAACCGATGGTCGTTGTGATCGATGAGGAAATGTGTAGTGGCTGCAAAATGTGCGTTGTTACGTGTCCCTACGAGGCGCGAGAGATCGATGAGGAAAAGAATATCGTAAGAATAAACGAAGCACTGTGTATGGGATGCGGATGTTGTGTAGCAGCGTGTCCGAGCGGAGCTTCACAACAGAAGAATCTGGTCGAAAAGCAGATTTCAAAAATGGTGGAGGTTATCCTTGGCGAATAAAAAGAACATAGTCGCGGAGATAAACCCAGAGATCAGGGATGCTCTTGTGGAAATGGGCGCGGTTGATGCCTACAAGTGCTATCAATGCGGCAAATGTGCCAGCGTATGTCCCTGGTTTCAAGTGGGAACATATGAGTTTCTTGTGTTCAGGTTTCCCCTCGAAACGGTACTTGGTCTTATCGCGAGCAGTGAGGACAAGGATGAGTTGGCCAGGGAAGTCGATAAGATCTACCGTTGTGTCGGCTGCGAGGCTTGCGTTGATCAATGTCCGTTGGGAGTGGAGATGCCTCATATCCTGCGGTCGGCACGGAGGATTCTGGTAGATTTTGGCTCCTATCCGGAGAACCTCAAATCCGTTGTCCAGAAGATTCACAACGTAGGAAATCCACTCGGTGAGCCGCGTGAAAATCGTGGTGACTGGGCGAAAGAACTCCTTATCGGCGATTATTCGGAGAATATGGAGATGCTGTATTTCGCCTGCTGCTTGCCTTCGTACGATAACAGGATCAGGAACGTCGCAAGATCTACGGCCGGGTTGCTCAAGCGTGCCGGTGTTTCTTTCGGCATTCTTGGACAAAAGGAGAGTTGCTGCGGCGAGGCCATCCGTAGGGTTGGTGCCGAGAAGGTCTTCGAAGAGACTGCCCGATCTAACATCGATGGCTTCAAGGAGGCTAATGTGAAGATGGCGCTCGTCAGTTCGCCTCACTGTCTCGTGACTTTTCAGAAGGAATATCCGGATTTCGGCGGCGAATTCAAGGCGGTACATGCTACGGAATTTTTGTGGGACTGCATCGAGCGCGGGAAAATAGTCCCGAAAAAGAGTTTGAAGAAGAAAGTAGTATACCACGACCCGTGTACGCTCGGACGTCAGAGTGGCATTTACGATCCACCGAGGAATATCCTCAAGAGTATCCCTGGTCTGGAATTACTGGAGGTTGAGGATTTCTCGCGCAACCTGAGCCTTTGCTGCGGTGCGGGAAGCGGGGCGCTCTGGATCGACTGGCCCAAGGGTGAGCGCATGGCCGACATACGTGTGAAACAGTTGGTCGATACTGGTGCCGAGGTTATCGCGGTTGCATGTCCATACTGCCTTCAGATGTTCGAAGAGACCGTGAAGGCGATGAATCTGGATATTGAGGTTAAGGATATTTCTGAGCTTCTGTACGAGTCAGTGAACGAAAACCAGGATGGGTGAGAGCATGTTATGAAGCTGAAATCGCTGCTGAACAAGTTAGCTTCCGAAAAGGAACTCGGTTCGATTCCTAGGCCTTACTTCAACCACTCGGTGGAAAAGAAGAAAGCTTTCACTGCCGAGCAAAGGGCAGAGGTTTTGGCAAGGGTCGGTTTGAATGTCTTCTTCTTTCCATCGGAAATGATAACCGGTTGCGATCTGCTGTCGGATTCAGGAGTGACGACAATGACCAATGAACAGTGGGCCGCCCTTCACATGGGTGATGAGGCATACGGTTCCAACCGTGGTTACTTTGCTCTCAAGGACCAAATACGGACCACCTTTGGAGAAGTCTTCTTCAACGAGCCCGGCAAGGGCGAGCCGAATGCCTTTATCTTCCATCAGGGGAGAGCAAGCGAAGATGCTCTTTTCACGCAGGTCGGCAGGCTGGGCCAGAACATGATTGTTCCGAGTAATGGACATTTTGACACGACGGGAGCGAATATTGAAGCGAATAGAATGCAGGCGCTGAATCTCTTTTGCGATGAGTTGGCTGACCGCGACTTGGGTTTTCACTTCAAGGGGAATATGAATGTTGTGAAGTTGAAGAGCCTGCTCGAGGAAGCCCGTGACCGGGTACCACTCATTTACTTGACGATAACCAACAATACGGCAGGTGGGCAGCCCGTGTCAATGGAGAACATTAGAGCAGTATCCTCGTTGGCTCATCAGTATAAAATTCCTTTCTTCTTTGATGCATGCCGTTTTGCCGAGAATGCCTGGTTCATACAACAACACGAGCATGGCTACAAGAGCAAGCAAGTCAAGGATATAGTGCACGAAATGTTCTCGCATGCTGACGGCTTCACGATCAGCTTCAAGAAAGATGGCCTAACGAATATGGGCGGTGGTCTGTTCTTGAAGGCAGATGGTCTTTTTGTGAAGAAATACCCGCAGATACCGGGCGTGCTGCTCGATTACCAGATTTTAAAAGAAGGCCATCCGACCTATGGTGGTCTATCAGGCCGTGATATCATGGCGCTGGCATCTGGATTAGCGGCGGTTACCGATAAAGAATATCTGGCTTATCGTATCAACCAGGTACGGGAATTCGGCGAAGGTATGTGCAGCAGAGGCGTTCCGGTCGTAATGCCGGTGGGCGGTCATGCTGTATACGTTGATGTCGATAAGTTTTTTGAAGGTACGAAGATGAGACCGGATGATTTCGGAGGAGTTGCTCTATGTGCCGTTCTACTCGCCGCGTACGGTCACAGAGCCTGTGAACTTGGATATTTTACCTTTGGACATTTCGATAGAGTCAAGAAAGTCGACATCTTCCCGGAAGTTAATTTCGTTCGTTTTGCGGTACCGCGTTTGAGGTACGAAAAGCAAGATCTGGATGCAGTGGCTGAAGCAATGAGAGTGCTGCATAATTGCCGGAATGAAATCCCTGGGGTGAAGGTTACGTATGGACGGGAGTTGCCTCTGCGCCATTTTAAGGCGAGATTTGAATTTAAATAGTAGCATCACAGACGGTGTGAGGTATGCCAACCGATTTTGAGAAGACCTGGCTCGAAAAATTCGGCGTCTGCATAGAAGGTGAGACGAACGCCGAAATCCGCAAGAAGGTCATGGCCGGAAGTGAGGGATTTTCTGATAGTACGGATCGGGATAAGGTCATCGAGTGGTCCAAAGGAGCAATGGACAGACTCGATGAACTCGTCGAAGCCGAGACGAGCAGACGGATAATGACCGGTTGTTCATGCCAATACCCGAAGAATGATCTGCAGGATGTAAGAAAACGGTACGAAGAAACAGGAGACACAGACCAGGTGATAGGCATGCTCCAGGAGAGATTTGTTTCCTTTCTTAAGGACGGCCTGAATCTGAGTGATGGTATGATTGCAGATATAGTGGATAGAGGATGGGGTCTTGCGGGCGTGAGGGATGGAGCCAGAATAATTGCTACTAAAATCCCCAAGAGCGCCTATATAAAGGAATATCTGGAGGAGGCAGACCCAGTGAAAAAGAGAGCGATCTATTGCCACTGTCCGAGGATCCGTGACTCGCTGATGACCGGTCCGAATATTTCATCCACGTATTGCTATTGCGGTGCCGGATACTACAAGGGTATATGGGAAGAAATACTTCAGCGCCCGGTCAGGGTCGAGTTGCTGAAGAGCGTGCTGAAGGGTGATGATGTGTGCAGCGTTGCCATTCAGCTTAGTTAACGGGAGAGATAATTTGCAGGAAGATCGTAGAAGCAAACCGACAAACTTTATCGAAGAGATAGTTGAAGAAGATCTACGCACCAGTAAATACGAAGGCCGTGTGCACACCAGATTTCCGCCTGAACCCAACGGGTATCTGCACATCGGCCATGCCAAAGCGATCTGCATAGATTTCGGCATTGCCCTGAAATACAACGGGTTATGTAATCTAAGGTTCGACGACACGAATCCGACACGTGAAGAGCAGCAGTACATTGATTCGATAAAGGAAGATATCCGATGGTTAGGTTTTGACTGGAAAGACCGTGAATACTATGCTTCGGATTACTACGGGCAACTATATGACTGGGCCATCGATCTCATAAAGAAAGGCAAGGCGTACGTCGACGATCTGAGTGCCGAACAGATTCGTGAGTACCGCGGCACCCTGACTGCTCCGGGCAGGGACAGTCCGTTTCGCAGCCGGACAATCGAGGAGAATCTTGAATTGTTCACAAGAATGCGGAAAGGTGAATTCCCTGACGGCAGCAAAGTATTGCGCGCGAAGATAGACATGTCAGCGGGTAACATGAACATGCGTGACCCGGTGATGTACCGGATACTCCGCGCTACCCACCACCGGACCGGCGATGAGTGGTGTATCTACCCGACCTATGATTGGGCTCATGGTCAGTCGGATTCGATCGAAGGGATCACTCACTCGCTGTGCTCTCTGGAATTCGAGGATCACCGCCCCTTGTATGACTGGTTCCTTGATAATCTGGGAGTCCACCATCCCCAGCAGATTGAATTCTCCCGTCTCAACCTCAGCTACACTATCACGAGCACACGCAAGTTACGCAAATTGGTCGAAGAAGGTTTTGTTAAGGGATGGGATGATCCTCGAATGCCGACCCTCGCTGGTATGCGCAGGCGTGGTTATCCTCCGGAATCGATCCGTAATTTCTGTGAAGGCATCGGTGTTGCCAAGGCAGAGAGCGTCATCGAAATTGCAAAGCTTGAGCACTTCGTACGTGATTACATGAACAGAAATGCACCGCGCGTGATGGGAGTCCTGCGTCCGCTAAAAGTGGTGATCGATAACTACCCGGAAGGAAAGACGGAAGAGTTAGATGCCGTAAACAATCCCGAAGATGAGAGCATGGGTACGCGCAAGGTCCCATTCTCCCGTGTCCTGTATATTGAACAGGATGATTTCCGGGAAGAACCACCGCCCAAGTACTACCGTCTCGCGCCGGGAAGAGAGGTGAGATTGCGATATGCCTATTTTGTGAAGTGCGTTGACGTGAAGAAGAACAAGGATGGTAAGGCCGTCGAACTTCGCTGCACCTACGACCCTAAGACCCGGGGCGGTGATTCGCCTGACGGCAGAAAAGTAAAGGCAACCCTGCACTGGGTTTCGGCACCTGACGCCATCGATGCAGGAGTCAGGTTGTACGATCGTCTGTTCACAAGAGGGGCTCCGGATGAGGTTGACGGTGAGGGAAAGGATTTCCGGGCGAATGTGAATCCCAGATCGCTGGAAGTTTTGAGCGGCTGTAAGCTCGAGCCGAGTTTGAGTACAGCGCGCGTTGGCAGCCGTTACCAGTTCGAACGTCTCGGCTATTTCTGCGTTGACCCGGAATCGACGGAAAGATCACTGGTTTTCAACCGGACAGTCTCGCTGCGTGACACGTGGGCCAAGATCGAAAAGGCTCAAAGAGGTTGATCTATTTGCATATGACGTTGTTATTGTTGTTTCCGTTAGTTTCGTTATTTTCGCCGTTCTTTCGGACGGCCAAAAGCGTGTCCTTAGAGGCTGACGGTAATGACGAAATTAGCGAACCTAACGCTTTTAACGAAATTAGCGGACCAAACGATAGTTATGAAAGCAGATAATAGAGTTGGGGCATTAGAAAAGCGACTCAAGCAAGACGGATTCAAGGGCCTGGTTGTTTCAACCGACCATTTGTCTGAGCTGCGCAGCGAATACGACCGGCTCCTTAATGAGGGTGGTCTGGACAGAGATTTTTATAACGAAATAGTGGCGCGGTATGGCCTCGCATGGGATTTCGATCCATCCACAAAGCTCCCGGCTGCGAGGTCGATCATAATCACAGCCGCGCAGCAACCCAAGATGAGCATGGAATTCACATACGGTGCAAAGAAATATTACGGTATTATTCCACCGACATACGTGTATGATACGGATGCGGCGATTCTCAGGATCATTTCAAATTTATTGCACGAAAAGGGTTACAGTATCAATCAGGCACTGTTGCCGGCAAAACTCCTGGCAGTTCGAAGCGGCCTTGCCCGATACGGGCGCAACAACGTCACGTACATTGATGGTTGGGGAAGCTATTTCAGGTTACGGGTGTATTTTTCTGATATGCCGTGCGGAGAAGAATCCTGGGGAGAAGCCGCCGCAATGGCTCAGTGCAGGGAATGCACCGCGTGTGTGAAGAAATGTCCCACGAAAGCGATCAGCTCAGAGCGTTTTCTTATCAATGCCGGGCGATGCCTGACTTTCTTCAACGAAGGGCCCGACGAATTTCCAGAATGGATCGAACCGGCATGGCATAATTGCCTTATCGGCTGCATGATTTGTCAGGATGTATGCCCGGCCAACAAGGAGTACATACGCTGGCTCATGCCTGGCGGAGAATTTTCTGAGGAAGAGACAAAGCTGATACTTGATGGCGTGCCACAGGATCGGCTTCCTGCTCAGACCACCGAGAAATTGAGTAAGGTCAGCATGCTCGACAGTTACGATCTACTTCAAAGAAATCTGAGGGTGTTGATAGAGAACGCAGGTAGCGGAAGGCAATAATGTATGTGAAAGTATACCGCTACCGCATTCAGCCGAGCAAGATAAAAGACTTTCTCGATATCCAGGAGCGGGCAGATCGCATCTACAAGAAGCATGTTACATACAGGGTTGTCCATTTACAGAAAGTGGATGATCCATGCCAGTGGCTGGAAATACAATGGTATCAGGATGAGGCGGCGTACCGACGCGGCATTGAACTTGTCAACGCCGAGCCAGAGATCGAACGGCTGTGGCAGGAATTTCAGATGCTACTCGATCCAGGGGACAATACAGTGATCGAAGAACACTACAATCAGATCCGCTCCGAAGATAGCCTGTCGAAGTGATGAATAGCGAAGTAGTATACGATAGCAAAATGAAGCCGATGAGATTACCCGAGTCAATGCTGCTATTTGGTATCCCAACGGTGGTTTTCTATTTTGTTACCAGAGTTCTCATCCCGTACTTCAACAGAACATATAATATCCATCCGGTTCTTACATGGTTCATGTTTGGAGGTTTGTTTCTTTTCCTGCCTCTCTTCGTACTGGCGATATTTCTGTTCAAGAGAGACGGGTATGAATGTAATCTGACGACTATGGCTGTGCGATTTCGTCTCGTTAGATTGACTAAGACGGATTGGCGCTGGCTCTTCGGTGGTCTGATAGGCATTATGCTCGTCACCGGGATTGTCATGGGATCATGGAGACTGCTGTCGATATGGTCCGGCATCAGCCCGATTGATACTTCGGCTCCTTTCCTGCATTTCGAGCCACTCAAGGGTACGGAACGGTTACTGCTGTTGATATGGGTGCCTTTCTTCTTCTTCAATATTGTTGGTGAAGAGATCCTGTGGAGGGGGTATATTCTGCCGAGACAGGAACTTGCCTTTGGAAGATTTGCATGGTTGGTGAACGCCGCCTTGTGGTTCGTCTTTCACGTTTGTTTTGGCGTGGATCTGCTGATATTGTTGCTGCCCGTTTTGCTAATTCTGCCGTATGTGGTGCAAAAGAGAAAGAATATTCTGATCGGCATTATAATGCATGCAGTAGTGAACGGGCCTTCATTCATATTGATTTCTTTAGGGGTGATCAAGTGATCGGCCACTGCTTTCAGTGTTATCCGAACGGTGCAGCGCAGCCCTATGCTTGGAGCACAGGTACCTTCGGGAGAATAACGTTATGACAGAGGTGGGCATTTATGATTAACAGATCTGTGTTGATGATATGTCTGTGCTTTCTTGTCCTGGTCTCCTCAGGTGTAGCAGAAGAGGACAGTCTCAATGTATTCGACGAAGCCAACAAGCTTCTTGAAAATAGACGATACGACGATGCCCTGAAGGCCTATGAATATTTTTTACACGAGAATCCTGACCACCATCTCGCACCTGCAGCCAAATGGGCGATCGCCAATATTTACTACACCATAAAACAGGACTACCATAAGGCAGCGATCGTCTATCAGAATATCCTGAGCAAGCATAGTGATAGTGGTTGGGAGATCTTTTCCTTTGACCGTCTGGGTTTGTGTTATGAGAAGCAGGAGAAATGGGAGGATGCGGTCAGAATCTACGAATCTGCACTCGAAAGACTTAACGAGCCTTTTCATTCTGAACTGGCAGCAGACTGGACCCCAGTTTTCACCTCACGGCTATTGGCAAGTTATCGAAAGCTCGGCGACCAGGCTAGTATTGTAAGATTTTATGTAAGCTCTCTGGAAAGAGATCCTGACGGCCTGTGGGCACCGCAATACCAGTTTGAAATGGCCCGCATCCGTCTCGAAATGAACGAACCGGTAGAAGCAGCGAATGATTTTGCGAAGGTTGTAGACAGATATCCGCTGTCTGCTTATGCAGAACAGGTTCGCGCGGAACACGCTGATCTTCTGGTATCGCAGCTTGGTTACGACTGGAAGCCATATTCCA
The DNA here is from genome assembly GCA_020343595.1 of Caldifarciminota bacterium. Lineage (GTDB taxonomy): Bacteria > Hydrothermota > Tepidihabitantia > SM23-42 > SM23-42 > SM23-42. The sequence goes on along the minus strand of CP070802.1, from coordinate 277,487 downwards.
TATTCAAGAACAGCGTAGAATTGAGTCAGTCTGGTCGCTTCGAAGAGGCTCAAGAAGGGTTTGATCTGGTAATTGAAAAGAAGCAGAAGACGGGGTTGGAACATGCTGCCAGGTTTCAAAAGGAACTGACTGCTTTTCGAAGAACCGGTGATGCTGTTGCCCTACGCGAAATGATCAAGACAAGTCGAGGGGCTTACCCCTATGGACTGGGTGGTATTGACGATGAGAGATTCATCGATCTGTTGGACGTAATCATCGAGACAGAGAGTGTCATTACTTCAGATCCTCGGAATGCGGATGCTCACCGGCGCATGGCATCTGCGTACTATGAAATGCAGGCATACTATCCTGCGATTGAGAGATACAAACAGGCAATAGAACTTGATCCAGAGAACAGCAGACAGTATAACATGCTCGGTTACTGTCAGATTGGCGTCGAGGCGTATGACGATGCAATAAGGGCTTTCCGTAGACTGGTAGAGAAGTCGCCGGATGATCCTAATTCATACGACAGCATGGCGGAGGCCTATTTCCGAAAGGGCGATATCAAGCAGGCGATCCGCCACTATGAAAAAGCAATCTCACTGGATGAGGAATTTGCGCATCCATATTACATGCTCGGTGAGATCTACCATGGAATGAACAAAAGTGATCTGGCCAGGGATTACTTGCAGAGATATCTCGAACTCGCACCAAATGGATTTAGAGCAGAACCTGCACAAGCGATCCTCGATCAAATGGGCGAGATTGATTAAAATCTGTTTGACCGAACGCGTCTTTGTGGGGAGGTGAAAGTGTTGCCTGATAAACAGAACAAAGCATACACGTCATTCTATGAATCTGCCCGTTACAACAAGGTGCTCGGGGAGGATACCACTCTTATGCTCCACCTTGCGACGGCGACTTCTTTTGGCTGCGGATCGTGAATGAGATACTACCTTGGAGTTGCCAGGGAAAAAGGTTTTACAGAAGAACATACGGGTACTGTTCTTTCTTTGGTCATGGCAGTTTCTGCATGCAGCATCCTCCACCGCAAAGAAACAGGTTCGATACCTGATGTTCAGAAGAAGAAATTTTCTGATTTTTTCGAATCGGCGAAGCAGAATGATGTGCTTGATGCCCGCACTACACTATTGATCCAGATAGCAGCGGCATTGGCAAATGGCTGCCCCACGTGAATGAAGAATCTACTTGGCGTCGCCAAGCAGCAGAAAATCACAGACGAAGAGATAGGTGTGGTCCTGTCGATTGTGATGGCAGTGGTTGCCGGTGGAGTACGGGGGCGCTTACGTGAGGCGATGAGTACTGAGTAAATCATGAACATAAGAATTTTCGTCACCGGTGGTACTTTTGACAAAGAATACAATGAACTGACCGGCGAACTATATTTCAAGGAAACCCACGTTCCCCATACTTTGATGCTGGGCAGGTGCCGCGTAGCAGTCGATGTAAGGACTCTGATGATGGTGGATAGCCGTGAGATAAGCGATGAAGACAGGGAGACGATCGCGCGGAACTGTAAGAAGGCTGTGGAAGAGCGCATCGTTATTACGCACGGTACCGACACGATAGTCGATACGGCACGGGTGATCGCCGAACACGTCAAGGACAAGACCGTTGTGCTTACCGGTGCAATGGTGCCCTATACCTTTGGCAGTTCGGATGGTTTGTTCAATCTGGGCAGTGCTCTGGCATTTGTACAGACCCTGCCGCACGGGATATATGTGGTGATGAACGGACGCTATTTCTACTGGGACAAAGTGCGTAAGAATAAAAAAACCGGTGAATTTGAGGAGATAGACTGATCGGATTTGTTGCATGGGGGGTGACGGTATGACCCGAAATTATTTGACGGTATGTTTGATCGTTTTGATTTTTGTTTCTTGCGCGCCCCGGCACGACAGCGGCATCAATGTTTTGATCTTGACGCCGCGCAACCTGGGAGCGAATTATTATCTGCTGAGTGATGTTATTGAAGAATACGGGTGGAATGTGACCCATACTGGCGTCCTGGACAGCATAGTACCGTGCCCGTGGTTTGCCAACCACGGTCAGGTCTTTTCGCTAATTCCTGACAGAAACATTGAAGACCTTGAAGACATTGGATACTACGACGGTTTGATAATTGCACCGTCGACCGGCAATGCCGCTCCGGTTGAACACCCGGTGGGCGATATAATAGATAGTCCTGAAGCCATGCGTCTCATCCGGCGGGCTGCGTACTACGGGTTGCCGCTCTCTGCTACCTGTGCCGGAGTCCGTGCACTGGCCGCGGCTGATATCATACGGGGACGATTCATCGTCGGGTCACCGAGATTCCGTCAAGAGTACATCGACGCTGGAGCCAATTATATCGGACGTCCGCGGAACGACAATCCTCCGACTATCGATGGCAACATCATCACCAGCGCGCGGGGACAATACTACAACTATGCGAATGTGATGGCAGTCGCGACCGTTATTGAAAAAAATCAGAACCGGGGTCACAAGGGTAACCTGTCCGCTGGATACGTCGAGGAGATGGATGTAGATTTCGACCGAGGAGATATTGTGTGGGCCAAAAACTACGGCGGCGGCGGTGCCGATGGTGCCCGTGCTTCGTGCACGACACGCGACGGCGGCATTCTTGTGGTTGGTTATACCTTTGCTCCTGGCGAGCCGGACGCGGATATTTTGCTTGTCAAGACCGATGCCGGCGGCGACATGATCTGGTCCAAGCGCTTCGGCGGGGCAGGGACAGAATATGGCAATGCATGCGCGGAGACTGATGACGGTTTTTTGGTTCTCGGTTACACCACTTCGTTTGGTGCTGGATCCAAGGATTTCTATTTGCTGAAGATCGACCACGAAGGAAATGAATTATGGTCAAAGACATTTGGCGGCAGGAGTTGGGATGTCGGAACTGCAATATGCCGTGCTGGCGACAAGCACTTCTACGTATGTGGTTTCACTCACTCATTTGGTGTCAGCGAGGAAGATATATATCTGCTTAAGATTGATGCAGCGGGGAATACTGTCTGGTCGAATACGTACAGCGGCTGGCGAATTGACATGGCAAATTCTGTTCACGCTACTGAAGATGGCGGTTGTGTGATAACGGCGACCAGCGGGAGCTTTAGCTCGAACACTGATTTCTATCTGGCTAAGATAGACTCCTCTGGTAAAAGGGAGTGGTCACGACACTACAATGCACCAGGTGAGCACGGTCATGGATTTGATTGGTGTAAGGGATCTTCGCCTGCCGTGGATGGTGGTTGGATATTAACCGGATACTCTGATTGCAACGATATGATGGACGTGGTTGTCGTCAAGACCGATTCGATGGGAAATGAAGAGTGGCTGACATCGTTCGGCAACAAGCCTTTTTATGAATATGGCAATGCAGTATGTCAGTCTGGTAACGATGGTTATGTGATTGTTGGTATGACAAAGGAAATGGTCAGGCCGACCGAAGATGATAGGAGAACGTATAACAATAATTTGTACATAACCGGGCTCGATACCGAAGGTTCCGTTATTTGGGAGAAGGCAATCAGTAGGCATGGTACCGAGTGGGCGAATGCGGTTTATTTCAGTCGAACCGGTGATCTTTTCGTGGCTGGCCATTCAGACGGTGGCGCTGCTGGTTCGCTTGACTTTCTCCTGGTGAAGATCAAAGGAACGGAGGCAAGTGGTCGTGGATCCATTCGTCAATGAAGAGTATGATCCCGCTCGATGGAGCGCTTCCGGGCTGTCTGCATGAATGATATCAAGAGTCTGTTAAAGGGCGACAAGAGGGTCATTGCCAGGATAGTCAGCGCCGTGGAGGATGGTAAGGGTGAGGATCTCCTGGAAAGCATCTTTCCCCATACCGGGCGTTCCTTCCATATTGGTATTACTGGTCCGCCAGGAGCAGGAAAATCGACACTGGTCACTTCAATCGCGAAGCGGCTCCTTGGTTGCGATAAGAAGGTTGGTATAATAGCAGTCGACCCTAGTTCGCCTTTCTCCGGCGGGGCGCTCCTGGGCGATCGGATACGCATGACCGATCTTGCATTAAAAGATAATATATTCATCAGGAGCATGGCGTCGCGCGGCAGCATGGGCGGCCTGGCACAGGCAACAAAGGACGTAGCCCTTGTGCTCGATGCCGCGGGTATGGACTATGTTCTCATCGAAACGATCGGTGTCGGACAGGTAGAACTGGACATTGCGCAGGTTTGTGATACAACCATCGTCGTATTGGTTCCCGAATCCGGCGATAGCATTCAGGCCATGAAGGCGGGACTGCTGGAGATTGCCGATATCATGGTTGTCAATAAAGGCGACCGTGAGGGGTCTGAACGTCTCGTAAGCGAACTGAAGTTCGCTTTCGAAATGAGAGAAAAAGAGGCCGGGTGGGACCTCCCGATCCTGAAGACAACTGCAATAAAGGATGAAGGTATAGAAGAACTTGTTCTGGCTCTTGAGTCACACGAGAAACATCTGACAAAGACGGGAAAGTTGGAGCAGGAGCGAAAGAAAAAGTTGTTGCTACGCATGCATGAGCTGATTGAACGGAGGATAAGGGTACACTTGCAGAAGAAGGTGATTCCCGAGAATGAAATAAAACAACTGATGGAAAGCATGTACAAACGTCAGCTCAATCCCTATCGAGTTGCAAAGAAAATCGCTCGAAGAATTATCAGGGGTAGCCGGTAGGAGGTTTGGGTGAAAAAAGAAGAATGGAATGAGAAAGTGAAGTCGTGTGAGGAGAGGCAGGTGGAATTTACGACCGTCTCCGGTCTGCCGGTCAGGGTATTGTATACACCGGATGACATTGCTGATATAGAATACGATAGAGACCTTGGATATCCGGGTGCGTTTCCGTACGTGCGGGGTGTATACACGAATATGTATCGGGGCCGTCTCTGGACAATGCGACAATTCTCTGGCTTCGGCACTGCCAGGGATACTAACCGGCGCTACAAGTATTTGTTGAAGCATGGCCAGACCGGTCTGTCTGTTGCATTTGATTTTCCGACACTTTACGGGCGTGATTCGGACGATTCCTTCTCCCGCGGCGAAGTTGGCAAATGTGGTGTTGCCATAGACAGTCTACGCGATATGGAAATACTCTTCAGAGGGATCCCGCTCGACAGGATTTCCACCTCCATGACGATCAATCCTCCGGCAGCAATGCTACTCGCGATGTATATTGCAGTAGGAGAGAAACAAGGCCTTCCTCCGAGGATTCTGACCGGCACGATACAGAACGATATGCTGAAAGAATACCAGGCACAGAAGACGTGGATCTACCCGCCCGGTCCGTCAATGAAGATCATTTCCGATATTCTTGCATATTGTTGTGAGCATGTTCCCAAGTGGAACACGATATCGATCTCGGGTTATCATATCCGGGAGGCGGGTTCTACTGCGCTCCAGGAGCTCGCCTTTACTCTTAAGAACGGCTTCACGTACGTGGAGCACGGAATCAAGGCAGGTCTCTCCGTTGATAAATTCGCGCCGCGTCTATCGTTCTTCTTTAACGCACATCTTGATTTCTTCGAAGAAATCGCAAAGTATCGTGCGGCACGGAGGATATGGGCTCGTATGATGCGCGAGAAATACAACGCAGAAGATCCGCGTTCCTATCTGATGCGTTTCCATACCCAGACTGCCGGATGCACGTTGACGGCACAACAGCCGGAGAACAACATTATTCGTACCGCGTATCAGGCACTTTCAGCAGTGCTCGGTGGAACTCAGTCTCTTCACACTAATTCAATGGATGAGACATACGCTCTGCCAACGGAGAAGTCGGCGAAGATAGCCTTGCGTACGCAGCAGCTGTTGGCCTATGAATCTGGTGTGGCTAATACGATTGATCCTCTGGGTGGGTCTTATTATGTGGAATCACTCACGAATGAACTGGAGAAGGGTGCCTACGAATACTTTACCAAGATTGACAAGATGGGTGGTGTGATACCCGCTATTGAGAAAGGGTTTTTTCAGAAGGAAATATCCCGTAGCGCGTACTCATATCAGAAAGCATTGGAACGGAAGCAGAAATATCATGTTGGCGTAAATGTCTTCGAGGAAGAAGAAAGGCCAGAGATCGAGATACTCAAGATATCGCGACAGGTCGAAAAGGTTCAAATACAGGAACTCAGGAAACTCAGAAAACAAAGGAACAATAAGCGTGTGAGAGAAAAATTGCGTATGCTTCGGAAAGCGGCAGAAGATGGTGAGAGCCTGATGCCAAGGATTTTAGATTGCGTGCGTGAGTACGCAACTATTGGAGAAATGTGTAATACATTAAAAGAAGAATATGGCATATATCATGAGCCGATCATATTCTAGAAATTTCGCAATTCGAATTTCGAAATTCGGAATTGTCGTCAGGAGGTCTTATGAGAGGTAAGATTCGCGTTTTGGTTGGCAAGCCAGGCCTTGATGGACACGATCGGGGTGCAAAAGTTGTTGCTGCTGCGCTGCGTGATGCAGGGATGGAAGTAATATACACTGGACTTCATCAGACGTGCGAGAGTATCGTCGAAGCAGCCGTGCAGGAGGACGTGCAAGTCATCGGACTCTCGGTTCTATCCGGCGCACATATGACGATATTCCCCAAGGTCTTGAAGTTGCTCAAGGCAAAGAAAGCTACTGACATATTGGTGATAGGTGGTGGCATAATCCCGATTGATGACATGAAAAAGCTTCAGCGAATTGGTGTCCGCATGCTTTTTGGCCCCGGAACACCGACCAGTGAGATCGTGGATTGGATAAGAAGCAATACTTCGGAGCCAAAAAAGCCATCGCGGCGCGCGAAAAGATCCGTCAAGAAAAGAGTCACCAAGAAAAGAAAGAAATAGATGAAGCTTGGTAAATTTGAATTGTACCCAATATCCGACGGGCACTTCTGGCTCGACGGCGGAGCAATGTACGGTGCTGTGCCCAAGGTTTTATGGGATAAAGTTTCTCCTTCAGATGGACAGAACAGGATAAAGCTTGCGGTGAATTGCCTGCTGATCAAGGCCGATGGCAAGTGCATACTTGTAGATACCGGGATCGGCGATAAATTCAGTAAAAAGCTGAGAGAGGTATATAAGATTGATCGTGATGTGAATCTGATCGCATCCTTGGCCCGATATGGAGTGAAGCCTCAAGATATCGACTATGTGATCAATACGCATCTCCACTTTGACCACTGTGGGAGTAATACGTCCAACAGTGGCGGCAAGTATCTTCCAACCTTCGGGAATGCAAAGTACTTCATACAGCAACAGGAATGGTTTAGCGCGCAGAATACGGATGAGAGGACGAGGTCCAGTTACCGGGCCAGTGATTTTCTGCCGCTGGAAGCTGCCGGACAGGTTGAATTTGTTGATGGGGATTTTGAGATCGTGCGCGGCATAAAGGTCTTGCTCACCAACGGCCACACACTGGGTCATCAGTCGGTCTTGATCGATGGCGGTAACGGCAGTGCGCTCTATCTCGGTGATATCATCCCTACGGTATATCATCTTAAGCCGCACTACTTGACCAGCTATGACCTGTATCCGGTTGATCTCATCGCACGGAAGAAGCAAATAGTCGAGGATGCCGTCAGAGAAGACCACTTGTTAGTATTCGAGCACGACCCGAAGATCGTTTTTGCACGCTTGAGGGAACGCCAGGGAAGTTTGAAAGTTGAAGTGGTCGGCGGTGAAGGCGTTGTACAGAAACGAAAGAAAACTGCAAAGAAATCCGGCCGATGGAGAAAGAAAAGGCTTTCTGGATGATGATAATGGTGTTATCAACCTGGATGGTTTTTGCTGTCTTGCAGTCGAGTAGTCTTATGATCACCGGTGCTGTAGTATACGGTGATTCAGTGAAGTGGGAGGATTAATGAAAGGTGAGGATAGGCTCAAGAACCTCGAGGACCTCGAGAGGGAAGCGCTGCTCGGCGGTGGCGAGAAAAGAATAAAAGCCCAGCATGATAAGGGTAAGTTGACCGCACGTGAACGCATAGATCTGTTACTCGATAAGAACACGTTCAGAGAAACCGATAAGTTCGTAACCCATCGTTGTGCTGATTTCGGTCTTGATAAGAACCGAGTACTGGGCGATGGTGTTGTAACCGGTTACGGGCGGATAAATGGACGCGTGGTGTGTATTTTCGCTGAGGATTTCACAGTGTTCGGTGGTTCTCTGTCTTTGGCTTATGCCGGTAAGATAGTGAAATTGCAGGACCTGGCAATGAAGATGGGATGCCCAATCATCGGTTTGAAGGATTCGGGCGGGGCACGCATTCAGGAGGGTGTTGATAGTCTTGCTGGTTACACGGATGTATTTCTTCGTAATGTGCTCGCTTCGGGTGTCATTCCACAAATATCTGCGGTGCTGGGTCCCTGTGCTGGTGGTGCAGTGTACTCGCCAGCGATGACCGATTTCATTATCATGGTTGCTGGTTCTTACATGTTCTTGACCGGACCTGATGTCGTTAAGGCCGCAACACATGAGGATGTTACTTATGACGAACTCGGCGGGGCGATGGTGCATAATGAAAAATCTGGCGTTGCGCATTTCGCGGTAGATTCAGAGCTTGAATGTATTGAGCTCCTCAAAAGACTCTTTTCGTTCATACCGCAGAACAATCTTGAAGATCCGCCATCTCTTGAACCAACTGATGACCCGAATCGTATGGACAAGAGCCTCGATACGATCATACCGGACAGCCCGAACAAACCCTATGACATGCTTGAGGTCATCAAAAAGATCGTTGACAGCGGAGAATTCCTGGAAGTGCACAGGCATTATGCGCCGAACTTGATTGTCGGGTTTGCTCGTTTCAATGGCAAAGCCGTTGGGGTTGTGGCGAATCAGCCAGCAGTCCTTGCGGGAGTCCTGGGTAGGAACTCGGGCATGAAGGGCGCACGATTCGTCCGCTTCTGTGACTGCTTTAATATTCCGATCATTACGTTCGTGGATGTCCCCGGTTTCCTTCCCGGCACGGCCCAGGAGTGGGGTGGGGTTATAAAGAACGGGGCCAAGCTGCTCTACGCATTCTGTGAGGCTACTGTACCGAGAATCACAATCATCACCCGTAAGGCGTATGGCGGTGCGTACTGTGTTATGAGTTCCAAACATACCCGGGCCGACGTTAATTTCGCCTGGCCGAGCGCAGAGATTGCCGTGATGGGGCCTGATGGAGCTGTGAAAATTCTCTACCGGAAGCAGTTGAAAGAGGCCAAAGATCCAAAGGCACTGGAGAAGAAACTTATTGATGAGTACACTCAGAAATTCGCCAACCCGTTCGTCACAGCCAGTAAGGGTTATATCGATGCGGTAATACGTCCGTCGGAAACAAGAGCGCGCATCATCGAGTCTCTGGAAATCATAGAAAACAAGCGCGATTCAAATCCGCCCAAGAAGCATGGGAATATACCACTATGAAACTAGTTTTATGTTGTTTGGCGTGGTTGCCTGTTTGGTACTTTGTCATATGATGTGGTTACATAGACCAACAACGTGTGACAATACCGGCTGCCATGACAAATAGCCATAATCAAATGACCAAAGAGTAATAATGTTTAAAAAAATATTAGTTGCCAATCGAGGTGAGATTGCGGTCCGGGTGCTGAGGGCATGCCGGGAGATGGGTATTGGGTCGGTTGCTGTTTACTCCGATGCCGATCGGAACGCTCTGCACACGCGGTATGCAGATGAAGTGTATTGTATTGGCGGTGCTCCGGCGACCGAAAGCTATCTCAAGGTGGATACACTCATTCAGGTGGCAAAGAAATCGGGTGCAGAAGCAATCCATCCCGGGTATGGATTCCTGGCCGAGAACACTGGCTTTGCACGTTCCTGCGAGAAGAGTGGCATTGTGTTCATTGGCCCGAACAGTCGGGCGGTCGAACTGCTCGGCGACAAGATCGAGTCAAAGCGTACGATGAGCAAAGCGAATATCCCCGTTATTCCGGGGAGCGATGGACCAGTCGAAAAAGAGGATGATGCCCGTAGTATCGCTGCGGAAATCGGATTCCCGGTGCTTATCAAAGCTGCCGGTGGTGGTGGTGGAAAGGGCATGCGCGTCGTTCGCGATGAGAAGAGCCTGGGCGGTGCGATGAAACAGGCAATGGGTGAAGCGAGATCGGCTTTCGGTAATCCGACGATATTCATCGAGAAATTCCTGGAATCTCCAAGGCACATTGAGTTTCAGATCCTCGCCGATAATCATGGCAATGCCGTTCATTTGTTTGAGCGCGAGTGTTCCGTACAGAGACGTCATCAGAAACTGATAGAAGAGTCCCCGTCCACCGTGATGACCCCGGAGTTGAGGGCGAGGATGGGCGAGGCAGCGGTCAAAGCCGTGAAGGTATCGAAGTACAATAACGCCGGTACAGTGGAATTCATGGTGGATAAAGATAGGAATTTCTATTTTCTCGAAATGAACACGCGTTTACAGGTTGAGCATCCGGTCACCGAATTGATAACCGGCATTGATATCGTGAAGGAACAGTTCAAGATAGCCTCTGGAGAGCGATTGAGCCTTGAACAGGACAAAATACGCATGACCGGCGCCGCGATCGAATGCCGCATTTCTGCTGAGGATCCCGAGAACGAATTTGCACCATCCACCGGAAAAATTCTTGAGCTGATCGAGCCCGGTGGCATTGGCGTGAGAGTCGATAGTGGAATCTATGAGGGTTTTGATGTTCCCATCTACTACGATCCACTCGTCGCCAAATTACTCGTATGGGCTCCAACAAGAGAGGATGCCATTGTACGCATGAGGAGGGCGTTGAATGAATATGTGATCAGAGGGATAAAGACTTCAATACCGTTCCATATTCTGGTCATGGGTCATGAAAAATTCGTCGAGGGCGACTATGATACTACCTTTATCGATAAGGTATTGAAGAAGATCGAATATAAAAAGCATTACCATGATGTGGCAGCGATTTCGTCGGTGCTTGCCCGAGTTTTGAGCGAGCAGCGCGTGAAAATTGCGCAACATAAGGACGCTAAGACCGCTAATCCATGGAAAATGTCGGGACGGAAAGCGATGTTTGATCGAGGTTAGTATGGCATACGTCGTTGATGTGGACGGGAAGGAATTCCGTGTGGATGTCAGGAAAGAGGATGACCGTTTTATCGTATTCCTCAACGGTGAGGAAGTACGCGTCGAAGTCGCCCATGAACAGGCTTCTCAATTGATGCTTATTGTTAAAGACAAACCATTCGCTGTCGTCGTTGAATCTGACGATCGGGTACTCGTGAATGGAGAGTCATATGAAGTCAATGTTGTCGATGAGCAAGTGCAGCGTATGATAACGGCGAGCCCGGAACTGGCGCACAAAAAGGAATTGGCGGTGAAAGCGGTAATGCCCGGACTGGTAATAGAAGTCGTTGCGAAAGAGGGTGATTCAGTCAAGACCGGAGACGGGCTGCTCGTTGTTGAAGCCATGAAAATGCAGAATGAAATAAAGGCGGTGCGCGATGGTTTGCTCAAGAAGATCAACGTCAAACAAGGGCAGACGGTGAATACCGGTGATATACTCCTTGTTATCGAGTGAGGATGCTATGTGGGTTTTTGGTGGGTTATCATGATATATTATCCTGATGATTTGAAGGAATTCGTGCACGATCGTGATCTGGGAAAACCCGGTGAATTTCCTTTCACCCGTGGCATTTATCCTTCCATGTACACCGGTAGGCTCTGGACAATGCGCCAGTATGCGGGATACGGTACGGCTGAGGAGTCAAACAAAAGATACAAATACCTGCTTGCTCATGGCCAGACCGGTTTGTCCGTTGCATTCGACTTGCCGACACAGATGGGCTATGATTCTGACAATCCTCTATCCGAGGGCGAAGTCGGAAAGACCGGTGTGGCGATCGACAGCCTTGCCGACATGGAGATACTGTTCGAAGGTATACCGCTTGATAAGGTAAGCACGTCCATGACTATCAATGCTACTGCCGCGATTCTTCTTGCTATGTATATTGTGGTTGCCGAGAAAAAAGGTATCGGTCCGGCCGTCCTGGAAGGAACGGTGCAGAATGACATACTCAAGGAATATATCGCGCGCGGTACTTACATATTTCCGCCCTTACCGTCAATTAGTATGACGGTTGATATTATCTCGTATTGCAGCAGGCATCTGCCGAAGTGGAATACGATCTCCGTATCCGGTTATCACATAAGAGAAGCCGGGTCGACGGCTACGCAGGAGGTTGCTTTCACTCTGGCAAACGGTATTTCGTATGTGAAAGCAGTGATCGACCGAGGAGTCCTCGCCGTTGATGAATTCGCGCCGCGGCTTTCCTTCTTCTTCAACGCTCACGTTGATTTTTTCGAGGAAATAGCCAAATTCCGCGCGGCGAGGCGCATCTGGGCGAGGGTAATGAAAGAAGGGTTCGGCGCAAAAAACCCGAAGTCATGGATGCTGAGATTCCATACCCAGACCGCAGGGTCGTCACTTACCGCACAGGAACCGTTGAACAATGCGGTCAGAGTGACACTCCAGGCGCTGGCTGCAGTGCTTGGCGGTACGCAAAGCCTTCATACAAACAGCTATGATGAGGCACTCTCACTGCCGACCGAGGATGCAGTACGCCTTGCACTACGCACCCAACAGGTCATTGCCTATGAGAGTAATGTCCCGAATGTAATCGACCCGGCAGGGGGCTCCTATTACGTCGAATCATTGACCAACAGATTGGAAGCCGATGTCAATCGTTATCTGGAGGAGATTGAGGGGATGGGAGGATCGGTGAGTGCCATTGACAACGGTTATTTCCAGAAGGAAATACACAAAAGTGCGTATGAGCATCAGAGGGCGATGGAGCAGGGTGAGGTTAATGTCATTGGTGTTAACAAATTTTCGGATGGCAAGTCGGTTAAGAGATACAGAACGATGAGAGTCGCACTTGAATCTGTCCGTAGGCAGAAGGCAAGGACAGATCGGATTCGGAGGAAGAGGAATAACAGTGAGGTGAAACAACTACTGGAAGTGTTCCGTCAGAAGGCGATATTAGGCGATAATCTTATGGATGCGATCATCGATTGCGTCAGGAGTTATGCCACTGTTGGTGAAATATCTGATGTCTTGCGCGGTGTCTATGGTCAATTCAAAGAAAAGCAGATCTTTTGAATTTTAGCAGAACTTGATAGAAACAAGGAGGATACATGCAGTTTGGGGTCCCTAAGGAGATACCACCATTCAAGGGCACCGATGAATACCGTGTTGGTCTTTCGCCAATGGGCGCCCAGGAATTGATACTATGCGGCGCCAAGGTTTATGTCGAGAGCAAAGCAGGGGTTGGCGCAGGTTTTTCGGATGGCGACTATGAAAAAGCCGGTGCGACCGTAGTCTATTCTAAGGAGGAAGCATATCGGCGTGCAGAGATTCTGCTCAAGGTTAGAAGACCCCAGCAGGATGAATATCCTTTTATCAAGGAGGGCCAGGTGATCATGGGATTCATCCATCTGATCACGGCACGTAAGGAATTCGTCAAAACAATCTCGGATAAGAAGGTCACGCTTGTTGGCTACGAAATAGTGCAGCAGCCTGATGGCCGGCTGCCCATAGTCATACCGTTCAGCGAAATGGCAGGTAAGTTATCGGTACAAATAGCCGGGAGGTTACTGGAATCTCCGCGCGGCGGTCGTGGTATATTGCTGGGCGGTATCGCAGGTATTCCACCGGCCGAGGTCATAATACTGGGCGGTGGTACGCTGGGCTGTAACGCCGCAAAGACGTTTGCCGGGATCGGCGCTAATGTTTATGTGCTCGATATCGATCGAAGCAAACTGGATCACCTTGCCTGTCACACGGCCAATATGCGAGTCACGACCATGTTTGCTACCAGACATAATATCGAGAAGCTCATCAAATTTGCTGACGTTGTGATCGGGGCAGTCTTGTTGCGAGGGAAACGGTCGCCGACCCTTGTGACGAAGGAGATGGTTAAGACGATGCGCAGAGGTTCGGTAATAATCGATTTCTCTATCGACCAGGGTGGATGTGTCGAAACTGCCAAGATATCGCCGAGCGGAAAGTTCATCTATACGGTCGATGATGTCATCCATTTCTGTATGCCCAACGCAACATCTCTGATCGCGAGGACAGCAGTCCATGCATTGACATCGAGTGCTTTTCCTTATCTTAAGATGATCACGGAACTCGGTTTTGAAAAAGCGCTGAAGCAGAGCAAGGCACTTGCCAATGGTCTTTACGCCGAGAAAGGGGTAATAAAGAAGGAGTTCCTGCCATGAGCTGGTTCGACGACTATAAAGCCAAATTGTGCTCCTTCGAGGAAGCCGTATCTGTCGTGAAAAGTAAGGACCGCGTCTATGTTAGTGGCAATGCTGCTACACCCTTTCGGTTGACCGAAGCACTGGCGCAGCGGAAGGATAAACTTAGTAATGTTGAGATAACTCACGTGCTTCTACTCGGTGACGACCCTCTCTCCAAACCAGGTATGGAGCCGCATTTCAGGCACAATTCGCTCTTCGTTGGCCCGGCCGACCGTACTGCGGTCAATGACGGCCGGGCGGATTACACACCGGTGTTCTTGTATGAGATACCGACGCTCTTCTACAAGGATCTATTGCCGCTCGATGTTGCTTTTCTGCATGTATCGCCGCCAGACGAACACGGTTTTGTGAGTCTGGGTGTTGAATGTCTTGCGTCGAAGGCCGCGGCTGAGACAGCGAAGATAGTCGTTGCCCAGGTAAATGATCGCATGCCGAGAACTCTTGGTGATTCCTTTCTTCACGTGTCGAGGTTTGCAAAGCTCGTAGAGGTATCTGACGAACTTCCTGAACTGAACATACCGCCGTTTACAGAAGTAGAGAAAAAGATAGGCGAATACATAGCGAGTCTTGTCGATGACGGTTGCACTCTCCAACTCGGTATAGGTGGCATTCCCAACGCCGCGCTGAAGGCAATGTTCAGCAAGAGGGATCTAGGTATTCACACCGAGATGGTTTCCGATGGCCTCATTGAAGCGATAAATGCTGGTGTGATTACGGGTTCGAAGAAGACACTGCATCCTGGCAAGGTGATTGCTACTTTCTATTTTGGCACCAAGGATCTCTATGATTTCATTGATAACAACCCGATATTCGAAACACATCCAACGAATTATACTAACCATCCGTTCATAGTAGGTCAGAATGAGAAGATGATCGCGATAAACTCGGCAATTGAAGTGGATCTTACTGGACAGGTATGTTCTGATTCGATCGGGACGCGTATCTATTCTGGATTCGGGGGGCAGGTGGACTTCATACGTGGTGCTGCACAGTCTAAGGGTGGCAAGCCGATCATTGCACTTCCTTCTTCAACAAAGAATGATACCATTTCTAAGATCGTGCCTACCCTGCAGGTCGGAGCAGGAGTGGTTACGACGCGAGCTGATGTCCATTACATTGTCACCGAACACGGTATCGCGAACTTGCACGGTAAGAATCTGAATGAAAGGGCAAAATCGTTGATCGAGATCGCTCACCCGAACTTCCGAGCCGAACTGGAAGAAGCAGCAAAGAAGAGGAAACTTATATAGGAGCAGACAGGAATCACAGGTTATGGGTGACGATGCCCGTTTCGGCTCAAAAGGTTACGGCAACCGTCCGGACAAACGTTACCGTCTTCCGTCCGACGTAACGGGCTTCGTATCCGAGAACCGTTTTCCGATCTTTATAGTATGAAACTCGAACATATAGGCATTGCTGTTAAGGATATCGAGAATCAGCTCAGAATCTGGCGTGATCTTCTCGGTTTCAGTTTGAAAATGATCTCAGAGACACCTGAGCAGAAGGTGAGAGTGGCAATGCTGGATGTCGGAGGGGTGACCGTTGAGCTCCTCGAACCGACGAGTGAAGACAGCACGATCCACAAATTCATTGAGAAGCGGGGAGAGGGGTTGCATCATCTAAGTTTTGAAGTCGAAGATATCAAAAAATCGATGGAAGATCTTAAGAATAGAGGAGCTATATTGATCGATGAAATTCCGCGTAAGGGCGCGCACGCTGCAAAAATCGCGTTCGTTCATCCTCGTTCAACCGGTGGTGTTCTGATTGAATTAAGCCAGCGGGAAGAGAGAGATTAGGAGGTGTGATGCATATCGAAACAGATGTTGTCCACGGCGGGCAGCATCCTGACAAACATACGGGGGCATTATCGCCACCGATTTACCAAACGTCTACTTTTGTCTTCCGTGATGCCGACCACGGTGCGCGGTTATTCAAAGGAGAGGAACCCGGACATATCTACACGCGGATCAGCAACCCAACGATCGAACTTCTTGCCTCGAAGATCGCTCTTCTAGAATCGGCGCAGGCAGGTTCGGTTTTCGCATCCGGGCTCGCGGCGATATTCAATGTTGTGGTATCGACCGTGAAATCGGGAGAGAATGTTGTGTCAGACGATACCATTTATGGCGGTACATACACACTTTTTAAAAACGTGTTGCCGGATCTTGGCATCAAGGTAACATTCGTTGATGCAACTGATATCGATCAGGTGGAAGCAGCGGTCAATGAACAAACGAAACTCTTGTTCATTGAGACTCCAGCCAATCCGACGCTGAAGATCATTGACATCGCTCGATGTGTGGATTCGGCACACAGCAAAGGGATACCGCTCTGTGTCGATAATACTTTTGCCACCCCGTACCTTCAACGACCGATCGGATTGGGTGCCGATATCGTTGTCCATTCCGCGACGAAATACTTTGGCGGTCATGGTGATATCATTGGCGGTGTTGTCGTTGGTACACAGGATTTCGTCAAGAACATGTGGAAGAGAGCAAAGGACATAGGCGCTTCCCTATCTCCGTTCAATGCCTGGTTGATACTGCGGGGATTGAAAACCCTTGCTGTCCGCATGGATAGGCATTGTTCAAATGCCCAGAAGATCGTTGAATTTCTAACGAAGCACGACAGGGTCGAGCACGTCTATTATCCAGGGCTGGAATCACACCCCGGGTATGAGGTTGCTTGCCGACAGATGAATGGTTTTGGGGGAATGGTCGGCTTTGATGTTAAAGGTGGTAAGGAGGCCGGCAAGGCGATCATGAATTCGGTCAAATTATGTACTCTCGCGGTCAGTCTCGGCGACGTCGATACTCTTATCGAGCATCCTGGATCAATGACTCATTCCGGTTACAGCGAAAGTGAACTTCTTGAAAGCGGTATCAAGCCAGGATTCGTACGCCTGTCCGTTGGTCTTGAACACCCGGATGATATCATCGATGATCTGGACCTGGCCTTGAGAAAAATATAGAAACTGCGTGATGAAATCGGTAGTTTTGACTCATTATGGAGGATAATATGAATGAGGGCGTACAGAAATACGTAGACAATGCCAAGAAGGCTCTTGCCGCGCACCGCCGGTACATCGACGAGGAAGTGAAGAAATGGAAATTCGATACAATAGCGGTGCATGGCGCGTACTCTGTGCAGGAGGCAATAGAGAATAACCAGGGTTCTATCATCGAGCCAGTATATATGAGTTCATCTCAGGCCTTCCGTGATAGCGATGAGATGGAAGCGGCACTGGCTTATCTTATACCATCGTGGACATACAGCAGAATTCATAACCCGTCCATGGGTTATCTCGAAGCTACTCTGGCTTTGCTCGAGGGGTACGGCTTTGATGGTGAGACCGGATGCTGCGCGGCATCATCAGGTATGGCCGCAATAGCGAGCGCCACTGATCCTTTTCTCGTCAAGAGCACTAAGAAATCGACCGAGCCCATCAATTTTGTTTCTAACGCCCAAATATACGGAGGTACGTTCCAGCAGTTCAATATCCGTAAGATGCAGGATCGTGGGATCGAATGCCGCTGGGTTGTTGAACCCAACAACATTGATGAGTGGGCGTCCAAGATTGATAGTGATACGCGCTTTCTTTTCGGAGAGCTGCCTTCAAATCCTGGTTTATCGTTCTTCGACCTAAAAAAAGTAATTGACCTCGCACATGAACACGGGATTCCCGCAATATTCGATACGACTATCGCCACGCCGGCACTACTACGTCCGATTTCATTGGGCGCCGATATAGTTGTACATTCCGTTACCAAAACGCTGACTGCAAGTGGTTTCTGTATTGCGGGAGCTGTGATTGCGCGCAAGCATATCGTTACTAATATCGACAATGATGAGCTGAGAGAGGACTTTGCTACATACATCAAACTGCTGCCGAACAGGGATGTCGGTTGGTGTTTGTCCCCGATGCAGGCGATTCTTACCCTCAATGATATTCGGACCTTGCGTTCGAAAATGGATATTCTGAGTCAGAATTCAATGAAAGTCGCGGAGTTCCTTGAAGGGCATTCGAAGGTTTCGGCCGTCAATTATTTGGGTTTAAGAAATCATTCCCTTCACAACGTTGCGGCCAAGTACCTTTGGCTCGTTGACGCGGAATACGACGACCAGTACAAGAAACCGGTGAACAGATACGGTCATTTGATGTCATTTCAACTAAAAGGCGGTATTTCGGCGGCGCGTGCTTTCTTCGATCATCTGAAGCGTATCTGGCGCGCGACCGATTTGGGGAGGATCAAGTCGGTGGCCACGATCCCCTCGATCTCTACCCATCAGCAGATGGGTGAGGATCTCCGTTCTATGGCAAGTATTCCTGCAGATTTGATAAGACTATGTATAGGCGCCGAACATCCAGACGACATGATAGCCGATCTGGAACAAGCACTTGAGAAAACATAAATGCCTAAATACCTAGATGCCTAAATGCCTAAAAGACTGTAGTCGCTTCGTTTAGGTGTTTAGGACTTTTGGAATTTAGGTCTTTGTCTTTGGAAGGAGGTTTGATGGTTGGTATTGTTGGATATGGTTCTTACCTGCCAAGGTACAGAATAAAGGTTGATGAGATCGCCAAGCAATGGGGTCGTGATGCAGAAGCAGTACGCAGAGGTCTATTGCTGAAGGAGAAAACAGTCCCGGCTCTTGACGAAGATACGATCACGATATCGGTAGAGGCTGCCAGAAATGCACTGCGTCGGGCTGAGATCGATCCAGCGGATATCGGCGCAGTATATATTGGTTCGGAGTCTCATCCATACGCAGTGAAGCCGTCCGGTACGGTCGTCGCCGAAGCCCTTGGTGTTGTACCGGAGGTGCATATTGCTGACTATGAATTTGCCTGCAAGGCAGGTACCGAGGCTATGTTCGTAGCCTTCAGCCTTGTCAGCGCAGATCAGATGAAGTATGCACTGGCGATTGGTGCTGATACATCGCAAGGCGCCCCGGGCGATGCTCTTGAGTTCAGCGCATCCGCAGGCGGGTCAGCCTTCATATTCGGTAAAGACAAGATCGTTGCTGAACTGCTGCACACTTACTCTTATACGACCGATACGCCTGATTTCTGGCGCCGCGAGGGAGCTTTCTATCCCTTGCACGGTGGACGATTCACTGGACAGCCTGCATATTTCAAGCATATATTGGGTGCGGGTGAAGGGATCCTAAAGAAGAGCGGATTAAAAGCCTCTGATTTCAATTACGCCGTCTTTCACATGCCAAATGGAAAATTCCCTTTGACCGTCGGCAAGAAACTTGGTTTCAAGCGGGAACAACTCGAACCGGGTTGGGTAGTCCCACTCATGGGTAATACATATTCAGGTTCTTCACCAACAGGCTTTTCGGCAACGCTCGATATTGCAAAGAAAGGCGACATGATCCTTCTTGTGTCATTCGGTTCTGGTGCCGGTAGTGATGCGTTTATTTTCAAGGTTACTGAAAGAATAGATGAAGTACGGGACAAAGCTGACAAGGTGAGAGATATGCTGGAAACGAATCGTATCTACTTGGACTACGGTCATTATGCCAAATTCCGTGGTAAGATCATAATGAATGACTGATTACACTGAATTCAGTGTTCAAAGGGGGTAAGATATGCGTGAGGTTGCGGTAATTGGTTGTGGTATGACGAAATTCGGTGAACTATGGAAAAAGTCTCTAAGAGATATTTTCGTAGAAGCGGCGCTGAAAGCTATCGATGATGCAGGTGTTGACCGTATTTCATCGATGTATGTTGGTTCTATGACTCCTGGTCTCTTCGTGGGGCAGGAACACGTCGGGGCATTGATGGCAGATTATCTCGGAACACCTCAAATACCTGCGGTGAGAGTTGAATCAGCTTGCTGCTCGGGCGGCATGGCATTCCGCCTTGGTCTATTTGAGGTGGCTTCCGGTCATAGTGATGTAGTACTGGTTGGCGGTGTGGAAAAAATGACCGATGGTGCAGATGTCACATACGCGCTGGCTACAGCCGCTGACCAAGAATATGAAGTTTACCACGGTGTAACGTTCCCGGGTTTGTATGCAATGATCGCCAGGGCACATATGCATAAATATGGTACAACGAGGCAGCAGCTTGCTATGGTCTCGGTAAAAAATCACCACAACGGTGCGCTCAATCCGAACGCACAGTTCAGGGGTGAAGTTACGGTAGACCAAGTCATCAAGGCAACGATGGTGGCAGACCCGCTTACCGTACTCGACAGTTCTCCTGTTTCAGACGGTGCGGCGTGTGTGCTTCTGGCATCGATGGACATCGCTAAGAAAGTGAATAAGCCCGCCGTGAAAGTGATTGGCACTGGCGCGGCCACAGATACGCTTGCTCTCCATGCGCGTGAGGATATTACCACACTCGGATCTGTCAAACAATCGGCTGAAGCGGCATACAAGATGGCTGGTCTCAAACCGTCGGACATAGACCTTGCCGAAGTACATGATTGCTTCTCGATCGCAGAGATATGCATTATCGAGGAACTCGGTTTTGTTGACAAAGGAAAGGGCGGTTTGTTCACTGAACAAGGCCATACTTCGTTGACTGGCAAAATTCCGGTTAATCCATCGGGCGGGCTGAAATCGAAAGGACATCCGGTCGGTGCTACTGGAGTCGCACAGGTTGTGGAAGTCGTTGAACAACTGCGCGGCGAGGCTGAAAAACGTCAGGTCAAGAACGCAAAAATCGGTTTAACACAGAATATGGGTGGTTCAGGTGCCTCGTCGGTAGTACATATATTTACAAATGCCTAAAATACCTAAATGGTTAGTGGATACAGGAATCAGTACATCACGTTTTTACAAATGCCTAAAGCAGGTTTAGGAATTTAGGTATTTTGGTCCGTCTCGGACGGATTTAGGAATTTATTCTTTGTTTAGGAGGTTTAATGCCATCACCAAGATATCATAGAGAAATGCCTCAGAGATATCGACTTGAGGCTGCAAAATGCAGTGGCTGTGGCCGCGTTGCTTTTCCGCCGCGTATGGTCTGCAATTGCGGATCCCGAGACTTCAAGGGAGAAAAGGTTTCAGACTATGGAAAGATACTGACCTTCACGACAATCCGAGTTGCTCCAAAGGATTTTGAGACGGAAGTGCCCTATAGCGTGGCCATTGTTGAATCTGATAACGGCGTCAGAGTCACGACACAGGTTGTTGATTGCAAACCGAACGAACTCGAGATCGGTAAGAAAGTGAAATTTGTTTTCCGAAAACTATACACCGAAGGACACACTGGCATCATATGCTACGGATATAAGGCAATACTAATATGAAGGCAACGTTGCACGGTTTAAGGCAACGATGCCCGTATCGTTTGTCGGATCGCGGTAACGTTGTGACTGATGTGCAGACGTAACCGTCGAACGAAACGGGCTTCGTAACCGTCCAGCGTAACCCGGATCCTTTAAGTGATTTATGTATAAAATTGAGTCGAAGATAAGTACGCAGAGCGCAGATTTTAAGAAGAATAGATCTGTTATGGAAGAAGCTGTACGCACTCTGAAGGAGCGTCTCGTAAAGGTGAGAGAAGGCGGTCCTGATTATATGCACAAAAAGCATGCAGAACGGGGTAAGTTGTTTGTCCGTGACAGGCTCAAGCAGTTATTCGACCCTAATACTCCGTTTCTCGAACTGAGCAACCTTGCGGCATGGGATATGTATAAGAATGAACATCCCTCAGCTGCGATCATCACTGGTATTGGCGTTGTCCATGACCGTGAGGTGATGGTTGTTGCGCATGATGCGACAGTGAAAGGCGGTACCTATATTCCTGAGACGATCAAGAAGCATATCCGCGCCCAGGAGATCGCCATTGAGAATCGACTGCCGTGCATCTACCTCGTTGATTCGGGTGGGATATTCCTTCCGCTCCAGGTCGGTACGTTCCCCGATAGATATCACTTCGGAAGAATATTCTTCAATCAAGCACGTATGTCGGCCGATAACATACCTCAGATTTCAGTAGTGCTTGGTTTCTGCACGGCCGGCGGTGCCTACCAGCCTGCGATGAGCGACGAGGTGGTGATCGTCAAGGGCGTAGGCACGATATACATTGGCGGACCGCCTCTGGTAAAGGCGGCAACGGGAGAAGTCGTCAGCGAAGAGGATTTGGGAGGCGCCGATGTTCACTGCCGTATCTCAGGAGTTGCCGATCACTTCGCGGTCAATGATGAGCATGCTCTGGAAATGACGAGAA
Source organism: Caldifarciminota bacterium (assembly GCA_020343595.1). Lineage (GTDB taxonomy): Bacteria > Hydrothermota > Tepidihabitantia > SM23-42 > SM23-42 > SM23-42. Next base: position 255,027 of record CP070802.1, on the reverse strand, counting down.
ACATCATGGAAAACCTGGCGAAATCAGAGAAATATCCTCTCGACCGCTCAAGACCGGTGGAACCTGCTTACGATCCTTCTGAGCTTTACGGTATTATCCCGAGCGATCTGAGGAAGCCGTTTGATGTGCGTGAGATAATAGCTCGCATCGTTGACGGCAGCGAGTTTCACGAATTCAAATCACTCTACGGCACAACTTTGGTATGCGGCTTCGCCAGGATCATGGGATATCCGGTCGGTATTCTTGCCAACAACGGTGTGTTATTTTCTGAGTCTTCACAGAAGGGAGCGCATTTCGTCTCGATGTGCGCGGTTAGGAAAATTCCGATTCTCTTTCTTCAGAATATCACAGGGTTTATTGTCGGTAAGCGTTATGAGCATGGGGGTATTGCCAAGGATGGCGCGAAATTGATACATGCTGTGGCAAATGCCCAGGTGCCGAAGTTCACGATTATCATCGGTAATTCCTACGGTGCCGGTAACTACGGCATGTGCGGTCGTGCATATGATCCTCGGTTGCTCTGGATGTGGCCTACAGCAAGGATTTGTGTCATGGGCGGTGAGCAGGCGGCAGGCGTGTTGACCGATATTAAAGTCCGGTCGTTGATAAAAGAAGGAAGGAAACCAACGAAAAAGGAGATCGAGGAGATCAGAAAACCGATATTGGCAAAGTACGATTATGAATCGAGTGCATACTATTCGACGGCTCGGCTCTGGGATGATGGTATAATCGACCCCAAAGACACGAGAGTAATATTGGGCCTGGCAATTTCTATGTCGCTTAATGCGCCGATTCCCGACCACAAATTCGGCGTATTCAGAATGTAATCCGATGAATTTCCAAATACCTAAATGCCTAAATTCCTATATACCTAAAAACCCATCAGGTTTAGGTATTTAGTAATTTTGGATTTTTGGATGTTTGTTGCAAAAAGGGGGTAGTGTGGCGAAGATCAGTCTAAGGAAGATCATCAAGGAGATCAAGGAGCCTTGGCAACCCAGGGATATACTGCATGTCCATGATACCGCACTACGAGTCGCAAAGATCGACGGTGCGTATGAATGGCACATGCATCTCAATGAGGACGAGTTTTTCTTCGTGCTAAAAGGTAAGATATACATTGATACGGAGAAGGGTTCCACCGAGATCAGGGAGAACGAAGGATTCCTCGTGAAGAAGGGCACTAGGCATCGTTCACGCGCCAAAAAACCGGCCTGGGTATTGCTGATAGAACCTGTAATTACCAAGACAAAGGGAGAAGCCGGTTAGTAATACGCTCTTTGTTTGATATCTAGAGGTACTTGTCATGCAGGAAAAAGAATTCAAAACAATACGCTATGAAGTGAAAGAGAATGTTGCTGTGGTGACATTCAACCGTCCCGAAGTGCATAATGCCTTCGATGACGTAATGATCGGCGAACTGGCAGAGACCTTTGACCGTCTGGCGGCACAAACAGAGGTGCGTGCAGTCGTCCTGACCGGCGAGGGTAAGTCATTCTGTGCCGGTGCTGACTTGAATTGGATGCGTCGAGTCAAGGACTATTCATATGACGACAACTTGAAAGAATCACTTGAACTGTCTGATATGCTATACAAGGCATATTCGTGTCCAAAACCGACAATCGCTCGAGTCAATGGCGCGGCGATAGGTGGTGGCACAGGGCTTGTAGCTGTCTGCGATATTGCAGTTGCAGCGCGCAGTGCCAAGTTTAGTTTCAGTGAGGTCAAACTCGGTTTAATACCGGCCTGTATATCGCCGTATGTCGTGAAGAAATGTGGCGAGGGCAAATGCCGTGAATTTTTTCTGACCGGAGAAAGGCTTTCTGCAGAAAAAGCCCTGACCGCCGGACTGGTCAATGCCGTGACCGAACTCGAGACGCTTGATGCGCTGGTCGATCAATACCTGACGCAACTAATCTCCAGCGGACCAAGCGCCATAACAACGTGTAAGGAACTGCTGCGCAAGGTTCCTCAAATGTCATACGATGAGGTAAAGAGGTATACGGCCGAGGTCATTGCGCAAATACGCGTCTCTGAGGAAGGCCAGGAAGGCATGGCAGCATTTTTGGAAAAACGTAAACCCAGATGGGATTCAGATTCAGGCTGATGAATGTCGATGCAAACTGATCGTTATTCCGTTGAATCTGATCGAATCCGTTTGAATCTATTTTTTTCGGAGAAAAGATGTTTAAGAAGATATTAATTGCGAATCGTGGCGAAATTGCTATCAGGGTAGCCAGGGCATGCAGGGAACTCGGTATCTGCCCGGTTGGAATATACTCAAGTGCGGATGAGAATTCCAAGCATCTGCGGTATATGGAAGAAACGTATCTCGTGGGGGATCCTCCTCCTCAGTCCAGTTATTTGAATATCCAAGCGATTATCGATCTGGCGAAAGCCTCAAATGCAGACGCGATACACCCAGGATATGGCTTTCTTGCCGAGAATCCAAAATTTGCAAGGGCATGCGAAGATAGTGGTATTATCTTTATAGGTCCCGGCTCGAAGGCACTTGCACTGGTCGGCGATAAGGTTGCGTCGCGCAATACCGTTACGAAGGTGGGTGTTCCAATTATACCGGGTATGCAAATTGCAAAAAAGGGCTATGCTTCCTTCAAGAATATTGCCGCTGAGGTGGGATACCCGGTGATTGTCAAAGCTTCGATGGGCGGTGGTGGCAAAGGCATGCGTATCGTTCGCACCGAGAAAGAGCTTCAGAACAGCATTGAAGCCGGGCAGCGAGAGGCAAAGAGCGCATTCGGCGATGAGACTGTCTATCTCGAGAAATATATCGAAAGGCCACGTCACATCGAATTTCAGGTGTTGAGGGACAAACATGGAAATACGGTGCATCTGTTCGAGCGGGAATGCTCGATACAGAGACGCCATCAAAAGATAGTAGAGGAAACTCCTTCGACTGCGCTCGATGTGGATTTGCGTCAGCGTATGGGCGAAGCAGCGAAGAGGGTCATCGAGGCATCGGATTATACCAACGCTGGTACCGTAGAATTCCTGCTCGATGAGACCCACAATTTTTACTTTCTTGAAGTGAATGCCCGGGTGCAGGTTGAACATCCAATTACCGAGATGGTGACGGGAATTGACCTTGTCCGCCAGCAAATAATGATCGCAGCTGGGGTGGAGATAGGTTTTCAGCAAGACGCGGTCGAGCAGCGCGGCCATGCGATCGAAGCGAGGATTTATGCTGAAGATCCAGAGAACGGTTTCTTGCCTTCTCCCGGGAAGATACTATATCTGGATGAACCGAACGGTCCGGGTGTGAGGATTGATTCTGGAATATTCCAGGGATGGGATGTTCCACCGCACTATGATCCGATATTGTCGAAGTTGATAGCATGGGCAGAGGACCGCGAGTCGGCGATTAATCGAATGTCCGATGCACTGAGTTACTATGTGATACTGGGGATCAAAACAAATCTTGGTTACCTGAGACGTATCATGTTGACACCAAAATTCACTGCGGGCGATTACCATACTCATTTCATTGATGATAATGAGGCGGATCTGCGTATGTCCGATGACAGTATTCATGCCGCAATAACCGCGGCTTCACTGATAGCCATGACAGGAAGGAACGGGGAGAGAATCCTGCGGCAGGAAGATGAAATATTACGGTCGACAACACCTTGGCATGAGATCGGAGATTGGGAAGTGTGCAGAGATATTCATGAATAACGCCATATGAAATATAACTTTCTGTGTTTGAATAAAGCATATGCCGCTGATGTCCAAAAGGGCGAAGACGAAATAATCGTGACAATAGGTGACCGGCGTTTCAAGGTTAGAGAATTGACAATGCACGAAAACGCGATCAGCTTCAGGATAAAAAACAAGAATTACAGAATGCCTTTTGCGCGGGATAAAAAGAAAATATATATCTCGCTCGAAGGCGAATACTACACTCTTGAGTTGAGCAGCGGTGCACGATATGGTTCAGAAGGGCCGGGACAGCGAAAAGACAATGTCATTGCTTCTTCTATGCCGGGGTTACTTGTCAAACTGCCGGTGAAGATCGGCAGTAAGGTTAAACCCGGTGATACAGTGGCGATCGTCGAAGCCATGAAAATGCAGAATGAACTCCGTTCGCCGGTTGATGGTATTGTGAAGAGTGTCAACTTCAAAGAAGGCGAACAGGTAGATGCATTTGTGTCGATCGTGGAGATCGACGAATCACCATAACTCATAGTTTTTGTCTATGGTTGTTTGGTGTTGCTGCCAGTATTGTTTTTGGTGGTTGTTATATGAAAAAGACGAATGAAAATAGCAAGAGGCGTATTAAGAGTTTCAAGGATTTGGAAGTTTACCAGAAGACCTACCAAGCATCATAATTGTCGCAACCAAGATACTCCCGAAATTGCCCGACCAGGAGCGCTACGATTTGAATAGCCAACTCAGCAGATCTTCAAAAGCGATACCGCGCTTGATCGCTGAGGGTTTTGCCAAGAAACACCAGAGATCTGGATTTCAGAAGTACATTGATGATGCGATGGCTGAGTGTAACGAGACGATAGTGAGTCTCGAGCATGTCAAGGATATATACAGGATTGAAGTCGATTTATGCAATGAATTGCTGAATACCTATGATATATCTGCACGTCAGCTCTACAGGCTAGCCCAGGCGTGGAACAAGTTTAAGGGCCGCAGACAAATGACCAACGACCATACAGGCTGCGAGGACAGATAACCAACAACCGGTGGGTAATGCATTTCCTCGCTATAGTCGCTTCTGAAAGACGTAACGGAAATAGTGATATCATAGGACGTCTTTCTGTACGGTATGCTTTGAAGTCAGGTGTGGATTCGGGTGAGGTTGCACATCTGAAGAATTTCAGGCTGGAGCAGTGCCGTGGTTGTTTGCAGTGTATCGGGGAGAACAAGAAATGCGGGATTGATGATGACCTGTACAGATTGCTCGATATCATCAAGGAAGCAGACCGGCTTCTGATCATTGCGCCGGTTTATGTGCTGGGTATTCCAGGTAAGTTGAAGATGTTACTGGATCGATACCTGGCCATTGCTGGATATATGAAAACACAGGTTGCCGGCCCAGGAGCAAGCATCGGTGTTGCGGCACTGCCTGATTGGCATCAATTCCAGATACCTTTCACGAATCTGATGCTTCTCGCCGTGGGTAGACGTATCGCAGGTAGCACTGTGCTCTACGGGGCAGGGCCAGGTGAGGTCTTGCTTAACGGGAGCATCGCAGGACTTTCTGTGCTCGTCGATAAACTTGTGCATTTTAAGGATGAGCCTTTCGATTCGACTGTGGCACAGAAGTGTCCAGTAGATCACAGTTCAGTTTTTGAACGGATTGGCGGCGATCGATTCCGCTGCCCAATATGTCTTACTCCTGCTCGATTGACTGATAGGGGGTATTATTTTGATGCCAGCGATCTGAATAGGCATCGCTGGACCGGAAAGAGCCTCCAGGAGCATTTTGAGAATTGGGTCTTGCAGACAAGACCGAGATTCAAGTCCATGTTGAAAGACATCGTCAGGAAGAAGAAGGAAATGGGGATTTGAGTGGGCTCAAACCTCGAAGGTAATATTCACTATGTAGCCACCCGCGACGAGGGCTGGCAGATTGTCGAGAGTAACCAGAGATACTGGTTATCGAACTGTGGTTGCCGTGAGCACAGAGGAGAGTGTGCTCGCTCCAGGATCGATGTATGCCTTTTCTTACATGAACCCGAATCTGGAACTGGTTCGGCACTGCGTGAGGCCAGCAGAAAAGACATGGTTGATCTTTTTGCCGAAGCCAAGGAGAAACACCTCGTGGTAAGGCCTTTCCGTGATGACAATGATAGAAATAAGGTCGCCGGTATTTGTTTCTGCTGCGACGACTGCTGCGGATATTTTTTGAATCCTGATGAAAAATGCGATAAAGGAAAGTACAGGGAGGCAACTGACTTTGATAATTGCACTCACTGTGGTGAGTGTGCAGAAGTTTGCTACTTTGGCGCACGTGGTATGGTTGACGGAGAACTGAACGTTGTCGTTGATCAGTGCTACGGCTGTGGTTTATGTACCGATGTTTGTCCCACGGCTTGCATTAAGATGGTAGTCCGAGGTGAATTGACGAGCAAAATGAAAAAGGAGGATTGATGTCGTTTGAGTTCATTGTTGCTGAGAAGAAAGATAAGATTGGTTATGCTAAGATAAACCGACCTGATGTCTACAATGCTGTCAATGTTGAAGCAATTGTCGAACTGGAAAAGGCCATGCACATGTTCAATGACGATAATGATGTGCTGATCGTTATTATTACGGGGGAGGGCAAGGCCTTTGTCTCTGGTTCGGATATATCCCGACTCGCAAAGATGGATTCTATTAAGGCGCGCGAGTACAGTCAGATCGGTCAACGTGTACTCAATTTCATTGAGAATATGGAGAAGCCTGTTATCGCCGCCGTTAATGGCTTTGCACTCGGTTCCGGATGTGAACTTGCCATGGCGTGCGACATCAGGATTGCATCCGAGAAGGCAAAATTCGGTCAGCCCGAGGTCAAATTGGGGCTAATCCCGGGGCATGCAGGTACGCAGCGGCTCGCGAGACTTGTTGGCATCGCAAAGGCTAAAGAGTTGATATTCACGGGAGAGATGATCGATGCCCAGGAGGCTCTTCGCGTTGGTCTCGTGAATAAGGTTGTAGCACCCGAGGCGCTCATCCAGGAAGCAGAGAGCATGGCGAAGAAGATCATGGAGGTCGGTCCTACGGCCGTGCGTTTTTCAAAAACAGTCATTAACCGGGGAGTCGATACCAATTTGACAACAGCCAACTCATACGAGACCGAAGCATTCAGTATACTGTTCTCCACCGAAGAGGCAAAAGAAGGTATGAAGGCGTTCTTGGAGAAACGAAAACCAAAGTGGGATAAGAAATGAAATCCCAAAAGGCAAACCCCAAATTACAAATAAACCACAATAACTAATATCCAAAAGAAACATTGAATTTGTGATTTGGATATTATTTGTTTTTTGATTCTTGTGATTTGATATTTCGATAAGGAAGGAGGTTTGATGGACCTTGATCAGAGGCTTCAGAACGTAACGATTATCGGTGCGGCCGGTAAGATGGGCAGCGGTATTGGAGTACTCATTGCACAAGAGATGGCCAGACTGAAGTTAGTACCTGAAAACAAGGGCAATATTTATAGGCTCAACTTGGTGGATGTAAGCGAAGAGGCACTTGATGGTCTCAGGGCTTACATGAAGGCTCAACTTGTGAAGGCTGGCGAAAAGTCAACTGTTATGCTCAGGGAACTGTACAGGCACAGAAAGGATCTCGTCGAGAACAGCGATATTATCAATGCGTTCGTTGATGATTCCACGAGCGTTCTGAATTACAGTACTGATCTCGGTATTGCCGCGAAGAGCCACTTGATATTCGAAGCAATATTTGAGAATGAGAAGGTAAAGATAAAGATATACAAGAAATTGAATAGGATGTGCAGCAAAGACACGCTGTATCTCACTAATACGTCAAGCATTCCGATCGGATACCTTGATGACAGTGCCGGGCTTGGCGGACGGCTCATTGGCTACCATTTCTACAATCCACCTGTGGTTCAAAGATTGGTGGAAGTGATCGCGGCAAAGAACACTACGGAGGAGCTGAAAGCTGTTGCGGGCGAACTCGGTAAACGACTGCGTAAGAAATTGGTGCCGGCGAATGATATATCAGGGTTTATCGGTAATGGACATTTCATCCGTGATGGGCTTCACGGGATTGCTGAAGTCGACAGGCTGAAAGCGAAGTTCCGTTATCCCGGCGCGGTCTATGCCGTCAACAGGATAACGCAGGATTTTCTCGTTAGACCGATGGGAATATTCCAGTTGATCGACTACGTCGGTATTGACGTTTTTCAGTGTATATTGAAGGTCATGCGTACACACCTTCCTGATGATTCATTGAGAAGCAAATTGATCGACAGGATGGCCAAGTATAAGGTGCTTGGTGGTCAGTATGCCGATGGGTCGCAGAAGGATGGATTCTTAAAATACGAGAAGAACCGCCCGGTTGGTATTTATGACTTGAGAAAGAAGGAATATTTTCATATTTCCGAAGAGTGGCGAAAGAGAATGGACAAGAAATTGGGGCCATTGCCCGACGGCTTTGTGCCCTGGCGTGGGTTGCTCATGGACAGCAACAAGGAAGAGAAGTTGAGGCAGCATTTTGAAAAGATTACGGCAATGGATACGCTCGGTGCTCAGCTTGCGACTGCCTTCTTGAAAAAGACCAAGGATATTGCAGAAGGTCTTGTGAGTAGAGGCGTGGCCAATTCGGGCGAGGATGTCAATGCTGTCCTCATGAACGGTTTCTTCTGGCTCTACGGACCGATAAATAACTATTTGGAGTAAATCCCAAATCACAAACTGCAAATAACAAACAAATGTCAAATTCGAGAATTCTGACCATATGTCTGGGAATTTGGGTATTGAGAATTGGATATTATTTGGAATTTGTTGCTTGATTATTGGATTTTTACTCCTTGAAGGAGGTTTTTATGTCATTTTTCAGAAAGAAGGTGTATGCCTGTTCCGGTTTCTACACGGTCTCGCTTGGTACGGGGAGAAAGGAATTTCATCCCAAGAAGCCACGTCCAGGTATTGAACACTACATCAAAGAAGCTGGACTCGGAGTGATCGAACAGATAAGTAATCCCGAACACATTGATGAAGGTATCATTGGTAATTTCATAGCCTCGAGATTCTGTCATCAGGGTAACCTTGGCGGATTCTTTCCGATGGTTCACGATACGTTTCAGTACAAACCGTGTATGCGTGTTGAAGGGGCATGCGATTCAGGCGGCTTGGCTCTCGCTGCTGCGGTTAAGACCGTGCTTGCGGACATTGCCGATGTTGTAATGTGCTTGGGCGTTGAAGTCCAGAATACCGTCAAAGCTGTGTACGGTGCTGATTACCTGGCAGCAGCAGGTTGGTACTCTGGCGAGCGCAAGCAGGGGCACGCGTATTTCTTCCCCGACCAGTTTTCTCAACGGGCCGGTGCCTGTTTTGATAAGTTCGGATATGATAGAGTCCGTCCGGGCATGGCCCGCTGGTACGTAAATGCGATTGAGAATGCACGTAAAAACCCAAAAGCCCAGGAGTATCATAACAAGAACAGCGATCTCAATGGGACCGGTATGACATCACCGAACCCGAAGGCGTTCTGTGAGTACATCAATGTTTTTGATTGTTCCAAAGTCTCTGATGGTGCTGCTGGGTTGCTCTTTGCATCTGAGCGAGGATTAGAGAAGATCGGTGTCAGCAAGAATGATGCTGTCGAAGTCATCGCCTACGCCCAGGTGCAGGATAATTTGACCACGCCACCGCCTGATCTGACCAAACTGACTACATGTGAAATGGCCGCCAAGCGCGCGTATGAGAGGGCAGGTATACAACCGAAGGACCTTGGCGTTCTGGAAGTACATGATTGTTTTACTGTGGCCGGGCTACTGGCAGTCGAAGCAGCCGGTCTGGCTGGTTATGGTGAAGGGGCTGATTTTGTTAAGGACGGTAATACCAGCCTTGATGGTTTGATACCTACGAATACCTCTGGCGGACTCATTGGCTACGGCCATCCGACTGGCGCAACAGGTGTCCGCCAGGCAGTCGATATCGTTCATCAACTTTCGGGCAAGGCCGGTGAGTATCAAGTAGAGATTAGTTCAGAGCGCCCTTACGGTATGCTTTCGAGCATGGGTGGGAATGATAAGACCGTCGTTGCCATGATCTTCAAGAAGACAGAGTAGTGTATCCGGAGTATCGATGATCGTTGGGAGCAAATACTACAGATTGAACGAAATCGGATCTACAAACGACTACATAAAGCAAATACTGGAAAACGCTCCTGAGGGCACGGTAGTTGTTGCTGATGTACAGAGCTCTGGTCGAGGAAGCAGGGGTCGTTCGTGGTATTCGCCCGAGGGCGGCCTGTGGATGTCGGTTTTACTAAAACATCATCAGAACTGTCTGGTCTCGCTCATCGCAGGTGTTGCGATCTGTGAGACCTTTTCCGGATACGGCATCGATACAAAAATAAAATGGCCTAACGATATACTACTCAACGACAGGAAAATTGCGGGTATTCTACCTGAAATCGTCGACGAGAATGTCATTCTGGGTGTGGGCATCAATCTTAATGTCCGGCAGTTCCCCGATGATCTTCGTGATAAGGCAAGTTCGATATTCATCGAAACAAAGAAGCATCTTGACCCTCAGAGCTTCTACCATAACCTGTGCAAGTCTCTTGATACGTACTACGGTCTGCTGAAGAATGAAGAAGTTGATGCGCTGCTCTCAAAATGGCGTGAATATACACTTATGCGCGGTCGTGATGTGAGCATTGAACTGCCGGGCAGGTTGGTTGTTGGCAAAGTCCTTGATATAGACCACCAGGGGGGATTGATCATAATGCGTGCCGACTATGCCATAGAGCATATCATTGCTGGTGATTGCAGGTTATTGAATTGAATGCATTCTGTTTGGTCCTGCCATCTAGAGAATTAGAGGGCGAAAAATGATACATATATATACCGGGAATGGAAAAGGCAAAACGACAGCGGCACTGGGTCAAGCAATGCGCGCCATCGGCCACGGCTTGAAGGTGTTGATGATCCAGTTCATGAAAGGTAAGATCAACTATGGAGAGCTGGAAGCGGCGAAAAAATTACCCAACTTTACGATCGAACAGTTTGGTCGTCCCGATTTCGTGAATCCGGAGAATCCAGATGAAGAGGACATCCGTCTCGCCAGGGCAGGGCTGGCAAGAGCTTCTGAAGCCGTGGATAGCCGTAAGTATGATATTGTGATTCTCGATGAGATCAATGTGGCTGCGAATTTCGGCCTGATAGAAAGCGCAGATATCATAGCACTATTCAAGCGAAAATCAGCTGACGTCACGCTGATACTGACCGGACGTTACATGCCTGAAGAGCTTGAGCCTTATGCCGACCTCATAACCGAATGCCGAGAGGTTAGACATTACTTTAACAAAGGCACTAAGGCGCGCGAAGGTTTTGAATATTAGATTGACACAGAGAGCAAATTGCGTAGAATACAAAAGGAGGTTCAATGATAGTTCCCGTTGAGAAAATATGGAAGAAATTTCAGAATAAATACAAGGCTATCAATGTTGCATCGCTCGAGGCGCGCAGATTGAAGGAAGAACAGGGCAAGGGCCTTGTGGATGAGAAGATGAATCCGGTACTCGAGTCCATGCGCCGTCTGCTGAGCGCAAAAATAAAGTTCAACGAATGAAGGTATTGCTCGGTGTGACCGGCTCAATCGCTGCCTACAAGGCACTTGAACTGGCACGATTGCTGAAGAGACAGGGTGCTGAAGTGCGGTTTGTTCTGACACGGTCAGCCCTCGAATTCGTTACCCCGCTGAGTTGTCAAACCTTGTCCGGTTACGAAGTGTATGTTGATCAGTTCGTTTTGACGACGGGCATCAAGCATCTGACCCTGTGTGAGTGGGCGGATATTCTCGTGGTGGCACCGGCAACCGCAAATATTCTCGGCAAGGCCGCATCCGGCATTGGAGATGACCTGCTATCAACCTCTTTACTCTCCTGTCAGAAGCCTGTGCTTTTTGTCCCGGCGATGGACGAAGGCATGTGGGATAATCCCATCGTGAAGAAGAACGTTGCTATCTTGAAGAACAACGGTTTCAGGTTTGTCGATCCGGTCGTAGGCGCGCTTGCTTCGGGAAAGATAGGCCGGGGTAGATTCCCGTCGGTAGCGGTCATCGGAAAGAAGATAGTATCCATAATCGATAAACACCGAGATCTTGGCGGTAAGAAGTTCCTTGTGACCGGCGGACGAACTGAAGAGGATATAGATCCGGTGCGCGTTGTGACCAATCGCTCTACCGGTTTGATGGCGGCCGAGTTGATTCAGGCAATATTCTGCCGGGGAGGTACTGTTAAGGCTATAGTCGGCGAAGCTGCATGCCAGTTACCTGATGGTATGGATATTACCAGGGTAAGGACGTCGGCTGAGATGCTTGACGCACTGAAGAATGATTTCTCTTGGTGCGATTGCTTGATAATGGCTGCTGCGGTCGGGGACTACAGGCCGCTGGATCAAAGTAGCATCAAGATTCATGATGAGAAGTTTGAACTCAGTCTCAAGAAAAATATCGATTTACTCAAGGAGATCACGAAGGAAAAAGGAACACGGATTGTTGTCGGTTTCTCTCTTGAGACCTCTGATCAACTTGCCCGAGCACAGCACAAGATGAACAAAAAAAACATGGACATTGTCGTTTTCAATACGCCTGCCGCAATTGGTGCAGAACGAGCTGCTGTGAGTATGATGAAGCGCAACTCTGAGAAGGAGGATCTGGGCGACCAGACGAAATGGCAGATCGCGAACCGCATTCTCGATGAATGTATCCTTTTGATGGACAGTAAGGCTTGTAAATAGATGGAAGAAAAGCGAGTACCCCCTCATTCACAGGAAGCAGAGGAATCGGTACTGGGTGCGATCTTACTGGACCCCAGCGCGCTGCCGAAGGCAATGGAGATTCTCAGCGAGGAGCATTTCTACCAGGCGGCGAACCAGAAGATCTACCGTGCGATCCTGAATCTGTTTAACCGGAATGTAACCGCGGATCTTGTTACGGTGAATGACTGGCTGAAACAGAACAAGATGCTCGATGAAATCGGCGGGCCTGAATATTTATCTAATCTCGTCGGCAACATCTTAACGACGGCGAACGTGGAACACCACGCACGTGTCGTTCTTGATAAAGCGATCAAGCGAAGCATCATTCAGGTAGGCATGGAAATGCTGAAGAACAGTTTTGATGATAATCAAACTGCAGCCGAGCTTGTGGACTATGCGCAGAACAGTGTGTTTCAGATCAAAGAGAAAGGTCTCCGAAAGGAACCGATCAGCATCAGGGGTTATATTACCAAAATAATCGAGACTGCAGAGTCGATGCGCGGCGCACGGATGATTACAGGAGTCGAAACCGGCTACTATGAACTCGATGAGATAACGTCAGGCTTCCAGAAAGGTGATTTTATAGTTGTTGCCGGAAGACCTTCAATGGGGAAGACAGCTTTCGTTCTGAACGTCGCTTCATATGCTGCCATAAGGAATAATGTCCCAACCGGTATCTTCTCCGTCGAAATGTCAGGCGAAGCGCTGGTCCAGCGTTTGCTGTGCAGCGAGGCGAAGGTGAGTCTGAAGAACCTGCGGAGGGGGATGTTGCGTAACGAGGATTGGGTCAATCTGGCGACGGCCGCCGGTAATCTGGATAAGGCTCCGATATTGATCGATGATTCTGCCCAGCTATCGATATACGAACTCAAAGCCAAAGCCCGGCGTTTGAAGGCGGATTATGATATCGAGATGTTGATCGTTGATTATCTGCAACTACTGGAAGGCCCCAAATTAGCCAGAACCGTATCCCGACAACAGGAGATCTCCGAAATATCGAGATCGCTCAAAGCTCTTGCGAAAGAACTGGATTGTCCTATGGTTGTCGTTTCCCAATTATCCAGGATGCCAGAGCACCGTGAACACAAAAGGCCAATATTGGCTGATTTGCGTGAGAGCGGCGCGATCGAACAGGACGCCGATGTTGTAGTCTTTATCTATCGGGATGAAGTCTATGATCCACAGACCGAGAAGAAGGGCGTTGCCGAGATCATTGTGGCAAAACAGCGGAATGGTCCAACCGGTGTCATCGAGTTGAATTTCTTCAATGAATTCACTCAGTTTGCTAATTTAACACTGAGAGAGGAGGAGCTGGTCGAGGAGGAACGTGAACCTTTTTAGCGCTATAGGTGATTTTTCGTCCTTCTTCTTTCGTAGTATTTTTATCCCCTGGCAACTCAAGCATACAAGATACAGGATTCTGCGTCAGGTATTCGAAGTTGGCATCGGATCGCTGCCTATTATTCTTATAATCGCAGCATTTGTCGGTCTGGTCTCAATAGTCCAGACTTCATATCAGGTAGCGGGAACTGTGCCGAGATACATACTCGGCATGACGGTTGGGCGTATGGTAATGATAGAGTTGGGTCCAATTCTAACCGCCTTGATGGTCAGCGGGCGGTGTGCGTCATCCATGGCCGCCGAGATCGGAACCATGCGCGTTACGGAGCAGATAGATGCGCTGGAGATCATGGCGATAAACCCGCACAGATTCCTTAGTCTGCCGCGGATAGTGGGAACCTTCATTGCACTACCAGTGCTCACGGTGATCGCAGAATTAGATGCGCTATTGGTCAGCGGAGCTTATGCGCATTTCTTTCTTGATATTCCATTTGGTGTCTTTAATTACGGCCTCACTCATTTCTTCTACGCTAAGGATTTCTTTGGCGGCTTGGTGAAATCGCTTTTCTTCGCCATAGTTATCGCAACCGCCGGTTGTTATTTCGGATTCAACGTCAGAGGCGGCGCACGCGAGGTTGGTCGTGCGGCGACGTACGCGGTCGTGACAGCGTCGATTCTGATACTGACGCTTGATTTCCTTATTGCATTAGTGATATTCGGATGATCAGGGTAGAGAATCTATCAAAGTCTTTCAACTCGCAGGTCGTACTCGATGATGTGAGTTTCTGCATCGACGATGGTTCTCTGGTAGTCGTTCTAGGACCTTCTGGCACAGGAAAGAGTGTTTTGCTAAAATCGATATTAGGTCTCATGTCGGTCGATAGCGGCGAGGTTATCTTTGACGGAAAATCAATACAGAATGCGACTGCGAATGAGTTATATGAGATAAGGAAGCAAGTCGGTTTTGTTTTCCAGGGTACTGCTCTTTTTGATTCAATGAATGTCGCGGAGAATATCGCGCTGCCTTTGCGTGAACATACCAACCTATCATCGAAAGATATTCGAGAGCGCGTGTGCCATCTCCTTGAGGTTGTCGGCATGGAGGGCAAGGCGGATCTTTATCCACAATCGCTCTCCGGAGGGATGAAGAGACTGATCGCCGTAGCCCGCGCATTAGCTCTGGGTCCCCGGTATTTATTCTATGACGAACCGACAACCGGGCTCGATCCGATAATGACAGATAGGGTCGTTGCTCTTATAAAGGATTTGAAAAAGAGGTATAAGAATAGCGGCATAGTTGTGACACACGATTTGAGTACAGCCAAGGCCGTTGGTGACCAGATATACATGCTCAAGAAGGGAAAGATAACCAAATTGACAAAGATTGAAAAGGAATTATATGACTAAAGGATTGAGGGAGACATTTGTTGGTATTTTTGTTGTTGTTGGCATTATTGTTTTCATTGCCCTTTACACGTGGCTTTCCGGTAAGGTATTCTTCCGTAACACCTATGACGCCAGCGTATACTTCCAGGATGTCGAGGGGTTAAGAACCGGCGATCCGGTTTTCGTTTATGGAATAGAGAAGGGCAAAGTGAAATCAATGCAGATCGACCAAGGTCAAGTGCAGGTTGTCCTTGCCATGGATCGTGACGTTCGGCTTCCCGAAGACTCAGAATTCAGTATTCGTTCAGTCAGTTATGTCGGGGCGGACAAGTATGTGAAGATAACTCCCGGAATCAGTGACAAAACCTCCGATGTTTACTATGGGACCGGGGGTTCACTCGATATGGAAGCTCTGGCGAGCCAATTGGATAGTCTGATAACGACTTTCGGAAAGATAAAGATACCTGATCTGGATCAAGCAGTGCGCAGGATCTCTGCAGATTTGAACAAGAGCCTCACTCGGCTTCTGTCGATGTTAGAGGAACCGGTCGGTAAGATCGACATGCTTGCAGTCCGGTTGGATTCTCTTACTGTTCTCTTTAAGGGGGAAGGTACAGTTGGCCGTCTGCTGAAATCTGACGAACTCTATAACGAACTAAGGGAAACCAATCTTGCGCTTAAGGCGCTCATTGAAGATATTAATGCTAATCCGAAGAAGTACATAAATATAAAGGTTTTCTGATCTCCTTTTACCCTGTCTGTTTCCCGGTATGAAGACAAGATTCGTTTGCCAGCGTTGTGGTGCTTTTGCCCCTAAGTGGCTAGGTAGATGTCCAGAATGTGGCTCGTATGACTCAATGGTTGAGGAGATACTTGAGAAGAGCAAGGGGACAAGGAAAGCAAAGGCCGCAGCACCGGTTTCACTCCGTGACATTCCTTTTGCAGATAAGGAACGGAAAAGTATTGGCATCAGAGAGCTGGATCGAGTACTTGGCGGCGGTTTTGTTAAGGGCTCGCTGGTCTTGCTGGGTGGCGATCCAGGGATCGGAAAATCCACGTTGATGCTTCAAATTTCATCGCTCATAGCGCGGGGCCAAGGTCGTGTCCTATATGCAAGCGGCGAAGAGTCGCCTTACCAGATTCGAATGCGCGCTGAGCGATTGGGCAGTGTCGATCCTACCATCGATCTACTTTCGGAGACTGACCTGGATTCAATAATCGAATCTGCGCGCGCATGTAATCCAGAGCTTTTGGTGATCGATTCAATACAGACCACATACAAGACGGGTCTTGCTTCCGCTCCAGGCTCAGTGGCTCAGGTCCGGGAATGCGGCAGCGATTTGATGCGATTTGCTAAAGAGCAGGAAATAACAACGGTGTTGATCGGTCATGTGACGAAGTTCGGTGTAATTGCCGGACCAAAGACGCTGGAGCATATTGTTGATACGGTACTGTATTTCGAAGGAGATAAAGGGCAGCAGTACCGCATCCTGAGGGCAATGAAAAATCGTTTTGGCTCGACAAATGAAATCGGTGTCTTCGAGATGACTGAACATGGATTGAGTGAGGTTGCCAATCCGTCCAGTCTTTTCATATCTGAATCGATCGCATCCGGTTCTGCAGTAACGTCGGTCATGGAAGGCACGAGGCCACTGTTGGTCGAGGTGCAGGCACTGACCAGTCCTGCATCCTTCAATTATCCGCAGCGCGTGGCAACCGGTATTGATTACAAGAGGCTGGCCATGCTTCTTGCGGTACTGGAGAGGCGTGTCGGCATCGGTGTGCATGGTATGGATTGTTTTGTCAATGCCGTTGGTGGGATCAAGATCAACGAACCGGGATGCGATCTCGGTCTCATTCTTGCTATTGCTTCATCGGTAAGGAACAAAATCATTGAAAAGGGAACGCTGGTCATCGGTGAGGTCGGTCTTGGCGGCGAAGTAAGAGCTGTTTACGGTATTGAATCGAGATTGAAGGAAGCTGAGAAACTTGGTTTCAATGTTGGAATCATTCCTGAGAAGAGTAAGCAACGTGCGGGAAGATTCAATATGGAACTTGTAGGCGTCGGTGATGTGAAAGAGGCCGTGAAAATTGCTTTGGTTTGAACCTATGATTGAGTAGGAGGAAAAATGCATTTCTTTAAACGCGAAAACAAATATGTTCTGGATTCTTCAAGTATTCTTGACGGTAGAATAGTACAATTGTTTAGTAAGAGATTTTTTGAGGGTAAAGTTATCGTCCCGCAGCTTGTACACGATATTGTGCAGAAAGCAAGCGGCCCGGATTTTGAGAAGTTGTTCAATACGCTGGCAAGCAACGTGCCTGTCGAATATGTGCTGGACAAAGGTAATGGATTGATTGAGGAGATATGTGTCCTCAATATCGCCAGCAGGAAGAAGGCAAAGGTATTCACAGCATCGGATGAGCTCTGCAGGCATGCAAAATCATACCCAAAGGTCAGAGTCATCGATATCAGGGATCTTTACAGGACTCTGACGCCGATATTCATTCCGGGTCGGATGATTTCCGTCAGAGTTCTCAAGAAGGGGTTGCGTACCAACGAGGGAGTGGGTTACATAGAAGGCGTTAAGGTTGTCGTTGAGAATTCGGCCAAGTACGTGAACCAGGTCGTAAATGCCCGTGTACAGACTATGATCACATCGGACAAGGGTAGTCTGGTTTTTTGCAGCATTGAAGAGGAGTCTTCAAAAAAGGTGATGCAGAGTAGGCGCGATTCCCGTTCGAGGAGACGTCGGTAATGAACTATCTCGACCGGCTATTAGAGAAACTAACTCTGGCCACTGGCGTCGGGTATGGAGGTGATGTTTCTGCCGTGATCCAGCAGTGCCTCAAGGCCGTTCATATTCCTGCGGTAATGGAGAGAGACGGCAGCGTCGTTGCGCACCTAAAGGGTAGGGGAAAGTCCGGTGTCATGCTGGCATGCCATGCCGATGAGATAGGATACATGGTATCGAGAATTGATGGAGAAGGGCGCATATTTCTGAGTGAGATCGGTGGCGCCGACACCCGGATCCTTCCAGGCCAGGAGGTGATAGTAGCCGGTAAGAGAAAGCTAACGGGCTATATCGCTGCAAAGCCGCCACATCTTCTATCGAAAGAGGACCGGAAGAAAGCCCCCCGGCTCGAGGATCTGTTTGTTGATACCGGACTTGAACCGTCGGCTGTTAAGAAAGATGTCCAAGTGGGTGATTATGTTACCTTTGACGGGCGGTACGGAAGATTACCGGGCAAACTACGTGTCGTAAAGGCACTTGATAACCGAGCGAGTGTTGCGTGCGGCATATTGGTTCTCAAGAAATTGGCAAGAAAGAAATGTAATGTGGATGTGCATTTTGTTGCCACGAGTCAGGAAGAGTACACCGGTATGGGAGCGAAGATACATGCATATCGCCTCCCGATTGATTATGGAGTCGTGCTCGATGTCTCTCATGCGGAGCATCCGGGTCTAAAAGAGTATGAGTACTTCCCGTTGAATAGCGGTCCGACAATACTGCGGGGTGCCACCATACCACCAAGTCTATTCGACCGGCTTACGAAAACGGCCAGGAAATATAAGATACCTTATCGAGTCGAGGCAGTAACTAGCGTGACCGGCACTGATGCCGATGACATCGCTTTCAATCGCGATGGAGTACCTACCTGTGTTTTGAATATACCGTTACGTTATATGCATACGCCGATCGAGATAGTTTCATTGAAGGATATTGAACGGACCGCTACGTTGGTTGCACATTTCATAAGGGGGTTTGACTGATGTACGCTGCATAAATAAAATGTGAACAGCACAGGCTTGGTCCACAGAATCCTGGACCGAGCCTTTTTTTTGCTTGAGCCTTGCGGTCCATTCCTTGACTTTATGACTATCTTCAATAGAATAGAAAATGGCTAAGATCAAGGTTCTCCCTGCTGATTTACGCGATAAGATTGCGGCGGGTGAAGTGATTACCAGGCCGGTTTCAGTGGTAAAGGAATTGGTGGAGAACGCACTCGATGCCGGCGCAAAAAAGATCGAAATCGAGATCAGCAACGGTGGTAAGACAACGTGTCTGGTCAACGATGACGGTTCTGGTATGGGACGAGAAGATGCACAGCTTGCGCTTGAGAGGTATGCAACCAGCAAGATCTTATCCCTTGATGATATTGAGCGCATCAGGACGTACGGATTTCGTGGCGAAGCACTGGCAAGTATTGTTCAGGTTTCTCGAATCGAGATAGAAACCTCTGATGGCCTGGCAGGAACTAAGATCATTGCTGAAGGGGGGTTGATCAAACGCATTCTCGATTCGGAAAGACCCCGGGGAACCAGGATAAAAGTTTCTGATCTTTTCTACAATTTGCCACCCCGGCTGAAATTCATGAAGTCGGCTAATTGGGAACGTCGTTTGATCACAAATCTAATTAGCAGTTACGCGGTCATATCCCCACATATTGCATTCTATCTTGGAGATAATGGGAGAGCGATATTCAATGTACCGGGGCACGCATCGGTCATCCAGAGAGCTAAGAAGCTATTCCCGAGGAAAGTAGCTGATGCACTGGTTGAAGTCGATTTCAGTCTCGGAGCAATAAGCATTGCCGGCGTAGTATCGCTGCCCGGGTTGACTGAAAGACATGGACTCAAGTATATATACGTTAATTCCAGGCCGGTCAAGTATCCCCGTATCTATCGGGCGTTGCTTGAGTTATACCAGGAACCACAGTACCCACCTGCTTTTGCGGTGAACATAACGGTCGACCCCGAATCCGTTGATGCGAATATTCATCCAACGAAGAGCGAAGTCAAGTTGAAAGATGAAAGGTATGTGGTGGATCTGCTGTGCCAGGTGGTCAGGCGTACAATATACAAGAAGCCTGTGCAGTTGGACAACGTTATTGCGGAAAACAAGGTTGCTCCCGTAGTGGCTGCAAAGGGTTTTGTGCAAGATACTATTCTTTCGTATGGCGAAGGGCAGAGCACTGAAGCCGGCCGTACCACCGAAGAGTTCTGGCAACTCCACGGGACCTATATACTTGCCCAGACCAAATCCGGGATGATCATCGTCGACCAGCATGTTGCACATGAACGTATAATCTATGAGTCAATAATGAAGGGCAAGGTACAGTCACAGCGTCTCCTTTTTCCCATCACAATAGATCTGACTCCGGAAGAATACAGAGTATACGAGAAAACGAAGCTTGCTCTCACCGACATGGGTATTGAATTCAAAGAGTTCTCTAGCCGCACGATTGTTATTGACAGCCTGCCCTCGGATGCTCGCATAAATCGTGAGGAAATTGCGGGGATTTTTAGTGAACTCAGCTCAATCGGAGATCTCATCAAGGAAAAAACAGAGATTGCGCGCGTTGTCGCGTGCCGCGGTGCGATCAAAGCGGGGCAGAAGCTTTCATCAGTTGAAATGCAGTCGTTGATCGATCGGCTGTTCGCTACTGAAAACCCCTATACATGTCCGCACGGTCGTCCGATCGTACTAAGATGGACGATAGAAGAACTGGCGCACAAGTTTGGGCGCGGATGAAGATTTTAGATTGACATCAGATACAATTTCCTTATAATCGTCCGATGGCAAGATTTTTCATCGAGGGAGGCAAACGACTCTCGGGTGAAGTCAACGTATCCGGTGCCAAGAATTCCGCTTTACCAATAATAGCGGCTGCGCTTCTGACTGACAAGAAAGTAACACTCAAGAATGTACCCGACGTCTTCGATGTACGGACCATGATAGAACTTGTTACTCATCTGGGGGCGCGTGTCGATTTCAAAAGGAATACGCTTTCCATACATACCCCCAAGGTAAAACGGTTGGAAGCACCCTATGACATCGTCACCAGGATGCGGGCATCTTACTACGTCCTGGGTGCGTTAATTGCGCGCGAGAAAAGAGCCAGCGTGGCAATGCCGGGTGGTTGTGCGATAGGACCGAGACCGATTGACCTGCACATCAAGGGTTTCACAGCTCTCGGTACGAAGATCTCTATTACCGAAGGGTACATTAACGCCGATGCGCGCAACCTTCGGGGACAGAACGTGGACCTACAGGGGCCGAAAGGAACTTCAGTTGGTGCAACTATTAATGTCATGCTGGCGGCAAGTCGAGCACGAGGGAAAACTGTGATTAGTCCGGCTGCGGCAGAACCGGAGGTGGTCGACGTTGCGAATTTCCTCCGAGCCCTGGGTGTTGAGATCAGCGGACAGGGAAGTCACGAAATAACAGTTGTCGGTTGTGATAGTTTTCACAGTGGTGTCAATTACAAAATCATCCCGGATCGTATCGAAGCAGGTACATTTGCCACCGTTGCGGCGATAACCAGGAGTAGAATCGTGGTAAAACGGGCGGTGTCAGAGCACATGACAAGTGTTCTTGAGAAACTGCGCGAGATTGGCCTGGTGATACGGGAAGCAGAAGACGGTATCATAGTAGATGGTAGGGGACGGAGGAAAGCGACAGATATATTTGTTGCACCATACCCCGGGTTTCCAACTGACATGCAAGCGCAATTCATGGCACTTCTTTCGACAATTCCGGGCACTAGTACGATCAAGGAATCGATATTTGAGAATCGATTTATGCAGGCTGTCGAGTTGATGCGAATGGGTGCGAATATCACGATCGAGGGGGATACTGCTGTAATCAAGGGAGTAAAGAAACTCTCCGGTACCCAGCTCATGGCATCGGATCTCCGGGCATCCTCGGCGCTGGTGCTTGCCGGTCTTGCTGCAAAGGGAACGACAGTAGTAAGAAGGATATATCATCTGGATCGGGGCTACGAAAAGTTCGAAGTGAAGTTACGTAGACTTGGGGCAAGTATACGTCGCGGGAAATAGCGGTGAAACAGAAGAGAGTCGTGCGTATTGGAGATTTCCGGATCGGAGGTGGACATCCAGTGGTTGTACAGTCGATGACCAAGACTAAGACGGCAGATGTCGCTGGAACCGTTCGCCAGATCAGACGTCTCCAAAGGGCTGGTTGTGAATTGGTTCGTTGTGCAGTTGTTAATCGTGATGATGTTGCAGCATTAAGGCGGATAAAAGCATCGGTGAGTATACCTGTGATCGCGGATATACATTTTGACTACCGTTTGGCACTGGGTGCGATCAAAGCCGGGGCCGATAAGATAAGAATAAACCCAGGCAACATCGGTGATGTTTGGAGAGTCGAAGAGATCATCAGACAAGCAAGATTGAATGATGTTCCAATAAGAATCGGCGTCAATTCGGGTTCACTGCCCAAGGAAGTGTTGCAGAAATATCGACATCCTGGTGTCGATGCCATCGTCGACTCGGTAAGAGTGGCAACGGCCATATTCCGGGAAAATGATTTCGACCAGATCGTCCTTTCGGCAAAAGGAGTTGATGTGCGTCAGACCATAGAAGTTTATAAAATACTGAATGAGGAATTTGATTTTCCTCTGCACATAGGGATCACGGAGGCTGGATTGCCATTATCCGGAGCCGTTAAGAGCGCTGTGGGATTGGGTATTATTCTTTATTCTGGCATTGGTGATACAATAAGGGTTTCTTTGACCGCCGACCCGGTATACGAAGTTGTAGCTGCTTACGCAATACTAAGTGCACTTGGAATACGGCAAAGAGGACCAATATTGATTAGCTGCCCGATGTGTGGTCGATGTGACGTGGATCTGGAACGCATAGCGCGAAACGTTGAGAAGCGATTGCAGAAATATGATCCTTTTATGAAGGTTGCTGTTATGGGTTGTGTCGTTAATGGACCTGGTGAAGCTCGTGAGGCTGATTTCGGGATTGCATGTGGTAAAGGGGTCGGTGCCGTTTTCGCTAAGGGTAAGGAGATACGACGAGTGAAAGAGGACAAACTCGTTGAAGCCCTCTTCGAGGTGATCGATGAGAACGTTGATAATTGACAACTACTTGCCCAATTCGCCGCAGATCGAGAAGCTGTACAATGTTCTGAAGGATATAACGGTTCACACAGTGGAGATCAAGGATTATTCTGCAATCCCTCCTGGGGAAGAATTCAAACTCTACGATGTGATCGTCCTTTCCGGTTCGCAGCGCAAACTTGCTGAGCCCGGCATAATGGATACCTACGCCAACGAAGTGGATTTCATCAGGGCTACTGAAAAGCCGATGCTTGGGATATGTTTTGGTCATCAGCTTATGTCTCTGGCTTTTGGAGCAGATGTTGCCGGTATGGACACGAAGGTGGAAGGTTACTATATGGTAGAGCGAATGAGTGATAATGAGCTTTTCGAAGGTCTTCCAGAGAAGTTTTTGGTACTTGAATCACACGAAGAAATGGTGGTCGATTTGCCATTTGATTTCGAACTACTTGCCACCTCTCCGAATTGCAGGATCGAGGTCATGAAAAGTGTGAAGTTACCCATCTATGGGGTGCAGTTTCACCCGGAAAGATTTGACGAAGAGCACCCGGCGGGCCGGTTGATACTCGAGAATTTCTTCAAGTTGGCAAGTTGGTACATCAAGTAAAGGGGCTGGGTCTATGAAAAAGGATTTAGATGCATTGATGAAGAAAATGAAGGTCGATGCGATATACGCAGAAGGACATGCTAGTCGAGATACAAATATGTACTACTTGTTGAATGGAGCAAACATCTTCGCACACTTTATCAAGAGGCGGGGGAAGCCTGCCTATGTTATACACACGCCGATTGAGCGAGAAGTTGCGGCAAAATCAGGTCACCGCTTGATCAACATCAACAAATATGATCGCCAGAAATTTCTCGAGAGATACAAGGATGTCCAGAAGGCAAATGCATTCTTCGTTGCGAAATTGTTCAGCGATCTGAAGGTTGAGGGTAATGTCATATTCTACGGCAATTTTCCCCTGGGAGTTGGATATAAATACATGAAGCACATACTGAAATTCAACAGGAATGTGAAATTACATGATGGTAACGCACGAGGATTGATTACTCTGGCACGTCTGACCAAGGGTACAGAAGAGATTGCACGGATCAGAAGAGTGAGAAACGCAGTGGTCCGTTCGTTTAACGTAATGCTGGATACCGCCCGAAAATGCAGCACAAGTAAGGGAGTTCTCATGGCCGGGCGCGGACGCAAACTGTTGATAGGAGATCTCAGGCGTATCATTAGGCAGCAGTTGTTTGAGCACGGTGTCTTCGACGCTGGAGGTATGATTGTTGCTCAGGGGCGCGATGCAGGTATTCCTCATAACCAAGGACGCGATCGCCAGCCGGTAAGAGTCGGTACACCAATAGTATTCGATATCTTCCCGCAGGAGATTGGTGGAGGATATTTCTTTGATTTTACGAGAACAGTTTGCTTTGGCTCCGCACCAAAAGCGGTTAAAACACTATATGATACGGTGTCATGTGCACATGATTACGCGTGCAGCTTGTTGAAGGTAGGAAGGAGAACAAAGGAAATTGAGCATAAGGTATGCGAATTTTTCGAGCGGAAGGGACATCAGACTTTCTTGAGTGACACCAGAACACAGATCGGGTACTGTCACTCACTGGGTCACGGTATTGGGTTGAATATACACGAGAGTCCGTTCTTCAATATCTTCAAGACCAATAAGGCTCGCATCGAACCGGGAATGGTTTTCACAATTGAACCTGGTTTGTACTATCCGGCGAAGGGTTATGGTGTCAGGCTTGAGGATGTAATTCATGTCACAACGCAGGGCAGGATCGTCAACCTAACAAAATACCCCCGCAGACTGGTCGTACCGATTTGATCACGTACAAAAATACCATAGCAGAGTTCCAGAATCATCTGCTTGCGCAGGGCGATGAACTGGCGACGATACACGCTTATCAATACGATCTCAAGCAACTCCATGTATTCCTTGAACAGACCGGTAAGCAACTGCCGTCCGCTACCCCTCGGGATTTAAGGGCTTTCATACATTCGCTTTCGGATATGCACCTGAGTGCCGTTTCGATCAATCGTAAGATATCAGCCGTTAAGACGTTCTATCGATTTTTGATGCAGAGTAAAGTCATATGCGTGAATCCGGCTATGGACCTGGAATTGCTGAAAACGAGGCGCAAACTTCCACTCGTTCTGTCCGTGGAAGAAATCAGTGCGATCGTGGAGGCGGCAAGTAAGAAGACTCCGCTTGGATTGCGGGATCGGGCTTGTCTGGAGCTGCTGTACTCGTCTGGCTTGAGGATTTCAGAACTACTTTCATTGAAGCTTGGTGATTTGCAGTTGAATGAGAGACTACTCAGTGTTGTCGGAAAGGGTAACAAGCAGCGTCTGGTGCCGTTTGGAAACAAAGCCAGATTCGCGATCGACAATTATCTCCTCAATGGCAGGCCAGCCATTCTGAAGAACAAGACATCTTCTATTCTGATCCTTAACGCCCGCGGCAGGAAGCTATCACGTATGGGTTTTCTCAAGATATTACGGGGTTACTGGGTCGTGTCCGGAGTCAAGAAGAAAGTGACACCACATACTTTTCGTCATTCATTCGCAACCCACCTTCTGGAAGGAGGCGCTGACTTGCGGGTTGTCCAGGAACTCCTGGGCCACGCGGATATTTCAACAACCCAGATATATACTCATATTGACCGGGAATATTTAAAAGAAGTGCACCGTTTATACCACCCTCGGGCTTAACGACATACCGTCTCAGGGGTAACAGTTTTTCTGCTTTCTCTGGTATGGGTTTGCCTGTTCATACATGGGAATTGAATTGTTGACTTTTCCTCGATGACGGATATACTCTAAATACCACGCGGGAGTAGCTCAGTGGTGGAGCATCACCTTGCCAAGGTGAGGGTCGCGGGTTCAAATCCCGTCTCCCGCTTTTGAGCAAGATCGAGTGTCCTGTCTGAGTGCACGATCTTGACCACAGACAGTTAAGGCGGTATAGCCAAGTAGCAAGGCGGCGGTCTGCAAAACCGCTATTCGCCGGTGCAAATCCGGCTGCCGCCTTTTTTTCATACGCAAATCCGTGACCCCAGAGCACCCTTTCAATATTGACACCACAATAGCATCCTGTATAATTGCGAAAAAGGAGGAGTATGGCAATAGTATTATTGTTTCTTCAAATAACTGGCTCCGGGTTCACCGCGACGACCCCCGCAGTCGTCCGTGGTGCCGGCGGCCCCGATGCCTACGGCTACCGCTGGGTCGATAGTGATACTTCATCACCGACTTTACCGGTGCCGACCTATAACTGGATTGATATATCGACGGTTGGCACTCAGGTAACTGGCCTCGGCGATGACAATGTGGTAGGACCATTCTCAATTGGATTCGATTTTCCTTATTACTGGTACACGGTGAACTCATTCTTCGTTGGTTCGAACGGCTATATTGCGTTTGGTGATAACTTTCTCGAAGCAGCTCCATTTCCCACGATACCGAGTACTGCACGTCCCAATAATGTTCTTGCTCCGTTCATGTCTGATCTCGATTTCAGCGTCGGATCTCCGGTTTGTTACTACTGGACAAATGCTGCGCAGGATACTTTCATCATTGCATATCACGATGTTCGTTTTTGGAACAGCCCTGCCAGCTTGAACACGTTCGAGATTATTCTTTCGCGGGCTGATAGCTCAATTCTCTTTCAATACGAAACTCAGCAAGGAGTTCCGTCGGGCGGCTATGTAGACGGTCTTACTGTCGGCATTGAGAACATTGCCGGTGATGTTGGTCTGCAATACAATCACGATCAGTTGCCGACTTATAATGCCATTCATGATTCTCTTGCGATACTCTTCTATCCCCCTGATAGCACATCCTATGAGGTTCATGATATTGGCATAATGAAGATAATGAATGATGTGTCTGGTGGATTCTTCCTCTACAACGGTGATACAGTGGACTGCTGGGCGCTGGTCAAGAACATGGGCAACCAGACCGAGACCGGGGTCAATGTCTATTGCCAGATAAGAAACGCCGCCAACACACTTGTTTTCGCCGATACCATGGCAATATCATCGATCGATCCTGGTGATACTGATTCACTGGTCTTTACTCCGGGCTGGTCGACGACGACAGATGGTCTGTACCGGATGAAGATCAAGTCACTGCTCGGTGATATGGTGCCTAACAATGATTCGATAATGCTCGAATTCCGCGTTGTCACCTACCCTGTAGAACTGATGTATGATATCGGATTTGCGCATACGGGTTTTGCCTGGAATGGCGTGAATTCGGGGTATGGTATGAGGTTCGTACCTCCGGTTTATCCAACGAAAATAAACATGGCGAGGTTCAATGTGAACTCGGTCACCGGTACGCCGATCGTGACCGTCCAGATCCTTGACGATGATGGTCCCGGCGGCATTCCGGGTACGATTCTCTACGAGACTCCCCAGCCAGTGGCTGTAGCGCAATGGTATGATATTGATGTATCGGCTCAGAACATCGAGATAACGGATGGAGCCTTCTATATCGGGTGCATAACAAATACTGCTTCTGCTCCTTACTTCGGCATGGATACGCTGCCACTTGCCGGCCGTCAGACCTGGGAATATACTGGTGTTTGGGCGCCGTACCGTGAGAATGAAACCCATGACGTCCTGATCCGAGCCATGGTCGACTTCGCGACCGGTATTGAGGAGTATGAACTGCGACCCGGCGAGAATACGACTGCAATCATCGCTTTGCCGAATCCCTTTACCATAAGGACGGCAATTAATGTACCACCTTTTCACAGTGAAGTGGATATTTACGATGCAGCCGGCAGGAGAGTGAGGACGCTTGCCGTTGAGAACGGTGTTGCCTATTGGCAGGGCGACAATGACGCAAATCAGAAACTCAGTCAGGGAGTCTATTTCGGTGTAGTCGGTGATACGATGGTGAAGATAATCATGCTGAAATAGATCGTCCGATCACAGATCGTGAAGGGGCAGGGCATGCTGAGTGCCTTGTCCCTTCTTGTTTTTTGAATCACGTGTTCAAATCAGCGAACTTTGATTGCTTTTACTACAGCCTGGGTTTCATCGATGATGAAATAGATGCCAGGGGAGACCGGTCCATGGTGAATCCGTCTGCCAGAGATATCATAAACTGCCGTGTTCTCCTTATCAATGAATCGCTTAAGTGAGCCTGCAAAGATGGTGGGCTCTGCTTGAATTCCGTAAGGCCAGGATTCTTGCCACCCGTGAATGCCGGCAGGCATGTCGAGGTTTCCAAAGATATCGTAGCTGTTGACATCATATTGCATCCAAACGGCCATGCAGTTTTGCGCGCCGATGGCAATGTCCGGACTCAAACGGTCGCCACTCAAGGGATCGGATATTTGGAAGTTTTCTCCGATCAATTGTCCTTCCAGGGAGATCCACTGTCCGTATATGTTTCCATTCTGATTCCACACAGTAAGGAATGCATTGTCACCAGAAACCCTCTGCATTGATTGGTAACCCGGGCCTACTGCAATTGGTATGCGGTCGTTGATCAGTGCCCCGCTGGTATCGACGATCTGACCGTAAATCTCGTCGCCAGCATAGGCGGTTTGCTCGTTCCAGACGATCAGGAAACGACCATCAGCGTACGCAATATCCGGATTGTAGGAATGATTTGTCTGTGATACGGCTATGTCGAAGGCGTCACCGATTGGTTGTACGAGTTCGTCAAGGAACCGGCCGAAGACCCCGTATGGCGCGTCATAGGCATACCAGACAGCGAGACAATGACCGCCTCCGAAACTGACACTAGGGTGGTATTCTAGATATGAATCTTTTCCGAAGAGTATACCCGAATCGAGTACTGCTCCCTGAGTAGTAACTCGTCCTGCCCTTACCTTGTGCATCCCGCCGAAATCACCTTCAGACCATACAACAATATAGTTTGATCCGTCGAAGGTGATGTCAGGTTCTCGCTCAACCCCAATGTCGTCCTTGACTGGAATAGTGCCAATGGTATCGAGGAGCGGAGTGACACGCACCCCGATAATGTTCCCGGAACTTCAGCAGCTGTCACGGAACACGGTCAGGAAATTCTCTCCGTCGGATGCGGCGTTGACACCATGCGTTGTGACTCCATGGTAAAGAAAACGGCCGTCCGAGTCAAGTACGGTTCCGTCCTGGCGGACACGCGCTGCGTATATCGAGCCACCAAACGTCAAGTCAGACCAGAATACATAATAAGTACTTTCTGCAAAAACTACACTTGGGTAGTACTGGAATTCTGAGTGCTGGCAGATCGGGAAATCAGCTGCGAGCAGGATTACTAACAGATGATAGGCGATCATCTAACTATGATTTCTAGTGATATTAGATATGATTGCCACGCGGCAACAGCATATGAATTGTCAATTGGAACGATGCATATCACTGCACGACCACGATTTTTCGCCGGGTGACCAATTCATCCCTCTCGTAGATTGACATGAAATACACCCCCGGGGTTGTAATATTCACGCTTTTGTTTCTCTGGTCTGCCACCAACCTGCCGGTGATATCATAGATCCGGATACGAATGTCGTCGATGTTCAATGTCACTGTGAAATTGCCTCGGTTGGGATTGGGGAAGTTGACTATATCATTGAGTTTGGTTTTCACTACCTCCTGGGTTCCCGTACCCGTTGTGTTCAGGAAGAGGAAATTTCCACGACTGGCATGCCAGTTCGTTACGATCAGATCGAGGTCAAGGGAATAAGAGTAATCGACCCAAAGGGTTTCTGCCTGCGTGAAGATATCGGCTACCGATATCCATCCATCCGTGTATGAGAAGCAGTATTGATCAAGGCTTAGCGCCCCGGTGCTTCTTCTTACTTCAGTAACATTCTTGAGCCATCGGTTCTGCAGGTAGAACGTTCTTGAGCTGGCATCGACGATATGGACTTCATCGGTTACTGTCGTCGGTAAGGTATTGTCGACATCACCGAAGCTGATGTTCTCGCAGACCAGATGGTAGATGCTCGTAGGCACCCATTGCCACGATGGTGTCTGGGGCAGTGTTCCGGAGGTATTTTCGAATACCTTTATCGACTCCCACCATCCGCCAGCAGCGAAGTCGAGGTCACCGTCACGGTCGACATCCCCAAGGGCGACGCACGAATAGTAGTTGAGGTTTTGACTGGTCCATGCCGGGATTGTGTCGAGTGTAGTTCCATCGTTCAGGTATAGTTCACAATTACTCGTCCCGCCGGTCTGTGCATTATTGGCACACACAAGATCCAGGTCACCGTCGTTATCGATGTCGCCGAACGCTATCTTTAATGTGCCGAGGCTGTTCGCCGACTGCCAGAACGGCAGCGTATCGAGATTTCCACCATTGTTGAGATATATGAGATTCTCACGGTGGTGGCCGGCGAGCGCAAGGTCCAGGTCACCGTCCATATCAATGTCGACCCACGCCGCATCGTAGAAATAGGATTCGATGTTGCTCTGCCAGCACGGTACTGTATCGATAGTTCCGTTATCGTTCAGATATATTTTTGCTCGTTGGAGACTGTCCGTATATTCTTCACCGCAGGCAACCGCAAGGTCAAGGTCTCCGTCGCCATCCACGTCACCGAAGGCGCAGGCAAAAGAATTATCCAGATCAGATGGCTGCCAGCCAGGTGTCTGCTGGAACGTGCCCGCTTGGTTGTAATAGATCTTATCGTATTGGGGCGTTGAAGGGTCGCCATAATTTGCCACTGCAAGATCAGGATAGCCGTCATAGTTAATATCGCCAACGCTTATGTGTGCGTTGTATCCTATATCAGAAGATACCCATGATGCAATTCTTTCGAGTGTATCGGCGTCATTATAATAAACACGATTGGGATCCTGGTCCATATCATTGCCATTCCCGGTGACAAAGTCAATGTCTCCGTCCAGATCGATATCGACGAGTGCACCGCCCGTGGAATAATCATCATCGATCGACTCCCAGTCGGGTTGATTTGGATAAGGGATTAAGAGAAATACGCAAAAAAGAATATTACACATTGCTCTCCTTTCGTTGATAGCCGCGAAATTATAGCAATATGTTCGCACCTGTCAACATCTGCCCGGAAGTCTTTTATTTATTGACTAGGCAACGAGCATAGGTATAATGAACGCGAATTCCGATAATCAAGGTCTTATAGGAAGAATAGAATGTTATCCATCAAGAGTGATAAGGGCAAAGGATTCCTCTATGCGTTGGGCGGCACGCTTTTGGTGTCGACCAACTACATTACGGCTAAGTATGCGCTACGAGGTATTAACCCGGAAACGTTTAGCTTCATATGGACATTGGCGGCCAGTACCTATGCTTTTGTCATTGTGCTACTGACCGGGAGGTCTAAAGAACTGCGGATACCTCGCAATTCGGTGGTCAGCATTGCCATACTTGGCCTGGCTACTGGTTCCGGCATGATCCTGGCATGGAGTGGACTTGCGTTACTCGATCCTTCGTTCGCTTCTTTTCTCTGGAGGTTTTCACCAGTGCTCATTATTGTTATGAGCTTCTTCATACTCGGCGAGCGGCTGCGCACGATCGAGGTAGCACCAATTTTAATCATGGTGCTGGGCGGGGCGATCACCACCGTAGGCAGATGGCATATTGTCGGAGCGGGTGTAGTACTCACTCTTATGGGATGCGTGGCAGTTGCTGTCCAGATGCTGGTAGTGAAAATGAATGTCAGACGAATCCACCCGAATGTGATGGTATTCTTCAGAGTGTCCCTTGCCGCAATGATCACGGGGCTCTGGGGAACTATCAACGGCAAGCTTGATTTTGATATTGGTACTACCTATCTCCTCCTAGCACTGCTGGGTGCATTCCTTGGTCCTTGCGCGAGTTTCTTGTTGACCTTCAGGTCGTATCGCTACTGGGATTTATCGAGATCGAGCATTGTTCTTACCGGGCAGCCGCTACTCGTCATCCCCATGGCTTATATTGCTTTCGGTAGGCTCCCTAATGGTTTCGAAATGCTCGGTGGCCTTGTCATTCTGGGGGGTGCTTTCTGGCTTGTTTGGCTCCATAGACCACGTGTCTGGCAGTGATGAGAAGCATTATCCCTTGACAATTACTACTGTCAGCATATACTTACACCAGTAACGACCAATCGTAGCATCACTGATCTCAGAGTGTCTTGGAAAGGGGGTGAAACTGATGGAGTATGGTGCACAACAGTCTTATTTCGCCGCTTATTGGATCTGGTGGCTGATATTCTACGTTTACATGTCAGTGTGTTTGATGATGATCGCCAACAAAACAGGAACACCAAATGCATGGTTGGCTTGGATTCCCATACTAAACATCTATCTTATGTGTAAGATCGCCGGCAAACCTGGTTGGTGGTTCATCCTTTTCTTCATACCGATCGTCAACATAGTCATTGGCATTATCGTTTGGATGAAGATATCAGAGGCACGAAAGAAACCTGCCTGGCTGGGAATTCTGATGATCATACCTTTTATCAATCTTATCATTCCTGGGATTCTTGCTTTTACCGAGTGATGTAACAGCTGAACTGATAATAGGGAGTGTTTCATGCAGAGAGCATGAGCACTCCCTAATTTTATGTGAGGGGGCTGTGGATATTATTTATCGGTCTTTGTGACCGATTCCATAAATGTTTTAACCTTCGCGAGCAGTGTATCGTACTTTTCTTTTAGGTCATGATACATCTTTTTGTAGTCTTCTGTAGCATCACCTGATTCTGGATGAGCCGGCTCCGCCGTTTCTTCGTCAAATAGTGTCTGGATAGATGATACAATATCATCCGCGCTTTTCTCGCCACCTTCGGGCTCGGTTGGCTTGGTCATATCAAGGAATCCTTCTTCCTCAAGCCATATTCTTGGATCGATGAAATCACTCGGCTGCTGTCTTTTGTGCCAGGCTTCTCTTGCTTTTTCATAGTCTATTACCAGGCCAGGGCACGCTTTCTTGATGACCTCAAGGTAACGGCTGGGAAAGCCGATATCGTTCTCTGCATAGCGTATGACTTTGTAGCCTTTGTGCGTTCGCAGGAACAAATCTCTCGTTTCTTCGTCGCTTTTCTTATAGATGCCAATGACCGGCGGTATCCCTATTGATAGTTTCTCACAGACACGTTCGATCAACTGCTTTGAAAGCATTTCCGACAAAAGGCTGACGTTGGCGATTATCAGGTCGAGGTCATTCTTGAACTTCAGAAAGAGTTGAAGGCACTCCTCTATCGAATCGACGCCGATGATCCTTTCCCTGCTGATGAGGTCGGCAAGATTCTTCCTCACTTCTTTATCCGACTCAACAAGTATTATCATAATTCTAAGCAATTATAGAGCTTTCTCAACATTTGTCAAGAATGCTGTGAATTTGCGGGTCTTAGCACGGCAATGAAACGGTTGACAGGTCTTCCGTGTTGATATTTCCCGGCTGTCAGTGTACATGTTGGATATTCCTTGACACCGACATCATTCATCCATATAATTATCGCGTTGACATTCTATGAAAGCGAAAAAAGTGACTAAGAAAAAGGGTGGAAAAAGGGCGAAAAAACGCATCAAAACTCCTGCCCCTAGAGCCAAGAGGTCAGTAAAAAAGGTAGTGAAACCGGCCCGAAGACATCTCAGTGCGGCTAAGAAGGTCAGTGGTCTGTCGATTTGTGAGAGACTGGCCCATTTGCTTACCAGGACTTCAATCGTCATCTATGCAGCAAAGCCGACCGGCGATTATGCCGCGACGTTTGTCAGCGATAATATCAAGAGGATGACAGGTTACACCTTCAGACCTTTTATCAACCGGCCTGGTTTCTGGTTTGACCATGTGCACCCTGATGACCAGGAGCGTGTGCTCGACGAAGTAGAGCGTGTCTTTGAGAATGATTATCATGAGTACGAATATCGTTTCAGGCACAAGAAAGGGCACTATATATGGGTCCGTGATGAGATGCGTGTGATACGTGGTCCCAAGGGCAAGCCCAAGGAGATTGTTGGATACTGGACTGATATTACCAAGCGTAAAGAACTGGAAATAATGTCTCTGAAGCAGGCTGAGATTGTCAGTGAATTCATGGAATCAGCAAGCGAGGGTTTTGCTCTTTTGGACTCGAAATTCAATATCGTCGGCGTAAATCGCTATCTGTTGGATAGGTTCGGCGCAAGAAAAGAAGACGTGCTCGGGATGAATTATCTTGATATATCTCCTGTAGCTTATGAGTCCGGTAGATACGAAGAATACCTGGAGATATTGGAGACGGGAAGACCTCGCTACTATGCAGACCTGGTTTTGCCTCCTGCTTATGGAGAAAGGCATGTTTCTGCGCATGTGTTTCGGGTCGGGGATTGTTTGGGGCTGATTATCAAGGAAGTGACCGACGAGATCATGCGGCAGAACGAACTGGAAGAAAGTGAAGCGCATTTTCAATCTTTATTCAATTCAACCAATGCCGGGGTAGTATTCCAGGACCCGGATGGGGTCGTCCTACGCGTAAACGGGAAGGCTTGTGAGATGCTCGATATTAGTGAATCTGACTTCGTTGGTTCTAGGCTCGTTGACGTTTGTGGTGACTTGGTTGACGAACGTGGTGCCAAGTTGGGAATCGACGACTACCCGACGACCAAAGCATTGCGGATATGCAAGCCTGTACTGAACGTGACGGTCGGTATGCCGGCCGAAGAGACAGGCGGAATTCGATGGTTCCTTGTGAATGCCGAACCTGTACTGGATCGTGAGTCCGGGGGTGTGGATGAAGTGCTGTGTTATTTTGTTGATATAACCGAGCAGAAGTACGTAGAAGATCAACTTGTCGAGAGCGAGGAACGCTACCGTCAGATATTCGAGAATTGTCCGATCGGCATCGGTATCTCGGATATGGACGGCAGAGTTCTTACTGCAAACAACGCCATGCAGCGCATCACGGGGTATAGTCTAGCCGAGTTCAAGAAGATCACCCTTGCCGATACGTTCGAGAGCGCTGAGGAGCGCGATCGGATGCTCGCAATGCTCGATGAGAAGGGTCAGGTCACAGATTATCGTATTCGACTACTGCGGAGGGACGGAACACCGTACGATGCGGTGTTGAATATTTCGCGTATTGAAGTCGGGGGTAAAACCTACCACCACACGATGTGCGATGTTGTAGAGCCTTAGATAACCGCATTTGAACGTTCGGTCTGAAAGTAGTACGATCGATCAGTTTTCGCGGGATTTGATGTACGCGGCCACAATGTTTTCCAGCAAATCCAGAGGCAATGAACCATGTTTCAATACAAGATCATGGAATTCCTTTATGTCAAATGTATCACCGAGTGCGTTTTGCAGTCTCGCACGTAGATCGAGTAATTTCAGTTCTCCGATCTTATAAGCGCATGCCTGCCCGG
Organism: Caldifarciminota bacterium; assembly: GCA_020343595.1. Taxonomy (GTDB): domain Bacteria; phylum Hydrothermota; class Tepidihabitantia; order SM23-42; family SM23-42; genus SM23-42. The sequence continues at coordinate 219,605 of CP070802.1, read as the reverse complement.
GCCATACGATGTAGCGGTCTATCTCGGAATACGCTGCCCATCCCAGATTGGACAGGAGATACTCATATGCCATCTCCCGCGTCCACTTTTTGTAGTGTATTCCCGTGTCGATGACAAGACGGAGGGCTCTGAATAGTTCAGAACGCAGGTAGCCGATCAGGCTTTCGGTGTCGCCGAAGAAACCGTGTTCACCTGCCAGTTTTTCTGCATACAGCGCCCACCCTTCAACGTATCCGGTGAAGAAGAATATTGCTTTGAATGGTCGTGCTTCTGAGTGCTCTTGTTCGAGAGCGATCTGCAGATGGTGGCCGGGTATTGCTTCATGATACGTGAGGGCTTTCATACCTGGTTTTTGGTGCTGGTAGGAGAGATTAGCATAGAAGATACCGCCTTCTGAACCGTCCAGTTTCGGCTGCTGGTAATAGGTACCGATCACCTGCTCCTTGTATTCAGGCACCCGGGCGACATTCACCGTGGCGCGGGGAATCGTGGAGAACATCTGGGGCAGATAGTCCGTCATGCTGTCGATTATTGTCTGGTATGCAAGGAGTGTTTGAATCTTACCTTCTTCAGTAGACGGGAAGAAATATCTTTCGTCTGCTCTATTCCCCGAGACCTCCATGTATTGGGCAAGCAGGTCCGGGAATTCTCCTTTACCGGTGATCCCCAGTTTCCTGAACTGATGCGTGAGTTCATGTTGAATGCGCTCAACTTCTTTAAGACCTAATTCATGAACCTGCTCGGGTGTCATATCAGTGGTGGTGTGAGTACGCAAACAGTATGAGTAGTATTCCTTACCGTCAGGTAACTTCCAAACACCGGCATGCTGGTCTGCCTTCTGCAGCATCGATTCCACTTGCTCTATCATTCTTCGGTATGCCGGGTAAATATTGTCGTTGAGGGCTTTGGCAACTTGCTTACAGAGACTTTCTTTTGTACGATTGTCAATATCTTCTATTCTATTTGTGCGTGAATGGAATGAAGTGTAGAGCAGATTCTCGTCACAAGGTGCAGATATGAATTCATTGAGCATCTGTAGGTAATGTCCCACAACATAAGAGGGTGGTATGATGCCGTTTTGCTCCTGAATTTTCATCCGCTGGAGTAGTTGTGCGGTTTTGCTCTCGACTCTTCGAAGCCGCTGTATGTAGTCCTCGGCATCGGCAGCATTTGTTATTCTATGATGCTCCGTCATCATGGATAGAAAGGTACCGTGAAATCCAAAGATCGGACTCATTGTGTATTCATGGTTATAAAATATTTCGCCTTCCAGTTCGTTCTCGAGGAACCATTGAAGGACCAAAGATGCGATTCGTTGAGAATCAGTAAGGTTTGCATGATCGTACTGCCTGAGCCAATGGAGGTACTTTCTGTATAGATCGTAGATCTTCTGTATGCCTGCCTCTGATTCATCATTGAGCTCATCGTTTCTCACTACGATATTCCATTCGGTTGGTATCCCGATCCGGGTACCTGTTTCTGGCTTCAGTTGAATATATTCATTGAAGAAGTTCCCGAATAGTTCTTCGATGTCTTCGGGCTTCTGCTGTGGTTGTGAGCAGACCGCGAAGTTCAGGGCCATGAGAAAAAGAGTGAATCTAATCACCATACTCAGCATCCATCCGAGGGTGGAATACTTCGATCAGGTTCTCGTCCTTGAACTGGTTAAACATAGCATATTGTAATCGAAAGGCTCACATCCATCTCACAATAGATTCACAGTGGAACGTTTTCCATGGTCGGGGATCCATTGGTGCTTCAGTTCTCGCCCAGATTGACAACCTTGAGAACGGTGGGGCTGCCTTCACCGGATACCCGCACGAATATTATTCCTTTCGGAAAATCAGTGCTCCTGAGCATTAGACTGGCTGCGTCTGTCATGCCAGGGTTGCGCACGGTTCTGATTAATCTCCCTGTTATGTCATAGAAATCAATTGCGAGCGAACGGCCGTTCTGCGGCAGGTTCAATTCAATTACGCCTCGCCATATTGTGGGCATTCGAATTTGATCGTGGTCTGGAGCATTCGCGAGATCGCCTTCCTTGATGCTCAGTGACGAGAGCAGGGCCTTGCTAAAATACAGGTCATTGTCATCACCGTTACGGCCATCGGTCCATATTGCATAGAGATATTGGCTATCGCTGAGACAGATATGATACTCGCCCATGAAATTGGCGAGACTGGTGAATGAGGTGTCTGAGATCCTGATGCTCGGGCTGAAATTCGCTCCGCTGTCTGATGAATACTGATATCGTACTTCGAAAACACTCGAGGAATTTGTGGGCCAATCAGGCGTGTGGTAATACATTACATGCAGGCCGCCGTATGCGTCGAAATGCGCCCATCCCTTGCACTGCCCTCCTGCGGTTATGTCATTCACTACGAACGGAGCACTCCAGGTTGTTCCACCATCGGTTGACCTCACTGCCAGAATGTTCCAACCCGCGTTGTCATTATTGACCCATGTGCCGAAGACGACACTACCGCGGGCAGTTATTGAATTTATCGGTGCCCGATCGCCATAACTGGGCGTGTAAGACCAGTTCGCTAGATATACTTCTGGAAGCCAGTTATCTCCGTGATCGGTTGACTTGCGGTAATATACGCCGCCTGTCCCTGATACCAGCAGCAAATGCAGATCTTCGTTCTCGTCCATACCCAGGGCATTTATATACCTGCGGTCCCATATATTGTTTGCAGTGAAGGTCTGGCCATAATCGGTCGACCGTGCGAACCACAGACCTATTGGCCCTGCGGTTTGCTGCCAGGCAATGTAGATTTCATTATTATTGACAACCATCCACGGTTTATCGACACCGTTGTACGGGTTGACCTGAGTCGTATCCGCCCATGTCTGACCACCGTCTCTCGATAGATAATGTTTCATGAGCGTCGCCGAATATTGCATGAGCATATGTACGTGACCAGAGTCGTCTATGCCTATTACTGGATCTGTATGCCAGATGATTCCGGATGTCAGGTCAGTAAAGGGGATCTGTGTGAACGTGTTGCCGGCATTGAACGAATAGGAATAGGGCGCGATGGGGACGGTGGCCCGTTCCGCAGTATTGCAGACGGAATATATCGAGTCTCCCCATACTGCAAAGCATGATTCACCCTGGTTGAGGGTATCCCAGGGTTCGTCAGTACTGACCCTTACGTTTGCTGACCATGGGGGGTCGGCGTGGAGGGATACCGTGAGGACAAGAAGCATGATAGCGAGATATTTCATCGTTCCTCCGCTTTGGGTGGGTGGCGGACCACTGATATCTGATCGATTTCTATTTCAAACTCTCCAGGTGCTGCATTTTCAATGAACAAGAAGAATATCGGATCCAGTCCAGGGGTCAGGGCCGCAGGAAATTCTGTACCTGACAATAATGCCGCGTGCTTAAGCGGGATCTTAACATCGTGCAATTCTTTGCTTGCAGTGATGATACTTTCTCCTGCATAGTATTCCTTACATGCTGCTTTGCGGAAGAAGTATCGTACACGCACCGGATTTTCGTTGCCCTTGATGCGTATTACCAGAGCGTCACTATCGGAGAAAACCGTGTCTCCATCGATATACAGCCATGCCGATGCAAAACCTTCGAATGGTGGATTTGCCGTTAGTCTAACCCTACCGTCTTGATAGATGATCTCCACATGGTAGTCGTACAATTGTTGGATCACTGATGAGGTTTCAGCGAAATCCTCCTGCCATACGACAGATGTGGCCAGGATGAGTATTAGACTGATCACATTGCCTCCTTTTTGACGCTATTCTATATATATTATCTTTTCAATCAACCTTGAATTTGGTGTCCTCATTTCACAGAGGTATACACCGCTGCCTAACGGTCGGTGGGCCTCGTCAGTACCGTCCCACTTCACCGATGACTGATGACCGATGACTGATACACAGCCGAAATCCTTAACCAAACGACCGTTAACATCGTAGATTCTCAACTCTATGCGCTCTGCGCTTTGCTCTATGCCAAAGCTGACGTTCGTCAGCTTTGAGAAGGGGTTGGGAGTGACGTTCAGCGAAACAGCTGCCATATCATCTTCGTGCGATTCAACAACTCCGACATCGGGTTCGGTTTTCAGGAGCCATGCATCGTCGTATGTTTCGAGGAGAAATGCGGAACCAGCCAGAATGTATCCACCATCGGTACAAATGTCAACAGCACTGCACTCAGCCGCATCGCCGCCACTCCAGCTACGGGCCCAGGTAGAATCACCGTTAGCACTCAGCCTCATCAACCATACGTAACTCTCGGCAAAGGGCGCGATGCTCTTTGCTCCTGCAACGACATACCCGCCACCTGTTGTTTGCTTTACGGCACGAAATTCCTCGTGTCCCGGCCCACCGTAGATAACCGCCCACAACGAATCTCCAGCCGAATTCGCTTTCAATATCCAGGCGTCCTGTATTAGCGATCCGATCGGCCCGGTATATCCTGCGGCGACATATCCACCATCGGTCGTCGGCGTTAATGAAGTGAAGATCTCACTGCCTAGTCCACAGAAGCGGTGCGTCCAAATCGGGTTACCTATAGAATCGGTTTTCATCAAATAGGCTTCGTACGCAATGGCATTCAGCTTGCCGGCAGTGAAAACGTAACCGCCTTCGTCAGTTTGATGGAGTGAACCACCGGGTCCAGTCACGAAATCCTCATAGATTCTTGTCCAGAGTGTATCACCGATCGAATCTATTTTCAACAACCAGCTACCGTAAATGCCACCCAAAGATTCGGTCTGACCATAAACAATGTAGCCGCCATCATCGGTTTTTTGAATGGAGAAACCGATATCATCCTGAGTGTCCCCGTAGGTCTTCGTCCATATTGTGTCGCCGAGTGCGTCGGTTTTGAGGATCCAAAGGTCACCGTTCTGGGTAGCTCTTAGTCCGACAACAATGAAGCCGCCGTCATCTGTGGGTATGGCTGAGAAGCCACAGTCATCGCCTGCCGCACCGTAGATCTTGGTCCATATTGTATCACCCTTCTCATCCGTGCGCATCAGCATCAGGTCTTCATTCCATGAGCCAGCCAGTAAATAGCCGTTATCTGACAGTTGTTCAACCGATTGAAACCATTCGTACGGCCCCGTGATGCCATACATTTTCGTCCATAGTGTATCAGGTACTTGAGCATACGCCGCTACCGAAGTTGAGATAAACAGCGAGATCATGACACTCAAAAATTTTTTTCTGTGGTTGATTAACATCTTTCCTCCCTATTAGCAAAGTTTGGAGAATATCCTGGAATCTCGAAATGTTGCCCAGCAATACTGTGCGTAAGTGTAGCTGAGTATTTGGGGACTGTCAATTCTCCGCATGGTAATATCTTAAGCAAGAGTATCACACGGGGCTCACAAGAAAACTCAGCAAAAACAGACAGTTGTATGATGATCATTCAACCGCTTGACTATGGTAGCACCACCTGTATACTGTTATTGAGATGGGTTGTCACAAGGAGCCCCGTGAACAACAATAAAGCGCCTCAGTTCACGCTGAAGGTCTTCTCTGTGTTCATGATATTCGGTGGAACCATACGCTTACTTGCCGAGAGGAGGATATTCGAATCATTCCTCATTGGCGAGCTCTGGTCGTCACACCCTTATTTCATCTACATCTACCGGGTTCTTGGAGCATTCGTCATATTCGCGGGTATCGTGGTCTTCATGATCGCCCGTGCTCCCTTGCGGTACAAGCAATTACTCAAGGCATGCAGCTTGTGCTTTATTTTCATTGCTTGTGTTATGTTTCTCGGCGGGCTACTGCTGAGAATGTCACTGCTACACTATGCATTTGATGTAACTTTCTGCATTATTCTGGCCTGGTTATGCTTCGTGTTGAGCAAGAATAACTCGCGCATCCCGCCTGACGGCAAATGACCGTGTCTCAAGATAAAGAACGGGACCAGAAGCGGGAGTTGACCGCATCGGTACGTGAATTGGTTGAGTACGTGTTACGTTCAGGCGATTTGAAACTGACCTTCTTCAGCGCCGAGAGATCAGCGCAGGGAATACGTATTCATCAGCTAATCCAGGAGGCAAGACCGGTTGAATACACACCAGAAGTGCCAGTCAGGCATGTTGTGGAAAATAGGGATTACCTGCTGTACATCAGCGGCAGGATCGATGGGGTTTATGACGACGGCCAGCGTGTCGTCATTGATGAAATAAAAACAACGCGTAGAGACAGATCGATCATACAGGAAGAAGATGACCCAATCGACTGGGGCCAGGCAAAATGCTATGCGTACATATATGCGATACAGAATAA
>CP070802.1:110087-213232 GCA_020343595.1 Caldifarciminota bacterium | reverse complement strand
CATCCCGGGTCTATTACACTTTGCCGAAGAGAAGAAGATAGATTTCACGATCATCGGACCTGAACTGCCGCTGGCCATGGGTATCGTTGATGAATTTGAGAACGCGGGGCTGAAAGTGTTCGGGCCAAACAAGAACGCCAGCCGCATTGAAGCCGACAAATCGTTCGCCCGGGAGTTCATGGGTAAATTCGGCATTCCGGCACCAAAATTCCAGATATACGAAACCGCATCCGAGGCATTGAAATACACAAAAACAACAAACAAATTTCCGGTCGTGGTAAAGGCTTCTGGCCTGGCGGCTGGCAAGGGAGTCTTCACGGCCAATAACAAACGTGACTACGAGAAGATCGTTGATCAACTCCTTGTACAACATAAATTAGGGGAGGCAGCAAATCGTATTGTTGTCGAAGAATTCCTCACCGGTCAAGAAGCATCGGTCTTCGTGCTGACCGATGGTCTTTCGGTAAGTTATCTTCCCTCGTCGCAGGATCATAAGAAGCTGTATGACCGAAACCGGGGACCGAATACCGGCGGCATGGGAGCGTATGCCCCGTATCCTGTGAATAAACGTATTGCTAACATTATCGAGAATGTGATCATCCAACCCACGGTGCTGTCAATGCGGGACCAGGGTCTTGATTATAAGGGTGTACTCTATGCCGGTTTGATCTTGACATCTACCGGCCCAAAAGTGCTGGAATTCAACTGTCGGTTCGGAGATCCGGAAACACAGGTAATACTACCACTCGTGGAGAGTGATTTGCTCAGTTCCATGGTCGCCGTGGCTGAGCGTAAGCTATCTGATGAGCCAATAAAGGCGAAGAGTCAGTGGTCACTATGTGTAGTTCTGGCATCAGCCGGTTATCCCAGTGATTACCGGGTTGGTGAAGAAATTGAATTCAAACAGAAACTCGAATCCCGAACATTGTTGTTCCATGCGGGCACCAAAATGGATGATTCAAAATTGGTCACCGCATCAGGGAGAGTATTGAATGTCGTAACGGTGCATGACAATCTGAAAGTAGCCAAGCAGCGTGCCTATGAAGAGATCAAGAAAATACATTTCAAAGGCATGTTCTATCGCAAGGATATCGGCAACACCGGCATGAAGAAGATGAAGCGGAGGAGGCGGAAATGAAGGTATGGGTTTTCATGGGCAGCAAGTCTGACACCGAGATAATGGCACCGGCCCAGGAGTATTTGAAGAAGGAATCAGTTCCACACGAAGTATTCATACACTCGGCCCACCGCGAACCTGACAAGATCAGAGAATTGATCAGCAAAGCGAAGCATGATGGTGTAATTGCGATCATTGCCGGTGCGGGGCTAGCTGCACATCTACCCGGGTTCATCGCGTCGATGACCGAGATACCGGTTCTCGGAGTGCCCATTCCGGCTTCGACCCTGGGCGGGCTCGATTCACTGCTGTCAATTGCCCAGATGCCTTCCGGAGTGCCGGTGGCGACTTTTGGCATCGGCCGGTCCGGCGCCAAGAACGCGGCGGTATTCGCCAGCCGTTTGTACCATCAACTGAAGAAAAAGTAGCAGCTTAGTTTGCTGCCTTGACGTCTATGATCATCAAATGTGCTGAGGCTTTCAATTCACTCAAATCAATAACGCAGATATTGGAAAACCACGGGATAGTAGCGATCCCGACCGATACCGTTTATGGCCTGGCCGTCGATGGCAGTGACGAAGAGGCAATTAGGAAGCTCTTCAATGCAAAACAGCGGGAAGAGAGGCCATTCACTCTGTTCATGCTCAAGAGTGACATAGAACGATTTGCGATTCCTTCAAAAAGGAAGATAATTGATTTCTTTATTCCCGGCCCTTTGACCGTTGTTGTCAAGAAGAAATCGAACGTGTTACTGCCGTACATCGGCGATAAGGTTGGCATTAGAATTCCCCAGCATGATCTTGTGCTGAAGTTGCTAGCAGAGTACCGCCGGCCTATTGCCGTAACCAGCGCAAACAAGAGCGGCGAACCTCCAATGACTTCTCCCTATGACATTGTTGAACATTTCACTGAAGTGGATCTCTTCATCGATGACGGTATGCTGTACTCGTCGCCCTCGACGGTACTTGATCTCACGGCGACGCCGCCTGTGGTGATGCGCAAAGGAGCAGTTCCGATCCTGGCGATCGAAAAGGTTTACGGCCGTACAGTGATGCTGAACCCTTCTTTGAAATTCAACGTGTTGTTCGTGTGTAGTGGAAATACATGCCGTAGTCCGATGGCCGAAGGCATGCTGAAGACTTTGATCAGTTCCAGGTACTGCGAGGTCAGGTCGGCCGGGACCACGGCGATAGGTGGACTGCAATCCGCACATTATGCAAGGCAGGTTGTCAAGGAATATGGTGGGTCGATCGACCGGCATCGGAGTAACTATTTGGACCGGGAACTGGTCGACTGGGCGGATCTGGTGCTGGTCATGGAATTCAAGCATTACAAAACTGTTCTGGAGATCAATCCGGATTCGGTGGTGAAGACCTTTCTACTCCGCGAGTACCGGCGTAAGACAAAATACACGGAGGTGCCCGACCCGGTGGGCCGCGACTTTATAGCGTATCAAAAGGCTGCGGTTAAGATGTATCCGGCGCTGAAGCGAGTGGCAAAGGAAATCGGAACAAGATTCAAGGGGACAAGGTAGCACCAATGCGGGTGGTCCTTGCCGGTTTCAATGTCGACCTTGATGCTTTAAAGGAGCACAGGAAAGGAAAGGTACTTCTCACACCAGAAGCAATATCGGCTGCCTACGCCCGGATCAGCCGCAGCCCGAAATCCATTGGTGAACTCAGGAAGAATGCACGGCATGAAGTTGCAAGGGCAAGGGCATCGAACCAGAAGATCATTTTTGAGATGGGGCATCATTCGGTGGCTGAGCACGCGGTTTTCAACTTCGATATTGTTGGAATTTCGCGCAGGGCTGTTGAGGAATTTGAGCGGTTCCGCCTGTGTTCGTATACCGAGAAATCTCAGCGATACGTCACCCTGGCAGGCGATCATGTGGTGCCAGAAGAGCTGAAGAATAAGAAGTTGCGCTCGGAATATGAAAAGGTCATCCACCAGCAGAACGACTGTTATAAGATTCTTTTTGATAAAATAAAGAGTCACAATCTCGCCAGACTGCCGAGGCTGGAAAAGAATTCTCAGAACCGGCGTCTTCTGGAGAATCTTGCTAAAGAGGACGCGCGCTACATTCTTTCCCTGGCGACACAGGCTCAGGTTGGCGCGACCATCAATGCGCGCAATCTCGAACTGATGATACGACGGTTCGCGTCGCATCATCTGGCCGAGATACGGGAGCTGGGCAGGCAGCTATTTGAAAGTGTAAAACAGGTCGCACCATCGATCATCCTCTTTTATGAAGCTAATGATTATGACCGATGGTCCTACGAAGAATTGCTTGACCATACGGCAGGTATCGATGTCGCGGACAGATCGAGACAGCGCCGTGAGATCCAGCTTGTCGATCATACCAGGGACGGTGACAACAGAATACTGGCTGCGCTGCTCTTCAGTGTGTCTGGTGGTAACTATCTTGCGTGCTTGAGAGCGGTGAGGGCGATGTCCAGGAGAAAAAAATTGGATCTCTTCAAGAAAGCATGCGCCCGTGTTGAATTATATGATGTGCTGCTTAGAGAGTTCGAGTATGCCGATCTGTCTTTCTCGGTGATCGTGTCTGCAGGAGCTTTTGGGCAACTGAAGCGCCACCGCATGGCCTCGATTGTCTGGAGTGATTATGACCCTGCGCTTGGTTTGACCATACCGCAGTCGGTGAGGGCCGTTGGAGAGGAGAAGAGGTTTATGCGGGTCGTCGACATCACCGAGCAGTTCTACGGTACGTTGGAAAAAGCACTTCCCCGTGTCGGAAATTACATTCTGACCAACGCACATCGCAGACGCGTTCTCATGAAGATAAATCTGCGTGAGTTGTATCACATTTCGCGGCTCCGGGAAGATCCTACCGCACAGTGGGATATCCGAAATATTGCTCACAAGATGTCAGTACTCGCGAATAAGGTATTTCCCATAACAACCATGCTGCTCGGCGGTAAATCTGATTACCCGGAGATCTACCGGCGTCTCTACGGGCAATACCCGAGGGTGAAGGAAGTTCCGCTTCCCTGATCACCCGAGCATATCATCATGTTCAGGATTTCAGTTGTTCCGTTGACTTCAGTCTTTCTCTGTGTATACTAACTGGTCACAGATATCAGAATGCAGTCATCGGTTATCAGTTATCTGTGATTAGGTTGAGCCGGGATGGCGGAATTGGCAGACGCACTAGGTTCAGGACCTAGCGCCCGCAAGGGTATAGGGGTTCAAATCCCCTTCCCGGCACTATTCATGTGAGTACTCTCTTCAAAACAGGCAGTCATTTGTTCCGCTATCGAGCAGCACTTGCTGCTATTGCTTTTGTTATCCTGGTTATTGCGGCAGACCCTCGTCACTCACTGGCAGGTCATGCCGCGGTTTTGCTTGGTCTTGGGATTAGGATCTGGGCCGCTGGCTATATAGGTAGCGGGGCGCGCAGACGTAAATTCCATGCGGAGTATATCGTCAGAGATGGTCCATACCGGGTGCTGAAGCACCCGCTCTACTTTGGTAATCTATTCCTCGTGAGTGGTATTCTGCTCCTCTACAAACCGCCGCGATGGCTGGGTCTGCTATACCTGGCTCTGTTTGTTGTGATTTACGGTAGTATAATTGTCAGCGAGATCGATTACCTAAAAGGAAAACCAGCACGTGAGACATGCTATAAGTTGTGCAACTTGAGAGGAGAATCTTCAACTTGGCTGACAGTGGGATTTGTTTACCTTGTTCTTTTTGTGCTGTTGAAAATCTGAAAGACCAGGGTAATATTACTAATAGCCTTCGATTATTGACTCATCGATCTTTTCGAATTCCTCTTCATACTGGCGGAACCGATCCCTGAATACGTGCGTATCGCATAATTCAGTGGGTTCGCTGCCTTGAATATATACCTGATCGATCACTTCAGGACAGGACGGTCGTGCCAGCAAGCCGGTTTGTGAGCAGATACGGATTGAGGTTAGCCCGGAAGAAGGCCTCGGGAATTCCTTGTTCTGCAAAGTGTCGATGCGTGCCATGAAATCACCCCAGATCGGGGCGGATGCGAAGCCGCCTGTGGCACCGCGGAAGATTCTGTCATTATTGTCGTACCCTACCCATACGCCGCACGCGTATTCAGGCGTATAGCCGATGAACCATGCATCGCTGTAATTGTTTGTTGTTCCCGTCTTGCCGGCAGCATTTCCCTTGTAGAATTCGCGAACCCGGTAGCCGGTTCCGCCGTTAACGACCGATTGCATGATGTCGGTCATTATGTAGCTTGTCTGCGGGGAAATTCGCCTTTCCTGCAGCGGGTTATTGATTTCGATCAGAGTACCATCTTTGTCTGTTATTTTTCTGATCATTATCGGTTCAACCCGATCTCCCAGGTCAGCGATCGTTCCAGCTGCGCTGACCATTTCCAGCAGATTCACTTCACAGGCACCCAGGGCGAGAGAGACGACCGGCAGCAAGGGCGATCCGACACCCAGGTTGTGCGCGTATCTGACGACCAGTTCCGGGCCTATGCTTCTGATTAGCCTTATCGCCACGAGATTCCTTGAGTGTTTCAAGGCGTTCTTGACCGTGATCGGGCCAAGGAATTTACGGTCGTAGTTAGATGGACGATAGATGCTGTCCATGCCGGGGATCTCGAGGACGATCGGCAGGTCGAGCACGATATCGGTTGGCGTGAATCCGTTATCGATTGCCGCCGTGAAGACAAATATCTTGAATGCGCTCCCGGCCTGGCGATGCGCCTGGGTCGCTCTGTTGAACTGGCTCTGGGCAAAACTTCGGCCGCCGATCATTGCTTTAACCTCACCGGTGTGGTAATTCAGTAGAACCAAGGCACCCTGCAGATAAGGTATCGCGGTTATCGTATCGGCGAGGCCGATCGAATCGTATTCTGCTTTGGGGTGTGGAAGTCGCTGATCCTTTTCGAGTTTGACAAGATGTTTTTCCAGGACTTCCTCGGCGGCCGTTTGCATGCGTGTATTCATAGTGGTGTAGATATTGGCGCCGCTTCTGTAGAGGAATTCTGGTCCGTATTTCAACTCAAGATAACGGCGTATTTCCTCAAGGAAATACTCGCCAACGCGTCTTTGCTTCTTCTGTTCGACAACGCCGAGCGGTTCATTCACGGCGCGCGTGTAATCTTCTGATGAAATGACATTGTTGTCGAACATCGCTTTCAGAACAAGATTCCGCCTTTGTATCGCGCGTTCAGGCCGTTTGTACGGAGAATAACCTTCTCCCTTGGGCAGGGCAACGAGTAGTGCGCATTCGGTTAAGGTTAACTCTGATATATCTTTGTCAAAGTAGTACTCGGCAGCAGTGGCTACGCCGTAATGTCCTTGTCCGAAATTGATTTGATTAAGGTACATCTCGAGGATTTCATCTTTTGTAAAGGCGCGTTCAATACGTATTGCAAGTGCCATTTCCTTCAGTTTACGCATGATGGTTTGTTCCATAGTGAGAAACATGTTCCGGGCGAGCTGCATGGTTATGGTGCTCCCGCCTTGGACGATACGCATGTTCACGATATTGATCAACATCGACTTAAAAAAACGTAAGATATCGACGCCCCAGTGGCTGTAGAATCTTTTATCTTCGATACTTATGAATCCATCTTTCAAATATTGGGGCACGCGGTCCAGACTCGTCAGTTCTCTTCGCTCGATGAAGAATTGGGTTATCACGTTCCCTTGATCATCGAATACTTTGGTGGAAATAGGTGGTGCGAAGAAGGATATCGATTCTGCCGGTGGCAGATCACGGACTACGGAGTAATATGCACCGATCCCCAGCCCCAATAGGAGCGGGATCAGGGTGATGAGCCCGACACGCACCAGCTTCTTATTTAATCTTTTGCTCTGTTTTTTCATCGAAGAAATATATTCTTGCCGGATCGATCTTCAGCGCAAAGGAGTTGCCGACTCGCGGTGCTGCATCCTCGGGAACCCGTGCCGAAAACATTGTTTCACCCAGCCTTCCATGCACGTATAGTTCCGTACCCATTGGTTCTATGACATCAACGATAATCTCCAGGCAACTGCCTCTCGTCACTGAGAAATCCGTTGGTCTGATGCCCAATATTACCTCGTGTTCTACCATTTTTTCACTACTTTTGTTGAGCTCGAGTGTAAAATCTCTGCTGCAAAAGACGATTTTCCTATTTCTTTTGACAATAGAGCCACTGACAAAGTTCATTGGAGGGCTGCCAATGAACCCGGCGACAAACTTGTTTCTCGGCTTCTTGTAGAGTCCCATCGGATCTGCGACTTGCTGTACTTCTCCTTCTTTAAGCACGATGATCTTCTGGCCGAGGGTCATTGCTTCCACCTGGTCGTGAGTAACATAGATTATCGTTGCACGGATCTTCTTGTGAAGGCGCGCTAATTCGGCGCGCATTTGCACGCGCATCTTCGCGTCAAGATTGGAGAGTGGTTCGTCAAAAAGGAACAGCTTGGGGTTTCGTACGATCGAGCGGCCAAGTGCAACTCGCTGTCTTTGCCCCCCTGATAACTGACGCGGTTTCCTCTCTAATAGACTCGAGATACCGAGGGTGCGCGCGGTTTCGACCACGCGCTCATTGACTTTCTGTTTGGGGTACTTGCGCATTCGCAGGCCGAACGCCATGTTATCATAGACGCTCATGTGAGGGTAAAGAGCATAGTTCTGAAAGACCATGGCTACGTCGCGATCCTTTGGCGAAACGTCATTCATGCACTTGCCGTCAATGTAGATATTACCCGACGTTAATTCTTCGAGGCCGGCGATTAGCCTTAGGGTCGTGGTCTTACCGCACCCCGATGGGCCGACAAGCACGGTGAACTCCTCGGGCTCGACGGCAAATGAAATATCTTTTGCCGCATAGACATCCCGGTCATAGACCTTTGTAACGCTCTCCAGCAGGAGTCTAGGCATGCTTCCAGATAATATTCAGGATTTTAATCAGTGTGTTTCTCAGATCTTTTCTGGACACAACGATGTCTACCAACCCGTGCTCCAGCATAAAATCGGACCGCTGGAAGCCTGGCGGTAATTTGCTCCCAATCGTCTGTTCAATTACCCGTGGGCCAGTGAATCCAAGCAGCGCGCCGGGTTCCGCAATTATGATATCGCCGAGTGACGCGTAGGACGCCATCACTCCCGCCGTCGTGGGATGAGTGAGGATTGAAATGTATGGTATGCGCTTCTGGTTCAAAAGAGCCAGTTCGGCAGAGGTCTTTGCCAGCTGCATGAGTGAGAGAATTCCCTCCTGCATGCGCGCTCCGCCCGATGCTGAGAGTATTATCAGCGGGATTTCATCTTCATATGCCCGCCTGATGGCCCTGGCGACTTTTTCACCAACAACCGAGCCCATACTTCCTCCCATGAAGCCGAAGTCCATGGCCGTGAAGACTATCGGTGTTTCCCCAATCTTCGCCAGGCCGTAGACTACTGCGTCCCTCAGTTGCATCTTCTGCTGCGATTCTTTCAGCTTTTTCTTGTAATTCGGGAATTCCAGGGGGTCGAGCGGTTCAAGGTGTGCGTCCAGTTCCTCGAATTGTGCATCATCCAGGAGCAAGGTGATGTAATCGCGGCAGCTTATCCGGAAATGAAATTGACACTTCAGGCAGATCCAGAGGTTCTTTTCGAGTTCCTTTCGGTATAAGATCTCGCCGCAGGCCTCGCATTTTGCCCATAATCCATCAGGTAGCTGGAGCTTGTCTTCAGCCTTGGCTTCAATCTTCTTCTTGAACCACATAATTCTATTCTAACTTAAATAGAAAGAAATGTCAATATCGCTATTTTCTGAGGTTTTTGCTCAGCGTGGTGCCCTGAAAAACAAGATCAGCCCTATGACACCGAATACGATATTGGGCAGCCACGCAGCGACAAAAGGATCCAGGATTCCGGCGACGCCGTAAGCGCGGCTGGACTGAATGAACCCCCAGTAGATGAATGACAAGCCGATGCTGATTCCCAGCCCGACGGCCATTCCTCCTCTACGCAGGACCACCGAGATCGGTAGTGTAATAAGGAGTAGCACGAGAGTGATTACCGGATAAGAAAAACGGTAGTTCAGTTCAACCTCTTCTTTCGCGACATTCTGCCCTGCACGTTGTCGCTTCTTTACAAATGCGGATATCTCGAGGAAGTTCATTTCCTCGGCTGGTTTGACTCTTCTAAGGAAATCAGTGGGTTTTTCTGCGAGTTCCGGCATCGTGAGGAGCGAGTACTTGGTCACGACCTCGTGCTCCAGCGTATCAAATTGGCGCAGGGTTGCATTCTCAAATGCCCAGACGCCGTCGAACCGGGCATGAGGTGCGTCGATCCGCTTTCTGATCTTGTTATCCTGCGTCGTTTGCCACAGGATCACATCATCCATAGTGTTTATCCTTCCGTCGAACTTGCGGATGGAATAAATCCAGCTGTCCTCCCCGTAGTAGAAGAAATTTCGGCGCCAGAGATTTTCTCTCTTTGGGCGTCGATTTATTCTCTCTTGTTGGTGTTCGATCAACTTTGTTTGAGACCAGACTCCTATCGTTTCTTGGAAGATGAATGTACCAATGGCGATAACGACCCCTGTTGCCAGCAGGAGGTAGAAAAGATTGTTGATGCTGAAGCCACTTGTTTTCAAGACAAGAAGCTCCCGATGTTTCGTCATGATTCCGAATACGAGAAATACTGCGATCATGGATGCTACCGGGACGAGCAATATTGCGTAGGCCGGCGTCAGGTACACGTAGTATAGCATAATGTCCAATGCCGAGGCGTTCTTTGCCAGGAACTTGCCGAGGTTATCGAACAAATTGATTACCACATAAATGAATATCGAAACGCCGAGGCAGATGACCCCGTACCGTAGGAATTGCTTGAGTACGTAGCGGTTTATGATTGTCATTTGAAAAGTTTCCGCAGGGGCGAGCGGTCAAATTCTGCCACCAGGAACATATATATTCCGATAGCTAACAGTGTGAAATTCGGGAGCCACATGCCCCAGAAGGCAGGAAAATTCCTACGGTCGGCAAACTCTTCACCGGCAATGACGAGTACATAATAGGAGGAGAACAATAGGACGCCTACCAGGATGCCGGCGATCCCGCCGCGTTTGAATATGTATCCGAGCGGCGCACCGATTATGAGGAAGACAATGCAGGCGAAGGCAAGAGAAAATTTCTTGTAATATGCGACCTCGTAGCGCGACAATTTCCTTGTATCACCTTCGATGGTCTTAATACGACGTTCGATCTCGAAGTTTGCTCTATCGAAGCCGAAAACATCACCTTGAAGATAGCCGTCAATTGCGTTTGATCCTATTTCCGTGATCTCAAGCCGCAGGTCAGCGATCTTCTGCTTTGTTTCTTGGATCTTGTCTTCAAGTCCGTCAACGGTCAATTCATTTTCATTCCGGTAACTGCGTTCCTTTCTAACCAGATCGGTATCCAACTTCATATTTATTATTTGCTTGCTAAATCTAGTCTTTTGGTACTTGGCACTGTCGACCAGCTGGTGTAGTTCGCCATCGAACAGCGTGAACCTAAGAATATCTTCTTCATCAAAACTCTTCAATTCGCCACGTGGGGCAGTTATGAGCGCACCGTCACGCGCGTTATAGATAGTTATGTCGCGAATGATCGAACGCCCCTCATCCTTCTCGCCAATGTAAATGGTGTAGCCTGGGAATTCGTTCGTGAAGATGCCTTCGGGCAGACGAACGGCAGGTCTTTTGCGCGTCACATCCAACATCAAATTCCTGACACGATGATTGGATTCAGGCAGAAGGTAGTTGTTGAAAAAGCCGAGGAAGAGCGTGAAGGTCAGCGTTATAGCGAAGGGAACACGCATGATCGATCTGAAGGGAAGGCCACTTGTCTTGAGCGCAAGTATCTCGTTGTCTTGCGCAGCCCGACCAAAGCTCATAATTATTGCCACGAGGATCGCCATTGGAGCGCTGTACGAGAGTATCAGGGGCAGTGTGTAGACGAGGATCTGTCCTACGATACTGATCGGTAGACCTTTCCTGACAAAGAGATCTATAAGGCGGAATAATTCGTTCATTAGCAGGATGAAGGTGAGCGCTATCGTCGAGAAAATGAAGGGAGGGATGAATTCCTTGATTAGGTAACGGTCAATTAATCTAATCAATATATCCTTTAGTAGCCAGAACGTCGAGTGCCTTGGCTGCAACAAGGGCACTCGCTCTGCGATCGGGTTCAAGATAGGGGTCTAACTTCATTACTCCGATATTTACCAGTCTCATATATGGCAGATAGAGATATGATTTGGTGCTGATATTTTTCATCGGGGAAAGGTCGCGAGGATAGAGCGGGTCGATGAAACGGTCCAGGAGCACAATGAGGTTGGCCAAGTTGAGTGTATCTTCTGCGTAGACCTTGCCATCAGGGAACAGCGGTAGATAATCTCGCGACACGCAGAAAACCATCGGATCGGTCTTGAGTTTCTGTCTCGAAGCACCGGAGATCAGTTCCGCCAGAAGCCGGCGGGTAAGGATGAGGCGTGTGTCAATATCATTGGCGAGAGGCTGCGGTACTCTTAATAGTGTTGCGTACAGTCTGTCGTAATTCGCATGCTTGCGGCAGAGAACTATCAGATTCAAGTATACATTCAGGTCTTTAATATCACGGTTAACAAGCATTTCCAGCGTGAGTATCTGATTGTCAGGATCGTCGAGTTTGCTATAGCAGTTGAACAGGTAATACAGAGACGAATCTGATTGAGGGTGCTTCTTGTGATATGAACCAAAGTAGGTGGCCGCTTCACGGAATTGACCGTTCTGGTAAGCAGTCAATCCCCGCTCAAAATCAGTTTGACGATCAAAGAGGGAGGCGCAGCTTGTCAGCAGAACAATTACTGCCCAGATATGATGACGACACGGCATTCTCTTAGCATTCTGATGTTACTCTGAGAACCATGGACGCGCCTGGCATCAGCCATGGAGATCTTGATGTCGGTGCGGTGAGGACCCATTATTGCCAGAGCTTTTATTCTCAGAGGATTTTCACCGATCAAAGATTTATTGGAAATATCGGAAAGCCGGGAATCGGTGTACTTCACCAGGCCTCCATTTGTGACGTGTTGAGAGTCCGCAAAATCGATTGAGTATACTTCCTGTAATTTCTCGTTATATATTCGTGGGAAGAAACAGGGGGCAATGTTCATTCCGCTGCAATCAACTATGATACTGGTATATTTTTCAGTCTCGATTTCCTTCGGCTGCAGTTGCGTTCCAGCAGGATGTTTCTTATCGGACGGCCACTCCTGCCCGCAGGTTGGACAAAGCACGGGCACAACGAGTTGAACAGTCTTCTTATTTGGCAGGATCAGAGACATTATCGAGGGTGTCAGCGCCAGATGAAACGCATATTCCGTTGTGCCGTCCGTGAGATAATATTGATCCATCTTGTACCGGTGGAGGTGTTCAGTTAGAGATCCCTCGCGGTCGTGAGCGAGGAGAAATTCACCGACGGTGCTCACTGCATCATATTGCAGGGTGTTGAGTTCGTTCTTCAGTAGATCAAAAGCCTGGTCCTGACGGGTTGCGTATTCCTTGAGCACAAAAGTCTTCCAATCCATTTCGGCAAAGCAGAATTGGCCGCCAATGGCGACGAATATTAAGAATATAAGCATATTTCGCAAGGTACCTCCTTGTTCCAGAGAAAAATTAAAGCGGGCGACGGGATTCGAACCCGCGACCCTCGGCTTGGGAAGCCGATGCTCCACCACTGAGCTACACCCGCAGAATCCGAAAATTATATGCTAAACAATCTTATTGTCAAGATTACGCCCGTTGGTGAGTTCTGGCTTGTGAAACGAAGGTTTCCAGCCGCATGGTATCGACCGCATGATCGAGACCGTCGACGGAAAGATTGAACAGCGGAAAATTACGGTTGTCTTCCTTAATTTTCTTGTAGATCGATGTTACCGTATTGCCAGGCATGCAGGTGAACGGCATGACATTCACGACACCGTCATATCCTTCCTTTATGAAATCGATGGTCTTGCCGATCGTCATGACCGCCTCACCTTCGAGGGTCGAATGGATGTATGTGCTGGCATGTTCGAACAGTTCTCTGACCGATACTTCCGGTTTGATCCCGAGAATGCCAAAGATCTTCTTCTGACGGTACTTCATGTAGCGGTCGAATAATTTAGTGAATATTACCCTGCGGTACTGTTTGAACCAACGGCAGTTGCGCACTCTGGTAAAATTCAAATAGAGAAACCACTCGCCTATTGAGGGCAGCGCGACCTCACAGCCGAGAGCTTCGAGTCGCTTTATCACAAAATTATTGCTGAATTCCTGAGAGCGTACGTAAATCTCTCCGACAATACCGATCTTTGGTTTCTTGATGTCGTCTGTCTGTATCGCATCAAGGCCCTTTCTCACATCTCGCATTAATGGGATAATGTTCTTCCCGTTTTCGACGAGCTTGCACACCTCGTCGAGGTATCGATTGTATGTTGTGTCCGTTTGCCCGCTATGCACTTCGTACGGCCTGATTTCTCGCAACTTTGCCTCGAGCGCATCGACCGCGCAGATTCCGTCCCACACCGATGTGAGAAAAGTGAGACCCATCACCCCCAGGTCATCAAACAGGCTCGGGCCTTGATTCGGTGCATAGATCGGAATATCTCCATGTCCAAGTTCATCGAGAATGATGCGATGCAGTCTGTAGTATTGCCCGAAACGACATGGGCCAGAACCTTGAGCCATGAAAAATCCACTGCGCTGCGGGTCAAAACCAGGAGAGTTCAGTTTCTTAACCATATCACCGGCCGTGATGATAGCAGGGATGCATTCGCGGCCAGAGGTATATTGCCGACCAATATTGATGGAATCCTCATCTGGCTTTGGCAGAACCTTGGCGTCTATGCCGGCATGCCTCATTGCACCGGCCAGGACGCGGGCGCCGTCGCACATGTACGGCACGTATATTGTCCTGCCTTCTTTGACTTCGCTGCGCTGATTTATCTTTCTGGGCACACTTGATCTGGCCGCTCCCCGTATGCTGTCCAGGAATGCTTCACATCTCGTGATGAAACCGGCGTCACCTGAGTGCTCATCCATTTCAAGAAGCAGGAATGGTTTCGCCCCAAGTTTCTCCCGGAAAAACCTGGTAAGGAAGGAATCGGGTCCGCAGGCAAAATTCGATAAGTATACTGGAAACAGACGTTCATCCTTTCTAATCAACTCGGCTGCGGACATGATACGTTGTCCGTAATGCCAGTACATATTGCTGAAATCTGTTTGGATCGATTTGTAGTTCAGATCAAGAAAGTCGAGAGGAATGGCCAGTATTCCCAGGTCGCGGAGCTTTTTCGGCAGGTTGAGATTCATTCCTATGTCAAAACCATTATACGGTCGTGAGCAGACGACAAATGCGGTGTGATCCAGTTGTTTCATTACTTCTCTACCGAACTGCTTGATCTCCTTTTGTATATTTGCCCAGTGATTCAATGCTTTCTCAATCGCCCTTTTCACTTCCTCTTTTGTCTTGCCGATATCCTTGCCGAACTGAACGAGGGACTCTTCTATGCCTGCTTGCCCTCGATCGAAGTGCAGATAGGGCGCATAGACGACGACCTCTTCACCGAATACAGAGCGGGTAAGGTAGGGAAGTGATTGAACATACGGACAGACATAACTTCGCGGGAAGATCTCGTCCTGGGGCTGCATCGTGATGACACTTGGTATGAACAAGCGGTCAATTCCCTTATCACAGAGACTCTGTATCTGTCCCAGTGCAACCTTGACCGGCAGACACGTGTCGGCGAGTGCAAGTTCTGATCCACCTTCAATCACCTTGCGTGTGGTCTGTTCGGACAGCACCGGTTTGAATCCGAGTTGCCTGAGAAACTCGTAGAAGAATGGGAACAATTCGTACGTTATGAGGCATCTCGGCATGCCAATCTCGGGTCCAGTCGCCTCTTCCATTCTGAAAAAGATATCATTGCGGAGTTTAAAGAGATCCGGGATTACGCGGTCACTCTTCTTTTCCTTTTCTTCGTATTTGCCGCAGCGACCGCCATAGTTTATGGTTTCCTCACCGGCGATTGCTATTTGGTTAATTTCACATGCATTGCTGCAGTCCTTGCACGTGAAGGACGTTGAACTGTATGATTTCGAGGAAAGACCAAGACCTTTGAATCTGGTGCAGTTGATGCCCGCGTCGCGCACGATGAGGGCTATGCCGATCGCACCGGTCACATCATAATTGGGAGGGACCACGATTTTTTTCTTTAATACTTCTTCGAATGCCGAGACGACGGATTTGTTTGCTGCTACGCCACCCTGGAGAAATATCCTTTCGCCGATTTCCTTGCCGCTGACAACACGGTTGAGATAATTGTATACGATTGAATAGCCAAGGCCGGCGAGCAGGTTTTCGCGTTCTCTTGTATCCTTCTGGTGATGAATCACTTCGGAGTTAATGAATACTGTACATCTTTCACCAAGATTGATAGGCGACTTTGCCTGTAGCGCAAGATCGCCAAATTCATTCAGCTCGACGCCGAGAATTTCAGCCTGCTCCTCGAGGAATGATCCGGTACCTGCGGCACATACCTTATTCATCTCAAAGTCCACGATCGTCCTGTTACGCAAGCTTATGAATTTGGAATCTTGCCCGCCAATCTCGAATATCGTATCGACCAGCGGGTCGATGTCGAAAGCTGCCCGCGCCTGGGCAGTTATTTCATTCTTGATGATGTCGGCACCTATGAACTCGCCGATAAGATATCTTCCAGAACCAGTGGTTCCCGCACCGGCGATCTGAACGTTTTCTCCCATCTCAGAACTCAGCTCGGCAAGCCCCTGCAACACCACTTCGATCGGCCTTCCCCGGGTCCAGAGGTACTTTCTTCCAAGGACCTTTCCTTCTTTATCGATTAGCACGAGGTTGGTCGATATTGAGCCGACATCGATACCCAGGTACGCGATTGTCCTTTGAGCGGGAACTGCCGAGGGCATCAGAGGAGGTTGGCGCATCTTACCGTCGAGTGGTGGCAGCCGTTTCATGGTTTTTGGCTGCGCAAGCCATTCAGCGAGTTTATCATGACCAAGGTATGTCGATTGAAGGTTTAGTTTCCTTGCTGCGAGTACAGCCCCGATAGCGCCCATTAAGTTGTGATGTTCAGGGACCAGCAGCTGGTCTGGCGAGATTTCGAGTGTATCGTGGAATGCCTTGATCATACCATTGTTTGCGGCGACACCGCCGACAAATGCCACAGGCGTTTCAATCCTTCGTCCTTTGGCGATCACACTCTTGAAATTCCGGGCCAGGGCAAGACACAGGCCGGCAATCAGGTCGTCCGGTTTGGTGCCGATCTGCTGTAAATGGATCATGTCGCTCTTGGCAAAGACCGAACAGCGGCCAGCGATGCGGGCGGGCTTCTGCGCCCTTAATGCGACATCCCCCAGATCGTTTATGTCGTAGCGCAACCTGCGTGCCTGCTGGTCAAGGAAAATACCGGTCCCGGCGGCACATATGGTATTTGATGCGAAATCCCGTATTCCGCCGTTGACATTGATCAGTTTGGAATCTTCGCCGCCGATTTCGATGATCGATCTCACATCAGGATGGAAGTGCATGACTGCGGCTGCAGTCGCTTCAACCTCGTTGATACGAACTGCGCGGAGCAGATCGGTGAGGGGCAGAACGAGGCTGCCGGTCATGACGAGCCGGTCGATCTCTTCTGCAGACTTTAAGATATTGAGCAGCAGATTGTATGGCTGCCCGTGGTGTTTTATGTACCGGGTCTTAACGAGATGGCCATCGGTAAATTCGGCGAGTTTGATACTTACCGAGCCAATGTCAATGCCGTATTCGTGCATCTATAAGCTTAAGGTGCGTAATAAAAACCTACCGAAATATGATAGTCAACGTTCTCTTCGGTCGCTTCGGTTGCTTCATCATCGGCCTGGGCATTGATATTAGCCGTGAATTCAGGCATTATTCTGAATTTCAGTAGTTTTACTTCGGCACCGATTCCGAGTATCAAGAAGAAATTAGTGTTAGAGCCTTCGATCGGCGTCTCTACGACGAGACCGTTAGACTCGAGGCTGCTCGTCCCGTTGAACTGCACGTTGAGCCCAAGTCCGGCGCCAATATAAGGAGAAATCAATGGTAGCATACCTGCTTTTAGCGAAAGAAAGAAGGGAAAATAGAGATTACTATAGGAAATAGTGTGTTTGACCGATAAAACCTCACGGCTGTAACTCGTGGTTCTGAACTGTGCCCCCATATCGATGGCTATCAAGTTCAGGATATCAGTTCCCATTCCAAAACCGAAGTGTACACCCGTCCCCTTGAATTCATCGAGTCCGTCATCAAGGTTATATGTTCCCGGGTTGAATCCGAATTTTACGCCCACCCGCGTGCTTATTGGTGCCGACAAACACTGTGCATATGAAAACACTAATACCGTGAACATCAAGAATATCACTCTTTTCATGAAACCTCCTGAGATGCTATTATACATGGATAATGGGTGATCCCATTGCCGGTTAATGGGCTAAGAGACGCAGATCCGGCACGCTCTGGAACCAGGTTTCAACCTGCATCGTGCCGGTCGTTGTGTCCGCACCAAAGAATTTAGCCAAGGCATAATGCTGTTCTGCTTCCAGGTATACGCCAATATATATTGTATCGGCCTGTATGCCACTCATGTACTCAAAATAGGTGGTCGGCCCAAAATTAGGCAGTATTGCCTGCGGGTCGAGCAGCGGGTCTGAAAACCAGGTCGCGCGCCAGTCAGCCTGCGGAACCGACGTGCCGCCTGGATCATCAACCGCGGTGTCCGGGCTCGCAATATACCAAGGAGCAGGCCATGGTCCGCTCACGGAATCGTTCGCGAAGTTAGTGACGTAAAAATCAACAAGCGGAGCATTTGAAGCATTGGTCATGGCATAGACACTGCCGCTGAAATCTCCAGCGAGAGCCCACCCGTATCCTGATTCTCCGGCTGCGTTCAATTCCGAAAGTTGCGCTATATCAGTATGCACGGGGATGGTTGTGAGGGTATCTGAGCTGTATTCAGTACCACCGAATCTTGCGGCAACATAGTAGTCTCCGGTCATGCCTTGAGGATCATGGGTATATTCCAGCGTATCGCCGCTGATCGTCGCACCGAGGACGAAATCCGTCGTGTCAATCTGCCGGAAGTAGATCAAGTAATTGCCGGGCGGACCTCCGGACGATTCTTCCCAGGAAAGCAGTACTTCCTGGCCGTAGTTGGTGCCACCGAGCACGAGATTCTGCGGTGCGCTACCATCACCCTCACCTTCGCATCCTGACAATATGGCGATGGCAACAGTGACTATGTTAACGGCTAATAATCTAAGAAATTGCTTCACAATGCCTCCTCTGTTCTTCTTCGCGTAAATTATATATGTAATTGGGGTTGAAGTCAACGGAGTGACCTGCGACGTGTTTATTCTATCAGCAAATTTGGCCGATGTTGTTGGCTAAATCGATACTGGGGTCAGATCTTGACTATTGACAATTGCTTGTGATGCACGGATTGTTTCTTTGGTTGTTTGTTGATTCAATCAGCAGTAGCATATTGGATTGGTGGTGGGATTTGTCAATAGTCAAGATCTGATCCCATGACACGTGCAAACAAAAAGGGCGGGCATTGCCCGCCCTTTTCTCCAAAAGGATTTGTACTATTGCGTGACTACCCAACGCAGACCGGCAATTGGTTGATAAGCACAATCGATCACGGCAGTGTAAGGTGCCGCAGCACCGGTTATGCTCACGATCTTCATTTTGCCGAAGTGGTCGTTTGCATCACCCCAGCCGTCTCCATCCGGGTCGATCCAGAAGGACAGAACGGCATTTTCTGCCAATGTTCTTTGCGTGATATAATTGCCCATACCGGCAGCGATTTCGAGGGCATCGTAATCAGTGCCGCTGGCGGCCGTCGCGTTCTCTTCATCGTTATAGGGCGGTACATGGTCGCCTGGAGAGACGATAGTCAACTGCGCGAAGTTAGCATCGTCAAAATAGAAATCGATGTCTGGCCAATTAGTCTGTTCGCTGAGAGCCAGGGTCACACAGGCTCCGGCTGCTGTAAAGCCGATGCCACTCGGATGATCCGGAGCTGGGTCACTATTGCCGTAAACAGTAATGCTGGCTGTTTCGACCGGCGTACAATCTACCTCGTCGGTGGCACTTTCTTCATCGCCAGCATACGCCGCGACACCGTAGAACCCTGCGGGTACCGTCGCATCGTAGAATAATCCTGTGGTCGAGTCGATCAGGATGCCGTCTGCATATATGTAATAGCCGTCAGCACCATCTACTGCATTCCACTCCAGCGCGAGGGTTGCGCCGTCGTCGGTTACAGTATATGTCACGTCTGGAGCTACTAGTCCATCTCCTTCACCTTCGCAGCCGACGAGAATCAGAAGTGCCGACACCGCAAGAGTAATGCCTATCAGCTTTTTCATATCTCCTCCTTACTTTTGGGTCGGGGGTTTAACACCACCGCTTGGTGTGGTTGGTTTGGTTACTGTTGCGCCGCCTTTGTGGTGTTTTTCAATATGCATATTGTATTGCTCGATGAAAGAGTCCATTGCAGCCTGCATATCTGCAACATTTGTCTGCAGTTCCTCAACCTGCATCTTCAGAGCGTCGAATTCCTCTTTTGTCGGACCTGCCATACCTTCTGGAGGTTGGCAACCGATCACTGTCAGGCAGGCAACTATTACCAGTAGTGTTGCTATCCTAATCATAATTCCTCCTTTTTCTAACACTACCAAGGGCAAAATCTACTGCCCCTACCATGTATTCTTAAGTTGCACCGTAATGGATGCAACTCCTTTGTGCCGGATATAGAAAACAGAAACAAACTTTCTAATGGTCCGGTCATGGGCCTAAGTGGAATCGAACCACTCACCTCACGCTTATCAGGCGTGCGCTCTAACCAACTGAGCTATAGGCCCGTTTGCCCGCGAAACATAGATTTATACTCCAAAATCCGAGCAAATGCCAATTTGCCCATTATATACACTACTCAGTTTTTGTCAAGACTCCAGCTTCGCTGGATGATTACAACGATAGAATACCTGATTACAATGATGGTATGTAAAGTATGAATTGGTAATTGTGTCAGTTTTTCAATCAATTGCAGGGTCGATGCTGTCGTAATATGCCCGTAAAAAGGCTTGCAACCATTCTATCCGCTGCTTCTCATTGTGTTCGATGGCTGATTTCTGGGCGTTATTCAGGGAGCCGAGGTAGAACCGGTTGATGAGGAAGAAGAAGATCAGACTCGCATCGACGTATTTTTGTTGCTTTAGAGCATTATAAAAGAGATATCCAGAGCCCAGGTTGACAAGAAAATCCATTAGTCCCTGACGGAAATTGCCAGCATAGATTTGGCCTGAGCCGGGTAAGAAGAGCGAAAGCAGGAGAGCGGTTTTTTCTGACTTTATAGGTTGCTGCAGGTATTCCTCGATCCTTGCCGCCGTTTCATAATCTCCGTTCCGGAGGAAAACATTTCGTGCATTGATGAACTGGTTGTCACGGAGATATGCAATTCCAAGCAGAGCGTTTTCTTCTTCGTTTTCGAGCAGATTTATCGCCAGATAATACCGGCCGGCTGCCATATACTTCATAGCGATCGCTGCTCGAACGCTATCTGGTATCTCCGGGAAATCATTGACGACTCCGTACAGTTCTTCGATGCCACTTATTTTATCGCTGGCAAAGAGGGATATCGCGTACTTCAACCTCGGGTTCAGTTCCTGCTTCAGTTCAGGGTAGAAGAAAAAACACCTCAGATACTCGATACGCGCAGCATCGTGACAACCGTGCGCAAAAAGGGAATCGGCCAGAGAAAGTTGAGAAAGCAGTGTTAGTAAAAGGAACATCATTGCAGAACAGAGTTATTCGTTGATGACTATCCGCTGCAGATATTTTTCATTTTCATGGTAGTTGTAGTTACGCACTGAATTGATCCCGCCGTAGATATTGCCGGCGTAGAAAAGTATTGCAGCGCTGAGCGACAAGCCGAATTTGACTTTTTCATCCCTGTCATAGTAGTAATATGAAAGTAATGCAGCAGTACCGACGACCAGGAAGGAATAGATTCCATCACCAATTCGGCCGGTATAAAAGTGACCGCCACCCGGGACGACCGAAAAAAGAGCACCAAGTGCTGGCTGCTTATAGGAAGGCGGGCTCTCGGGGAGTTGGATATAAGTAGCGGCCTGACCGAAATCAAATTCGTACGCATACCCCAGGCCGATGAGCCTTCGGGCATCAGTGTCGTAAGGAATATCAACTCTTTGGAGATACATACGCGAAGAGTCCATGGCTCCGGATGTGAAATAAACCAACCCGATTGTTAAATTACGTTTATTAATATCGGTCAAATTATCTGCAGCGACGATCGCTTCGTCGTATCTCTCCAAGCGTGTCAGACAGTCAATGATCCTTTCGTGGACATATTCTTCTACTGAATCGCTGAGAAATTGATATCTGCGGTATTCTGCCAGCGCAGCTGCGTAATCTTCCCGGCTGTAGAGATAATCGGCAAACTTCTGGATGTTACCGGTTTCAAACAGTTCTCCCTGTCCGATAATAATGAATAGTAAGATTACCATGACTCCTGATCGTTTTTCAGTATCGTATCCGTGCTGCTGTATCTTTGCGTAGGTGTCTCTGGATCGGTCCAAGCACGAAGTTATCTTCGATCGGGTCGTAGAATTTGCGATCTTTGATTCCTACATAGTATTTGTCAAAAGATTGATGAACCCAAGGGTTACAGCGGAGCAGCCGGTCAGAAGCCATGAGCGAACCCCAGAAGATGCCGTGGTTCTCGATCGACTGGCGGGCGAAGTGCGAGCACGAAGGCGAGAAGTTGCAGACATCACCCTGAGAGGGGGAGATCATTGTTTGATACAAATTCAGGCACGCATCTGTGACGATCTTTACAGGATTTGTTTCGTGGGGTGCTTGTGTCAGTATAAACATTATCAATACTACCTTCACGCGAAATTGTAGACAAAAGAGAGCAGAAATCAAGGGACTATGCACGATAAACGTATTTCGTGCTCGTAAATCGTATTCGTGGGACACTACGGAAAGGCGTTTCTGCTGTCCGTATTGTCGCTGGATTTGGAACCGTAAAACGTACAACCAAGAACCATACGTGCGGCCGAGAACATCGTTGTTCGGTTTCGAAAAGCGGTACATTTTCGATGAAATTCCAAATATCGGAACAGCATGCAACGTTTTTCTATTTTGTGTTTTGTTATTTGGATATTGGGATTTATTTGGTATTTGTTGTTTGTGATTTGGAATTTGCAGGAACTGTCATTCGGTTTCGTAACGTGGGACGTAACCTTTTCAGCCGATACGGGCCTCGTAACCGTGGGACGTTACCAATTTGGTTTTACCCTACCGGTTGATCATGTTCTCACCGAGGCACCTTGATTCTTGTAGTGAGTGGTGTATAATGAATCCATGCTGCAGGTGATCAGGAATTATGCGAAGGAATTGAAGAATATTGACCGCGAGGTGCTGGTCATAGCAGTTTATTCCACGACGATACTGCTTTATGCCATGTTCATGCGGCGTACCCATTTCATTCTTCCAAGGGATGTATTTATGGAGAGGCTGCTCGTTGTGGGTACGCTCTACGGGATCTCCCCTTTTGTTATTCTCCTTGCTTTCAGGCGGACGCCAAGAGATTACGGTATTGCCTTGGGCAACCCGAAAGTATGGCTCAAGGATGTTGTTTTCTTCTATCTGATATTCCTCGTCATTCTCTTCATCGCCTTTAAATTTACAAACCTCAAGAACATCTACCCTCTTTATCGTAAGGCAACGCAAGGCATGGAGTATTTCTTCTTATACCAGATGATTCAGCTCTGGTACATGATAGGCTGGGAGTTTTTCTTCAGGGGTTTCATGCTTTTCGGAATGGAGCGGAGTTTCGGCCGCATGAGTGTACTTGTGCAGGCGATTGCCTTCGGTTTAGCGCACTTTAGAAAACCGCAACTCGAAGCTTACGGCGCGGTTATTGCAGGTGTGTTCCTGGGGCTGATCGCTCTGCGGGCACGCAGTTTTTTGCCTTGTATAATTTTACACTATTTGATACTCCTTACTGCTGATGTGATGGGGATACTGATGTAGCAAAATACGTTAATTTCGTTAGGTTCGTTAATATTGCTATGACGACGGAGCGAATGAAGACATCGTCCCGCGGTCTCGAAAAGCGGTACGTTATCGAGACACGGCTTCGGTTTCGTAACGTGGAA
The DNA here is from genome assembly GCA_020343595.1 of Caldifarciminota bacterium. GTDB lineage: Bacteria > Hydrothermota > Tepidihabitantia > SM23-42 > SM23-42 > SM23-42. Next base: position 189,872 of record CP070802.1, on the reverse strand, counting down.
CGTTGCCTTTTTAGTCGATACGGGCATCGTAACCAATAAACGTAACCAATGTTTCAGTATCTGTTTTAGCCATTTGGATTTGAGTATTGAAATTTATTTGGTATTTGATGCTTAGGATTTGAGATTTAACGGATTTGCCGGGGACAGGCACCTTACAGAGCCAGCCCCCTTGTCGCCGTTTCTCAGCGTAGCGTGTCTTCAGGAGCGGAGCGACGTGACTTCAGCGCAGCATGTCTTCAATCCATAGGATATGTCTTCAGGAAACTATGTTGTGTGTGCCGAGTCTGCCGCTGGCAGATGATCCTGCGAACAATGTGATACTGCGGTTCTGCGTATAGAAGTTTATTTCGCCGTTTCGACTACCCTCTTTTCGCGTATCACGGTAACCTTTATCTGCCCGGGATATTGTGTTTCCTTCTCGATACGCCGCGCGATATCGTGGGCGAGGCTCTCTGCTTCGATATCGGAGATCTTCTCCGGATGGACCATGACCCGTATTTCGCGCCCCGCCTGTATTGCGAATACCCGCTCGACCCCATCGAATGACGATGCGAGTTCTTCGAGCGTGTTGAGTCTCTTTATGTAAGCTTCGATCGTTTCACGGCGCGCACCTGGTCTGGACCCCGAAATCGAATCGGCAATTTCGACAATCGCCGCGTACGGTGATAATGGCCTGACCTCTTCATGGTGAGCGGCAATCGCGTTGGCAACTATATCGCCCTCTCCGAACTTCCCGGCAATGTCAGCGCCGATGTGGGCGTGAGAGCCATCGAATGTACCGTCGGCGACCTTGCCCAGATCGTGTAATAAGCCTGCGCGCTTCGCGGTTGTTTGGTCCAAGCCTAATTCCTGGGCAAGCAGTGCGGACAAAGAAGCGACCTCTCTTGAATGCTGCAGAAGGTTCTGACCGTAACTGGTGCGATATTTCATCTTACCGAGGTACTTTACGATCTCGGGCGCGACACCGATGATGCCGAGTTCGAGGACGACTTCCTCGCCAGTATTTTTTATGATACCCTCTATTTCTTTGCGAGCGGTCTGCACAACATCCTCGATCCGTGAAGGGTGTATCCGGCCATCCGTGATCAGTTTCTCCATGGAAATGCGGGCCACCTCTCTCCTTATTGGGTCAAAACAGGATAGTGATATCATTTCCGGTGTATCGTCAATCACGACCTCGACACCGGTGAGATTTTCGAAGGCGCGTATGTTTCTTCCTTCACGACCGATTATGCGTCCCTTCATTTCGTCCGAAGGTATCGGGACCACCGATATTGTTGTATCTGCAGTATGTGCCGTCGCACAGCGCTGGATAACCTGAAGTAGCACTTCCCGGGAGCTTTCTTCGGCTTTTGACTTTGCCTCTTCCTTTATCTGGTTGATCAAGGATGCCGCTTCGTGTCTCGCCTCAGCTTCGAGATTTCGCATGAGCATGGCCTTTGCTTCCTCTTTCGACAGGTTAGCGATCTTCTGCAGCGCTTCATTCTGCTCGCGGATCATCTGGTCGAATCTCTCGGATTTTGCGTGGATTATTCTTTCCTTGTTCTGCAGATCATGCTGCATCGTCATCAACTCTTTTTCACGGTCGACGATCAGATGTTCATGTCTGTCCAGAACACGTTCTTTCTCTGAAAGTCTTTTGTCGGCACGGTCGATCTCTTTGCGCCGTGAGGACGTTTCTTTCTCAAACTTGACTTTTTCTTGATACCAATGCTCCTTGGCAGCAATATCGGCTGCCTTGCGGCTGTTTTCAGCGTCTCTCTTTGCTTCTTCTATTATGCGGGTCGCTTCGTGTGAAGCACTTGCTAATTTTGACTTGCCAAAGCGTAGATACAGAAAAATTGCTGAAACGACCGCCACAACTAGAATGGCGATTGCGATAAACGTATAGGTTATCATAAAGACTCCTTACCTCCCCCGGAGGCAATTTTTTAAAGCTCCCCGCAAGTGCCGTGTGGTAAAAAGTCTTTGAACCCAAGGTTAAGGTGGGCGCCAGTCGAATTCGGGTAAAATCCCTGATCGAACTTGGCTCCCTTAAGATGGGTGTTGGCTCAAGACTTCATACCGATCACGGGCACTGCAGGGAACGAATCAAGGAACTGCTTCGTCTATCTTGAGGATAAGAGACCTTATCCTCTCTTCCATATCGGACAACTTCTTGCTCTGTTGATTCTCACGTTGAAGATAGTCGTCAACCAAGTTCAGACACGCAAGAACAGCGATCTTTGTAGTCGAAGGCAAGGGAAATTCGCGATGGATCTCTTTCATCTTGGCATCGACGATCTCGGCGACTTCCTTTATTCGTTCGGTATCCACATCATCGGAGATGACACGATAGTCATTTCCAAAGATGCTAACGATAACCTCAGTTTTCTTCAACTTATCTCCTATATTAACAGATTATCAACCTTCTCGATCAAGCCATCAACCCTTTTCTTAACCTCTTGTTTTGTATTCTGCAAACGACCGTTGTTTTCTTCCAGATCCTCAACCTTCTGTCTCAACTCGCGGATCAAAGAAACCAACTTGTCGATTCTTTCTTCAAGCTTAGTCAATTCGTCCAACTCTACTCCTTTGTTCTTAGACTTGCATTGAATGTCTTTAGCACATCTTGAGTGATCTTCTTGACGAAGACATCCACTTCTCTATCCGTAAGGGTTCGGTCTGGTGCCCGAAAGTGCAGACGGAATCCTAAGCTTTTCTTCGTGGGGCCTAAACTATCCCCTTTATAGTAATCAAAAAGCACAACTTGCTCCAGGACCGGACCTCCGATCCTGGATATTACATTGACCATATCGGGAATTTGCACTTCGTTGTCGGTAACGAAGGATAAGTCTCGCGTATTTGCCGGAAACCTGGGTGGAGGCATATAGAACGCATCTTCGATCATATCCCACAGAGGCTCAAGTGACAGCTCAAAGAAGTAGTACGGGTCCTTACATAATTCCTTGCCGAGGGAAGCGAGGCAGCCAAGCTCCTTGCCTCCGACGTGAATCATCAATCCGTGATCGAATCCTCTTCTCGCTGCAGGTTTGAAATTGATGTCCGATATGTGAAGTATTTCGAAGACGCTTTCTACTACCCCCTTTGCGTCGAAGAAATCCAGCATGTCTTCTTCCTTCTGCCAGAAGTCTTGGTTGCGGTCGCCACCCAGTATCAAACCTAAACGGCGTTCCTGATAAGGTGGTTTGGTTAGAAGTACATTTCCCATTTCAAATAACCTAAGGGATCTATTCCCTTTGGACAGATTGTAGTTCAAAGCATCCAACAACCCAAACAAGAGTGTTGGTCTAAGTGCATCGAACCGCTCGTTTAGCGGATTCTTGATCTTTACAAACTGTTCATACCCGGTATCCTTGAGCAGTTTGCCAGACATCAACGAAAGATTATATGTTTCGTCGAACCCCTGTCCAACCAGATAGTTCCTTAACTTCTCTTCATAGACGCTGCTTCTGCTGATCTGTACGCGCCCAGAGCATCTTTTGGGTTCGGTTTCGGGAATTCTTTCATAACCATAGACACGTGCGACCTCTTCAAACAGATCCTCCTCGATATGTATGTCGCGTCGGTAGTGGGGGATCTTCGCGACAAGCGAAGAGGAACCAGAGACCCGGATGTTGATCTTCCTCAGAATTTCTTTGACCTCTTTGGAGCTCAGATCGAGGGAAAGTATTTCATTCAGCCGGGGAAGGGAGAAACGTACCGTCTTTGGCAAGAATTTCTTGCCCTGACCGATGAATTCAATTTCCCTGCAACCTGTATGCTGGATGAAAAGTGCACCGGCCATGGATGATGCCGAATCGACCACGGCGATGTCTCCGCCGCGTTCAAATCGCGTTGATGCATCGGTCATTATGCCGAGCCTTCGCGCCGTGTGTCCGATTCGCTTGGGGTCGAAGTAGGCGCTCTCGAGCACCACTCGCTTCGTGGTACGGGATATCTGAGCACGTTTCGCGCCGATGATACCGGCAAGTGCAATCGGTCCTTCGCGATCAGCGATGACCAGATCTTCGGCTGAGAGCTTTAGGATGGTCCCGTCGAGGGTAACGAATCTCTCGCCCTCTTTTGCTTTGCGGATAAATATACCTCCCCGTAGCAGGTCGGCATCAAAGGGGTGTAAGGGTTGTCCGGTCAGGAGCATGATGAGGTTGGTAATGTCCACTATTTTGTTTATCCCATTCATGCCCATACAATGGAGGCGCCATTTTATCCAGAACGGAGATTCCCCAACATCGACTTGATCAAAGACACGTCCTGTATACCTTGGGCAACCGGCCAGGTCTTCGATCTTTATCTTGAACGCGCCTGTTCTGTTCCTTTGAACTGGCGCGTACATACGGTCCAGCGAACTCAGTTTGGAATAATCGATGCCAAGACTGCCCGATATCTCGCGGGCGACGCCCTCCAGGGAAAGCCAATCAGGGCGATTAGGTGTTGCGCTGATATCGACGACCAGGTCGTCAAAATATTTAAAGAACGGTGCACCGGGTTTACCCCGATCGACTACAATGACGCCGGTTGACGATTCAGCGAGACCCAATTCCTGCTCGCTGACCAATACACCTTCAGATTTGATGCCGGCGAACTTCTTCTCGGTGACCAGGGTTTCGTTGAGCTTTGAACCGGCAGCGACAACAAGGACGAAATCCCCCTGCTTGATATTCTTCGCTGCGGTCACGATCGTAGTATCGCGTCTGGTCTTGACATTCAGGATATCCAGATCCTTCTGCCGGGAGTGTGGTTCGATCGAAGTGATCTTCCCGATAACGATATCCTGCGGCGCGTAGTTAGCCCTGTCTTCTATTTCAAGTCCAAGATTCAGACAAACCTTCTCAAGTCTGGTAATGTCCAGCCGTGTCCGCAGGAATTCCTCAAGCCACTTGATCGAGAATAACACCCCTACCTCGCTCCGCGACTCTGTCGCGTTGATTACAACGATGAACAGATAGATTAGAGCGATATTCTATCCCCGCCTTCTTCTGGTCTATCTCTGTCATCTTGTTTATTATCTCCGTAATCAAATGAACTCCGTTCATTAGAATTGCGCCAAAAATCTTACATCGTTATTGTAGAAAACCCTGATGTCGTCGATTACGTACTTGATCATCGCCACACGTTCTACGCCCATGCCGAGGGCATATCCGGAGTATTTCTTCGGAGAGATCTTCACGTTCTTCAGGACGTTTGGATGAACCATGCCACATCCGAGAACTTCTAACCATCCGCTGCTCCCGCATACCGAACAGCCGGTTCCCCCGCAGACCATGCAGCCTACAGCCAATTCACCGGACGGCTCTGTGAAGGGGAAAAAAGATGGACGTATTTGGTATCTTGTTTGCGCGCCGAAAACATAGGTTACGAACTCACCAAGAATCCACTTGAGTTCACCAAAGGAAACACCCTTGTCAACATAAAGGGCTTCGACCTGGTGAAAAACAGGTGAATGGCTTGCATCGAAGGCATCGTATCTGTAGCAGCGCCCCGGGCAGATTATTTTGACTGGGGGCTTCTGTTTCTCCATCGTCCTTATTTGAACCGGTGATGTGTGGCTTCTAAGTAGCAGGTCTTCTTTTATGAAGAAACTCGAGAACATATCCCGGGCTGGATGGTCCTTTGCCATGTTCAGGGCGCCAAAATTGTACCAGTCATATTCGATTTCGGGCCCGGTCTCAACCGTGAAGCCATAACTTTTGAAGAACGTCACTATCTCGTCAAAAACCTTGGTCAGTGGATGCAGATGACCGACCGGTGGAATTTTCCCGGGTAACAGCAATTCAAACTCGTTTTTCGATCCTACCTTGAGTCCTTCCAGCCTTGAATTCAATTCACCGGCGACAGTGTTCTTCAGCCTGTTGATCACTTCGCCATATGCCTTTTTTCCCTCAGGCGGGAGTTGTGCAAGCTCTTTGAATAGCCTGTTGATCGCCCCTTTTCGGCCAAGATACTTGATCCTCAAGTCTTCTAATTGGGCAGGATCCTGTGCCTGTTTAAGGGCGAGACGGATCTCTTTTTCCAGACTATTCAGTTTTTCCTGCATTCTTTTTCTTACCTTTCTGGTCCTCAGCCTGGCAGATCTCAATCAGTTTGTCGAACTGCTCAGGATATTCATATGCAATGCTGGCCAGAGTTTTACGATCGAGGTCAATATTATTCTTCTTTAGAATGTGGATAAACTGTGAATATTTCATGCCCCTGGCCCGGAGTGCAGCATTTATTCTGGTTATCCACAGTGCTCTATATGTACGTTTTTTTCGTCTTCTCTCGCGATATGCCGAGATCCAGGCCTTCATAACAGCAATCCGCGCCGTCTTGTAGAGGCGGTGCTTCCCGCCCCAGTAGCCTTTTGCCTGTTTCAGCCACTTTTTTCGCCTTTTGCGTGTCTGGGGGACATTTTTCGTTCTTGGCATGTTCAGACTCCTTTCTTCTCAAATTATAATCATTTCTAATTTTCTGTCAATGTTTTCGCAGAAACGCGCGATACGGTTGGGTTATGTGTCTGCTTGACGGACTATACTCCACCAGTAACTACGCCCCGTAGGGACGGAACGCCTTGATTTCTGCGTAAACGAAAACTCTCGTTAAATCAACGGTTTTGTTCTTTTCAGGTCGGACTTCGATACCTTTGCAGGTTTACGAAGTCTTCTCTTCCTCTTCCGCGACTTGGAGGACAGTATATGCCTCCTGCCTGCCCTACTGCGCATAATAACACCACTTTTCTTGACTTTCAGTCGTTTTGCAGCGCCGCGCTTCGTCTTCTGCTTTGCCATTGGATTATCTCCTCTTTTTCTCGGGCAAGAAAGTTACCATAAAGATATTGTTCTCCTTCCTAGGATCTGCCTCAGGCTTGCCAAGACCCTCCAGGTCGACCTGCATCTTCTGCAGCATCTTTATAGCCATGTCGGCATGCACCATTTCTCTTCCCCTCAGCCGCAATGAAATCTTCACGCGATCGCCGTCCATCAGGAATTCCTTAACCTTGGCAAGTTTCACCTGATAGTCATGTTCGCTGATCTTGAGTGAGAACCGCATGCCGCGCGCCGTCGTCCTGTGTTGATGTTTTCGTGATTCACGCTCCTGGCGTTTCTTTTCATAGACATAACGGCCAAAATCCATGAAGCGACAGACTGGAGGTTTGGCATTTGGTGCAACCTCAACGAGATCGAGTTCCTTTGACCGCGCCATGCGCATTGCTTCCTTAATGTTGAATTCGCCGAGCATTGTTCCGTCTTCATCCACAATCTTAACTCTCTGCGCTCTGATTTCGCGGTTTACCTTTGGTAGGTGCTTAATTTTCACCTCCTTGTTCTGATTTCAACAAAGCAAAAAATTCCTTTAATGTCATTTGCCCCAAATTCCCTTCCTTGTGTTTTCTTACAGATACATTTTTGTCGACCACCTCACGCTGTCCCAATATAAGCATATAAGGAACCTTGCTGACCTCGACTTCTCTGATCCGGTAGTTTATCTTCTCAGATCTGTTGTTCAGTTCAGCACGTAGCCCCTGCTTGCGGCATCTTTTCAATATCTGTTCGGCGTACCGGTTCTCTTTATCCGTTATCGGCATGATAACAACCTGTACCGGCGCAAGCCATAACGGAAATGACCCTGCGTAGTGTTCAATGAGACAGCCAATGAAGCGTTCGAGCGAACCGTATATTGCGCGGTGTATGACGACGACCTGCTTATGCTTGCCGTCCTTGTCCATATATTCAATGTCGAAACGACCCGGGAGATTGAAGTCGAATTGCACGGTCGTTGCCTGCCATGGTCTACCCAGGGCATCCACCAGTTTGATATCGATCTTGGGCCCGTAGAATACCGCTTCGCCTTCCATGCGCCGGTACTCAACTCCGACTCGTGCGAGCGCGGCAATCAATCCCTTTTCCGCTCTTTCCCAATCTTCATCGGTTCCCAGGTACTTTGCTTTTTCGTTTGGATCACGGACCGACAGCTCGACGCGAAAATCGTAGAAACCGAATTGGTTCATGAATTTCCTTGCTAAATCGAGCACTTTCACGAGTTCGTCTTCGATCTGTTCAGGCGTGCAGAATATGTGGGCGTCATCGATTGTGAGCCCGCGCACTCGAAGCAACCCATGAAGGGTGCCCGATAATTCATTGCGGTAGACCGTACCGAGTTCGGCATACTTCAACGGTAATTCTCGGTAACTACGTACTCGTGATTTGTAGATCAGGATGTGACCGGGGCAATTCATTGGCTTGAGAACGTATTCCTCATTTTCCACGGGCAGCAAGTACATGTTTTCTTTGTAAAAGTCATAATGTCCTGATTGGTGCCACAGGTGTCCGCGGGCAATATGAGGCGTTGTATTTATCTGATATCCGGCCTCGAGGTGTTCTTTCATCCAGTATTCCTCGATGATTCGTCTCAGCGTTGCGCCCTTTGGATGCCAGTAAACCAAACCTGCGCCGGCTTCCTGGAATATTGAAAAGAGTTCAAGCTCGACGCCCAATTTTCGATGATCACGCTTCTTCGCTTCTTCGATCTTCTTAAGGTAATCGTTTAACTCCGCAGCATCAGGGAATGCAATTCCGTATATACGTGAGAGCATCGGCTGATTGATATCCCCACGCCAGTAAGCTCCTGCAAGATTCAATAGCTTGAAATTCTTGACGTACCCGGTACTTGGCAAATGAGGACCGCGGCAGAGGTCAGTAAAATCTCCATTCTGATAGAGACTTATGTCGGTGTCTTCAATATCTTCTATCAAGTTAACCTTATACGGTTCATCCTTTTTTTCAAACAGACTGATCGCAGCCTGTCTCTTCATGCTTACACGTTGGAATGGGATATCCTGTTCGATAAGCTGTTTCATTCTGTTTTCAATTCTTGTGAGGTCCTCCGGCGAGAAGGGTTTTTTCGTATCGAAATCATAGTAGAAACCCTGGTCGATTGCTGGCCCAATTGCCAGTTTTGCATCAGGGAATAACTGCTTCACAGCCATTGCCATGACATGCGATGAGGAATGCCAGTAGATCTTCTTGCCTTCATCTTTCGAGAAATCTATGAATTCAATCGCACAATCTTCCGTGATTTCGGTACTTAAATCAACCAACGCACCATTCACGCGCGCCGCAAAGTATCGGTTGTCCTTTGTCAGGTCTGAAATGCGTTTTCCACCCTCTATTTCGATGACCTCGCTGTTTATCGTAACTTTTATCATACTGCAATTATAGGTTGTTTTTCATATTTGTCAAGATGAATACCCGATAACAGAAGCGGAGAACGCTCCAGAATACCTTTGATTTTGCAGATTTGCAGTGATGGAGACGGTTTCTTCTGTCTTCTTGACTTCATCATGTTATTCTACTATAATGCTCGGTGGATTATGTAAAATATGCGTTCATTGCTTTGATGGGCTGGGGTTTTTGGGCGATCGGCAGCAAATTGTTGACTCGTTATTTCAACACATTGAGCACCACCTTCTGGATTTCCTTCTGGTCGATCTTGTTCCTGACCCTTTTCATGATTTTCCGAAAGAATCTGATGTTTAGCAAATACGTCTTCTACTCGATCCCGGTCGGGCTCGTGTCGCTTGTTGCGATTATCTGTTTCTATAAAGCCCTGAAGATCGGGCCGTCATCCGTCGTTTTGCCCCTGACCAATCTTTATGTTATCCTCCCCGTAGTATTCGGATTCGTCGTGTTGAAAGAACCCGTAACACCGGTCAGGATCATAGGTATTGTCCTGGCGATCCTGGCGGCTGTTTTGCTGAGCATATGAGAGTAGTAATATACGAAGAAAATCACGATAAACTCTACCCATTGACGAATCTGGTCCCTCAATTCAATCTCCGGGTAGGTGCCAGGACGATCGCAGAAAACAGCGCTTCTTTCTTCAGGCGCTGTAAGGTGAATCTTGTCTGTCGTGAAAGGTTTGGTATGGTAATGGCGAGATCGACTGAGCCAGCAATTTATCTCTCCGGTCGCCTGCTTATGACTTCCGGCATTGCACTGCCCAGAACGGATGTGAGATTTGTGGTAGACGCTGATACCGTTGGTTTTTTCAAAAAGGATCCACCTTTTCCCCGTACGCTCGACGAAATAAAAGACACACTCAGCAGGATAAGGGTAACAAGGAAGATCAACGGTATGGTCGTTAAGCACGCGTGGGACCTTATCGCATTGAACCATACGATGCTTGGCAGACACTACGTTGCGGTGCGAAGAAAGGGCAGGGTGATCAGGAATGCTTATGTGAGGGGAAAGAGCATTCACGTAGCGAGGGGTGCGCGTATTCACAAGTTGGTCTTTCTAGACGCTACAGAGGGTCCGATATATATCGACCGCAATGCCGAATTGCTGCCATTCTCGAGCGTGGTGGGGCCTTCGTATATTGGAGAAGGCTCGATAATCGACCAGGCAAAGGTTGTGGGGTCAAGCATAGGTCCTCAGTGCCGGATCGGAGGGGAAGTCGAGAACAGCATCTTTCAGGGGTACTCGAACAAACATCATGATGGCTTCATCGGGCACGCGTTTATTGGCGAGTGGGTCAATCTTGGTGCCCTTACAACTAATTCCGATTTGAAGAACAATTATGGGCCGGTGCGAATTCACGTCGGCAGCGAGGTTCATGAAACCGGGATGACGAAGCTCGGGTGTTTTGTCGGTGATCACAGCAAACTGGGGATAGGAACGCTCATCCCAACCGGTGCTGTGATAGGGAGTTTCGTGAACTTCGCAGGCGGAGGCATGATGGATGTATCGGTGCGGGATTTTCAGTGGATTGTGGGCAGTAGAAAAGAAGAATACGATCTCCATAAAGCACTGCACACAGCCCGGATAGTAATGAAGCGTAGAGGTATCAATTTCTCACAGAGGTACGAAGAGATAATCCGCATTCTCCATGGCGAGATTTGTCGTAGCAATTGACGGCGGCGCAGGCTCTGGCAAGAGCACTACAGCAAAAGGCGTTGCCAAACGTCTGGATTTTTTCTACATAGATACCGGAGCAATGTACCGTGCCTTTACCCTCAAGTATTTACGCAGTAGCGGTTCAGGTAGCAGGAAGGTCGACATCGACCTGATCCGAAGGCTACTAAGAGACACAACGGTTGACCTGCGCAAGGAAGATAATGAGATGAAGGTCTACCTCGACAATGAGGATGTGTCCCTGGCGATCAGAACTCCGGAAGTCAGTGACTTCGTGTCCCAGGTTTCAGCTATATCAGAAGTGCGTGATTGGATGGTGAAAAGGCAGCGAGAGGTAGCCGAGGGTAAGAATGTCGTATGCGAGGGTCGTGACATCGGTACGGTCGTCTTCCCGGATGCTCAGGTCAAGATCTTCATGGTGGCGGAGGTTGAGGTAAGAGCAGCGCGCAGGCTTAGAGAACTGGGTGAAAAGCACATGAATGCTGATGAGAACGAGGTCATGGAGAACATAAGATTCCGTGATAAGTACGATTCGGAGAGAGAACACTCGCCTCTGCGAAGAGCCAATGATGCAATAGTCGTGGATACAACGAACCTCACCATCGAGGAGGAAATAGAACAGGTAAAGGCCATCGTCGAAAAACGCCTGGCTGCCCCCGAACCATCATAATCCAAAAGTTGTTGCACGTTGCCGTTGAGTGTATCGGAACGCGGCGGCGCATTCCTACCTTGCCGCCGGAGTTACTGTCAGTTCATTGTTTCTTGCTTGAGTGAAGAGATGATCTTGTTGACCAACTCTGGATCGGTAGCATCATACCAGACAACCGATGGTAGTTTGCTAAACCATGTCATCTGGCGTTTTGCGTAGTTGCGCGTCCGGCGCTTTGCTCTTTCAACTGCTTCATCGAAGCTCATGGTTCCTTGCAGATAAGCGGTGATTTCCTTGTAGCCGATTGTCCGGAGTGCACTCAACCCGGGATCGAATCCCTCTTTAAGGAGAGCTTCGGTTTCTTTGACCAACCCATTGCTGAGCATCTGTTCAAAACGAGTATTGATGCGGGAATAGAGAGCATCACGCTGCAGGCGTAGGCCGACATAGTGAGGTGGGAACTTGGCGCGTGTTTTTTTCTTGCCCATCATTGCGGATATCGGTTTCCCGGTGAGTTCAAATACTTCCATACCTCTTAGTATCCGTTGCTTGTCCCGGGATTTTATTCTTCCTGCCCACAGCGGGTCAATGCGCTGCAATTTTCTGTACATATACTCTATGCCGTGTCGCTGGAGCATTTTCCTCAACTTCTCTTTGGTCCTGGCACTTGAGCGTGGAAGGTTATCGAGGGGGTGGAATAGAGCCCTTATGTACAAACCTGTGCCGCCGCAGACAATGGGGATTTTCTTTCTTGTGAGGATCTTGTCAATTTTCTCCTCCGCATCACGCGCGAACTGACCACAAGAATATTCTTCTTCCAGTTCAATGAAGTCGATTAAATGGAACGGGATTTTCCTTCTTTGCGCTTTGGATGGTTTCGCCGTGCCAATATTGAGGTGCTTGTAGATCTGTCTCGAATCCGCCGATACGATCTCACCCGAAATTTTTTCGGCTATCAACATAGCAACATCTGTTTTGCCGACGGCGGTTGGACCTATGATGGTTAGGATTGCCATGAGGCAGCAATGCGTATTCGTCTTTCGTGAGTCGTGTTCGTACCGGATTTATGATACGCTGTGGAAGGTACAGGTGGGTCGTTGATCGTACTCGTGAATTGGATCATGTCACGAATTCGAGAAACGGTGTCACAAGTAAATGCCGAGAAGAGTGAATAGTTTGTAGATGTAAGGCTCGAAAATAACTACTGATGCACCACCGAGGCTAAGAAAGGGTCCGAATGGGATCGGACTCTCCCGGTTCTGGTGGGTCGAAGTGATGTACAGGATCCCGAGAATCGCACCGATCAGCGCACCTAAGAAAATTGCTGGCAGGATGAATGGAAATCCTACGAAAGCACCGATCATCGCTGTAAGGTAAACATCACCGAGTCCCATTACTTCTTTCTTGTAGACTTTGCCCCCGATCACCCTTATGAATAATATCAGGCCGCCACCGAACAGCATGCCGAACAAGCCGGCGAAAAAATTTCCGTTGATAGCCTGGAATGCGATCCCAAAAAATATACCGGGTATCGATATCATATCGGGGATCACCTGGAAAGAAAAGTCGATGAAAGTGATTACGATCAGACCACAGAAGAAGTATGCTATGAAAAGGAAGTTAATGCCAAACCCAAACCTGCTCAGTGTGTAGACGAAGAGCAAGCCGGTAAGGGCTTCGATTACGGGATAACGCAGCGATATCCGACTGCTACATCCTGAGCACTTGCCTCGAAGGCCAATAAAGCTTATGATCGGAATGTTCTCATACCAGCGTATCGCTTTCCGGCACTTGGGGCAGAACGAATGGGGAGCGACTATCGATAGCTGCCTAGGCAATCGATAAATCAAGACATTCAAGAAGCTACCAACTGCCGATCCAAAGGCAAAAGCGAAGATGTAATAGGGGAAATGCAATTCTAAGCCCCGTCCTTCTTTGAGGCAAAGTATTCGGAATATGAATTAAGGCACTGGCTGAAATTGCTGATGCATTCGGTCATCATCTCCATGAGCTCGGGCTTCGTGGAACTCGATATCCGGGGCATCGCAATTGCTGCCTTTTTCAATGCCGGAACTATCGATGCCGATATCAATCTTTGTTCGGCCAGGCTGATGAAGACGTCAGCTGGATTCAGGGGCGTGCGGAAATCGTTTTCGATGATAATATCGTTACCTATTGCGATCAAGGATTTTATCACACTTTGAAAAAGATAGACACCACGGTCGAATGTTGCACCGTCCGAAGGTTCAAGAGCGTTAGGGTTGTTTATGATGGACTTTACTTCCATTATATTCTTCTTCATGTTCTCCTGAAGTGATTCGAAGGTATGGGGGTCCATTTGTTATTATATGTAGTAGATTGGTTCAGTCAATAGAATATGGTTGTCGCATGCATTTTGCATAAAAAAGAAGGGGGATTGCTCCCCCTTCTGACGAAACACTATCTCTTCTTCTTCTTTTTCTTTGCTTTCTTCTTTGTTGTCTTCTTCTTCTTGGTTACCTTCTTCTTTTTCTTTTTCTTGGTAACCTTCTTCTTCTTAGCTTTCTTTTTTGCAGGCATTCTTACCTCCTTTTGTGCGATTATAATCATTATTTAATTTTTGTCAAGACCTAAGTTGATGTGTAGCATAACATTTTGCACCAGGTAAGCTATTGACTTGACCTTGGATATGGGTATTCTCTTTTATGTTTACTCTTCTATTATTGTTGCTTAGTGTAAATGAAATTTTGATTGCCGATTTGGATGGAGTAATAAGCCCCGCAAGCAGTTCTTATCTAGTACGAGTCGTCGATGTTGCTGAAAAAGAGGATGCGGCCTGTCTGATTTTCAAGATCGACACGCCTGGTGGTCTTGATGTTTCGATGCGCGAGATCACAAAGGGAATTCTCAACGCAAAGATCCCTGTTGTAGTTTATGTCGCACCCAAGGGCGCGCGCGCCGCGTCTGCGGGCGTATTCATTTTGTACGCGAGCCACGTGGCCGCAATGGCTCCCGGCACGAACGTTGGTGCTGCACATCCGGTCAGTATGGGTGGCGGACAGATGGATAGCGTAATGATCGAGAAGGTAACTAACGATGCTGTTGCGTATTTAAGGGCGCTCGCCAAGGAAAGAGGTAGAAATGAAGAGTGGGCGGAAAAGTCGGTAAGAGAAAGTGCCTCGGTAGATGCTGAAACGGCCCTGCAGTTGGGTGTGTGCGAGATCATCGCGGGAGACGAGAATGAACTCATCGAGAAGCTTGATGGGCGAAAGATCGTCTTAGGCGACGAGGAGATGGTGCTTACTGCAAGCGGCCGAACCCTGAGGGAAGTCAGAATGACACTCCGGGAGCGTCTTCTATTGCTTTTGACCAATCCCAACATTGCCTATGTTCTACTGTTATTAGGCATATATGGCTTATTCTTCGAATTGCAGAATCCGGGCATGATATTTCCCGGGGTGGTCGGAGGTATATGTTTGATACTTGGTTTTTATTCACTGCACGTGTTGCCGGTCAATTATGCAGGCCTGGCATTAATCATTCTTTCGGCGATTCTTTTTATATTGGAAATATACATTACTTCACAGGGGCTCTTGACGATCGGTGGTATTGTTGCCCTGGTTTTTGGTTCCCTGATCCTTTTCGAGAGTGATGTTCCTTATTTGCGTGTGTCGTGGGAGGTTATTATGTATGCTGTGATAATCGTCGCGGGTTTTGTCATTTTCATTCTTGCTCTCGGTGTAAGAGCACAATTTAGAAAACGCGCAACCGGCAGCGACGGAATGGTAGGTGAGATCGGAACTGCGAAGACCGACATCAAAGACGATGGGGGGACGGTCTATGTTCACGGAGAGTTCTGGAATGCAGCCAGCGAAAAATTGATAAAGCGAGGACAGCAGGTACGCGTCATTGGTGTTGAGGGTATGACCCTCAAAGTAGAAGTCATGGATTAGGTAGTTAATAGAAGATTTTTCCGTTGAAGATATTATTGCTTGTTGGGTTCTTCGAATCGTTTCTTTTCCCGCGAAGTGTGTTGCACGAAGCAGATTTCAATCCCGCTCAGCTCCGCGACAGCAGGTATGAATTAATTCTTGGCACTGAAGTACGGTATGAACTCTCCGCTCTTCGTACATATTATGTACGTTCTCAAGTTAATACCTATAGTATTGGACTCGCCAGCTTCGGCAATGAACTGTACCGGGAAAACTTTTTGGAATTCGGTTTCGGATTTCCGCTTGGCGAGAAATACTCGGCTGGCATTAACATTGCCGGGCTGAACAGCTGGGTCAGGGATGTCAGTAATGAGTTTACCTATGCGATAAAGGCTGGAGGTCGGTTCGAATCTGCCCCCTTTGCCGTAGGTATATGGATCAATAATTTGAATGTCCCACGAATTTCCTCGCTCGATTACTCCCCCATTAGTTATTCCCTTTGTGTTGATTATCGGGCGCGCGGTAATCTTGATTTTTGTTTGTCAGTATCCGGCGTAGAGACTGAATTACCATTTTACAGATTTGGAATCATTTTCGCTCCCCACAAGATTTCGCTATTGAGTCTTGGTGTCAACACCAAGCCGATGATGATAGAGTATGGGCTCAAGGTGGCGTTCGGAAAGATGTTCGTCTGCTACTCGGGAAACCGGCATCGGCAGCTTGGTTTGACCCACAATTTGGGCTTGGGTTTTTCGCAATGACGTTCATTCTGATATTTTTTCTTACCATCACAGAAGATGTATTGTTCAAAACCGAGCAGAATATCGATTTTGAAATAGTGTTAAGGGACCTTGAATATCTACGTGATAATCCTGTTAATATAAACACGGCCACCATCGAACAGTTCGCAAAGATTCCTTTTTTTTCATCGAACGAGATAATGAGGATCATCGAATACCGGCAGCTGCATGGACCATTTGACTCAGTCGACGAACTCGCTGACGCAAGACTGATCAGCGCTGACCTGCTCCAGATAATCAGACCACTCCTGACCGTAGGTGAAATGAAGTATATTAAAAAGGCGTTAAATATTAGGTTGCGCGCGCGTACGGACATTCCATCTGAAGAGCAATCCCTTGAATACTATTCGAGAGGGGTCGGTCGATTGAGTGATTATAGAGTGTACTGGATAACTGAACGGGATCCGTACGAGAAAGATCTTCTTGATCATTACGCGGCTGGGGTACTCATCGGTGACGGTAGGCGAAAATTCGCAATGGGGAAATACAATCTTGACCTGGGTTCGGGTGCTGTGCTATCGTCAGTCGGTTCGTTTTTTCGGGGGGTCGACTTCAGGATAATGCTCAATGAACGTGGTCTCATTCCCTACACCTCGACGCTCGAGAGTAGCGGCTTCTTCGGTGCTGCTTTGAGCGATTCCTTTTTTCTCGATTACACTATTTTCTACTCCAACCAGAAACTCGACGGTTTGATCGATTCGTTGGGATTCGCCCGTTCGCTCGATTTGTCCGGAGAACATACCGATTCATTATCACTGAGCCGCAAGGATCAGGTTAACGAGGAGATATTCGGATACGAATTAAGGTATCGAAGATCGGATGTGCTGGTCGCCAACCGTTCTTATCTGTGTACCTATGAACCTTCTTTTGCCGTGTCCGATTCGGTGACGAAGTTCTACGGATCTAATTTCTTCTTGACGAGCGTGGAATTCAGACACTTCAGCGAATCGTTCGTCGTATTCAGCGAGATCGCCCGTTCCTGGAAGAATCATGTTGGGGGTCTTTTCGGTTTCAGCGCCGTTTTTCCTTTTGTCGATTTTAACCTGGCCGGCAAGTACTTTCCTGCGGGATTCTATTCACCGAAGGGCATTGAGGCAGAGGCGAACCGCGCCATCGGCACCCTCGACGTCGTGCATCGTTCCCGTATCGTCGATGCCGGTCTGAGCCTTACGCTCGACAACCGGCTGGATGAGGATACGACGAAGCAGGATTTGAAGTTGAACCTTGGCAAGAGGCTCGGAATTCTTGATGCCCGGGTGAGTTTCAGGAGGAGATTCAGGTCTGATGATGTGGAGTTGGCAGGCTCTGAGGTTCTGCTAAGGATTAAGGCAACAAGATTTCTGTTCTTTGATTTACGCTTCGAGGAGAAGTCGCTATATAAGGAAGAAACAGAAAGAGGCATATTTGCTGCTCTTGAATTGGGCCTGGATTTCAAACGGTTGGACATAAGGGCGAGGTATGGAATTTTCAATACCGATACATACGCAGCACGCATATATGCATACGAGATCGATATGCAAGGCGTGGTCAATAATCGCATGCTATATGGCGAGGGAGAGTACTGGTTCATCTACCTATCACTGCGTCCATTGCAGAAGCTCAAATTGAGCATGAAATACTCCAGTGTGAGCCGGGATACCGTCACTAATAAACACGTAGGTGGGCAAATTGACTTCATCTTGTAGCCGGGAAGAACATGTTTGAGTGGATAAGCAGACAGGGTTTACTTCTTATCTATATATTTCTCTTCTTCAATGCGATGTTCGAGAGTGTCTTTCCGCCTTACCCCTCAGATGCCTTTGTCCTGGTCTTCTCGTTCCTTGCAGGACGCGGATACTATGATCCGTACTTATTGTTTGCGTTAACTGTTCTGGGCAGCATCAGCGGTATCATGCTTCTCTACGTGATCGGCAAGAAGCACGGGGATGGTCTGCTGGCATTCATTTCCCGCAGTTTTCTGCGCCGCATCTTCCCCTTGCGTCTCGTGGAGCGGGCGAGAAAGAGATTCCGCGAACGCGGGGATCTGATTTTGATTCTTAACCGGTTCCTGCCCGGCATGCGCGCGCCGATCAGCTTCGCGGCAGGCATGTCCGGGATCGCGAGGGGAAAGTTCCTTATCTTCAGTGCTATCAGCGTGCTCGTGTGGAATGCATTTTTGATCGCTGTGGGTTTTTATGTTGGTGCGTCATGGGATGAAGCATCACTCTTTCTGAGGAATTATACCGTAATCGCTGCCTCCGTATTGGCGGCAGTTATTGTCATTCTGGCAGTAATATACTACAGAAAACGTTCGCGGTATCGCAAGGGTTTGTAGCTTAGAGGTCGGTCTTGAACATATCGACCAGAAACCGGGATGGTTTCTGATACCGGCCGTGACGCCACTTCGGGTATAACAAGTATAGTTTCTTCTGAGCCCGCGTCAATGCGACATAACACAATCTACGTTCCTCATCGATTTCCTTCTGAGAAGATATCTTTCTGGTAAGAGGGAAGATATTTTCTACCAGATCGACAACAAATACGACCGGAAATTCCAATCCCTTTGCACTATGAACGGTCATAACCTTAACCAGGTCTTTGCTCCAGCCGGCCAGGTCAAGTTCTCGTGCGAGTCGCACCTGATTCAGGAAATTAACGAGATTATTGGAAGTCAGCTCCCTTGCCAGGTTCCGGAGTTCTTCTGTTTCGACACCGTGCAAACCGATCAATTCAATTATGTCATCTATGATCTTCTTCGGTTCGAGCATCATCAAATTAGCCAGATGGTGTTCATAGACTCCTTGCGCACGTCGGGCTTTCCGCTTTGGTATCCTCAGTAGGTTGTTCATTCGAGCGGCGAAATTAGGAGGTGGTTTTTCCGTCAGCTGACATTCTTTCAGCGTCTCAAGGTAATCGATGATGGGTTTTACTTCGCTGCGTTCATATAGGGATGCACCGCTGATCAATGCATGTGGTATGCGCGCTTTTGCCATTGCTTCTTGATAGACGCGTGCGAGCTGGTTCATGCGACACAGGACAACGATATCCCGGTAGCTGAAATCTTCTTTCCTGAGTTTGGCTATCTCCTTAGTCAGGAACCTAACCTCGTCTTCTTCGGATTTTGCGGCGTATACGAATACATCACTCTTTTGCCCTGTTGGGATAACGGTCGGCTCCCGGTGCATGAGGCTGTTTGCGATATCGATGATACCCTGAGCGAGACGGAAGCTCTGATTGAGCTGGAACATTTTGACGGCCGGATAATCCTTCGGAACGCGGTGGATTAGTTCCTTTTGCGCACCACGCCAACCGTAGATCGCCTGATCGCCATCGCCCGTGAAGAAAATTCTTTCCTTATATATAAGCCTGATCAAATCGTACTGCGCAGGGTTGATATCTTGAAGCTCATCGACGAAGATGTGGTCGAACATGTTCTGGTACTCCTGTCTGATATCAACGTTGTCTTCAAGCAATCTAATCGAAAGAAGGATCAAATCATCGTAGTCGAGTATGTTGCTCTCCCTCGTGTAGGTTTCGTATTTGTTGTAGACATCCGAACACGTTTCTTCCCACTTATTCCTGGGTTCGAAATCCTTAGCCGTTACGCCCTTTGATTTCAGCATCTCAATGAATCTCAACACTACGTTGATACGGAACTTTCCAACATCAATCCCGATTGCCCGGACGATGCTCTTTGAATCTTCTATCGTAAAATCGGGGTCGATGTCCAATCGTTCGGCATCGCGGCGCAGGATGCGAAATCCCAGCGTGTGCAGGGTGCCCAGCCACAGATCATGGACGTCGAACCGATTCGTCTTCGTCAATCTCTCATGTATGTCATTTGCTGCCTTATTGGTGAAAGTACATACCAGTATGCGGGCGATCGGGACTCCTTTGCCAATCAGTGTATTCACGGCCTCGGTAAGGGTTGTGGTTTTTCCGCAGCCCGCCTGGCCCAGCACGAGCACCGCGCCGGACAGGGAGTCGATGATTTCTTTCTGCACGGGCGTGAGTTTTATAGCGCCGGGTTTCTCTCTCATTACACGTACTCTCTCACCCCGGATGCCTTTGCCGATTTGGCTGACGTAATCCATGATCTCTGCTATGCCGGGCCGAGTCAACGGGTCGGGTGTAAGTCCTGACATGATCATCTTCTCGAGCTGTTCCGGAATGTTGTGTCTCAGAATCGCCGGTGAGGTGAATTTGGACTTCTCGATCTTTCTCTTGAGCCCGTCCAGGTTGTCATCAAGAAAAGGTGGGGTTCCAGTAAGCATCTCATAGAGGATTACACACAGACTCCATATGTCAGATTTCTCGCTGTAGCTTCCCGCCCAGGATTCCGGTGCCATGTAGATCGGGGTGCCGGCGCTCGACGCCGATATCGAATCAGCGCGGATGAACTTTGCGAGGCCAAAATCGGTGATCTTTATTGATATGTCCTTCTTTTTCTTCGCTGCCAGGATGTTTTCGGGTTTGAGATCCCTGTGAAGCACTTTGGCACCGTGTGCATAGGAGAGGGCGTCGATGATCTGGTTAAGTATCGTTATCGTTGTCCTGATATCGATACCGCCTTCGGTAATGATATCACGCAGATTATTTCCTTCGACGTATTCCATCACCAGCACGAATTTATTGTCGATGAAGTCAATGTTATAGAAACGTACAATGTTCGGATGATTCAGGGACGAAAGCAGAATTGCTTCGTCTTTCAGCATGGCAATTTCTTCACGCCGCATACGGGAGATCTTCAGCGCGAAGTTCTTATCGATGATCGTATCACGGGCAAGGAAGACATCGCCGAATCTGCCTCCCCCGAGCCATTCTATGATCTCGTATTTACCTAATTTCTTGAGCAGCACAGACTATTTTGGGAAGACTGAAAGATGTACTACGCGGCCATCGGCAAAAGATCCCTGTCCGGTTGCTCTGCTGTCTTTCATGGTAAAATGATGAGTGTCTCGAGGCAATCTTTTCTTGTTTACCGAGCTGATTATACCCTCAAGGAAGGCATGGGCATCGATCCTGTCGCCCGATGTCCTGCGGTATTCGATGGCATCGAGCGCATAACTGCGTATGAGTTTATTCTCAAATCTACGGTAGACGGCATTGCTCAGGAACATATCGCAGCCCAAAATCTTCTTTCCGGCGATGCCGATAAAGCCGATGGTGTCAGGACCCAGACCCTGAAAATCCTCGAGATAGCGCGTGACTTCATCATCAAGATTATTGTATATATCGTGCATCGAAGAGGTTGTGCTGAGAGTTTTTGTGACTGTCAGTTTACGTTCGATCTCATGCCAGATCTTCTTCTGCAACCCGTTCGACCCCCTGCCGCGCCGCGAGAGAATGGCGCGGATTGTGGGGTATGAGCAGTATCCTGTTCCAAACGAGCCGATGCTTTCCCACCTGCCCTCTTCGGCGCAGATGACCGGCATTTCGGTCCTTGCCCGGGGCATGACCAATGTTGAGCCGGCGAGGATACGGTTCTGCAGAGAGCCGATGACTTCTTCACCGTCCAGCATGAGTACTGCGGAATCCGCGTTGTTGAAAAATGAGATCCGGTTGATGTCGGGCGGCTCCAGTTCGCTGAATTCACCCCTGGAATCACTCAGAATATCTTCAAGCGATGAGATCTCGATGCCGTTCCCTGAGGGACCGGAGATCGGATGGATCAAAAGGTTTCTGAGGAAAACGGGCTGGCCGATCTCAATGCTTTTAAAGAAGTTTTTCATGTCAGGATTCTTGCCAGAGGTAGAATCGTCTGATATCGGACCAAACCGTGTAATCTGACCAGCCTGAACTACCGGCGCGTATTCTTGCGTAATACGTGATTCTCCTCGTTCCGTAGTATTCCAGGCCCAGGATCGCTGCTGACGCGAAGGTTTGGAACATTTCCGCGGTATTGAATGAAGGCGTCGTGTCAGTCTGAATCTGGAATATCTCGGAGCCTGCTGGTACTGTCCAGTCGAAGAAGACCGGACCACCACAAATGACAGTATCAAGCAGTGGGTTTATGACTTCGGGAGGATCCGGAGGAGGGATTTTTTGTATTTGAGGATTGTATTCGTCAGGATCGGTACAGGAAATTCTTGCCAGCAGCACAAAGACCGAGATTAGAGTAAGGATGGATAGAAAATTGAATGTGCGATTGAACATTTCTACTATATATTACACGCAATGGTATCTTTTGCAATAGATAATATCCCGTGACGAATCAGGTCTATATACTCAGCATGCGCACTCAGGAGCACACTATGGGTCGGGTCGCAGGTAGAATCTCCGAACCTCGGACCAGTCAGTATAATTGGTCCACCGGTGACTGCCGGCTCGTATTCGCGCATAGTAAGTCGCTCTACTGTCGTAACGGTATAACTGAATATACGTCGGCGGATAATAATATTGAAGTAGCTCAGCCGTCTCAAAGGTGATTAGACTATCGACCTGGATCTGGTAAACTTCAGAGCCGCCCACAATATTCCAGTCAAAAAAGACGTTCTGAAAAACCGAAGAACTGCACAGATTTGTATCTGGCAACGGAAAGAGAAGATTCGGCGGACCGGGTGGCGGGTCTAGCGGTTCGTTTGGATCATACTCATCGGGATCCTTGCAGCCGACGGCGATGAGGACAAAAGTCAGCGCAATGATCATAGCGTGGAACACGGTGCTCTTGAGGCGCGTACCGATATTTATTCTGAAAAGCATTACGCCTCCTTGTTTAAAAACTGACCTGCAGGGCGATCCGAGCCCGGCGGGGCGGTGAATATGCATTTACCCAATCGTCTGTAGCATGATAAGCTGCAGTGTAAGCATCATATGCCTCAGAAGGTGTCAGTAGACCGTCATGGTTCGCATCGGCTGCCGGACTGTAGTAACGGTGTTTAAACGTGTAGTAATCATGGAAATCCCAGCGCTGTTGCTCTTCTATCAGCGGTGCATGGGGTGCAACCAGGTATCTTTCGTCGAGGAGGTTCAGCACCTCAAAGCTCAGGCTGAAAGTGAGGTTGGCTATGTTAATAGATTTGGCAAGCACACAATCGATCTGCTTCTGGGATGGTAACCGCAAGACCCCGCGCTCTTCATACTTACCTTCAGGGCCGGGCGGCACGTAGGGAAAACCATCGCCAAAATAGCCAAACACGTAGAATTGAGACTCAAAGGGAAGGTGGATCAGACCCTGGATAAAGATCCGGTTCCGCTGGTCAAAATCGAGGTAGTATTCGGTCGTGGGCCTCGGGATATCTGGATCAAGGTACTCCCCTGCGTATGAACTCGTACCCTGGGTCCAGGAAAGTGTGTAAGATATCTTGCCCGAGAATATTGAATTCACGAATTCCAGGATCGTTTCGATCCCCTTAATATTTGCATAGTCTATATTAACATATTGGTCATAATCGTACGGCAGCGCTTCAACATGACGCGTGCCGATAAGATTTGAAACATCTTTATAGAAAGCATTTACCGTGGCGCTCAAGTTTTCACGTATCTCGCCTTGCAGACCGATCTCATAACTGGTTGTCTGCTCGAGCTGGAGATTCGGATTGCCGACGACCGGCCATTCATCGGGTCGGGACAGAACATAGAGCGGGAGCGGCAGGATGTTATAGTAATCGTACATCTGGTTGAATAATGGAGGCTGGGCATACCGGCCTATGTTGGCGCGGAAGAGGAATTTATCGGTGACGAGAAAGGAAACACCGAGCCGTGGCGAAATCGCCGTGTTCGCCTCCGCACCTACGATATCATTTGAAAAATAATCGTAACGACAGCCCAGTTTAAGGTATATACCTTCATAATCGAGATTATCCTGGACATAGATAGAGTATTCTGTCGGGTTATATTGATACTCATCCAAAACCGGGTCGATCGAATCGCTCGTGAAGTAGGTCAGGTTATAGATATCGTGATAGACATACTCACCTCCGGTTCTCAATTCGTGGTTCTTGTGGATCTGCATGTTTGCTCGCAGTGTTGCCCGGTATATTTCTGAGGATTTATCCTGATACCTTGGATAATCACCTTCACTGTAAGGCTTGCGTAGGTATACGCCGAACGGGTTCATGATCCCGATCCATGGGTACTCATAGGTTTGATAATCACGGAAAGTATAGTCATCAAGCAAATCGTATGGTCCTGGATTGCGCACACCGTATGTCGTTGCGGTATACAGACGGCTCAGGGTCAAGTCGAAAAACCGGCGCGAATCTGGCAAGAAGTTTATGTTAAAAGCCTGGAGATCGCCGTTCATCAAGTCTGAGCGGTAGTGATTAAGCCGGAATTTCCAGAGTGTTTCGTAACGGTCGAACTGACTTCTCGACTTCGCACCGCTGATTCCGAATTTGATCTTTCCTGACGGTGCATATAGCCACTTGCCATAGATTGAATAATCCTGTCGCTGCTTATGTGAGATCAGATACAGGCGTGGGTCCCAGTCATCGGTTACCATCGCGTCGAAGGAGAAAAATCCTTTGAACTTCCTGGTCACTGGTAAATGTATTGAGGATTGGACGTTCTGGTAACCAAAATCATAATACTCGGGCATGATCTTCTCGGTCTTGCCGTAACCTTTCATCTTCAAATCGCCAGCCGGATAGGCCGTTATCATATTGATAATACCGGACATGGCGCGGCCGTATTCGGCATCGAAACCACCGGGCAGGAATATGACCTCGTCAACCACACCCTTGGAGATGGTTATTGCCGCATCGCCGGTCTGGGGATCGATGATCGGAACATTGTCGATCATATACTGGACTTCGGTAGCGCGGCCGCCGCGCACATGAAGCGCCGTGTCAGTACGGGCAACTGCAGCCTGGAACGCCACCAGCTCGATCGTATAATCAACCGGCAAATAGGGAAGCTCGGTCTTGCGAATGAGATAGGTGGTACCAACCATGTCTTTGGACACTGCCGGCCGTTCACTGGTCACGGTAACCGGTGAAAGCTCGATTGCCGAAGGCATCAGGCTGACCTCGAGGCGGACGGTCTTATCATACTCGACGATCACATTCGCGATATTTTTTGTCTGGTAACCGATAAAGGATACTTCTACGGTATATTCACCCGGGGGTACGTTGAGGATGAAGAAATAGCCGGCGTCATCGGTCGCCGCGCCGAGTTCGGTGTCGAGCACGGTGACGTTGGCATATGCAATGGGCTCGTCCGTTTTGCCGTCAACAATCCTGCCCTGGATCTTACCGGTAACACTGCCAAACAGGATAACCGCCATCATGACATGAATCATTTCAAACCTCCCAGACTACAGGTACAGCTAATAGATTTTCAAAGAAGTAAGATCACTACAAATCAATAACTAAACGAAACGCCTATCCTCATCCTCCTCGGTGCACTTGTGGCGTAGACAACATCATCGGTGGCTTCCCTGATCGCCACATAAGACCAATAATCCTCGAAAGGCGCGATTACACCGTCGTGATTTGCATCGGCCGCTGGATTGTAGTAGTCACTGTGGAACGTAACATAATCATCGAAGTCGGAAAGATGGGGTTCTCTTATCAGCGGGAGGTGGGTTGTGATTTCGTACTGATGATTCAGGAGATTGATGATTTCAAGATCAAGACTCAGTGCCGCGCCGGCGATCTTGAAGGTCTTGGAGAGTAAACAATCGATCTGTTTTTGAAACGGGAGCCTCGCGTAGTTCCTCTCTTCGTATTTCCCTTCAGGGTCGGGAGGCGTATAGGGGAACCCGTTGCCAAAGTATCCAAAGACATGCAATTGTGACATCATGGGTAGGCGAAATGTCCCTTGGACAAAAAGGCGGTGCCTCTGATCAAAATCAAGATAATAATCACTGGCTGGTCTTTCGTAGATGGTGTCACCAAATTCCGCAGCGTAGGAACTCGTTCCTTTCGCCCACGAGAGGGTATAGGAAATCCTGCCAGTAAAAGGACCATGGTTCACTTCGAGAATCGTCTCGATACCTTTGATATTTGCATATTCAATGTTCACGTACTGAAAATACTCGTGGTGTAAGGGGAGAAGCCGCACTTGACGCGTGCCGATGAGGTCGGTGACATCCTTGTAGAACGCGTTGAGCGTAGTGCTCAGATTGGCGCTGATTTCACCCTGAAGACCGAGTTCGTAGCTCACTGTCTTTTCTGGTGTCAGTTCAGGATTACCGATGATCGGAACGTATCCAAAGAGGTACGAAGGAAGCGGCAGGAGGCTGTAGTAGCTGTACATATAATCATATAAGGGAGGCTGTGCGTACTGGCCGAGGTTCGCTCGGAAAATGAACTTCTCGGTTACTTCGAATGAGACTCCGAGGCGCGGTGAAAGATAGTGCTTCGGTTCGACACCTTCTATGTCACTGGAGAAATAGTCATAACGGCAGCCCAGTTTGGCGTAGACACCCTTGAAGTCGATGTTGTCCTGGACATAGATCGAGTATTCTGTTGGTTGATAATCGTACTCATCCAGGAGCTGACTCGTGCTGTCGCTAATGAAATAAGTAAGGCTGCTGAAATCCTGCAAAACATATTCACACCCTGCTTTCATCTGATGGTGTCGGTGGATCTGCAGATCTGTATTGAACGTAGCCTTCATTACGTTCGAAGTCTTATCTCCGTATTCAGGATAATCACCTGCGCTGTAAGGTCTCCATACGTAAGCGCCGTACGGATTATCGCTGCTCGGCCTCAGCCACTCCAGTGAGCTGTACGGGCGGAATACGAAATCTTCGAAAATGCCGTAATTTGAATCTTCACGTACGCCATACGTCTTGTGGGAATGTAGGCGGCTGAGTGTCAGTTGAAAGAATTTCCGGGTATCGGGAAGGTATGTCAAATTCAGGGTCTGGAGATTGCCTCTTTCGAGGTCGGAACGGTAGTGGTCGAGATGGAATTTCCACAGAGTTTCGTACCGATCGAACTGGCTGCGTGACATTGCGCCACTCAATGCCAGTTTGAATTTGGCAGATGCGTCGTATAACCACTTACCATAGACGGAATAGTCGTCGCGCTCTTTGTGGGGAAGAATTGACATGCGGGGATCCCAGTCATCCGTATGCATGATGTCCAAGGCTAAATAGCCTTTCAACCTGCGGTTGAAAGGAAGATGGAGAGACGTCTGTACGTTCTCGTAGCCGAAATCCTGCTCATCCGACATGATGCGTTCGGTTTTTCCCTTGATCCGTGTGCTCAGGTGATCGGCCGGGTACGATGTTATCATGTTGATGATTCCTGACATGGCACGTCCGTATTCGGCATTGAAGCCGCCGGGCAGGAAGATGACCTCATCGATTACGCCCTTAGTGAGATTGATCGCAACCTCTCCGGTTTGTGGATCGATGATCGAAACATTATCGATCATATACTGAACTTCGGTGGCGCGGCCGCCCCTTACGTGCAGTGCTGTATCCCGGCGGGCGACTGAGGCTTGAAAAGCCACCAGGTCGACGGTATAATCGACCGGCAGCGCAGAGATATCTTCCTTCCGAACGAGATAAGTTGTGCCGACCATTTCCTTGGATACTGCCGGGCGCTCACTCGTTACAGTGACGGGTGATATTTCGATCGCTGTTGGCTCGAGGGTAACGCTCAGCCGTGCCGTTTCATCGTGTTGTACGCTTACGTTCGAGATGCGTTTGGTACCGTAGCCTAGGCATGAAACTTCAACGACATACCTGCCCGGCGCGACATTAAGAATGAAGAAATCTCCAGTTGCATCGGTGGCTGAGCCAATATCTGTCTCGAGAACGAGGACGTTGGCGTTTTGTATTGGCTCACCACTAGCCGCATCGGTCACATTGCCCTGTATCTTGCCTCCGATACTGGTAAGAAAGATCATTCCGACACATATGTAGATCATTATCTCCCCCTTTTCAATCGAACATTTGTCTAGCATATGGTAATGGACTGTATCAATAACTTCTCACATCCATTCTCACACCGCTCATCGTTCGAGGTATTTCAACGGGAATCTTGTTAATACGCGATTTGCTGAGATTAATCGAAATCGGTGATATGTCAATGCATGTATTGGCCTGGAGTCTGAGTTACCATTGTCTGCCCTGCTTAACATCCAAGCATGTAGATCTTTGAAACACGGGTAACAGATAGGACCTTGAATTCGCGGAAGATTTGTCTATAATACATGAGTAAGGAGGAAAATGGAGAACTTTTTTGTTACATCTGAATCAGTTACTGAGGGGCATCCAGATAAGATCTGCGACCAGGTTTCAGATGCTATCCTGGACGCGATCCTTGAAAAAGATCCGTTTGGCCGTGTTGCTTGCGAGACGCTGGCGACCCGTGGTATGATATTTGTCGCCGGTGAGATCTCGACGAATTGTTACGTAGATATCCCGGAGATCGTACGTGCTCTGCTATTCGAAATAGGTTACACAGATTCTGATATGGGCATTGACGCCAACACATGCTCGGTCATATCTGCAATTCAGGAACAGTCGAGCGATATCGCCATGGGTGTCAATATAGGCGGGGCGGGTGATCAGGGCATGATGTACGGGTATGCGACCGATGAAACTCCGCAGTTCATGCCCGCGCCTATCGCCATCGCGCACGACCTCGTGCGAAGACTTAGCGAGATAAGAAAGACGAACGTTGTCGATTATCTGCATCCGGATGGCAAGTCACAGATCACGGTCGAATACAGGAACGGCAAGCCATTCAGGATCGACACCGTAATCCTATCGGCTCAGCATCATCCTGATGTCAGCAACGAAAAGCTGCATTCTGATATGAAGAAACTGGTAATTGAAGACGTCATTTCCGGCAAGCTAATTGATGAAAAGACAAAGATACTGATAAATCCGACCGGGCGCTTTGTTGTGGGTGGCCCGCAAGGTGATACAGGATTGACCGGACGGAAGATAATGGTCGATACGTACGGCGGTATTAGTCATCATGGAGGCGGGTGTTTTTCGGGAAAGGATCCGACAAAGGTTGATCGGTCTGCTGCCTACATGGCTAGATATGTCGCAAAGAACATCGTTGCCTCTGGAATATGCAACAAGGCCGAGATATCTATGTCCTATGCCATCGGAGTAGCTGAGCCGACTGTGATCTCTGTCAACACCTTCGGAACCTCATCGGTGGATGACGCATTGATAATATCAGTGGTCCGTAAGCTGTTCGATTTCACACCACAGGGTATGATTGATAAACTCAATCTGCGGCGTCCGATATACCGGCGAACCGCGTGCTACGGGCATTTCGGTCGTGAGGAGGAGGGGTTCAACTGGGAATTGTGCGATATGGCTGAAGCGATAAAACATGAGGTGGGTAGAAAGTGAGAAAAATGGTAAACCATAACATTCGTAACGCGAAGCTTGCTCCGGAAGGTCAGCGACGGATCGACTGGGCAGATGCCAAGATGCCAGTGCTCGGATTGATCCGCAGGAGGATGAGGAAGTCCAGGACACTCAGGAACCGGCGTATTGGTTGCTGTCTGCACGTTACCAGCGAGACGGCAAATCTGATGAGGACACTGAGGGATGGTGGTGCCGAGGTTGCATTATGTGCATCCAATCCTCTGTCCACGCAGGACGACGTTGCGGCTGCACTGGTAAAGGAAAACATAAGTGTATACGCCTGTCGAGGCGACTCTCGTAAGGAGTATTACTTCAACATGAACAAGGTGCTGGCACGAAGACCTGAAGTTCTTATCGATGACGGTGCAGATCTTATTTCGACGGTACATAAGAAGAGAAGGCGTGGAATACTCGGGGGAACGGAAGAGACGACGACCGGCGTGATACGTCTGAAACAGATGGAAAAAGACGACGTTCTACAATTCCCGATCATCGCGGTCAACGATTCACTCACCAAGCACTTGTTTGATAACCGTTACGGAACTGGCCAGTCGACGCTCGACGGTATCCTGCGGGCAACGAATATCCTTATCAGCGGCAGTAACTTCGTCGTCGCTGGGTACGGTTGGTGTGGCCGCGGCCTCGCGCTCCGGGCCAGGGGTATGGGTGCTCACGTGATCGTGACCGAAGTGGATGCGGTTAAAGCCCTCGAGGCTCGCATGGATGGCTACACGGTTCTGCCAATGTCTGATGCTGCCAGGTCAGGCGATATTTTCATCACCGTAACCGGCGATATCAACGTAATCAGAAAAGAACACATGCTCAGAATGAAAGACGGCGCGATCATCGCGAATTCGGGACATTTTGATGTAGAAATAGACAAGAAGGCTTTGAAAAAGATCACGAAACGTAAACGTAAGATTCGAAATTCATGCGAAGAACACGTGTTGAAAAACGGCAGGAGAATATACCTCCTCGCCGAAGGAAGACTGGTCAATCTTGCTGCGGCTGAGGGTCACCCCGCAATGGTAATGGATATGTCTTTCGCTAATCAGGCACTCGCAGTTGAATACATCTTGACCCGGCCAGATCTCCAAACGCGCGTATATTGCCTGCCGGATGAAATAGACCAGGAAATAGCAGGTCTCAAGTTGAAATCGATGGGGATCAAATTTGACACGCTCACGCCGGAACAGCGTCGTTATCTGTCTTCGTGGAAGATGGGGACATAGATCTTCCTGTATTTCAATTAGTTATAGTAGTACGTATATGTGAGGAGTCTACTCGAACTTCCTTACGAACGACATACCCGGTAATTGCTTTATATAACCTTTGAGCTCAAGCTTTAGCAGAATATTCAGAATCCGGCTGGTCGGTTGATCGAGCTTTTCAGCGAGCGCATCGAGGAATATCGGTTCACAGGATAAGGCCTCCCAGATGATGTTCTCGGTTTCATCAAGGGAGATCTTCCTGGCAGCCGGTTCCCTCTGCGATTTTTTCACACCGAGATATTCGAGCACTTCGTGGGGCGAGGTAACCGGTGTTGCTCCTTCTTTGATCAACTGGTTCGTACCATATGAGGTCTTCGCAAATATGTTACCCGGGACCGCAAAAACTTCTTTATTTTGATCGAGCGCCCATTTCACCGTATTCATGACGCCGGATTTTTCTTTTGCCTCAATTGCGACCACAGCTTTTGCTAGTCCGGACACTATTCGGTTGCGCCTCGGAAAGTTATGAGCGAGGGGTGGGGTTCCGATAATGAATTCGGAAATGACGGCGCCGGATGAGATTATCTCGGTCATTAGCGCTTTGTTCTCCGGCGGGTAACACCTATCAACACCGCATCCCAAAACCGCTATTGTACGCCCACTGTTCTGCAGAGCACCGCGATGTGCTTCGGTATCGATGCCGCGTGCCATTCCGCTGACCACGGTAAGACCGGCGAGCGCGAATTCGGCCGCGAAATTGCAGGCGATTTCCTTCCCGTATACGGTTGCCCCTCTCGTGCCGATGACGGCAACGGAAAGCTCGTCCTGCTGCAGAACGCTTCCGCGTATGAAGAGCACTGGAGGGAAATGATCTATCGATGTTAGCCATCCGGGATATTGCGGTGAATAATAAGGTACGATACTAACATCCATCTCGGTAAGCTGGCGCTTCCTTAAGCGTAGCCTCTCCGAAATTTCGAAAGCGCTGATCGCTGCTGCACTTATTTCTCCAACAATCTTGCGCAGATCTTTTTTGGATGCGCACACAACATCTCTACATGAACCAAAATTATTGATAAGTGTGTGTAGATCAGATATTTTCAGCTTATCGATGGAAAGAAGATGTAGTATTTCAAATATCTCGTCTTTCATCCATGACCAGTTCTTTGATCTCACTGTACAGTTCGATATCATTTCTTTCCAACGTGAAAAGAACGGTTCGCAATTCACTGGGCTGGAGTTCGATGACGAGAAGTTTTTTGGCGAATTTTTCAGGTTTCTTACGGGCGAATTTGACCAGCGCATCGCCCGCTTCCTTGATCACCGTGGGATTTTCGTCATCGAGGAATACCCGTATGACGGGTTCCAGGGTTCGCAGGTCGCCGATTTCACCAAGAGCAAGGCAAGCTGATGCGCGGGTATACCAGTAGCCCTTATTGAGAAGGCGCTGCAGACGTGACGAGACCCTCCGACCGTAAGTGACAAGTTTCCGGGCTGCTCGCTCGCGCATGGACCAGGATTGATCTTCGAGCATCTTCATCAGGATCTTGATACTTTCTTTCGGATCAACGCCGTCGATTCTGTCGAGTAGTTTCAGCTTTCTTTCTATATCATTGGACTTCAGTATTTTGAGTACGGAATCCTTGTCGTGTTTTAGTTTAATTCTCATTTCTAATATAGTCAATCAGGCGATCGATGCCCGTTCCCGCTAATGCAGAGACGAAGAATACCTTCTCCTTCAGCCGGACAGTGGGCTTATGGTCAAGAAGATCGATCTTATTGAAAACCAGAATACGTGGTTTCTTCAGCAGATTGGGATCGTATTGTCTGAATTCATTGATCAGCGCTCGATACTGACCGACCGGATCCGCTTCCGATGCGTCAACCACCAGTATCAGCAAGTGTGTCCTCTCGATATGTCTGAGAAATTGGAGCCCGATCCCTCTACCTTGATGTGCGCCTTCAATGATCCCCGGCATGTCGGCGAGCACGATATTCTTCTTGTTATCACGCAAGACGCCCAGGTTGGGACTGAGCGTTGTGAAGGGGTAGTTGTCGATCTTTGGTCTTGCATTGGTCATGGCTTTCAGGAGCGTCGACTTACCGGCATTTGGCAGTCCAACGATGCCGATATCAGAGATTATCTTCAGCACGATCTTCAACTTTTTCGTGTCGCCGGGGCGGCCTTCCTCGGCATCTCTCGGTGCCCTATTAGTCGAAGTCACAAAGTGGGCGTTACCACGGCCGCCAATGCCCCCTTGGGCGACAGTGATCTTCTGGCCGGCTTCGACTACCTCGCCGATCAGTCTGCCGTTGTCAAAAACCGCAACGCCAAGCGGAACCTGAATACAGACATCTTCACCTGTCCTGCCGTGCATATTCTTGCCTTTACCGTGCCGACCACGGCCGGCGCGGTAATGCGGGCGTAGTTTGAGGTCATACAGCGTTGCGAGTTTTTTATTGCCCATCAGATATACCGACCCCCCGTCGCCGCCGTTACCACCGTCGGGGCCGCCCCTGGGCACGAATTTTTCACGACGGAATGAAATACAACCATTGCCACCTGCTCCGGAGGTAACAAAAATGGTTGCTTCATCGACGAATTTCATACTGTGAAGTATAACGAATATAGGCGTGAAGTCAACTTCGATTCGAAAATCAGCCGTGGGGTTAGATCTTGACTATTGACAATACTGGGTCTGGACTTGTTAAGTTCGTCAGAGCTTCCGAATATGAAGACTTTGCTGGTTATCTACTCTCAGCTTTTGTCAATAGTCAAGATCTAACCCCAGAGCAGCTACTTCTTGAAGATCTTCTTGTGTAATGCTTTTGCTACAAGGGGAGGAACCAGCTTCGAAATGTCGCCCTCCAGTCCGGCGATTTCCTTGGCAAGGGAGGAGCTGACAAAGATGTATTTCTCCGCGGGCATCAAGAAGATGGTTTCGATCTTCGGCTCCAGATTCCTGTTCATGAGGGTCAACTGCAATTCGTAGTCAAAATCGGAAACGGCGCGCATGCCGCGGACAATCACTTGCGCTCCGATGCTCCGTGCGAAATCAACGAGCAGTGATGAGAACCCGATCACCTCGATATTGCTGTCATCCTTGAATACCGCCTTGACCAATTCTGTTCTTTCCCGGTGTGTGAAAAGAGTGGTCTTCGGGCCGGCGCTGACCCCGACAACGACATGATCGAAGAATTTGGTCGCACGTGATATCACATCGATATGACCATAGGTAATGGGATCAAAAGTTCCTGCGTATATTGCTTTACTCATAACATTATCAACCCCTGCATTGAATCGCAACCACGTCCAGGGTTCCGAATTCCTTCTGTGTTACAAGTGTCCGTCATTTCAGTGCCTTCTGTGTTTAAAGAATGATATTGCAGTATCACCATATTTCCTCTGCTTGATCTTTTCGAGGGTATCGGGTATCGTAAATTCCTCGGATGGTGAATGTTCGATGACGACCACGCCTTCGCGCGCCAGTAAATCGTAGCGGACTATCTCGTTCAACGTTAGCTGCACGTAGTTCTTGTTGTAGGGAGGATCGGCAAAGATCACGTCGAATTCTTGATTCTTGAGTCTGCGTAAGGCCCGGCGGAAATCTTCAGCGACTATTCTCGCCTGGCTTTTAGATATGAGCTTGCTCAAGTTCATACGCAGATGGCGCGGTTTTTTTTCCACGAATATGCAGTGCCTGGCTCCGCGCGAGATCGCCTCAATGCCCAGCGCACCGCTGCCGGCAAAAACATCGAGAACTTCAGCGTTCATATGTTGTTCACCGAGAATGTTGAATATTGCACTGCGGACAATACCCTTGGTCGGTCTTATGCCCTTTTTGGGTACTTTCAAAGAGCGTTTCTTACACGCCCCTCCAACAATGCGCATCAGAAACTAAACCGCTTCTTGAACAACGGTTCTCTTTTAAATCAGCCCCGGATGATCGTCGGTGTAATAAAGATAAGCAATTCGCGGTCCTCAACTGCCGTTGTCGTTTCTCTGAATAGCGCCCCCAGAATGGGTATGCTTTTCAGTATCGGTATGCCGCGTACTTGCTTTGTCTCTCTCCTTCTTATGAAACCGCCGATTACTACCGTATTACCGTCCGCAACGAGAACCTTTGACTCGGCTTCAGAAGTTGTGATGATCGGCCGTCCGGCGAGTGCCGAAGCACGATCGAGTTCACTGACCTCGGCATGAATATCCATTGTGATCTCTTCAAGTGAATTGATGTGCGGCGTAACTTCTAACTTGGTGCCGACTTCATAGAATTGGATCACAGTATTACCCGAGATATCCAGTGTCGGAATACCGAATCGCTGACCACCGAGTACTGATGCCGGTTCGTTA
Organism: Caldifarciminota bacterium; assembly: GCA_020343595.1. GTDB lineage: Bacteria > Hydrothermota > Tepidihabitantia > SM23-42 > SM23-42 > SM23-42. The sequence goes on along the minus strand of CP070802.1, from coordinate 154,785 downwards.
TCGATGGCCGAGACACGGGGAGCCGATACAGTGTTAGCCTTCCCGGTTTCCTCGAGCATGTTGATAGTTGCGGAGACCTGTGCGAATGATGGCACCGTGCCGATGTTGAAGACACCGAAACCCGCCACCTGCGGTGTAGGGTTGGCTTGCACATCAGCCCGCAGAATCCTGCTCTCGAGTCCCTGCAGTGTCCATTGGATACCCAATGATCTTGTTATCGTCGCATCCATGTCCACTACACGCACCATGATCTCGACCTGCGGCGTCGGTGTATCGAGTAATTTCACAAGTTGCGTAATGCGGTCGTGTATCGGAGCAACCTCGGTTACCACAATTGAGTTCGTACGTATGTCGACATTCGCTTTACCTTTAGGGGAGAGCATAGCCGTTATCTTGTCGAGCATTCTGGTAGGGTCTGCGAACTCCAACTTGTAGATCTTTGCACTCACCGGGAGATCGTAGTCCTGTTTATCGAGATTTTCCGCGGTGTCGACACGGATCACGCCCGGATCCTCTCGATAAGCGTAGCCCGATGCGCGAAGAATGATTTCGAGCGCTTTACGCCAGGGAACATTATGCAGCCTGACAGTGACCGTGCCAGAAACGTCTTTTCCGGCAACGATATTCACACCGGCGTATTCGGACAAGGCGCGCAGTATGGTGAGAATATCGGCATCTTCGAAATCACAGGATATCGGGCGTCCGGTTACCGTGGAGGTGGGTTTTGGTGTTGGTAGAATGGGCGGCTGTGGTTCTTCACCCGCCATTGTCGCAGCTGGAGCAGCTGCGCCTGCCTGCCATTCCGTGAATGGATTCAACCCTCCGGAGAGCAGCGTCAGCACGAAGTCATTACCTTCGGTCGATGTCAGGAAGGAATAATCTTGATCCAGGGTCGTGACCACTCGAACGAGATCCGGTTGTTCTGTGAATCCGGTGACCGACATTTGCTTTATACCGCCGCGGTTCACTGCGAATTTCTTACCGACCAGCGGGCTCGAAGCTCCCGAACAATCGATCACAATCCTCGATGGATCCTTTAGGGCAAAGGAATTGGCGACAAATGGTGCATCAGCTTTGATGATAACCTTGGTATTGACGTCTTCTGGGGTTATGACAATATCGCTGATTACCGCACCGCTTGCCAGGGAAATTAACAAAGCGAGGACAACTGCGTTCCTCATTTCTTACCTCCTTTCCTTTTCTTGAAGTCTCAGTTCATATTTGGTTACAACCCCAGCTTGTGTCAGATCGAATATCACTCCATCACGTACGATCTCTGAGACTTTTCCGCCGACAACACGATCACCTCTCTTGAGAATATACCCTTGATTCACGCCGTCCTTGACCAGCGCGTAGTATCCGCGTTCGCCCCACAGAATTCCGATGAGGGTAAGATTCTCGACGCTCAGGTGACTTGCCTTTCCGCCTGGGGATAAGTCAGTGCCTATCAGAGGCACAAATGGATCACGTCTCCCTTTAACATTGTATTGCCATTTTTCAACAGGGAATAACGTATCTGCAGGTGGTGTAGTTGGCGTTTGATTGATTAACAAAATAGATAGAAGACTACCGACGACGACTTGGCACACCACTTTGCACCCCCTTTCCCTTTGCCACAGTATAAGTCTGTGTTCTCAACTCTGCTTCGACGGCACGATCTTTGCCTACCGTTATTCTTATCGCAGGAACGTTCACGATTCGTGCCAGGTTACCGACATTGGATAGGAATTTACCCAACTGATGGTAGCCACACGTGACCCTGATCTGAACCGGGATCTCGGAATAGTTAATTTTCTGAACTATTGTGCTTGGCTTGAATAGCAGAAAACTCACACCTGCCTTCGCCCCGGAATTTGATATCTGTTGTATGAGCGAAGGTATCTCTTTTTCTTTGGGTAACATCTCTTTTGCTCTTTCCCATTCAACTTCAAGCCGTGCAATCTTCTCCTGCAGCTCGGGCAACCGGATCTTTGCCGCTTCCGCCTTCTGGACTTCGACCTGCAGTGAATCGCGCCGTGATTTAAGCATGTCCACTTTGTCGCTGTTCGCCTTGTACGGGAACCGGAAGAACAGAATGAGTATCACCACAAGTATGACAAGGAAGACTACCATTTGCTGCGTTTTTCGATCTCTTAGATTCATGCTTACCTCCTGATTACCGGGTCAAGACCGACGTTTGCCGTCAGAGTGAATTCCATCATTTCCTGTTTTTCGATTACCTTTTTCTCAAGAACAGAGAGGTCAACGTTATATATGTAGGGTGATTCTTCGAGTCGGTTCATAAAATCGGCGACGAGTAGATTTGAGGCAGCGATCCCTTTTATGTCCAGGTTTGTAGAATCCGCGTTAAGCATTGTGAGCCAGGTGAAATCCGGAACGCGGGCTGAAACCTCATCCAGGATATGCGCGATGAAGAACCTGTTTTTATTGAGCTGTTTGATTGGCGAAATGAGTGCTGCAAGTTCCCTTTCTCGCGTCTCGAGGCTATCGACCGCCGCTTTGTAGATCTTCAATTCGTCGAGTTTGGCATTCAGCTGAGTGATATTGGCGTTATAGTTACGCATCTGTATATTCTGGGTTACAAGGAGAACGATGACGATCAAAGCTACGATAACAATGCCTGCGATGTACACGATCGCGGTCTGAATGGGTGGGATCTTTATTCCTGGACGTGGAGCTCTAGGTGCCCTTGCTTTAGGAGCACGGCCTTTCTTCGTGATTGGGGCCAGATTAATTTTAATCATTATTCCCCCCTTAATGCCAGACCAACAGCCTGAGCCAGGATCGGCCCGGCTGCATCCGCGCCCATAGGTACGAAAATATTCGGATCATAAACGATGTTCTTGAAGGGATTGAGTGCCTCGATCGGTATTCCAAAGCGCCTCTTGAGGTAGTCAGTGAGATTCGGTATCAAAGAACCACCACCCGAAATGTACATGCGGCCGACCTTTTCCTCTCCGGTTACCGTCGAGAGAAATTGCAGGCTTCTCTCGATGTGGGTACCAAGATCACTCACGAAGGATTCGAAGACACCCTGGATTGAATCTTGAGACACGCCCGGCGGCACAGTCCCTTTGGCCGCATTCGCAGCATCCTCGTAGTTGAATCCGACTTCCTTTTGGAGCTTGCTTATGTATGCATTAACGCCATAGTAGACATCACGTGCCGACAGACTCGAACCGCCTTTTATGACATTGATAACCGTCATTCCCGCGCCGAGGTGGATGAGACAGATGATTTCATCGGTGACCACTTCGTAGCTGTGTTCGTAGACGTGCTGAATTGCAAAGGCAGTGGTGTCAATGATGATCGGTGTGAGATTAAGGTCTTTCAAGAGAGAAGTGAGGTTGTTGATGAGTTCATTTTTCGCGGCGACAAGAATGACTTCCTGTTGATTATCTCCGAAGTTCGGGTTAACGACGTCGAAATCGAGTGATACTTCGTTGATATCAAAGGGCACATACTGCTCGGCTTCCCATTTGATCTGCTCCCTGGTATCAGCCTCACTCATGCGGTCCATTGTGATCCTCTTTATGATGACGTCTCTGCCCGCAATACCGAGGACAACGTCTTTTGTGGAAAAGCCTTTGGTTTCAATCAATGTTCTGACGGAGTCCAGAACTGCCTCCCGATCGATTATTTCACCTTCAACTATAGCGTCAGGTAAGACCTTAGATATCCCAAAATTTAATAACTTCTTGCTCTTACCTGCGCTAAGTTCAACTATTTTTGTTTGGCTTGACCCAATATCAAGACCAAGTACTTTTTTCTTTCTCCCGAACATGTTGACTCCTTTTCACATTTAATTGTGTAATTATATATATAATTCATTTTGTGTCAAGAGCGATGTTTAGAAATTACTGTATAAACACTATTTTACATGACTCTCATGCTACTTATTGTGCAGAAAACGACGGATCAAATTATTATGCTTGCTGGTCTATGAGTTTCGGAAGTCGAACTTTCGTAGGATTCGTCTGGAAAATGCGCGAAATGTACCTTTCTTAATGTGGTTTCTTATTCGAGCCATCAGTTCCATGTAGAAGTTGATGTTATGGTAACTGACCAGCCTGCCAGCCAGGGCTTCGCCGGTGTTGAAGAGATGACGCAGGTATGCACGGGAGAAATTGCGGCAGGTATAGCAGCCGCAATTCTTATCGAGTGGTGCCCGGTCGGTCGAGTAGCGACTGGCTTTTATTATGACTTTTCCTTGTGATGTGAATGCCATGCCGGTACGGCCATTCCGTGTCGGTAATACGCAGTCGAAGAGGTCAGCACCCAGCCCGACAGCCTCGATGATGTCCTCAGGATAGCCACAACCCATGAGATAGCGGAGTCTTTTCTCGGGAATGACCTGATTGGCCACGTGGACCATTTCGTTCGTTAATATTGCGGGTTCGCCGATCATCAGGCCGCCGATACCGTAACCAGGGAAGTTCAATTCAACAATGCGCTCGGCGCATTCCTGGCGGAGATTCTTATAGGTTGCGCCCTGGATTATGCCGAATAATGGTACTTTTTTTTTACCTGGAGGCTGCGCTTCGCCCAGTTTACGGTACGCTCCACCGCGATCCTGGCCTGGAGGAACTCCATCGGGTAGGCGCTGAAGACGTCCAGGCACATGGCAACGTCGGGTTTCAGCTCATCCTGGATCTGAACCGCAATCTCCGGGCTTAAGAAATGCCTTGATCCATCAAGATGGGAGGAGAATTCGATCCCGTCGTCGGTGATCTTCTTCAGATCAGTGAGGGAATAGGCTTGAAAACCTCCGGAATCAGTGATTATTGCCCGATCCCAGTCCATGAAGCGATGCAAACCGCCAAGGTCATTGATCACGGTGGAAGAGGGTCGCAGCATAAGATGATATGTGTTGCAAATGATAATTTGGACGCCGATCTTTTTCAGATCTTGTGGCGATTGTGTCTTCACGGTTGCTTGTGTGGCGACCGGCATGAAATTCGGCGTTCGGACCTCATAGTGGGATGTCTTGAATCTCCCGCAACGTGCCGCGGTCGTCTTATCCTTCTTGGTGATCCGGAATGACGTCACTTCATCACCTCTTTACCGACGAAATCACGGTGCAGGGCGAATTCCGTGATGTCATATGGGGGTTTTCCTTCGGCGATGTATTCGGCAGCAAGCCAAGCGATCTCCGGCCCCAACATGAATCCGTGACCACACATACCGCCCACGATCCAGAAACCGGCAACGTCGGATTCATCAAGGATCGGATTACCATCCGGCGTCATTTCATAGCTTCCCGACCATTGCCGTATGATCTTTGTATCACTCAATCTTGGTATTAGCCGTCCCATCCGGCGACCCATTTCCTTGGCAAATTCAAATGACGTGCCCAGATCATATCCGGGGACATTCGGTATCGGGGTGTAGCATCCAATAATGCTTCCATGTGGCCACTTCTGGTTGAAATAGCATCCGTCCGGTCGGTAATCAACGATCATCATGTCGAAGAACCGCTCCATCTGTTCGGTGATCATTGCTTCATGCCGTTCAGGATAGACCGGTATATCGATGTTGACCATCTGAGCGACGTCACGGGCAAAGGGTCCGGCCGCATTGACCACGATCGGCGCGTGGAAATCTTCGTTGTCACGCGTGCTGACCGAAACGATCTTTCCGTTCTCGACATTTATCCGCGTAACTTCCTTATGTGTGAAGACATGTCCTTTTTCCTTTATCTTCCGTGCATAGCCGTCAACGATCAGAAACGGGTTCGCCTGCGCGTCGCTCGCACAGTAGGCACCGCCCAGGAGGTCCTCCGTGTCGATGCCCGGCACCAGTTTTTCGACCTCGCCAACGTCTATGAATTCGACATCGAGCCCCATTTTCCGCTGGATTTCAATGAGTTTCAGGTATGTTTGTTTCTTTTCCTCGCTGTGCGCAAGAAATAGATATCCGCCTTGATGGAACTCAACGGCTTGACCCAGTTCATCATTCATCGCGGCGAACTTCTTCATCGATTCCATCGCGACTCTTATACTGAGGGGAGTTGAGAATTGCTGTCGGATTCCTCCGATACAGCGGCCTGTGGAACCTGAGGTTAGGTAGTCCCTTTCCAGGAGATTGACTTTCAGCCCCTTCTTTGCCAGGTAGTAACCAGTAGCACAGCCAATGATGCCACCACCGATCACAATAACGTCAGATGTCCTCTCCGCGGATGACATAAATCTCAAACACCAAGCATCAAATTACAAATAATGCTAAAATCCCAATACCCAATTTGGATATTTGGTTCTTGAAATCGTTTGGTATTTGGATATTGAGATTTGATTTTTCCATCGTCGATGGTTCATAGTCCATACATATCGATTATCTCGTTCTTCTTCTTGCCCAGTATCTTGTATTTCTCGCCTATCTTCGTGAATGCTGCGATCGCACGTTCAATATGCGCTTGCTCATGTCCGGCAGAGATTTGCACTCTGATACGGGCCTGGCCCTTGGGCACGACCGGGAACGAAAAACCTATTACATAGATACCTTCATTATAAAGATCACGGGCCATGTCCTGTGCAAGTTTTGCATTGTAAAGCATGATCGGTACTATCGGATGCACGCCTTCCTTAATGTCAAATCCTGCGGCCGTCATTTTTTCTCTAAAGAATACGGTATTCGCCTCGAGCTTGTCGCGGCGGTCGGTCGTCTTGCTGATAATGTCGAGTACTTTACTGGCAGCGGCGACAATAACCGGCGGTACCGTGTTCGAGAACAAGTAAGGTCGGGCACGCTGGCGGCACAGGTCGACAATCTCTTTGCGTCCACTGACGCATCCACCCGACGCGCCACCCAGCGCCTTGCCCATGGTTGTCGTTATGATATCAATGCGTCCGAGCACACCGCAGTGTTCGTGCGTGCCTCTTCCGGTCTTGCCCATGAAGCCGGTGGCGTGGGAGTCATCGACGAGCACCATGGCATCATATTTTTCGGCAAGGTTGCATATCTCATCTAGTTTGGCGACATCGCCGTCCATGGAGAATACGCCGTCGGTGATCACGAGCCTGAAGCGGCAGTCCTGGCTCTCCTTCAATTTCTCCTCGAGGTGCTCCATATTTGAATGCTTGTAATTGAATAATTGCGCCTTGCACAGTCTCATTCCATCGACGATGGAGGCGTGAACGAGACGGTCCGCGATCATGGCATCTTCTTTGCCCAAGACAACATCGAACACGCCGGCATTGGCATCCATGCATGAAGGAAAGAGGATGGTGTCCTCGGTGCCCAGGAATTTCGTCAACTTCTCTTCGAGTTCCCGATGAATGTCCTGGGTACCGCAGATGAAACGCACTGACGACATACCGTAACCACGTTCCTTCAGACCGTCATGCGCTGCGGTCACAACTTCTGGATGACTCGATAAACCAAGGTAGTTGTTTGCGCAGAAGTTGAGAACTTCTTTTGGCGGTGATCCGGCCGGGAATTCCACTTTGATGTTGGCGGCCTGGGGTGATTCTATGAATCTTTCCTCCTTGAAGGTTCCTGCTTCCCTGATACCGGTCAGTTCGTTCGCAAAGAAGCCTCTTGCCTTATTACTGTAGGCCATCACGGACCTCCTATGTGACGTTAAATTCCTTGAGCAGATTGATTATGTTGTTAACACTATCGAATGCCTCAGGAGTTGCTTTTTCATCCGGGATTTTGATGTTGAATTTCTTCTCGAGAAAAGTCTTCAATGAAACCATTGAGAACGAATCAACTATGCCACTCGATATCAATGGTGTGGTCTCATTGACTTCTTGTTCCGCATCTTCCTCCAGATATTCTTTCTTGACGTAGTCTATTATCAAATTCTTAATGTCTTGGTTCATACGACCTCCTTATTTGTTTCAATCGTTCTCTAATGTTGATGTGTCACCTATTTCCTGTCCCCATTCCTTTGCCCGTAGCAAGCGACGCATGATCTTGCCGCTTCGGGTTTTTGGCAGAGATTCGACGAATTCGATCTCCTGTGGCATTGCCAGCGGGGACAATTTCTTACGAATAAAATTCATTATGCTGAGCTCCAGATCGGCATTTGCCTCGTATCCTGGTTTGAGCGCGACAAAGGCCTTAACTACTTCCATGTTGACGGCATCCGGTTTACCAACCGCTGCTGATTCGGCGACGGCTTCGTGTTCGAGCAGTGCCGATTCGATCTCGAAGGGGCCGACCAGGTGCCCGCCCGTGTTTATTACGTCATCGTCGCGGCCGACGAACCAGAAGTAACCTTCACTATCAATACTCGAGCGGTCACCGCAGATGTACCAGCCGTTCTTGAATTTACTGTCATACATTTCCTTATTTTCCCAGTAGGCACGGAACATCGATGGCCAGCCCGGTTTGAGCGCGATGAGCCCTACCTTGCCTGGAGTGGTGATGGGTCCGAATGTCTTCTGGTCGAGAACCGTGGCTGTTATTCCTGGAAAGGGTTTGCCCATCGACCCCGGCTTGACCTTCATCCCCGGATAGTTGGTGATGACGATCGATCCGGTTTCGGTCTGCCAGTAGGAATCGTGAAATGGCTTGCCGAACGCCTGTTCGGACCAGATCACGCCCTCGGCATTGAGAGGTTCGCCAACACTGATTAGATGCCGGAGACAGCTGAGGTCGTATTTTTGAACGGCACTCGTCCCGTCTTTCATAAGGAGGCGGATAGCGGTTGGTGCAGTATACCAAACGGTGATTTTGTGTTTTTCAATGAATTGATACCATTTCTCGGTGTTGAATCCTGAATCGAGCACGGTCTGGGTAACGCCGCACGCCCAGGGGCCGATTATGCCGTAACTAGTGCCGGTCACCCAACCTGGGTCTGCAGTGCACCAGTAGATATCGCCGCTTGTGATATCCAGGACCCATTTTGCTGTTATATACTGGGCAATGATGGAAGAATGCACGTGTAACGCACCTTTGGGTTTTCCAGTCGTGCCCGAGGTGTAATGGAGGACCGAAGGTACTTCCGGACCCACTTTTTCGATTTCAAAGTTCTCAACGGGTGTCGATTTCTCCATGTTGAAGGAGATCTCGCCCGGCTTGAGAGCCTGTTCTTCGACATCGACGATGATGACCTTCTCAAGGGCGGGAAGCCGGTCCCGGATCCTGCGGATCTTGCCGGCATGTTTCTTAGTGGTGATGACCGCTTTGGTCTTCGCATCCTCGAGCCGGGTGAAAAGCGCTTCTTCACCGAAGGCTGAAAAAAGTGGTTGGGTTATTCCGCCCATTTTCAAAATGCCGACGAACGATATGTACAATTCGGGGATGCGATCCATGAAGATGCAGACACGGTCTCCGCTCTTGACGCCCTTATCTATAAGGAATTTTGCGACGACGTTGCTGTAGATGCGGATGTCATTGTAGGTGAATTCCTTTACATCACCCTTGAATCCCTGCCATATCAGGGCGGTTCTGTCACCGAATCCTTTTTCCACGATCCGGTCGCTGCAGTAGAACCCGATATTGTACATCCCATTCTTGCCATACTCAAGTTCCTCGGCCGATATCTTCCAGTCAAAATTCGAATACCGTTCTTCGTAGGAATCGATGTTACTCATTAAAGCACCTCCTGAAATTGATCCTCGGATTCCATTACGACAATACCCACCGCGTTCTTTTTCGTTCGCGCAGCAGAGATATGCAATTTACTGATAGATTTCTCGTTGATAAGGTCCCGTATGCGCCCCGAGGCATCGACCTCAAGGCGGGGATCGATGTTAATCTGCCTCCAGAAATGTCCAAGATGAAGTCCGCAGCGCAAAGCTTTTATGAACGCTTCTTTTATTGAAAATAGAAGAGCGAGTGAACCCGTAGTGTCCGGTCCACTCCCGACAGCAGTGATCTCGCCAGGCGTTAGTACTTCATGGATGAATGCGTTCTTGTCTTTCAATGCATTGAATCGTTCGACCTTCGAAATGTCAATGCCCACCCCTTTAATCATGCTGGCGCCAGACTACGGATACAACAATATCTTGCCGCAGTTACCCTGCCTCATCAAATCCATTCCTTTTTCGTATTCGTCGAGGCGTAATCGATGAGTTATGATGGGCTCGAGATCGAGACGGCCGGAGCTCAGGAATCTTGCCGTCTTGTGCCATGTTGAGAACATCAACCGGCCGTTGATGCCTTGAACCGTAGCATATTTGAAGACGATGTGTTTTCCTATGTCTATTTCCATCGGTTTGTCGGGTATGCCGAGGATCGAGTAGCGTCCGCCGGGCCTCAGAGCTCCGAAGGCATCGATCATGGCTGTCGGATTACCCGACATTTCCAGGACAACGTCAACACCGAGTCCCGCGGTTTCTTCCAGCACCCTCGATACGATTTTGTCTTTCGTCGGGTTGAGCACGACATCGGCGCCGACTTTTCCTGCCAGACCGATACGGAAGTCATTTATTTCCGTGGCGATTATTTTCGTTGCACCGCAGATGCGCGCCACCGAGATGCTCATGAGCCCGATAGGACCGCATCCGGTGACCAGGACCGTGTTGCCGGTGATCTCGCCGGCCAGAACCGTATGCACTGCGTTGCCGAGCGGTTCCATCACCGACGCGAAGTCCTTTTGGATCCGGCTGTCGAGTATCCACGCGTTCGGTGCCGGTACTACGGCGTATTCGGCAAATACACCATTGATGTCGACCCCGAATATGCTGCCGTTGACGCAAATATGGGCGTTGCCTGTGTGGCAAAGGTAACAATGTCCGCAGGCAATGTGGGTTTCCGCCGAGATAATGTCGCCTTTCTTCAAATTCTTGACGTTCTTACCTGTTTCAACGATCTCACCGCAGAGTTCGTGCCCCATGATCTGCGGTATATTCTTGATCCGACCCTGTGCCCACTCATTCCATTCATAGATATGCAGATCTGTCCCGCAGATCGAAGTCGCGAGAACCTTAGCCAGAACGTCATCAGGGCCGGGCGTGGGTATGTCTATGTCGATGATTTCCGCACCAGGTTCGGGTTTTGTCTTTGCTACTGCTTTCATTGTTGGCATTCAGACTCCGCCCCTATTATATCCAGAAAACACGCAGCGTCAAGCAGAGGCATATGACAAAGCAAATTCCAAGCTACAAATCACAAAATCCAAATAAACCCCAACAGCCAAAATTCCAAACCACAAATCTCAAAATCCAGGTAAATCCCAAAAAGTCGTCTTGTCCTCGCGAATTTTGCCCAGATCTTCGATCTGGTTGCAAAATTCAGTGTCCCGCACTTTTGACAGGAAGTGCGGGAGTATTTTCATTCAATTGCCCTGTCTCTATGCTCCCTGGATCTTCCTCGTCAGTGCGGCGATTTTTTTGCCGTATTTCATGCAGGTGTTCTCGGCATCCTTGTCCGGTGCACCGACCGCGAGCGGTCCGTAGTGCTGCATCTTTGCATCGCCGACAATGATCATGCCGTGGATGAGCAGGGCTTCGAAGATGCTGAAGATTGTTGTTTCACCACCACCGCCCATCATGCCGCTCGAAGTGAAAGCACCGCCGACCTTGCCAGTTAGTTTTCCGTGGTATTTTACACTGTCATCGAAGAGTTTCTTCAGTTCCGCCGCCATCAGACCGTAGTAGGTAGGCGAACCAAAGATGAGTCCTTCGTATTGCAGCAGTTCGTCAACTTTGATATCCGAGACCTCTTTCACATCACATGCCACATTTTCTTCAGCAACGCCTTTGGCGATTGCCTGTGCCATCTTCCTTGTATTGCCGCTGCGTGAATAGTAACCTACCAGAATTTTCATATGACCTCCATAAATAGATTAAATGCCTATAGAATAAATACCTAAAATTCATAAACACGTGATATGTACATACTACAGGGTTGGAATGCCGATCGACAGCCTTGAATACTGTTCTCGTCTCCGCAGGTGCGGTTATTTCTTTCCGAGTAGATATTTCTCCAGGAACAGGACCATTGCCTGCTGGAAGAAGTTCCGGTTCGATTTCTTGCCGAAACCGTGACCCTCATCCTCGGCCAAGAGATACCAGACTTCGACGTTGTTCTTGCGTACTGCCTTGACGATTTGCTCAGCCTCGGAGGCCGGGACTCGCGGATCGTTGAGCCCCTGGACAATGAACATGGGTTTCTTTATGAGGTCCGCACTGGTGAGTGGTGATATGCGTGTTAGGAACTCGCGCATTGCCGGATCTCGTTCGTCGCCGTACTCCTCGCGGCGGAGGTCCTGGCGGTATTTGCCCGTATTTTGGAGGAACGTTACAAAATTGCTGATACCGAGCATGTCGATGCCGCAGGCAAGCCGGTCCCCGTAGTGCACCATTGCTGCGAGTGCCATGTAGCCGCCGTATGAAGAGCCGCCTATTGCGACACGCCGGCTGTTGAGCTGCGGCTGTTTCTTTATCCAGTCAAGCAGTGCGCCGATATCCTTCACCGAGTTCTCTCTGTTGTAGCCATTGTCGAGCAGCATATATTCCCTTCCGTAACCAGTTGAGCCGCGGATGTTCGGTGCGATTACCGCAATGCCCATGTCATTGAGAAAGAACTGGAACAAATACGAAAAATAGGGTTTTTCCTGTACTGCCGGACCTCCGTGGCATTCGATCAGAACAGGGTAGGGCGGCTTGAATTTCCTGGGTTCGTAGTAGTACGCAGGAATGCTACGGGGTTTTCCCTGGATGCTGTCGAATGTTTCATAGTGTATCAGTCTCGGCGGTACGAATGATAGTGTGTCCAGCCCTCCGATCTCGCTGTACGTCCAGCGCATAAATTTCTTCGTCCTCAGGTTCAGGGTGTAGACATCGCCGGGCTGAGTCGGTCGGTTCAATGTGATCGCGAGTTCGTTACCGTCAGGTTTGAACGCCAGGTTATAGATCTGTGCATCCGGCAGGCTGACCCGGCTGAGACTGCGGGTTTTGATGTCCATTATGTATAGCCGGCTGAAGCCGTTCTCATTGCTGGTGAAAACAAGTTCGGTCCCGGCCGGCGAAATTTTGACTTCACCAATATCCCAGGTGATTTGTTTTGTAAGTATTTCGAAGTTCCCGGTTTGGAGATCGAGGTATAACAGCTGTTTGAAATCGCTAAACTTGTCCGAGACAACGTAAACTCCTTTCATGTCCGGGGACCAGCGGGCGGTTCCATATGATATCTTGCTCGTATCATGATATATGGGTGTAGTCTTTTGGTTCTTCAGATCGATGATGTAGTAATACGACTCGTCCGATGAGACATATTTCTTGACCAGTAATTTGCGGTCGTCGGGCGAGAATTCAACCGGGTACCAGTAGCCTCCTTCCTTCAGTATACAACGGAAACTCTTTCTCCCGCGCAGGTCGCCGAGGTAGATATCATAGTCTCTCCGGTTGCGCTCGTCGGAACGAAAGGCGAAGATATCGCCTTTTCTCGACCATACTACAGCATTGTTCTTTGTTTCTCCATCACTAAGCATTCTGTAGGCACCGGTTGCGTAGTTGTATTCGTATATTTGATCGACCTCATTACCACCCGTATCTTTGGTGAGCAGCAGTACCGCTTTTTTCGGGTCAGGGCAGACCTTGCATTCGCCGACCGGCTCGTCAAAGAACGTGATCTGGCGGCGCATGCCGCCGGGTGATTCGACAACGTGGATCTGGGCAGACTCGCCAAACCTTGTTCGTATCAATATCCCCGCGTCCTGCGGTAGCCAGTCACGGAACGATGCCGCCCGTACGTTCTGGTAGGGCTGCAGGCGGGATGCAACCGAGACGGGTATTTCAGGGATGTTCTCCAGCAGCAGGTTATCCTTTCGGTGGCGGTGAACATCTCCCGTGGACATGGCTGCCAAGAAAATGATCAATACACTTATTTGAATTATCTTCATGTTTGAATTATTAATAATATTGCACTGATTATCAGGCAGTAGACTCCGAAGAAATGGAATTTTCTGTAGACTGCGCGCCGCAGGACTGCAAGGGCGATCAGCCCGCTAACAAAGCTGCAGAGCATTCCCACGATCAGCACCGGAAGGTTTGTGATTCCCGAGAGATTTTGCAGTTCGAGGAGATTGGCGCCGAGGACGGCTGGTATCGATAACAGAAAAGAGAAACGGAAAGCTTGTTCCGGATCTGTTCTATTGAATAATCCGGCTGAAATGGTCATGCCGGATCTGGATATGCCGGGCAGGATCGCGAGCACCTGAGCGATACCGATCAAAACCGCTGAGACAAGAGTTACCTGTTTATTTCTCTTTGGCACTACACCGGTGAGCAGTACGACGGCACCTGTGAAACCGAGTAGGATAGCCACAATATTCATATTATTGAAGGTCTGGATAACCAATGATCTTAAGAGTATCCCTGCAACCACGATTGGGATGGTACCGACGAGGATCTTGCCTACATATACTGTGCTCGGACGATCACCGGTGAAGATTCCTCGAAATAGATCTAAGAGTGGTTTGAAGAAGAAAGCGATGACGGCAAGGAACGTACCGAAATGCAGAAAGACGGCGAGTGTCATCGGTTCGGCGATACCCAGCATGTTTTCAAGCACGGCCAGGTGGCCCGAGCTCGAAACGGGCAGGAACTCGGTGAGTCCTTGGACGATCCCCAATATTACGGTTTCGATCATGAAATGATCATTGCCAGCAACCCCACGATCATCGATGCTTTTATGAGATTGCTAATGAGGGGTAGGGTAGTGGCGGGTGGTTTTCTCAGAAGCAGCCATATCATATAGCCGAGAAGAGGATAGGCTCCGGCAAGGACGATAATGATATAAGCAGTGCCCAGCATGCCAGCGATATAGGGTATGGGAAGCACCAGACACAAGAGGCCGAGGAAGATGGCACTGATGCTGTATGCCCGTGAGGGGCCAAGCATTATTGGAATGGTAACGGCACCGGTCATTCTGTCGCCCTTCATGTCCATCACATCTTTCACGATTTCGCGCGGCATGTGTATCAGTATCGCGAATATTGCTGGTATGACAGCCAGCATGTTGCTGGAAACGACACCGCCGAAAATGAAGCTCAGTCCTGCTATTAGAGCCACGGTGATATTGCCAAAAACCGTTTTCTTTAGAAATACGGAATAGAATATGAGCATGACGAGTGCGGCAATTACGATGAGAAACGGAATTCTACCAAGAAAGAAGGAAGCCGTTGAGGAGATTACCATGCACGCGAACGCCATGAACCAGATGATATTCTTTTTGACTTTGCCTGACGGAAGAGGACGCATTGGATTATTGATCCGGTCAATTTCAATATCCTTGATGTCATTTATGAGATTACCAAAGGCACATACGGTAAAACCAATGAGCGCGGCGATGACCAGAGTGCTTGAAAGTGTTATTTGCCTTGCTATCCACGCACCAACCAGTACGGAAATCGAGGTTATGATACAGTTCACCGGGCGAATTATGTGCAAATATGCCACTACATATTCTACAAAATAAGCGTTCAAAGTCAATAAATATTGACAGAAATAAATATATCGGTATAATTTGTGAAAACATGACGAGAATTATGGCAGTCGATTATGGACAGAAAAGGGTTGGCGTGGCAATAACCGATCCGTTGTGTACTATACCTCAGCCATTGGTAACGATAAGGCCGAAGTCGATTGCTGATTTAATTAAGCGACTTAAGTGTATCGCCAGTGAGAACAACGTAGGCTTGATTATTGTGGGTAATCCGGTCTCTTTGCGGGGTGAACCTACTGAGTTCAGTCGGAAGATCGAACGGTTCATAGAGAGGTTGAAGCAACAGCTCGACATCGAAGTTCAGAAATGGGATGAACGTTACCTGAGCAAATTTGCGGTCAACAAATTCAAAGAAGCCGGTTTGAGCGCAAAGAAGGAAGATATTGACCGTGTTGCGGCTTCGCTCATGCTTGAAGAGTACCTGCTCAAAAGGCAGTCATGAACAGGAAATTACTGATATTTGGACTCATCTTGGTCATCGTTGTGGTATGGTGGCAGCCCCTGAATCTTGGACGAACCGAGGTAACGATCCCGGACAATGCGAACGCGCGGGAGATCGCGGTTTTCCTTGCCGAGCATGAGATCGTAAGGAATGTAGATGAATTTCTGCTTCTACTGAAGGTGTCGGGGCAGGAAAGAGAGCTGAAAGCCGGCATCTATGAACTATACAAATACAAGAACCCTCTGTACTTGATAAACCAACTAAGAAGTGGTGGAAGATCTGAGGTTATTGTTACGATACCGGAGGGTTCGACGATATACGAAACCGGACAGGTCCTTGCCGCTCATGGATTGGTGGATTATGTGCGGTTCGTGGAATTATGCAGCGATGACAGTTTGATCCATGCACTCGGCCTTGACCGTGGGTCGCTCGAGGGTTATCTCTTCCCTGATACCTATTCTATGAGCACAATGCAGAACGAGGAATCGGTGATCGCAATGATGGTCCGTAACTTCCAGCGCAGGATTCCGAAATACGGCCTTGAGAATGACGATTCGCTGCACCGGGCGGTCATAATCGCATCGATTGTGGAAAGGGAGGCAAAATATGAGGATGAACGGCCGATCATCGCCCGTGTTTTTTTGAACCGGATGAAGTCGAAGAGACCGCTGGAATCATGCGCGACCATCTTCTACATATTGAAGACAGCTGAGCATCCAGTTTCCAAGCAGAAGTTGACCGACCAGGATCTCATGGTGAACTCGCCGTATAATACATATTTGCACCTTGGTCTTCCTCCCGGGCCAATATGTTCGCCGGGTGAGAGTTCCATAATGGCCACGGTGAGTCCAGCCGATGTTGATTATCTCTACTTCGTGGCAAAGGGTGATGGACGCCATCACTTCTCCCGGACATACCGAGAGCACGCTCTGGCAAAGGAGCGATACCAATGATCGACAAGGATATCGAGGATAAGGTAATTCACGAGACACCATACTACGAGAAACTACACGCCACATATCGCGATAACGCGAATTTCACACGTTACTTTTCGGTACTGAAGAAGATCACGAGGCGCGATCCGTTCATTGAGAAGTTGGAGCACAACAACGGCAAGGAACTTGTCTATCTAGGTCGAAGGATTTTCACGCTGCAGGGCGACTTTATTTCTAATTATATAAAGTTTCTTGGGGATGAATCTCAGATAGATCAATGGGAACAGTTTTTTGAACGGTATAGCAAACATATATTCAACATATATCAGGATTTTGTCCAAGGTATCAGTTCTAATGTTGTGGTATTTGAAATCGCTAATCGGAAGTTACTGCGTGATATCCTCACCCGCAAGCTGCTCCCCGAGTCCGCAGAAACAAAGATTGTTTTGTCGGAAAGGTTCGGGGCAGTCGTCAATCAACTGTTCAGTTATATCAGAAACTCGCTGACCAGGCGAACAGTTGTCGTTGACAATATAATAATTGATTCATACGAACACGTGCCTTTTGTGCCGAAGACGAGTTATGTTGATATGATGAAGGTCCTGAATCCCACCTTCATGAAGAAGGGTCTCCCGGAACCGGTGTTCACCGCAATAATGAAGGGAATGATACGCTACTACTACACTGATGAAACAAAAAGGATCATGGATGCCCTGGGCAAACTACCAGCGCTCAACAAAAAAGCGATCGGTGATATTTTGAGATCCAGGTTTTTCTTTCCCGACGAGAGCGCGCTGACGCTCATCATCGATGCACTGCAGATGCGCGGACGCCGATTGATGGCTGATATTTCGGAAAAGAAGAGGTCGATCAACGAAAAGATGCAGAGTATTCGGAGGAAGATAAGCGAGACGACGAATATAATGAGCGACAGTCTCATCAATCTTGCCGAAGATTTCTCGACCGAGGAGGCCATCGAGAACATGGTGAAAAGATTGCATCGCTCGGTGATCGGTAATGCATATGATCTGAAGATATTGAAATGGGAGTATCAGGAATGTCTAGACCGGGAGAACAATCTTAAGGAGGTTATGCGCTATAAGCCGGCTGATCTCGGCCGGCTGGTCGTTAAGGACGAGTGGGATCCGTGCGTAATGCAAGTGCTGCACAGACACGATAAAATTGGTGAGGAACAGCTGCAGTTGATAATCCGGGATGCCTTGAACGATCTGAAGAACGATGAGGCCGCTCAGCAGTTGATGAGCCAATACAAAACGCCTGGACTGCTGAAGGAAAAATATGACAGCCGGCTCATTATCGGTAAGTTCACCAAGATCGTCGATGAGATCATTACGCCGCTTGTGAAGTGCATCCTGCTGGAGGAGTTGGTTGATTACTATCCGAAGCTTTCGGACATGATGACCCCCGAGGGTATCCGTTACCTCGGAGAGGAGGCACTTTGTGGTCGTGTTTCGATGATTGAAAAGGATGTGAACATTGTACCATCCGATGGTACCGTTTCGGATGTCAACGTAGAGCGCTATAAGAATCTCGTGTCAGTCTTGGTGTACGATATACGGGGTTCGACCTTCATGGGTGCGAAATTGAAGAACGCCGAAAAGGAAAGTGCGATAAGGAATCTCTTCCAGGAATCGATGCTTTATGTTGCCGAGAAGTATGGTGGCATTCCTGTTAAAGATACCGGCGATGGTGGTGTTATATTCTTTGCCAAGAACCACTATGACATAAAGGACGAGAAGACATTAGAACCGGAGTCGGGCAATATGCTGGGAGCAGTCCGCTGTGCGATAGAAATGGTCCAGGAAGCCGGGCTGTTTGTCCAAAGGAACCTACATCGATATCATGATTGGTTCCGTGAAGCGGAAGAACGCGAGATCGATTTTGAAGGAGCGACCTATGCGACATTACCGCCTTCCTATCAGACAATCTTTCAAGTAGGCATCGGTATTGCCTCGGGTCATTATCCGCGTGAGTTGTATCTGGAGAAGAATGCTTTTGGTGAATACGATTTGACCGGGATGCTTGTCCGGGAGGCGAACCTCTATTCAACGGTTAAAGCAAAGGGCAAGTCCACTATCATCTGTGATGACGCAACAGTGTACAATACGCTGCTCAATGTTGAGCGATTTTCGTTCCTCAGCGAAGCCGGCTTGCGGATTGATCCCGTGCAGTTGAATATCCAGCAGGGATTGGAGTACTGGATCAGGCAGCGGGCAACGCGCAAGGGGTTTATCTTTGATCTGCACAAAATATTCGCCGCCAAGTTCGGACGGGAGATGGCGGATACGGAAAAACTGAAGATCGTGCTCGACGACAATGATATAGTGATCGATGAAAGCGCTGATATCCAACTTGAGAAGGTAGAACGGTCTAAATTGCTTTTTGAGATCTACACGGAGACCTTGAGATGAACACGCACAGGATGAATGTACTGCAGGATCACGTGGAGGAGCAGAGCAATTACTACAAGATGATCGGGCAGAGATTTGTCAGTGAGCAACGATACGCAGAATGTCTTTCGGCGATCGAACAGGGTCTGGCATGTCTTGGCATTTCGAAGGCGCCGGTCAAGGTTTTCCAGAATCGGCGTAATTTCATACTCGAACTGGGGCATAAGATCAGTGAATACGAGGGTTTCGAATTACCGCTGTTTATTGGTCACAAAAAACGGGGCATGCCCATACCAGAAGCCCTCGTTGAGAAGTGCCCGAAGGAGCTGGTCGAGATGATCGAAAAATCGACCACCCGGAAAAAGATAAATGAATACAACAAAGACATGCGGGAGGTTTCACTTGCGCACGATATATTCCTGGCTGTGCACAAGAGTATCATCGGAGCACGGGTTGAGACCCTGCTACCTGATTTCCTTTCCGATGTCGAGCGTCTCGGTATTTCCGGTATGAAAGATGCGGTCGAGAAAATACCGGCGATATATCTGAACTATCTGTCGGCAACATCCCTCACCAAACTGATCAGGAAGCTATCGGTAATCCTCCGCGATGTCCGAAGCAAGTCTGAAGAGGAGCTCAAGACAATTGATATGTATTCATTCCGGATCAAGGAGCAACTCGAAGGTCTCTTCGCGGAGACGAATCAGGGGCTGCATGATATCCTCGATAAGGATGTGGTGCACGATGCTGATACGAACGTGATTACCCAGAAGGTTTCCAATCTCTTCTCGAGGCTCGATCGGATGTTCCTCGGCAATATCTATCACCTCAAGGATTATCAACGGAAGAAGAAGGAAATAATCGATAACCTCCAACAAGAAGAGAATCTCAAGCATTATGCAGAGACACGATCGTTGGACGTCACGAAACCGGTAAGCGAGATATTTGCTGAATATGTTTTCATGTACAGATTCGGGCCGTTGACAAAGGATGAACACAGGAACTTCACTAAGTCTGTTACACAGGAGCTGGAGGAGATCTATCGCAAAAAGAGTCGTAGTGTTTCCGTGCTGAGAAAATTCGAGAAGCGTGGACTCATCTCGGTCGAGTTAGAAATTGATCGGCTTATCGATGCATACAACTCGTTCATGAAGAGAACTATCCTCCCCGATCATATGGGCCAGTGTTTATTGAATCTTGTCAGCTGCCTGCCGCCGGATGAGAACGAAGCGCCGAGGGTCACTGTTGATCTGGCGAATCTGAAGACCGTTTTTCTGACCGGCAATAATGTTCTTGAACTGGGAGGAAAGGCGGCTGAAAAGCCGCGGGAGATCATAGAGTACGCGGGTAGATATCGGAAATGCGTGACGACATTGGTGTACGACATACGGGGCTCATCGTACATGGGCATCAAGTTGAACGATGCGGTCAAGGAGCAACGGATAAAGCACAAATTTGCCAGGGAAATGGCACAGGTTGTGAAGAGATATGATGGTTTTCTGCTCAAGGATACCGGTGACGGAGGACTGGTCTGGTTTTCCGAGAATTCAGGATCTCTCTACAACTATCTATACACCGAATCGGTTACCGGCAAGGGAACGAAACTTCGTTATTCAATATGTTCGGGTGGCGAGTGCGACATAATTCCTGCAGTGGACGCGGCAAAGCGTGCGATTCTGTGCGCGCGTGACATCGTACAGAGAGCGGAGGAGTTCATCCGGGCGAATTTCGTGCATTACCGGGAATGGTTTGCCGACGTCGCCGAGCGAACGCTCGAACTGGATGGTATAACCTATGCGCTGCTGCCGCCTGAGTTCAAGAGTCTTTTCCGGATCGGCGTCGGTATCGCTTCGGGAGTGCCAGACCAGGATGTTATCTTCGCGCCCAACTCCTACGGGGATCCCGACCTGGTAGGTCCGATCCTGGCCGATGCCAATCTGTATTCAAGAGAGAGACAACCGGGCCGTTCGGTCATCATATGTGACCTTCCCACATTGATAAACCTCGTCCTCAATGCGGATAACTTCGAGTATCCCATTGAAGAAAGCAGTTATGAGAAATACTGCAAACTCCTACGGGAGTTACGTGAGACAACGCACGGTTATAATTTTTCTGACCTCAAAGTGTCAGTTGTGCCGAAGGGCGCGCATTTGCTTGGCGAGTTGAACAAGAATAAGGCGATAGTCGATGCGCGTATCGACGATTTCATCATAGATGACCGCCACAACATGTATGATACAGATAACAAGAGAATTAAGATGCTATATGAAGTCTTGACTCTTTGATGGAAGCATTAGTTTTCGACCCGGACCGCCTTAGGCTCACTACTCTTTCCCGTCATCTAAGTCAACTGGGGTTAAGCAATACTAAAGTGTCGAGCATTGGCGAATTGCGCAAGGCCGTTAGGAAGAAAAGATGCGATCTGTGTATCCTTGACATAACGGCATTGACGATACTCGATCAGTTGAGAAAACAGCATGAGGAAGTTCCTATCATACTTGTCGCTGATCGGAATGCGGTTATGAACCTCGAAAAAGCTATTTTTGCCGGAGTGGCAGGGTTGCTCCTTCGTCCCTACAGGATCGATTTTCTTCAGAAGGTGCTTGAGAAAGCGATTAAACGCAGAAACGAAATCATCTACAACCGCAAAACCGTGATGTCTCTGCAGCGTAAGGTTCAGGTGCTGCAGACGCTAAATGAAGTGGTACAGGCGATCAATTCGTCCCTCAAGCCAAAGGAAATTCTGAACACCATCATGGCGAAAGCGGCGGATCTGATAAACGCCGAAGGCTGGTCCGTTCTGCTTCTAAATGATAAGACTAAGGAGTTGGTTTTTGAGGCGGCGTCTGGAAAAGCTGGGAAAAAATTGCTCGGGATGAGACTGCAGATTGGCCAGGGTGTTGCGGGGTGGGTCGCCCGCTACGGCACTTCGTTGATGGTCCCGGATGTGTCAAAGGACCCCCGGTTCTATTCAGGAGTCGACAAGCAAACGAAGTTCACGACAAAATCGGTGCTGTGTGTACCGATGAAGAGCCGCGAGCGGATCATCGGTGTCGTTGAGGTCGTTAATAAAGTCGGGGGCGAATCTTTTACCCAGGATGATTTCGAAATATTCGAGAATGTCGTAGCGCATTTAACAATAGCGCTCGAGAAGGCAAATTTATACAGAAAGATGGAACGGGCGAGTCTGGTCGACGATCTCACTCAATTGTATAACACCAGATACTGTAATCAGTTCCTGGATAATTTCCTGATCGAGAGAAAAGACGGAAGCGGAAGAATATCCTTGATATTTCTGGATATCGATTTTTTTAAACTGGTCGACGACAATTTTGGACATCTCGTTGGCAGTGAGACCCTGAAGATCGTCGGTGAGAGGATGACCAGGGTGATACGTAAGAACGATGTGATCGTGCGCTATGGTGGTGACGAGTATATCGTGCTCCTCCCGAACACGGATAAGAGAACCGCGTTGATCATTGCCGAAAGGATCAGGGTTGCGATCAGCCGCGATCCATTCTACGCTTTCGGCAACAAGAAATTCAGTATTACGGTGACGCTGGGCGTTGCCGCTTACCCCGATGATGCCAAGACGCGTGATGATCTCATCGGCAAGGCCGACAAGGCGATGTATGAAGGCAAGATGAGTGGGCGAAACAAGATCGTCGCGGCCTGAGTTCGGCAAACAAGTAGCATACTCGGTATTGCAAAGGGCTCAATATTCACTATAATTGGCTATGGATATCGAAAAATTATCGGTCGCATCGGTAATGAGGCGTGATGCGCCTTCGGTAAGTCCTTCGACGAGCTTGAAAGAATTGATCGAATTCATGCGAAAGACCAATCATTATATGCTTCCGGTTATCGACGAGGACAGGACACTGCTGGGAATAGTCAACTACCGTGGTATTCTAAGCATATTCCGCCCTTTCTCAGGGTCGGTCAGTGAGATCGTGGAGAGAATGCCCTTTGTCGAAAAGATCGACGACGAAGATTTGAACCTCGAACTCTCTCCCGAAATGGGTACTCTCATACTGGTCGCCGACATTGTCAACACGAATTATGTATCAATCACTGGAGATAGCACGGTACGAGAGGCACGACGGCTCATGAGGCTTCATAACATCGAGACGCTACCCGTCGTAGCAGGCAAGAAACTGGTAGGTGTATTGTCCTTGCTTGATATTCTTGTCTTCATACTCAAAGAACACGAAATTCTGAACAGTGAATAGCCTACTCAGCGCCGGTCTGATTCTACTGTTGGGGTTTGTCGGCGCGCGCCTCCTGAAACTGGTGCGCCTTCCGAGCGTGACCGCCTTTCTGTTAGTAGGAATCCTTATCGGCCCCCAAATCCTTAATCTCGTTACGGTTGAGATCTTCACCGCATCAGAGTTCTTTTCGAACCTTGTCTTAGGGTTGATCGCATTCAGCCTGGGCGAGAATTTCCGACTGGATAAATTGCGCCAGGGTGTGAGGCAGGTCATGTGGATCTCGCTGAGTGCCGCCCTGGCAGCGTGGCTGCTTGTCTCGGCTGCCCTGATCGTTTATTTCATCAGCATCAAGATGCCCATATATCCAGCTATTGTCCTCGGCGCAGCGGCGTCGGCCACTGCTCCGGCTGCGACGGTTTTGATCATCCGCGAGTACCGGGCCGGCGGTCTGCTTACCGAACTGCTGCTCAAGGTAGTCGCCATAGACGACGCCTGGTGTTTGATTTTCGCCGCCATGGCAATTGCGGTTGGTAATGCAATGCGTGCTGATGTTTTTCAGATGTCGATCATCTTTGCCGGACTCGGAGAGATATTCGGTGCTCTGGTGCTTGGTGGTGTTCTCGGCTATCTTTCTTCCAGGTTGAGTAAGTTTGTCAGGACAAGAGAAGAATTGCTTGTCTACACACTTGGACTTCTCTTCCTTAATGTAGGTCTGTCGATCGCACTGGGAGTTTCGGTACTACTTTCGGCAATGATGATGGGGTTGGTCTTGGTCAATATCGCCCGGGAGAATTACAAGTTTTTCGAAGTCATGCGTTCGGTCGACACGCCCCTCTATCTTACATTTTTCATCATATCGGGGGCGCATCTTGATTTTGCAATACTCTACAAAATGGGAATTGCTGGTATTCTTTATATAGCATTTCGCACGTTAGGTAAGGTCTACGGTGCCAAACTTGGCGCAAGGGTGAGTGGCGCTCCGAAGAGCGTTGAGGATTGGCTTGGTCTCGGTTTAGCACCACAGGCTGGTGTAGCATTAGGTATCGGTCTTGTCGCGAAAGTGACGTTCCCCGATTTCGGTGATTATATTTTTACGATCATTGCGGCAACATCGGTGATATTCGAGCTGGTCGGTCCCCTGTTGACGAAGTACAGTCTGATAAGAGCTGGGGAGATCTCACCATCTGAATAGCATACTGGGCATTGCCCTCATTGTCATATGTGCTTACACCGGTGCAAAGTTACTGCGCCGCATAAGATTCCCCGCGGTTACCGCATATCTGCTGATCGGAATCATCATCGGCCCGCGTTTGTTGAATATGATCCCGGTCAGGATCATGGATGCATCCGAGTTCCTTTCGAATTTCGTACTCGGTATCATCGCCTTTGCGCTTGGTGCTAATTTCAGGCTTGAAGGTCTCAAGGCCGCAGGCAAACCGGTAATATGGATCTCTTTGCTTGAGGGCGCCTTTGCCTGGATCATCGTCACGCTGGTGATGATCATCTATCATTCGTTGAACAATCTTCCTATACACCCGGCATTTGTTTTGGGAGCCGCGGCCGCGGCTACAGCTCCCGCCGCGACCGTCATGGTGATCCGGGAGTACCGGGCCAACGGGCCGGTCACTGAAATGCTGCTGAAGGTAGTCGCGATCGATGATGCCTGGTGTCTGATATTCTCCGCTCTGGCAATAACGACGGCAAATGCCCTGCGGCTCGGGGTGTTCAACTCCGTTGTGCTTTTGGAAGCAATGTTGGAGATATGCGCGGCGGTGATTCTCGGCGCAGCCCTGGGCTTCACCCTTAAATTTCTCTCCCGCTTCATAATGACCGCCGAAGAAGTTCTTGTCGTCATCATTGGGTTCGTCCTGCTCGCAGTGGGTTTGTCGACGACGCTGAGACTGTCTCCTCTTCTGACGAATATTGCGTTTGGCCTTGTTGTTGCAAACTTCGTAAAGAACAGCGAACTGTTCTTTGAGAAACTGAGGAGCATCGATATGGTTTTCTTCCTGGGATTCTTTGTGCTGGTCGGGGCAAATCTTGAGATCCAACTTTTGCCCCGGGTTGGTATTATTGGAGTTCTGTATATCATATTCAGGGTCTTGGGTAAGTTCATCGGCGTGAAACTCGGTTCGTATATATCAAAAGCCAGCTCGGATATCAGCAAGTACCTGGCGTGGGGACTGGTTCCGCAGGCTGGAGTCGCGCTCGGTGTCGCGTTGAGTGCCAAGGCTCTCTATCCTAAATACGGTGAAGTCATATTCACGACGATCACGGCGACAACGGTGATATACGAGCTCGTCGGCCCGATCTTCGCGAAGTACGGATTGAAGAAAGCAGGAGAAATCTGAAAATTCGTTTCACGAATTTTCACAAATTCTAAGCACGAAATCCTAAATCCGAAATAATACCCAAATACCAAATTCAAAACATAAATGACCGAAGCGAAACACTGAATGCTGAATTCGTTATTTCCGTTGGATGCTTGATACGATCTCCGATAGCATTCTGTATGACTGGGACATAAACGAATACGAATTACGGAATGCGATTACGACAAGGTACCGCCTCTCGTAACCGAAAGACGGTGTCCGAAATCGTTACCTTAAGACCTTGCCGAAACGGGCCTCGTTACCCTAACCGTAGTACCATGCCTGTCGGTAGATACCGGCAGCTACAACCTACAACAATAACCCATGTTTTGGTTGTTAGATTTTGCTTATTGCTAGGAATTTGTTATTTGGGATTTAAGTTTTGGAATTTGAGTGAATCGGGGCGATCGGATTTGTCCCGCTTCATCATCATCTCTTTTATTTTTATGAAGCGGGATCCCGTATCCTAATCTGTATGTATTAATAATGGATACGGGAAACCGACGACTGCCAGTGTGTTGTTGCGATTCAATTTGTCTTCAGGGTGAAGCAGTAAGATCGGGGCGATCGGATTTGTCCCGCTTCTTCATTATCTCTTTTATTCTTTATGAAGCGGGATCCCGTATCCTGATTTGCCTGTATTAATGATGGATACGGGAAACCGACGACTGTAAGTGTGTTGTTGCGATTGAATTTGTCTTCAGGGTGAAGCAGTAAGATCGGGGCGATCGGATTTGAACCGACGACCTCCAGCACCCCAAGCTGGCGCGCTAAACCAGCTGCGCCACGCCCCGATACGCAAGTATACCTAAAGGTCAGCGCCTGTCAAGGTGCGTACGGAGCGCCATCCGTTGTTCGTGTTCGTAATTCGTATTCGCGAAGAATTCCACACGGTTTTGTCTATGTCCAGGTGCTTGGGTTTTGCTGCCTGTATGGTTCCTTCTTGTTGTTTTACGGTTCGTAACCAAGAACCAAACCTAGTGACAATACCGGCAGCAACAACAAATAACCAATTACAAGTTTTTATGTAAGTGTTCTTCCTGTCGTCGTCGTGGTCAATTTGCCGTGCTTGACGCCCTTGGTGCTAAGCAGACGGTCGGCGATCTTTTTGATCTCTTGCCCCTTCCCTCTTACTACGAGCACCTCCAGGCAGTTGTGTCGGTCAAGGTGGATGTGCATTGTCGAGATTATCTGTTTGTGGTATTTGTGTTGAAGAGCAGTGAGTATTTCGGTCAATTCACGAACGTCATGGCTGTAAACGATGGTGATCGTGCCCACTGTTTCCTGGTTCGTGTGTTGCCACTCCTGCTGTACGAGTCGTTCTCGGATTAGATCCCGTATCGCCTCGGAGCGGTTCCGGTATCCCATTTCTCTGATAAGTTGGTCAAATTTCCTCAGCAGTTCCATGCTCATCGAAACGCCAAACCTCACTGCATCGATCATTTGATTGCTCTCCTATATTGAACCGGTCTCATGCTACAACTTAGATCTTACCTCGTACGGTATGGATCGGTAGATGATGATCGAAAATACCAGAACTGCCAGCAGGACGAAACTGACGAACCGGATGATCATGAATGGTCCAAGAATCGAAGATATTATGCCTACGAGGACTGCCCATACAACGAAGGTTATATTGGTTATGAATTCCTTTGTTGCGAATATGCGGCCGCGTATGCCTCTGCTGACATCTTCCTGGAGGATCGTATCCTGTGCAATTGCAATGAATGAGTAGACAATGCCAACGACAAATGACATTATATATAGGCTGACAGCAGTGATAAAGAATGGTCCAAGCAAAAAGGTCAACACGAGAACAGCGATGCTGTAGATCAATATCACCCCGCGGCCAACATGGCGTCCAAAATAACCGATCATGACAGCACCGCAGAGCATACCGACCCCGATTATGCCGCCGAGCAGGCCGACACCGGGTGTACCCATGCCGAATTCCTGCTGTACAAGATAAATGAGAACCGTGTAGGCAACTGCAGAGACAAATGGTATAACGAAGACCGAGATCATCACGAGTACGACCGTCCGGTCCCTGATGAGCAATATGCCGAGTTCCTTAAGGTCGAACAGGAATGCATTCAGAGATTTCCTCAATTCTTTGGAAAGCGAAAAATCAACCCGCCTTACCGGTGCGAACATACTTCGTGTTCCCATACCCAGGACGAGGAACCCGGCGATCATGTGCGTAGAAGCGTCTATGAAAAAACCTGCCTGCCACCCAACCCAACGGATGAGATAGCCACCACCTACCATGCCAACGAAGGTCGCAACGCGTGCAAGGGTAGTAATAACCGAATTTGCCGGTACCAGCTGATCATAGCCAACCAGGTCAGGGATGACACTGTTCTTCGACGTATTGTTGAAAAGGTCGAGGGAGAAGAAAAGAACGACGAGTATCCAGACCGGAACCATGCTGCGCGTCAGCATTATGAAAAAAGGGGTAATGAAAATGAGCCCGGCCTGGATCATATGGCAGCGAAACATTATTGTTTGCTTGTTCCAGTGATCGACAATGACACCGGCGAAGGGCGATAATATTACGATCGGGAGCGAGAAAGTGATGGAGAATTCACTGAACGCCGAAATACGCCCGGGAAACATTACGCCGATCAAGGTTATGATTACCATATGTGTAAGGCGGTCGCCGAGTTGGGAGATGGTGTTAGACAACCCCAAAAAGAGTATACCTCTTGTTCGCAGGAGACTAAACATTATTCACTCTCGTAATATTCCTTGGCGATATGTCTTTTAGGTTATCCATAATCAACGCTAAGTCAATAGCACTTGGCAGTACCCTTATTCGTTCATTCAAATCGTATTGACACCAAAATTCGCGGGGCTATAATCATATGAGTAATTAACCGAATAGTGACTGTACTATGGGGATAAGTTTCTTCTTAGATGTATCTTTCAATGATCATAAGCAGGAGGAGGTATAATGACATATATTTTACTTGCATTGACCTTTATTTCCACCACGCCGGATAGCACCGTTAGCGCCTTTGATGTTCCGCAAATGAGCGGCAAATACTCCCGTCAGGTGCTTATCAGCACACTGGTCGGTGCTGCTTGCATTGGCGGCATGGCGGTCTTTCACCTGAGGGCCAATGATGCTTACAGTGAATACCAGGCGGCCGAGAGCATGAGTGCAGCCATTGAAACGTGGGAAAGAGTACAACGGTATGATAACATCAGGAATGCTTTCGGGGTTGGAGCCGCTTTATTCATCGCGCGGGCGATATACTATCAGGTAAAGAAGTCAGAGCTGTATCGGTCGTCGCATATACTACAAATGCTTGATCTGCGGTACGCTGGTAATTCGAAGATGGCGGTCGGAATAAAGAGGAATCTGTAGGGGGGGTTATGAGGGCAAAATTGCTTTTCGTATTACTCTTATTGATAGTGGGCTGTCGTGAAAGGATAAATCCATACGATCCGGGTGGTGATGATTTCATGGCGCCACCACCGATATATTTCTCGAGACCGATCCTCGGCTGGTACGATAACAATGGCTATCTGATAGGCGTGAGAATGCAGGTCGACTTTGTCGACGCTTTCCCGCGGTCATTTGAAATAAGGAATGTATTGTTCCGCGGGACCGAAGAACTGGCCCGTGACAGTATTCCCGTTGGTGCCGGGATGGATTCGTTTGTGGTCGACCTGATAGGGAATACGATCATGGATACAGGAGAATATCTTGTGATACATTACTGGGATGAATTCTCGATCGGGAGTTGTTTGTTCTATATTAACTTCAACGACGGGGCTTATTTCATTCGTAATGTCTCTGAGTACGATACCCTGCGTCAGGGCTATTGATTTCTATTCGGGGACCGGCGACCAGTCCGGTGCGTTGGCCGTAATACCTTTAGTCAATTTACGCAGACGCGAACCATCCCAGTTCATCGTATATAATTCGTACCTCCCGGTACGGTTCGATGTGAAAACAATGTGAAGACCGTCCGGAGACCATCCCGGCTCCTCGTTATTGCCGAGATAGGTGAGACGGAACGGGCTGTAGTCGGTCGGATCGGTAACATATATCTGCTGTGAATTGTCTTTTTCCCGCGAAACATAGGCAAGGATATCACCGCGCGGTGACCATGCCGGCGATGTATTGTAATTGCCGTGATAGGTGAGACGCCGGACATTGCCGCCATGGGTATCCATTACGTAGACCTGTGGGTTGCCGGAACGGTCAGACACAAAAGCGATCTCCCGGCTGTTGGGCGAGAACGCCGGTGATGTGTCGATCGCCGAGTTATTCGTCAACCGGTGCATTTTTCTTGTATTGAGATCGAGCAGATACAACTCCGCATTCCCATCCTTTGACAGACTCATACATATCTTCGTGCCGTCCGGTGACCAGCACGGAGCAAAATTCAAGCCTTTGAACGACGAAAGTGAAGATATCTTCTTCCTGGCAAAATCATAGATATATATCTTCAGCCGATCGTCGGTGTAGGTCGAGAAGAGCATGCGTTGGCCGTCCGAGGCCCAGGAAGGGAACAGGTTAATGTTATTGTTTTTTGTGACGGGTGTGAAATTGAAGCCGTCATAGTCGATCATACCGATTTCCTTACCGCTCGCTGTTTTATAGGAAAAGAGAACCCTTGTTCTACAGATACCCTTCTCTCCAGTCAGGATGTTGATGACATCGTCGGCGATTCGGTGGGCTGTTTGTCTGCCATCGGTTTCTATCTCATAGGTCCGCTCGCTGATCTTCTCGCGGGAACCGAAGTCCTCCAGACGGATCCCTATCGTATCCTTTTGGACTGTGGCCTTCAGTATTACCCCTTCGGCGGTTTCTGCGAGAAATGTAGTATCGGTTAATATATCAAAGTACAGTGAATATTCGAGATCTTTCTTGAGTACATCTTCGGTGACCGTTATCTGCCGCGCGGTTTCGGTGCGTGATGGCGGTTCCTTTGTTGTGAATGGTTCGATGATGAGATTGATCTTGCCGCCGCCGTGGTCGGTCAGCCGAAGGTAAACGTCTTGTGCTGTAACCAGTCCGCAGACAAGCAGTATTAGGATGAGTGATTTTTTCACTGCGCGGTCAGAAATTCCAGATGCACCTTCAGGTAGTCGTCGGCAAATTCATCAGGCAGGGGAGGCAGTGATTTCGTAACGACGATTGCGCGCATGGCCGTTTCGTCATATATGTTGTTTCCGGAATCTTCCTCGATACGAATGCTGTAAATATTGCCGTTCTTATCGACCTCAAAATACACTATGGCCTTCAGTATGATGTTCTGGTCACGGAACGGGTTATGCCAGTTCTTGCTGATCTTGTTGAGCAGAATGTTCAGGTAATAAGAATAGGTGAACCCGCGGCCGCTTCCCGTATAGATCTTGGGTTTTATGTCTGGTAATCCCCTCTTTACTACTTCTTTAGCTTTTTCTTCCACGGGTTTCTTCGCAGGCTCCAGCTTCTTTTCTTCTTTCTTGGGTGGTGCTTTTTCCTCCTGTATTTCTTCCTGTATTACTTCTTCCTTTTGCTCCGGAATTTCCTCGGGAGCGATCACCCTCGGCTGCGGTAGAGGCGCAATGCTGACCTTATATACTTCGAGCTGAGGTATCGGTTTGAAATGCGCGCGGCTCGATATGAAGACAGCCACGAAGATCAGAACATGCAGCACGACGGACATTATGTGAAAGCGATTCATCCCTGCGGTATTTCGGCAACGAGTCCCAGTTCCTTGACGCCCGCCTTGCGTAGCCTTCCGACAATCTCAACGACAAAACCGTAATCGACTTCTTCATCAGCACGCAGGTAAACGATTATACCAGGCGGTTTGCTGTTGAGTATCTGGCGGATCTTACCTTCGAACCTATCTACCTGAATCTGTTCGTCGTCGACGTATATTTCCAACGCTTTGTTGATGGAAACCGTGACGCCTTCTTCATCGTGCGGTAAGGATGCGTCGGTTCGCGGGAGGTTGACATCGATCCCCGGGGTCATCATTGGTGCAGTGATGATGAAGATCACCAGCAGTGTTATGCTGACGTCGGCAAGGGAAGTGATATTGATCTCGGAGATCAGTCCCTTGTTTTTCATTGTGAAAGGGTGAGCAGTTCTTTACGCAGATTGGCGTAAATTTCGTTTATGAATTTATCGAGTTCACTTGCATAGCCGTTGACCCGGCTTCTGAACATATTGTAGAAGATGAGCGCGGGTATTGCCACGAGGAGGCCGTAAACTGTGGTGATCAGCGCGTCGGATATACCGGGTGCGACAATGGTTATGTGCGCCGAACCACGGGCGCGGATCTCAAGGAAGGCTTCCATGATTCCCCATACCGTACCGAGGAGTCCCAAAAACGGACTGACGCTGACAAAGGTGCTCAGAGTAGGAAGGGATTTTTCGAGTTGTGAGATCTCTTCGATCTTCGTCCTTTCCATTGCCATCCTAACATTATCGGCGAGTTCGTTTATGAAACCGCGTTCCTTTTTGTGATCCTGCTGGTTCATGAGACGGGCGCTGACCTTCACCTTCAGTTTCTTGTATTCATCGAGACCGCTGGCAAGTACCCTTCCGTACGGATTGTCGGTCAGCTGGAAACCGAAATTACCCCATTCTTTTGTGTCCTTATGAAAATTATAATTGGACATGAATCTCTTCGTGCGCCGCTTAACGCCTCCTAATTCGAACATTTTCTTGAGGAAAATGCCCCAGGACCAGACAGAGAAGATCAAGAGAATGATCATGATGATCTGGGCGGCGATGCTGGATTCTAAGAAGATCATGAATATGTTCATGGCTATTGAAGTTTGTTCCTTGCGAGCGCCGCTTCAGGTGAGTTGGGATAGTTCTTGATCACCTGGTTATAATAGAAGCGGGCGGTCTTCAGATCCTTTCCTTCTTCATAGATTATGCCCATGCGGTAGAGCGCAGTCGGCACACGCGCGCTCTTCGGGTACTTGTTAACCAGTTCCTGGAACGTGTTCACAGCTTTCTGCAGCTGGCCTAGAGCAGCATGTGATTCTCCGATCCAGTACAGCGCGTTATCAACAAGTGGTCCATCCTGCACCGCCTGCTGGTAGGCCAGAAATCCATCGATCGCTTCCTGATAATTACCTTTTATGTATTGCTTGTATGCGGATTCGTAAAGAGTACGTATCTCCGGGCTGACCTGCGCGATGGCTTCGGAATCTGCAACTGCTCTCTGGGCGGGTCCGAGCTTACTGTACAACTGGCTTATCTGCGTTTCTGATTCACCGAGGCGTGAATTCAGCATGTCGAATTTCTGACTCAGTTCGTTCGTCTTGACGAAGAGATCGGTGCGTAGTTGAGCGATTTCATTTCCCTGAACAGCGATGAGACTGTCAATTTTGCGCGTGTAGTATCGCAGGCTATCGAGCTGCCAGCCGTAGTTGCGAAACCGCTGGCTGCTCAGACAGCTCGTGCTGGTGAGGATTACCAGCACGAGCATGGGCATTATGTAAACGGCTCTTGATATTCTTTTACGCATTTTCTGATATTGTATTTAAGGTCCGCTAATTTCTTTTGAATTCACATCTGCGGTTCTGCTCGAGAATCGTTGGGTCGAGCGGTTTTTCTTCACCGTAGCTGACCGTGGACATGCGTCCCGGATCGACACCAAGCATGACCAGATATTCAAATGCTGCCTTGGCGCGTCTTTCTCCGAGAGCAACGTTGTACTCGGCAGTGCCGATCTCACAGCAGTGCCCTTCGAGGGTAATGTTCGCTTCGGGGTAGAGGTCCAGCATCTCAGCATTCTGTCTTAGTGCCTCAGCTGCATCAGCCCGGATATCTGATTTGTCAAAATCGAAGAAAATGCGCTGCATCCCGAATGGCGGTCGAGCCGGTTCCTCAATGATTATTTCCTCAGGAATCTCTTCCACGATTACTTCCTCGGTTGGTTGTACTACTTGCCTTCTTGGGCAGCCCAGCACCATCAATAAGGCCAGGATTATAGGCACACCCAGTTTTGCGTAACGCATAAAACCTCCTATATTAATTGCGTAATTATAGTTATTATATTTATAGTGTCAAGGATAACCGGAAACAAGCCCCGCTTGGGCTCAACGGCATTAGCGAAAGTAGCGGGCAAAACGGTTTTTGTGCAGAAGTTTAAAAGTTGGAGTCTACTCCGTGCCAAACGGAGCCTGTCACCCTGCGAAACGAATCTTTTGCATCAAAACGATCCGGTGATCTTGGCCGACAGTGAATGTGTTGTTGAACCGTGAAGTAATACGTTCGCTTCGTAATCGAACTGCATGTACAGGAATTCGATCATGTTAAGATATATACTACACCCCGGCAGAATGGAGTTGCTGATACCGGTCAAGAGCCGGTCCTGTCTCCGTGCGCCGAGACTCACATTGACGTATGACCTGCGACCGAACCTCCAGAGTGTTTCCAGTCTGAGCGTTGATTCCGAATCCTGAGTTCGCGCAATCTGGTAGTCATCCTTGTCGGTTCTGTGATTGGCGCTCAGTTTCGTTCTCAGCTGAGCCGTCCAGGATCTTATCCATTCAAGGTAGATGTTCGTGCTAACCTGTACAGGATAGAACCGGTTCTCGATGCGGTTGAAGACTGCCGCTATGAATCCGATCTGTGCCTGCTCATACTCTGCCCGTACTTCGTCATTGAATCCATGCCGGAGGATGGGCGTGTCGTAACGTGCCGAACCGCTGCGGTTCAGGGTTCGTTTCAGCTGCAGGTTGAAACTGGAGAAAGGTTTGAAATATATCTTTACGTAGGCGTTGCGTAGATCAGAGAGCGTGGCGATGTCGTTCTCGACCGGACCGAACAAGAACACAGGAAATTCGCGGCCGAGCGGAACGTTACCCAGATGTTCCTCGAAATTCTGTCCGGTACCGAGCGTGAAATTGATGATGTTCAAGGGTGAGTACCAACTGCCAGGTGCAATGTTGAGGTCGTTGTACATGTAACTCCGCACTGCGAAGTCCTTTGATACCGGTAGAAAGAATGTTTCTCTTTTCTGTTGGTAGTTACCGGTGTAGTAGAGTCCGGGTATCAAATCGACGTTCAGTGCGAGGCGAATTTCATTTTCATCTTTCTCACGATACTCCCCGGCGTATCGGTCGACACCGTGCACGTAAATGTCCATGCTCACCGGTAGACTGAATGTTATGTTGGTGTTGATAGTGTACCCGATTATTTTCTTTCTTGTTTCATCATCGAAATCCAGAAGATCATTGTAGATCGATGATGTCAGGCGGACCTTATTCTGGGCCAACTGGAAAGCGTAATTCAAGTTGCATTGGAGACGGGTTTTTTCATAATCCGGCAATTTGTTTCTCGCGGCGTGCAAAAAGCCGTTCGGCAAATTCGGATTCAAATACTCGATCCTGCCGGAGACGAATTGGGTTTCATTTGAAGTGTCCAGCGAGTCTACGAGCCATTCTTTCTTTAGACTGGTGTTGAGGCGAACATAGTTTATAGGCTCGAGACCGAGCGAGACCGAGCCGCTGTGCTCCAGATTCCCATAACGCTTTTCGCTCAGTCCGAATGATTCGAAGCCTTCTGAGAAACCCCGGTAATTGGCGTTAAGGGTGAGTGCCCGGTAGTTGGCGACCACAAGGTAATCCTGGGCATAATCCTTTTCTGCATTGACCGCGAATTGTGGTACGACCGTGACCGAATTCCGTGCCGAACCGCCCTGGTACCTGCCGGATAGATGGAATATATCTTCGCCGTCGATCGCACTGTATCCCGGCGCAATGTTAATATTCTCCCCGATCTTTATGTTCGGCTGTACTGAATAGAACGGGTCGGTCCGTGTCCGTTCTACTGCCACATACTCGATCTCGACTTCACTGAAATCAGAAACTACATCATCGCTCAGAAAAAGGATTGTGCCCGAAGTATAGTCGACACTGTAATGGTAATTCCTTGTCATCTGCTCGCCATCCACGAAAACTTTTTCGCTACCGATCAGTACCGGCTGTCTGCTCAGTGAATAGAATACCGACTGGGTCATGAATCGGTAATCGATAATATACACATTGAGCTGCTGGTCATAGACCACATCAGGGAAAGGACGTTCTTCGGGGAACATGAGATAGCCGAGCCTATAGCTGATGTGTTCCTCGTCAACCGATCCGTCGTTGTTGCTGTCGATCCCGAACTCACTCAGGGGATGGATCACACCAAGGGTGTCCAGTATGGTGAGTTCCAGAGACCCCGGCACCATATTCGGCCCGAGTGAGTATACGTTGAGGAGAACATTGTCGCGCACGAAATCGGATTGTATGACGATCTCCATTCCGTCAGCCTTAAGCACGACCGAATAATCCTCACCGGCCGGACGCAGGAGTTGCAGTATACCTTTATCATAGTCAATGAAGTAGTCAACGCCGTTAATCCACGTGTCGAAATCACCGGTTATGCCGGCGATGGTATATCCGGTTCTGGTGGCGATCGTGTTCGTTTCCGCCATGCGGTCATCCACGAAGACTGTATCGATCCCTTCTCGCGTCACCGGAGTTCCCTGGGGTATTCTATAGAACGTGTTCCTGGAATAACTGATATCCAGGATTGTTGTATCGTGCTCGAATGAACGCCCGTAGAAGAAATCATTCTGGTAACTGGATTTCAGTTGTCCTCCTTGTAGCATAACACCCTGTGCGCGGTGGCGCAGCCGTGCGTTTGCTCCGAAGGTGGAGAATTCCGGCACGAGATTGAATTCGTAGTACTCGGACTCGATAAATCCTCCGTTCGCGCGATAGAGAAAATCCGTATCGAGACCCCGGTAACCAAATCCGTAAAGCGTGTCTTCCTTGTTTGTGTCATCGTAATAGACCGACACCAGGCGATTGCTTGCGTGCTGGCCAATCAGGCGCAGGTTGATCGTCGAGTAATCGTTCCATTCCAGGCTGTCCCTGATCATACCGGAAACCGAATAATAAGCCCTACCCTGCAGCCTTATGTCAAAATCGTCTATCGCGTTAAAGTGCAGGCCGGCTTCGTCATAGTTGATAATTCTTGCGCCGATACTCGTGACCGGAGCGAGTTCCTCGATATGCCATATACCCGTACTCTTGTCATAATACTGTATATTTTGTTGCCCGATCGCGAAGAGAAAACCGGGTGCTTCGTAAACATCAGCGACGGTATCGTTGAACATGCCGCTGGTACGGTTGAATGTGATTTGCGTTTTTTCGATCAGGTCGTACAGCAGTAATCCCCGGTCGGTCGCGAATGAGATATTGTTCGATGTCTTCGGGCTGATCGATATGCCATTTATTTTGCCAAACCCTTCGGCTTCGATCATCGGCACCCAGCTGTTGGTCTTCGGATTGTAGAGGATGACCCGGTTGTCGCTGACCACGAAAACAGAATCATCAAGGGTTGCATAATCATCGATTCTCAGTGGAGAATATTCGGTCCATGCCTCGGTGTTCTTCTCATACGCCACGAAGTTTTCCTCGGCCAGAAACCAGATCTTCGATTTGGTGTCGATGATATGATGGAATGCGGACTTCGGAGCCGCGTGCATCTCTTCGACCCGCTCGAATTCGGGGTTGTACCTCAATATGCCTCGCGGGGTGGCGATCCAGAGAAAAGTCTGGTCAAAGAGGACATCCTCGGCCGGTGTGTCGTCAACGTCCTCCCATATTTCAGCATACTTGTCGAACCGCTTCAATCCGAAGTCACCTGTTACCCATACATAACTATCGTCAAAGGACAGGCCGGCCACCGTGCCGTCCATTTCATAAGTGATCCAGTCATTAAGCCGGATATCGGCTGAGGCCAATCCGTTCTTCGTTGCCACCCAGAGAATTCCCTGGTCCAGTCCAACGATATGTACTTCGTTGTCAGGGATGCCGTGCGCCGTCGTGATGCTCTTCCATGTCTGTGAGCTCCGGTCAAAATTGTAGATGCCAAACGATGTGGTCACGAGGATATATTCTGATGCGTAGCGGCTTTCGATGCCGTCCAGGATTACCGGATTATCTGCGATCTGCTTTTGTGAAAAACCGAAGAGAAATAGAAGGCAGGGTATCAATTGTCGATGATGAATCCGGAAGGCAGGTCTTCTTCCTTTTCCTCGCAGGCGCGCAGCCTGATCTTTTCGTCCGTGATGTAGGAACCGTGACGCATACGTTCTTCGCCCATGGAGTAGACCTCGATTGCAGCACGTCCATCGATCGGACATCGTGCCTCGCATAGTCCGCAGCCGGTACATATCCGCTCGTCGATAAAAGGTCGGAGCAGGGTCGTATCACGCACCGTTTCGCTGAGTGAGTTTATCGCCGAGTAGGGACAGGCTTCGTCACATATCAGGCACACCCGGTCTTGTTCCCAGGCGATGCACCGGGCGCGGTCAATTACTGCCGTTCCCATCTTCGCGTACGTCTTTTCTTCCGGCGAAAGGTTTCTGATGGCTGACGTTGGACAGATCTGACCGCACATGTTGCAGTTCTTCTCGCAGCCGCCGATCCGGGCTGCAAGCCGCGGTGTCCACAGGCCGTTCAGACCGGCTTCCAGTATGCACGGCTGCAGACCGTTGGTTGGACAAACTTTCATACACTTGCCGCAGTGTATGCAGGCATCCAGGAAATCGGGTTCCGGGATCGATCCTGGCGGACGTATGAGACGGCCCGAGAGTTGTCTGTGCAACAGCGCGTTGGCGAGCGGAGCGACGATGATGCCGGCGCCCACCGCGCCGATCAATTGCCTGCGGCTGATGTCGAGGCGCGACGGACCGCTCGTTATTCTGTACTTGACGACATGCTGCGGGCATTCGTACATGCACCGCAGGCAGTCGATACATTCCCCAGAATCAAGCTTCATGTCATCGATGGAAATGGCATCGGTCGGGCAGACCTTTTCGCATATGCCGCATTCGGTGCAACCATCGGCAAAAGAGAATTTCAAGATCGCAGACTTCGAGATCAGGGCAAGCAAACCGCCCAGCGGGCAGACATTACGGCACCAGAACCTGCTGCTGAGAAAATTCAATCCGAGGATGACTGCAAGGAAGGATAACGCGATCGCCGACTCAGTATAAAAGGCGCTTACTCCGATGTTGAAGATCCCTGAGATGTACATGGCCACCGGATAAAAAACGAGGGTCAGCGTTCTTTCGAATATCGCGAGTGGATCGAAGAAGTGGAGGAATGATATGCCGAGCCCGGCAGCGACGAGTAAAAAGATGAGGATGATATATTTCCCGTTCCTCAATACCGTCTTAGCCTTCTTCCGTTTCTTGATGAAAATATCGAAAATGTCTATTGTCGTGCCGAGGGGGCATACGAATCCGCAGAAGAAGCGGCCGAAGAACAATGTTGCCGCGACGATGAAGAGGGACATCATTGCTGCGATTACTACTGTGCGGTACGCGATGCTGATCACCAAAAGGATCAGCGGGTCGAACCTAAAAAAGATGTTTTGAAAACTTACTGGAACACTATACCGGGTTTGAATGAACGCGGCGATGAACAAACCGAGAAAGACTATCTGAATCGCCCACCGTAAGATACGGCTTTTCTTTGATCTCAGTCGCGCCTGCCTTTTGTTGTTGTTCTTGCCGGTTAGACCCTGATGTCCTTTATTTGCATGTTCGCGGTGTCGATTTCACCCAGTCCCAGATCAGCCGCTGCTCGAATATGCTTCACCTGTGTGCCGCTCCAGGATTTCTTGTACCACTGGGCGATCCCTACGGTATAGGAATCAACCGCCACGGGGTCGCTGCCAGCCACAACCTTGTTGAGGACGACCGTTTTTCCGGGTCCGCCCGGTCCGCCGGTCGTGAGCGCACGGGTTGCATCGATCACGGTGAGGCTTGGCTTGATCACGGTGCTCAATTCCGCGATCGCCCGGTCAAGATTCACGCGGTGAAGATAGCCGCGGTCCCAGATCAACCCCATGAGTCCTTTCAGACCAAGGCTGACGCCGGTCCCCGAGTGCGATTTTGCCGTCGGCATGTTAATAAGAAGGTCGGCGTTCTGTATTGCCTTGGCAATCTGGATCGTCCTGAGTTCCTTGCCATCAGGAACATCAACTTCGGTATACTGACGTTCTTGCTGGAGGGTCACGAGACTGACCTTCTTATCGATGATCGCTTCCTCGATGCGGCTGCGCTCAACGCAGAGCGTCGCTTCGTGGATCGTGTGGTCGAGAACGATGACCCTCGATGCGCCCGCGTTCAGGCACAACCGAACCATCTGTCGCACGATATCCGGGTTCGTTGTCGCACCGCAGTCGATGTTCGAAGCGAAAGAAAGATTGGGTTTTATGCACACGACGTCGCCTTTCTTCATGAATTTGTCGATACCACCGACGAGATCGACCGCCGCCTTAACCAGTTTGGAGTTATCTCCTTCGGCAACACCGATGACCGGCATGTTCTTGTTGTCTGCGCTCATCAGTGATCTTGGCAGCAGCGTGAAGAGTGCTGCGCCGGCACCGATCTTTATGAAGTCCCTGCGGGTTATTTTATCCATTTCAATTCTCCGGATCGCCGGTTAATCTGTTGATGGCATCGGAAACATTCAGGGCGAACAATTTAGCGATGTTGAGTGCTTCTGGTGACCCATCGTCAATGGTGATCTCGATGTGGAATCGCTCTTCCCAGAATTCGATTTTGTGATACAGGACGGATGATTCTATGCGCGCTTCAATACCCGCGTGGCCGCTTTCGGTCCAGGGCACTTCGACGCCGGTTTCTATGCGGCTGTCGTGGTATACTGCGTAGGCATTGAGCGTATCGCCCATATCAAAAACGCGGAGCAGAAGGCTGCGCTGGTTACCGAGGACATCGCCCACGAAGTCCTGGAACGCGCACTTCACAAAACCGTGATCGACGTAGACAACGCCTTCGCCGTTGATCAAATCCCAGAGTTGCGTCTCGTTCTCTGCGATGTCCATTGCGCCGTCTCTTGTCCATCCGCTGATCTCGTCATTCTGCGGGATCAGGTCTACGACATCGACCATGGTGGGGCCTTCCTCCTGTGTGCAGTAAAACAGAAATGAGAGCAAAATGAGTAAAGGAGTGAATTTCCTCATGTTACCTCCTAATTAAAGATAGTAACTTTTTTGACCGAACTGCCGGCGTTATTGTGAATCCTGATGAAATAGTTACCGCCGGCGATTTTTTTCCTTATTATATAACCGATACGGTGTTCACCCGATGGCAGAGTGCCGTTGAATATCCTGTCTGTGACACGACCAGCAGGGTCGATCAGGTCAATATGCACAGGTGACGCTACGGCAGAAGAGAAGTATATCATAGTTCTGCCTCGGAACGGATTGGGCGTGACCTTCACCCTACCATTGAAGGGCGTAATTGTGCTCAGTTCCTGAATGCCAGACGGGTTATTGATCTCGATCAGGTTGACATCGGTTGTTCCGAGGCTGTATGGCGCTGAAGCGGCGGTTGGAATATAGGAAGCGTAAACCGACGGCCATTGCTGACTGACTCTTATGTCATTGATCAAAGCCTGTCCATGCCAGTCACACGCAACCGGGTCAAAGCTCATCAGCATCAGGTTGGGAGCAAAGTTGGGTGGACCGCTTGGACCCCAGTAGATCTTGGCGTAAAGGCCGTCGACAAGGAATATCTTCTGGATATTGTTGGGAACGACAACATCGCGTATCTGCTGGTTGAGCGCCGGAACATCCGGGTTGCAGGTGTATCCGCTGCTATGCAGCGATCCCGGATTATGGACCGAGCCGTAATGGTTCTTCATGGTCAGGGTGATCTGCGCGCCGCTGTGGTCCTTCAGGACCGCGGCGTTAATGAGATAATCGGTCATTTCGGTCAGTATACGGCTTGGATAGCTGGTTATTCCATCTACGTCGAAAGGCATCGTGTAGTCGTAACCGACCCCGGAATGGTTCGTGCCGAAACAGCGTACCGTGTTGGGATCAGTTCCGTCGTAGATCGTGAATCCACCATCGGTAAGTTCCCAGTTGGTGCGGTCCCAAACGATCACGTTGTTTCTGGCGAAGAACCCACTTCCGAACTGCATCTTGGTGAGACCATTTACGATGGAATTTACGAACTCTGGGTGGGTCGGCAGGTACTCATTTATTACATTGACCTTGATGCTGATGACGCTGTTTTCGGTGATACCAGGAAAAACCGATTTCCAGGCTTCTCCGACATCGGTGATCCCGGTCAGTTGTCTTATCGAAGCATCCATCATGGATTGCAGCACCTGTTCGTTGATGGAACTACCGCTCGTCGCGTTCTCGTCAAAGCATTGTATTACATCACTCGCACGCTGGCCGCCTGGTATCTTGCCGTAGATCAGGTTCGGCTTCAAAACCAGCCCGAGTGCGCCGACACCACAGTATTTAATGAAATCTCGTCTTGTAATATCTTTCATGAAACCCC
Organism: Caldifarciminota bacterium; assembly: GCA_020343595.1. GTDB lineage: Bacteria > Hydrothermota > Tepidihabitantia > SM23-42 > SM23-42 > SM23-42. Next base: position 112,663 of record CP070802.1, on the reverse strand, counting down.
CAAGAACACATATTTTAATCGGATAGAGATGATTGTCAATGAATAAAGGCGGGAGAGCCTAAAACCATTTGTCTACAATATGTCCATATTTCGAAAGATATGACATGCTATGAATTTATTACTTGAAAACAGGTCGTTGGGATCGGCCCTCGAAAGTAGAGATGATCTATCGATCGTACCGTCTACTCGGTAAATTTTTTCTATGCGCAGCGATTTAGAAAGTGTATTTTATATATAATCCCCAATTGCTTAAAAGAGTGAGGTTTCCGGTGTTGTATAGGTCGAGCGTGAGTCTTCTATGCGGCTTCCAGCCGAAACCGAAAGAATATTCGTAATTGAGATCGTGGCTGATGTCCTGCACGGCGACAGAATCCTCGCTCCCTTCACGCAGGCTCTTGAAGTCGTAGAAGAACTTCGTGCCGAACCGGAGGGTGATTGCAGCGATTGAATATTCCATACCGATCGGCAGGGATATTGTGTTTTTGATGCCGCGCAGTCCAGTCTCCGCCGTGACATTCCCGGTACTCTGGATGAGAAAGGCGTTCTTCAACCCCATGACGAACATGCTGGTGCTCGTGACCGGTATCGCTCTGGCAAAACCCAGGCGCCAGACCAGTGTCTTTGCCGCCAGCATGAATACGCGTTCGTCCTCGAGCACTGAGGAATAGAGCGAGTATGGTAGCGAGTCGATTTCTTCATTGGACAGAGGGCTGCCGATATCAAAATACCATGATGTGAAATCATTGGCTGCCGTTATCTTTCTGCAGAATAGCCCGATACGCGCCAGTCCAAGATTAACGCGCTGATCATAGAATGCATAGTCGCTCATCTCGCTCTTGTGTTCGTAAAATCCGAATCCGACCTTTATATCAAGGATCAGGTTCTTTCTGACCGTGAAAGCAGCCTGTGTTCTTATTACGTATTCGAGATCGCGGTCTGTCGAACGTAGATTTACTGGGGTGACATATTCTGTTTTTCTGTAATCCAGGTCATTATAGATGTTGAAGACAAATTTCTTGATCCGGGACATCCACAGGTCCTGGATGCGATACACCTGAAAGGTAGAGCCAAGCCAGTCGTATGTATCCAGTTCCAGGTCGTGACGGTAATCAAACCAGTATTCGCCCATCATGCCGAGATTTCCTGTCATTAACTTCAGTGAAATCGGCGTCGGGGACACATAAATATAAATAGGAGGGTAAGGAGTTATCCGATAAGAGTATCCATACCCGGGTTGGTACGATATTCCCGCAAGTGCCTTTTGCAGTATCTGCGGGTTGCGGAAAAGATCCGTTTCATAGTCAGGTACGAGATTGGCGAGATCCGTACCCAGTGCAATCACTCGGTGTGAGTACTCGGCAGCATGCATGGCGCAAATTACAAACATCGTGAGAATCACTACTCTTTTCATGATTCCCTCCTTTGGAGAACGTAGATGCCTTGCTTTCTTATGAGAAGGTAAATCGCGTCTTCGAATGTCTCCAGAGACAGTATTTGATAATACCAGTCGCCGCTGACGGCTATCTGCTGTGCGCTGAAATCAGTTATTTCAATTAGCTCAATGTGATTTCCGTAGGCAATAATTATGTTAAAGTCGGTGGTTTTTTGACTGCCGTAGCCCTGGTTCAGAAAAAGCATGTCCTCGTACATCAGCGAATCATACATACAATGGTTGTAGCGATAGATCGCGTAATGGTCAAACAGTATAACATACTGTTCAGTCAGTGCAATGTCCCTCATATTGTCTATACCCGGCAGTTCTTCTTCGTAGATGATCTGGGGATTTTCCGCATTCTTTATGTTCCAAAACTTGGCGCAGTAGTGGCCAGCAAATTGATAGATGTCGATCAATATCGTATCTCTCAAAGCAAGAAAAGCACCTGAGCGGCCGACTGAATCGTTGAAGACCTCGACGTATTCAGGAAGGTTTGAAATATCCAATACACGCAAACCGTCATAGGTGCTGACAAAGAGGAAGTGCTCTCGGTGGGCAACATCTTGTGCGTGATATCCAAGATACAGATCATGAGTCTCGAGTGTATTGAGATTTAATATCCATAAATCGTAATATGACTCCTGGAAGAACACAAGACTGTCTTGACTACATCTGTAACCCAGCGATGGTGGAAGGATCAGATATGCAAAGGTTTCCAGCACCGGGACCGGTGGGTCATGGAGATCGTATTCCCGGAATAGGGACCAGCGATTGTAGACGCCTGTTATGTCGTACAAGGCAAAGAGACGTTCACCATTGGCGAAGAGCATACCATACGCTACTGAATCAACTGGCACAAAGCTAACCACTTCATATTCGTCAAAAGGAGGATATTCGTGCTTGCAACCGACGAGAATAGAAATGAGAATAATGATGGAGATTACGGGGATGGGGTTCTTCAATTTATCAAACATATGAGCCTCCATTGTTATATCCATAAAATCTACTGAAATATTGCGAAGGATTATATATTCTGATAGCAGTCTGTCAAGCACATAAATCAACCCATGTCCTATCTGTATTGTTGACATTTTTTGATATGCATGTTATAATGACAAAAAGCAAAATGATCGGGGAAAAC
>CP070802.1:0-109987 GCA_020343595.1 Caldifarciminota bacterium | reverse complement strand
ACATTCCAGGCCGCCGAACTGTCTGAAGTGAAATCGCTCAGCTTGTAGGGGTTCTGCAGATCTGCAATGCTAACGGCATAGATACCATTTTGATGCGCAGCACAATAGAGTATGCTATCGACCAGGACGCCGCCTTCGAGCGCCTCCAACGAACCGGGTGGATCGTATTGTCCCAGAAGCAAGGGCGCACCAGGGCTTGAAATATCCCATATCGTGACACCTGCGCGGCGGCAGAAAGCAAACAGCAGAGTATCCCCTGAAGCAATACAACGCCATGCCGCCGGCCCTGATACGGAAACCCGAATCGGATCGATCGGATCAGAAATATCATATACTTCAAGACCCGTGCTGTACCCATCGACGACATATGCCCGATCGCCAACGATTTCAACATCCATGATATGCGCCGGGGTCTGTTCGTTGTGCCCAAGATATTCCAGGTTGTCTACGTTAAATCCGGCTGTTATGAATACAAGCAACGCCGTTATGATGATTGGTTGAAAAACAGAACCCCCTTTCTCCTCCCTCGCTGCTCGGTCAGATCCTGGCCGAGACGTTGATGCTATTTACCTTTGATCAGTGAAAACGCTTCGGCGCGTGTTGCGGCAGAACGCATCACGCCGCGTATCGCCGAGGTCACAGTCAGCGTACCTGGCTTCTTGACGCCGACCATTGAAAGGCAGAGATGTTCTGCCTCAATGACAACCATGACCCCCATCGGAGTCAGATTCGCCATCAAGAAATCCGCAATTTCGTGCGTAAGCCGTTCCTGTAGCAAAGGCCTACGCGCCATGACATCGATCACCCTTACGAGACTCGAAAAACCGGTGATCTTATTCTCCTTCGGGATGTACACTACGTGAGCTTTTCCAAAAAAAGGCAGCAAATGATGTTCACAGACAGAGTAGAACGGAATATCTTTGATGATGATCATTTCGTCTTCATTCTTTGTCTTGTACGTCTTCAATTCCTTTTTGGGATCCTTGCGAACACCAGAAAATATCTCTTCGTACATTCTCGCGATTCGTCGCGGGGTATCCTTCAACCCCTCACGATCTTTATTCTCGCCGATCGCAATCAGAATGTCACTTACCGCTTTTTCTATCTTTTTTCGGTCTATCATCTTTTAAGATATCGTCTATCTCTGCACCGGACAGTATCTCCTTTTCAAGGAGAGTCTGTGCCAGGATCTTGAGTTTGCTGAGTTTCTTCTTGACAATTGATTCTGCCCTGGTCTCGGCAGAGTCAACGATCTGTTTGACTTCCTCATCGATCTCACGCGCCGTGGTTTCGGAATAATCACGATGCATCCCGATCTCCCGTCCGAGGAAGATCTCCTCCTGCTTTTCGCCATAGGTAAGAGGACCCAACCGGTCGCTCATACCCCACTCACAAACCATCTTCCGCGCCAGCTTGGTGGCCTTTTCGATATCGTTACCAGCACCCGTGGAAAGGTCTCCAAGTACAAGTTTCTCCGCGGCACGTCCCCCGAGCATGAACGCCAGCTGATTCATGCAATACGCCTTGGAATAGGTTCTACGCTCGTCAATCGGCAGCGCCTGGGTAAGACCCAGGGCCATGCCCCGAGGGATTATCGTTACCTTATGTATCGGATCCATGCCCGGCAAGGACTTGCCCACCAGCACGTGCCCGCATTCATGATACGCGATGAGTTTCTTCTCGTCTTCGGATATCAAAAGGCTCTTGCGTTCAACGCCCATTAATATCTTGTCTTTCGCATCCTCAAATTCGGCCATTGTCACTTTTTCTTTATCACGTCGGGCGGCCAACAGTGCTGCTTCGTTTACCATATTGGAAAGGTCTGCTCCGGAGAATCCAGGAGTACCGCGCGCCAGAACATCAAGATTGACGTTTTCATCAAGAGGTGTCTTGCGCGTGTGCACCTTCAGAATTCCCAATCGGCCACGGATATCAGGCCGATCAAGGACTACGACCCGGTCAAACCTTCCTGGTCTCAACAGCGCTGGGTCAAGAATATCAGGACGATTCGTGGCGGCCATTAGTATTACGCCTTCGTTTACTTCAAATCCATCCATCTCAACCAGCAATTGATTCAGGGTCTGCTCACGCTCATCGTGGCCGCCACCCAGACCAGCACCACGAAGTCTTCCAACCGCATCGATCTCGTCAATGAATATGATGCACGGTGAATTCTTTTTCGCCTGGTCGAAAAGATCCCTCACCCGCGACGCTCCGACGCCCACGAACATCTCCACAAAATCCGAACCACTTATTGAGATAAAAGGCACACCCGCTTCCCCAGCAACGGCCCTGGCCATCAGAGTCTTGCCAGTACCGGGCGGGCCGAGCAGCAACACGCCCTTGGGAATACGCCCGCCCAGGCGTGTGAATTTTCTGGGTGCTTTCAAGAATTCTATAACTTCGGTCAGTTCCTCCTTTGCTTCGTCGACTCCCGCGACATCCTTGAAAGTGACGTTCAACCTATTTTCCAGGAGCACCTTTGCGCGACTGCGCCCGAATCCAAGCGCCCGATTCTGACCTGACTGCATCTGCCTTATGAAAAATATCCAAACACCTATTAGAAGAAGCCAGGGCAGCACGCTCACGAGTATTCCACCCCATCCCGATTTCTGCTTCACCTTGACCTCGACATTATACTTTACCAACTCGTTGGCGAGGGCCGGATCGTCGAATGGGATCAGGGTCGCAAATTCAGTGAAAGCACCTTTCTCCTCGATGTTAATAGGCGTTTTCAACTTTCCCTTAATGGATTTTTCTGTTATCGTCACCTCGGTAACGTTTTTCTGACGTAATTCCTGGAGGAACAACGAGTACGGAATATCGGCAGTCTTTCCTCCGCGATTAGAGAACTGTAATACAACATACAACGGAATGGCAATGATAAGTACCCAGACCAATATCGTGGTGATTGCACTCCGCTTCGTCGGTGGTTTATTTATCATCTAATACTCCTATATATTTCAGGTTACGGTAGCGGTTGTCATAGTCGAGACCGTAACCGACCACAAAAAAACCGGGGATTTTGAAGCCAACGTACTTTAGCGGCACTTCGATAACACGCCTCTCTTCTTTGTTTAGCAACGAACAGACAGCGAGGCTACGTGGCTTACGTGTACGGAGATTATCGAGGATGTATTTGACAGTACGCCCCGTATCGATAATGTCCTCGACCAGAATTACGTCCCGGTCCTCGATATTCAAAGACAGATCATGGGTGATGCGAACCACGCCACTCGATTCGGCACCATTATAACTGTGTATCGAAAGAAAATCAACTTCAAGGGGAATATCTGTTTCCCTCAATAGATCGGCCAGGAACACGAAAGCACCTTTCAGGACACCGATGATTACAGGATTACGGCCTTTGTAATCGGTGTTGATCCGCGAACCCAACTCCCTTACTTTCTTCCTTATCTCATTCTCTTCAATCAACACGTTCATATTCTACCACAAGCGTTCGTTTCGTTTCTTCCCCCACAAAACCGCGGGCGGCACGTCTGACTCCAATGACCCACAATATGCCAACCTGATCACACAGCAGCAGTGTCCCACCGCGTTTTCTCGGAACAATCCTCTCTTCGCTGTAAACCTTCTTCAATTTCTTTCTTCCGACACCTGTTTTGATCATATCGCCTGGCTTCGCGTTTCTGACGTATAATGGCAAGCTCAGTTCGTCAATATCAAAAAACTCTCTATTACCCGCTGATTCCGCTAAATCGCAGGCTTTATCCACCCTCGTCTTCAACAGCACGTCACCTATCAAAGTTGACCGATCATGGATATCAACAGGTACTCTAAGAAACCCAGTCGGTCTCGCACGCCCGATGACGATCTTGTCATATTCACGCTGAGCGTACAAACCTTTGGGAAGATCTATTTTCTTAATATGCTCTTTATTCGTTAGACTAATAATTGCGTAGTAATGTTTACTTTCATAACCTTCCAGATTTCCACGCAATTCCGCTATCGCTTTCATTACCACTCGAACTGTAACCGAAAGATTATATCGCATAAGCTTGTTTATGTCAAGAATAGCACAGTCTTCTTCGGTATCTGCCGCCACGTCGTACAATCTATTCGCCTCCTGGCAGAGATACTCATCGTCGTACGTCATTATTTGGCATTCTCTTCTGACCGTCTCGTGAATGTCAGGATTCAATCTCTCCAGAACCGGCAACACTTTCATTCTCAATAAGTTACGACGGTAATCCAACGATCGATTTGTCCTATCCGTAGCGTATTTCAACCTTCTCAACCTCAGGTACTTGAGAATATCAACTTTCTTGCAGTTCAACAATGGCCTGACAAATGGTAATCGCTTCGCCGGTATCGACTTCAGACCGGTCATCCCACTACCTCTCAGTAAATTCATCAAGAACGTTTCCACAAAATCATCAAGATTATGCCCCAATGCGATACGCGTTGCGCCAGTTTCCTCAAGGCGGGACAGGAGGGCGTTATAGCGTGCAGCCCTTGCTTCGGCTTCAACACCTAGCCCTTTCTTCTTCACTTTGACCGTGGTGATCCTGTATTTCACTCCGTACCTCTCCGCATAATCCTTCACCATTCGCTCCTCACCGCGGAGTATGCTTTGTGGGCGCATACCGTGATTCACGTAGACCAGCTCAAAATCGATTCTACCCCGGTATAAACTATGCAGCGTATCAAGGAGACAGACCGAATCCGGCCCAGCCGAGAATGCGATTATCACCCTCGAAACGCCATCAAACATCTGATGTTCCTGAATTGTCTCCTCTACCGTTTTCATCAGCTTGTCTTTCACCGATGCATTCATAATATATTATATCTCGATTACATGACTTGACAATGCACTTTTGAATCTCTGAGGATACAAACTCAAGAAATGTGCTCTAAGTGTTGCGTTTCGAATGTGTACTAAATCTTTTGACGGATGTCAATTTCTATCTGACTTTCGATCTGCTTCAATAATTCCATTAAGCTTGCTATTGTATGAAGATGGTCCGGGAATTCACTCAACATGCTCTCCAGCGCATTTTTCGAAAGCCTTATGCCTTTCCTAATTACGCTTACCGTACCCTTCTCCTCAACCGCACTCACCTCATCATCAAGTAAATCGTCGATGAATCCTGAAACCAATCGTCCTGATTTGGCCGCGATAAGTGTATGGTACCAGACCAGATCGTCATAATACTGTTTGATGTTCTCCGGGATCCCGCTCTTGTCCAGGGTTTTAATGAATGCGTTCGCTTCTTCAAAATACTTGTAAGCAAGGCGGTATATTAGATACTCTTCAGGTTCGACTTCTGGTACTTCTTCATCGCCGACATCGTCCAGGTCAATACCATGCTCTTGAGCCGCCTTTTTGATCATCTTTTCTGTCCGACTGAAAATCTCCTTCAGATCGTTCATGAAGATCTCGGGGTCGTACGGATCTTCGCCTTTGCGGTAATGCTCCAACAATCTTTCCTGATCGTCCTTGAAAACCCTGCATTTTTCTTGCTCGTCGCAGCGTTCACATCGGTAATCACAGTAATTGAATGGAGGCGGCTTGAACTTCTCGCTCATGTTGGAGTATATATCATGATAACGATTATGTCAATCTCTCCAGAATGACAATGAGTAATCTACGACGTCTATGTTATGTCGGTTCAGACCTGCAACCACTGTGGGTATTCTTTATCCAGGTACGCGAGGGCATTTCTTGCCATCACTTCATCCTTCAGTTGATTCCTGAACAGCATGTGGACCTTATGGATCGCCTTTGGTCTGACCTGACTAGTCTGGTGAATCTGGATATGAAGACCATACAACTTCACAGCTTCTTCATATTTGCCGGCTCGCTCGTAGAAATTCGCGAGTCTGTAGAGTGTTTTCTCCGAGAAGAATCTTAAGTATTGCTTCATCTCAAGTTCATCGTGCAAAGAAAATATCAGATCAGCATTATCGGTTCGGAGGGCAATATCCATTGCCTTCTCGTACATTGACCGGGCACCTTCATCGTTGCCGCTTTCGTAGTACAGGCGAGCCAGAATCAGAGGCGCATCATAATTGAGACTTTCTTCCTCTACTACTTGCTGCAGCAAGGGAACCGCATCGGTCATATTCTCAATATCCAAAAGCCGGCTTGCTTCCTTCATCTTTGGCGACATCTTCAATTTCTCAAAACTATCTTCAACCATTGGTTCGATGTATTTCTTCTCAATTCCGAAAAATTTGAGGGATACGCCCATGACCGCGCCAAAGACGAATCCACCGATATGGGCCCAGTAAGCGGTTCCCGACTCCATACCCCAACTTGCTCCCAGAATCTGCTGCAGGAACCATATGGGCAGAGCAATACCGGCATATATGGAGAATACCCCAAAATAAGGTCTGATGAAAAAGAGGAAAAAATATGCGAAGCGGATCTTCGTCCTGTAATGCCGGATCATGAAGGCCCCCATTATGGCCGCAATGGCTCCCGAAGCGCCGATCAGCGGTATCGTGCTCTTGGGAAAAGCCAAACCGTGGAATATACCCGCAACCAGTCCGCCGATCAAGTAGAGTCCAAGGAATACTTTCCAACTCCAGTCATCCTCGATATTACAGCCGACAAGCCAGAGAAACAGCATATTAAAGAGCAGGTGGAAGAAATTTCCATGCAGGAACATGGAAGAGAAGAGTTTGAAGAAATCGAACCGGGCTGGCGTGAAGCCGAATTTGTTGTAAAGCATCTGCCCGCTCTTCTCAGTGAAATTCTCGTAGAGACGCCTCCACTGCCGGTAATCTTCAGTGCCCACCGGGATTATCTCACCATCAAGTATCCGCTTCCGTATTTCTTCATAATCGAACTCGTTCAGCAGGGCAGGGTCGGTTTCGATCAACTGATATGTATAATGTACTTCGATTTCGAGCATTCTTTCATTGATCTGATTCAATTCTGATATCTGCCCGCCGACAATCAAGGCGGTAATGATCCATATCACCGAATTGATGACGATCAGACCAATCGTCACATACGGAAGTCGCCTAACCCCCTCTTCGCTGCCAATGGGAATAATGAAGAACATCAAATGGAATATAGCAGATATTAGCGGATTTGTCAACAAAAAAATCTTGACTCAATCCCGATTCTGTATATAATACCCTCAGGGGCCGTAGTTCAGCGTGTCCCATAACTTCCGAAAGCTTGTGCTTTCGTGAAGTTGATGAGGATCCCGTCCCATGAAGGGACGGGAGTTAGAACGCCTGCCCAAGTATCACATCAGGGGCGGCGTGGCATTGAAATGGGGTCGTAGTTCAGCCTGGTTAGAACGCCTGCCTGTCACGCAGGAGGTCGCGAGTTCAACTCTCGTCGGCCCCGCTTTCTCTTCGAGAAATTGATTACAAAGATAAACGACAAGATTCCACAGATGATAATTAAAAATACACGTCCATTGGTAACGTCCATCAGAACATTGATATTTGTCGTGATTGTTTGTCTTAGTTGTGTCTCTCAGACGAGTAGCGGTATTGGTACTCCGGTGCTGATCTTACCTGAGGATGGTTTGACAATCACTCAAAATCCACCACAATTCGTATGGCACAACGTCGACGGCGCGGTTGGTTACAATCTTCAGGTTTCTGACGACACCTTTGGTACCCTCGGGTCCATCATCATTGATGTCTCATGCCATCTGGATACAACCTATCTACCTTCCTCCGCACTGGACGGCGGTTCATACTACTGGCGAGTACAAGCGGTGGAAGGCGGCTGAGGTGGAGGAGTCGGGGATTGGTCTGATCCCTTCAACTTTGCCGTACCATGAGTATTGTCATCCGGGCATAGAGCCTTTATCGGATATGTTGCGGACCGCGGCAACCCTACAATGTATGCACTCTTCTACCGCACAAACTGGTTCAGAATCTCCTTGACCAATTTACTGGAATTCTGTGCTGCATGCAGCACAAACGTATGAAAGTCGACATCCGCATCTTCATTCGCCAGATCGCTCAGTGAGCGGATGATCAAAAACGGTATATCATAGGCAGCGCAAACCTGCGCCACTGCTGCACCTTCCATTTCAACGCAATCGGCATTAAAGACCTCCTCGATCCACCGGCGTTTTGCCTCGCTCGATATGAACTGATCGCCGGTCGCAATACGACCAAGAACAACCCGCGGTATCTTACCATGTGTTCCCGATCTCGCAGACACGGGAACGAACTCAACCTTCTCTACGGCATCGAGAGCAAGCCCAATGAGAGAACTATCAGCATAGAAACCGAAGGTATCGAAAGGCACAAAACTATCAGGCCAGACCTGGCCAAAATCATGCTGTATCACATCCTTCGATATGACGATATCGCCTACGTCGAGTGTAGGGTTAATTCCCCCGGCAACCCCTGTGAAAATTATGATATCAACACCGTACTGCATGATCAAAGTCTGGGCGGTCTGAGCAGACGCTACTTTGCCAATGCCAGCCTGTACAAGTACGCAGGGTGAGTTGAAGATCTTGCCGATCTTGTAAGTCTTTTTCCCTATCGTATCGACCATTTCGACCGTCATATCATCGTCGATCGATTCTATTTCCACGTCCAATGCTCCCATGATACCGACCGACCGCGCTTCTTGTGTCACAAGCAGGCAAATCAAGAAGATCATCATATAACCTCCTATCTACGACTTGTTCGGCAGCACCTTGCCGTCATCGACGGAAGGTATGTTCCTTCAGAATTTCGAATTCCAACAGCTTGTGTATACGTATAATCATGCGGTTCATTGATAATTCGATATATGCGAAGGTCGGAGGGGATCCCCTCTTGTCGTCGTTCTTCAAATGACCCGGATTCATGAATACAATACCATAATCTTCTTTTATTTCAGGCACGTGGGTGTGCCCAAAGAAGACAGCATCAGCGCGCCGGCCGTTAATGATGTCTTCAGGCCTAATATCTCCAGGTAGATCATTGGGATGGGATGAAAGCGTATGAGTCAGGAACAACCGCCAGCCAACTACATTCTTAATTAGCCGGTTCGGTATACTCTCATCTGTATAAGTTGCACTAAAGACACCCGGGATACGTACGAAGTCATGTTCTCCTATTTCCTCTGGGTCAGTGTAGTCGTCACCAAGGTGAATGAACATACTTGCACCTTCGCTCTTGAGGAAATCCAGTGCCCTGCTCAAGTTCGTGATATGTTTATGCGTATCACTGACGACCCCTAGTTTTAACACTGCGGTATCCTCTATGATAGGATAATTGAGAGCGCAAGCAATAAGACGAATATGATCAAGGTTGGAATGATGAGCAGTCTCAAGAAGTCCTTCAGTGAGACGTTGAAATATTCGATCGATACACCGACACATGGATGCACCGGGGAGATCACATAACCGAAGAAGATGCTCGAGTAGATTATCGCAAAAGAGACCGGTGTGATCACGCCATGCGTCAGATACACTGGAAGAATAATCGACGCGGGCAGAATTATTCTTCCAGTAGCTACTCCTAGTATGAAACCAGTAACAACACATAGGGTCAGGGGTGGCAGGGGTATCGAACCAATCAAGGAGGCGGCATTTGAAGCTTTGAAGACATTCAGAAAAATAAACATCCCAATAATGATCAAGGTAAAATTCCAGGGTTTCATCTTGCGTGCGATACGCAGCAAATCTAATCTACGTCTGCTCACAAGGATGGAGACGATCAGCGCTGTAGCTACTCCAGTCAGGGTAGCAATTTCTTTTACCGGCAAGTGCAAAAACCTTTTGAGCGAAAAATCGAGCACCGGCGCAATGAGTACGATGCTGAGCGGGATCAAAAGGTGTTTTAGTGAAAAAGCATCCTCGTAATCAATGCGGCCGTGAACCTTGCGCAGCAGAAACACATAGCCCAGGATGAGTGCAAAAAGGAATGTTGGCAACAAGTAGAGTGCTGCATTATAGACGTTGAGACTGGCAATTTTTGCCGATGCGATGAGCGCGGAGCTGAGCGGGTAGATCAAGACAAAAAGATGTCGAAACCAATCGTTTATAGCCACTTTGAGATCGTCTCTCACACCGATCCCACCTTTCTCAAGGATCGGCGCGGAGAGCAATGCACCACCCGGCATCGGCAGCAAACCCATCATTGCAGGAGCAAGAGCCATAACTCCCTTCTTACCGATACGCAGGTTATTCACAAGATCATCCATGCTTCCGCTCTCTTTCATCGTGCCCCCGATCATCGGGATGAAACCCATGGCAAAACCGAGCAAGAGCACGGAGGGATCGACAATAGTCTGGACGATGAGTTGCGCCGTTGTCAAAAGCGGCAGAGTGAAGAATCCGAGCAGGAGCGCTCCACAGAGCAAAGCAAGAGGCAGGCTGCGGCGCGCCACGAGGAGAATGGCCACGAGTGATACGATGAAACCAATCCAGGTCAGCATATCACCCAGTACTCCTTGAACGATCGCAATGACACCCCAATATGCGTAATGAAATCAATGAAGTAATTCGGCAATCTGTACCGCATTGAGTGCCGAACCCTTACGTAGATTGTCGGTCGTAATCCAGAACGCCAAGCCATTCTCAAACACGCTATCCTGCCTTATTCTTCCAATGAAAACATCATCCTTGCCAATGACATTCTCTGGCATCGGGTATTCCTCGTCTCTTTCCATGACCTTTATGCCCGGAGATTTCTTAAGCAATTTCCTTGCTTCATTCACACTGATATTATCTTCAAAACCTGCACAAATCGTCATGCTGTTGCCCCGACGCAGGGGTACCCAAACCGCGGTCATACCAATCTTTACCTCGTCGGTTTTGAGTATGGTCTTCACTTCCTTCGTGAACATGACCTCCTCTTCGGTATCACCGTTGCCCATAAAATCCCCGACCTGCGGTATCAAATTACTGCCGATCGTGCAGGGAAAAACACTGTCCTCCCCTTTGGAGGCATCACCGCCGACAGCGAGATACTCATACTCGTATGACAACTCTGCAAGCGCATCATTTCCAAGATCCGAAATGGCTTCAAAGGCAGTTACATGCAGACGATTGAGCCCGTGCTTGTTGTGCAAGGGAAAGGCGACGGTGAGCAGCTGTATGGTCAAGGGACCTGGGTTCGCTATCACCGGGCTCCTGGTTTTCAAGATCTCCGGGTTAACCTCTGGAATCACCAGTTCGACTCCGCCTGCAAAATTGAAGGCCCTCGAACAATCAATGACCGCGGCTTTACCCTCGAATTTCGAGATAGCGGCGCGCGCACCTACCTTATCAAGACAACAGAATAAAACATCAACGTTATCCAAAAAGGTGTCATAGTCATGAAGTACATCGAACTCTCTACCTTTGAAAACAACCGTTTCTACAGAATCGTCAGCATCGGACATAAAATATGAATCTGCCGTTGGGTAGTCACGTTGCTGCAGTATTTCTATCAACTCTTTACCGATCAGACTACCAACACCCAACACCGCGATATTTTTCATGATTCCATTATAGCATTATGTAGTGTATAGTCAATATGCACAGGGGCCGTACCGGTTTTCGCAAATAGAACTAATAATCTTCAGGCTTCTCTGGGCATGCCACTATGGAACCCAGCTCCGTAATATAAGGAGCCGATTCGGGAAAATCCTGTCTCGACAGCGCTGCCATTAAGTGTGCGGCACTGTGTTGTTCATCGATTACAAGAATTCGGTCGGATCGCTGAAGCGCCGACAAGATCTCCCCCTGCATGAAGGCACCGGTCGAGTCGAGTACGAGCTTCAGCATCGGAGCATAGCCCCTCTCCTGGCCTACGTTGAAACCCCATGTGCAAAAATTGCCCAGACTGTACGCGATCAATCTATTGTTATAGATCTCTATCGCGCGTGGCACGTGCGGCCCGTGCCCCCACACGAAATCAGCACCGCTATCGACCACTGCTCTGGAGAACTCCACAACATTGCCGCGTGGTTGACCCAGGAAATATTCTAGAGCATCACGTGTATGAAGATATCCAAGACCTTCGCCACCACCATGGAACGAGACAATGACAATGTCGCTATCTCTTGCCAAACTTGCCACCTTGCGTTGCGCTCCACGTATGTCGGTAATGACGTCGGTCCCCGGTGACGTGGAAAAGCAGGCGATGACGACCCTCATGCCGTTCATCTCGAATCGGCCAACTTCTCCATCAGGCCCGCCATATCCGATGCTACATGCCTCTAATTCCCGCACCGTGGACACAATGCCCGCCGGGCCGAAATCATTCATGTGATTATTTGCAAGGTTCAAAAAGTCAAACCCTGCATCGCTCAGATGAGATGCGAAAACAGGTGGAGTTCTGAAGGCATATACTTTGCCTTTCTCGGTCTTCTTCGTACACACTCCTCCTTCCATTATGACGCCTTCAAGATTGCCGATCGTTAGATCGGCTGACTTAAGCACATCGGCGACATGTTCAAACAAACCGCTACCGTTATTCGGAGGAAGCATGTTGATCGGATAGTCTGATCCCATCATGATATCGCCTACGGCAATTATCGTGAGCGAATCGCCGATACCGAGAGAAAAGAAAAACAACAGACTTAGAACGAAATGTAGTTGTGGTCGGCTAATCAAAAATTATATCTGAGCTACTTATGTATTTGTATGGATTGATCTTCATACCCGACACTCGCACCTCATAATGCAGGTGCGGAGAAATCGACCGGCCGGTCGAACCGACCCGAGCAATCACCTGACCGCGTTTCACGGACTCGTTCTTCCGGACGAGAATCCTTTGACAGTGCGCGTAAGCGGTTTTGAAACCAAAGCCATGGTCGATGATCACGGTCCAGCCGTAGCCACCGACCCAACCTGCGTAGCTTACGACACCATCTGCCGTAGCAGATATTCTTGTGCCTCTCGGCGCACCGATATCAATACCCCAGTGCTTTCGTACTTTGCGGTCAATAGGATCCACGCGATATCCATAACCTGAACATATCCGGCATCCTGGAAGCGGGTGCACTGATGGTGTGTGCGACCAGAGGTACATGTTGCCTTCGATCTGATCGTGGATGTCGTTAAGACTTATTTGACGCAGGTAGTACTTCCCCTTCAATACATCAACTGATTCGTAGATCTCGTTGATAATACGCTCAATGCTCCTGTTGGCGATCTGGGGTCGGTATTCATCCTGCGTACCACCGATACCCATTGACCAGATATCAGGATGGATGTGGGCCATCTGCCAGTACGTTCGCTCGCGGTTATCCTGAGTGATATGCTGGTCAAAAGAATCCTGGGCTTTCTTCAAGATGATATTTATGGAATCGAGTTTCGTAACCAGGCTACGATTCTGCCTTTCCACCTTGGTAAGATGAAATCGCACGAACGTGCGTCGTGTACTGTTTACGAACAAAACGATCGTCGAAGTTGTGGCCGTAACAAGAAATGCAGCAAGGATGTATATGATGATCATTGGCAGTCTAATATTCCTGAGGAAATTATGCTTCTTGGATACGAGAATGACCTCGAGACGGTTTGCCATTATGGGATTATATGCAGAAATGTGTTTTTGTCAATAACCCAATATTACGGAGACCGCTCCGGAGGGCATTCGGTGACGGCTATCCTTCAATCGTCAGACATCGGGACGAATGCAGATATTTTACGTAATTTCGGCGAATTTTGCTCAATATTTCGTGCGAGGCAGTTGACAAAGCAGAACGTCAGGCTATAATATGCCCATGCAAGATGTAGTTCACGTTGCGATCATCATGGACGGGAACGGCCGCTGGGCAAGAAAACGCGGTCTGCCCAGGGTCATTGGCCACCGACAGGGCGTGGAATCAGTCCGGGCAATAGTCAAAACCTCCACCAATATCGGATTGAAATACCTGACCCTGTACACCTTCTCTACTGAAAACTGGCAACGTCCAGCCGAAGAGGTCCGGACGCTAATGAACATGCTCGAGGAAATGTTGGAAAAAGAAACTCCCGAATTGAACGAAAACAACGTCCGCATAAATGCAATTGGCCGGCTCGATGCCCTGTCTGACAATGCACGCCGTGCTCTTAAGGAATCGCTCGATACTACAAGAAACAATAGCGGCCTCGTCCTGACACTTTGCCTCAACTACGGCAGCCGCGGGGAAATAGTCGACGCGGTCAAGAAGATCATCGAAAAAGATCGAAGCAGCCATATCGATATCGCCCAATTCGATGAAGGCGAATTCGCTAAGTTCCTCTATGATCCTTCGCTACCTGAGCCGGATCTGATGATCCGTACCGGGGTGGAGAATCGTGAACGCATCTCGAATTTTCTACTCTGGCAGATCGCTTACACTGAGATCTATTTTACGAAGACCCTCTGGCCAGATTTTCGCGAGAAAGAGTTTCTGGCGGCCATCGAGTCATTCAGACAAAGGGAGCGTCTCTTTGGCCGTGTCTGACCTCAAAAGGCGAATCCTGACCGCTGTGGTTCTGCTTGCCGTCGTTCTCTTTATGTTCTGGATTGACGGGGTCTTTCTCCCCGTCTTCATGCTCTTATTCTTTACTTTTGCCGGTAATGAATATCTTGGATTCTGGCGCCGGAAACAAATCTACCCACAACCATTTGCCATGTTTTTACCGGTATACGTGATGATTGTCCTAGTTCACTACGGAATACCCCTCGCCCTCCCGATACTCATCCTTTTCATTATTATTTGCTCCATTCACATAGTGCGGTTTCCCGGTACTGACAAAGCCGAGAACTTCCTCACTGAAGTAGCCGCGGGTTTTTTTGGTGCAATCTACCTTTCAATTCTCCCGGTTACCATCATTCTCCTGCGTAAGATCAGTCTTGAACTGTGCTTGATGCCTTTCATCCTGACCTGGCTATACGATACATTTGCCTATTTTGTAGGTAGCGCAATAGGTAGACATCGGCTCGCCCCAAGGATCAGCCCAAAGAAAACTTGGGAAGGAACTCTGTTCGCGTTCCCCCTTACGTTCCTATTCACTCTCCTTCTGAGCAGGTTGTGGTATACCGAATTCAGCATGATCGATTCAATCGTGATAACGATCGGCATCGGCATTTTCGCCACGATGGGAGACCTTTTCGAGTCAGGGATGAAACGTGGAGTCGGGCTCAAAGACGCCTCAAACGCCTTCCCGGGGCACGGTGGTTTTCTCGACCGCATAGATTCCCTGATACTGAGCATACCCTTCTTCTATGTATACCTGATGGCGACCTCATGAGCGAAAAAAATCCGCTGGCCGACCGCATGCGTCCCGAAGAAGTTGAAGAAGTTCTGGGGCAGGACCATTTGCTGGGTAGCAATCGGCCGATAACCCGACAGATCGAAGAGAAAAGGTTGTTCTCGATGGTCCTTTTCGGACCGCCGGGTAGCGGGAAGACCACAATTGCACGACTACTCGCTCAGAAATTCGAGGCTGACTTCGTTTCGTTTTCGGCGGCAACGAGCGGGATAGTAGAAATCAGGAAATTCATGGGAGAAGCCGCTAAACGCAAACAATTGTACAATCGCGAGACAATAGTCTTCATCGATGAGATACATCGATTCAACCGGGCGCAACAGGATGCATTTTTACCTTATCTGGAGAAAGGCACGATCACCCTGATCGGCGCAACAACCGAGAATCCTTCTTTCGAACTCAACTCCAGTCTGATCTCGAGGGTCAAGGTATACATGTTACACCCGTTGTCGTTCGACAACATCAAGGACATACTGAAAAAGGCCGTCGATTCCGAGCGCGGATTCTCCGGCGAATTGACAGTCGAAGATGATGTAATAGATTTCATCGCAAACGTTTCCGACGGTGATGCTCGCGTCGCCCTCAACGCGCTGGAACTCTCAGCACTGGCATCAAAGAGCAAGAAGATTACCCTGAAAACGGCCGAAGAAGTTGTCCAGCGCAAAGCACTCCGTTACGACAAAGCCGGGGAAGAACACTACAATCTCATCTCTGCCCTGCACAAATCCCTACGCGGATCAGATGCCGACGCCAGTCTCTACTGGCTTGCGCGAATGCTTGAAGCTGGTGAAGACCCCCTCTACATTGCGCGGCGGCTCGTTCGTTTTGCGGTTGAGGACATCGGTGTTGCCGACTCGCAGGCGCTCCTCATAGCGATCGCGGCAAAGGACGCCATCCACTTCATCGGCCGGCCCGAGGGCGATCTTGCCCTGGCTGAATGTGTGGCATACCTCGCCCGCGCACCCAAGAACAACACCCTTTACCGGGCATACGCAGAAGCCAAAAAGGATGCCATGGAAACACAGGCTGAACCGGTACCCATGCACATTCGTAATGCCCCCACCAAACTGATGAAAAAACTGGGCTACGGCAAGGGCTACAAATATCCCCACGACTACCCTGATGCAGAGGTGGATCAGCAATATCTGCCGGACAAACTCAAGAACAAGAAATATTTAAAAGAATAATACCTTTCAATGCGCGATGATTATGACGTGATCGTGATCGGAGCCGGGCCCGCTGGGTCGGCAGCAGCTGCAGCAGCATCGGCACGAGGCCTCACGGTGCTGGTCATGGAAGAACATGCTGAGATAGGTCAACCACTGGCATGTGCCGAAGGCCTTTCCCGAAGCACCATCAAGGGATATCTTGAAATAAGGCCCGAGTGGATCTCACAGGGACTTTCGGGTTCGATCATCAGAGGCCCGGACGGTAGAGAATTCACCATGGAATACCCTGAGGTTGGCTGGATACTCGACCGGAAGGTGTTTGACCCGGCGCTCGCAAAGATCGCCGAAAGCAAAGGTGCAACAATTAAGAAATCCACAAAGGCTATTGGTATTGAGAAGAATGAGGTGATCGTAAAAGAGAACGGCAAAGGGATGAGCTACTTCTTTAAATATCTCATTGGTGCCGATGGTGTTGTATCGAAGGTAGGACGCTGGATGGGCCTGGACACGCGTATGAAGCCGAGCGAGATCGAAATCTGCGCCGAGTACCGCTTGAAAAACATCAACGTTAAAAGTGGTTATGCATATCTTATCTTCGGCAATGAGTATGCGCCAGGCGGATACGCCTGGATCTTTCCCAAATCGATGAATTCGGCAAATGTGGGACTAGGGATATCTCCCCTGAGGACAAAGGAGAAACCAAAGACACTGCTCGACCGCTGGGTTGAAAAGGAATTCCCGGACGCAAAGATCGAAGAGCGTATCTTCGGCGCGGTGCCGGCAAAGACCTTGAAGACGTTTTCTGGCAATAATTTCTGCCTGGTCGGTGATGCCGCGCGCTTCACTGATCCGCTGAGCGGCGGCGGGATCGCAAACGGGATCAAATCCGGTGCAATTGCCGGGCGCAACGCGGCCGATATAATCAGAGGCAGAAAAAATAATCTGCAAGCCGAGATGCGGGCAGCGGTCCTCGATGAGGTAGTGTGGCATAAACGCGTACAAGATGTCTATTCGAAGCTGGATGACCGGGATCTCCAGAAGATCTTTGATATCGGGGAACGGATCTTTCGCGGGAAAACGGTCACGGACATAAATACGCAGCATCTCGTACGGCAGATACTGCTCGCGTCACCACACTTGCTTGGTTTGGGGTTTAGACTCTTGTTGTAGGTATCGTAACGATCAACAGCTAGAACACGGCTATTTTTCTTTCTTCTTGTCCGGTTCCTTTCTGTCTTGCCGCGGTGTTTCCGGCTGTTTCTTTTTCTTCTGCTCGATCTTCTTCTTATCGATTAACTCTTTGTATTTTGATTTCTTTGTCTTTATGTTCTGGAAATCATCCTCACGACGGTCGTTCACACCGTTCGAGTTGGAATCCTGAAACCGATCCTGCTCCCGATCATTCCTTTGCACGACCTTCATCTCCTGGGTTCGCGTATCGCGTGAACCGGTTCGCCCAGAAGTCTTGTTTCTGTCTATCTGCACCGGAGGATTTTTCTCATCTTTTGAATTGACCTGACGCGGCACCTGCTCGATCGCAAGCAACATACTCGTCAGGAATAAAAGCAACATGAACCTTTTCATTTTATACCTCGCAAAATTATAGACATATCATTCATCATGTCAACACCCGTTCAGAGTTTAACATGGACCTTGCGTTTCTCGCCCGGATCCAGTGACACGTTGCGCCTAAGCGTCCGGTATCCTGCCTTCTTGACTTCGACCAGGTATTCCCCTGGTTTCAGTACGATACCCAAAGGTGCCTCACCGGCATATTCCCTGTTTCCTGATTCGGTTTCCGTCAGATATATCCTGCATCGAGGTGGAACCGTAACGATGAGCAGCTCGGCAGGCTCGGGTTCTTTGATCTCAATGTCTATGACCTGGGTTACAATATCTGGACCCTCGTCATTCAGCGCCGGTAACCTGCTGGTAGATGCAACCACGATGATCGTCTCGACCCCGGCAGGTCCGGTTACTCGAAAGTCATAGTCAGCATAATCAGGCGGCAATTGATAGACCTGCCCCCCACGTACCCAGCCGTTGTCGTCTTCCGGGGGGAAGAGTCGGGTAACTCCTCCCCCCTGCTCTATATTATAGACTGCAAGATAGCATGACTCGTTTGCCGAGAAGTATATCGTCAACAAGTCACCAGGACTGTAAGGTGCACCCTCGCGGTCGGTCCACAAAGAGACCTCGAGCGGTGCACCGGCAATAATGAGCGACATCAGTAAGGCAAGAAGCACGCCTACCTCACGTTCTCGTTTGACTCGTTTGAGTAGAATCGATCATCGCGCGGATTGCGTGACACACTCGGCTGACGATCCCGCGGTCTCTGGGATTGAGGCGAGCTCTTCCGTTTGTCACTCTTCGGTTTCTCGTTCTTCTCTTCCTTACGATCAGGGACCCTGGGTTCCGCTTTTCCATGTCTACTTGATTTCTCGACGGTAGGCGATCTGGGTCGCTCCTCCTGCTTGTCCGTGCGCTCGACGCGCTGACCAGGCCGGCCCGGCGCAACAGGCGTGCTCGATCTCTTAATCTTGCTTTCCTTCTGAATGCGCGATGGCCTCTCGACCCGTGTCTGTTCTCTCGGTGAGCTCGTTCTTGTATTCCTGCTCTCGTTCTGAACGCGGCTCTGACTGCCTGCGTTGGTCCTTGTGTTAGTCGACCTCATTTCGCTCGTCCTGGCGATAGGTCTCTGACGCTTTGACAGTTCGTTTATGTCAATATTCATATCCTTGATGCCATGCTGCCGGTTCTTGGTGGCGATCTCGCGGTTGACCTGCTTCACGTAATTCGTCCGCATCCTCTCAAGGTTGCCGCTTTGTTGTTCTCTTTCCACGCGGGCAAAGAGTCCCGGATCATTCTGCCTGGCAAGGTTCATGATCTGATTCTCCTGATAGGGCAGGTTGATCTCACGCGGCGGTTTTTCCGGAAGGTATATGCCACTCGTTCTCGCCTTGACGCGCAGAACGTGGTAAGAGTATGGCAAACGGTAACGCACATACTGTCCATAGCGAGGCCTGTACCACCAGTAACCGTGATCATACCAGACAACGTAGAATCCAGCATAGAAGAAATCCAGCTGGAAATGGTGGCACCAGTGACATCTTGCCCAATACCAGTCCCACCACCATGGATACCACCACACGAAACGCACGCAATAGTATCCGTATGGCATGTATACCCAATGTCCGTTATACCAGTAATCATTGTACCAGTATTCATCATAGTAGCCGGGCTCGTAGTAATCGTAAGTATAGTAGATATTAGTTATGTTGTCGGCGAACATCGGTACAACGCCGAGCAATAATAGAATAAATAATGATCGTTTCATCTTAGCCTCCTTGGTTCATCACCAACTCTGGGTTACCTATGTCAGTCTGGTAAGCCCAGTCGAAAATCACCGAGTACGTACCCAAACCTGTTACACGGAATTTCGCATAGTGATTATCCCATGTATGCATGATATAGGTATGTCCCGGTATCGCCTCTACTTTTCCGGTTGCAGACCAACCCTGCTGAGGCGCGTAGGTTATCTCGTCAAATGACGATGTATAACCGAAATCCTGTATCAAACCGCCTGGATGTCCAACATAGAAACAATAAGCCTGTTCGACTTCGTCATAACCGTAGTAGAAATCACAGGTCGGGTAGTCGAATGGCACGATACTGTAAGCGCTGAATTTCCACCCAGCATAGTCAGGATAGATCGTGTAGTCAAAGATCTGCTCATCGAAACCTTCGGGCCTTGGTGTGTCGTACACTATTTCATACGAAAACTCGCTCTCGTTGCCATCATAGTCGAATGCAGTTACTGCGTAGTAATACGTTATGCCGTTTACCAGACCATAATCAAGGAAGTAGTCGAGATTGGTCTCGCCGATCTCATAGTACAGACCAAATGGCTCAAGACTCCGATAGATGCGATAGCCGGCAAGATCATGTTCATTATTCTGATACCAGACGAGGAGAACTTCCTCATCGCCGGTTATCGACCTCAAACCTCTGGGTACGGCCGGTGGCTCGTTATCAACGCCTTCAAAAGAACAGCCGGCCAGTCCCAACAGGCCGCTGATTATCATCAGATTAAGGAAAACTCTCACTTTTTTCATCATTCACCTCTGCCCTTTATAATAGCATATTCTGTGCCAGAGAAAAGTGATGAAATTACGAGCTAAATGCCCATATTGCTGCACAAATACAGTGCGCTGTGCACAAAAATTGTGCACCGGGGACAGGCATAAACTTTTAAACTTTTGTGCTGATTTGTCGGCCGATGATATTCGTGTATTCGTAGGCTAAGATAATAATTGAAGTGAAGGTTCGTACAGAGACCACTCTTTCATTAACGAAGAAGACAGAGTTTAATCTTCTCAACTTCTTAACATCTCAGCCTCGGTGGTTTTGTGGCGTCAGAGTCTTACAAGCCGTTTGTCAAAATCTACAACGACATGCTTCTTGCCTTTTTTCACGATCTTATGCCCTTCCTTCTGGAGGAGTTTCTTCTGCACTTCGACACCACCAGGATACTTCTCATTGATGATGCCCCCTGTTTTCAGGGTGCGCCAATACGGTGTGATACGTTTCTTCCCCGCCTCCCAATCCTCATGAGCGGCATGCGCCGCAATCCAAGCGAATATCCCGCAGGTCATTGGACAGCCGATCGATGCCTTGTACTTCCTTGCCATATATTCGCGTATCTCGTTTATCGTGATCAATTTTCCTTTAGGTACTTTTCTCATGAGTTTGTCGACCTCGATCGGTGCCGGGATAACGACAGTACCACTACCCCATCGCTTACTCATCTTTTCATTTATCTTTATGACCTTGGGCAAACCCTTGCTATCACGTAATTTTTCACGCCATGATTTACACTTCTTCGCCATTCATCCCCCCGTATTGATACTACTACTGATTTAATTCAATATTGACCGGATAACTGATCTCTCCCAGCAGTGTACTGACATAAGCGCGGGCGTCGATACGATATGCTGCCGAACCCAATCGAATTGCCTCGGCCATTGCCTGCCCGATCGCATTGTATTCAAGTGTGATCGTCGTGGTGAATTGCGTGGACTTCTTGGCCGGAACCTCAACCTTGTTCCCGGTTGTACCCGTGAAAACCTGTGTGTTATTCGCGAAGAAAGTATACACGAACTTGTCGAGCACCGCATCAACAGTGTTAGGATTGTCGACTTTTATCTCAAAATCCAACTTGAGATTCGAGAATGTAAAGGAATAGGGTTTAACTGATATGAGCGAGAATTTGCATTCCTTTATAGCCAGGCGTTCCTTGATGCTGGCACAGGAAAGAACTATGGCCAGCAGTAATATTAAACCCAGTATTCTTTTCATAGATTAATATAACAGTCCTCCTCTAAAAGTCAACAACGAGTATCATGATTAACGATGATTTTATGATATTGGCACGTTCAGTACATCCGCGATGCCCAACCTCCTTGACTTCGGACTATGCACGAATATAATGGGCACGTAAGGAGGTTTGATGAAACAATTCAGGACAGAGAAATACAATGATTTCACAAAAACAGACACCCGAAAGAAGATGGAGAAAGCCATCACCCAGGTCGAATCCCAATTCGGCAAGGAATACAGCATCATAATCGGTGGCGAGAGGATTAGATTAAACAACAAATTCCATTCATATAACCCGTCAAAAAAGGGTGAAGTTATCGGGACCTTTCAGAAAGCAGACGAGGCGACGGCCGAGCGTGCGATGCAGGTAGCGCTCAAAACGTTCGAATCCTGGCGATATACTCCGGCCAAGACAAGAGCAGGATATCTCTTCAAAGTGGCAAATATCATGCGACGGCGCCGGTTCGAACTCAACGCCTGGATGGTTCTTGAAGAGGGCAAAAACTGGCTTGAGGCCGACGCTGATACTGCCGAAGCAATAGACTTTTGTGACTATTATGCGCTCGAGGCTTTGCGCTATGATAAAGGACCGAAACTCTATACATACCCCGGGGAAATAAACAAGCAAGTCTACATTCCACTCGGAGTAGGTATTGTAATTCCACCATGGAACTTTCCGTTGGCGATATTGACGGGTATGACAACGGCTGCATTCGTGAGCGGAAATACGGTCATATTGAAACCTTCTAGTGATTCGCCAGGGATCGCCGCGAAGTTTATGGAGATTGTGGAAGAAGCAAAAGTTCCCGTGGGCGTCGTCAATTTTCTTACCGGACCTGGTGCCATAGCAGGTGATTATCTGGTCCGGCATCCAAAAACACGATTCGTAGCATTTACAGGTTCAAAGCCAGTTGGCCTGCGGATTGTTGAACAAGCAGGGAAAACACAACCCGGGCAGATATGGATAAAAAGAGTTATCGCCGAAATGGGTGGCAAAGATCTCATCATTGTTGATTCAGAGGCAGATATCGACAGTGCTGTAGCAGGTGTCAGGATTTCTGCATTTGGATTTCAGGGTCAGAAATGTTCGGCCTGTTCACGGTTGATCCTCGATGACAAGATCTACGATGAATTCATGAGGAAATTCATTCCGACGGTCGAAGCGATCACGGTTGGTCCCACAAAAGATTATGACAACTATATGGGTCCCGTTATCAACGAATCAGCGTATGATTCGATACTCGAATACATCAAAATCGGCAAGTCGGAAGGAACCCTGGTGTGCGGCGGTGAACCGGCACCCGGTAATGGATGGTTCATCAGACCGACAGTTATTACCGACATCGAAAAACAGCACCGTATATTCCAGGAAGAGATTTTCGGTCCGGTTTTGGGTGTCACCAGAGCGAGGGATTTTGACCACGCGGTAGAATTGGCCAATGATTCAGAATATGGTCTCACCGGCGCCGTCTATACAAAGAACAAGAAGAAAATCGAAAAAGCAAAGCGCGAAGTCTTCGTCGGTAATCTCTATATCAACCGTAAGTGTACTGGCGCGCTGGTCGGCATCCAGCCATTCGGCGGCTTCAACATGTCAGGAACTGACTCCAAAGCAGGCGGGCCGGATTATCTAGCGCTCTTCACACAGGCAAAAGCGATAGCTGAAAAGATCGAGAGCAAAAAGAAAGGCAAGAAAATCTCTCGCCGAACCACTAAGAAGAAGCGGAGAAAGTAATGCTCGACGCGATCTTCAGGAAAATCGAAAAAGAGAAAGTAAGGTTCATCGACCTCTGGTTTTCCGATGTACTCGGTTCGGTCAAGAATGAAACAATACCGGTACAGCATCTGAAGAAAACGCTGAAAGAAGGCATCTGGTTTGACGGTTCGTCGGTTGAAGGATTCGGACGTATCTTTGAGAGTGATATGTATCTAAAACCGGATCCTGCGACCTTCGCCATCATCCCGAGGGACGAGGAAAAGACGGCACGGTTCATCTGCGATGTCTACGCACCCGACCACAAACCAGCTCCGGTCGACCCACGCTCCATTCTAAAAGCGAACCTGGACATACTGCACAAGAAAAACATGGAATTCTATGTTGGCGCCGAGTTGGAGTTCTATCTTTTCAAGCGTGATGGTGAAAAAGCAGTGCCATTACCCCATGACCGCGTGGGTTATTTTGACCTCGGCGGCGACCTCGGTCTCAGGATCAGAAAAACGATGTGCGACCGGCTCCAGGAATTCGGAATTCAACTCGAGGCCGGCCACCATGAAGTCGGCAAGGGACAGCACGAAATCGATCTATTATACACGGACGCCCTCAACCTCGCCGATAACATAATAACGGCACGCATGGTCATTAAACAAGTCGCAGAAGAGTATGGATTGTTCGCAACGTTCATGCCCAAACCAATGTTCGGAGCACCGGGTAATGGTATGCACATCCATCAGAGCATCTTCAAGAATACCAAGAATCTCTTTGCCGATGCCAGGGACGATTACGGACTTTCAGAACTGGCATACGGCTATCTCGCTGGTGTGCTCAAACATATGAAAGAGATAAGTGCACTGACCTCACCGCTCGTTAATTCCTATAAACGGCTGGTTTCCGGTTTTGAAGCTCCGGTATATATTTGCTGGGGAAGAATGAATCGTTCGGCACTAGTCCGCGTCCCCAAAATAAGCCAGAAGAAATACACGAGCACGCGTATGGAACTGCGCTCATGCGACCCGTCTGCGAATCCATACCTGCTTTTTGCAGTTGTACTCAGAGCAGGACTCGAAGGTATCACAAAGAAAATGAAACCTCCTGCACCTGTCGAAGAGAACGTCTATGCGCTCGAAACAGATGTCCTGAATGACAAGGGCATCGATGTCTTACCCCGCTCGCTATACCAGGCGCTCGAGTACTACGGTGAGAGCGATCTAGCGAGAAGCGCACTCGGTGATACGCTGTTCCAGAGATACCACGAAATCAAGTTGAGGGAATGGGACGAGTATTCTATCCAGGTGTCAAAGTGGGAAGTGGATAAATACTTGGAGTTATACTAACTCAACGATTATCCCGGCTACTGGCCGAGGATTCTCGCTGAGCGGAACGGTGATATAAAAAAAGGATTACAGCGAAAAAAAACAATGACGTGGCGGTTTGAACAGCCGCCGCGTTTTTTTGACTTCGGTTAAAGTTGACTGATCGTCCTGTGGTGTGAAATCAATAGCGTTCGCCGAATTTGTTATATGATACGATCTCTTCCAATGGCTTACGCGGCCTGGCAGGTATACCCGCGATCGCTTCCTTTGTTGATCGCTCGGCAGGGTATCCCAATACGAGCAGCGCGACGACTCTGAATTTTCGCGGTAATTCCAAAAGAGTACGCAATTTAGATTCACCATACCAACCAACCCAACAAGAGCCAATACCCAGTTCGGTCGCGGCAAGTGTCATATGGGTCATGGCGATCGATACATCGACAAGATGATTCTCATGCCCGGCCAGCTGTGCTACGTAATGGGTAAGCGCCTTGCTGTAGCAACCGACAATAACGAGGGGCGCTTCTTTGATGAAACTGACTATCCGCCGTGTACCAGTCGGGACGGTATCTGGTATCTGCTTGATTATCGAGGGATCATCTACGACGACGAAATGCCATGCCTGACGGTTGCTTGATGACGGTGCGAGCCGAGCCGCTTCGAGTATCTGGATGATTTTGTCCCGCTCGACCTTCTGCGAGGAAAACCTACGCACACTGCGGCGCCATTTTATCGCCTTAAATACATCCATGCATATCCCCCGGAAGATGCTTGCATCTATGTGCAATTTCTTGCCTATTAACCATACGCAGAAGTCTGGTATTCTGGTAATTACCAGAGTAACGGACTACCATTTTTTTACCCTCATTTTTTCAACGTACTGTTCGATACGCTGCAGAGCGTTAAGCAAAGACCTGTCTTTAAGAAAATAGATCTTCCGATTTTGCTCTGTCGTGTACCTCACCAGATTGATCTGTCTCAGATTTCGCAGCGTTTCCGATATCGTCTTCAAGGAAAGACCGATGTCTTTCGACAGATCGGTAGGTGTCTTATTCGACTTCGACAGTATTTTCAAGATCTCGTATGCCGTCGGATTTCCCAACACCCTACAAAATCGCGAGGCGCGATAGTGAGTCTCGGGCATCTTCCTTCGCATATTGCATTATACCACTATCTCAAACCATGTCAATCTGGTATTCTGGTAATTACCAGAGTATGGATTTTTCGAATGGACGCCGGATGCAATTAAAATACTACACTCTGCAGCCATTTGATTTGAGGTAACGAAAAGTTGAAAGGCCTGCTCAGGTCAGACCGAAGAGGCCGCTGAAGCCGAGAAAGGCAAGCGCCATCAGGCTCGCGGCAATGAATGATATCGGATAACCTCTGAGCGATGGGTTGATCGGCGCCAGATCTAGCCGCTCGCGAATCGCGGCAAAGGTGATGATGACCAGGGTAAAACCGACACCGGTCCCGATCGCGAAAACCGTGCCGTCGATGAAACTGAATTTGTTGTCGATATTGAGAAATGTTACACCGAGTATTGCGCAGTTCGTGGTGATCAGAGGTAGATATATTCCGAGCGCGTTATACAATGCCCGGTAAGATTTTTTGAGAAACATTTCAACCAGCTGGACGAGAGACGCGATGGTCAAAATGAAGACCGCCGTGCGCAGGAAGACAAGATTCAGAGGCAATAGGACCGCATTGAAAACGACCCAGGTTATCCAGGCAGCAAGGGTCATCACGAATATAACAGCCATGCCCATCCCGGTCGCGGTTTCCACGGTGCTTGAGACACCAAAGAATGGACACAAACCGAGAAAACGCATCAGCACGATGTTATTCACAAGGAATGCGCCGAGGAATATGAGTGCCGGGCTCTTCATCATAACTCCTTCTTAACGTACTTGTTTATCAATGCTTTCAAAATACCGATCACAAGAAACGCCCCGGGCGACATGATCATGAAGATGACCGGTGAATTCTTAAATGCCTCACCGAACACGGTCATGCCGAGAAAAGTACCATTACCCAATATCTCACGGATCGTTCCCATTATGGTCAAGGCAAGGGTGAACCCCAGACCGGTCCCAAGGCCATCGAGCACCGAGTCTAAAACCGATCGCTTCGAAGCAAATGCCTCTGCCCGGCCCAGAATCATACAGTTCACGACGATGAGCGGAACGAAGACGCCGAGCGCGCGGTAGAGTTCAGGCTGAAAGGCCTGCATCATGTAATCGATGATCGTCACGAAAGTCGAAATGATCAGAATGAATATCGGGATCCTTACCTCATTCGGGATGTTCTTCCTCAGGATCGAGATCAGCAGATTAGAGCATACGACCACGAAAGTCGCGGCAAGACCCATACCGAACCCATCGCGCACGGTGCTCGATGTAGCCAGTGCCGGACACAGGCCGATCATCAGGACAAAAACCGCATTGTCCTTGATCAAACCGCGCGTGAAGATGCTCAGTCTGCTCATTCTACGTATTCCTTGAACCGCTCGAGACCGCTTGTTACACCGTTGATCAACGCTTTGGTCGATATCGTCGCACCACTCACCGCTTCGGGAATTCCGCTCCTGAACTTGTCGAGGAATTCGCCGTCACGTATCACCTCACCAATGCCTTCGGTTTCCTGCGAATGGAGAATGGCGACGCCGGTAATGATCTTTTCCATATTGTATCCAACCATGAATTTGATATCATCGAGATAGCCCTCTACGACACCAACGAATACTATACCCAAGGTGTCCGCTCCACGCACCGCTTTCCAGAGTGTGTCTTTGATCACCTCAACGAACCTCTCCGCTTCAGCAAACACCATATGTGGATCGCACGATGGTATTAAGCATGCACCATACATTTCGATCCCCTTTTTGACCCCCGACGCAACTGCTCGTGATGATATCGTTGCCGCCGTTATTGCCTCGATAGAACCACCTTCCTGTTCGAGGGCAACATCGGCCGCCGTCATTCCCTTGAACTGCTCGGTGAACCCGGGCTGTGTGATCTTCGCGCCAAGCCCGGGCGTTTCGGCAAGACCCTCGGCGGCACTCGCAACTCTGATCCCGGTAATCTTTCCATTATTATCAAGACCCACGGTGATCGGGATCGGACCGGCATAACCCTGGGGAAAAACGCGGAATACTACACCGACATTTTCACCTGAGGAATCAACCGCCTGCCATAGTGTATCAGGAATGATCTTCTTGTATTCATAAGCCGTTATCACCTCTTCGAGACCGCTCAAGGTCAACTGTGCCTGTGTCTCGGCGATTCGCGGCTCCGTAAATGCATAGACGAACGACAGGACAACTGCGCAGGTGACAGCGACAATGAAAAGAGTTATGATCATCTGCCGTATGCTGGTCATTTCTTTGCTCCTTTTCTCTTCTGCTCACCGAAAATACGTTCTTTCGTCAACCTATCGATCAAAGGCGTGAAGACATTCATGAGCAGGATCGAATACGAAACACCTTCTGGATAGCCACCCCAGAGTCTTATGATAATTGTAATGACACCACAGCCGATGCCGAAAACCCACCGGCCTTTCCTGGTAATCGGTGAGGTCACCCAGTCGGTTGCCATAAAAAAAGCACCAAGGACGAGGCCGCCACTGAATAGATGGAATAGCACACTGCCCGGCGTCGGCAGTAACCAGGCAAGCAACGCGAAACTGCCGAGATATCCAACGACAATACGGTAATCTATGATTTTCAAGACAAGTAGGGCCAATCCACCAAGCAAGAGGAAAAGAACCGAGGTCTCACCAATGCAACCACCGATATTGCCAAAGAAGAGATTACGGATCGTCTCGAAATCGTTTAGTTGCCTGACGATGATCTGAGGATCGCCGTAGTTGGCAGGATTCTTCAGCAGACTGAGCGGCGTCGCCGCGGTTATACCATCGATACCAGAAAGGGTCCCGCCGACCGGAGCCAACCACTCCTTGGTCATCAATGAAGGCCATGACGCCATCAGGAACGCACGGCCAGCAAGTGCCGGGTTGATGAAATTGTAGCCCAGACCGCCGAAGAGCTGTTTGGCAAAGATTATTGCAAATGCGCTTCCGACCGCCGGCAACCACCAAGGTGCACCCGGCGGTAGGTTGTACGCAAGGAGAAGACCGGTTAAAACAGCACTGCCGTCGGCAACCGAAATCTTCTTTCCGAGCATCCTCTGAAGCATGGCTTCCGCGCCCACGGCCGCCAGGATGCTGATAAGCGTCAGCAAAAGCACACGCGGACCGTAGAGATATGCAGAATATACGAGCGCCGGCAAGAGCGCAATCGTGACGATGCGCATCGCAGTGCTCGTTTTATGCTTCGACCTGATGTGGGGTGAAGCTGAGACAACGAACAATTTCTTTACTTCTTCGACCTTCTCCATATCTCACTCTTCCCGTATTTGAAATAGTGCACGAGCGGGATCGCCGCCGGACATTCATAGGCACAACACCCACATTCGATACAATCGAGGACACCATAGGCATTGGCCATGTCGATGTTCTTGTTCTTAACAAAACCACATATCTCAGTGGGCATCAATCCCATGGGACAGGCGTCAACGCATGCCGCGCATCGCACACAAGGTCCCTCTTCAGATATCCGAGCGTTGTTCCAGATGAGGATGCCTGACGTCCCTTTGATAACCGGTACATCGTCAGAATACTGAGCAATGCCCATCATCGGTCCGCCGAGGATGACTCTTTCGGGTTGAGACACGTACCCATTACAGAAATCAATCACGGATTTCACCGGTGTACCGATGCGCACGAGAACATTCTTGCTTTCCTTCACGCCATCGCCGGCAACCGTCACCACGCGGTCAATTAGCGGCCTGCCGTATTTTGCAGCGATCAGTGCTGCATGGCAGGTCCCGACATTATGAACCACACAACCAACATCCATCGGAAGTCCACCCCTCGGTACTTCCCGTTTCAGTATTGCTTTGATCAATTGTTTCTCAGCGCCTTGAGGATATTTCGTCTTCAATTCGGCAACGCTGACCCCTTCCTGTTTGAAAGTGGCGACCGCGTCCTTCTTATTATCTTCGATCGCGAAAATTAGATTCTGGACATCCAGTATTCTTTGGAATATCTTGGCGCCTTCGATAATCGTAGCCGCATGTTCGAGCATCAATCGGTGATCGGCCGTAAGAACAGGCTCACACTCGCAGCCGTTGATTAACAGTGTATCGATGCGCTTCTCTTTGGGCGGAGATAATTTTACATGGGTCGGGAAAGCCGCACCACCCAGCCCCACGATACCAGCCTCTTTGATGACATCAACCAGTTGCTTTCCCGTCAGACTGGCGGGGTCCCGCTCAGCATTCACCTCTTTGACCCACTCCTCTGTATCGGACGATTCGATGATACAGCTGCACGCGGAGCCGATCACCGGATGCGGATGGTCCACGATGTCAATGACCTTGCCCGAAATGCTGGCGTGAACCGAGGCCGATATGAGGCCATCAGCCTCGCCGATCTTCATGCCGATCTTTACATCATCACCCTTCTTTACGAGAGGTATGGCTGGCTTTCCGGTATGTTGTGAAAAGGGAATATAGACTTTCTTCGGCGCTGGCATCACTTCGATCGTGCATTCGCCGGTTTCCTTGTTCTCGGAAGGATGCACGCCACCTGCGAATCCAGACAACATGGCACTTAGTATAGCCAAATTTACGGATTCGTCAAGGAGAGCAATCTAAGATTCTGTTGTCTTCTAGTTATACTACGATGGCGTGATGATGTAACCTGTGCAGGTAAGCACCGCGTTGCCACCGATCTTGACCCGATATATCTGCCCCCGGGTTGTCTCGATATGGACGTAGACCTTACCTTGTTTCTGCTGTAGATGCCCCTGTTCGATAACCATACGGGAGAAATTCGTGTCATCGACCAGTCGGTGTTTTATGAGATAGCAGCCGAGAGAACCTGCGGCCAACCCAGAGATTGGATTCTCATTGACACCGACCGACGGAGTGAAGTGGCGCATGAAGGCCGTGCTCTCGACATCAAATTTCTGAAGACAGAATACTATGACGCCGTTGATCCCGAGACGAACACAGTAGCTGTCCATCAGAGAAAAGTTGGGTTTTAAGTTTCGCATATCCTTCAGCGAACGCAAAGGAATAACCAGATCATAAAATCCGGTTGAAATGACATCCATGGGCAGAGCAGTCGCGGTTATTTCCTCGGCAGCAAGCCCGAGAAATCGAGAAATCAGTGTCACGTTAATCTCAAGATCGAGGTACGTCGGTTTAGCCAACGTGATCGCAGCTCGCTTTATCTTCTCTCCCTCGACTCTCAATTCCACTGAATTTATGCCGGTCTTGGTCCGCTGTTTTATGATGGTTTCCGGGTCCTTCAATGTTAACAGACCCTCTCCGCTGAGTGCGAAATAAGTTGCAATCGCAGCATGACTCGAGAAGTTGATTTCATTCTTCCCGTTGAAAAAACGCAAGGACATGTCTGCTTCGGCGGTCGCTTCCGGAAACACAAATGCTGTATCGGCAATCGGATTGAGGTCCGAGGCTAACGCTAGCATATCTTGCTCAGTCATTTCCTCGGGAGCAAGTACTACCCAAGCTGGATTTCCACCATAAGGTAAAGCTGTAAATACACTGTATTTCTTTACTTTGATCCAGCCAGGCATGGAAAAATATTACACATATTTGATTACTTGTCAATATTTTGGCGGGATTGTCTGCTAAACGTAACCAAGAGCACGATGCTCTACCGCAAGAAGCAGAACAGCAACGGTCACGGCCGTAAGTTATTACTCCACGTTTTCGATCTGCGCGATTCTCTTTATAAGGTAATTGATGAGAAGAGGATGAAGTTCCGTTGCCAATGCGGCGCGCATTTCCTCCTGGGAAAAGTTGCTATACGCTGCCTTACGGACCGACGGCGGCATCGAGCGGATCAAATCGGCAAATCCATGGAGTGTATCACACTCGGTCTTCAAGGACATGTAGAAGAAATCGTTCAAGTCATCTATCCCGGCATGTATCAGATATGACCAACCGCAGCCGCTCTTGCGGAGACCAGACAATGCGGCGTAGCGAACTCCATAGAAGGGATCATCGAGCCCATCAATCAGATAAGCCACATCACCCTCGGTTGCTATCTGAGCCAAGGAGTGAAAAGCTGATTTCCTCACCAGGGCAACGGTATCACTCAAACCTTCACGCACGTAGGGTAATGCCCTGCTTGAGCCCGACTTGCCCAGTGCCGTGAATGCTCCGGAGCGCACTGACCACTCTGTATCCCTGATAAAACCTGCTGCTGGATCGACTATCCGCTCACCGCCGATCTCACCCAGTACCCATAGGGATTGCTTTAGAGCACGTGCTTCCATTTCACTGCCGCGATAGTCAACATGGGCTGCAATCCTGTCAATCGCCTTATCACCGATCTCGACGAGGATGTTCTTCAGCGTATGGCGCTGTACTGAAGACTTCGTATCAAATTTTGAAACGAGAAAATCTACCGTTGAATCACTTGTTGAAGAATCTCGACCGAGCTCGACGAATAAAGCTACTGCCGAGTCCTTGACTGCCCGATAGCTGACCAATCTTGTCGTTGCTTGCTCATACAACACTTCAAGATCTGATTCGCAAAGCAACACAACGATCAAAAAAACAACCGGCATTCTTTTATTCCCAATCGGCACCAATACCGTACGTGCCCTTTTCCCAAAATTCAGCGTCGCCGCCGGTTGTGTAGGAATCATCACCCCTGATATCAAGGAGCACACCTATACTGCCGAACTCCCGGCGAAAATCGCCATAACCCTGCGTGTTCGTCGACCGCTTCACAGCATATGTGTCATCACCGACTTCATCGATCAACAAACCTATACCATTAGCATTACCCGCACCCTGGCTGAGGTCGAATGAGGCATATGTATCGTCGCCTGAGCGGTCGTACAAAAAACCGAGGGAGAGATCATGGCCGCAGCCCTGTGCTACACCCTTGGCAACATAATTATCGTCTCCGCGGTCATCGATCAACAGACCAAGTGCGATGTGGGTACCGCTGCCTTGAACATACTGGTATCCTATGTAGTTATCATTGCCGCCCCTTTCTACTATCGCACCAATCCCGTACCAGTACGCCGCACCCTGGCCGAAGATATCACTGATGTAATAGTCATTACCACCACCCTCAAACAGCAAGCCGATACCGGCCGGGAGATCCGGCCGGAAGCCAATCGCAAACCCCTGCGACATCGAGAGATAGTGATCGAGATATCTTATTTCATCAAGATATACCGGTCTGATGATATAACGATCGTTACCATTGGCATCACCGAGAATGCCGATCCCATAGGTTGAAGCAAAACCCTGGGCATATAGAGCACCCTCGTAATGGTCGTTGCCGGAAAGATCACTGAGAATGCCAATTCCAAAACAACCAGCGCCCTGGGTGAACGTATCGCCATGATATCGGTCGTCGCCTGATTCGTCGATCAAAACTCCAACACCGAAAAGACCGGCACCGATCGAGAAACTCCGCGCCCGGTACAGGTCATCCCCTTGCCGGTCAAGGACGATCGAAACACCGAATCTACCGCACGCTACGTTGTACTCGCCGCCCAGATATGAATCGTCCCCGGATTCATCGATGATGACCCGCACAAAGCCGTGATGTCCAGGCACCCGGTAAGTATCATTGCCACCGATGTCGATGATGATCGCGAAATCCCGCTCGTAGATGTTGGCGCCCAAATCACCAATGACGAACTCGCCAAAATCATACTCTCCATAGTATAGAATATCGCCCGAAACACCCTCCACGTGCGTTCTTGACAGGGGTAGATTCAAATCACCAACCGAGTATCCCTCAAGTGCCGATAGAATGGTATAACCAGCCAGAAAGATATTCTCACAATCGATCTGGCGCGCATGCCTGCGTAGAAAAGAAGTCAGAGAATCGTATGCTCGCTCGTGAGCTCTTTCCTCGGCGATCGAACCGGTCGGCTCAGGAGAAAACCTAATGAGTTCCTCCAGCACACCCATGATCTCAGGTGCATCGGCCGGAAATGCCTCCTCAAGCAATTCTTTGGCCTGTTCCAGTGCCGAGAAGATATCGGTCTTTTGCCCGGTCAATTCAAATTTGTAGATATCGGTCAACGACACAAAAGCATCAGCGGGTGAATGCTCGCAGAAATCATCGTGCAATCGTTCCACAAATTGCGACGACACAAGTGGCTCTTTGAGTAGTGAATCGATTATATCAAAACGATAATCGTCACTTTTCACGTAATCGCTGCGGAAAGTCAGATCTGCCCTTGTGAGACCGATAAATGCCAAGCTTGAATCGAAGTAAGCGGTGAAGGACTGACCGAGCAACAGTATCAGTAGTACCACATCAAATTATACTGCGTGGCTATCTAAAATCAAGATTGACTCAGCCGACCCGCTGACTATAATAACCCAGGGAGGAGCAATGAAATACTTACTCTGTTTGTTGATGGCAGTAAATATCCTGGCCGCCGGGATCACAAAGCCGGCCGATGTACCAGGAATAGAAATTGAAACGAGTGCGGACGGAACCAGATTCGTCACCGAGCCATCCGGCGACACCCCTGGGCTGAAGACCGCAACTGATTTCTGTGGAAACCACCGCGCCGAGGTAATATGGGTTGATCGCAATCACCAGAATGCCATCGCCCAGCACACGGCGATCGCCGGAAATGGCATGTGGATACAGGCAGGATGGTACCTGAACAACGAAAGAACGAGTCTGTACCGGACTCTCGGAACGAACACACCGATGTGGACATTCCCCATGTCCGGAGCCGACTGGTTCATATCAACCGATGTTTCGATGTACGGTGCCGGGATCGGTGTCCTCGCAGACGGTGAAGCATGCTATAGTTTCTCTTCCGCGAGTGCCGCGCCTAACTGGGTATACAGTCCTCCAACGGGTTTCAACTTCTCATCGAGTGCCCAGGGGCCTACAATTAGCGTTGCCGATGACGGATCGGTCTATGCCGCGCTCGCCGGTCAGGCCGGTCAGGGCCGCCTCTTTCTCTTCGATGCCGCCGGGGATACGATCAGAACGGTCGGTTTCAATCCGACCCGCGGTATCTACGGCGTCGACATGGCCAATGATGCTTCGGTGATCTGTGTTTCCACGTATGACGCGATATACGTATTCAACGCCGATGGTTCGCGCCGTGATTCGATCATGCAATACGGCCAGACGCCGGCAAAGATCTCAGCCGATGGCAAGTACCTCGTCAAGGGGGACTTCTACACCCGCGTATACCTTTACCGATGGAACGGCTCAGACTATGACCAGGTATGGCAGCATCCGACCGGACATCCGTGGGTCACATCGGTGGCGATATCAGACGATGGTTCGACGATCATGGCCGGCACCTTCCAGTACAGCCCGAGCAATACTGGTAAAGTATTGCTCTTCGATTCCTCATCAGCAACACCCCTCTGGGAGTATACACAGTACGGTGATTACGTACCCACCTGCGCACTGAGCGAGGATGGTGCACGTGCCGTTGCCGGTTCCTGGGGTCAATACAACGCTACCTTTGGTGACGTGCTGACCGTGTTCGACCGCAACTCATCTACGCCGATCTTCCAGTTGCTGGATGATATCGATGAACCGGGATCGATCTTTTCCGTGGATATATCCAAAGACGGTTCGTTCATAACGGCCGGCGGCAAAGCCGTTCACGCCCGCCAATTCGGAAGCGGCGGTGAGGTCTACGCCATACGCATGCTCGACCCACTGACCAATGATGTCGGGATCGAAAGGATCAACGCACCAGCCGCGTTCCTCCAGGTTGGACAGAATATTACGCCTCAGGCGATCGCCCGTAACTACGGCGCGCAACCAGCCAGCTTCAGCGTCGTGTGCTACATCCACGACTCACTTGCGCAGCCCCTCTACGGCGACACCGCCGCAATCAGCGGGCTCGCATCCGGTTCAAGCACAACGGTCAGCTTCACACCAAACTGGAACGTACCCGCATACGGTCGGTACCTGACTACTGCTTTCACTACGCTGTCGGGTGACGAATTCCCGCAGAATGATACGTTGACGCAGACCAGTATCTGCTACCATGACGGCACCGTGTTGAGCATTTCATATCCATTTTCAGAAATCACTCTGAATTACACGGGTGCACCCCGGGTGACCGTGGCAAACCACGGCAGCTATACCGAGCAAATCCCGGTCAATTGTGAGATATACGACGACATTGGTACGCTTGTCTACAGCGGCAATGGCCAGTCTTATCTTAATCCATTTGAATCACAGGTCGTGACTGTCGCACCTAGCTGGAGTCCTAGTGATACCGGGTTATACGACGCATATTTCTTCACCGATGTACCGGATGATTATGTGCCGTCAAACGATACCATGGCGACTGCTTTCGATGTTACGACAGAAATCATGTATGATGATGGATTCCTTGATACCTACGGATACGTTTCCACAACCTTCGCCGATAACAAGTTTGCGGAAAAAATGATGCCCTGCCTCTCGCCACCATACTACATCACGCAGGTACGGTTCTACTGCAGTAATGATTCGATGATAGCCGTTTCACTTCATAAAGACTCTACTAGTTTACCCGGGCTCGATCCATCATATTACATTGCCGCTCCGGACACGATCAACGGCGCGGGTCCCGGTTGGGCGATCAAGGAATATACACCACCGATACAGGTGACGACCGGAGACCCATTCTGGATGGTAGTACATTGGCTGTCCGGCTCACCGACTGCACCTTATATCGGCATGGACAACACACAACCATTGGACTATCTCTCATATTGGTACTGGACCGACCCAAGTGACCCGGGCTGGCATGCCTGGACAACCTATGACTTCATGATGAGAGTCATGACGGTGAGCGAGGTTGGCATCGAATCCTGGGACAACAAGTCAGTCGACCGATTCATGCTTCCGGCGCCAAGTCCGAATCCATTCGTAAGGGACTTGAGGATCAGCTTCTCAGTGCCGCACAGTGGCGCACTATCAATCAGTGTTTATGATATTGCGGGAAGACTCGTTAGCAACATTGTCGACAGGGATTTCAGCGCGGGTGAATATGAGATAGTCTGGAATGGAAAAGACAACATGGAACGGCGGATCAGTTCTGGTGTCTATTTCGTGAGAGCCAGTTATGGGAACGAGGTAACGACCCGTAAGGTCATCCTGTTGACAGAATAACCCTATTTCAGTTCAAGCCGCAAGCGTTCGGCGGCGTCATCCAGGGCCTCTTCAGGACTGCGCTCAAGCCTCATTGCTTCCTCGATCGCGTCATTGAGGTAGATACGGCCGGCAAACCACTCCTTACTCTTTGGCTCGGTGCGGGCAAAATCGAGTTGACGGATGATCTTCTCGTACGCCGGATTCTCGAAGATGAACTCTCGATAATCTTCTGTCCTCGTCGTACTGCGTCTCGTCGGTAGATAATAGCTCGCTTCGGTCCAGCGCATCTGATTTTGTGGCTCCAGAAACCACTTGATAAATTTCCATGCCAATTCCTGCTCGGCCTTATTGGCTTTCTTGAACATTCCTATGTTCGTACCGGCGATCACGATGGAACGAAAAGCACCCTGAGGAAACGGGGCGACGCCGATCTCGAATGGGACCTTGCCCTTCATGAATGCCCAAGAAACAATCGATGCGGGTATCATCGCAACATTACCCGAGAGGAACTCATCCTGTCGTTGAAAACCAGGATTAACATAGAAAAGACTGTCCCTCACAAGGGCAACGAGATACTCGATGACATCATTACCTTCGGTTGAATTGAAACCCGGTTGGCCACTCTCTTCATCGAAGAGCAAACCTCCTCTCTGATACAGCATGGTCGAAAAGTACCACACGTCGAGAGGCCAGGACGTCGGCCAGATACCGCCTTCCCTGATAAGCAGGCAGACACGTCTGAAATCTACCCAGTCAGCGGGAAATGAATCAATACCGTACTCTTCGAAAAGATCAGCATTGTAGTAAAATACGGGAACGCTCTTGTTGAAAGGGAGGGTAACCAGAGTCGTATCATACGTATTATCTTCAATGAACACCGGAAAGAAATCAGGCAGATCGAAATCCTCCTCTGCCTCAACGAATTCAGCGAGCGGCACTAATTGGCCTGCTTCATAGAATTGATCGGTCCATGATTCGTACATCTGAGCGATGACCGGCGGGCTATTCGAGGCAATGGCACCCATGAGTTTTTGCGCCAGGACATCGTACGAACCCATATGCACCCCGCGTACCTCGCCTTCGGGATGCAGGCGGTTGAAATCGGCGATCATTTCATTGAGCCGACGGCCCAACGGCCCACCCATGACATGCCAGAAATCAACGGCCACCTTTTGTTCTCGCTTGCAGCAGAATGCAAGCAGCAAGAAAAGAGTTAGACCAAACCGCATCCTGCTCATACTTTTTTGTCGACGAAAAAACTAGCTGACGATCACCAGTCCGGACTGAGGGTCAAATAGAACTTCCACTCCGAACGCTGGAAATCCGTGGGCGAATTGTAGTACTCGTACCAACCCTTTAAGTTATGGGCTCGTGCAAAATCCAACCTGAATATGATATACATGAAAGTAAATCTCAACCCCGCTCCAACACCAAGCTTAAGGTCCTTCAGCCTGAATCCTCCATCGGTTTCATAGAATTTAAACGAATCGGTGTGCACGGCGCCGAAATCCGCAAAGATATCTGCACGGATATTCCGAATTTCCAGCGGGATCGGGAAGGCAATACTGAGACGGTCGATGAACGGAAAACGAAATTCGAGATTCATGAAACCTATTTTGCTCCCGGTGAATGCATAGTAGTCATAGCCCCGCAGAGAATACGGCCCGCCGATCGACCAGTAATCAAGATCTTCACCGAAACTGCCGGCAAGGACAAGGCGCGACGCAAAACTCGCGCGCGGCGAAAGGGCGAAATATCTGCGGTAGTCAAGGACCGCACTCTTCAGGTCCTTGTTGCTGAATATTGTAGCATAACCACCGATCCTGAAACGTCTTCCGTCATGCGGCCCCAGCGGTCCGTACTTGATGTTATCGAACACAAGCGCTACCTCGGGATAGAAGAAATTGTAATCCGCTGTCTGCGACCAGTTTGAACTGTATAACGGAAAATAGTTTAACCACCGCGTTTCGTATAATTTGTAGGCATACATGCCCAATTCCAGTCTGAAAAACCGGTCGAACGGGTATTGGATACCGCCACCAAGGCCGAGATAGCGCCACACCAGCAGATCATACCCATCCGAGAAATAATTCAGGTACTGAAACACGCCGAAACCGAAATCGGTCCGCTTCTTCAAATACCAGTAATTAACGAATATATCCGAACTCAGAATGCTGCCGTAGAAATTGGAGGCGAACTGAAAATGATGGTTACCCAGTATATCGCTCACTCCGATCTGCGTCACGCCCGAAAAGCCAAGTACCGAGAAGTATTCTGCGCTTGCCGAGAAATAATCGAAAGTGAATCTCGGTTTGTATTTCTTAATAGCATCGTCATCGAGCGGTTCCGGGGTGTAGTAATCAATCTGCGCAATCTTGACACTGTCGACCGCCGTGTAGTCAAGCATCTTGGTCAAGGCGTCCTTGACAATGCAAACGTCGTAGCCGTAGTCATTATAATAAGAAAATGCCATTTTGTTGCCATCGGCAGAGATCGAAGGATAGTAAATACCGCTGAATACGTCGGTCCTCTTGCTTACTTTCCCCTCTTCCTTTGAATAATAGTAGAGGTTATAGGCAGAATCGTAGTCGGCCACAAAATAGATACTGCCGTCAGGAGCGAATGTCGCGGATGCAAGGTATTTCGATCGCGGGGAGATCCTGCTTATTTCTCCGTGTTCATAAAGAAATAGACCATGCTGACCGTAGTAGTAGTCTTCATTCGAATCCGGGCGGTCGGAGATGAAGGTGATCAGATCATCAGACAGTATGTCTGGAAAACTCTCCGAATATATGTCATTGGTGATGTTCTCAAGGATGCCCGTTTCGATATCGCATACGTAGATATCTGAATAAGAATCCCTCAAGCCGGTGAATATTATGCGCTTACCATCGGGGCTGAATCTTGGTGAATAGATCCCTGTGAGGTCGAACTTCATGCGCCTGTATGCCTTACCGTCTGCGGCGCTCACAACGTACAGCACATCATCACCGCGGGATTTCGCTGCGAATGTAATATATTCGCCGTCACGCGACCATGACAACCCGCCATGATACAGATGCAGTCCCTCATAACCTGCAGAATATGCTGACTTCACCAGTTTCCCGATGAGTCGACCGTCGATGCTCGAAACAACGAGGAGCTGCGCAATCCCACCCTGATCACTGATGAAGGCGATCTTATCCCCGTTCGGCGATATCGCAGGCGAAACATTATAGATCGAATTGGTTTTCTTGTGATCGTATATTATCCGGCCGAAGTTATCAAAGTAGTCCATTTCGTCAACCTCGGGCCAGTACTGCATCTGGTAATACCTGAGCCAGCGCTTATCAAATTCCTCGGGAGTAACACCGAAGGCGGCCATGAACGCCGGTTCCAGATTTCGCTTCATCTTCATCAGATGAAGGAACTCGCCGACCTTTTCGCGCCCGTATTTCTCGGCCACGTACTTGTAGAATGCCTGACCCTCCTTGTAGACGATCAATCCTCCATATCCTCCGAGTGCGTAGATCGGAATGAGCTTGTTGTTGATTACAAGGTCTCGAACGAATATGTCCGCGCCAACATCCCAACCCTGCGACATGAATTCACAATGACCTTCGAATACCCATAGCGGTATTGAATAGAGTATGTCGCCACTGAAAATCGCTTCGAGCCGCGACGGAAAGAATATCGCGAATTGGAAGATATGAGTCAACTCATGCACCAAAACATGCCGGAACTCCTCATAGTCCCCGGTGAAAGGAACGACCATCCGGTTCTTCAGTATCTCTGAAAATCCACCGGTAGCCTCTTCGATGAGTTCGAGCGTGATATTCGTCTGTGAAAAATCGTTCGGTGAATTGTATATTATCGCTGGTATGGTAAAATCGATCTCCATGCCCAAATCATCACTGAGCATTGCGTAGCCATCCTCAAGAACGGTCTCGGCGAAAGCCGCCAGTTCATCGCATCCCTGATAGAAATAGATATTGAAATGCTCGGTTTCGAGAACACGGAAGTCGAAGTCTTTATACTGGATCTTATTTTGACCGAAGTACTGTGAAAAGATGATCAAGCCCAACATCATTAAACTATTCATGAGATTATTATACTCAGAGCCCCAGAGGTGTCAACTCCCGCAGCTTCACTGCTGCAGCGCTGCCAATCATTGAGCGACCAATCGCTCTTCGTTTCCCCGCCGAGGCGGCAGTTCGCTACAGGCAACGCGGCGATCATTTCCTCCTTACTATTCTGACAATCGGAGCACTCAAAAACCTGCGGTCCTCCATCTTCATTGACACGGGCTGGATTCATACTATATTAAGGAATGACGGTGAAACGGAGGAATGAGTGCATGTTTTCATAAGCGACGCTCACATACGCAATGACAGCAGCGAACGCTGCAGAATGCTTCTGAACTTCCTCCGTGAAATACGGCCGGATCTCACCGAGCTATACATCTTAGGTGACCTCTTCGAGATCTGGTTTGAGTATCATCTGGTCTTTCCAAAGGACTATTTCAGACTTCTCGCTGTTCTCTACAGCATCCTGAACGAAGGTAAGAACATTCACTACATACTGGGCAACCATGAGATATCAATAGGAGATTTTCTCAAAAATTTCGGGTTCACGGTTCACCGGGGGCCAAACGTTTTTGAAATCGACGGCAAGCGCGTCCTGCTCGCTCATGGAAACACAATCGACAAGCGCCTATGGACTTCACTATGGGATAGACTGCTCACCTCCAGGCTCAATCACAAGCTATTCCGTCTCATCCATCCGGACCTCGGTATTTCACTTGCCCAGTCCGTTGCCAGGTTCTCTCGAAAACAGGAACCCAGCAGGGAACTCGACCATATGCTCGAGAGCTACGCATCACGGATGCTCAATGACGTCGACATAGTGATGCTGGCTCACTCACATAATCCTGTCTTCAAGAAGTTGGCCCGCGACAAATACTACGTTAACACTGGAGACTGGGTCAGACACTTTTCCTATGCTACTATAGAAAACGGGAGTATAGCACTGAAGTACTACGGAAAGAACTCGCCCTGATCCACCCAACTTGGGAACCTGAGCATTTATGGTTGTGTTCTACACCTCTC
The DNA here is from genome assembly GCA_020343595.1 of Caldifarciminota bacterium. Taxonomy (GTDB): domain Bacteria; phylum Hydrothermota; class Tepidihabitantia; order SM23-42; family SM23-42; genus SM23-42. The sequence goes on along the minus strand of CP070802.1, from coordinate 67,960 downwards.
ACACATCACATCATCTTATCGAGAAGTGTTTACTGAAGATCCTCTTAACGCGGTAGCGAAATCCTTTAATGGACTTTATGGCTTCAATGTTCTTCAATGCCGCCTTCCGGCCACGCTCGACCAGCTCATCGACCGAATTGAAGTCAGCCCAATGAAAACCACGGACGTCCGGCATTACTACAAGATCTGCACGGTCAAGGACACGCTGGTCGAGATGGTATTTCATGAAAGAATAGGAACGCTGGTTGATCTGGAAACCGGTGTTGGGGTCACCCTGATACTTCGGGCGCTGGCTCAAGTAAACGGCGAGCACGCTTCTGGCCCCGATGCTGCGTAGCGGCTCAACGGGAATACTATCGATGACCCCACCGTCGACGAGCAACCGCTTGCCCTGCACATAAGGCGGAAAGATACCTGGTATCGCACAGCTCGCCCAGACCGCTTCGGCAAGCAGCCCTTTCGTGAAGACGACTTCTTCACCGCTCTGTATATCGAGCGCATTGCACACGAAACCGATCAAACAATCCTTGAAATCGCTCTTCCCGAGCATATCATGGAATATCTTTCGCGTTGCATCATATTTTGAATGTGATCTTTTGAACAGCAGCGAGCCGAGATAGAATTTCTCGAAGAGTTCATGTTTGAAGCGTTCGAAGATATTTTTCTCGCGTGTATAGAATTTGTCGAGTTCCAGGTTCTTGAATTCCTCTGACGCGATCATCGACTTTGCCTTCTTCCTTAATCCATCTGCGGTACCCTGCAGACAATAAATCGCGCCGACCACCGAGCCGATCGAAGTTCCGGCAACATAAGCCGGTCTGATCCCGTGTTCTTCCAGGACTTCCAGCACTCCCACATGGGCCAGACCCTTTGCTCCTCCGCCTCCCAGTGCTATGCCGAAACTCATTTGACTTGCATGGTTTGAGCGATGATGATACGGTCACGGCCCTGTTCTTTTGCGAGATACAGTGCCCGGTCTGCCTTTTCGATCAGTCCCACCCTGTTGCCAGCATCATTAGGATAATGCGCGATCCCGATGCTCACCGTGAATCTTATCTTTGCACCATTGAAGTGGATCTCGGATTTGAGCAGTTGGTCCTTCATCCGGACCGCCTTGTCCATGGCCTTTTTCAACGAACACTTAGGTATGATGATCGCAAATTCCTCCCCCCCATATCGCGCGGCAATGCCGATCTGCGATATCAATCTTGCAAGAAATTTCAGGACTTCATCACCAGCCTGGTGACCGTATGTGTCGTTGATCTTCTTGAAATGATCGATGTCAAGGAGTATCAGCGCAAGTTCATCGACCTCACTCATCTGCGCTTCAAGAATCTCCTGGAAATGACGATGATTGTACAGGTCGGTCAACCCATCGCGAATCGATAGCTCTTTGACCTTCCCGTACAGGATCGCGCGCTGCCAGGCCAGCGACAACTGGTATGAAAGGATATTCAGGATCCGGACATCGTCCTCATTGAATTTCCTGCGCTGATGGTCTTCGAGCCAGATCACACCGAGCAATTCGTCATCCTGCTGGATCGGTACACCCACAAAAGATGCGTTTGGCGTTTTGACATCCTTCTTGAAAACGACAAGGTTACCCTGACTGAGATCGTCCTTGATGATCGAATTCCTGTGGCGTGCGACAAAACCGACAAGACCATCACTCAAAGAAAAACTGATGCCATCTTCGAGATATGTGGAAATCAGCACTTCTCCGACATTATTCACTTCATCGACGCTCGCGATCGACACGTCGTCGCAGGGCATGAAATGCCTGAATGCCTCAATCGTATTGGAGAGGATCTCGTTCAGATCCAATTTCTTATGCAGTTTTTCGGCAAGTTCGGCGATTGAGGAAAGATGCTGGACATCGTAACGTGCTTTCTCGTAGAGACGTAGCATAGCAAGCAGGAACCCTGCGGTATTCGCGGCTTCATCGAATATTGCCTTCTCTTTCTCACCGAACGACCCCGTCTTGCGGTCAATCGCAATAACGCCGACCACACTTTCGATCAAGACGATCGGTGCGATCATGACCGAGCCGATCTGCACGGTTCCCCGGTAGTAACCGAGCTCATCCGGGCTCTGCAAGTATTCCTTTATCAGGATCGATTTACGTTCGCCTATGACCTGACGGTAAAGCCCGGACCTCGTTTCAATAACAGCTTCCGGGAAGAAGAGTTCTGAATGTGAAAAACCCTGTACGAGTACCAGTCGTTCTCCGCCATTGGCGAAGATCACCGTCGTGTGTGCATCAAAGACATGGTGTAGGAATCTTACAAAATAGAGGAGTGGCCGCTCTATCCCCTTATGCCGATCGATTTCTCCGACCGTCGTACGGACCTTGTCAGAATCATACTGAGCCGGTGAAAAAAACCTCTCTCTTGTCTCATACCTCGAGAGCAACCGCGCCATGCGTCCCTGATGACCTTGCATGCTGTCGATGACAAATCCAACCATGAATACTGCAAAGATGAGAAAAATGATCGGCAATATGAGAATCGGACCGTTGATCAAGCCGGAAGAGATTTCGACGCCGATTATCCCGAGGGAAACGATCCAATAGCTCCGCGTGTTATCCCTGAATCCAATGATCAAAAAGGTAATGAAGTAGACGAGAAAAAGGGGCGAATGAACGCCGCCCGACAACTGCACCACAAGGTTTGCGACCACGCCAGCCGAGATGGTATGCAAAAAGTTGATCTTGCGCAACGAGACATACGATATGTAGTATGCAGCAACAGCGAAAAGAAAAAGGTATGTATAAGGTGCCCCCAGTCCCCGGTTCAGAACACCGATACCACTGATCACACCGTAGATGATTGCGACTATGTATACTGCTATCATTCCCATTCTATTGTCGCAGGCGGTTTGGAGGTTATATCGAAGACAACACGGTTTATCCCCTTCACCTCGTTGACGATTCTCCGAGAAACGCGATCGAGAAATCCATGCGGCAGCCTGACCCAATCCGCCGTCATGCCGTCGTCACTGTGCACGGCTCTTATTGCACATACGGAATCGTACGTTCGCCTGTCTCCCATAACCCCCACGCTGCCGAGCGGCAGCAGAACCGCAAAGATCTGCCAGATGTCCCGGTACCTACTCAAACGACGGGCTTCTTCCTGGAGTATACGGTCGGCTTGTCTAAGCATCGAAAGACGCGCCGGATTCACGACCCCGACAATACGCACGGCCAGGCCTGGTCCGGGAAAGGGTTTTCGATCAATGAACGATGGGGGGAGTTTGAGATGTTTAGCGATTGCCCGCACTTCGTCCTTGAAGAGCATCCTGAGCGGCTCGATTATTTTCAGTTTCATTCTCTTGGGCAGACCGCCGACATTATGATGACTCTTTATGACATCAGCCGGTCCGATCCCGCGGCCGGACTCAATTACATCCGGGTAAAGGGTACCTTGAACGAGGTATCTAACATTATTCACCTTCTTCGCTTCCGCCTCAAATATCCGGATGAACTCATGCCCAATGATCTTCCTTTTTCTTTCCGCATCCTTCACCCCGGCCAGTTTCTTCAAGAACCGATCACGCGCATCAATGACCTTGAGGTTCATGATCGAACCCAAATTTGCCTCCACTTCTTCTCTCTCAGCAAGCCTCAGAACACCGTTGTCCACGAATACGCCGATCAGGTTCTTACCTAGCGCGCGCGCGGCTATTGTCCCGGCCACCGTCGAATCGATGCCGCCACTGATTCCGCATATCGCCCGATCACGGCCCACCTTCTTTCTTATGCGCATAATCTCGCCATCGACAAACCTCTGCATCGACCAGGTCTTAGCTGCACGGCATATCTCGGAAATAAAATTTCTTATCATCTGCATACCGTAGCGTGTGTGGCGCACTTCGGGATGGAACTGCAGGCCGTAGAAATTCCCCAGCTGGAAAGCAGCGATCGGCGTCGTCTCGGTGCGTGCTATCACCCGTGCATCTGCAGGGACCTTGACCACAACGTCACCATGGCTCATCCATACCCTGACCCTGCGCGGGACGCTCTTAAAAAGCAGATTTCCGCTATGCCTGAGTGGAGCCATTCCATACTCGCTGGTTCTGCATTTCTTCACTTTACCGCCAAATAACTGCGCAGCAAGTTGCATACCATAACATATCCCGAGAACCGGAACACCAAGCGTGAATATCTTACGGTATTTTTTCACATCGATGTCATATACGCTACCCGGACCTCCAGAAAGAACGATGCCCTCTACTTTTTCAGGGTCCAGCTTGGAAAGATCTGCATTGCAGCCGACTATTTCAGAATAAACCTTGCACTCTCTTATCCGCCGGGCGATCAGTTGCGTATACTGCGACCCGAAATCGATGACTAAGATCATCTCTTCACTCTCGATGAGTAAACATCAGCTAATTCGCTTAAGCATACTTGAAGCAAGTTCTGAAATCCTTCTGTCCTCGCCATTGCTCAGATGCAACAGAATCATCTTCGCGTCATCGCCCCCCAGTTTTGCTAGAGTATTGATGGCGAGGCGCTTGATCTCAATAGCGGGCGCGTCTTTCCTCCATTCAATGCGGTTCATCATTTCCCCTATCCAGGGCACGGCCTCGAAGACCCTCTTCTCGTCAACGATCTTTAACAATTCAACATATACCTCATCACCCGACGTACCGAGCTGAGAAAGCAGATCGATCACTTCCTCGGCGTCAAGCATACGCCTTAGTGATCGCAGTGCTTCCGCCTTCACGTGGAGTGAACCATCTTTCAGCGCCATCATCAGACCATCTTTATAGTTGAATTTTCCGTACGTACGGACAACTTCAATACGGACCCGATGATCCTCATCCTGGAGCATTTCCTCCAGTCTGGGGATCACGCTTGAATCGCCAATTTCACCGAAGATCCGCACGATATTACGACGGAGAAACCATTCCCGGCTGCCGAGATTATCGGCCAGGATCTCCAGGCTCTCATTGCCGATATTCTTGAGCACGTCGATCAGTTTCATGCGCACCGAGAAATCCTCGGCGTCGCGCAGCAGTTGTATTGCCTCGCTGACGGCCTTTCCTCCGAAGCCGATTATCGCAGCGCGGACATCGGGATACAAACCGCTCTCCCACAATAGTGAGAAGAGCAGGTGGAGCACAGACGGATTGCCGGTCTTACTCAAATACTGTATTATCCGACGCCGGGTCCCCAGTGAAATCGTGCTGCGACCGAGTATTCTACCAAAGGGTTCTATCAATATCTCGCATGAATCTGTTTGTCCCTGTGCAGATACTACTGCATACAGCAACTCCAGATCGGCAAGGATACCCGCGATGACGGCATCGGAAGGCTCCTGTTCGATGGCGGCCGAGATGCGGGTGATCACGTCACTGGCCATATCATACTTCTTCTCTCGGCCCAGGCGATCCGCAAATACAATCATCGAACAAAGGGCATTCGTGTGCAGCTCTGCATTCTGCGCTTCGATCATCTCGTCATAGAGGTGTAGCACTGTTTCAATATCAGACTCATCAATCGTACAGGAAACGGCATCTTCCGTTAGTACATCGATACCGGCAAGGCTTAGATACTGGTAGACACTCAATTGACGGTTCTTCAATTCAGGAATAATCTCCCGCAGTCGTTCTTTCTCTACGGCACCAATGGCGCGCGTTACGTGCTCTCTCTTTCCCTGTCGCTGCCAGTTGGTCATGAGCTCGACCATTGTTTCGCCCCCCATTCTTGCCAGGAGCGAACGCGCGAATGGTCTGATCTCGATATCCTGAAGAAGTGCAACTCTTTTTTCAACCGGCAAAAGTTCTACGACGCTCGCCATGGCTTCCCGGTACGGATGCCAGTCCGCGCTCGACACATGTTCTATACGATTCATGATCTCGGTGAAGGGTATCTTGGCTTCTGAAATGGCAGCACGTTCGCGGGCGATCTTGACCAAACCACGTATCGCTTTTATGATCTCTTCGTGGGGACTACTCCTTCCTCTGGCATTCTCAGGAGAGGATGTCTTGCCAACCTCCAAGGATATGTTCTGTACTCTCCTGGCCGTCAGTGCCTCAGAGAAATCGCCATATTTTTTGATCTCAGAGAGATCACCGGCAAGCACCGAATACAAGTTGACGACATCATTGCTGACAACGCCGGCGGTAAATCTCATGCCAGTTACGCCCTTTCCACTCAATTCGTCAAGCAGCGAGACCAACTTCTGGTTATCATCGGTTCCCACACGCGCGTCGTCCACGATGAGCGCTCGGCCAGAGAAGCGCACGGTAAATTCATTGCTGGCCGAGAATATGCTCTCGAGTGCAGACACAGCGTTTGATACGGTGCTTTTGACTTCCGGATGTTCGAGCGGGTAGGATCGAGCAGCATCGAGACCATGTGCCAATTCTGTCATCAGCTCCAGTATGAGCCTCTGATCCATACTTAATCATATCGCATTTCCTGTATTTGTCAACAATAAAACCCTTGAAAAAACAATCTTTACGAGTATAATACGTTTACCGTTGACATTCAATCTGAAGGGAGTAAGGATGCTCAAGAACCTCATCAAAAGCAAAAAAGCCACCGTCGGAATCGTTGGCCTTGGATATGTAGGTCTCCCGATCGCGATCGAGACCGCCGCAAAAGGTTTCAAGACAATCGGCGTTGATATTGACGGAGACCGCGTGAAAAAGATCAACCGTGGTGTTTCATTCATCAGCGACGTTGAATCCTCCAACCTTAAGAAACTTGTGCGTAAGAGATACATCAAGGCAACGACTGATCAACGACAGCTCAGACATTGCGACATTATCATGATCTGTGTCCCAACTCCGATCAACGAAAACAAGGAACCAGATCTTGAGCCGGTCATCAAAAGCGCTGAATGGATAAAAAATACGCTGCGCCGTGAGCAGTTGATAATACTCAAGAGCACGACGTATCCTGAAACAACAGAAAAAGTCCTGCTCCCCATCCTGGCTCGTTCCGGGCTTAAAGTTGGCCATGATTTCTACCTTGCGTTCTGTCCCGAGAGAATCGACCCCGGTAACAAAAGGTACGGTGTCGTCAATACGCCGGTTATCATCGGCGGTGTGACCAGAAAATGCACAAGTATTGCCACTTTCTTCTACAAACAGTTCGTTCACCATGTCCACCCGGTCTCATCGCCACGCTCCGCTGAAATGACAAAGATTTTGGAAAACACATTCCGTAATGTGAACATCGCCCTGGTGAACGAGTTCGCCCAACTCTGCGAACGCATGGGTGGCATCGATATATGGGAGGTCATCAGCGCTGCCCAGACAAAACCGTTCGGCTTCATGCCATTCTTTCCAGGACCGGGCGTGGGAGGTCACTGCATACCTATCGACCCATACTATCTCTCCTGGAAGGCAAGAGAATATGATTTTCACACGGTCTTTATCGAGTTATCGGCACGGATCAACGAGGATATGCCTTATTTTGTCGTCAACAAGACGATCGAAGCCCTCAGCCAGTCCGGGGTGTGTCCGAACAAAGCGAAAGTACTGCTCCTGGGCATGGCATTCAAGAAGGATATTTCGGATCTCAGGCATTCACCAGCTCTGAAAGTCTTGGAAATCCTCGAACCCAGAGTCGCGTTGGTGAAGTATCATGACCCCCATGTGGACGAATTGATGCTGGGTAAGAAAAGGGTCAAATCGGTCAAGTTCAGCCGCCGGGAGCTTAAGAAATATGACGCAGTCCTGATACTCACGGACCACTCCTGGTATGACTATGATCTAATTGTAAAAAACGCACGGCTGATTGTCGACACGCGCAATGCGGTGCAAGACGGACCCAATACCTACAAACTGGGTGTGGGGATCCAATAAATCGTTTCTCTAGCTAGTTCGCCGACAACCAAGATTGCTGCCTGGTCCACATTCTTTCGACAAAAATATTCCGGCCGCGACCCGCAGGTCGCGACCGGGAGGGGAAATGAATCTATTAATTCGACAATTATTCCAAGGTACTCGTTTATTGTAACAGAAAGCCTCTGGAAGTCATGATGAGCGGTCGACGAACAGGTCCTGCTGGGAAAGTTTCGTCTTCTTCATCTTCCTCATACTGAAAACTTCACCCTCCTCAAAATCCCTCAGTACTTGCTTTGCGCGCCGGATCACAGAATCGGGCAGGCCGGCAAGTCGGGCTACCTGGATGCCGTAGGACTGGTCGCTCGGGCCGGTACTCAATTTGCGTAGAAAGATAACCTCATCACCCCACTCCTTGACCAGGAAGTTGAAATTCTTGACACCCTTAAGGAAATCTTCGATCCGGGTCAGTTCATGAAAATGAGTGGCAAAGAGCGTCCGCGGCTTCTTGTTGCCATGTAAGTACTCGACCACTGACCAGGCAAGCGCAAGTCCGTCATAAGTCGATGTTCCCCGCCCAACTTCATCCAGAAGCACCAGACTCCGGTCGGAGATATTATTCAGTATGTTAGCCGTCTCCATCATCTCCGCGAGAAAAGTGCTCACGCCGCGTGATATATCGTCACTCGCTCCGATCCTGGTAAATATTTTGTCGACCAGACCGATCGACGCTTCTTTTGCTGGCACGAAACTCCCCAGTTGTGCCATGATCGTGATCAGTGCAACCTGTCTCAGATACGTGGACTTTCCTGCCATGTTCGGACCCGTGATGATGATTACTTGATTCCGCTCACGGTCGAGAAACGCATCATTTGGTATGAAAGAGCCTCTTTCGAGGATCTTCTCCACAACCGGATGGCGTCCGTCTGTTATGACGGTCTTCCGGTCATCAGTTATTACGGGGCGTGAATAATTGTTGATCGCAGCATTATGAGCAAAACACTGCAGCACGTCGAGAAACGCAATGGACCTCGTCGTATCGAGGATCTCATTACTTCGCTTGGCAACGTGTTCGCGAATCCCGGTATAGATATCGTGCTCCATTGCCTTTGTCTTCTCCTCCGCACCAAGTATCTTCTCCTCGAACGCCTTCAGTTCTACGGTGTAGTATCTTTCGACATTCGTCAGTGTCTGCTTTCTGATGTACTCGGGCGGCACAAGATGCAGGTTGGGCTTGGTCACCTCGACGAAGTATCCGAAGACCGTATTATACGATACCTTAAGAGATGATATGCCGGTGCGCTTCCGCTCGCCTTCCTCGAATTTCAAGAGCCACTCCTTGCCACCGCGCGCGACCGCCCGCAACTCATCGAGATCTTTCGAGTAGCCTTCCTTAATTATTCCACCTTCCTCGAGGGTTGCCGGCGGGCTCGGCACAAGGGCTTCATCCACGATGCTGACGACGTCCTGAAAGTCGCCGATTGCGTTGTATATATCCGTCATCGTCTGGCTTTCACAACCTTCTATCATCTCTTTGATGGATGGATATATTGCAAGCGATTCCTTAAGAGCGACCATCTCCCTGGGCATGATCCTCTGGCAGGCAAGCCGTGCCGTGATTCTTTCAACATCCTGTATGCGTTTGAGTGTATTCCGTAATTCCTCACGCAGGTACTCCCTCGTTCTCAGTTCTTCAACGCTGTCGAGCCTCTGTTCGATACTTTCTCCGTCGACGAGTGGTTCGCTCAGCTCACGACGTAGCCTCCTTTTACCGAACGGTGTCATACAATTGTCCAGCACTCCCAGGAGTGTCCTCGAGTGTTCACCGTGGATATTTTCGAGGATCTCCAGATTGCGCCTCGTTGTCGCATCCAGGTATAGCGATCCATGCGTCTCGAACAACGAAATTCGATCGATGTGTGTCAAGGGAACTTTCTGGCTTTCGGTCATGTAGTAAAGAAGGGCACCGGCTGCTGCGACACCGAGTTTTTTTTCCTCAATACCAAAACCATCGAGGGCTACGACGCGAAAATGGTCGAGCAATAATTTCCGTGCAATTTCGTAGACAAAATGAAAACCATCAAGCTCCGTCAGGGTCTGTTCGACCTTGATCTCTACACCTTCGGGGATCACCACCTCCTTGACCTCCCGTCTCAGCAGGATCTCGGATAACTGGTCGGATGGAACTTCACCACACGAAAATTCGCCGCTCGTCAGATCGCAAAAAGCCACGCCCGTACAGTTATCATCGGGTAAGCAGGCTGCCAGGAAGACTGTTCTCGTCGAATCAAGTAAAGAAGGTCTCAAGATGGTACCGGGTGTAATGACCTCGATGACATCGCGGGCCACAAGTTTCTTGCCTTTCGTCGCCGGCTCTAACTGTTCGCAAATTGCAACCTTAAGGCCGTGCTTAACCAGTTTTGCGATATAGCCGTCCGCCGCTTTGATCGGCACACCGGCAAGCGGAACCCGGACACCCTTACTTATGGTCTTTGATGTGAGCGTTATGCCAAGGTATGAACTCGCCTGTTTAGCGTCATCATAGTAGAATTCATAGAAATCACCCACGCGGAAAAGCAGCAATACATCCTTGTACTTATTCTTGATCTTTTGATATTGTTCAAGGAGCGGGGTGAGATGCATCAAGACACGGCTGTTGTGGTCCAGACCGTCTGTTTGGAATCGACGCCGCAATCCATAGCTTTATCCAGCTATTTCACGGCCCCCTTACTACATTACCCTTCAGTCCAAGTGAATCAAGTTTCGCGAGGTGTTCCTTCGCCTTATCCAGGATAGCAAACTGACCAGACCACACGCGGTAATATTTATGGCCCTTGACCACCGCTTCGACTATCCTGGCATCGACACCTTTCTCACGCAGCGAGACGGCATAGTTCTCGGCGTTATTTTTGTTGCGATAAGAACCCAGTTGCACCGTGTAGTATTCCTGAGTTATTTCCTTCTTCTGCGTTATGTTCGCCGCCCGTTCGCTCCACACCGATCTCGGAAAATCACTCTGCAACGATGCAAGCAATGACTCGCCTCGCCCGGTATTGCCGACACTGATATGTGATACTCCCTGCCAGAACATTATCTCATCCCGATACTCAGTTTCCGGATAGCGCCTGAGGAGTTCATCCAGGTTCGAGATAGCGGTCGCAAAGTTCTTTCGCGCAATGTTGATCTTGGCGATCTCAAGATAAGAGATGTCAGCATACCGAGACTGCGGATAATCATTGATGACGCCGTAATAGTACTGCGCCGCGGAATCGGGATTGACCGAAAGGCGACCAAGATAGTAGTATACCTCTCCGATACGAGGATGGTCTCCGTTCTTTTTCAACTCGTAGAATATTTCCTTGGCGCGACTGAATTGAAAGGAGTTGAAAAGACGGATCGCCTCATCTATATCCTGTCCGGACAATAGAAGAGGAATTATAATACCGGCGAGAATGATTCTATGGCGTGACATTTTTCACAAAGGAAAGAAAAGTCTCTTATTACATTCCCACAATTGTTACAGGTATAGTCTGCTGCATATACCAACTCTTCCATATCATTAAGACCGGCCATCAAGGCATCATCATCCGTTTTCAATTTCAATAACCGGATCTTCGGTAATACGCTGCGCGGAAATTGCTCGGCGAGTTTGGTATAGAGACTCTGCGCAGCATCCATATCATTTTTCTTCTCATAGAGATTCGCCAAAGCGCAAGCCACAGAAAAATTCTTTGGATACTTGGCAACAATCCGCTCGTATATCGGGATTATGTCATTAAAGGACCCGAGTTCAAAGCTCGTTCTTTCGAAATGCGGAATCACCAGGAACGCATACTCGGGATGCTCATTAATGATCTTGAGGTAACTTTCCCGCGCCTTCTTGGCATCTCCTTGTCGTTCATGGTAATTACCCATGTAGAAAGTCGCGGTTATCGAATCGGGAGCGATTCGCAAGGCCTTGCGTAATAGATTCGGGACTTCCTTGTCCTCCTTCTGGTCTTCTTCACTCAGTTTGCTCTGTTTGTCGCGTGCCTGCATCGCATAATAAAACGCACGACGATAATCGTTCTTCGGAGCGAAGTTACCCTCTTCGTAAATACTTATGCAATCGCCGTAGCTACCCATGTCTTCGTATATACGGAGAATCAACCTGTAGGCGTCATTATCCTTCTTATCGATCTTCAATATCTCTTTCAGAAATGAGATGGCCCGATTCGGCCTCCTGGCAGCAAGGGCGTCCTGAGCCAGCGCGTAGTATAATTTTTTCTCCTCGTGTTTTTTCAAGGTCGGCCTTGCCGTTAGTGACTGGTGGATCTGCATTGCCCGTGCCGGATCGCCCCGCTTCCGATGGAGATCACCAAGGCGGACATAGGCATCAAAGAGATCAGAATCAGTGCTGACCGCATCTTTGAGCCGTTTCATTGCCAAATCTTCATTATTATCGAGAAGTGCGATGAGTGCATCAAGATAAGGATGGTAGGTGGTCTTTTTCTCGCGCTGCCGGTGAAAGTATAGATATAGTGTCATCGCGATCAGAGCAACAACGATAATGATCAATACGATCATTTTTCCTCCTCGAGGGGAAGATTACGCAACGCATCCAGCTCTTTTTTCAAATTCTTATTCTCCCGCCCCATCTTGTAGAGACCGGTGCGGAGCACGATTTCATCAGCGAGTGCGAAGACAAGGACAAAGACCATGCCGGCCAGGAATGCATAAAAACAAACCATTGCCAAAGAGATATCTGATATCCTCTGGCCAAATATATCTAAATCGACTCTTGTCTGGGAATTGAGAACCATGAAACCAATCATGAATCCTATTACAAGTATCACAAAAACCAATCCCAAAAATCTCATCAAACCTCCTTTTCAATAATATTCATATATATATATTTGTCAACATGGTTATGGCCATGGGGTCAGATCTTGACCATTGACAAAATTTGTACGGCTGGGCTTTCACCCCGGTGTTCTATTCCGTAGATAAAACGAGCGTTTCTAATGTAGCCCGGCAATTGTCAATAGTCAAGATCTGACCCCATAACAGACTCCGTGCTTGACCTTTGTACCAATGTGGTTATCATCTACTATGGATAAAGAACGCAGAAGATTTCAGAAGATGACTATTGGCGTACTGCATGGAGGTTGGTCCTCAGAACGCGAAATTTCGCTCGGTTCTGGCAATTGCGTCATACAGGCACTCAAGAGACAGGGATTCAAGGTCAAAGCCATTGATGTTCAGCGTGATTTCATGAAGAAATTGAAAGGAATCGACGTTGCCTTTATCGCTCTACACGGGCACCCGGGAGAGGACGGGACGATCCAGGGAGTACTCGACTTTCTCGGAATCCCCTACACCGGGTCAGGAGTGATCGGTTCGGCGATCGGCATGGACAAGATAACCTCCAAACGTCTCTTTGAAGCGGTCAATATTCCCACACCCGCCTACTATTACGGTGAACAGATGAACATCGACGAAGCCATTGCCAAACTTGATTTTCCACTTGTTGTCAAACCGCGCGCCGAGGGTTCCAGTGTTGGGGTGACGATCGTGGAAACAAAGAAAGAAATGGAAAAAGCCGTCAGGAAGGCACGCCGGTACGGACCATATTTCTTCGAGAAATACATACCCGGCATGATGGCGACATGCGGTATACTCAGTGATGTACCGCTCCCGATCCTCGAAATCGCGCCCAAGACGAGAAAATTCTACGATTACAAATCAAAGTATACCAAGGGTATGACCGAATATGTCGTTCCGGCCCGTATTCCAGAGAAGAAATACAAGAAAACCCAAAAATACGCCCTCGCCGCCCACCGGGCCATCGCCGCTCACGGCTTTTCCCGCGTGGATTTCGTACTGGACAATAACCACAATCCTTATGTTCTTGAAGTGAACACGATCCCCGGACTCCTGTCCGAATCGAATCTACCACTCGAGGCAAGGGCAATTGGTCTTGGCTACGACGAATTGACGTATGAGATATTGAAGACCTCAATGATCAGGTTCTGAGTTTGCATTCTCGCTTACCGCAATTGGCTCTTGAAAAAAATGCATAAAACCCACCGCCGTGATTTCACCGGACTCAAAAAACATAGCCATACACAAAGGCTGCGAATACTGAAAAAACTCGTCATCCCGGCCCTGCGGCGGGAGTTGGGAACAAATATGATTGCCGTTGCCGTAGATGGTTCGGTCGCGCGCCATGAAGATACTGCCTACTCAGACCTCGAACTCATGATCTTCGTCAAAAACAAGAGGAGACTGCCGCATGGATTCTCTAGGGTCCATGACGGGCTGCTAATAGAAGGATTATTCATAACCGAAAAGGACTACTATAAAATGATATTAGAACCGAATCCACAATGGTACCTTGCCGGCTCTGACATACTCCTGCCCGTGCTGAACAAAAAATTCCTTAAGAAATTGACGGACTACCGGGTCAGGAATAAGAATAAAAAATGCGAATCTTTAGCACGGGGCTCGCTCCACGAAGTGCAGGAGGCGTTCGGAAAACTATTTACCGCGATCGACAAAAAGAACCGCGAAAATCTTTTCGTGATATTGTCAGATGTTGTTCTTTCAGTTCTCAAGATGCTCTCTTTCATAAACGGGAAACCGTATACTTCCTCGGGGCGATTCATAACCGAGGCAAAAAAATTCAAGAAGAAGCCCGCAGGATTTGACGAATTCATCAAATTGGTCTCTACCGCCAGATATCATGATTGGAGAGATCTGGAAAAACATGCTATAAAACTCTTCAAAGGCATCGAAGATTATTTCAGAGTTAAGTATGAAGATGCGATGTATGACAGCGACCTAAGGATCATATATCGTAAAAAGAGAAACAAAAAAAGGAGGTAGTCATGTTTATTTTGGGCATACTGCTCATCGTAGCTCTTTTTGTCTTCAGGAACGTCTACAAGGTGAAACCCGACGACCTGCGGATCCAGGATAAGCTCAAGACAAGGATGTATGTAACGTTCGGCGCATCAGCACTGGCCGCCATTCTCATCATCGCATCCGTATTGCGCATCGTGCCGCCTGGTTCGGTAGGTGTACAGGTTCTGTTCGGACGGGTCCTAACAGGGTCGACCTTATCCGAAGGATTGAACGTAGTAAATCCTTTTGTAGACCTCGAGATCATGACCGTCCGAACCCAGGCCTACACGATGTCCATAGCCACGGAAGAAGGACAGCGCTACGGCGATGATGCGATCGTAGTCCTGACCCGCGATGGGCTCGAGGTGAAGATGGACCTAACGGTCTGGTACCATTTACTGAAATCCGAAGCAGCGAACGTTTTCCAGAAGATCGGAAGTGACTACATTGACAAGATCGTCCGTCCTGCTGCCCGCACCGCGATCAGAAATACCTCGGTGAAGTATATGGCGGTCGAGATCTACTCGGACAGACGGGAAGAAGTGCAGGACGAAATCACAAAGGAATTGGAAAAGGACTTTTCCGACAGGGGCATTGCTCTCGAAAAAGTCTTGTTGAGAAACATCAGCCTGCCGGCCAAGGTGAAGAACGCCATCGAGGTCAAACTCGAAGCCGAACAGGAAGCTCAAAAAATGGAATTCGTCCTCCAGAAAGAGACGAAAGAAGCCGAGCGGAAGAAGATCGAAGCCAGCGGCATTGCCGAGGCACAAAACATCATTGCCAAATCACTCATCGGTGAGCGGGGACGGGCATATCTTTCCTGGAAGTATCTTGAGAATCTCAAGAACCTCTATGAATCACCGAACAACACGATATTGATCTCACCTTACGACAAGAACTTCATACCGCTATTGCAGGTGAAGTAAGAAGCGTGGATAATCCGGCCAAAGAGGTCAATGCATCACTGCTGTTCGCAAGGGTCCGTGATTTCGCGCGCATCGTCAATATTCTCACCTTGCATGAAACACATGAATTCCTGAGCGACTGTACCGAGACCGTAGTCAATGCCGCGGCAAAATACCACGGCTCGCTTGCCAATGTCACCGGCGATGAGCTGCGGCTCATGTTTGCCAGCCCAACTGCTGAAGATGATAACCCGAGACACGCGGTTATCTGTGCACTGAACATCCAGAACAAGGTCAATGAAATCAGCGTCAAATGGCGTCACGCCCTCGATTTTCTCGTTGAGTTCGATATCGGCATAAGCACGGGCATGATCCTGGTCGGCAATGTCGGGCGCGGTTCTAAGAAGATGTACACGCTAGTTGGAAAGAACGTAACCCTCACAACAGCGTTGGCTGAACTCTGCCGGGATTATAACGTGAATATCTTGATGGATGCTGCCACTTGTAACGGTGCAAAAGACTATTTTACATTCCGGAAGGCGGGTGACCGTCTGTTACTCGGTTTTACCGAGCGGATCGATCTCTATACAACAGTGGTGAGTGCCGACTAACTAAACGGCGCGGCGGTCATGATCTCTGACCGACCGCGCCTCATGAATCCGGTAATTGACCGGCGATATTCTCAAAAAAATTACGATCAGCATCGAACATCTTGGGCAGTTCCTGCATCTCGCACGGACTGAGCCAGCGATACTCCTTCACCTCTTTCGGATCGGCTGATATCTCGGTGTTTGCCAACTTTGCATGCCACCAGTGAAGGAGGTATTCTCCGTCATTGGTCGGGCATTCCCAGACCTTTCTCATTGGCTCGACTGTAATACCCATTTCCTCTCTTGCCTCGCGGATGACGGCCTCGGCATGCGTCTCGCCGTCCTCAACCGCGCCGGTTATTGGACACCAGAAATCTTCGGCCGTGCCGTGCTTTGCTCTCTTTATTAGAAGATATTTATCTCCCCTCTTCAGCACGACCGCCACCGCATCTTTCACAAGTTAGTATACTTATATTAACATGCTGGTCAATTATCCCTTTGGGTCAACCATGGGAACAGGCATAGACTTTTCCTGTTGCGCAGGTCGATTCCCCTGGTTCCTTCAGTACTGCAGGATACTGATTTTTGTTACTTCATTGAAGACGCAGACAAAAAATCGTGACGATGATAAAAGATAGATTACAGTGATACTACAGTGCTAAAGTGTATACCTGCCCTAATTCCAATCATTAGTTGACAAACACACACAGTTGTTTATACTCTTCCATGCTTAAGAGTGTCTACGTTGCGCCGGATGAGTTCATTGCCATCACGATCAAGGAAATGCTTGCCGGTAATAACATAAAAGCGATCGCGCGCCGGTTCGAGACATCCTGGCTCGACGGATTGCCCAAGATTATGAAGGGCGGCTGGGGTGATATCGTGGTCGATGAGAAAGACGCTCAGCTGGCAGAGCAGTACATCAAGGAATTTCTCCAGGAACACGAGGAAATCCAACCAGATACTCCTGAAGAATAACGACCCACTCAATTAAATACCAAATATCAAATCACAAATCCCAGATAAATTACAATAACCAAACTCTAACCAAAATTGATCCTTCGTAATTACTTGACATCTATAGTCCACTTGTTATAATAGCTCGTGAAATTGCGTCTGCTGCTGGCAACTTTCCTTCTTATATTACTTTCCTGCATACCCGGTGTCTCGCCCCGAACCCGTAGCATCAATGTCGTGTACATCGGCTCCATCTGGGATGACATCAATCGGGAAAAACCTTTCTGCGCTGCAGCAACAAACCCGGATGCGATCGCGTTGGCCCATACTTTAACCGAACCGCCATTCATGGAGTATTATTTACATAAGATGGGCCTCCATGAATTGCTTAATACTCTCGCCTTCGACTTCGTGATCGGTGATACCCTGGTATACGGCGGCAGTTATTTTCCTATGTCGAGATCAATGGGGTACGCGATAAAGAACTTCGGCGGGATTCGCTTTGCCATGATCTGCAGTGCGAAGGATTCGTTGACCATGGAAGACAGGGTGACATTGTCCCTGCTCAAGGAACGCAGCGACATACTGTGGGTCATTAACAAACCACTCCTCGAGATACCGCCGTCCCTCATCAAACTGAATATTCGCCAGAGAGCACTCACCGATACCAGCATTTCGGCGATAAAAGCCAAAGAGGATACTGTCAGGACCCGCCTGGTACGCGACTTCACTCGCAGAATAGAGAAAGAACTAAACAGGGAGATCATTGTTGCGGGCAGCATTGCTGACCATGTTCTTTCAACCGTCGCACAGAATGAACAAGTGGACGTCATTCTTTTTCCGGAAAAACTCTTCCTCAGCAATGATAAAGTCCAAACACTGAGTCTGCGGAAATTGATCGAGAACGTCGCCTTCGAGACGAAATTCAGAAAGGCCGAAATGAAGCGTGCGCAGATCTCCGAGTTCTGTAACGAAACCGGCTGCCTTACCTGGGGTGAGATCAAACAAACAAACAGCGTGCTCATTCCCGATGAAAAAACCGGCAACCGCATCTTTGACTACTATCATGGAAGGTAAGACAATGAAAATTAACTGGAAAAGAATTGCGTGGGTAGTATTCGTCGTCCTCTATGCAGGATTGTTCTTTTACAATTGCTTCAAACCCTTCAATAACTGGTTTATACCCTATGTCTTCACCATGATCCTCGTTGTCTGGATGGCCTACGAATACTACAACAAGAATCTCTTTTTCCAATCAGGGCTCATTCCCGACTCCCTCTATTTCTGGCTGTCGCGCGCTCTGTTCGCTCTTTTCTTCTACTCATCGTTTGTGATCGGTATCGCCACCGTCATCTGGTGGCCGAAGAATCAAATTGGATTCTACCCATTCGTAAACATTATCGGGGTTTTGGTGTTGATCCTATCAGTATACCTGCGACAGATGGCTTTCCGGAAAAAACTGAGTAATATCCGTCGCATCTGGCATTTCTACTTGAGTATCTGTGCCCTGATATTTTCCATCGCACTGGGCTATGGATCCCTCTTCCTGGTCGCCTACGTATTGATCATCGGACTCCCCCTTACCTACTGGAACTATATTCACGAAGTAAAGGTGTTTTCCAACTTTTCTGACTATGTAAAGAAGCAGGGTGTAGAAAACCTTAAACAAGCAGATTACCGCAAATACTGGGACAAATACCTCGCGACCAGAGAAAAAAAGCCCAAGCAGAAGTAGAATTCGTTAATGCTTCCATCCCGACATAGCATTATCTTTGCAGCAGTTCTGCTTGTATTCGCATTCTTAACGTGCGCTCAAGAAAAAAAAGGAAACGACTACCGCGTTGTATCACTCTCCCCGGCAATGACCGAGATACTTTTCAGTCTTGGTGCCGGAAGCAAATTAGTCGGTGTCACTACATTCTGCGATTTTCCGGCGGAAACAAAGAAGATCGCGAAGGTCGGTGATTTCTCCAATCCATCGGTTGAGCGGATCGTCGGGCTGAAACCCGACCTCGTGATCGTCAATTTACCTGAACAGGGGCGCATAAAACGAGAACTCGACAAATTGAATATCAGGACTTTCGTTTCTTCTCCGGCATCGCTGGCTGAAATGTACGAAGAAATATCGGAACTCGGTGCAGCGATCGCAGTGCAAAGCGCGGCAGACTCCTTGATATCTTACATGAAAAGCAATCTCAAACCAGTCGTGCCGGCTAAACGAAAAAAGGTTTACATTGAAATTTCACCGCGGCCGCTGGTCACCGTCGGCTCCACTACGTTCCTGAACAGCCTCATCCATGACGCAGGCGGCACAAACATCTTTGGCGATCTAAACCGCGCCTATCCTGTGGTCACCCAAGAGTCGGTCATAGCCAGAGATCCAGAGATCATCCTCGTGCTACACCCGGAAAGAATAACCGGCCGTACTGGATGGCAGAACATCGAGGCAATGCAAAATAATCTTGTGTATGACGATTTAGATCCTGACCACTTCATGCGACCGGGCCCGCGGTTAATACAGGGTTTCAATAAGCTTTGCGAAATACTGAAATGACCAAAACAGCACTCATTATCATCGTCTTCCTCGCCGCCGTGGCGTGCGGCATCCTCATCGGACCAACATCGCTCGACGCGCAGATCCTGCAATTGCGTATCTGGAGAGTCGTCCTCGGTATCTTTGCCGGCGGCGTGCTCGCATTCTGCGGCTGTTTGCTCCAGGGGCTGTTCGGCAACCCGCTGGTAGAACCCTATACCCTGGGCTCTGCATCCGGCGCCGCTCTCGGGGCGTCGATCGGCATCCTCGTGTTCGGAACGATAAACCCGTTCCTTGCCTTCCTCGGCTCGCTCGGCACTGGTTTTTTCGTCTATACTGTTGCGCGTATCGAGGGTGGGCTGTTGCGGGACCGTCTCATCCTCGCCGGTGTGGTAATGAGTTTTCTATGTTCATCGCTCGTCATGATCATCATGGTAATGGGAGGACGCGAATTATACGAAATCCTCTATCTGCTCATGGGCTATCTCGGCGTCATCATTAACGATTCAAACCGAATAATGATCATTGCGTTGATGATCGTCTCCCTCGGGCTTGTCGCTTTCCTCTACCGGTTCCACCGCGAGCTGGATGTCATCTCTCAAGGCACGGAAACAGCCGCCGGACTCGGCATCAACATTCAGAACTTCTCGCTCGTTATTTTCTTTTCGAGTGCCCTGCTCATCGGCCTTACGGTATCGATCGTCGGTGCGATCGGCTTTGTCGGGCTGATCATACCACATGTGGCAAAACTAATCTTTGGGCCTAAGCACCGATACAATCTCGGTGCTTCGCTCGTTCTCGGCGCAACATTCCTGCTCATCGCCGATACCATATCGCGCATAATCACTGTCTACGAATTGCCGGTGGGTGTTGTTACCTCTCTCGTCGGCGTACCCTTCTTTATCTACCTGTACAAGAAATGATAGCGCTCCAGATAAAAGACGTGAACTTTAGCTATGACGCGGCAAGAATCATTGACGGCGTGTCGCTTTCACTTAAGCAGGGCGAATTTCTTGGGATCATCGGACCGAACGGAGCAGGCAAGTCGACGCTGCTCCGTCTCATATGCGGTATCTGCAAACCGGCCGACGGTGAAATCATGCTCTTCGAAAAACCGCTCGCCGGGCAGAACCAGAAAGAGATCGCCCGGCAGGTCGGCTTCGTCCCGCAGGAAACTCACTTCACTCTGAATTTCACGGTAGAAGACGTCGTTATGATGGGACGCTATCCATACCAGCAACCATTCATGCGCGAAAAAAGAGAGGATATCGATGCTCAAGAAAACGCGATCACTGCGGCCAATATCGAGCAGCTGCGCAAACGGCCGGTTAATTCACTGTCATCTGGAGAAAGGCAGCGTGTCGTCATTGCCCGGGCACTCGCCCAGGTACCTCGTCTCCTGGTGCTCGATGAACCGACGAGCCACCTCGACCTTCATCACCAGCATTCAATCATGGAGCTACTGAAGAGGTTAAATGCCGACGGCCTCACGGTCGTAGTCGTACATCATGACCTGAATCTGGCGAGTTTGTATTGCCGGCGTCTCTTGCTCATGCATAGCGGAAAAATAGAAGCAACCGGTACTCCGAATGAATTGATCAAAAAGGAGATTCTAAGCAAGGTATATGGCACGGCGGTACGTATTGTCCGTCATCCGGATAAAGATGTGCCACAGATATTTCTTCATACCGACTGATGCTATGAACATATTAAACAAAAAGATCGTAATCCAGACGAGCGGTCCTGGTGACCTGATCAATATCACTGATGACATCGCCGCACTCCTCTCTCAAACGAAATTGAAAACCGGTCACGTTATCGTTTTCCACATCGGCTCAACGGCAGCGATAACGACGTTTGAATACGAACCAGGGATGATCAAAGATATACAAGAACTCTTCGAAAAAATCATACCCCGCAACCAGCACTACCATCATGATGACACATGGGGCGATGCTAACGGCTTCAGCCACCTGCGTGCCGCTCTGCAGGGCCCTTCCCTTACCATTCCCTTTGAAAACGGTGAACTCCTGCTTGGAACATGGCAGCAGGTTGTGCTCGCGGAATTCGATAACAAGGCTCGACGACGGCAGGTAGTCGTTCAGATCATCGGCGAGTAGACTCCGCCCTCTCGAGCCTTCTCGAGCCTTCTATTCCACAATCTCTATCTGGTTTGGACTCTTGAGTATTATCTCGGGTTTGCCCCGGTATTCCTTTACCAAACCCCTGACCCGCACAACCCGGTTTAAGTAGTAATCCTCAGGGTGTTCGGGGAACTTGTCAAAATCGCTCGCGAAGATTACTGCAGTGAAGTAGCGGCGCCAATCCTTGTGAAAGTTCAGGAAACAAACCTTACCGGTATTATTTGAAGCAACTATTTTTCCTTCGACTATCTTGTTCTGATTGTAGTACTGGTCTGCCTCTTGCCATTGGATGACGTCGAGTTCGCCCGACCTCACCATGGTCTTGGGTGCGGCTCCGGAAGTGGTATCCGAGAATTGAAAGACCGGCAACGCCCACAAGCCGCTGCGGTTGCGGATCGCGATCTTTTCCAATTCCCGCATTTCTTCCAGATACAATGTGTCGGGTGGGAAGAACCGCCGCTCGGCATACCCAAGTCTCACCATTTCTGCATTCACATTGACGTCACCGACAAAGACATATCTGAGCAACCGACCATAATCATCCTTATCAGTAACATCCGTTACCATTCGTACTTCTTTGTTCATTATCATCCAGGCAAGCGCGTGTTTCGCAATGTCACCGCCGGGATCGTTGATCTCCGGAGCATTGATGCCGAGGAGCCTTACCGAACTCCCGGTCGCAGTCCTGAACGTATCGCCATCGATGACCTCGGTAACCTCCTCGGTTCGTACGCAAAAAACAACGAGCGACACCAGAAACAAGGACAGCAGCATTCTCGGGTTCATATAGCATTATAGCCCGTTCCACGTGGTTGTCAAATCCTGCATCAGTGTGCATTACTCTTTGTGTACGGATCAAATTGACAAGGAGCAAAAAACGGGTATACTACGCACATGGATAAAACCTTACTGATCATAAAACCAGATGCCGTGAAAAGAAATCTGAGCGGCAAGATCCTGAAGCAGATCATGGATGCCGGATTCACGGTCCTCGGCATGAAGATGCTCTGGCTCAACAAAGAGCAAGGGGGAAAATTCTACGAAATACACAAAGGAAAAGAATTCTACGACTGGCTCGTGAATTTCATTTCCTCTGGACCGGTAGTCGTTGCCTGCCTCCGGGCTCCGGATGCGCCCCAGAAGCTACGCGGGGTCGTAGGAGCGACCGACCCCAAAAAAGCCGCGCCGAATACCGTGCGCAACCTCTACGGTACATCGGTTGGCGAAAATGTCGTTCACGCATCAGCGCCTGACGAGAATCCCCAGCGGGAGATCGATTTCTTTTTCAAGGCTGAAGACCTTTACGAGTACTGATCGTTTAAAACAAAGAAGATTCGTAGTACCTGAGGCATTCGGGAAAAGCAAATCTGACAATTCTGATATCCGCGTTTCCCAGAAACTCTTGACCAATTTCGAATGCCGGTTACAATGAGATACATGAAACCGTTGGTGTTTCTCGTCGCCCTGATACTGATCTCGTGCCCGCACCCGGCGATAAAAGAAATACCAGAACTCGACTATTTGCGGGAAGCAGCCAGCATCCGCCGGGCAGATCCGATCCGGGCATACCGTTTGCTGGCGCAACAGATCGCGAGCGGCCGGTACGCTGCGGAACGCAATTCCCTGATCCTCGATATATACCTCGACCAGCGCGAATACAAACGCGCCGTTGATCTGCTCGACAGCACTAATTGGGCAATCCCGATCACCCCCGAAAAAAGGGACCTGATCTTTTTGAAAACGGGTTCATGGCAGCATCTCGCCCAGTCAACCGATAATGAGTTGCTGAGAGGCACCGCGTTCTTGAATCTGAATGCCTTCGACAATGCAATCGCTTCATTGTCGGTCGAACGCGGACCTGAAGATTACCGCCTCATCCAGCTGGCGCGCGCCTACTTGGAATCGGAAAAATATGAAGAAGCCCTCCGTGCCATGTTCCGGATAGGATCGGTTCGCGACTACCTCTTTGATGATTACCAGGAAGTACTCTTCGACATCTTGCTCGGATTGCCCGACCTGAACATGGTGGAAGCCGGGCTGACACATCTCAAGGACAGGGCATTACGCGAATATGTGAGACTCAGGATGTATGAAAAAGAAAAGGCAAAAGGGCGGCTAACAACGACCGCATGGAAACTCATCAATGACCATCCCAAGACCCCGGGCGCGTATTACGCTTTGAGGTTCGTGAAGCCAAAAACACGCGCGGAAAATAAAGCATACGGCCGCGTGCTCTACTATAACAACGAATATACGGAGGCACTGAAATACTTGAAGCGTGGAATTCAGGATGAAACGGTCAATTACTACCTGGGGCGTATCTATTACACCAAGAAAGATAACGACCGCGCCCTTTCATATCTCAGTAAATGCTCATGGGGAGCAGCATATTACTACCGCGGCAGGGTATACGAGAGGAAAGGTAACAACACGATGGCGATCAGCATCTATGATTCGCTGCGGAACCTGCGCGATGGTTCTGAATATTCTATCCGCGGTCAGAAGCGCAAAGCCTTCCTGCTCGAAGAAATCGGCGATACCCTCAATGCCGTCGAGACATTCCTTGATATTGACGAAAGGAATACGAATTTCCGTGCCGCCATGCAACTGCTGCGGATCGGCGATCTGAAAAGAGCTCTAACCATACTCGAGAGAAAGGACGAACCTGAATTCATATACTGGCAAATGCGCTCGCTTGACAGGCTCGATCAGAACACGGACAGCCTGAGGCAATACCTGCCGGCGAAATATCCGCTTTCTTACTACGCCCTGGTCAACTATGATCATACGAATTTCCTCGATACCCTGCCGCTGAATATCTGGATGAGCCAGTTCGCTGATACGTTAGTGGCGTTCACGAAGCAAGACAGCATCCACATGTATAATGCAGTGGAATTTTTCCAATTGAATGAAAACGAGCATGCGGTCGCCGAATTGAAAATGGTCAGTGCACAAGGTCCACAAGACCTGGTGTTCCTGAGCAAACTATGCGCACAATACGGCGAGGATAAACAATCGATCCGTTATGCACTGCAGGTCAAGCGTCCGGCGGCCAAAAAGAACATCCTGAAATTGCCGGTCGAATTGTTGAGGCTGCAATATCCGATACGCTACGCCTTCACTATCGCCGAAAACTATCCTGAATTGAGTCTCACTCTTGCCATGATATGGCAGGAGAGCCTCTTCGACCCACTCGCTGTCTCGCCGGCAAACGCAAGAGGGCTCATGCAGATAATACCGGCAACTGCAAGAACGATCGCGAGAGACCTTGGTGTCGCAGACTATTCATACAAAGACCCCGCGGTCTCGATCAGATTCGGAACACATTATTTCAAGGAGATGATGAATGAATTCAATTCAGTCCCGCTTTCACTGGCCGCGTACAACGCCGGGCCAGTGCGCGTGCGACGGTGGATCAGATACGACCCCAACGCCGAACTGGAGGCATTTGTAGAACTCATACCCTACGATGAAACACGCAACTATGTAAAGTCTATTTTGGGTCGAAGGGAGATTTATCGATTTCTGATCAACGGCCAGTGATCACTATTGTGTTTTCTTTTTGAATAGAATCTCGCGAACCAAAAGGAATACTGCTCCAACCGTTATGAACGCATCGGCGAGGTTGTACGTGAACCAACGCAGATTGCCGATACCCATGTCGATGAAATCGATTACATAACCGAAGCGCAATCGGTCGGCTACATTACCGAGTGCACCGCCGATGAGCAATCCGAATACTATCAACCCTGTTCTATCCTTGAGGGTCAGGCCCACGTAGAAAAGGACAATTATACCGATGACGGTCAAAACATAATTCAAAGCGGCCGGACCTATCGACAGCCCGAAGACACCATACGGATTGAAGGTAAGTTTTAAGCGCAGCAGCGAACCTATTATTTCGGCCGGCGGATCCATGGGGCTGAGATAGTTGACGACGTATAATTTGGTCAGCTGGTCAAGTGTGAAAGATATGAATGCGAACAGCAGGATCGGCCTGACGCTCTTCTGTTGAACCATCAGGCACTTGTTTTGAGTATTTCTCCGGAATGGATCATGAACACTTGATGCACAATCTAGCCTGCGGAAGAAACTTCAATCTTCTCTTTGGTATCATTTTCCCACACCGCTCACAAAACCCGTAGGTACCCTGAGCAATTTTTCTGAGTGCGTGATTGATTTCAAAAAGGGTATCGCGTCTTGATGAAATGATCTGGGATGTAATCTCGCGACGCTCGGTCTCCGTGCCCTGATCAGCCATGTGATTGGAATATGCTGCAAGGTCTCCAGAAGTCTCGAGCTGCGTCTTGGCAATCTGATCGCTCTCGTATTCCAGTTCACGGAGTATCTTCTGTCGTTCTTCGAGCAGCAATTTCTCGAATCGTTTCAATTCTTCCTTTTTCAATTTCTTAATCATCGTGTTTCTCCTTCAACATATTTAGATACGATCTGGCTTTTATGTGCTGAGGGTCCTCACGCAAGACTTCCTGCCACTGGTTTCTTGCATCAGCGAATCTCTGTTGCCGATAGTAACAAAGGCCACGTGTGGTCTTCGCCTCCAGATAGCTTGCATTCTGGGCCAGGATATCGGAGAGAAGTTTTTCCGCACCACCGAATTCACTTAGCTGAAGCAAAGCCTTTGCGAGTTTCAGCTTGACATCAAGGAAAGTCGGTGCCAACCCGATCGCTTTCTCGTACTCCTCTCTTGCTTTCTCGTACTCCTGCAGTTCATAGTACGTATCGCCGAGCTGTCGGTAGACACCGGCCAGTTTCGCCTTGAGTTTCGGCGAGAAACCTTTCTCCTGCGTTTCCAGTGTTGCCGCCTTCTCAAAAGATCTTATCGCTTCTTCAAATTCGCACTGCTCATTGTAAACGATCGCAAGATTCACGTACGCCTCGATATAGGAGGGATTCAGCTCGATAGCCTTCTTAAAACAGGTGATCGCGTCCTCCTGATTACCAGCGAGGGAATGAACGAGACCGAGAGCATTGTGAACATCAGGATAATCAGGGTAGAGTTGAACAACCTGTTTCAACGCATTGACAGACTCTTTTACTTTGCCGGCTTCATAGAGTTGCAGCGCTTCAATGTAGAGTCTCTTTGTTTCCTGGTCCATGGCGCATTATATATAGAATTGTCGGTTTGTCAATGTGTTTGAATTCTCAAGATGGTATCCTGCCGTGTTTTGCCTCAACGACGGTGTTGATACCACCGCGCGGTCGGAATTCACCGCGAACCTTGGCCCAACGCGGTCTGACCGCCTTCACGAAGTCCTTAAGGATCCGGTTGACTGCGTTCTCATAAAATATACCGAGGTTCCGGTATCCCAGAATATAGTGCTTCAATGATTTCAATTCTACGAAATAGGCACCGGGTTCATATTCAATTGTTACCGTCCCAACATCAGGCATTCCCGTGCGAGGGCATAATGAACTGTATTCAGGGATGATAATGGATATTGTGTAACCCTTGAATTGATTATCGATCACCTCAAGTTTGGGTAATTTCTCCTTGAGCCCAGCACGTGCATGCTTCTTGGTATAACCCGCCACACCTAATTATAGAAGATTCCAGGCAAATGTCAACGCCGGTTCAGACTTTGCACCAATGTGAGATTTTCTTTCCTACAGAAGTCTTCTACAATTCTTTGACGAATCTTGCCGACGCCGTATGGTATCCGGCACGTCGGTAGAATTCGTGAGCAATCTTTCTATGCTTTCCGCTCGTTATCTCTATTTTAGCACAATCCCGGGAACGAGCAAAGTCCTCGACTGTCTCCATTAATAACTTACCAATACCCCGGGCACGCCATTCTGGCAAGACGCAAATCGCGGTGACCCGGCACAAGAAACCCCGTTGGTGTACCATTGGCAGGATATGGCATGAAATGAATGCTGTCACAACTTGCTTCTCAACTGCTACAAAGATACGGTCGCTTGCTTTTCCTGAAAGCTGTCTGATCTTGCTGCGTGCAAAACCCTGGCTGCAACGGTAGCCCAGCTCGGATAAGAGCCTTACAAGCGCAGCGTCATCACCGATACGTGCCCTTCTGATGACAATATTATCTAATCGATCCGTTCTTTTCAATGAAACGAGTATTCCTATCTAACCTTGATTATCTTCTGTAGCCAGCGGTCACCGAATTCAACAAAGTAAATGCCGCTGGACATGGGAAGCCCGGTAACGTCGCGTCCGCCCACATCATATATGCGGTGGGCGCCGTCAAATGGTAATTCGAGCCGGTCATTGAAGATAGTCGCTCTCTGCCAAACGGTTGGATGCGGTCCGTCCTCTTCCACCGGTGCTGCCACATCAATATTCCCGAAGATGTCGCTCTCACCGCCGCGTGTTTCACTCCAGACAACAAGAAAGTTCTGTGCCGATGCATGGACCGCGGGATGACTCCTGGAATATGGCATATCGTCTGATATTCTGAAATTACCGCCAAGTAAGGTGCCATCCGGATGCAGTTCCTGCCCGAATATCGCAACCGGATCGTCACACCAGGTAACGAGCAATACACTCCCGTCGTAACCTGCGGCCGGCTGGATCTGGTTGCTGGGTCCAGTGGCGATCACCACCGGCGCACCAATCAACTCACCCTCGGTCGAGACGAACTGAGCAACTATATCGAGGTCGCTGTTGCCGGAACGGACGTCGGCCCAGGCGACAAGGTAACGATCACCGGCAAATACTACACTCGGATCAACATTGTAGCTGGCGAGGGTTGTAGAAATCGTGAATACCGTATCCTCGGGCATGCCGAGTTCATCGACGAACCTACCATAAACCCCGTACGGTTCGTCATAATTAAACCAGATGACAAGACATCGTTCACCATCAAAGGCGATATCCGGCCGTAACTCACTACACATTGCCTCTGCTCCGATACAATACCCTGTATCCATTACTGTACCAGCAGTATCGACACACGAAGCAATGATCCAGTAATAAGCTCCGGTGAACCAGGCATCAGACCAAACGACCACGTAATTCTCTCCGGTATAGGCGACCACCGGGTCAGCCTGGACCGAAGGGCGATTGCATATCGTCACCGAATATAGAGTATCACAGGAAGGAGTGACCCGCACTCCGATGATATCCCCGTCGCTTCAACAATGGTTCCGACTGACAACGAAGAGATTGTTTGGATCGCTGGCGACATCCAGGCCATCAGCAGTGCTGTCACAGAATACCGTCTTACCATTTGGATCGATGACATGACCGTCCAAACCGACACGTGCGCCAAATATGGCGAATTTCTCGTTGATGAAGTAGTAGCGGCGATCGATCCAGAAAACATAGTACTGTCCGTATGTGAATTCTACCTCCGAATACTGCTGGAAGTCATCGGCAACGCAGATCGGGAAATCAGTGCCCAGCAATGCGTAGACAAGAATGATATTACTCAACATGAAGAGAAATATTCAGCGAGCAACTTGGATGGATTAGATACGGTCAAGAAGGTACTCCATGGCGGCTTACCGCGGGTCAATCAAAGGAATGTTCCTTGTCAGGAAAGATGCCTCCTTGCACTTCTTTCTTGTACTGCTCAACGGCCCTTCGTATCTCTTCTGCCAGGTTGGCATACCGTTTAACGAATCTGGGTTTGAACTCCTCGAAAAGCCCGAGTATATCGTGAAGTACGAGTACCTGACCGTCGCAATGGGGGCCTGCTCCGATGCCGATGGTCGGAATCTCGATCGCACTGGTTATCCGTTTTGCAAGTGCCTTGGGGATCTTTTCAAGGACGATCGCAAAACACCCGGCAGACTGTAGGGATTTGGCATCCTCAAGCATGCGTTCCGAGGCATCTTTGCCGACGCCCTGTATTCGGTAGCCGCCGAATTTATGTACCGACTGAGGGGTTAAGCCGAGATGCCCCATGACCGGGATGCCAAGGTCGACCAGCCTTTTGACGGTCTGGATCATGGGTGCTCCTCCCTCCAACTTGACGCCGCATGCGCCTGCTCGAAGGAAACGTCCAGCATTGTAAACGGCGGACTCAACCGACACCTGGTAGGACATGAATGGCATGTCCGCGATCACAAGACCATTTTTCACCGCCCGCGCCACGACTCTGGTGTGGTAGAGCATCTCTTCCGTGGTGATGGGCAATGTTGTCTTCTCGCCAGCGAAAACGTTGGCTGCCGAATCACCAACAAGGATTATATCAATACCAGCTTCATCAAGAATGCGTGCGCTTATGAAATCGTAGGCCGTGAGACTGACAATCTTCTCTCCGGCCTTCTTCTTGGCAATGATCGCATTAACGGTTATCATGCTCTTGACAGTACCCGGCGTGGTTCCTTGATGTCCTTTATTTCGTCACACAATAAATCAAGATCTCTTGGATTGGCCAGAAAATCAAACCCTTTGATGTTCACGATCAACATCGGCGAAGAATTATAGTGAAAGAAAAAAGTATTGTACGCTTCACTCAGTTTCTCAATGTATTCAAACTCAATATCACGCTCATACACACGGCCACGCTGCTTGATCCTTTTGTAAAGAGCCTCCGGACTTGCCTGCAGATAGATGACGAGATCGGGTCGTGGTATGTCAATCGAGAGGATCGAATATATCTTGTCATATAGTGCAAACTCTTCTTCACTCAGATTGACCTCGGCAAAGATACGGTCCTTAACGAAGAGGTAGTCAGTGATCAGTTTTGAATTGAAGAGATCGATCTGCGCCATCTCCCGCTGTTTTCGGTACCTTGACATAAGAAAATATATTTGAGTGTGAAAGGCATATTTCTTCCGGTCGGCGTAGAATTTCGCGAGAAAAGGGTTCTCCTCGAACTCCTCAAGCAGAGCACCCGCGTGCAGCCTGTTAGATAGGATCTTAGTGAGGGAAGTCTTGCCGGCACCGATTACACCTTCAATCGCAATAAATCTGAATTCCCTCATTACTTTCTCCTCTTGCATACTCATGCAAAGCCTTGGATGAACCCGGGGGGCGGAAATCCGGTGCGATCTCGGACAGTATCTTCACTGCGAAACCGCGTTTGAAGAATTGCCGGTGTGGGATCTTAAGGTCTGCTTGGTCGACAACAAGGTTACCCATGAAGATGATATCGATGTCTATCAATCTTGGCCCCCATCTCCCTCGGCCTTCACCTCTGCCCATCCGAGTTTCGATATTTTTGAATATCTTGAGTAACTCCGCGGCCGAAAGTTCTGTTTCCACTTCCAGGGCCTGATTGAGGAAATCAGGCTGCTCAGATACACCCCACGGTTTTGTTTTGTATATCCTCGATCTCTTCAGAATCTTGATACCATGAGATTCTATGGCTTTACAGGCGCCCTCGAGATTCTCCTTCAGGTCTCCCAGATTTGTTCCGAGCAGAAGAAAAATCCTCTTCATTACTACTATTCTACTCTAAAGACATCGATTGTCAAGAAAATTGTCGAATCGCCTTTGATTGACTAAGGAAGAACGCTCAGATATGAACGGTTCTTCCTGAGTTCTTCATATGAAAAGAATACCACACCCGAAAAGGGCAAAGCGGCAACCTGCCGAACCTGAGCCGCAATCCGATCAATACTCAAACGGTATACACCCAGGCCTACTGCGACCTTTTGAGGGTCATTCACTATCTTAATCGTCTTGTCCAAAATCCCACCAATGTTATTACCGTATGCCATCAGGCAAACATAATCGACCAGTCCATCATTCACCCACCGGGGCCAATCCTGAAGGAAATCAGCACTGGCCGATTCGTAGTCGGCTTTGACGGCAACAGACAACTCCAGGTAAGGTTTGGTGCTTTTCACCCGGGCGCTCAGTTCCCCGACAAAGACGGTCAACTCATCACGCACCACATTCTGTAATCTACTCTCGAGATCCGTGCTTCCCCAGACACTGAATCTCTGCTCGAAGCCGGTCGATCCGAAATCACTCGGATCGACGCCGTATTCGCGCATGAACCTGCTTCTGAGCGATACATCGTAGATGAACCGACGCGTGGGATACCTGCAATAGTCAAGATGCACGCCGTCAAAATCATACTTCTCCACCAACTCAGTGGCGATATCCAGTATGTAGTCGAAGACCTGGTTGTTTGCCGGCGTCAGGTAGTAGCCTTCGATGCCCATCCGCCTCAAGTCCTCGACACCATATTCGAGGATTGATCCGCCGTTTCGGTCCTCGACATACCAATTGGGATGGCGATTTATGGGGTGACGCGCGTCCAGTGTCCGCTCCGCGTATCCCCATGAATAAAACACGTTCAACCACGCTGAAACCCTGATATTTCTGCGGTGGGCATCAGCCAGAAAATCCCGCAGCCAACGGTCATCATACCGCTTCACAATGACCTTTTCTGAGGGATAGTATGCCTCACCGAGTGCAAATACCTGCAGGAAAACATGGTTGAACCTGTTGTCTAGCGTCGCAAAGATATTCTCGTGGTCGTCGATCGACCAGCGCGGTATCCATATGCCACGAAAATCGAGTGAATAAGAAAATAACAATGCCAGTAACAGCACAGTATAATCTACCCAAAAATCCACCTTTGTCAATTTCATATATCGCCCGAGAACACTACAAAGCATCCCAAGATC
Organism: Caldifarciminota bacterium; assembly: GCA_020343595.1. GTDB lineage: Bacteria > Hydrothermota > Tepidihabitantia > SM23-42 > SM23-42 > SM23-42. Next base: position 35,580 of record CP070802.1, on the reverse strand, counting down.
TAATCCAGACAACTCCTGTCTTGACTTCATTATGAATATACATAGAATATTGCAAAGGAGGACCTATGACTTTACCGACAATACTCATTATTGTAGTAGTACTGATCATCCTCAGTTCGATCAAAGTTCTCAAAGAATATGAAAGGGCAGTCGTATTCCGGCTTGGAAGATTCGTAAAGGTGAAAGGCCCGGGCATATTCATACTCTGGCCCGGCATCGACAAGATGGCTAAGGTTCATCTACGTGTGATCACAATGGATGTTCCGCCCCAGGATGTCATTACAAAGGACAATATTTCAATCAAGGTCAATGCCGTCGGATATTTTCGCGTATTTGAGCCCGCTAAAGCGATACTCGAGGTCGAGGATTATCTCTATGCAACGAGCCAGCTGGCCCAGACCACCCTGCGCAGCGTCCTTGGTGAATATGAGCTCGATGAAATCCTTATGCAGCGCGAGAAGATCAACGTACGGCTGCAGAAGATCATCGATCAGCAGACCGACCCATGGGGCATAAAAGTTTCCACGGTCGAGATCAAACATGTCGATATACCGCAGGAAATGCAACGTGCGATCGCCCGCCAGGCTGAAGCAGAGCGTGAACGTCGGGCCAAGGTGATCCATGCTGAAGGAGAATTGCAGGCTGCGGACAAACTCAATCGCGCCGCAAAGATCATCGGCGAAACGGCCGTGGGTGTCCAACTTCGTTTCCTGCAGACCCTGACCGAGGTCGCCACCGAGAAGAATTCGACGACGATCTTCCCGGTCCCGATCGATCTTTTCTCTTCTTTCATCAAGAAGATTGAAAAAGAAAAGTGACAACGGTATACCAGCAGACAGGATTGGACTGTTTCGCCAGAGTCGAACGATCATTACACGGCGAACTGAACTTAGACGTGCGCTTCGGAGGTTATTTTGACGTACCTGCCGAATCGTATAACGCGCTGCGCAAACAGTATGATCCACGGCAGGTTATAAAGAGGCTGAAGGAGCTCAATGGACCTTTCCCCGATTACCGCCTTGGCATCATCGGCGTAGATATATACGCTGAGAACACTAATTTCATCTTCGGAATTGCCAACCCGCTCCTTCGCTCCGCAATCGTCTCACTGTTCCGGTTATCCGGTCCCGCTTCCGAAGAGAGGCTGGGTAAGGAGGTAGTGCACGAAACAGGACATTTGCTCGGACTGGAGCACTGCAACAACCCGAGTTGCGTAATGTACTTCTCCAACACCTTACAGGATACCGACAGAAAAAACATGAGCCTCTGCATATTATGCAGGAGGAAGATTGAAGTGTAAGTATACTCTATTCACACCGGGTCCGGTCGATGTACCTGAAGAGGTACTGCAGGAAACTTCCTGTCCGCTATTGTATCATCGCGAAAATGCGTTCGGTGAACTATATAACGCGGTTACGGAAAATCTGAAGATAATACTCAGTGCACAGGAGTGCGAAATCTTCATTTTCACCTCATCGGGTACCGGAGCAATGGAAGCGACATGCTGCAATCTTCTCTCACACGGGGAAAGGCCCATCGTGGCAATCTCCGGAAAATTCGGGGAGCGCTGGCTTGAACTCTGCAACACTTACGGCCTTGACCCCATCACAATCAGGGCCGACTACGGAAGATCGATTGAACCCCATCAGATCGAAGAAGCGCTCGGTACCGCGCCGAAATCAACTGTGATTCTGACAACACTGACCGAAACCTCGACCGGTGCGCTCAACGACATAAAGAAATTCGGCGAGATCTCAAAGAAATATGAAGCCTATCTTGTGGTTGACGGCGTTGCCGGACTTGGTGCTGATTACTGCACCCAGGATGAGTGGCATATCGACGGTCTGGTCGGTGCATCTCAGAAGGCACTGATGGCACCGCCCGGTATTTCATTTGTATCGCTATCAAAACGGGCCCTCGAGAGGACCAAAGCTTCGGATCTGCCCAAATACTATTTCAATATCAAGACCTACGAGAAATTCAGAGGTAAGAATCAGACCCCGTTCACTCCGGCAATAACCATACTCTGCGGTCTGAACAAGGGACTGAATATGATCATCGAACAGGGATTGGAAAATAACTTTAAGAAACATAAGGACATGGCAGAATATGTCCGGAAGCGAATAGGAGAAATCGGTTTCGAACTGATGCCGGACAAGCCCTCCAACGCTCTGACGGTATTGAAAATGCAGCCTGGAAAGGACAGCACGCCGATAATCAAAGAGATAAAAGAAGAACACGGCATTCTCTTTGCTAATGGTCAGGCGAATCTCAGAGGGACGATCATCCGCATCGGCCATATGGGTAACTACTCCGTCGAGAAACTCAGCCATGCGCTGGACGTCCTGGAGGCAGTTGCCAAAAAGGAGACGGGATAATCCATGCCGAAATCAGTGAAGATCGGTTATGAAGGTGTTGAGATCGACCTGCCGTTGCATGCCCTCTACATTCACCGCGGAACTGAACAGTTGATCGATAATATATTCACCCTCATCAATGACGGCATTGAACGGCACGAAAAAGTCGTCTACATCGGTAACGAACGCATCTGTAAGTTACTACGCAAGAATTTCCGAAACCGTATCTCAACGGTCAGCAAAGGGGTAACTGCGAAATCGCTGGTGAGCTGGTTAAAGCGTGAGTACAAGAAGCTGCCGAAAATACGTGAAGGCTTGAGGGTCTTGATCGAATGTAACAAGAACCATGTCGGTTTAGAGAGTGGCCTCGATGACCTGAGCCGACAGCCTGATTACAGGATCTTCGTCCTCTGCACATACGATGTCAGTACGATAAGTTCTCTCGAACTCGTCGAAACCCTGAAAACCCATCCGTATGTATTTGTCGAGCATCTCATACAACCCAATTGCTTTTACTCGCGCGTAAAGCAGCAGAACTGGATCGACACATTGACCGGCGTCTTCAACAGAAAGTACTTTGACCGACAGCTGCATACCGAGTTACAGCGAGCTTCACGATATGAACACAGCCTGGCGGTTATTCTGATGGATATCGATCGATTCAGCACCGTGAATAAGGAATTCGACATCAGCACTGGCGACAGCGTACTACAGCAACTCGCGCGAATCCTTGAACGCAGTTTAAGAAGCGTCGATATCCTCGCAAGATACGGCAGCGACGAATTCGCTGCACTTCTGCCTGAAACTAAAAAAGCTTACGCGAAACAAACTGCTCAGAGAATACTACGCAGTGTGAGAAATCATGATTTCTTCAAAGAAGATCTACGGGTAAAAGAAATAAGTCTGTCCATAGGCGTGGTCGGCTTCCCAGAGGACGCCGGCGGCGTGAAGGAAATGATCAAGAAAGCCGAGCGATCGCTAAGAAAGGCAAAGCGCCTGGGCGGTAGTACTGTTTTTGCCTATGATTAGCTCAAAAAGGTTTGATTAACAATGAATAATCACGTTTTGTACCCCCAAAGAAATACAATGTTGATACAAAAGCGGAGGTAATATGCCAATCACACCACTGGAAATCCGCAAACAGGAATTCAAGAAAAAAGTACGCGGTTACGATCCTCATGAGGTAAGAGAATTTCTGGACATGGTCGCCACGGAAATTGAAGAACTCCTACGGGCAAACGCCGGTCTCTCAGAGCGCGTAAAGGATATGGATCTGAAGATCGAAGACTACCGACGCATGGAGCAGATACTTCAGGATACGCTGACCACAACACAGAAAGCCGCTGACGAACTGAAGAACGGTGCAAAGAAGGAAGCAGAAACGATCATTGCGAATGCGCGTGTCGAGGCTCAACGCTTCCTCAAAGAAGCACAGACCGAACTCAGCAGAATAAGAGAAGAAACGAAAATTGTTGAGCATCAGAAACTTTTGCTCGTATCTGAATTCCGCGGACTACTGGAATCATACCTGCGCCTGCTCGAAAGACTGGAAAAGAAGTGAACGAGCCGGCGACGAGCGCAGGGGCGGGCAAGTCGAGAGCATGATAGATATCGTTCCACATCTCTGAAATATTGTCATATGAATAAGAGCACCTGGTTGTTTTTTCTCTTCATACTTATTTGCTTATCTTGCGCCCGCAAGGAAGAACGTATCAGCAACGCCCGGAAGTTCATTGCGGAATGGAATTACGACCGGGCACTGACTGAAATCATCTCACTGCGTAAGAACAAAGATTCGGAAATACAATACATCATTGGCTACTGCTACTTGAGAAAAAATGAATATGCGGAGGCACTGGATTATTTCGCAGCCTCCCTGGCTATCGATACGACGTTCAAGGACAGCATAATAAGAATATACAACGCACTATCCCAAAATGCGTTGAAGATCAATGAGCCGGAACGCGCTCTATTCCTTCACCAGGAGATCGCGAAACTCGTACCTGAGTATGAGCAGACAAGCAACCTGTTTCTGATTGGCGACCTGAATTTTGAGAATAGCAATCATGAAGCAGCGATCAGGGCATACAGACGTGCCTTGCAGATCGATTCAACCAGCAAGGATGCCAGGAACGCAAAACCAAACTTGATCCGGGCACTTGCTGCTACCGGCGACTATAGCCCGGCATTATCAATGGCCTTGGCAGAATACGAAAAATTGAAGACCGCGGCCAACCTTTTGCTTGTGAGTGAAATCCAATTATCGCTTGGCACCAAGCATTTTACAGCTGGAATACTGGACAGCGCAGAAATATATTTTGGCCACATAATAGCAAACGGTGAACCCAAATCGATGCTTGACGATGCGTACTTCTATACGGCCGAAATATACTACGCACGCAGTAACTTCGACGTGGCTCTCGAACTGTACAAGAAAGTCGTACGGCTGGATCCATACCAAAAGGGTGAAATGACCCAGAAGGCAAAGGAACGGATAAAGGAAATAAAGGAGAAAAAATGAGATCTAACCTGATTCTCTTGGCGCTCGTCGGAATATTCCTGTCGTGTGCGGCACGCGAGACCCTCGTTCCACTCGACGCAGTTAACGAATACGAACGCGCTATGTCGTTCTTCGAAAACCGAAAGTATCAGAAGGCAGCAGAAGCATTTGAGAGGATCTTATTCTATCACCCCTCATCCGAGTATGTCGATGATTCCCAGTACTGGCTGTCACGTGCATACCTTGAGATGAAGGAATATGATCAGGCAGTAATAGAATTCAACTACCTGATACGTAACTTCCCCAACTCGACGTTGGTCGAGGAAGCTCACTTCTATCGAGCAAAGGCCAACCTTCTCGGTGCTCCGAGCTACGAAAAGGACCTGAGCGATCTGAAAAGGGCGATCCGGCTCTTCGACGAATTCCTTACTCGCTATCCCAACTCCGAATATACTGATGAAGCAAGACAAGAAATACTGAATGCAAGGAATCTACTGGCCAAGAAGGAGTTGGAGAACGGCAAGTTATATGAAAAGCTCAAGGAACCTGAAGCTGCCCTTTTGTACTATGAATATATATACAAAAACTATCCGGAAACAGAATCTGCCGGTGAAGCAACATACCGGAGAGCCCGCATCCTCGAAAAACAGGGCGATTTCGAAGCGGCACTGGAGTTGTACAACGAACTTCTCGAAGACGAGAACTGGCAGAAAGACGCCGCCGACCGAATTGCCGAACTTGAAAGAAGTAGCAAGGAGTAGCACTTGTGAAAATAGGTGTCTTCGGAGGCCTCTTTGATCCTCCGCACATCGGACATCTAATCATTGCTCAACATGTCCTGGAGGAATTCCACCTCCAGAAGATTCTTTTTGTCCCTTCGGGCAATCCGCCCCATAAAACTAACTACTCAACATACGAACACAGGTATGTTATGACCGAACTCGCGGTAGAGGATAACGAAATGTTCGCGGCAAATGATATCGAAAGAGAATTTACCGAAAAAACTTACACTATTGAAGTCATAAGAAAGCTGCATGCACAGACTGAAGATGAGTTCTACTTGCTGATCGGTAGTGACCAGTGGCATGAGATCGAAACATGGAAAGATCCAGAAGAACTCTTTCGCGAATGCCGCGTAGTTGTTATGCGCCGACCGAACTATGATATTTCAAAAGAGGCAAGGTTCTTTGACCGGATCATGGTCAGCACCGCACCACTGATCGACATTTCATCAACCACGATCCGCGCTAAGATCAGAAAGGGACTTTCAGTAAGGTATCTTTTAAAACCTGCAGTATATAGCTACATCAAGGCCAACGGTCTATACACGGTCTAACTAATCAGGCACCAACATCTCGACCGATTTAGGTAGAACATCGAGGTAGATCGTGCTCGCCCTTTCGACCTCACCATCCACCTCGGCCAGAAAGACCTTCTCACCCTGCACTTTCAACTGCCTGCCTTTGCAGAGGTAAACCTTGTGGTATGCTAGATGTTCGCCGGTATAAACCTTGGCCAGAACCTTGCTGACGAATTTCAAGAAATTCGTATCCTTGACGTACAGGAATTCCATTATACCATCATCGACCGCCGCCATTGGTGCAGCATGCATGCCGCCGCCGAAATACTGACCATTGAGCGCCCCAACGATGGTCATGAGCCCGCTGTCAACCAACTTCCCATCCACCCAGATCGTCAACTTCATTCTCCTGAAACTACTCAGCGCAGCAAGACTTGCCAGTAAAAAGGTGAGGAATCCGCCAAGGATTTTTGGCAGGCTGTTGCTCAATCTCGCCACTGCTCCGCCCAGCCCGGTGTCTGCCGCGTTGATGAAATAGCGCACCGACGTCCTGCCCTCACGCTCGAAGACCATCCGGCCCGCGTCCATCAACATCACGTGCCCTTTTTTGATCAGATCGACGGCCTGCCGGTAGTCCTTAGATACATGTAAGGTCCTCGAAAGATCGGTGCCGGTTCCGGCCGGGATCATGGCGAGAACGGGCATAGTACCGGATGTCTCCTGATACGCGAAAAGACCGTTCACGATCTCGTTCATAACACCCTCTCCGCCGACACTGATTATGAGCTTCGCCCCCTGCCGCGCATACTCCTGCGCAATGTCATACGCATGCCACCTCTGCTCGGTCAGCCGCCAGGTGACATCAAATCCAGAGGATCTCAGATATTCTAGTATTTGGGGCCATCTTTTGCCGGCCTTGCCATAACCGGCATGCGGATTAATGATCGCGTACACCTTTTTCTGGTGAACCACTGTGCAATACTACAGAATTAATAACCCTTGTCAATATTCTCGTGGTCTTGCTTGAAAACCATTCTTGAATATAATTGACCATGGGCAGGAAGAAGAAATTCGTTATCATCGATGCGCATTCGATCATCTTCCGGTCGTATTTCGCGTTCATAAAGAATCCTTTGAAGAACTCCCGGGGCCGAAACACATCCGGCATCTTCGGTTTCGTTAATACGCTGGAGAAGATAAAGAAGCGCCTGCCAACCGAATACCTGATTCTTGCATTCGATGCTCCGGGCGTTACATTCCGTGATGAGATATTCGAGGACTACAAGGCGACCCGGCCTCCACCGCCACCCGACATTCCCTACCAGATCGAAAAGGCAAAAGAATTGTCGGCTTGCATGGGCGTACCGCAGTTCGAGGTCCAGGGTTTTGAAGCCGACGACATCCTGGCGACCCTTGCCGTAAAATTAAAGAAGCACGGCGAGGTCTACATCGCAACATCGGACAAAGACCTACTGCAACTTGTTGGCGACAACGTCTTTGTCTACGATGCCTACCGTGACGAAATAATCGACCGCGCTAAGGTTTCTGAGAAATACGGTGTCCTGCCCGAACAGATCCCGATGTATCTTGCATTAACCGGGGACACCATCGATAACGTACCCGGCGTCCCAGGCATCGGTCCAAAACGTGCCCGGGAGATCATAGAAAAATACGCCGACTTCAGTGATGCACTCGGAAAAGACCCGCGACTTACCGGACACAAGGAACAGGCTTTAATGTCGCGTCAATTGATCGAACTGAAGACAGATGTTCCGCTGGACTTCTCCCTTGATGATCTGCGCGCCAAAAAACCTGACCTCGATAAGGTCATGCCAATACTCGTCGATCTCGAATTCCACGCATACATAAAGGAACTCTCCAAGGACGTTCATAGTGTTATTGAAACCAAGCTATTGAAGGACATGGATAAGGTCACGCGCGCACAAGTACTCGGCGTTGCCTTCGATAACGACAACGCATTCTTTAGCGTTGACAATGACAACGTATACTGCGCAGGGCGTGAAGATGCCGCTGATATCCTAGCCAGGGAAGGGATCATCAAGGCAGGTTTTGACCTGAAGACCAAGGCGCGTGAAATTACTCTGAACCCGCCGCTGTTCGACGTCCAAATCGCCTCCTGGCTTCTCGATCCGAATCGCCGCTCACACTCGTTCGACGACATCTGCCTTCAAAACCTGAAATCATGCCCGGGAAAAACACCGGAAGCGATCGCCCTCCTCAGCCATCAGTTGCATCCTCTTCTCAAGACAAAATTACAGAAGCAGAATATGCTCGAGCTCTACGATAAGATCGAGGAACCGCTCATCCATGTATTGACCAGGATGGAAAAACGAGGTATCGCTCTTGATGTAATATACATGGAAGAACTCAACGTAGAAGTTCAAAAAGATCTTCAGGAAGTCGAAAAAAATATCTATCGCATCGTCGGGCATTCTTTCAATATCAACTCACCCAAGCAGCTCGCCGAGGTCCTGTTTGAAGAACTGAAACTCAAGCCGACGAAACGCGGTAAGAAGCATTACTCGACAGATGTTGAAGTGTTGACCCAACTCAGCCTCAGTCATGCGGTGCCCAGGGAAATCCTCAGGTTCCGCGAACTGGCAAAATTGAGATCGACCTACATCGAGCCCTTGATCATGTTAAGTCAAGAAGGCCGTATCCACACGACATTCAACCAGACCGGTACGGCGACCGGCAGACTGTCTTCATCGAATCCGAACATTCAGAACATACCCATCCGCAGCGAACTCGGCAGAAGGATCAGAAAGGGCTTTGTCGCAAGCGAAGGCTACACCCTGATCTCGGCCGATTACTCTCAGATCGAACTGAGGTTGCTCGCCCATATTGCCGACGATAAGAACCTCATCCAGGCGTTCATGCAAGGGGATGACATACACCGGCACACGGCGAGTGTGGTCCTCGGCATCCCCGAAGAGAAAGTCGATGACAAACAGCGCAGAATGGCCAAGGTCATCAATTACGGGCTCATCTACGGCATGAGTGACTATGGTCTGGCCCAGCGCTTTGATATCCCCCACGAAGAGGCAGCACAATTCGTCCAGTCATATTATGACCTCTATCCTGGCGTTGCGGCATGGCGTGAACAGGTGGTGGAATCAGCACAGGAAAAAGGATACGCAGAGACCATTTTCAAACGCCGCAGACCATTACCCGATCTGCACTCACGTAATTACAACCTCCGAGAATTCTCAAAACGAGCTGCCATCAACACGCCGATCCAGGGCAGCGCTGCCGACCTCATCAAGATCGCGATGATTGATGTCGAGAAGTATCTCAATGGGGCTCACTTCAAACGCGGTCTGCTTTTATCGATCCATGACGAACTGCTATTCGAAATCGAAACTGCACGGGTCGATGAAGCCAAAGAGTTGATAAGAAAGAGCATGGAAACTGCCATAGAAACAAAGGTTCCAATCACAGTTACGATCGGCATTGGTAACGACTGGGAAGAAGCACACTGAGGAACCGCCGAGTAATAGTCTCGGATTCTATCAAACTGCAGGTAGAGTAACACATCGGATGTGGTTTTATGTGGTAGGGTATGGCTGCCGGTACAGTCCTGGTTTTGTGTTATAAGGACCAAAAACCAAACCCCTGTACAATACTGGCCGCCAAAAAATACAACAAAGGACTTCAACCCCTAAGGATCGTTCATAGTTGACCAACATGAAGCTTTCGACATGCCTAATTCAGCATTATTCGCGATGGAAGCGTTTCAGTATTGACATTGCCCCAAAATTGTATATAATAGTCGCTAATGAAGACAAAAGTTTTGAAGAAAGCGGAAATCAAGCGCAATTGGTACGTCGTCGACGCCACTGATAAGATCCTCGGTCGTTTGGCTTCGAAGATTGCCCGTGTTCTTATTGGCAAGAACAAACCACAGTACTCCCCACACGTCGATTGCGGGGATTTTGTGGTCGTCATCAATGCCGATAAATTCCGGGTCACCGGAAACAAAATGAAGGATAAGATATACTATTCTCATTCTTTCTACCCGGGCGGCTTGAAGAAGATCCATTTAGAATTGATGCTGAAAAAACATCCGGAACGCGTTTTCTATCATGCGATCAGCGGCATGTTGCCCAAGAACAAATTGAGAGCGCGCCGGTTGAGGCGACTGAAGATATACACGGATTCGAAACATCCCCATAGTGCGCAGTCGCCCAAATTAATTGAATTGTAAGGAGGAAGGTTTATGCCGGAAATCCTGACCGGATCAAGGAAAACTGCTACGGCAAAGATCATGCTGTCTTCGGGCACCGGGGTCGTCAGGGTCAATAACCGCGATCCCCTGCAGTATTTTGGACGCCAGGACCTCGTCGATTTGGTCAATCTCCCGCTCATCACCGCAGGAGTGAAAGGCTCTATAGACATCAGAGCAAGAATCTCGGGGGGCGGGATAGCAGGACAGGCCGGAGCGATGTGCCACGGTATCGCCCGGGCGCTCGTCAAATTCAATCCAGAACTGAGACCAACCCTGAAGAGTGCCGGGCTGTTGAAGAGAGACCCAAGAAAGAAAGAACGCTGTAAATACGGCTTGGCCAAACGCCGCAAGAGATTCCAGTTCTCGAAACGATAAGGAGGCACTTTGGAACAGATAACTTTCGAGAGACTCGTTACCTCAGGATGTCACTTCGGACACCGCACAAAGCGTTGGAATCCCAAGATGGAAAAATATATTTTCGGAAAGCGCAATGGCATACACATCATCGATCTCAGACAGACGCAGGAAGGATTGAAGCGCGCCTACGAGGCAACGGTTCGCGTTGCTGAAGAAGGCAAGGGTATTCTCTTCGTCGGAACCAAGAAACAGGCCAAAGATATTATCAAAGATGAAGCAACGAAAGCCCAGATTTTCTACGTGACCGAACGCTGGTTAGGCGGACTGCTAACGAATTTCGAAGTACTGAGCCAGCGTATCTCAAGACTCAGGGAATTCGAGCGTATGAAGGAAGATGGCCGCTGGACAACGGTATCTAAGAAAGAAATGTCGCGAGCCGAAAGGGAATATCAGAAACTGCATAAGAATTTCGAAGGCATCAAGGAAATGGATCGCCTGCCGGGACTGGTCTTCATAGTGGATATAAAGAAAGATGAAACAGCCCTACGTGAAGCGCTCAGGGTGAACATCCCGGTCGCGGCGATCGTTGATACAAATGTCGACCCGACCGAAATAGACTATCCGATACCGGCCAATGACGATTCTATCAGATCGATCTCGCTCGTTGCCAAGATCATGGCCAATGCGGTCATTGAAGGAAGAAAAGGATTCGAAGCAGAGGACAAAGAAGCATATGGATCGGGAGAAGCTGAGGGAGCTTAGAGAAAGAACCGGTGCCGGCATAGTCGATTGCCAGAAGGCGCTGGAAGAAGCAGACGGTGACCTCGACAAGGCGGTCGAGACCCTGAGAAAGAAAGGTCTTGCCCTCGCCGCCAAGAAAGTCGGTCGCATAACCAAGGAGGGCATCGTGGACGCATATATCCATCCGGGTGACCGCCTCGGCGTTCTGGTTGAAGTCAATTGTGAAACGGATTTTGTCGCTCGGAACACCGAGTTTCGCAGGTTTGTCCGCGATATCGCCTTACAGATCGCGGCGAGCGAGCCCATGGTGGTAACGCGCGAAGAGCTCTCCCCTGAGGTGATCGAACGGGAGAAGGAAATTTACCGTAGTATGGTGCAGGACATGAAGAAAAAACCGGAAATTGTCGAGAAGATAGTGGCCGGTAAGCTAGAGAAATTCTATACTGATGTATGCCTGCTTGAACAACCATTTGTAAAGATTCCAGAAAAGACCGTCGACGATTATCTGAAAGAACAGATAGCAAAATTCGGTGAAAACATCGTCGTGAGGCGTTTTGTACGTTTTCGCCTCGGTGAATGAAAAAAAAGCCCCACCTTACAAAATACCAAAGGATCATCCTCAAGCTGTCGGGAGAATTCTTTGGAAATGACGACGAAACCTTCAATGAGCTGGCGATAAATTATGCCGTAGAACAGATACTCCAGGCCAAAAGGATGGACGTAAGAATCGGTATCGTGGTCGGAGGTGGTAATATCATACGCGGACGCGATGCTGCCTGGCTCGACAATATTGATGCAGACCTGTGCGGAATGGTCGGTACCGTGATCAATGGTATCGTAATTCACTCATTGCTCGAAAGGAAGGGTCAAAGGGTGAAGCTGAGTAGCGGCATTGCAATGGAAGGCATTGCTGAGAAGTTCAACAAATTCACAGACCTGGAATTCTATAACTCGGGCGGCATCCTGATCTTTGTGGGCGGCACCGGCAATCCACTTTTCACGACGGACACAGCAGCCGCGCTCAGGGCAGTTGAACTCCGTGCGGATGCATTGATCAAAGGCACAAAAGTCGCCGGCGTTTATTCAGCCGACCCCGTCACAAACAAGAACGCTACATTCTACAAGGAAATAAGTTACGAGCAAGTCATCAAGAAACAGTTGAAAGTCATGGATCTCTCTGCATTCAACACATGCCGGGACGCAGGTATTCCGATCTACGTGTACAACTTCTTCGAACACGACCTGCGCGATGTACTATCCGGCAGAAAGATCGGAACAATAATCAGCGGAGGATGAAATGGTAGAAGACATCAAGAAGAGTACTGAGGAAAAGATGAAGAAATCACTTTCTCTGTTTGCCTCGGAACTTGCCAAATTAAGAACCGGACGTGCATCGCCCGCCCTCTTGGAGGGTATCAAGGTGGAATATTACGAGAGTCAATTACCGCTCAACCAGATGGCGACGATCAGCATACCCGAACCGCGTTTGATCATAATTCAACCGTGGGACAAATCGGCATTGGCAAATATCGAGAAAGCAATATTCAAATCTTCGATAGGACTGACTCCAAACAATGATGGCAATGTAATACGGCTTGCTGTACCACCTCTGACGACTGAGCGACGTGAGGAACTCATCAAACTCACGCTAAGAATGGCCGAGGAGACCAAGGTCGCGATCCGAAATATCCGGCGCGATTCCAACAATGAGATCAAGAAACTGGAAAAGGACAAGAAGGTCTCCGAAGATGAATCTTTCAAAGCCCAGGAGGACATTCAGCATACCACCGATCAATACATCCTCAAAGTCGATGAAGTCCAGCGAGATAAGGAAAAAGAGATCCGCGAAACCTGAGCTGGTCGCACTGTCCGGTAAGAACCGTCTCTACTTCGGTATTGATATTACGGCGGTAAACCAAACGACCGGCCTTTTGTCTAAAAGCTAAGGAGGAATAATGGCAAATATCTGGGATGATCTCGTGAAATGGCTTGACGACGCCTCCAAGGTGGTCGGAAAGGAAGCAGGGGATCTGACTCAAAAGGGCTCATTAAAACTTGAGATATTCGATCTGAACCGAAAATTGAGAGATGCTTTTACTCAATTCGGTAGTGAAGTATACGAGGCGGTCTATGTAAAGAAAACAAGCGACTGGCAGAACACGAAGAAGATTAAGGGCGCTGTGCGTAAGATCAACACGACCGCTCGGAAATTACAGAAGAAAAAGTCAGAGTATAAGAAAATAGGCAAAGGCCTGCCGAAAAAGAAGTAGATCACCTTCTACCGGCAGTCTAAAGATAAGTACGAAAACGCTCGATCAATATTTAAGGAGGCATCATGCATGCTAATATTTCACTTCGCAACGCCGGGATCATTGCTGGCGCGGCGGCTATTTTTGCATTTCTCTTCGGCATAATAATAACTGCAAGTTTACCTAACCTCGCCAACCGCGGCGAAGCGAGTCCTGAGGATGATGCGGCAATTGCGCTGGTCGGCAAAAGCGGTGAGAGTCCTTTTGCCAATGTGGCCGAAGGAGTTTCTCCGGCTGTCGCAAACATTTCAGCAGAACGGACGGTCACGCGAACGTTCCCGGGATTCGAATGGCGTTTTGAGGGTCCGTGGGAAGATCTATTCAAGGATTTTTTCAGAGGCACACCGAGACCGGAACAGAAAACACAGACGCTTGGTTCGGGTTTCTTCATCTCCGAAGATGGTTATCTGGTCACGAATTACCATGTAATCAGAGGTGCTTCTGACATCGTTGTCAAACTGACGAACAAACAGGAGTTCCGGGGCGATGAAGTAACGATCGTCGGCACTGATTCGAGAACCGACATTGCTCTGCTCAAGATTGAAAACGGTGAGAAAGTACCGTACCTTAAATTCGGGGATTCGGAGAAAGTGAAGGTCGGAGACTGGGCGATCGCCTTTGGCAATCCCTTCCATCTCGAAGGCACCGTCACCGTCGGCGTAATTTCAGCAAAAGGGCGGGCTGGCATCGTGCTACCTGAAGGACCGGATTTCCAGAGTTTCCTTCAGACCGACGCGGCCATAAATCCCGGCAATTCTGGCGGTCCTCTGGTGAACATAAGGGGTGAGGTTATTGGTATCAACACTGCGATTACATCGCCAAGTGGCGGTAATGTTGGCATTGGCTTCGCAATCCCGGCAAGTCTCGCGAAGTCGGTCATCGAAGAGCTGAAGACCAAAGGGAAGGTCACGCGGGGATACCTTGGAGTCTACCTGCAAGAAATCACCGAAGACCTTAAAGAAGCAATGGATTTACCGACACTCGATGGCGTTTTGATCAGTGAGGTCCTCAAGGACACGCCCGCGAACCGCGCCGGTATCAAGGCAGGCGACGTGATCACGGAATTCGACGGCAAGAAGGTCAAGGATATGGCATCTTTCAGGATCATGGTTGCATCTACGGAAATCGGCAGGTCGGTAAAAGTCAAAGTAATCAGGAGCAAAAAAGCAAAAGAACTCACGGTCAAGATCGGCGAGATGCCGGAAACCGTTACCGCCGCTGCTGAAGTACCGGATGAAGAATACGAATTAGGCCTACAAGTGATTGACATCTCAGACCCCCGTGCCGAGCGCTACGAACCCAAGACGGCGAGCGGGGTCATCGTTATCGGCATAAAGACGAACACCCCTGCCGAAGAAGCGGGCTTCCGGGTTGCTGATGTGATACTTGGTATCGGGAATAATACGATATCGAACATCACTGACTATCGCAATGTACTCAGGAAACTGGAGAAAGATAAACCGGTCATTTTTATCGTCCAGCGTGGAGAACGAAAGCTCTATATTGCAGTCACTCCGTAGTCGCGCCTTTAATCATATGAATATGTCAGACAGGCTGGCAGCCGGATAATTTTATGTTCAGGGTTGTAAGCGACCGTGGACTGAAGCAGTATCTTGAAGAGATAAGTCAGTACAAAATACTCTGCAAAGATGATGAATTCGCACTGGCGAAGAGGGCGAGAGAGCACAACGACACTGAGGCCAAGAAGAAGCTCATCTGCGCGAATCTTAGAATTGTAGTCTTCATCGCCAAGAGATTTCAGGACGAGCGGCTTGGGCTTTCCGAGCTGATCAACGCGGGAAACGAGGGACTCATTCATGCCGCAGATAAATTCGACGAACGAAAGGGTTACCGTTTTAATACTTATTCTGTATGGTGGATAAAAAGGGCGATCTACGAGGCGATTAGCGCGCAACGAGGAATTGTCCGCAAGAGCTTTCTTGCCCGCCGAACGCAGACCGCGACAAAGAAATTCATACAAAAAAACGGACGGGAACCGACACCAGAGGAACTGGCCCGTATCCTCAAAGTCGATCCCAGCGCAATCGCCCTCGCGCTGTCCGAACTCATACCGGCATATTCCCTTGATGAAGCTTTCGAAGATTCAGAGAATCCTTACATCGAATCGGTTCGTCTCGACATCCAGGGATCAGATAATTTAATCTCACCGCCTCCGGATGTGATCTTCAAAAAGAAAGCAGAAAAAGAGAAGCTGCAGAAGGCACTTAGCAAGATCGGAGCTCGGGAGCGGGAGGTATTGGAAAGAAACTTCGGTTTGGGTGAATATGAACCCCACACCCTCGAGGAAATAAGCAGAATAATGAACATCACGCGCGAGCGCGTGCGTCAGATCAAGGAGAACGCGCTGCGCAAGTTGAAGATCGTGATATCAAGGCAGAATATCAACCACATGTAAGCGCTGCCCCCAGTCGTCACTCTGGCAAGGCACGCTTTTTGATCGAGGAATTACCCTAAAGCTCTTCTATGTGTATTTCGGTGTTTGTGTATATGCAGATACTCGCTGCTATCTTTATCGATTGCTCGACTATTTCCCGAGCAGAAAGTGCCGAGTGATTGACCAAACCCCGACAGGCAGCGAGCGCATAAGGGCCTCCTGACCCGATGGCCACGATCCCGTCGTCGGGTTCGATCACATCTCCGGAACCTGAAACGACATAGGCATGCTCCTTGTCGAGGATCGCAAGCAGAGCCTCCAGTCTACGCAGTACTTTGTCCTGCCGCCAATCCTTGGCGAGTTCAACGACACTGCGCGGTAGGTTACCTCTGAATTCTTCTAATTTCGACTCGAAACGCTCAAAAAGCGTCAGGGCATCCGCGGTTGACCCGGCAAATCCTGTGAGGATCCGATCGTTGTAGATCTTACGTATTTTGCGTGCCGTGCGTTTCATGACGGTTTCACCCGTTGTCACCTGACCATCACATCCAATGACGACGCTGCCCTTGTGCCTCACGCCGATTATCGTAGTTGATGTCATACTGATGATATTATACTCATTCATCCCATAGTGTCAAACGTTTCTACATTATTAATACGTTGTGAGGTTCTTCTTTACAATGAGTCAATCCGAGTTAATCTTCTCTGCGATCTTCTTGGCTTGTTCAAGGCCTTCAGCCTTCTCCTTTATGATACCTTCCAGTTGCATGTCCAACAGTTCTTGGAGTATGAATTTAAAGTTCGGACCGGGTTTCATACCCAAGGCGATGAGGTCATAGCCGTTCACGAGTCGCTCGACCTTCGGTTTTGCCATATCGGCACGGTATAATTCAACCATCCTCAGAAATGCCTTCTCGAGATGATTTGTCCTACCACCGGTCGCATACCCGTCAGCCCACGCGATGATCATGGCTCCAAACCAATCGAATCCAAGGTGACGAAAAAAACGGCGAATCGCGCGATCGGTGAGATCAGGATTGGTTGCCAGCAGATGCAACCGCATATGTTCCTTTACTAATTTCTTCAGAACTTCGGTATCATGCCGAGAGAACCTCAAACGGCGGTGTGCGATCTTCTCGATCATCTTTGCACCAATTGAATCATGTCCGTAGAAATGAATTTCACCATCCTTTATGAGAAATGTATCCGGTTTAGCCACGTCATGGAACAGGCCCGCCAGTTTGCAGAGCGCAATCCGATTCCTCTCTGCAAAGTAAGTGTTGTATTCAGGCTCAAGCTGGGTGAAGAACCCGTGTTCGATCAGGTACTCAACGGCTCCGTAGGTGTTGAGTGAATGATTCCAGAGATCGAAATCCTCGATGAGCTTTTGCGCTTCCTTGAATATCTGCTTGAACACTCCTAACTGGTTGATCTTCAGTATCACATCAAACGAACGCGGCGTTGACATGATACGTAACAATTCCTCCCCGATCCGCTCCGCAGCAACATCTTCCAGAGAAATGTTCCTGGCGAATTTGGTAAAATCCCGGTGCAGGTCGAAATCGAGTTGCAGTGAGAATCTGAATCCCCTCAATATCCGTAGCGGATCAGCGATCAACGCATCGGCCGAGGCGGGACGGATCACTCGTTTCTTCAGATCACGCAATCCGTGGCAGGGATCGATCAGCTCAAGCCGATCGGCGTGTACTGCCATCGCGTTTATCGTAAAATCACGCCTCGTAAGATCCGAAGCGACACCGCCCTGGTCAACGCCCACGAAATCATAGATAATATCATCAACGACCACCCGGGCTTCATCCGCTTTCTCATCAAGAACGACAAATGCCCCACCCGTTCTCCGCGCAACATGCCTGGCGAAGTCTATGCCTGACCCTTCCAACGAAAAGTCATAATCCTCTGGTTGTCGGTCAAGCAGAATATCCCGGACCGTTCCGCCCACAATGTACAGGTCCAGATCGCCTTTCAGTGAAACAATACTCTGGATATGCGCGTCTTTTGCTATATATGCTGCCAGTTTGTCCACATCACAATTCTAACCATACGTCCATGCGTGTCAACGTGTTTTTCCTCATCGTAGCATCCGCCGCATAAGTACTCTGAATAGAGATCAACAAAGCACGCAGCAGAAAGGAATTCTGCCCGTGCGAATGTCGGGTCCAACTATGTGATATGATTTGTTGAGTAAAAGCGGATTACCCGGAATCGGGGAAGAATCTCTTGACGTATATCCGTGCCCTTAGATCCTTGATCAACTCGTCGTATTTCTCCTGTACTTCCTGCTGATAAAGATATTGCATTATCTGATCACGCATCTCGTCAAAAGTCATTGTGCGTTCTGCAACCTTTTCTCTAACGTACAGAAGATGATAACCATAAGGCGTCAGGACCGGGTCACTGATCTCACCTTCCTCCATCGCGGCGACAACTTTGTCGAATGGCGGTGTGAGCCGTTCTATGAAGAATTCACCAAGATCAATATTAGGATCTCTGGAATTCTCTTTGGCCAAACTGTCAAAATCAGCTCCCTGTTCGATCAACCCCTTCAGGCGAATGGCAAAGTTTTTTGTCCGCAGCGTATCCTGCCGGTCGATGCCGACCTTGATGAGTATCTGTCTGAGCAGAACCCAGTCATCACTCTTGTTCATAACCTCAACAATATGATAGCCTAACCTCGTGGCGAAGGGTTGTGAAATCGTGCCGGGCTTCAAGGTAAATACAATAGCCTCAAAGTCCTCAATTGTCTCCCCCCTCCTTATCCTGCCTAACATGCCGCCCTTCCTTCTTGAGTTCTCATCCTCAGAAAACTCACCGGCAAGAACGGCAAAATCACCACCGGCCAGGAGCAATTTATAGACGTCGCTTGCCCGCTCGAATCCCCTCATCATCTCTGCTTCACTCGGCAGGACCGGCAAGAGAATATGCGAAAGCTTGACCCTACCCGGTACCGTGGCAATAGAATCTTTGTTCTCCTCGTAGAATCTCTTGACCGCGATCGGCGTGATCATTATCTTCGATGCGAACTTCTTTGCGATCAACCTCTCCATTATCATCTGAGATTTTATGTTCTCCTGATAATAGTCCTTCAATTCCTCGATGTTGATCCCCTGCTCCTCCAGGTACGCAAAGAAATTCGCATCCGAGGGGAAGTTACTCTTGAGTTGCTCGATATTCTGCGCCACCAGAGGCGCAACGGCGTCGTCTTCGACAAAAACTGATTCACGCTCAGCCTCGATCAACAACAGTCTATTGGCGACGAGTTGATCGACAACATATTCATCGATCTCCTCCTCGGTAGTGAACATTCTGCGGGCGACCGGGTCGTTGTTCAAGATACTCACATTCTCCTGAACTTCGCTCCACAAGATAACGTCATCGGCTACAAAGGCAGCGATCTGATCTGCAAGAGCGGCGGTCAGTAATATCAGCAGCATTGTCTGCTAACCGGGTTGGACACCACTGGGGATCCGGTACATCATTCCTTTAAGGGTGTGAGGTCAGTGGTGATCTTGTAGGTTTCCTTTAGACTGTCGACATACTCGGTCAGGAACCCCTGATATTTGCTGGCCAAGAGGTAATTATAGATCTGACCCTTCACCTCATCGGTCAATTCGGCCTGTGCCTTGATCTTTCTTTTGTCGATCAGTTTCACGATCAAATACGTCCCCTGGACATAGGGTATTGCCTCTGATATTTCACCTGTTTTCATTTCAAATATCATTTCCTCGATGGCAAAATCGGCAATGACTCCCCGCGGCAGAAATTCCGTGATGATCCGTGGATTTTCGGGATCCTCATATCGGGCCAGCGATCTTTCACGTGCCAGTTTGAAGAAATCAGCCCCTGCCTTTATTTCCTCCGAAGTCCTCATTGCCAGTTCACGTGTTGGCAACACAATCTGACCCAGTTTTACCGCATACAGGAATTCTTCCTTGTGCTGTTCGAAGTAATCCCTTATTTCCTTCTCAGTAACAGTGGTCGCTCCGAACTCACGCCGGACCAGTTCCATAGCCAGGAAATTCTTCGTGTACTGATCGAGGACGAATTTTACCGAGTCTTCCTTATCGACACCAAGTTTCTTGGCCTGTAGATAAAGAATCTCCTGCTGCACCCAGTCATCAAGAAATGCCCGGATGCGATCCTCGCCGATCTGACTGTAATCCACATCCGGCACGTACTGCTCAAACTCATCCATTGTGAGCTTCGAGCCATCTACGGTCACAATGACGTCTTCTTCTTTAGGCGCACAATTGAAAAGAAACACGAGTGCCAAAAAGCATACAAAATACTTCACTTTTCCTCCTTCAACAACCGAGACAAGACTGCCTCATTGACCTCGGGGTTGTATTTTTCGCGTAACATGCTGAAGAGATCGTTCCGCAAATTCTGGACCATTCCCTCTCTCAGCCTCACGGTTACTATTGAATGAGCCCTCTTTGCATCCATATCCTTAAACTCATCGCGGTGTTCTTTGAGGTACTCCCTGACCGCTGCCGAATCAACTGTCACTTTACCCGTCACATTATCTGAATAATACTTCTGATAGAGTAGCATGGTATAGGTATTATCCAATTTCCTTTTGGTCACCTTCTGTTTATGGTGGTACTTGCTTATCGCTTCGTCATAGATCAGATCGGGGATCAGTTCTTGATCGATCAAGTATTTCGGATCGACACGCGAGCCCGTATGGAGATATCGCACCGCGTCTATGACCGAACGGACATAAACGAATGCCGTATCATACTTCTTCACCACCCAGGTATTGAGGTCACTCTCCGTAATCAGCGATTCCGGTTTTAGCAGAATATCTAATCCTTCCTGGTTATACTCAACCCTTGCCCTCTCCATCAATTTGCTGAAATACTTCTCACCTTCGGCCCTTGCCTTCTCTTGTCGCAAGTTATTTCTAATGTTTTCCTTCACCTCGTCAAATTTTGGGCTTTCGGCAATTGAGTGGTCAATGACCTTGAAGATCATATAGTATTCGCCGAATTGTATGGGCTCGGTCACGCCGCCCTCTTTCACCTTCTTCAAGGAGGTCATGATCTCTGGCGGTATTGACATTATCGAAAAAGTGCCGATATCACCATCGACTGACATTGTGTCGAGCGAAAACGTCAGCATGTCCTCAAACGATGCACCTTTCTTAAGCTCATTGCTTACGTAGTTCGCAAGGGACTCCTCTGATACCACGATCTGTGCAAGGTGATACTGCTCGACGATCTTGTTGTAAGTATCTCTTACCTCACCATCTGTGACTTTGACTTTACCAAGAATCACGTCACTGTAGTAAGAACGCCAGATAACATCCCGTTCATTCGTCCCAAAGGCTGCCTGCACAACCGGATCACTATCGTAGCCCTGATCTTTGGCCTCTTCAACTGCCAGCATCTGGTTCACATATTCATCGATCAGATTCATCCTTCTGACAGAATCATCGGCTGCAGTGAACTGATATCTTTCATTAAAATCTGCAACCGAGTATTTGGTCTCACCAATACTTAGAAGCGTTTGGTCTTCAAAGGAACATCCAACAACGAATAAAAAAAGTGGAACTACCATGTATTTCAGATGATGCATACCGTCTCCTTTTTGCTATTCTATATATACGCACCCAAAAGTCAAGCCTTGATTTCGCAGCCCGGTCATATATAATC
The DNA here is from genome assembly GCA_020343595.1 of Caldifarciminota bacterium. Classification (GTDB taxonomy): domain Bacteria; phylum Hydrothermota; class Tepidihabitantia; order SM23-42; family SM23-42; genus SM23-42. The sequence goes on along the minus strand of CP070802.1, from coordinate 13,697 downwards.
ACACCATGCATAATGTATTCCTTTACCTCGCATTTGTCTTTATCGCCGCGTTCGTGATCATCTCGCAGACTTTCTCCCCACTCTGGCTGCTCCTCATCGTCCTGGCAATGCTCTGGCCACAGCGAAAAAAGAGCAGCGTGAGGCCGATATTTCTCATGAGCATACTTCTGTTGCTACTATCTTTACTGTTCAGCTATTTCACGATCCTCGTTCCTTTCATCATTGGAATGGGCCTTGCATACATACTCGCACCAATCGTAGACATCCTCGAGAAAAAAAGAATACCGAGGATACTTGCCATACTGGCTTGTCTCATCCCCGTCATTGCGATCTTGCCCCTAGTCGTCTTTTTCATCATATCGGGACTGGTACATGAAATGCAGGGATTGATCAAGATAATACCAACCGTCATAGCGCAAGGTCAGCAGTATTTTCGCACCGCGATCGAGAAGTTGACCGAACTGGGTATGGACATTGATCCCGGCATCCTCACCAACACGATTACAACCCAGCTGAACAGCATTCTCAGCGGTATCTTCAACACAATGAGCCAGATCGGCAGGGGCATTGGTAGTATCATCCTTGTCATTTATAATCTCGTCATAATACCGCTCTCCGCATATTTGCTGCTCGCTGACCGGAAGAAGATAACGCACTGGTTCCTGAACCTGTTCCCTCCAGCCGAACGTAAAAAGATCAATGCATTTATCCACATCCTCAATTTCTCTCTGGCACGTTTCTTCCGAGGTCAATTGGTTCTCATGACGGTCGTCGGATTCATTGTCGGCGCTGCGCTTTGGTTGTTGGGAATCCGCTACTATCTGCTTTTGGGGCTGGTTGCCGGTATATGTAACCTTGTTCCGAATATCGGATACATCTTGAGTTTCATCCCTGCACTCGTAATAGGAATCACAAGCGCCGACCCCTTGGTGAGTACGATAAAGATAGTCTCGGTGTACATTGGAGAACAGCTCCTCGAGAATTTCTACCTTGGTCCCGTTATCATCGGCCGGGCGTCACGTCTTCACCCGCTCATCGTCATGATCGCACTAATCATCGGCGGTACTACCTTCGGAATCTGGGGAGTCTTATTGGCCATTCCCGTTACGATATTCGTACGTGAATTCATGAATCATTTTCTCAGTTACAATCTCTGAGATAACCGCACTAACTCTCTTCGATCCCGGAATTAGAAAATATCGCCAGCGACTATTGAAAGTCAGAAGCATTTCCGCATCCGAATGCTAATTGAAGCATCCTTGACGATGCTTATTATGTGAGTATAATCTACACCATGGTTGTGAAGGCCCGCAAGTTCAAGGTCACGGTTAACAAGGATTACTGCAAGGGTTGTCTTCTTTGCGTCGCCCTTTGCCCAAAGAACGTCCTGGCAATGCAACGGAACAAAGCATACGTTGCAGATCCAGAAGCATGCACAGGATGTCAACTCTGTGAAATTTATTGCCCCGATTTTGCCATCACAGTTAGCAAAATATCGGACGAAAATGACCAATGAGGTAGAAACCAAACTGATAACCGGCAATGAGGCGTGTGCCGAAGCAGCGCTCGTTGCTGGCATGCGTTTCTTCGCGGGATACCCGATAACGCCGTCAACCGAAATTGCCGAATGCCTCGCCCGCCGGTTGCCCAAGGTCGGCGGTACCTTTGTCCAGATGGAAGACGAAATCGCCTCGATGGCGGCTATCATCGGGGCATCGCTGGCTGGAGCGAAATCGATGACCGCCACTAGTGGTCCAGGATTTTCCCTGATGCAGGAGAATATCGGATACGCATCCATGGCCGAGATCCCCTGTGTCGTCGTCAATGTCCAGCGCGGAGGACCCAGTACTGGTCTACCAACCCTTCCTGCCCAAGGCGATGTCATGCAGTCCCGCTGGGGTACACATGGCGACCATCCGATAATTGTAGTTACTCCTTCGACCGTCCGGGAAACATATGATTGGACAATAAAGGCGTTCAATCTTGCCGAACGGTTCCGGGTTCCCGTAGTAGTACTGCTGGACGAGATCGTTGCGCACATAAGTGAGAAGATTGTATACCCCAAGGATGCTGAGATCGAGATTGTCGACCGGAAGATCACCGAGCGAGACCCGTCATCATACCTGCCGTACGAGAACACGGATTCCGACATCCCTCCCTTTGCTGAATTCGGTATTGGCTACAGGTACCACGTCACCGGGCTGTGCCATGATGAAACCGGTTTTCCCACCAACGATCCGAAGAAGGTTGACAAGCTCACGCGCCGGCTCAACAGGAAGATCGAGAGATACCGCAACGAAATCATCTTCTACAAGGAATCTTTCCTTGAAGAAGCAGAGATCTGTGTGGTGGTATATGGATCGGCAGCGCGCTCAGCCTACCGTGCCGTTTCCGATGCAAGAAAACTCGGATACAAAGTCGGCATACTGCATTTATTCGTATTATGGCCGTTCCCGCATGAGGCATTAAGCAAGATCGCGAAACGCATCAAATTCTTCGTTGTACCGGAAATGAATCTTGGACAGATGGCGCACGAAATATCATGCGCTACCAAACAGGAAGTCGTCAAGGTCAATCGCGTGGACGGTGGACTCATCACGCCGGTCGAGATATTGGAGAAAATAAAAAGTGTTCAACTATAACAAGTACTTGAGAAACGACAAATTGCCGCACATCTGGTGCACAGGCTGCGGATGTGGTATCGTCTTGAAATCTCTGCTGCGCGCGATTGAGCGCAGCAAGATTCCCCAGGACGAAATCGCGGTCGTTTCCGGCATCGGATGCTCCTCACGAACCCCGGGTTACCTTGACTTTAATACGCTGCACACCACCCACGGCAGAGCAATCGCATTTGCCACCGGGTTGAAACTTGCCAAGCAAAAACTAAAGGTCATTGTTGTCACCGGCGACGGTGACGCAACGGCAATCGGCGGAAACCACTTCATCCATGCCGCACGGCGCAATCTCGACCTGACCGTGGTCATCTACAACAACTACATCTACGGTATGACCGGTGGTCAAGTTTCACCAACCACGCCAGCAGGCAAGCGAGGCAGCACGGCACCATACGGCAATGTTGAACCTGCATTTGACATCTCTCAATTAGCGATCGCTGCCGGCGCACCGTTCGTAGCACGATCGACCTGCTATCACGCCGTTCAATTAGATAAATATATCCACAAAGGTATAATCAAAAAAGGATTCTCTGTTATCGAAGTTCTCTCGCCATGTCCTACATACTACGCACGTCCGAACCGCCTCGGCAACGTCGTAGACATGATGGAGTGGTATAAGAACAACAGCGTGCAAATCGGAGTCGCGCGGAATAAATCGGTACAGGAAATGGAGGGCAAAATTACGATCGGCATTCTCCATGACACAGAGAGACCGGAATTCTGTGAAGTGTACCGGGAACTGTCCGAAAGTATCAAGAAACAACTTGTGAAGTGAAATAGGAGGTCACTGTGTCCTTTAGATATGAGTTCAGGTTGAGTGGTTCTGGTGGTCAGGGGTTGATATTGGCGGGAAAGATACTCGCCGAGGCAGCCGCAATCTTTGATGGCAAGAATGCCACTCAAAGCCAGTCTTACGGTCCGGAAGCGCGAGGGGGCTCAAGTCGTTCCGAAGTCATCGTCTCCGATGAAGAGATAGATTACCCCAAAGCGGTCAATATCGACTTGCTCCTGTGCTTTACCCAGGAAGCATGCGACAAATACTGCAAGGACGTGAAAGACGACGGGATACTACTCGTTGACAAGAACTACGTGACGAGTACCCCCAAGGGAGCCTTCAAGACCTATTCCTTGCCAATCACTGAAATTGCCGAGACGAAAATGGGCAAAGCATTGGTGGCAAATATCGTTGCCCTGGGGGTCATTACTCGCTTGACCGGGATCATTTCGCAGCAGGCGGTTGAATCCGCAATTCTGTCACGCGTACCAAAGGGGACGGAAGAACTTAACCTCAAAGCATTCAACGCGGGTATCGAGCTTGCTGAACAAGCCGGATAAGCATTGATTCTGTAGCATCGCCTCTTTCGTGAACTCTGACTGGCTGAATTTTGTTGATCAAAGGACGCGACATAGTATGCTTGACATACTCGTTGAATTATCGAGCATCCAGGACAAGACAATGCCTGAATTCCTGGTTATCGGCGCACTACCTCTTCTCATGCACGGTTATCTTCGCTATACCGCCTTGTGGGACATTGATTTACTTTTCAGAAGCGTAACAGACATGCAGACTTTCACCAGAAAGCACAAATCACCGACGATAAGGATCGTAGACTATGACGACGACCTCATGGTGAGTGAAAGCCTGACCAGTTATCATACTGCCTGGACGTCGAATAACACCTGGATCAATGTTGACTACATCCTGCGGCGCGAATTGTTTGAATTCTACGCTCAAGGCGTTGCCAGTTCGACGCCCTTTAGCCAGAGAATAAACTGGCAGGACAACCCATACGATGTCTCTCTATGCCTCGCGAAACCCTGGGATATCATAACCAACAAGATCGTGTCACCGCGCACGGCAAGGGACATCTCACTCCGTGTGGATACAAGTATCGACATCAGACACATTTTTGCGGTCTGCAACATAGAAAAGAACAATACTCATTTCTGGAAGTATATAATGTCTCGGGGCAGTTGGTTCGGTCCGGAGGAGATTTTCAAGAAGAAATTCCTGAAAATTCTCAGAGCCGCGCGTGACCTGGGATATGAGGATCTGGAAATCTCGCCTGTTGCCATGGAAATGCTCAGCTGATCATGAAGGCTTTCATAGCAAAACTGAAAGAACAGAACGCCGAATTCGGCAATCATTATCAGAAATACATCAACATCATCGAACGGCACCTCGATCCCCTCGTTCAAAGGCTCGAAGAAAAGAAAAAGAGAGATGCCGTGCACATCCTCCACCCGACCTTTGATTTCGAGAGGCAACTCGACATTGTCGCCAGCGTCGGGATGGACCGGCAGGAAAAACTCAATTTTGTCAACACATTCTTCTCACTCCAGTTCCTGCTGATGAACCGACAAGCCCTCGACCATCTAAGAATGGGCGTCATGGCATCGGCGGACAAGTATTCTGTCTACAAGAAGTTCATGATCGACGCCGGCAACAATTTCCGCATGCTCACATCCAACTACATCAATCAGTTGTTCAACATGTATCTGAAAGAAAAGTCAGGCCCGGCATTCGTGATTCTCGGTGTCGGCACGAAAGCCGACCAGGATGATATCGATGTCGGAATAATCGATGACGGAACCGGCAACCGGCATGAATTCAATCGTGTTATTTCCCAGATCAGCCAGGAGATGTTGAAATCCGCAATCACATTCCACTTTCATCTCTCCGAGCATATCGGCGGTCAGTACTATTCGGCATCGATCGAAGAATACAAGAAAGCCCTGAAGCACCAAATTGGCGATTATGTAATCATCAACGAGATGTTGAGCGGCGCAGTGATCACCGGCGACGATACTCTATTCCAGGATTATCAGCGGGAGATCATTGAACGCTACTTCTATCATCCTGGTAGCGATAACAAGTACCATGAGGCATATTTGCGGGGCATACTCGGTGAGATCAGTTCACTGCTGGCAAGACCTATCAGCTCGAGTCACATCAATTTCAAAGAGGACGGCTTGCGCATAATAAAGAACATCATATGTGCGCAGAAAACCGTCTACGACATCGACAAGGTTAACGCCTGGCAAATATTCGATGATCTCCGGGAGAAAAACCCCAAGCGGCATCAGGCATACGACAATCTGGAGAAGTCGTTGACCTTTTTCGAAGTCTTCAGATATCTGTATCAATTACTCGTCACCCAGGATGAAGAGATAGAACTCGATGCTGCCACATTGAAGAACATTCGTGTTGTGGCACGAACAATGGGATATCGAGATCTGGGGAAGTGCCATGCCGAGGAACACGTACTCGTCCATTATTATGAGCACATACAGAATGTCCGCAATATTGTCCCGGCTCTGCTGGAAGATCTAAAATCTCACCTCGAAGCGAGTTCGATCTTTGTGTCAATACTTGATCCTCAATATCCGGGTAATATCGCCCGGGATTTTCTGACAAAATTCAAGTTCTTCCGTGGCACATCCTTTTGGGACGATATTCTGGACGACTTTGAAAGCGAACAACTGTTGAACCGTTTCATTGAGGACCTGAATTCCTACCCGCCCGCGAAGCGAAAGAAATACATCCGGGGATATATCGAGTGGGTCAAATACGATCTATATTCTTCAATCAAATATCTGACCTCACTTGGCAGGACCAAGGTCGGGCATCCTCTGTATACGGATCTGAACGATCAGTTGTTGGAGATACTCGATAATATGCCGGACGTCGCCAGGAAGATCTCGTATGTCTTCAACCGTTTTCCGAAACTCATCAATGAATACCTTACCCTCAACAGCGATGCAAACTTGCAGATCTATCAGCGTCTCCTGGAAACCACGATCTACGAGAAGGAAATTGCCTCTATTATCGACCGCATGAAAGCATTGATCCAAATCCATCTTTCGAGCAGCGTGTTCTTCAAACGCTACATCAGGAAGGTCGCAGACCGATATCCCGAGACGATTCATCTGTTCGGAAACCCGGCGCTTCTGCAAGAATTCGGCGATGGCATATACAGCGATATTCAATCGATGCCGAGCATGCAAGAAAAAAAGGAAAAACTCGGTGACTACTATGACTTCGAAATGATGCGCGCCGGGTTGGAAACACTGAGTGGCGTGCTTGCCGGTGAAATAAGCACCCAATACATAGAATTCTCAGATAAGTACATTCGTACTCTCTTTGAGCTCTGTCGGCAGGAGGTTGATGACCAATACACAAAACGTATCATCACCGACGATCTGCTGGCAATTTTCGCGGCCGGAGGTCATGCCCGCGAACAGGCGTATGATGACGATTATGACATGATCGTCCTCGTCAACTCCGATAGCCCCGAAATGCTTTCTTACTGCAACAAGATAATAACTAAGATGAATAGCGAAATAATAAAACGCGGCACAATTCCTCACCACCGATTCGCTGACTATTACGGCAGGTACATCATTCTCCTCAAGGAAATGGAGCAATTGCTCGCTGAAAGACGGAACGATATCTTCATAGAAAAATCGCAAATACTCGGCGCCCGTCTGGTCGTGGGATCGCACCGTTTTGAGAAAGAATTCTTCGATCGTCTCATCAAACCTTATATATTCAATCAAAAAGAAGAATATATTCAACAAATGATGGACGAAATCAATTCAAGACATCAGATGCCGGCGGACCAGCGGATTCTCGTAAAGGATAACCTGAAAGAAACTGCCGGCGGTCTGAGGGATCTGGAAATGATCCTCCTGATGATCAAGGCCCAATGTAATATGATACACCCTGTGAATTCAAAACTATTCGACGAGATCGCACTCAAACATAGCGAATTGAGTAAGGAGATCTCGCGGCTTTCGAACGCATTCATGTTACTCAACAACATCCGAAATATTCACCGCATTACTGTGGGAGCAACCGACATTCTCTCCCCGAAGATGCTACATACCGCCGCCCGTCTAATGGGATATCCGAAAGGCCAAGATCTCTACCGCAAATTCAAGACAACATGTGCTGAGGTCACAAGTACGATCAAGAACATAATCGCAAGATTCCCCTGTCCTTAATCCTCAGAATGCCTCGCCGATGGCGAAGTGCAGCATGCCCAGGGATTCTTCTTCCTGGCGGCCAAGTTTAAAGCCGTAATCGAGTCGTACGCTCCCCAGAAAAGTCTGGAGCCTCAATCCGACACCGGCTCCCCAGCGCAGTTTTGCGTCTATTTCCTCCAGATCCTGCCAGATATTGCCTGCATCGACGAACGCAACGCCACCCAGGATCTTGTATATTGGAAAACGCACTTCGCCAGAAACTTCACCCAGAAACCTACCGCCCAAGGGATTATCGTTCTCATCGACCGGGCCGATCCCGCGCTCGGGATAACCCCGTACCGAGGATGTCCCGCCGCAATAGAAGCGCTTGTACACGGGGATATTGACCGTGGGCGCAACCGCCTCGACCACACCGGCTCTCAATGCAGTAGCAAGAACCAACCCCATAAATGGTCGAAAGAGCCGTAACTGTACTGTAGGTCTCAAATAATCGACGTCAGACGGCAGAACGACGCCGCTCATCTCAAGATTTACCGCGAGATAGGTCCCTCTGGTGGTGTTGAACGGATCGTCCCGCTGATCCCTGAGCCACCCTATGATGAAACCATGTAACAAATCTCTCTCCGTGCTGTCTTCTTCAAAGTAGATTGTCTTGATACGCTCAACTTCATACTTTACAGATATTTCACCTGCATCGAGCACGAATCGTGTAGATACATTTCCGCCAAGTGATTGGGTTTCATATCCGATCTCCTCTAATCTTCTGAAAAAGCACGCAAAACCAAAATCCCCTGGAAGGAGGATCGACCTTGGAAATGTAACATGCGTACTGAACCTTTGTTCAACGAAGCTTAACTTGCTGTCGATCTTACCCTGCCAGGCCCTCCCGAACATGTTGTCATGCCGAGCGCCAACACCTATTCTTATTCTGTCCCTCGTGCCGTAGCCGACACGAAAGTTCATGCTAATACGTTTCCTTTCGCGCAGGACGAAACTTACATCCTTCTTATTTTCGGTCTCCCTACTTTTGACCTGCGTTCGGATTGCCGTGAAAATGCCAAGCCTGTAGAGTCTGCGTTCGCTTTCCAGTATCCTCGCATAACGGAATAGATCACCGCTCCTGATCCTGAGTTCCCGGCGCACGACTGACTCACGGGTGTGCTCCAACCCAGCGATCTCCAGGTCGCCAACGAACTGTACCGCGCCCTCCTTTATCAAATGATGTACGGATACATTATCCTGACTGCGGTCGTAACCTGACTCGACCTGAATGTCGGCATACCCTATGTCATCATAAGAGTATCTGATAACATAATTATCGAGGTCGACCATTCGCGGGTCAAAGGCCATACCCTGTTCCATAACAAGGAGTCTCAGCAGTGAATCCGAACGAAAAACCGTGTTGCCCTTGAAATTGATATCCTTAACAAAGCTCTGTCTTCCCTCATCGATTTCTATTGTAACAGCAACTCCTTCTTCCGTGCTGTCATAACGTAATTCATGACCGACAGACACATCGAGGAATCCATCATAGAGGTAAAGGTTTTTGATTGCATCCAGATCGCCCCTGAATATTTCCTCATTGAACATTCCCTTGCGGAATAAACCCTTCGGCCTGGTCAACATGATCTTCCTGATCGATGATTCGTTGAAATATTGATTGCCGCTGATATCGATCGCCGTCACACGAAATTCGCCGCCGCATAAGAGAAAGAGGATCAGACCGATCATTTTATGTTGAAGTGAAAATCCAAATCCACACTCGTATTCAAGTTTTCCTGATCATACAGCGTGAATACCGAGATGTGATCGGTAATGTCGTAGCTGGCGCCGATCTGATACAGTTCCCATGACTCAATTCCCGTTGTATAAAGAAGCGTGAAACCTTTGGTTATGCTCTTCTCAATCCCGATCGTCACCGAGGAAGGATCATCCAGTTCGCCGGTTATGGTGAATCTATCGAGACCCAACAGCCGCTCGCCTGACTTCTCGATCCCGTATCGAACCGCATCCAAAGCGTAATCCTTTGCTTTACCCTTCAAATCAATCTCCTTTACCGTGCTACCTACCCCGCCAGGTCGTCGCTGTCCGATCAATAAAAGGCTCACGATATCTTGCTGAGGCAATGGCGGATTAGAACTCAACTCGAGCTGCCAGGTTGTTACCGTGCCACTGAGTAAGAGCGAGATTACGTAATCACCATCTGCCGCGGCGATCGTCGACGTGGCTGCGAGGTCAATAACAGGATCTATCTTGTACGGATCATCAAATTGTATTATCGCGCTGGTGATGTCGAACCTCTTGCCGAGGTATTGAATAGTACCTTCACCGGTCGAAACGATCGTGCCATACGCGTTCAGCCGTGCCAGATATCCCTTCACCTGAAGGTCGGCCTTTGCCGACAGATTGGCGACATTGTTGGCGACTATGACGCTGTCCAGCACCGTGATACCGATATCACAATGGATCCGTTTCGACAATTCGGGTTGCTGCGGCACCGGACGATTCGCCGCAGTGAGAATGCCCACTATTCTTTGAAGTTTCATCGGCGCATCGTAAACGCCTTCGACGACTACTATTTCGCCGTTGATCCACAAGGAATCTCGCCTGCCGTCAGCCTGGAAGTCTGCATCTACGAGCACACGACCGAAATCCTTGTTGGCGTAATCGATGCGGTTGAGTTTCATCTCAACTGATATTGTGTCGAGCAGGCCGCGTGAGAGGTCGGCAATACCGCTGACCTCGAAACGTCCCTCATTGATCTTCCCGGATAGCATCCTGCAGGTCACCAGGCCGTTCTTGAAAAGGAACCGCCCGGAAACCGAATCAAAGCTGACATTATCGATCACGTAATTAGCATTGGCAAGCATGAGATCGCCGTCGATATCGAGCTGCCGGGGTTTACCCTGAATTCGAACATCGAAATTCACCCTGCCGGCGATCGGCGGGCCTCCAGGCAAGAAAGACACTATCTCCGCGAGCTGCATGTCTGAGGATTTCCCCGAAATATCCATGTTTGCGGTCTCGAAATCAACCGGTATAGTCCCTTCCAACTGAATGGTCTGCCCGGCAATACCAAGAGTGAATCTATGAAAACTAACGATGCCTTCATTCAAATCTATGAATACGGGTTCGACATTATGCAGTCGGTTGTTGTCGTAGGTTAGATCAACCGTATCGATCTGTAAAGCAGCCGACATCCGCCTGAGATCGGAGAAACTTCCCTCCGCCCTCAGATCCGCCGTTAGATGACCGGCTGCCTGCGAGGCAAATCGATCGACAACAAAATGTCTGATTTCGGCGGTGGCGATGAATGGAAAATCGCCATAGAGGAAGGCTTCGGCTGTCAAGGTCAGAGTATTTTCATCATCAGCGAGGGAGACTTGCAGTGTGGTATCAGCGAAATTGAATTCGAGTGAATAGTTCCCGATATGTAAAGTATCGTAAACGACATCATTGAAAGTCATCTCCCCTTCGCCTTGAGGATTGTGAACCGTACCCGAGAAGTTCATGTGCAGACCGACTGTGCCGCCGACCATCACGGTATCAGCACCATATACCCCGGGAATGCTGAAATCGAGGGCGTCAGCAACTATCCCTAAAGCAAAATCTTCTTTCGTCATATCCCAGAGGCCTTCGGTAGCAACGAAACCCCTTGCGCTACCAATGGTGCTGGAATCGAGACGCACTACGTTGCTTTTCATTGAAGCATAGAATCTCGCTTCGGTGATTACTTCGCCGAAAGCCATCGCATCTGCAAGTCTAACGTCAGCACTCACCACCGGGTCTTGGGCAGACCCCGAAACCACCATGTCGCACCAGAGTTTTCCCGAAATTTCCTCTGGGGTTTCGAGTAGACTGTTAATTACCCCCAGATCACTACAATGCAATGCGAGTCTTGTGTCGCTGATCTTCTCTGAACCATGATCATAACGGAGTTTAAAATCGAGGGAAACCCTCCTGCTGGAAAGGTTAAAACGTGAAAGTGTGAGTACATCACCGCCGTAGTATACCAGCCCATTGAATGAAGGGTTGAATCCATAGTAGTCAAATCGTCCCGAAACCGAGCCATCGAATTCCGGCCGCGACACTTCCCCCTTCAGGATACCCGTTAACTGCATCTCTCCGTAGCGGGACGAAATTCCTGCCGCCATTCTCATCCGCTTTACCGATGCTTTGATTTCCCATATGTCGCGCTCTTCCATTCCCTTCCTTAGTGCTGCCGCAGTCAATCTCAACTTGGCTTCGAGATCCAGGTCGGCAAAATCAGGCAGGTGCCAATTAAGACCAACGACACCCTTTATCTCGTTGTCTCTTTGCCTGATATCGAGGTGGTTCTCAGCATATATCATCATTGCTTCAAACGCGCCGTGTATAGTACCCTTGGTGACCACACGACCCACAAAATCACCAAACCCTAAATCCTCGATCCCCAGGGCGATATCAAACACCGCGTCGAGCTCGCCAGCCTTGCGAAGAGGGATCCTACCTTTCAAAAAAGCGGTCGATCTTTCACTCCGAAGTAATAGGCTATCGACAACGAAAAAATCTTTGGTCATCAACCCCTGAGCAGAAAAATGCACGCTCAGGGGAGTCTCCCCGATCTTCAATGCCAAACCGCCGCCGGCGATCGAATATTCATCGATCTGTATCCCGATTGGTGATGAACCCGAAGGCAGGGAATCTGATTTCCTCGGACGGTTACGTATTGCTTCAATCAACTCATTAATATCCAAGTCAATACCCTCTATGTGAACCGAACGTATGTCGATACGCCGGGAGAGCAGTGCGAAAGGGTTATAGACAATACTTATCCCGTCAACCCGGCCCAGTTCATGTGATTCGATGTCTCGGGCGCCGAGCGAGAAGAAAAGGTTACCGCTCAATGAACCGATCGTCAGCGGCATGCCCAGATTTTCTGAAACTGCCGCTTCGATCTTATCCTTGACAACACCCAGGATCAAAGGGGTCCCAGCCAGCACGAACACTGTGATCGGCAGCAGGATCAAGATGATCGGCACGAGGACTACTTTCTTCATTATGGCAATTATAGCATCTGTGGGAAATTCGTCAATATTGACACAGCCGCATTTCTGCATATAATTGCGGCTAAGGAGTGAACATGGCTCATTGGAGAAAACCTTTGGACAGCGATAAGATCAAAGTCACGCATGGTGATATCCATATCATCAAGGAACGCTGCAAAGGATGCGGGTTCTGCGTCGAGTATTGCCCAAAGGACGTTCTGGAAATGTCTGAAGAGTACAACTTGAAGGGATACCATCCTCCAGTTGCCACGAATCCCGAGGCATGTCTCGAGTGCCACCTGTGTGAGATGCTCTGTCCCGAGTTTGCACTCTATATAACGGTCAAAGACGAAGAAAAAGTGGGCAGTTTAACCGAAAGCAAAAAATAAGAAAGGTTTTTGATTAAAAAATTTCGCGATCATTGAAGAAAATACTGGCTATCCCTCATTCGTGCAATACGCAAAACCGCATAACTTTCACTGTCCAGTCACGTCCGTTCTCTGAGAAAGGTCTTTTGTCTGCATGACTAACCAGGTTGACAACATATGGGTTATTGCTATAATATTCGCAGCACTTTGCATTTTTAAGACAAACAGTCCCGTAGTGAAAGAATCGCCCAATCAGGTTCATTGGAACCACGATGTCGGTTCGTCACGGGCGAAATTAAAGATTAAATAAGAGGAGTTTGATTTGGCATTCTATACAGTTGAAGAAGCCCATTTCACGATTGAATTCTCCGGAATGTCTCATACCGGAAGACCGATAGCAACGGAGATGTCCAACAAATCTCAAAGGAGTAAACCATGAAGATCGGGGTATATGTCTGCCATTGTGGCGGGAACATATCCGAAGTCGTCGACATTAAACAGTTAACATCGTTTGCCGAGAAGCAATCCGATGTCGCCATCGTACGAGATAATGCACATATGTGTTCTGATGTTGGCCGGAATCTCGTACTGGAGGATATCAAGAAGCACAACCTTGACCGAATTGTGGTAGCTGCCTG